>JAZKFT010000001.1:0-310170 GCA_040386335.1 Bacteroidota bacterium
GTAATGGCGGATCAACTACGTTGAGCATAGCTGTTACCGGTAGCGGTCCATGGAGTGGTACCCTTTCTGACGGTACTGCAATCAGTGGTGCTACCAGCCCGCTGACGGTGTCTGTATCACCAAGTACAACAACAACCTATACTATTGCTACCCTGTCTGATGCAAATTGTGCTGCAATCGCTGCTGACATGACCGGCAGCGCAGTGGTAACTGTGAATCCAATTCCAGCTACCCCAATCATCGCTGTAGACAATACCAATGCTGGTAACTACAATGGCATATCCATCCTGAGTACAACCGCTCCAGGCACACTGGTATGGGCACCATCTGGCAACTTCGTTTTACCGGGTACTGCTACCAGCAACCCAACCTACGTAAACCTGATTGGTACCTATACAGTTACCGCAACAGAACTGGGATGTACCAGCGCAGCTGGTTCAGCACTTGTAGCACCAATCATCAAGGCTGATCCGTTTGTAAGCCTTCCATCCTTTACCCTGCTGGGTGTTCAACAAAATGCTGCTAACCTGCCGCAAAACCAGGCGCTGGTACTCAACGTAACGGTGGGTAACGGCGATCAGCTAAACTATACACCTAACAATCCGGGTAATAAAGTGGTGGTTAACCTGGGGCAATACGTTACCCTGAATGGTCCACTGCCTGCCAGCAGCTATTTGAACTGGACCTCTGCGGTTGTTTCGGGAGAAGTAGTAATTACCGGTACATTGACACAATCCATACCGGCAGATTATAGCGAAGTAGCGCAATTCCCGGTAATCACGAGCAGCACCTGCACCGACAATGTAGAAGCCCAGTTTGTGGTAAGCAACACCGGTGCCAACGTAGTCATCCTCGATGACTATGATATGAGCAACAATACCGCACAAACACAATACACGGTTCACCCTGTAGCGACCATTACCAATACGCCTGAAACCATTTGTAACGGTGAGAGCCCTACTGTCAATGTAACGGTCAACGCCACCGGTAACTGGACGCTTAACCTGAGTCCTTCTGGTACGCTTAACGGTACTGGCAGCGGTAACTTTACTATCGCGGTGAGCCCGTCTACATCTACTACTTACACCATCGCCTCCTTTGTGGCAGCCAATTGCCCATTGGTAACGGCTCAAACAAGCGGTAGTGCGGTGATAACGGTGAACCCAAGGCCAACAGGTGTTCTGAACGGTGGCGGCATTGTTTGTGCCAGCACGCCGGCAGCCACCATTTCATTGACCATCAATGTAACTGGTACCGGAACCTTCAATGGTACCCTCACGGGTGGTATTCTTTTCAGTGGTACCGGACCAACCATTACAGTGAACGTATCACCTGCTACTCCCGGAGTGTATACCTATTCCATCTTATCGATGAGTGACGACTTGTGTGCATCTCTTCCTGGTGATCTGACGGGTACTGCCACGGTAACTGTGAACCCAAGACCTACGGCGGTTCTCACTGGCACCACCACCATCTGCAACGGTGGTTCCACAAACCTGAGTATCGCGTTTACAGGTACAGGACCATGGACTTATAGTATCAACGGCGGATCGCCACTTACTGCAGCCACTAGTCCTGCTACAGTATCGGTAAGTCCATCAACAACTACCATCTATAACATTACATCGCTGTACGACACCAAATGTTCTGCTATTTCCAGTGACTATGCCGGCAGCGCCACAGTAAGTGTGAATGCAAGGCCTACAGCAGTGATCAGCGGAAGCACTACGATTTGCAATGGCGGAAGCGCAACGCTGAGCCTGGCAGTAACGGGTAGTGGCGCCATCAGTGGTTCATTGTCTGACGGAACACTTTTCATTGGCACAGCACCAACCATCACGGTAAGCGTGTCGCCATTGTCAACAACTACCTACACAGTTGCAACACTTGTTGATGCCAATTGCTCAGCAATCGCAGCAGACCTGACAGGCAGTGCCACGGTAACAGTAAATCCAAGACCTACAGCGGTGATCAGCGGTACTACAACCATCTGTAACGGTGGAAGTGCAACGCTCAGCCTGGCCGTAACCGGTACTGGCACCATCAGCGGTACATTATCTAACGGAGCAGCTTTCAGCGGTACAGCACCAACCATTACAGTAAGTGTTTCACCGTCTGGTACAACTACCTATACCGTTGCAACACTTAATGATGCCAATTGCTCAGCAATCGCTGCTGACCTTACAGGCAGCGCAACAGTGACCGTGAATCCACGGCCTACATCAGTCATCAGCGGAACAACAACGATCTGCAACGGCGACGCTGCAACACTCACACTTAACTTTACCGGTACCGCACCATGGACCTACAGTATCAATGGTGCCCCAACTGTCACCACTTCATCTAATCCTGAATTGGTTAGTGTGAGCCCAACTGGCACTACCACCTATACGGTAACATCCCTCACGGATGCCAACTGTACAGCACTGGCTGGCGACATGACCGGCTCCGCAGTGATCACGGTGAATCCATTACCGGCTGCACCTAACGTTGCCGTTACCCAGCCTACATTCTGTACGGCTACAGCTACCCTTACTGCCACACCGGCTGCAGGGTTCGAGTTTGCCCTGGATCTGTTGCCATTCCAGGCCAGCAATGTATTTACAGGTGTAGCAACTGGTTCGCATACTGTAAAGGCAAGATTGATTGCTACGGGTTGTGTTTCATTACCAACATTTGTTACAGTGAATGCGCAGCCAATTACAGCTGGTCCGGATATTGCCCTCGGTTCTGTAGCCAATACGCTCTTTACCAACAGCAACCTGACGAATAACATTGTTTATAATGTGTCAGAAGTTGGCGGTAGTCCTGCGGTAGGCGATACCATCCGCATACCAAGAACAGCAGGGTTCACGTATGGTTTCAACCCATCAGCTACAAGTATTACGGATCCGCTGAATCCATTTGCTACACTCACACTCGACAACGTTCGCTGGAAACTGGATGATAACCCATTGAATTCATTCGTTTCGCTCATCCTTGACCCGGCACCGCAAGGCGATGGTATTCCTGGCACCCTTACCTGCCTCGAGTCAGTAAGAGTTGCGATTTCAATGACCAGGGTTGTACCAAACGTTTCGACCTTTACCCTGAGTGCCCGCCTGAGAAGGGCTAATGGTGAGGCGGCAAACAAACTGGTTAATAATCTCAATTCAATTGTGTTCTCATCAGAATAAAAGGAAAGTTTAAACCGGGGGGTGAAGAGAGCCCCCCGGTTATATTCCATTAATACTACCAACGCAAAAAAATGTTAGTCATGAAAAAAATTATAGTAAGTGTGCTGCTCGGTTTTTCACTGCATGGCATCGCCCAAACCCCGGTAAGTGCTGATCCTGCCATCTTTAATTTTGCTGTTCTGAATACCACGAACGACCCCATTGTGGCAAGCACCATCTCAAATGGCCAGGTGGTGAAAATTAAAGTGCCGCTGGAAAATACCAGCCAGACCACCGCTATACCGGAAGGTACCTGTGTGGTAAGTATCGGCCTCGGAACGAAGATGATTGTTAATCCCGGGTTCGACCTTTCCACAGCACCACTGAGTGCCATTTTCAACTGGTCCACATCTATTGTGGGAGGCCAGATCGTTATTTATGGCACCATTAAAACCGGCGTTACACTTCCTGCCGATTTTAGTGACTATGCCATTTTCGAGTTACAGGCGTCAGGCATGGGGTCTTCCAGTTTACAGGGCAATTTTTTTATCTCCAATGGTAATCCGTTGTATACCCTTTCTGACGAACACCCGGAGAACAATGCAACTTCCACACAATACACGGTGACAGCTATACTTCCGGTGACTTTTCTCTCTGTTAATGCTTCGGCCGCTAACTGTAACATGAATATCGTGTGGAAAACAGAAAACGAAATAGGACTGGACCATTACGAGGTGGAGTTCAGTAAAGATGGCCTCCTATTCGAAAAGCTGGCCTCTGTTAAAGCATCACAGGCTGGCAACTACGAGCAAAACATCGCTATTACAGATGCGATGAGGGCTCCTTACGCATTTTTAAGGATTAAAAGTGTAGATAAAGACGGTACGTCTAAATACAGTCAGCAAGTGCATGTAAAAGATGGATGCCAGTTGAAATCGGGTACCCGTTTGCAACTCTATCCAAACCCGGTTACCACTATTAACTTTGTAAACGTAAGTGTGAAATCCGGCCTGGCCCTACATGGTAAGTACAAGGTTACCATTACGGATGCTCTTGGTAAAGTAGTTGAGGTAAAAGAGGTGGAACTAAATAACCAAACCCAGTTCAAACTGACATTGCCAACGTTGCAGAGTGGTAAATACTTTGTTACCGTACGCGATGCTGCTGCTACCGTGGTGGATCTGCTGAGTTTCGATAAAATACATTAACAGGCTTTTTTTTGAGGCCCGCTTCCCTGCCGGTTCGTGGTTCGCACGAACCGGCTTTTTTTTTGTGGCGGCCTTGGGAATAGCACGATATATAATGGCAACGCACCCATTGCCCGCCCGCCTTAAGTATTGCAATTTTATTTATCAGAGATATATTAACCGTTTTTATCTTTATATAGATTGCACGTCCGGGAAGGGCGGATGGGGAGACGGCAAACAAACGGTTAATCGTCCCTATTCAATGGTGTCATACCCGAATAACAGGACGGTTTACATGGAGGGCTTCAACTCAGGATTGTTCCCGGTTAATACTACCAACGCAAAAAATGTTTATTATGAAAAAAATGATACTTGGTGTGCTGCTCGGTTTTTCACTGCATGGTATCGCCCAAACCCCGGTTAGTGCCGATCCTGCTATCAATAATTTTGATGTGCTGAATACGTCGAACATAAGCATTCCGGCAAACTCCATCACCAATGGCCAGGTGATCAAACTTAAAGTGCTGCTGGAAAACACCAGCCAAACGACCGATATACCATCGGGCACCTGTGTGGTAAGTATCGGCCTGGGAACTAAGATGGTTGTCAATCCCGGGTTCAACCTTTCTACCGCGCCATTGAGTGCTATTTTTGACTGGCAGGTTTTCAATGTCGGGGGGCAGTTTGTGATTTATGGCAGTATTAAAGCGGGGGCTGTAATTCCTGCCGATTTTAGTGATTATGCTATTTTTGAGTTACTGGCTACTGCCACCGGTAGCTCCACCTTCCAGGGCAATTTTTTTATCTCCAATAGCAATCCGCTGTATACGCTTTCTGATGAACACCCCGAAAACAACACAACTTCCACCCAATACACCGTTAGTGCGGGTAGTGCGGTACTAATGTTCCGTTTGAAAATGTTTTTGCAAGGGGCCACCCTTGGTTCCAGTCCTTCGAGCATGAGAGATAACCTCCGGAATAGTCCTTACACTTCTTTGCGCTATATACCCAATACCGACCCGTACACCAATGACGCAGCGTATAACACTGGTTTTGTTGCTGTGGGCGACGGACTCAATCCCGCATATCAGACAGTAGTATCGCCTGCCACCATGTTTGTCAATGGTGCAAATAATGCTGTGGACTGGGTCTTTATAGAGCTAAGGGATAAAACCACACCCTCCATCGTACGGGGTACCCGTTCGGCGATGCTGTTACAGGATGGCACCGTGTTGGATGTTGATGGAAGCAACTGTATTAAGTTTCCCTCGCTGGCGTTGGATGCCTATTATGTAGCCATTCGTCACCGCAACCACCTGGGTGCAATGACGGCCACAGCATTACCTTCCACTAAATTTACTTGTAGTGAGTTAGTAGATTTTACCTCCATGACCAATGCTGACTTGTGGAATAATCCAAGCTATGATGGCCTGGAGATGGCAATCCTTCCAACCTCTAATATAAGGGCACTTTGGGCTGGTAATGCCACCGGTCATAATCCGCCGCTACCTGAACTCAATAAGGTGAAATACCAGGGTAGCAACAGTGACAGAACAGTGATTCAATTAGACGTGATAAACTTTCCCGGCAACCCGACCGGAATTCTTAACTACGATCTGGCCTATGGATATTTTAAAGGCGATATCGACATGGACAGCAAGGTAAAATACCAGGGCGCAGGGAGCGACCGCAGCTTACTTCAAAGCCTCGTATTTGGCTACCTGCTAAACACCACGCTAAATCTCAATTACGACCTGTTCCTGGAACAATTGCCTTATTAAAACCGGGGTTGTAGTTAAGTAATCTTTCTGCGACCTGGCCCATATCCTAATATCACGCTGCCGTGGTAATGGGTGGCATTGTATTCCGCCATCACTTTCCGGCAGGAGTTTTCGTATACATAATTCATTTTCGTTTTACGTGCGAATTTCAGCTGCTTACGCGAGAATCAGCTTCCCATGGTCTCTGCCCCGGCCCTGTGTGTGGGCCGCAGGACCGCCGCCACCGATCCTTTTTCGGACGCAATTGACCAACTTCCCGACTTCATAGGTTTATAATGTGAAGGCCAGGGGCGGAAGAAAGGTAGGCTTGGCTGTCCGAGTAAAAGGCGGCGGTCCTGCTGGCACACACACAAAGGCTTAGGCAGAGACTCGCCTGGGAAGTTGGAGTTCTATGAAGTTGGAGTCCTATGAAGTTGGGGCTGGTCATTTGTGTCTGCCTGCTTCATAAGTCAATCTTCATCACGTCCTGGCAGATTCCCAGGCGAGTCTCTCCACCGGCCTTGTGTGTTGGCCGCAGGACCGAATTTTAATGGGATACCCTGACTTATGATGTGCCTTCCTTCCGCCACCAGTCCCTGCCCTGGCCTTACGCGTGGGGCCGCTAGACTCGGCTATGAAAAAAAAGGATCCTGCAAACCCATATCTCCACGTCATGAACCTCATCATTCAATCACCTCTCTTTCCCCCATAACCCTGTCAATCTTTCCGAAGTCCCGCTCATTTCTCCCTAAAAACCGTGAAGAAGCCATTTTTTCTCAAACATCTCAGTTGTAGAACGCAACAATGATGTTGCAAGACGCAACAATGGACTTATATCACGAAACAATGTTATTGCACCACGAAACAATGGTCTTGTAACACGCAGCAATCGTCATGTACCACGCAACAATCCTCATTTTGACACGCAACAACTATGTTGTACCACGCAACAATGATCTTGTACCATGCGACAATCAACATTTCACTCCGTGTAATCAGCCGTTTAACTGACGCAATTGCAGGTTCAACACGATACAATGAACTTGTACCACGATACTATTCATCTTGTACCACGATACAATTGAATGTGTACCACGCAACAATGATCAGCTTCCCAGGTGAGTCTCAGCCCCGGTCCTGTGTGTGGGTTGCCGGACTCGCCAGTTCCATCCGGATAGCCAAACCTGGCGCAGTAACGCTTTTGCCTCTTAATTCGGCACTAATGAATTCACACCCAGCTTAGCTTCCCAGGCGATGTCTCTGCCCCGGCCCTGTGTGTTGGCCGCAGGACTCGCCGCCACCGATCCTTTATCGGACGTAATTGACCAACTTCCAGACTTCATAGGTTTATAATGTGAAGGCCAGGGGCGGAAGAAAGGTAGGTTTGGCTGTCCGAGTAAAAGCCGGCGAGGTCCTGCTGGCACACACACAAAGGCTTGGGCAGAGACTCGCCTGGGAAGGTTTATAATGTGAAGGACGGGGGCGGAAGAAGGACTCCCCCCGATCCTTTTTCGAACGCAATTGACCAACTTTCAGACTTCATAGGCGAGGTCTCTGCCCGGGCCTTTGTGCGTGGGCCGCAGGACCTCGCCGCCACCGATCCTTTATCGGACGCAATTGACCAACTTCCTGGCTTCATAACTTCATAACTTCATAACTTCCAAACTTCATAGGCGAGTCTCTGCCCGGGCCCTTGTGCGTGGGCCGCAGGACGCCGGTTCCATGCGGATAGCCCAACCTGGCGCCGTAATGTTTTTGCCTCTTAATTAGGCACTAACGAATTCACACCCAACTTCCATGGAAGAGACCTCGCCGGGTAACTTAATTAATTTGAATTTTCCGATGAAGAACGCCCACGGCGAGGTCCTGCAAGCACACACAAGACCGGAGCAGAGAACTTTTAATGAAGTTTGGGTGTCCGATTAGAACCGGCGAGTCCTGCGGCCAACACACAGGGCTGGGGCAGAGACTCGCCTGGGAAGTTGGAGTTCTATGAAGTTGGAGTCCTATGAAGTTGAAGTCCTCGGTTGCTATGTTTTTTACAGATATGCCACGTAGTGGCTACCCCTCATCGGTGGTCCCGTACGTGAAGGAGCACGCCGATAGCATCTGTGACTTTATTTTCTACAAACAGGTAGCCCACCTGGAGCATATTAAACGAAGCGACAATTTTAAAGGCACCCGAAGTTTTAATTCAGCTTTTTAATATCGTAAGTTTATAGCAGTTACCAGGAGCTATCACGATCACACGCAAATTGCGGGAAGGCAATAAAGCAAACTCGAAAAGGCATTGACATCAATGAAAATATTCATTGGTATTGGATAAGTCATTCAATAGTTCACTAGAGGGAAGTCTCTTGGTAAATATTAAAAAAAATACCCGGCCATTGGATTTGATTCTACCACACTAAACTTTTCACTATGAAAAATAATGTCGTATGCTCCGTGCTTTTCCTCCTGATCGCACCCATATTCATACAGGCACAGAATGTCAGCCTGCTCTTTCACGATTATAAGCCCAAGCAAAGAATGGTGGCCGTTAAGACGCCTCTTTACCGGGCTACAACGGTAACTGGCATGGGCAGTTTGCAACCCCACCGTAGTACCGACAATCAAGCGAAATTCATGAAGGCTTCTGATTTTAAGGTTGAAGTAAGTGAAGCCGGGGAAGGGTACAAAAGCATCATAATGTCGCCTGCCCCGACCCTGGTTGTTAACCCTGACCTCAGCCAATCCATAGACCCACATGTAGCTGCCGGAAGAAATTACCTGGTGATGACCAATTATGATGATATTGGGTTTTACGACAAAAATGGAGCATTGCTTGCCAGGAAAGCAGGAGGCCTGGAAACACACCTGAATGCTGATGTATTTTTTGCAGCTTTCTTCGACCCCATCAATGACCTTCTCGGGTTGAGCCGCAAAGGGGCCGAATATCAAATCAATGAATTTTATGATCTCCGTGTTATCTACGATGATAACTCCCGCAGGTTCATAATCGTTTCTGCAGCAAGAAACCAACTCTGGATTAATTCTGACAACATACCCGACAACAAGGAACCTTTTGCCAGGAGGCTGGTAGCCTTTGCAGTTTCAAAAACGGAAGATCCAAGAGATGGGTTTTATCAGTATATGACCACTGAAAATAATTACCGCGACTGGCCCCGGATCAGCATCAATGGCAACCACCTGATGATCGCCAATAATGCGGCTGACGGTATGGGTAGCGGGCCGGTAGCCTATGTCATTTCCATGAATGATGTAAAGGCAGGCGATCCCACACCTGCGGCGGTAAAATTGAAAACGGACGATTTTGGCTACGACCGTGTAAATGTGGTCACCAATTATGATGCGCCCTACACCTAAAGTTGTTTCCTGCGTTCGGAGGACAAGAAATTGAACCTTCTGTATTTTAGTAAAAATGCAACGCTGGCTTCCAAACCCACCATTAAAAAAGTAAGCATCGACCTGCCGGATAATGTAGGTTTTATCAGCAATGGCGCATACATACGTAATAACAATTTGTATTTTGTATATCACTACACCGCAACGGACAGGATACCTGATCAGAAGCCGGCCAGGTTGAAGGTCCGTTATGTCCGCATCCCGCTTAGCATCAGCAATAGCGAGCTGCATATGTCGAAGGGAACAGGCTATCTCCACTGGGGCTTTGGCCGCAATGCCACCACCGATGCCCCCGGCGACCTGGTGAGTTATGAAGAACCCTGTATGGCCATCAACAAAAAAGGGGACTTTTTAATGGGGTATGGAAGGGTAGGTGTAACCACAAGAGATACATTGTTTCCGGAGGCACGTTATTCTATTTTTTATGCCAATGAAAAAGAGCAGCGCAGAAGTGCTGTTCTCAAAAAAGGGGAGTCATTTCCCGTACAGGTACACGATGGGGAGACTGTTGCCACTGTGTACTCGCATGCAGACCGGCTACATTATGCCGCGGCCTCACCCGACCCGTTGGATAACTCTTTCTGGATCATTCATATTTATGCAGGCCCCAGCAAAAGCTATAAAGTGGTATTGGGTAAAATAAAGCCTTGAGCGTTGACAGGAGTAGCTTGCTTCCACAGGGAGTTTCAGATCATCAGCTTCAAAGGCGAGGTCTCAGCAGAAGTCCTTGTGTAGACTCCTGCTTCCGCCGGGAGTCTCCGGTCATCAGCTTCTCAGGCGAGGTCTCAGGCCAAGCCCTGTGTGTGGGCTTCCGGACTCGCCGATTTTTATGTAGCGTCTGCGAATGGAGGAGCAGGAGCAGGAGCAGCAATAAATAGAACAGTAAGAAAAAATGGAAGCCGAAATCAACCGCCTTAAATAAAAATATCGGAGAAATAGAGCCGGGTAATATTCAAAAAAAATGATCTTGTACAGTATTAACCCTAACCCCCTCAATGAAACCAGTTACCCCGGTCCTTTACGAAGAACGTAGTGTAATCCTCGATGTGCTGCGTGGGCTTGCACTATTGGGAATCATTATAGCCAACACAGGTGGGTTTTCGGTGTTTACTTTCCTCGAACCCGCTGGACAAAAGGCATTGTTTACGCATCATACGGATCCCTGGATCGGGTATGTTCTTACTGCTTTTGTGGAGGGGAAATTTTATTCGCTATTTTCTTTGCTCTTTGGGATTGGATTTACCATTATTCTTGAACGCAATAAAAAGGCCGGTAGAAATTCCCTCGTTGTTTTTTACAGGCGTGTTTCTATTTTGATGTTGATAGGCCTTGCCCATTGCTTATTGTTGTGGGATGGGGACATACTACTACTGTATGGTATTATCGGAATGGTATTGCCATTGTTCAGCAAACTCCGCGATAAAACATTACTTGTTATCGCAGTGGTCCTCATTTTTTCACCCTTAATTTTTGATCTCGTTAAGGTAATGACCCAGGGCCGGTACAATCTTTCAAAACCTTTTGAAAAGTTGGCAATAGCCATTGATACCCGCAACGGAATTACGCCGGAAAATTGGAGAACCTGGCTCGTAAAGCACAACACGTATGAGAGTATTCTGAAATGGTGCCAGGGCAGCTTTTTCTGGAGATATCAATTTATCATTGATAGCAACCGTGTGCCAAAAGTATTGGCCATGTTTCTTCTGGGTCTTATTGCGGGCAGAAGAATGATCTACGCAAGATTGGAAGAAAACAAATGGTTGCTGAAGAAAATACTAAAATGGGGACTGATCATTGGTGTTCCGGCAAGTATTGCATTCTCTTATTTCCAACACGATCCCAGGCACTTGCCGGAAGCTGCTGGCTTACTGGATACTTTGTTTTATGCACTGAGTGTCATTCCATTAAGCCTTGGGTATACGGCTCTTATTTGTTTGCTTTGGTTAAAGCCGCGCTGGCATACAAGATTAAAAACGTTGGCCCCCGCCGGCAGAATGGCGCTGACAAATTACCTGATGCAAACCATTCTTTCCATCTCCATTTATTACGGTGTGGGCCTCGGGCTGGGTGCTAAGTTTGGCCCCACTATCTATATTCCCATTGCCGTTGCTATTTACACACTACAGGTTTGGTACAGCACAATGTGGCTAAAATATTTTCAATATGGCCCTTTTGAATGGATATGGAGACAATTGACCTACTGGAAAAAATTGCCACTGCGGAAGCCTCCGATAGAATTCCGTTAACCCAGCCTGGACTATTTGCGGCCCATAACGGTTCGTGAAAGCTATCGGTTTTCTTGAGTTTATCACCCCAATTTGTGGAATTACATTGGGGCAGTTTTTCCTTTTGGCATCTACTGTTTCTCCGGAACAGTTTTTTATACGCCATTTACGCGGCCTTGGAATGTCTTTCAACCGTTTAAAAAAAATCTGGCAGGCTTTTTAATACCATACCAGGGAACATTTTTTAATTACTATAAATCAACAACATGAAAGCCTCAAAATTTGCAACCGGCCTTGCCATTGGAGTAGTGCTCGGTATTCTGTTTGCACCAGATAAGGGTAAAAATACCCGTAAGAAAATCGGTTCTCTGAAAGGAAAGCTCCAGGATTTTACCCAATCAGCAGCTGACACATTTGAAGGATTGAAAAACGATGCCAATGAAATGATTAATTCGGGCAAGGCTAAAGTAGATCAATGGAAATCTAAAGCCAGTAATAGCTCCGTTTAGAAGAAAGATTACGGCTACGTTTTACTAAAAAAATTATTGCAACGAAAATGCCTGCACCCATCATCCTCAGGAGATTCGGTGTGGGCATTTTCAGCTGTTTACCCGGCCCCATTATTTTAAAGATGCTCCCTGTTCGATCCAGCATCGGATGATATCCCGTTCTTCAGGGGTGATCCCCGTTTTATTATTCTGCGGCATCGTTTTGGTGATCACCACCCGCTGCATGATTTTTTCTGTAAGCTTTACAATATCCTGCGGTGTATCGTACACTACCCCGTTCGGTGGCGCCGTATAAACATCATCTGTTGGTTTACTGGAATGACAGCTGATGCACCTTGTATTGATGATCATGTTTACCTGGGCAAAGCTGATCTGACTTTTACATTCACCCGGTTTTGCAGGGGCGGTCATAAAAACAGCGGCCATCAATACCAACACCGAGCCTGGTAATATCCAGATGCTGTATTGACCTTTTTCTTTCAGGTTCAGCCAATGTTTTACGCCTGCCGTGCCCAATGAAATAACGGCCAGTATCAGCCACGGGTATTCATTGCCAAATGTGCTTGGGAAGTGGTTACTCACCATCACAAACAATACCGGCAACGTAAAATAATTGTTGTGCAGTGAGCGCAGTCCCGCAAATTTCCCCAGCGCAGGATCCAGCGGCAGGCCTTCTTTGGCAGCCTTTACCATGGCCTTTTGTGAAGGGATAATAATAAAGAAAACATTGCCCACCATCAGCGTTCCGAGCATCGCCCCAAAATGAATATAGGCGGCACGGCTGTTGAATACATGCGTATAGAAATAAGCGAAACCAATAAGAATGATGGTGCCAACGATCGTAAACCAATAACCATTTTTCACCAGCGGTGTTTTGCACAAGAGGTGGTAAATGATCCACCCAACGATAAATGAGCCAATGCCAATACCCACGGCCACCATTGGGGACAGATTCAGCACATTGGTGTCAATCAGGTATGCTTTGGCATTGAAATAATAGACCACAAATAACAGGCAAAACCCGGAGAGCCAGGTAAAATAAGCTTCGTATTTAAACCAGTGCAGGTGCTTTGGAACCTTTGCTGGTGCTGTCTTATATTTTTCCAGATAATAGAAGCCGCCACCATGAACGGCCCATAGATTTCCTGCCAGTTCGTCCCTTACATTTTCGGTGCGGTTGAGGGCATTTTCTAAAAAAACAAAATAGAAAGACGCCCCAATCCAGGCGATGCCAAAAGTGATATGCATCAGCCGGACAATAATATTCAGCCATTCCATCATATGGCCTTCCCAGGGTGTTCCTTTTATGATAAGGTAAGCACAAGCCAGCATGGCAATAATAACCCCGATCATGGCTGCATATAAAAACCCTTTTGACAATTCCAGTTTTGCAGTGTTTTTTTCTTCTCTCTTTTCATCAGCCACCAACGCTGTTTGCTGCCTGGTTTTTTGCAGGGCATGAAAATAATGTGTCATGATAATAAGCATCAGCAACACAGCACCAAGGGCGGAAAGTAGAATAATGTACACCATAGAAGTATGCCGTCGGCCCCCATAGATAATTGATAACTATGGGCATGCCACGGCTAAGTTTTGGTTTTTCTAAAAGAAACAATTTAAAAGTTTGTTTTCTATTTTTATTGTTTATTTTTTCCGAAAGGCTTTTAAAACAATGAAGGATACTGCGATTCATAGCAACAGGGTTGTTACACCCTACGGCGTAAAACAGGCTTATGTGCTCATAAAAAATGGCATTATTACGGATGTTTTGAATGTGCTCCCTGAAGGATTTTCCGGCGAACTCATTGATGTAAAAGATAAGGTGCTGATGGCTGGTATCGTAGATCCGCATGTACATATCAACGAGCCAGGCCGTACGCACTGGGAGGGCTTTGACACCGCCACCAAAGCTGCACTTGCAGGTGGGATAACCACGCTGGTGGATATGCCACTAAATGCATCGCCAGTAACCACAACGGTGAAAGCATTTGAGAAAAAGCTGGCCTCCACCCAAAATCAACTCCATACCAACTGTGGCTTTTGGGGGGGCATCGTGCCGGGCAACGAAGACGAAATTGAAGGCCTGGTTGCAGCCGGGGTATTGGGTTTTAAGGCCTTTTTGACCCATTCCGGTATCGATGAATTTCCAAATGTTACCGAAGCAGATTTGAGAAAAGCAATGCCCATTATTGCAAAGCATGGATTGCCGTTGCTGGTCCATTGCGAGTTGAGCGACCGGGGCCACAGCAGCATTAACGACGATGAACGCTCTTATCAAAACTATCTTTCGTCAAGACCCGGAAAATGGGAAGATGACGCCATTGCGCTCATGATTCGCCTCTGCGGGGAATTCAATTGCCGGACGCATATCGTGCATCTCTCTTCTGCTGATTCGATTGCACAAATCAAAAGCGCAAAAGAAAAGGGCTTGCCACTAACCGTGGAAACCGGGCAGCATTATCTCTTCTTTAATGCAGAACAAATACCTGACGGCAAACCGCAGTTCAAATGTGCGCCACCCATTCGGGAAAAAGAAAACAATGAACGACTCTGGCAGGCATTACTGGATAATACCATCGATTTTGTGGCCACCGATCATTCGCCCGCACCTCCGGATATGAAACAGCTGGAATCCGGAGATTTTATGAAAGCCTGGGGCGGTATTTCTTCTATCCAGTTTGCCCTGCCGGTGTTGTGGACTGCAGCCATCAAAAGAAATGCGACATTGAATGATATCGCAAAATGGCTTTGCGAAAACCCTGCAAAACTCGCTGGCCTGCAAAACACAAAAGGCAAAATTAAAAAAGGATTTGACGCAGATTTAACCGTTTGGGACGACGAAAAAACATTTGTAGTAACAGAACAGATCATTCATCACAAACACAAAATAACGCCCTACCTCAACGAGACATTAACCGGCGTGATAGAACAAACATGGCTCGCCGGCGAAAAGGTTTTCGATGACGGAATGTTTCTACATTTGAGCAAGGGGAAACTATTACTGTTATTAAACGGCTTTGCCCCTCTCCGCGAGGAGAGGGGTTGGGGTGAGGCTTCTCCATCAAAATAAAGTTGTCACCTTTAGGTAGGCAATCTTGCAACAAAACACATTTATGAAAGAACCAACATTCACCCAATATACCGACCTCGCCGCCGAACGCCTTGGCGGCAAAGCCCTGCTTTGTACCGATGATTTTTTTGCAGAAAAGGAAAACCTGCTCAAACCCGGCCGAGGCATTTTTATTACCGATAAATACACCGACCGCGGCAAATGGATGGATGGCTGGGAATCAAGGCGGAAACGGACTCCCGGGCACGACTGGTGTATTGTACAACTGGCAACGGCTGGCAGAATTTACGGTGTAGATATAGACACCAATCATTTTTTAGGCAACCATCCGCCACATGCTTCATTGGAGGCCTGCAACCTGCCTTCATCCGCTACTGAAGCTGATATTGAAAATGCTGCCTGGGTAGAAATTTTACCTAAATCGCCACTGCTGCCAGGCTCACAAAATCTATATGAAATAACGGATCGTAATATTTACACACACCTGAAATTGCACATTTACCCCGATGGTGGCGTAGCCAGGTTAAAAGTGTATGGTGAAGTGTATAAAGATTGGTCAGAGGTTTCAAAGGACGAATTGGTGGATGTAGCTGCTGCCGCAAACGGCGCAAAATCGGTGCTCTGCAACGATATGTTTTTTAGCCATATGGATAACCTCATCATGCCGGGACGCGGTGTCAATATGGGGGATGGCTGGGAAACAAAACGCAACCGCACACCGGGCAACAAAGACTGGGTCATTGTTCGCCTGGCCCACGAGGCATCCATCAAAAAGATACTCGTAGATACCTGCCATTTTAAAGGAAACTATCCAGATAGCTGTTTGATCGAATGCTGCAATATTTCGCTGGAGGAAGAAAATAAACTGGCGACTGATGAGATACAATGGACCACCATTTTACCCCAATCCAAACTCAGTGCCGACCATGAACATTACTATGAGTCGGAAATAACAAGCCATGACTTTTTTACCCATGCCCGGCTTACCATTTTTCCTGATGGCGGAATCAGCAGAATGCGGCTTTGGGCCACTTTAAAATGATGCACTATGACAATCGCTGAATTTGATCACTTGCCATCAACCCAACAACAGGAGTTGCTCACCAAATGCTGTGGATCGGCAGTTTGGGTAGAAAAAATGCTGGAAGCCTGTCCCGTAGAAGATCTCGTGGAGCTGCTGGAATATGCAGAAGAAAAATGGTACGAATGCAGCGATGCCGATTGGCTGGAAGCATTCGCTCATCACCCTAAGATCGGCGATACCCAATCATTGAAAGAAAAGTTTGCCGACACGGCTGATTGGGCAGCAGACGAGCAATCTGAAGTGGCAAAAGCCGCCAATGATACCATTGAAGCTTTGGCAGACGGAAACCGCTTATATGAAGATAAATTTGGTTACATTTTTATTGTTTGTGCCACCGGGAAATCTGCTGCTGAAATGTTGGCGTTATTACAGGTGCGTTTGCAAAATGCCCCTGAAGTGGAAATAGAAATTGCCGCAGCCGAACAGGATAAGATCACCAAACTTCGTTTAGAAAAACTATTTACGTCATGAGCCAGATCACCACACATGTTTTGGATACCAGCCTGGGTAAGCCAGCCGCCGGGATTGATATTTCGCTCCACAGGCATCAATCAAAAGGTTGGGAAATAATTGCCAAAGGCACTACCAATGCCGATGGAAGAATTGCTGACCTTTTGGCGAATGACATTGTGCTTCCAATAGGTATGTATAAATTAAAATTTGAAACAGCCGCCTATTTTACTGCTGCCGGAATAAAGGCATTTTATCCCGTCGTAGAAATCATTTTTGAACTCACAACCAGCGACCACTACCACGTACCTCTATTGCTGAATCCTTTCGGATACAGCACTTACAGAGGGTCATAAAATTCAAGGGGCTTTGCCCCTCTCCGCGAGGAGAGGGGTTGGGGTGAGGCCTCTTTCAGCAATAAAATCGTTTACTAACCTGGCGGAGACCTCGCAACAAAAACAACCACAAACATGAACCTTACCATCACCGATACCGACAAAGAAAATGTATTGAACGAACTGGGTCTCGCCAACCTGGAATTCCAAAAAAAGTATCCCGGTGATAAGCCCGACCGGCAGCCGGTACACACCGTTTACGGAGGCGCTAATTTGTTTAAAAGCGATACCACGGTGAAGATGGGCGAAGTGGCCTTAAAGAACCTGCTCACCTATGCACCCAACTTCGTGTCGCTCGCCAAAACCCTGCAACTGGAAGGCTTTGAGCATTTGCCGCACCTGGAAAAAGATATTGCCACCCTCACGCAAAAGCTCGATAAGATGAGTGAGGACGAACGGAAAACAGAAACAGCCTGGCTGGCATATTCTGTGTACAATAAGATCATCAAAAAGCTGGAAACAGAAGCCGTTGAAGATTTTCGTATAGATTTTGAAGATGGTTTCGGCAACCGCCCCAATGAGGAAGAAGATGCTACGGCAGTAACAGCAGCCAACGAACTCGCAGAAGGAATGGCCAGCAATACCATATCGCCATTTATCGGAATACGTATCAAACCATTTACCGAGGATCTCAAAAGCCGTGGCGTTCGGACCCTGGATATTTTCTTAACGACTTTGCTTGAAAAGACGAACGGTCAATTACCAGAAAACTTCGTGGTAATGCTACCCAAAGTAACGATACCGGAACAGGTAATTGCAATGGTGAAATTGCTGACCATTATTGAGCAAAAACACCAGCTGGCGCACGGTACACTGAAAATGGAAACCATGGTGGAAGCCACACAGATCGTGATGGATGATGAAGGCCGCAATCCCTTGTTTCGCATAATTAAAGCCAGCGAAGGCCGCTGCATAGCGGCACATTTTGGCACTTATGATTATACGGCTTCCTGTGGCATCACCGCCAAATACCAAACCATGGCCCATAGTGTTTGTGATTTTGCCCACCACATGACGAAAGTAGCACTGGGCGGCACTGGTATTTTTTTAAGCGACGGTGCTACCAACGTGATGCCTATTGCACCACACCGTGGCGAGAATCTCAGCTATGAACAATTGGACGAAAACCGCGAAGTGGTCCACAATGCCTGGAGAACCGGTTTTAACCATACCACACATTCGCTTATCAACGGTCTCTACCAGGGCTGGGACCTCAATCCCGCACAATTGCCCATGCGCTATGCCGCTACCTATAACTTTTTCCTGAGTAGTTATGAGGGCGCCGTTTTCCGCCTGAAAACCTTTGTAGACCGGGCCGCGATC
Organism: Bacteroidota bacterium; assembly: GCA_040386335.1. GTDB lineage: Bacteria > Bacteroidota > Bacteroidia > Chitinophagales > Chitinophagaceae > JAZKFT01. The sequence continues at coordinate 18,564 of JAZKFT010000001.1, forward strand.
TCCACACTTACAGGTGATATTTTTGATGATGCTGCTACCGGCCAGGGCTTGCTCAATTTCTTTCTAAAAGCAATGAACTGCGGCGCCATCACCGAAGAAGAAGCACTGGCCACCGGGCTTAGCCTTGAAGAGATCCGCAGCCGGTCTTTTTACAGGATATTGGAAGGAAGGAGAAAGAAATGAGACACGGAACTTTTGTTGAACCGGCGAAAGCCGTTCCCTGATTGATCGACATTGGCGACGCTCCGTTCAACCGATTGCTACTATTTGGCTTTACAAAAAAAACCAACAAAAATGCGGTCATTGCGAGGGTTCTTGCCCGAAGCAATCTCCAGGAGTTGAATGTCTCCTAATAAATACGACCTGGAGATTGCTTCGTAGCGGCAAGAACCGCTTCTCGCAATGACTGGGAACTAAAAAATCATAAATCATAAATCAAAAATCTGTGTTCATAGAATCAGTAAATGTTGGTTTACCCATACCAATTGAATGGCGCGGAGAAACTGTAATGACGGGCATCTTCAAATACCCCGTAGAGAAGGCTTTACAGGTGTCGCAATTTCAGATTGAAGGCGATGGCCAGGCCGACCTGGTAAATCATGGCGGCATCAACAAAGCAGTGTACGTATACGCAAGCGAACATTATCCCTACTGGAACGATTTCTTGCAAAAGGAAGTGGAGACCGGCGGCTTTGGTGAAAACATAACCACCAGTGGCCTGCTGGATCATGAAGTATTTATTGGTGATGAATACCGCTTTGGTACTGCTGTCTTAATGGCCATTCAGCCCCGCATGCCCTGTGCAAAGCTCGGTATCCGCTTTAACGACCCCATGATGACCAGGCATTTCTTTAATGCCCGCCGGAACGGTATTTATTTTAAAGTAATCCAGGAAGGCTCCATACAAAAAGGCAACACCATAGAATTGGTAAAGCGTTCGGCTTACGACATATCCATACAAGACATCGTAGATAATTTTGTGCTGAAGGAAAAAGACGTGCAGAAAGTAGAACAACTTTCAGAACTGGATATCTTACCACCCTGGTTCAGGGGCGAATTTAAAAAGATGTTGCTGTATGGGTTAAAGTGAATTGAAAACAAAAGGCAGCTGTTCTGAGATTTGAGAAGCGTTTTGCGGAGAGGCACCCTTCTCCGCGAGGAGAAGGGCCGGGGATGAGGCCCCTGCCCGCTTTACGAAGACTAAATGCACCAGGAGCACACTACAACACCATCTGTCTAACCGTAAACCTATCCAACCCAAACCGCCTTATTACCTGCTCCAATAATTCCTCCCTTACCACTATAATAATCTCCACTCCATTTCTCTCATCCTCCAGTATCCTTGTTATCGTTTCCGAAAAGCCCGATCCCCGCAATTCCAAAGGACCAATTTCATCGATGATCAGGAAGCCATTTTCTTGCTGCAGGGCATCCAGCATAATGGATGAAGCCCTGGCAAATGATGCTTTGCTAAAACGGTATTTGCCCACTTCCAAAATACTGGTTTCAGTTTCAGTGGCTTCCATACGAAAAGTCTCCTTTGTATGTGCATCTACAAACACCCGCCTGCCATCCACCACCGGGGTAAGGATTCCAAACACATCGTTACGATCCTGGCACCAATGAATAAGTCTCGTCGTTTTACCGCTATGCTTTGCTGCTGAAACTATGAGGATCTGTTTAGGGTTCATTGGGCTTTTGCAAGGTATTCATCAAAATAATTTTGCAGCAGGTGGCTACCCGCCGAAAACCTTTCGAACCATGGCTCAATTGCCAGCTTTGCTGAATCAGGTGCCTGGCTGAAGGTAACAGCAGCAGCACTTCCCGTATATCTGCCTGCGATTTTTGCTGTTGTTTGGTTAGCCATTTTTTTAGCAACAGCATCACCAGTGGACTTATTAGAAAGTACCAGCTCAACACAATCAAAAAAGAACGAAACAAAATCTGCACCACAGCCTGCCTTGGCAAAATGGGATTTCCGATTTCCGCCCAGGATTGCAGGAATAAAATGATCAACACCACCCAGGCAATAAAAAGACCCAGCCTTATTTTATTGGGTTTCCTAACCGTTTTTTCTACAATAGCAGTATCCGTATTTTCAACGGGCGTAGGGATGAGCCAATCCTTATGCAGCAATCCCCATTGTTGGGAACGCTTAACAATCTTGCCCGCATAAAATCCTACCATCATTCCAACAATGGTATGCATTAAAATGTAACAACCTACCAGCACAATACTATAGCTGGTCACTTCTTTTTGATGCGTAAGGTTGCTGATAAATTCGTCGATCACCAACCATAGATTTTTGCCATATATGATCGTCATTACCAGCACACGCTGAACGGCGGATTCAAATAAGGCAAGGGCTCCCAGCAACAGGCATGCTGTCCGGAAATACTTCTTGTTGAAAAACAATAATTCACCGATAAGCCCCTGGAAAAATACAGCCACATATGCCGGGGGTGGACTTTGTGGGCTCAGCATCATTTTGCAAACGGCCACGATCACGGTGGCTTTTAGAATGGCGCCCTTTACCGGCACATACCAGGCGATCAGGCAAATGCAAAGCACCGCGCCACTACCTACTACCAAACCCGAAACAGGCAATTTTAGCCCGTGAATCATGCCGCCCAAAAATGCTTCCACTACTGCCCATAATGCTACCAGGCGGTAATAAACCTGTTTGTCGAAAGAGGTATTGTTATTCACTACTGCCATTTACCCTAACTTTAAATTAACTGAACGTAAAACTACTTTGATACAGTTTATCCTCAACGAAAAAGAAATCAGCACCGGGCTACCCAGTGGTACATTGCTGCTCGATTTTATACGGTATCACGAGCATCTCACCGGCACTAAGATTGGCTGCCGGGAAGGTGATTGTGGTGCCTGCGCCGTGCTTATTGGCGAATATAAAGGGGGCAGTTTGCAGTACCGTTCTGCCACGTCATGTCTTACTGCAATTGGTAATATTCAGGGCAAACATGTGGTTACCGTCGAAGGCACTAACCTGGCCTCGGCACTAAACCCAATGCAACAAGCCATGTGCGACGAATCGGCCACCCAGTGTGGGTTTTGTACACCAGGCTTCGTGGTGTCTTTGGCAGGTTTTTGTCTAAGCGATAAACAACCTTCTTACGAAAATGCCATTGCCAGTATTGATGGAAATATTTGCAGGTGTACCGGGTACAAATCCATTGAACGTGCTGCAGCCCAGGTGGCTGGTCTGATGACAGACAGAGGTGAAATGACCGCCATTGACTTTGCAACCGGGCAAAATATATTGCCGCAGTACTTTTCCGGCATTCAACAAAAACTGAAAGCCCTGGCCGAAAGTACCATAGAGAAAGAGAAGTATCCGGCCCCCGGTAACAGTCCAAAATTTCTTGGTGGAGGAACTGATTTGTATGTGCAGCAGCACGATACCATGCACCACGAGCAGATTGACCATCTGTTCGATCAGCCCGGGTTGAATGGCATTGAAAAGATAGGGGACAGGTTATATTTTGGCGCTTCTGCCACAGTAACTGACCTTATGGAATCAGAACCGATGCAACAATATTTCCCCCGGTTTGCCGGGATTACAAAACTGGTTTCTTCCACGCCCATCCGCAATATTGCCACTGTAGCCGGCAATTTTATTAACGCATCCCCCATTGGCGATTTTACTATTTTCTTCCTGGCGCTGGATGCCCAACTGGTATTGAGCGATGGCAAAAGCCAAAGAGAACTTCCCTTAAGAAAATTGTACAAGGGCTATAAAACCCTCGACAAGAAACCGGAGGAGTTTATCGAAAAGATCTGGTTTCAATTACCAAACGATAGCACCCATTTTAACTTTGAAAAAGTGAGTAAACGCACTCATTTGGATATTGCCAGTGTGAATACCGCTATCAGTATTTGTATGAATGGAGACAGCATCACCAGTGCGGAATTATCGGCTGGTGGCGTCGGCCCCATCCCGGCTTTTCTTTACAAAACCTCGGAATGTTTAAAAGGAAAAACACTGGATAAGGCATTGATTGGGCAAGCACTGGCAATGACCCAGTCAGAGATAAGCCCCATCAGCGATGCCAGGGGAAACGAAGCATATAAAAGATTGCTGTTACAGCAATTAATCAAAGCCCATTTTGTAAAGCTGTTTCCGGATTTGGAACTGGCATAGATCATTTAGACCCGTTGTTATAATGAAAAATATTGATTCATATACCCATACCCGTGGCGAATCCATTTACCTGGACGACATGCCGGTTATTGGTGGTACGCTGTTCGCCGCAGCATTTGGTTCCCCGGTGGCGCACGGCATTATTAAGCTGCTGGATACAAGCGAGGCCATGGTATCAGAAGGTGTGGTAAGAATTCTAACAGCAACAGATATTCCGGGCGAAAATGAAATTGGCGGCATCATAGCCGACGAGCCTTTGCTTGCCGGCCATCACGTACATTTTATTGGGATGCCCGTGGCGCTGGTATTGGCCGAAACAGAAGCTGCGGCAAGGGCTGCGGTAAAGAAGATAAAAATTGAAATAGAGCCCTTGCATGTGATCACCGATCCCCGGGAGGCCAGGGAAAAAGGAGAGTTGATCGTTCCGCCAAGAACTTTTAAACTAGGGGATACCGAAGCGGCATGGCAGCAATGTGATCATATTTTTGAAGGCAGGGCAGACACGAATGGACAGGAGCACCTCTACATCGAAACACAGGGCGCCTATACGGTGCCCCAGGAAAATGGAGCCGTTAAAGTGTATTCTTCCACGCAGGGACCAACGGCTGTGCAGCGCTGTGTAAGTCGTGTCCTCGGCATTCCCATGCACATGATTGAGGTGGATGTAACAAGGCTTGGCGGTGGTTTTGGCGGTAAAGAAGACCAGGCAAATACATGGGCCGCTCTCTGTGCTTTGGCCACCCATATTTTAAAAAAGCCCGTAAAATATTCGCTGCACCGCATGGAAGATATGTTGATGACGGGAAAGCGGCACCCGTATTCTTCCGACTATAAAATTGGGCTGGATAAAGATTTAAAGATCATTGCCTACGAAGCTACTTTTCACCAAAATGCGGGTGCAGCAGCTGACCTGTCGCCGGCTGTAATGGAGCGTACCTTGTTCCATTGTACCAACAGTTATTTTATTCCGAATGTAAAAGCTACTGCTTATAGTTGCCGCACGAATCTGCCGCCCAATACCGCTTTCAGGGGCTTTGGCGGACCGCAGGGTATGTTTGTAATTGAATCGGCCATTGCAAAAGCGGCTGATGCATTGGGTGTAAATGCCAGCGACATCCAACGCAAAAACCTGTTGCAGACAGGCGATGAATTTCCATATGGACAAAAAGCCGTAAGTGAAGCAGGAGCATGCTGGGATAAAGCGAATAGTCTTTATAATGTGGATGACATAAAACAGCAGGTTGCCAGTTTTAATGGGGCCAACAAATGGCTGAAAAAAGGAATGTCTTTTATGCCGGTCTGCTTTGGTATTTCATTTACCAAAACGCTGATGAACCAGGCCCGGGCGCTGGTGCATGTGTACAGCGATGGAAGCGTGAACGTAAGTACAGGAGCAGTAGAAATGGGCCAGGGTGTCAACACAAAAATGTTGCAGGTAGCGGCACAAACCTTCTCAATAGATCCTGCCAAAGTAAAGATCAATACCACCAATACCTTTCGCATTGCCAATACTTCGCCCTCGGCAGCAAGTGCCACAGCGGACCTTAATGGAAAGGCCACATTGATGGCCTGTACGGAAATTCTGAACCGGCTGAAGAAAGTGGCGGCAGATGAATTGCAAACAACCAGCGACGCCATCACATTAGAAAATGAGTGGGTATGTAATAATGGCCAAACCACCGCAATAAGCTGGAAACAACTGGTGATGAATGCTTTTATCAAGCGGGTAAGCCTGAGCGAACATGCCCACTATGCCACACCCGGCATTCACTTTGATGCGGCAACGGAAAAAGGGCATCCCTTTGCTTACCATGTGTTCGGCACAGCCATTACCGTGGTCACGGTGGACTGCCTGCGAGGTATCTATGAAACAGATGCCGTAAAAATTGTTCATGATTTTGGCAGCACCATGAACCCGGCCATTGATAAAGGCCAGATAGAAGGCGGGCTGGTACAAGGTATCGGCTGGATGACGATGGAAGAGATCATTTTTGACAAGGAAGGAAAGCTTCGCAGTAATGCCCTCAGTACCTACAAAGTGCCCGATATTTATTCCGTTCCTAAAGAAGTAGATATCCATTTTTTGGAAACGCAAAAAGACAACCTGGCCATCTTCCGTAGTAAGGCAGTGGGAGAACCACCGTTGATGTATGGCATCGGTGCCTTCTTTGCCATACGTAATGCCATCAAGGCTTTCAGGCCGGATGCTGATATTGCATTTGATGCCCCGATAACCCCGGAAAAAGTGTTGATGGGGTTGTATTTATGAGATAGAGATAAAGATAGAGACCGTCATTGCGAGGGTTCTTGCCCGTGGCAATCCCCGGCATTTAATTGACGTGGTATTATTTTAAAGCGACCAACACTACAAATTCATGGGGATTGCCACGTCGGGCAATCCCGGACGTCCGGGACTCGCAATGACGGCATAAAATATAAAATGTATTCTATAAGTACTCATGACCAAACAACTAACCACCTGGCAATTCATCCAAAACAGCCTCCTTCAAAATATCCCGGTCATGCTGTTGTACGTGCTGCAAAGTGAAGGCAGTAGTCCTGGCCGGCAAGGATTTTTTATGGCCGTAAATGCAAATGGAGAAATGGCTGGTTCCATTGGTGGTGGTATAATGGAGCACAAGTTTGTGGAAATGGCTAAGGCAAAGCTCCAGGAATTAGGATTCAAGGTTCAAGGGGAGAACAAATCAAACCAACAGACTATTCTAAAAAAGCAGGTTCACGACAAAGAAGCTGCCGAAAACCAAAGCGGTATGATTTGCAGTGGTGAGCAAACCAATTTATTATACCTCATCAAACAGGCAGATGCCTTACATATTCAAAACATCGTTGCTTCTCTGAGCGATCATAAAAACGGGACGCTTGAGCTCTCACCGTCCGGCCTGCGTTTTAATGAAATAACTCCACTTCAGGATTTTGAGTTCACCATGATGTCTACAACAGAATGGACGTATAAAGAAAAAACGGGCTATAAAAATCAGTTGTTTATTATTGGCGGTGGGCATTGTGCGCTGGCATTATCGCGGCTGGTAAGTAGCATGGATTTTTATATCCGCCTGTTTGAGGATCGGGACGAATTGAATACCCTGGAACACAATGCCTTTGTCCATGAAAAGATAGTTGTGGAAGATTATGCCCAACTTGCTACACTTATCCCGTCGGGTGTCAATCATTATGTTGTTATCATGACGGTTGGGTACCGTACCGACTATACAGCATTAAAAGCCTTGCTGGAAAAGGATTTTAAATACATTGGCGTTTTGGGAAGTAAAAAGAAAATGGAAAAATTATTTGCCGGTTTTCAACAGGAGCATGCCGAAAAGGAGAGATTAAACAGGGTGCATACGCCCATCGGCATCAGCATTAATAGTCATACGCCTGAAGAAATTGCTGTAAGTATTGCGGCAGAGATGATTATGGTTAAAAACAAGTAGGGACAACCTCTGACCGTCATTGCGAGGAGGGTTCTTGCCCGACGTGGCAATCTCCTGAATATTGTGAAGTAAGTTGCGTTAAATGAACAACACTCCAACAATTGGCAGGAGATTGCCACGGGCAAGAACCCTCGCAATGACGATCTTTTTGGCAATCTCCCGAATATTGTGAAGTAAGTTGTGAGTTAAATGAACACCACTCCAACAAATAGCTGGGGATTGCCACGGGCAAGAACCCTCGCAATGACGATCTTTTAGTTGAATTTTTATTCTAAATAAACATTCAAAGTTTGAAATTTTGGCTTATTGCCTGTACGCCCTACTATCGCTAAACACCCGTTGCAGCAACGCACTTGTTCTTGCATTAAGGTCCGTGCGGATCTTATATTCTGTGGCTTCTATTTCTTTAAACATCTTGTTGGCCACCAACGTAGCCAGCACATTGGTAAAGTCAATATTGAGTTTTTGTTTGCCAATTATCGGTAAGTCTTTGCCGGCAATATCTCCAAGCGTTTGTGGCAATTTGTACTCTGTAAGCACGCTGGCTACTTCGGGTTTAATGGCGTTACGCAATGAGTCGCCGATAGAGTTGCGCAGGTAATTGGTGGCAGCATCATAACCGCCGCCCAGTATGGCTACCGCGTCCCTGAAGGTAATATTGCGGATACCGTTAATTAACACAGGAACACTCTTTTCTGCACTCTTGGTGGCAGCACTTGTAAGCGTATTTTGAAACCTTGTTATTTCTCCACCCAATCCCAATGTTTCAAGGGTTCTGATGATTTTTACTGCTGCATCTGGCAGCACCCCATCCAATACATTGGTTCCATTAAACAAACTACCATTCTGTGCATTGTTCTTGCCTTGCATCACCCCATTGATCAGGGCCTCTTTCAGGCCACCTGCTATATCAGCTTCACCCAGCAGGGCTTTTACCACATCACAACTGGTAAAAGTGCCGGTAATTGCAGCAAGCACCACGAAAAGTTTCAATCGTTTCATCATTCTGTTTTTTTAGATTTTAGTAAATGTTTTCCTTGAACGTTTCAAAAGACCTGTTTGCCTAAGGAAAGCTTTATTAAGAGGAAAGATTTTATTCCCGTTAACATTCAAACCTGTTCAATATTCATGCCCAAGGTTTCCTCATGCAAGGTTAAACAAAACTTATTGCCGGAGCATCATCGCTATAAGGGATTGGAATGATACAGATTGACTAGAAATAGGTAGAACCCGATCAAGCTATATATTTACCGACTAAGAAAATTATAAACCGTGCCAGAGATCACCGAATTAAACCCATGCCCCCTTTGCAGCCGTCAACTGGCTGAACCCATTACCCGCCATCACCTGATACCACCCAGCAAAGGCGGCCGGGATACGCCAACCGTAGCTATGCACAAAATTTGCCAGGCTAAAGTGCATGCCGTCTTTACCGAAACAGAGCTCAAGAATTATTATAATACAGTTGACCGGCTGAAAGACCATGAAGAAATTGCAAAATTCATAAAATGGGTAGGGAAGAAGGAACCGGAATTTTTTGATAATTCGATTAAGAGGAAATAAAGCCGGGTAAAGAACGGTGGTTTGTGAGGACAAACACGACTGGTCACACAAACCAAGGCTGAGCAACCCGGATTTTTATCTTTTCAAACAATACAAATTGCCATCGGTACTGGTAAAGAAAATAAACCCATCTCTAATGACAGGTGTTGAGAAAACGCCACCCAGTTCGCATTCCACGTCAAGGAATTGCTCATTGGACTTAATGATGGAATAAATATCATCGCGGTAGCTATCGTCGTCCTTAAAGTATTTGGAACGGTTTTTCAGATAGGCATCAGTAACATGGGTCCATATTTTCTTACCTGTCCTTCTATCAATGCCATGCAGTTTTCCCATCGTGGTGCCGAGGTATAGCATCGAGTCGCTGTAAGCATTATTGCCAAATACCAGGAACTCCATATTCTGTTTCCAGGATTCCTTGCCGCTTATCGGGTCGGCTGCAATCAGTACACGTTCGTCTGCAGTGCCGATGTAGAGAACTGAGTCGTGTACATTATTATTCAGCCCCCAGCCCCGGGTAAAAGCTTTGTTCCAGTGGCAATATCCCTTTTGCTGATCCAGTGCATAAACATTGTAATCCCTGGCACCGATAAATACCAGCCCGTTGTGAACAGCCGGTGAACCCTGGACTTCGCCTTTAGGAAAAAACCGGTGGCCCACGGTTTTAAATTTCCAGGCAAGTGAACCGGTGGATTTGTTCAATGCATATACATAACCGTCAAAGCTGCCAAAGAATATTTTGTCACCATCCACAGCCGGTGTAGTATGAACAATGTCGCCGGTTTTATACGACCAGATCAGCTTCCCGTTTTTTGCGTTCACTGCATAGAGATTGCCATCCCCGGAACCAAAAAACAAGGTGTCGTTTTGCAATACCGGCGTAGATTGAAAGTAATCGGCGAAATCGTATTTTTTCTCACCCCCCGTGGTGAATATCCAGCGAATTTTTCCATCCTTAATACCGAGGGCGTACAAATTACCGTCGCCGCCATTCAGGTAAATCATATCGCCTGCGGTGCAAATGGCTGAACGAATTTCACCCTTTGTTTTAAAACGCCAGGCAGGCTGTCCTTTTGCGATATTGATGGCGTACAAAGTGCTGTCGAGCCCACCGAAATACACGGTTTCCCCGTACACAATGGGTGAAGCGTACACTGGCCGGCTTGTGCTGAATTTCCATTGCAGGTTTGGGATTGGGGAAGTGTCTTTTTCCGGCCGGGCAAGGAGAACGTTGATAGAAAAAATGGCTGCAACGAAAAAACAAGCGACCAGCATTTGGGGTCTTCTCATAGCAAATGTATTTGGCATCACGATACCGGAAGTTATTGAAGTCACCAGGCATTGCCAGCCGGTAATGTATGAAAGGCGGCTGATTGGTACGGAAGGAGGTAATGCAAAAAGGCAGGATGAACCGAAAATAGAAAATTGTAATGTGTCTTGATTGTTTACAACGTAGATGATTCCCGGCCAAATTCTGATGCCCCATGTTTCAACACAATATGTGACTACAATGAACGTATGTGCAAAAACAAAAAACACCAACCTGATGTACCCGAAAAAACTACTCTTTAGTTCCGTTTTCCTGCTGGCTTGCTTTTTTAACCAGGCACAATCACCGAAAGGCCTGAAAGACGATGGTAAAATTGCAACCGTAAATGTAGTAATGACCAATTCCAAAAAACTGCCGCAGAAAGGTGAAGAGGTCATTTTTGTAGGAGCCCAATCCTTGAAGATCTATACTGCCAAGACTGATGCCCGTGGCAAATCAAGCGTTCGCCTTCCGCCAGGTGATGCATATACCGTCAAGCTGAAATCGCTGCAGGATACAACCAAGTACACCATCATGGAAATACCGCCGCTTAAAGAAGGGGAATTCTTTTCCGAGCCGTTTACGGTGACCATTGAATACAATCCGCCGGTAAATTTTACCCTTGATAATGTGCAGTTTGATGTGGGTCTTGCAACCCTGCGGCCGTCATCCGGCAGGCAGCTGGATGAACTGGCGGAATACCTTCGCTGGAAAGATGGCCAATCGATGGAAATAGCCGGCCATACCGACAATGTTGGCGGGCCGGCAGATAATTTAAAATTATCGCAACGCCGGGCGGAAACAGTAAAGACATGGCTGATCAAAAAAGGCATTGCAGCTTCCCGGATTGTTGCCAAAGGCTATGGTGATACACAACCAGTGGCCGATAATAAAACCGCCGAAGGCCGCCAGCAAAACCGCCGCACAGAGGCCAGGCTGAAGGAGGGCAGTTGACCAGGATGAAATGCGCTTGCTTTTGAGAAGCAGGGAAGTGAAAAAATATAAGCTAGTTAGTGCCGGGCCCGCTTATTAAAGAGCCCCCTACAATTTTTGCGCAATCGGTTGTCGCGTTTTTCCATGGGCGTTTGTTATTGTTTTGTAGTAACTGCTAAGACTCACCGTTTCAGCAGGCTCAAAAAACAAGAAACAACAAGCCCTACGCCATGAATATATGCATCCCTTTTGTTTTACTAATGCTGATCGGTATCCAAGCTGCAGGTCAGACCGATTCCATTCTACCCGTCCGCACCGAAACGGTGACTCCCGTGCATAAAACCAGTTTTAACAACGAAGGGCAATGTGCTGAACGTAAACAGGGCGGTAATCCAAGGGAAGTAAATGGCTACCTGGCGTTTGATGGCGCTATGGATGGCAACCGCCAGGTGGATCCGCAGATCGCTGTGGGTGGAGGATATGTACTGCATGGCACCAACAACGGTTTAACGATCTATAATAAAAAAGGCGAATTTCTACAGGGTGTTTCGCAGAAATGTTTCAGCAATGGTATCGATCCCAAAATTTTCTATGATGCGCACAACAAGGTCTTCGGTTTCGATCTCTGGGTGTATTGGGATAGCGCTAAAATAAAGCCGGTCAATGTATCTGTTTCAGAAACCAGCGATCCCCGTGGTGCCTGGAACACTTACCCTGTGTCTGCTTCCAAAGGCGTGGATGGCGGTGGCATCGGCTATAGTAAAAAGTGGATTGGCTACTCCTTTCCCGGTGGTGACGAGCGGACTTTCGTTTTAAGAATGGCCGACGCCAAAAAGGGCGTCCCGACTACTATCTATCATTTCCCGGGCTCTCTTGGTCACCCGGTTTTTGGGCAGGATGATACAGATGACCTGTACTTTTTTGAAATCGTAAGGAATGAATTCGTTATCCGGCGTGTAACTGAAGGTGCAGATGGAAACCCGGTTTGCGTTACGGTATCCAAAAAGCCACATGGATTGACATCTATGGGAAGTCCACCGCAATCTCCTCAATACAATACCCAGCAAAAAGTGTCATCCGGCGACCGGAACCCTAAAAATCTAGTATTGCAGAATGGGTATATCTGGTTTTCGCAGGCCATCAAATACCAGGGGCGCGCTGCAGTGCAATGGCCCCTAAAGGTGGGTGACAGCGTGTATTCTACTTTCGATCACCTGGATCGCGCTGCAGTGCAATGGCACCAGGTAGATGCTGCTGATGGAAGTATTGTGCAAACCGGGCTTGTGCACAGTGATACCACCAACTATATCCAAACAACCATCGCCGTCAATAAAAATAATGATGTGCTGCTTGGTTTCCAGGAAGCAAACGCCAACATGTTTGTCAGCCCGCGGATGGCCTACCGTTACGCATCTGATGCACCAGGAACAGTAAGGGAAATTGTGCGGCTGGGCGAAGGCAAAGGTGCCGCAGATGGTGTGGCATGGGGCGATTATAGTTCCTCCGTTGTCGATGGGGATGATCTTAAAACATTATGGACCATACAAAGCCGGGCCAATGAAAAAGGTCGCGGCGAAACGGTGATCGTGCGGCATGAAATGCCGGAGACGAAGAAGTTGAAGAAGGTAAAGAAGGGGAAGAAATAGTTTAATCTAACCAAACAAAGCCTCCATTATATTCATCGTATTCCATGATTGAGATAGTTGTCCGGGAACAATTTAAATTTGAGTTCGTAACAATCATAGTGTGGATACTAACAACAACGTTACTATTACCGGAGACTTACCCGAAAGCCTGGCGAAAGCAAGTGGACTCAAAGATTTGCCATCAAAGCAAAGCTTTTTAAACATCCTCAAACTTGACAAAGCAGTAGTCTATTTGCTCGTTGACTGGTCAGGACCGGAAAGAGTTTCGCGTTATTTTATATACAAAGCACTCAACGAACTTGACAATAAAAATTTACCCGTATTTAAAATTGATTGTTCTGATCAAACTAAGGAATATGTTGTAGAGTGGTTAGCCGGGCAGGGAGAAAATAAAAAATATTTCTATTATGGGGGCTGGGGAGAAACTTTGCTGATAGCACAGGGAATTATTGTAGATGTAATTGAAAATCCAGGAAAACTAGGGTTGGACAAGACCAAAGCAAAACTAAATGAATGGGGAAGCGCTGCAACCATTCCATCAACTTGAAATGGATGCAGCCCGAATTGATCTGCAGATTACCTGGTTTACTTTCCTGTAATATTCAATTTAGCTCCTGCACCAATATTTACCTGGGCCCCACTATTGAGTTTTACACTCAGGCAACTGTTGTTCAATCCCGAAACGATGGGTTTAAAAGGAACGCCGCTGTTAATAATTACCCGTGTACATTCTGCCGGAACGAAACCGGTACTCCAGTTGCCCGGAGTGGCCCAGGCCGCACTGATGCCCAGCCAGGTGCTTGTCCCGGTGCAGGGGTTACCAATAGCCACACCGCCAGGCGAAACCCAGGTAGAAGCAGTTCCGGTTAAAGCAAAATTGTTGAGTGTACCGGTATAGTTGTTACCACTGGAATCAATTAAAGTGGTAACGCCGGTATTACTTTCACCTACAATGCCCTGGTTTGATTTGTAATATGCCAGAAGTCCGGTCCGGTCCGGCCCGAGTTCACATTGCCAGCTGCTTTGAATTTCACAGGGTGTTCTGGCTACCTCCCAAATTCGCACTTCGTCGAGAGAGCCGTCCATAAATTCGGCGGTACCAGCATTTGCACCCAAATACAAGCCAGAGGTCAGCACAGGCAGGTTGACATTGGCCGAATTACGCTGTTCCACCAATACACCATCAAGATAGCTTTTGAAACCGTTCACTGTATTTTTTTTCCAGGTCATGGCCAGGTGATGCCAGTTGCCATTTGTTGCTGCAGCTCCTACAGCAACACCGGCCGACCCGCCGTCGGTGGAGATAATATGCTTGCCATTGAATCCTGACATAATATAGGCACCACCGGTCTGGCACCGGACTGCCGAAGTGAGATTGGTGCCCTTAAACCAATATTCAATCGTTAGGGCGGTATCGGCACTCATAGCAGTTGCCAGTGCATTGGGCAACTTCACATTGTCGTCAGTACCGTCAAAATCCAATGCAGCATAGGTACAATTTTCTACTATTTCCGCACTGCCCGGCATGATGGCTGCACAGCCACCGCTGGCATATGTAGCCATTACGGTATACACACCTTTTGTTTGATTGCCAAACGAAATAGCCAGACCGGTGCCCGCCTTGGGCGAACCAGCATTGATACCATCTTTTTTTAATTGATAATTTACACCCACTTGTGAGTCTGTAATACCCACTGGCCGGCCGATACCACCACAGTTGTAAAGTCCGCTACCCGTAACCGGGTAAAACGAAAAGGCCGATGTGCAATAAACCAGGTAAACAGCCGTGCTGGTATAATTTACATACCAGTTGGGAAGTAGCCCCGTAACCGCTTCAAAGCTATCGGTAACTTCATCTGCGGTTAAAATGGGAATCTGGTGTCCGTTGGCACCGGCATAATTGATAGACAGCGCAAGAGTGCCTTCAAGTGTTGCCTTGCCATTTACTACGATCTGGTCAAAATTTACGCCCGGGGTTCCAGTGCCATTCACCTCCATGGCAATAGTGCCCTCGCCAAAAGTTTCATCCGATGTAAACGTCATAATACCAGGGGAATAGCCGGGTGAAAGTGTGCCTGCACCGTTGTTAATAGCCTGAAGGTTACCGGTCCCCTTCAAAATGCCTCCATAATTATTGTCAAAGGAGGCCTGACTGCTATTTAGCGTAATGAGGTCGGTTACAGGAACTTTCGACCCGATATTGATGGTACCCTGGTTGGGGAAAGTACGGTAAGCCAGGTATATTCCCGACTGGGCTGTCCTGTCAATATTAATGATGCCACCAGGCAAATTATTGAAAAAGGAGTTGTTTGAAATGCCATGCTTTGCTATACTTCCGGAAGAACCAATCGTTATGGTGCCCTGATTGTTAGTCGTATTAGTACCGGCGGCGGCGTTATAAATTGCATCATTATCTATGCGATCTATTTTGATCAGTCCTCCCGGCTTATTGTTCAGGTTTCCCTCAAGATAGATCCCCTCGAAGGGAAGTGTTGAGTTGGCGCCTATCACAATGGTACCCTCGTTATTAAAAGTGCGGGTAAAATTAACAGCTATTCCCCTGCTGGTTCTGTCAATATTTATTGTTCCCTGGTTATTGAACGTTCCCAGGTTACGGATGCCATCATATCCGGCGGCTGATATGTTGCCTATATGAATGGTGCCGCCATTATTTACAGTGCCGGAATTATAAATACCGTAGGAGTCACCACCGTTAAGTGCCAATGCACCTGAAAGGGTAATCGTAAATGTTGATCCTGAATTTACGTTTATTGATTTGGCAACCCCGGGTGTGCTTAAAGCAGGCTTGTTCGCTACATTGGGGATGGTTACAGCATCAGAAGCATCAGGTATGCCCGCACTCCAATTGCTGGCATCGTTCCAGGCGGTACCAAGGCTGCCCGTCCAGGTGGTTTGGGCGCATAGGGCATTTGCTGTACCCAAAATTAAAATGGACAGTAGCGTCAGGCAGCGTTGAGCGAAATAGGTTTTGGATGTTTTCATGGTAAAAGAATTGAATTTTATAAAAAGCGGCGCTTGTAGCCATAGCAGCTATTGGCGGTTTTAATTGCAGTATGCGATAGGGTAAATACGAACTTAACACAAGTTAAAAGTAGCCGCACTATACGCAGCCGGCTATCAGAAATCCGTCAAATGCTGTAGTTTTTTCGTCATGGGTATGGTAAAAACTGCTATTGAGTGCCGGAAAGCTTTAAACACAGGTGGGGTTGCCTGCACAATGAGATGTAAACTGGAACCCTGAGTGCTGAGTAAGGCCCGGAATTTGCATAAATTCGGAATAGCTAAAACTGATGTTATGAAGAAGTCATTCATCGCACCCGCCTCATTCTTGTTGTTACTTACAGCGTCTGCTAATGCACAAAATGTGGGTATCGGTACAGCCTCACCAATAGGCAAGTTGCATATCAAAGGCGATAGCGACACATCGCAAGTGTTGATTGACGCCAATACCACGCAGGGTAAAATTCCTGTCATTCGTATCCGCAGTGCTGCAGGCAACGACCTGTTGCGCCTGCATGCCGACACATCGTTCAATCTTTTTTTGGGATTGAGTGCCGGTGCTAACAATAGCCCCGGTAGCGGCAGTGGTCTTTTTAATACCTTTCTCGGTTCCAATGCGGGCGTTGCTAATACGACTGGCAGCAACAATACAGCCATTGGGCGTACCACCTTATTTAACAATGCCACTGCCAGTGACAATACAGCTATTGGCTTTCGTTCCCTGTTCAATAACAGTGCTCCGTTCAACACGGCAGTTGGCAGCAGGGCTTTGGAGGATAATGGTGAGGGGCAGTTCAATACGGCGGTTGGGGCGCAGGCCCTTCATCACAACCAGAAAACCAATGGTAACACAGCAGTCGGCTACCAGGCTTTATCCACCCAGTCATTTGCCGATCCCAATAGTTTGTATTCAACTTTAAACACTGCCGTGGGCTTTCTTGCGCTCTCGAAAAACAACCCGAACAACATTAATAATGGCAAGAATAATACGGGTATCGGGGGCCTGGCATTGTATATGAATACTGTAGGCTACAACAACACGGCGGTAGGAGCCCAGGCGCTCACCGCAAACTCCTCTGGTTTTCAAAATACTGCTGTTGGTGCACAGGCGCTCCTTTCAAATGGAACGGGTTCATTTAATTCAGCTTTTGGCAATGATGCTTTCAAACTCAATACTTCCGGCCATTATAATACCGCCCTTGGCCATTCTGCACTTTTTAGCAGCATTAACGGCAGCTATAATGTTGCTGTTGGAAGTCTTTCGTTAACCAGTCTTACTACAGGTTCCGGTAATACTGCCGTTGGGGACTATGCGTTGGTGAATGTGACAACAGGGAATGACAATGTTGCCATTGGCCAGGCCAGCGGTACTGACCCCGCTTTGCCGGGTATTTCAAATACGGTGAGCATTGGCAACCATGGCTGGATGAATGGCGCCAGCAACCAGGTGTTTCTTGGAAATAACCTGACTGCATGGATCGGCGGCTGGAAAGGGTGGAGCATCTACTCTGACGGTCGTATTAAAACCGATGTCAATGAAGATGTCAAGGGTCTTGATTTTATCAACCGGTTAAGACCAGTCACCTACCTGACAAGTCATGAAACCGCCATGACGCTAACCGGTAACACCAACAAGTCCGCCATCAATGCTGCGCCTTTTCCAAAGACCAGGCAGAGTGGTTTTATTGCGCAGGAAGTGGAGAGCGCTGCTATCGAAAGCGGCTACGATTTTGATGGCGTACAAAGACCCGCTACTGAGCGTGGGCTTTATTCGATGAACTATGCGGGTATGGTAGTGCCCCTGGTGAAAGCAGTGCAGGAACAGCAGCAAATTATTGCGGATAAGCAGCAACAAATTGATGCGTTAAAAGCAAGGTTGGATCGATTGGAAAAGATGCTGGTGAAACAATAAGCATCAGTTTTGTTGCGCAAAAAATATTTGCAGTCGTAAAAAATAGTTCTCGATAATCAACGCTCAATTTTCAATCCCGTAACAAACACATTGGCGTCAAGCTAATGGTGAAAATCAAGAAGTGCCCTGGCGGGGTTTTCACACTAAACGACCCCAGAATTACGGCAATGATCTGTGAAACCCCGACATGTAGGGTATCTGGAATATAAGTCAACTCCCCCATAATGCAGTATAGGCTTGGTTTTCGTGCATTTCCTTTTTTCAAAGCTGCTCACTCGTCGGGGTTTCACGGTAAGTGGTTCTACGTTAAAGTGGCTACTTGTGAAAACCCCGCCGGCACAGTTCTCATATTCATTGGGTAAATCGTCTGGAACCCTTCCCTGTAAAGGGTGCCAGACGATTAAGAAAAATTAACTTGACTTGAATGCATAACAAACGCGATAAGTTAACCAATTGAAAACACCTGGGTACGGGTATTTGAAAATTGAAAATTTGCCGTTGAATATGGATTATTTTCTTAACCAAACGTCATTGAATGGCGGATCTACATGTCAATTATTCTCAATTAACTTGTCAACAATAGCATCCAGCACCTTATCATTCCTGCTTACAAAATGAAGGCCTGCTTTGTGGAGATTTGCGAGATTGTCAAAGGTCACGTCATCCATTTCCGACAGTGCATCCTGCAGATCGGGTTCGAGCCGGTGGTAATCATCTTCGTCTTTTTTACTAAGGGTATTGAACATTTTTTTCAAATGATAATCTACGGTTTCACTGTTGCCACTCATCATCACGTCGATAATAACCGGTAACCAGCCTATCAGGCCGGCGTTCTTTACTTCTTCAAATTTATAGGGCTTTTTTACAGTTCCTGTTCCGATAGAAATAATAAGCATGTCTTTGGCGGTAGGTTTATCGGGCTTTTTGCCAGCCAAAACCTCGCTGAAATTGATCGTACGTGCCTCGCTGTAGGCACACAATGTGGGATTGTTTACAAATACACCGCCGTCTACAAGTGTGTAATCGCTGCCTTGCGCAGAGTTGATCTGTGCGGGCTCAAAATAGGTAGGCGCTGCTGATGTCGCACGGCAAACATCCGCCAGCTTAAAATCATAAATGTTTTTGCATTTAGCGTCGATGCTGGTGAAGAAATGGCCCCGCCTGTTGCGGATATCGTAGGAAGTTATCAGGCAGGGTTTCAACAATTCACTGAGCATCGTATCACCAAAATAGGCTTTCAGTAATGTCTCAATGGGCTCTTGCGGATACATTTCGTTGAAGATCACATAGAGCTTCGACGCCTTTTGCAAAAAATCCATTTGAAAAATCAGGTCGCCTTTTTTCAGGTAGAGATCGAGGGCTTCAGCGGCGGTAAAGCGGGGGCGGCCGTTTTCGCTGGGGCAGAGATAAAGGCCCGTGAGAATGCCTCCCGTACTCGTACCCGCCACGAGGTCGAAATAATCGGCGATACGTACATTGCTATCGCCTGTTTTGAGTTGCAAACGATATTCAATCTCCACCATAATGGTAGCCGGGATAATGCCGCGGATACCACCGCCATCGAGAGAAAGAATACGGACTTTTGATTTTGACATAGCATCATCTGTTTGCCACTAAATTAACCCCAGGTGGTGGCAATTCAAAATCCGGATGGTAGCATAAGTGAGTTTTTAATGACAGGTTCGGGCAAAAAATCAGCGTTAATATCAGGACGGTCAACCAATGTGGCTATTCCCGTTCCTACTTATTGTACACTCACCAACGAATTGATTAACAGGTATAACATGGTCAACCAGTTTATGACTCTAAACTTTTTCATGAAAACTTATTTTAAATTAACCAGCTGTGGAAGCTGTAATAATTGATGCACCGGGGAGGTTTCGCCTGAACACCAGGAAGAGTCAGCAGTACTAAATTACGGATACGTTTTAACCAGGGATTGTCACGTTTAAACGCAGTTTTTAGCTGCCTGGCTCACATACACGGTTTAGCCACAAAACTCTTTTTCATTTTTGAATGCGGATAAATCATCGAACCCAATTCCTTCAGCATTC
This sequence comes from Bacteroidota bacterium, assembly GCA_040386335.1. Lineage (GTDB taxonomy): Bacteria > Bacteroidota > Bacteroidia > Chitinophagales > Chitinophagaceae > JAZKFT01. The sequence goes on from JAZKFT010000001.1 coordinate 38,619, forward strand.
AAATCAAACATTTTGAAAAAGTTATTTACCCTCATTGCCAATCTTTTGATCCTTATTTCTGTTGACGCTCAAAGCGTAGGTATCGGTACCGAAACGCCAGACACATCAGCGATCCTTCACCTTTCAAGTACAACCAAAGGGCTCCTGGTGCCCCGCATGGATTCAACCCAAAGAAACGCGATAGCTTCCCCGGCCCAGGGTTTACTTACTTACCAATCGAAGGGGAACGGAGGTTTTTATTATTATGCCGGCAATACATGGAGCAAAGTAGGCGGCGGCGGTAATGAATGGTTGATCAATGCTGGCAACGATTTGTACACCAATCGAAACGTAGGTATTGGTAATAATAACCCGCTAGAAAAGCTGGACATAACCGGTAATATAAAGGCAAGCGGCAACATACTAACAACCGGCGAAATAAAGCCTAACGGTGTGACAGGGTTGGCTAACCAGGTACTAACAGCTACGGGCACGGGTAGCATGGTTTGGGCCAATGCATCCACCGGTGAACTCAGTTCCGGTTCAGGAACCTGGGGTGATTGTGGTGTTAATAACATTACCGATTTTCAACCCCGAGCAGATGCCAATGGTAACGCCGATGATGCTTTTGGCACCAGTGTAGCCATTTCCGGCAGCTATGCAATTGTAGGGGCTCAATCTGACTTTGAAGGGCCGGGCTTGTCTACCAACGGTTCTGCCTCCATATTTAAGATAAATGCCATTACAGGTGTTTGGGAGCAGCAAGGCAAATTAGTGAACCCTGGCGCTGCTTCGAGCGACAGGTTTGGAGCCAGTGTAAGTATCTCGGGTGACTATGCAATTGTTGGTGCTCCAAATGATAATGAGGGCGCAGGTCTTGACGATAATGGGTCAGCTACTATTTTCAAAAGAAACAGTATTTCGGGTATTTGGGAATCGCAGGGCAAATTGGTGAACCCCGCTGCCGCCAGCAATGATCAATTTGGCGGCAGTGTAAGTATTTCCGGCGACTACGCCATTGTAGGGGCTGTTTACGACGATTTTGCCGCAGGCTCGGCTACTATTTTCAAAAGAAATACTACAACAGGATTGTGGGAGTCGCAGGGTAAATTGTTCAATGCTGCTGCGGTTGGTGCAGATTTTTTTGGGCGAAGTGTAAGCATTTCAGGCGACTACGCTATTGTGGGTGCCAATGATGATGATGCGGGTGGAACGGCCACTATTTTTAAAAGAAATACCACTACAGGCGCATGGGAGGCATTGCCCCAGGGCAAACTGTCGGGTACGGATATTGGGGGATTTTTTGGATACAGTGTTTCCATTTCCGGCGATTACGCCATAGTTGGGGCATTCATGGATAACGTAGGGCCAGGGCTAACACACGACGGGTCAGCTACAATATTTAAAAGAAATACCACAACAGGGGTTTGGGAACGACAGTTGGAATTGCATAATACATCTCCTTCCTCAAGTGATTTTTTTGGAAGGAGTGTTTCACTTTCTGGTGAGTATGCTATCGTCGGTATAGGTTATGATGACGAAGGTGCGGGTTTGATCGACAATGGGTCCGTTTCAATATTCAAACGTAATGGCACTGTATGGAGGTTGGTGCAAGATTTTACATTGCCAAATACTAATTCGAATGAACTCTTTGGAAATGCCGTAGCTGTTGATGGCAACAATGGCCGGTTTTTAGCAGCTGCACCGGGAGTTCAGAGCAATACAGGGGAGGTGTTTTTTGGTAAGGTAAAATAATGCCAATAAAATTTGAATGGCATGACTACTGCGCTATCACCTGGTAGATCATATTATTCACTACTGCACAACATGGGGCAAAAGTCATTTGCCGGCCCAGTAGAAAATGTTCCAATTGTATTTCCATCCAATACCAGGTCAATGGATCCCCTTGTTGGAGTGCATAAAGGACTGCTAACCGTGAAAACGCGAACACTAAATGACACCATCAGTTTTGCATTTCCGGAAGAGGAGAAAAGCGCTCCCATACCTTATATGGTAGTTGGTGTTCCATCTGCCGAATAGGGCAACCCGGCGTTAACCACCCCGGTTGCATTATATAAAGTGTTCGTTGGCGAAACCCATGCGGTCGCAGTCCCGCCACCATTGCTTTGAATGACCTGCCCCGAAGTGACTGCCGAATTATTTAATACAATTGCGCCGAAAGCATTAAAGCCAATTTGGGTGCCCGTCCGGCTGTTATAAAAATTCAGGCGATCGTCCACGATTGTGGAAGCTCCATGAGTAGCAGCCACATCCCAAAATTGACCCAATAATTTTTTGAAGCGTAATCGCCCAAATTCGCCAGTTGTGGTTTGTGTGATTTGAAGCTGCGGAAAGTTGATATTATTGCCGGACCTTATTTCAAGATCGGCAGCTGGCACATCGGTACCGATACCGGCACGATTCAGATTTCCATTTATTCTTAATATACTGTTTCCCGGAGAACCCAGGGAAAGCACATTATATCCACCAATAAATCAATATTGCATAAGGGCAGCACCCCCGCGCCACCGGCCGAAGTAGCTATGCCAAATTTAATCCGGTAGCGCTTATTGCCAATCCGAATATCACCTTCTGTATTAACAAGATCCCGGTTATTTAAACTTAAAATATCAAGACGTGCTGCAGGTATGGCTGTTCCGGTCCCAACATTTTGAGCTGTTAGCAACGAATTGATTAGCAGACATAAGATGGTTATGCATGTTATTAGTCTAAACTTTTTCATGAAAAATTAATTGAAATGGATCTCGCAGTTTAAGCTGTCATAATTCACTCACTAACGGGACGCTTTCGCCTGAACTCCAGGAACAGGCAGTGATACTAAAATACTGATACGCTTAAACCAGGGATTGCTACGCTTAATCGCAATTTTTAGCTACCTGGTAAAGATGCACGGTTCAGCCCCGCAACTCTTTGTCATTTTTGAATGCGTATAAAACATCGAACCCAATTCCTTCAGCATTCAAATCAAACATTGTGAAAAAGTTATTGACGCTTATTGCTAAGCTTTTAATCCTTATTTCTGTAGATGCTCAAAGCGTAGGCATCGGTACTGCAACGCCAGACACATCAGCTATACTTCACCTTTCCAGCACAACAAAAGGGTTCCTGGTACCTCGTATGGATTCAATCCAAAGAAACGGGATCGCTACCCCGGCGCAGGGTTTACTTATTTATCAATCGAAGGGTAACGGGGGTTTTTATTATTATGCCGGCAATACATGGAGCAAAGTAGGCGGCGGCGGTAATGAATGGTTGATCAATGCTGGCAACGATTTATACACCAACCGGAATGTGGGTTTCGGCAATAGCAGCCCGGTGGAAAAGCTGGATATCAATGGTAATATTAAAACAAGCGGCAATATTCTAACAGCCGGCGAAATAAAGCCAAATGGTACAGCTGGACTGGTCAACCAGGTACTCACAGCTACCGGCACCGGCAGCATGGTATGGGCCAACGCAGCAACGGGTGAAGAAAGTGTTGGTGCAGGTACCTGGGGCGACTGCAGTGTAAATGGTATTACGGCATTTCAACCAGTGGCAAATGAAAGTGGAACCACCCAGGATCGTTTCGGAAGATGCGTGGCTATTTCGGGCGACTTTGCAATTGTTGGAGCGACTCTTGATAATGAAGGAGTCGGATTGTTTGATAACGGCTCAGCTACTATTTTTAAAAGAAATAGTATAACGGGCATTTGGGAGTCCCAGGGAAAGTTGGTCAATCCTGCGGCGGCGTCCAATGATTTTTTTGGATCAAGTGTTGCTATCTCCGGCGACTATGCTATTGTCGGTGCTGAGTGGGACAATAGTGATGATCTAAACCTCTCTCACAGCGGATCTGCAACAATATTTAAAAGGAATACTACCAGTGGTGTTTGGGAGTCGCAGGGAAAGTTGGTCAACCCTGCTGCCGCCGCCAATGACAATTTTGGAAATAGTGTCTCTATTTCCGGTGATTTTGCGATAGTAGGTGCTGCGTCGGATGATGAAGGAGCCGGACTGGTTAATAGTGGATCTGCTACAATTTTCAAAAGGAACACGGTAACAGGCGTGTGGGAGTCGCAAGGCAAGTTAGTGAACGCTGCGGCTGTTGCTTCGGATAATTTCGGACATAGCGTAGGCATCTTCGGAGACTATGCCATAGTAGGCGCACCCTATGACGAGGAAGGTGCCGGACTAGATATGAACGGAACTGCAACCATATTTAAAAGGAATGCCATTACAGGAGCCTGGGAATCCCAGGGAAAATTGGTCAGTCCTTATGCTGCTACAGGCGATTATTTTGGATACAGTGTCGCGATCTCCGGTGACTACGCCATTATTGGCGTGATCAGCGATGATGAGGAATCGGCTGGATTATCCAATAACGGGTCTGCCATTATTTTTAAAAGAAATATCGCATCTGGCATATGGCAGTTTCAAGGCAAGTTGCTTAATCCAGGTGCTGCCTCTGATGACAGCTTTGGAAATAGCGTCGCTATCTCAGGTGATTACGCCATTGTTGGGGCCATCTCGGATGATGAAGGGGTCGGATTGGTAAATAATGGATCGGCCACTATATTCAGGCGGGCTGCCAATGTCTGGTTGCCGGTTCAGAAATTTATAAAGCCTTATGGCGGAAGTTCGGATGATTTCGGCAGATCCGTAAACATTGATGGATTAACCCATAGATTTTTGGTTGGGTCCGACGGGAATTTATCTAAAGCCGGTACGGCGTTCTTTGGAAAAGTAAAATAGATTGGTTTTTCACATATTTGAGACATTTAAACGATCACTGGGGCTCCGGAAGTAGCAGATTCGTCTAATGGAATGACCAGTATACTATTTAGAATATGGTTCATCATGAAAGGCAAAACAGCTATTGATCAGATCCTGGTAGTAACACAGGGCAATAGTAAACAAAAATTGAAATAGTATAATATCTGCAGCAAAGGGAAGAAAAGACCATTGATCCGGAAGCAGCCACACCAGGCGATAATTTTAAATAACTTCAATTTACTTCACGAAGCGCTTTAAAAATGTTTTGGTATTATTTTTTCAACAGTTGCTCTAATTGTTTTTCAAGTCTCTCAAACCGCTCTTCTGACTTTTTTGCTTCATTTTTCAATTGCTCTATTTCCCTCTATTGTTCTTTAGCCGCTTCGATCATATAAGGGATCAACCCGGAATAATTTACCGAAAGAGTTCCTGCCAGATCTTCTTTAACCAATTCCGGGAATACAGTTTTTATTTCCTGTGCCAGCATTCCTGTTTGAATGGCCGGATCCATTTGTTTGCTATCCCAAAAATAATGATACCCATTTAAGAGCATTAGCTGCTGCATCGAATTACTGATTGGTTGAATGTTCCTTTTTAACCTTGCATCAGAAGTTTGTGTAAGTGTTCCATAGAGCATGGCATTTCCACTGGGAAAAATAATAAAACGGTCGTCACCGTTTAACCGGAAAGTTACATTGCCCAAATCGTTCTCAGCGTAAGTCCCTAATCGTAGATTATTACCGAATAACTGAACAAAACCTTTCTCTACTCCGACACTTTGAAGTTGTAACGTAGGACTAGGGGTGTTATTCAAAATCACGTTCCCGAGTATATGCAACCGCTTTTCAGGTTCATTAGTGCCTAAACCCGTTCTGCCATTCTTCAATACGACCATTGCATTGGTACGAGCGTTAAAGTTGGTTCCATTACCTACTATAAACAAGGGCGTAGTGGTTGAAGTGACTGTTTCAGTAACATCTAAAATGGAATCACTATAGATGCCGATTACTGTAGACGCATAGCCCTTGGCAATATTACTATAGCCAATTGCGGTCGAGTTGGCGCCATTGGCAGCGTTAAAGTAACCACTAGCGGTGCTGGCTTACCCGTTGGCATTGTTGTAATATCCAAATGACGTGCTATAACTTCCATAGGCCGTTGATGATAAGCCTGCGGCAAAAGAATTACTGCCATCAGCAATGGTGCTGTTGCCCATGGCGACAGAGTTGGAGCCGCTGGCTGTTGTTTTATTTCCCAAAGCGGTGGAATAATAACCAGTATTTGCGGTGTTCCATTCTGTACCGCTCACATACCCGGCCCTGAATGCTGCCCTCCCCGGAAAAAACATCATGCGGCTTCCTGCTCCAAGATCTGGTACCGTAGAAGGGTTGGTAAATGTTCCTGTAAATAAAAAACCTTTGGTGCCACTTCCCACATCCAGGTGTAGTAATGCATTTGAATTAGGAGTGATGGTACCAATGCCCACGTTTTGAGCCTGTATTGCTATAGAAATGTAGAATGCCATGCAGAAGAATATGGTCGTTTTCATAAAGCGCTTATTTAAAGATGAATGTGGTGTGTTCAATAGGTGTCTTCTTATAAAATTAAGCAAAATTAGAAGGCGCTTATTAATCAATAGGGTATATGCTGCCCTTTTCATTTTGCACTGATGTTTTAATCTCCCCTTGTCACGCAGCAAATAAGGTTCAAAACTCCATTTTAAACCAGGTACGCCATCATTTCGTTGGCAAATACCGACATAGCAATTGAAAAACGGTACAGTTAGCGCAGGTGAGATTGTTGGCGCTACCAGGCACATATATCTTCATTCAAGTAAATGCTAATAAATAAAACAACATTATGAAAAAGATATCCTTAACAAGTACAGTACTATTCAGCATGGTAACCTGGGCATCGGCTCAAAATGTGGGTATTGGAACAACTAATCCTACCAACAAACTGGAAGTTATTTCCACTGTTGTCTCAGCCAGCAATGCAACTATTGGCGCGACTAATAATGGAACTGTTGGTTCTGCTATTTACGGTATTTCTAATGCTGCCGGTACCTACGGAGTACAGGGGACCTCCAATAATGGCATTGGGGTATTTGGCTCTTCAAGTTATATTGCCCTGGCTGCAAATGCAACTTCCGGCACTGCAGCATATGGTACAAGTGTGAGTGGTTATGGACTTCGCACGATTGGAAAAATCAGGCTGGCCGGGGGCAACACCAATCCTGTGGACGGAGCTGTGTTAACCAGCGACGCGACTGGCAATGCTGTCTGGAAGCCCAGGAAGAATGGTTTTTTCGTCAGCGGGGCCGCAAACAGCGCTATACCACCCAATATTTACAGAAAGGTGGAATTTGGATATGAGACGTATGACCCCGGCAGTGATTTTGTAAACTTCCAGGGAACAACAACATCATCCACCAGCGTGTTTACAGCCCCGGTAGCTGGTGTCTATCACTTCTCTTCGGCCGTTATGTTTGAAAATACTGATGAAGCGTCAATGCAATATGCAGATATACGCATCATTAAAAATTCAACTGCGATAGCTCTTAAAGGAGTAAAGCCAGTGTATTTTACCGGCCCAGCTAATGCGTTTTTAGAAATTGAAGGTGACTTTCACCTGGATGCAAACGATAAGATCTGGATCGAAGTGAGCCAACATAATTCACTAGGGAAGACATGCGGGTTAAACAATGAAAATTATACCGGTAGATTTAGTGGACAGCTAAAATTTGCAGACTAATCCCACCCTACAAAAAAGTTTTTAAAACTGTATGTAAAACCTTCTGAAACTAATAAAAGAAAAATTATGAAAAAGATAGGATCGCTGTTATGCACAATAATGAGCATAACAATTATAACAAGTGCTCAGAATACAGGCATTGGCACAGCCAGCCCGGTAAATAAACTGGATGTGGTTGGCACAGCTAGTAGTCTTTACAATTCAGTGATTTATGCAACCAATACCGGCACAACCGGGAACGCTATATTAAGTGAATCAAATAATGCTGGTACTTATGGGGTAAAAGGATTATCTAGTACTGGCACCGGTGTGCAGGGATATACAACTGGTGGTGTGGCATTGGTAGGCATTTCACTAAGTGGCATGGCCATATATGCGTTTAGTTCCAATGGGTATGGTCTCCAGGCCTCAGGAAAGCTAAGGTTTTATGGCGGGGATATGAATCCTTCAAATGGAGCGGTACTTACCAGTGATGCAAGCGGCAACGCCACCTGGAAACCCGTCTGCTCGTTTTTTGCAAAAGGTGCAGTCAATCCGGCTGTAGCAGGCACCAATCCGACCAAAGTGGAGTTCATGAATGAAGAATATGACCTGCGGAATAATTTTGCAAATTATGCTGGTACGGCAACGAATACCAGTAGTGTTTTTACTGCCCCGGTAGCAGGCTCTTACCATTTTTCTGCTGCGGTGCTTTATAAAAAGGTGAGTCCTTCACAGTTTCCTGAATTTGCTGGCATTCAATTGGATAAAAGGGACACGCCGACGTCGTTATGGACTACTATTACTGAGAATAAATCCAACATGATTTACGAGGCTGGCATATTGTATTATTTTTTAAATATTGAAACTGATGTTTACCTGGAGGTGAATGAGCAGGTGTGCGTACGGACTTCTTATGAGACTAACGGAGGTGGTGCACAAATAGGATTGGATAATAATAATGCGCACGGAAGGTTTAGCGGAGAACTGATCTTTTGACGGAACCGGTTACTGTTATCATAATTATTAAAAAAAATTCTAAAATATTATTTGTAATGAAAAGGAAAGCATTTTTATTCGCTATGGCGGCAGGTATCGCTACCGTATCTTTTGGCCAGAAAGTTGGAATTGGTGTGACAATTCCAACTAATACCTTAGAAGTGCTGTCGTCTGTAAACGGATCGGGGACGGCAGCGATTCTTGGAAGAAATGGTGGAACAGTAGGTAGCGGAATTGTGGGTACGTCACAGCTTTCAGGCACTTACGGTGTAACAGGTTACTCCTCTAATGGTTTTGGCGTGGGTGGTTATACAGATAATAATATAGGCGTGTTTGGATCTACTATTTCCGGGATAGGTTTATTCGCATCCAGTTCAACTGGTTATGCGCTACAGATTTCAGGTAACCTTAGATTTTCAGGGGGTAATATGAACGCTTCTGACGGAGGGGTGCTTACCAGCGATGCTGATGGTGATGCGACCTGGAAGCCAGGCCGGGTGGGCTTTTTGGCAACCGGAACTTTGACTACAACGATGCCCAGCGCTGTACCAAGAAAGATTGACTTTGTGGACGAGTCTTACGATGCACAAGACGACTTTGCCATTTACAGCGGAACACCAACATCGAACTCCAGCGTTTTCACAGCCCCGGTAAATGGGGTATACCACTTTTCATCAGCACTACAATTTACTAAGGCCGGCGTACAAAGCTATTTCTACTCAGCGCAGATACAGTTAGTCAAGAACAATTTTGTCATTGCAAGTTCAGATGCAACCAGTATGAATTACGATGGCCTCACGAGTTTCGCTTATGTGAAAATTTCAGGCGACTTTCGCTTACAGGCCAATGACAGGGTGTGGGTTGTAGCAACCCAGTATAATGGCGGCAATACAGCCGAAGCTTTAAATCCGGATGGACGATATTCCAGGTTCAGCGGGCGTTTGGTGAAATCGGATTAAATGCACTGTTTAGCTGTCGTAGCGTCCCCTCCAAAACATCATTCCCTGTACTCAAATCCCCCGGCGGAGACTGTAATCATTCACACACCGGCGGGACGCTATCGACTGAACTTCGGAAACATGCCATGCAGTCGCACTCCCGATGCCCAGACGCCTGAACTGAAGATTGTCACGCTTAAAGACAGCTTTTAGTTACCTGGCAGATATAGACTGTTTTATCAGATAACTGTTTTTCATTTTTGAATGCGGATTAGATATTAAAATCAATTCCATCAGCATTCAAACCAAACCATTGTGAAAAAGTTATTTGTTCTTACCAGCGTCATTTTGCTCGTTATCAATGTTAATGCCCAGGGTGTAGGCATTGGTACATCTACCCCGGATTCATCAGCTATCCTTCATCTTTTAAGTACAGAGAAAGGATTCCTGGTACCGCGGATGGATTCTGCCCAAAGAAGCCAGATTGTTTCTCCGGCACAGGGTTTACTCGTGTACCAGGTAAAAACAAATCCTGGATTTTATTACTACTCCGGCAATACATGGTACAAGGTGGGTGTTGATGGCAACGGCAACGAATGGATTAAGAATACTGCCGGCGATATTTATACCAATAGGAAAGTAGGTGTGGGAAACAGTAACCCTGCAGAAGCATTAGACATAGCAGGCAACATAAAAACTATTGGTGAAATAAGGCCTAACGGTATTGGCGGTGAGGCCAACCAGGTGCTCACAGCTACAGGAAGCGGCAGTATGATTTGGGCCAAAGCATCCGCTACCGACGAAAGCACCGGGTCGGGTACCTGGGGCGACTGCAGCGTCAACAATATTACCGCCTTTCAGCCGGTAGCTTCCGAGGATGGCGCGCCGAACGATAACTTTGGAAGAACAGTTGCCATCTCCGGCGATTATGCCATCGTAGGCAGTGCCTCCGATGATGAAGCAGATCTTACAAACAACGGATCGGCCTCCATCTTTAAACGAAATACCGCTACCGGCTTGTGGGAATTGCAGGTGAAATTGGCTAATCCCAACCCTGCTTCGGAAGATTTCTTTGGAAGCAGTGTGGCTATTTCCGGGGACTATGTGATTGTGGGTGCGCATCGGGATGACGAAGGTGCCGGTCTGTCAGACAACGGATCAGCTACCATTTTTAAAAGAAACAGCATCACCGGAATTTGGGTCTCACAGGGTAAACTGGTAAATCCAAATGCAGCTTCATCCGATTTTTTCGGCAACAGCGTATCCATTTCCGGCGATTACGCCATAGTTGGAGCATATTGGGATAGTGAGGGAGCCGGCTTGTCATTAAATGGATCAGCTACGGTTTTTAAGAGAAACAGCGTGTCAGGAGTATGGGAATCGCAGGGAAAACTAGTTCATCCAGTGGCCGCCACGCAGGACTATTTTGGTTGCAGTGTTTCCATCTCCGGCGACTATGCTATCGTTGGCGCAGAGGTCGACGACTACATGGGTTCAGCTATCATTTTCAAAAGAAACAGCGTATCCGGCGTTTGGGAGTTCCAGGCTAAGTTGCTTAATCCAAATGCCGCCAGCGACGAAGTGTTTGGCAGAACGGTATCTATTTCCGGCAATTACGCCATAGTTGGTGCGTTGGGCGACAGTGAAGGCGCTGGCTTATCCAGTAATGGCTCAGCAACTATTTTTAAACGAAATGCAATATCGGGCCTTTGGCAACCGCAGGTTAAATTGGTTGATTTTACCGCCAGTTCTGATGATTTCTTTGGTTGGTATGTTTCTATTTCCGGCGACTATGCTATTGTAGGCGCCCCGTTAGACGATGAGGGCACCGGCCTTACCAATAACGGGTCCACATCCATCTTCAAAAGAGTTGGAAGTGTATGGCAACTGGTTCAGAAATTCACAGCGCCGCAAGTGAACGCTCACTCGAACGATCAGTTTGGAGGTGGTATTTGCATAGATGGGGCTACAGGCAGGTTCTTAATTGGTTCACAATACCTCCAGTCTGCCACAGGTATGGCCTTTTTTGGTAAAGTAAAATAAGGCCGATGTCGCCAACGTACGCAACCGGAATTTTTAGGGTTTTATTGTATGCAATCACCCATACTATTATTTAAAATAAAACAACATCATGAAAAGTAAAATTTTTTCATTCCTGGTATTCATTGGTATCGCTCTTTTCAGTGCAGCTCAAAACCTGGAAAGCTTTACTGCCACCTTACAACTAAATGAAACAGGTGGACACAACTATATTAGCATTGCCAATAAAAAAACATATACCCAGTCCGAAGCCAAAGCTAATAAAGCTGCCATTGACCTGGCCCTGGTAGTAACCCCCGATAATGGTAAGCAAAAAGCCGAATGGTACAATATGAGCGGCAAAGACAGCAAAATACCCGCAGAGCTATTGGGGACTGCGACACTCATCAATACCATCAGTTTAGACAGGGAACAGTTTGATCAATGCAAAACAAGCCAGGATTTAAAAAGGATGACGGGACATATAACTAATAATTCACTCTCTCATTTTGCTTCCGTGGGTGATAGTGTGGAAACTGGGGTTACCTACCACTGCTTTATCGTTCAGTTGGGAAATGGGAAGAGGGTTTTAATGTGGTTGGATGCGGTTGATGCCAGGACTTTTAAAGTGATGGTAAAAGCACAGGCTTAAAATCAAACCGAAATACCTGCGCGAACCTGGGAGTTCCGCAGACTGCAACTTCCGCATAAGGCATGGCTCACTGGAGGAACCATGGCAACCGTTTTAAACCGTTTTAATTTATTACTAAAAACTCTAATCATGCAGGTCTCTCAATCAGCCACAGCCATCCCGTTACAGAAAACACTTGTTAGCTTAAAGGTCATCCCGGCGGCAAAAAAGTTGCCGTTGAAAAAACTCGTAATTAGCTTAAGCGACGAGACCCGGTTTATTGATTTCGACGACATTGTTTACTGCAGGTCGATTGGTAATTACACCACTGTTTTTACTAATAATGGTAAATCCTATTTGTGTTGTAAAACCCTGAAGGATATCGAAGATAGACTGCCTTCTGAAACATTTATCCGGACCCATCAATCCTACCTTGTAAACGCTCATCGCATTACCGCTTTGAAAAAGCAAACCAGCGAGCTTGAAATAGACAATAAATTGTTGCTGCCGATAAGCAGAAGGGAAAAATCAACACTGTATGAGTTGCTGGGTTTGTAGCCTGTCATCCAGGGTACATCACATAGGTGCCAGCCACGAACTGTGGTTTTGGAAAGAGATAGTATAGACTTATTCAAAATAATAGGTTATCTAAAATATGGAAACAAAAACAAATGTCACATCACGGAGCATTATACGCTCCCTGGCTGCAGGAGCACTTTTTACGATGTTATTTTTCTACGGTATTCACGTTTTTGGCTCATGGGAGGTTGGAAGCTATCGTCCCGACCCTGAGACGACAAGTACCGTAGTGATTCATAACAAATGCGCCCTGTTCGGGAGTTCACACAAGCTCACACCTGCGGACGGCGCTTCAACGATCAGTGATGGTATTGATGGAATGAAGCTTGGAGCAAGTTTTATCAACTTTTTCGATGGGCATATTGCTGCCATGATAGTCATGTCTATACTGCTGGGTGCAGGCATATTTGGCTTGCTGCGTATGCGGAGAAAATGAAGCAATTTCAATGGCGCAGGCGTCCCGCCTGTGCCTGGATTATGGCAGCGTCACGCTGCCGGATTTGAATATCTGAAATAATACTATCGGCAGCGGGACGCTGAAACATTTTGGGCACAGGCGGGACGCCTACGCCACCTGGGGGACCCCGGACGGCCGGGGCGGCTGCTGCAACATTTTAGGCAAAGTCAGGGACGCCACCTCTGTTCGAAACCGTCCTGAAAGCAGAAATGCCATTATTTAAGAATAGCTCCGGTAGGAGCTTCCTGTTTATAGCCACAAAAGACCATGTTGTTCAAAGGCTCCGTTAGGAGCCTCCTGTGATTTTAGGCGACACCAGATGGAGTCTATGGTTATCCAAAAATGTTTCGTTTATATAAACAGGAAGCTCCTGCTGGAGTAAAATAGACAGGACTTTCAGGCTGGATATCGCTAAAGTTTGAGGTGTCGAAAGGTTGCGGCGGGGCGCCTGCGCAAACCAGGTGATATTTTAATGGTAACATCAACCGAATACGGGTTCTACCAACTATCTTACCCTTTAAAGTTTTGCGCCATGAAATATTTTTCCCTTTTGATATTGCTCTGCACAGCAATATTTACCCAGGCCCAGGTGGGCATCGGCACCACCACTCCCAGTAACAATGCTGCGCTGGATGTAACCAGTGCCAACAAAGGCATTATGTTGCCCAGGATCAACGACACTACAAATGTAGCTAGTCCCGGTGCCGGGCTGCTGATTTACAATCTCAAAACCAAAAAACCAACTTTTCACAACGGCACCAGGTGGAATAGTTTACAGTCGGAATCAAGTTTGGCCGGTAACGACTCCATTACTTATACTATTACCGGTGGAGTGACCGGATTTACAAATGGCACCTATAAAGTAATGGCTGTATCACAAGGCATGAGTAATGCTGGTATCGGAAGTCAAACAAATTTTCAGGATATCAGTTTCACAACAGGATTAGATATAAATACAACTGGATTTTCCAGACTGGTAAGTTTCAATACTACTGCGGCATCAATGGTGATAGAAATCAAATTTTATGCGCCGGGTTCCAATACACCTTATTTTTCTCTAAAAGGAACCAATCTTGGGGTGTCTTCTTTCAGCCTTGGCGGCACCAGTGGAACATACTCAGATTTTGCAGTCCAAATATCGATAAGCCCGGTAATTTTTGGGTACAAGAACTGGATTAACAACATCAGCTTTGCCTGGGACAATGTCATGAATATTTCGGTAACGTATTAAGCGCCATACCACAAAAGACATGTCCCCGTGCGCACTGCAAAGAAGGAAACGATCTTCGCTTTTACTTCGATGCGGTAGTTACAAAAGCCGGTTTTTCTTACGCCGGCGGCGTAGGTAGATTGATTGAAATAGCTTGTTATGGCGTGCGGTCAGGTAGCTTGTTAAGCAGAAGGGTATTTTGGCAAGATTTTATTTTTTGAAATGCTATAACAAGGTTTTCAAGTTCACTTTTTCCAAAGTTTTTTTAAAGTTTCAACAGCCAGTTTTAATGCATCAATCTGCTCTTGCTTTTCATTCATTTCCATTTGTTGTTTACTGATTTGCATTTGCATTTCATCGCCATTTTTGTTCAGTACCATAATTTGTTTTTGCTGTTCTTTAATGGCTTCTACCAAAATAGGTGTGAGGCGGCTATAGTCTACTGCTTTGTAGCCCTGCTCATCTGTTTGCACAATTTCCGGGAACAGCGATTCTACCTGCTGTGCCGAAAATCCGAGCTGACGCTCATCGCCAAAACCTTTACCCGGAAATTTTTGCCGGTTCCAGTTATAATAAATTCCCTGCATACTAAGTATGGAGCTTAGTGCATGGCTCACCGGCAAAATATCTTTCTTATAACGGATGTCGGAGCAGGCTGCTATGGAACCTGTATAGCAGATATTGCCAGCTACGTGCAGCTTTTGTGAAGGTGAGGAAGTGCCAATACCCACATTGCCATTTTCATCAACGACCAATCTGTCGCCATTAGCTACCCTTACAATAAAATTGCCGGTTGCATTCGAGCTGTTTGTGCCTAGCCGCAGGTTATTGCCGGATAGCTGCACAAAACCTTTCTCAACGCCACCGCTTTGCAATTGAAAAGTGGCATTGGTATTGTTCATTAAAATATTGCCGTTTTCCACGTGTAGCTTTTCAAGCGGGGCATTTTCGCCAATGCCAATTTTGCCATCCTTGCGAACCACTAAGGCATTGGAGCGGGTAGTAGAATCACTTCCATTTCCAATGATAAATAATGGTGTGGTTGCAGTAACAGCTGTTTCATCAGCTAGTAATATGGAATCATTATACATGCCCAATACCGCAGAACCGTAGCCTTTGGCAACGGTCCTTATTCCCATTACTGTGGAATAATCGCCGCCGGCATCTGTATAATAGCCGAGTGCTGTGGCATTCGACCCACTGGCAGTTGTAAACCTGCCTAAAGCCGTTGACCTGCTTCCGCTTGCGGTGGTATTATCACCCAATGCTAGTGCAGAAAATCCGCTGGCCAGCGTTCTGAATCCCATAGCTACGGCATAACTACTGCGGGCGGTTGTAAGATATCCCGCAGCGGTGGCATAAGAGCCGCTGGCAGTGGTTCCTCCTCCCATTGCCGTTGACACTTCCCCGCTGGCAACAGAATTTTCTCCTGTTGCCGTAGAATTATCTGCGCTGGCAGTTGTACCCTGTCCCGATGCTAAGGCATAAAAACCGCTGGCGATGGTTCCGGCCCCTATAGCGGTGGAAGCATAACCACTGGCCGTAGTAGATACCCCAAATGCAGTGGAATAACGACCCACATTAGCATTGTCCCATTGCGTTCCACTTACAACGCCGGCACGGAATGCTGACTTGCCGGGAAAAAACATCATCCGGGTTCCGCTGCCCAGGTTCGGAACGGTACCATTAAGATCAAATGTGCCTGTCACCAGAACCCCTTTGGTTAAGCTTGCGCCAAGGTCTATATGCAGTAAAGCATTTGCATTAGGTGTAGTGGTACCGATACCGGCGTTTTGCGCAGTGACCATCATAGTGCAGCAGGATAAGGCAAAAAAGGCCATTAATTTTTTCATGTTAAAATATTTTAAACAATGATTAGCGTGGTTTTAAATAGCAGTTTCTGATTTTGTAAACAGGAATTTATGTCTGTATTTTAGTTTTTCAATGCTTTCATGGATCCCGGTTGTTTTATAATTAGTGCCGGATTCCGGTTATTTACGGGGTCAACCTCGTTTAGCAAAAATTTTCATAGCTACAGTGCTAAATCGTGTAAAATTCATTTTGTAAATATCCCTTTCTTTACTGTATTTCTTTAATTCAGCGTTCTTACACCGGCGGAAATTCTCCGATGACAATATCCACTGTAACCTCTTGAAAATAAATATTACCGTTTTATGAACTGCTGCTGCCACCATTGCAGCGATACTAACCAGGCGCTAGCACCAAGGTATTTGAATTCAAATTTTATGCGGGAAATTTCGGGACACCGAAATATTCTTTAAAAGGAACGAATATCCAGGTGTTTTCTTTCCGGGTGGAGGCAATAGCGGGACTTCCCCAGCTTTTGCAACCAATTGGAAGTTGAAGCTTTGCGTTTGCACGAGTTCTTTGGTACTGAAGGTAGCTAATCGTTTAAAAGTAAAATCCTACACTTTAAATCGCTTACTGGTCATCTGGCCTACATATCTTATTTTATTGCAAAACTGTTTTTCATTTTTGAGTTGGTATAAGATCAATGCCCCTAAATTCTTACCCTCAAACCAAACAATTATGAAACAGCTATTTACCGTTTGCATCATTTTTTTACTGGTCGTAACAGTTAATGCCCAGAACAAAGTGGGCATTGGCACTGCTACTCCTGCAGTATCATCCATACTAGATATTACGAGTACTGAGAAAGGAATGCTGATACCCCGCATGGATTCTACCCAAAGAAACGCCATAGCTTCTCCGGCACAGGGGTTATTGATTTATCAAACAAATGGAAATGGTGGCTTTTATTACTACGCTGGCACCACATGGAACAAGGTAGGCGGCGGCGGTAACGAATGGCTGATTAATGCCAACAATAATATTTATACCGGTAAAAATGTGGGCATTGCCAATAATAACCCAACCGAAAAGCTGGATATAACGGGTAATATTAAAACAACAGGCGAAATTAAACCCAATGGTACCGCCGGCCTGGCTAACCAGGTGCTTACTGCTACCGGTACAGGCAGCATGGTATGGGCTAATGCTGCAACTGGTGAACTTACTTCCGGCTCTGGTACCTGGGGCGATTGCAGTGTAAACAACATTACAGATTTTCAGCCTGTATCTAATACGGATGCAGCAGCATTTCAACGTTTTGGCAGAAGTGTAGCTATTTCCGGCGATTACGCCATAGTTGGAACCACGGGGGAGAGTTCTAATGCCGGCTCGGCTACCATTTTTAAAAGAAATACCAGTTCGGGTATATGGGAGCCGCAGGGTAAACTGGTAAATCCTAATGCATTGGCTGATGATTACTTTGGAATTAGTGTAGCTATTTCCGGCGACTATGCAATAGTAGGAGCAACTGGCGATGATGAAGGGGCAGGCCTTACAAATAATGGGTCGGCTACTATTTTCAAACGAAATACCAATACCGGTGTGTGGGAACCACAAGGTAAATTGGTCAATCAAAATGCAACAACATATGGTGTGTTCGGGATAAGCGTTGGTATTTCCGGCGACTATGCCATTGTTGGCGCTTCTTACGATGATGTGGGTGGCTTAACCGATAATGGATCGGCTACCATTTACAAAAGAAATACGGGCACAGGTGTATGGGAATTTCAGGTGAAATTCGTAAATGCTGCGGCAGCCAACAGCGACCGTTTTGGAGCCAGTGTTGCCATTTCCGGCGATTATGCTATAGTAGGGGCTAATCTGGATAGCGAAGGAGCCGGATTAAGCCTGAATGGTTCAGCCACCATTTTTAAAAAAAATACAGCAACAGGCGTATGGCAGTCGCAGGGAAAATTAGTAAACCTTAATGCGGCTACTGAAGACTATTTTGGGTCTTCTGTATCAATTTCAGGTGACTACGCAATAGTTGGATCTTTTGGTGATAGTGAGGGGGCTGACTTAATCAGCAACGGGTCAGCTGCGGTTTTTAAAAGAAACACCACAACGGGTATATGGGAGCCCCAGGCTAAACTGGTTAACCATGGTGGTGCCTCAACTGAATATTTTGGGTATAGTGTATCCATTTCCGGAGACTATGCCCTGGTTGGATCTAATTGGGATGATGAAGGTGCGGGATTAACCAACAATGGCTCAGCCACTATCTTCAGGAGATATGGAATCTCCTGGAGGCAAATTCAAAAATTTACCGACCCCATTTCATTTTCTGGAGAAGAGTTTGGAAAGGCTGTAAGTATAGATGGCACAAGCGGCAGATTTTTGATAGGGGCAGCACCGGAGTACAGTACAGGTATGGCTTTTTTTGGTAAGGTGAAATAGGAAATCAAGGACCAGTCAGCCGGCGCAGGTTGCGCCAATATGGGGGCGATCATTGGGGGCTATAGCTTCGGGTATGGCGCTCTTTAACATTCCTGGGGTATCGTTGTTATATAAGTTTTACCTGATATACAAAACGCCTCTGCCGCCCCTGTTGAACGCCCTGGCAGTGGGCGTAAAAACCTGGCCCCTGTCGGATATTGATAATGAGGCAGCAGTTTCACCAATAGAACCACCCCTATACCTGATACCGGCTGCTCCGGTAACTTCGCAAGTACCGTTGCAAGTGTTTATTGCATTAAGATTACCATTGCCCTCCATACCCGGCCAAAATCCAGCTGACCCCGGAGTAAATTGAGCATTGCCAAGGTTAGAGATTACACCGTTACCATTTAGAACATAACGGCAGCTACGGCCTGCAACGCTACCAAGAGAAATACAATATTCCGTCATATTACCGCTCATGTCCATGATGCCATAGTAGGAGGCTCCACTTGTAATGCGGTTAGATGTGGCAGTAGCAAAGACGCCACTGCGAAGTGGGCCTGAACCAGAGGTAGCGCTGTATGCCGCGTTTCCCAACGAAGGTGATGCATTACTGGCCACTTCTGCTGCAGTAGCATTACCGGTTAATGTGTAAGACGAACCGAAAATGGTATTGGTACCCCATGCGTATTCGCCTAAAACAGCAGCATTGCCACCAGCCGATGAGTTCCCCCTGCACATACGTTCATACTGCACCTCCGTCATGGGTGCCAGGCCGCTCCAATCAAGAAAAGCGGCAATATCCGGCCAGGCCAGGTAATTACAGGCCAGCCATTCGCCATCAGCAGCTTCGTTATAAATATTATTGCTATTAGCATCGCAGCCATAAACCGCAGGTGTATTTAGCGCAGCCGGGCTCATAATCTCAATAAAATTGCGGCCGATATTTGAAAGTGCACTCGTACCGGTAAAAGATGTAGGCGAAGCGGCTGTTCTGGTGACTTGCTGTAAGGAGTCAAGGGTATTTAAAAAATCCCGGTAAGAAGCCTGACTTATTTCATACTTCATGCACCACAATGCCTTCATTGTAGGAAATGCCTCAAGTGTACCAAAAGGATTTGTGAGTTGTATGGTATCGTTGCTATACACATATATGCCATCCGCATCCAGCTCAGCATCATCAAAAGCATTAGCATCACAGAGCACGGGTAGTACAGCATTATCAGTGGCAACATTATCGGCAACATGCAGGGCATTAACAGATTCGGTAGTGCCGTTGCCATCGCCAAACACTGCACGTGTATTTACACCTGGTGGTGGTACATATACCATTTCAATAGCGAAACCTTTTACATCGATGTCGTAGGGCAGATTGCTGATAACACCCAGCGAAACATTGGTGGCCGTAACAGTTCCCACTCCCAGGTTGGTATTTTCCCTATAAATCAAAGCCCCGGGTTTAGTAACTCCTAAGTTGTTTTGAAAAACGTCAAAATTGAATGGGACGATGTTATTGGTTCCTGTAAGGTTGAGGTGCGTCCAGTCGCCTCCGGGTTGTTTGTATTTAAAAAATACCCATACCCCGTCATAATTAGCCGGACCAACGTTGGTACGCCAACTGTTATCCCAGCTTACATCGAATTTAATCTGTATGGCACCAGGGCCATAATTTACGATGGAAAGGTTTGTTAGCTGTACGTTGTTGGCAAAAGAGGCCAGCGATGAGAACAACAACAACAAGGCGATGTAGGATAACTTTTTCATTATGATGGGTTGCTTTATAGGTTCAAGTTTGGTTATATGACTAATGAATGCCGCCGGGAATTACAAGTGTTTTGCCGTTGGCCACTGTAAGTTTTGAGCCAGGCTTTATGTTTTGAGGTACATTGAGTATACAACTGCCGCCGGTAGGGTTAATAATAATTTCGTACCCGGCATTGAGTGTGGAAGGTGGTGCCAATCCATTTTTCCAGTTGGAAGGATTATCCCAGTTACCTATGCCAATAAATTCGAATACGGTGGCATTCATCGAATAGGTAATCGCTCCCCAGCCATCGTTCGGTCCGCCGGTATAAATACCTGGTGATACATTCAATCCGGCCACAGACAGCATGGCATGTCCGTCGTTTGGCCCGCCCAAATAAATGCCGGGCAACGGATTGAGTTGTGATTGTGTGATAAAACCATGTCCATCGTTTAAGCCACCCGAGTAAATGCCAGGGCTGCCATTTAAGGCGGCAACATGAAGCATGTGGAATCCATCGTTAGATCCGCCTGTGTAAATACCGGGTGAAGGATTGATGGAGCTAACAGTGAGCATTTGGAATCCATCATTACTACCTCCTTTGTAAATGCCGGGAACCGGGTTGTTGGCTGTGCTTAGTATGGATGCTGCCCCGTCGTTAGTACCGCCCCGGTAAATATTATCCAAAGCATTTTGCGAAGCCGACAATACCCGTGCATACCCGTCATTAGACCCGCCGAAGTATTGTGCCGTTAATGTGGATGAAATTAAAAGGCTCCAAAAAAGAATGAATAATTTCATAAACAGTTGAGATGTGATGCCAGATAAATAACAGACAAACGCTGTTTCGTGATTAAAAATGAAACAGAATGTTGTATTGAAACGGCCTACATGTGCCAGCTAACTAAAAACCAATTTGTAGTGTGTGAATCATTGGTTGAAGTGATGCGCATTTATCACGAAAAACTCCGTATTGGCGCTCTGTTAGCGAACGGAGTACCCAAAATATTGCAGCAGCCTGCCCGGCCGTCCGGGGTCCCGCTGCTATAGCCTATCAACGCCAATGCTTTTGTATAAGCATCCATTACGTCTTCTTCGCTACGGGCTTGTAATAGTTTTTCATACAGGGTCATGGATTCTTCTTTATATGACAATTAATGCTTAAATATTTGATTGTGGTCTCTGTTGCCTTGCCAGCCAGCGGTGTTTGCTTTTAAGAACAGGGTTATACGCCACCCAATTCTCCCCATGCAATATTGCCTTTTACCAGCTTATACCACCAACGCTTCAACAAAGAATCGTATCACTTAAAGGTAGTTTTTAGCTGCCTGGGTTATACTGTCGTTTTTATCCAAAAACCGTGTTTCATTTTTGACTAACCAATCAGATGGACCTCATTTTCCTCAACGTTCAAATTATAAAATTTGAAAAAGTTAGTATCCGGCAGTGCCACCTGCTAAACCCTAATAAAATGCAACCAATCAATACCATGAAAAAAATCATCATCGCTGCCGTTTTCAACATTTCAACCATTGCCTCTTTTGCACAAAACAATGTAGGCATCGGTACTGTCACACCCGACTCTTCGGCGCTTCTGCACCTTGCAAGCACACAAAAGGGTTTCCTTGTTCCACGTATGGATTCTGCCCAAAGAAGTCAAATCGTTTCGCCAGCGCAGGGTTTACTCGTTTACCAGGTAAAAACAAACCCTGGGTTTTACTATTATTCGGGCAATACATGGTACAAAGTAGGCGGCGGCGGTAACGAATGGATGACGAATGCCGTAAACGACCTTTATACCAACCGGAACGTAGGTATTGCCAATAACAACCCCACCGAAAAGCTGGATATAACAGGCAATATTAAAACGAGCGGTAACATACTTACCTCCGGCGAAATAAAACCGGGCGGCACAGCAGGCCTGGCTAGTCAGGTGCTTACTGCCACAGGCAGCGGCAGTATGGTATGGGCCAATGTTCCAACTGAGGCAACAGTAGATGAGAGTTTTGGTTCAGGCACCTGGGGCGATTGCAGTGTAAATCACATTACCGCTTTTCAGCCAGCAGGCAATGAAGATGGAAATGCGCAGGATAAATTTGGAACTTATGTAGCCATTTCCGGCGACTTTGCAATAGTGGGAGCACCCGATGATGATGATGGAGCTGGTTTAACTGACAATGGCTCAGCCACCATTCTTAAAAGAAACACCACAACAGGTGTATGGGAAATACAGGGTAAATTGCTAAACCCCGCACCTGTAAGCGATGATGAGTTTGGAAGAAGTGTAGCTATTTCTGGCGATTACGCAATAGTGGGAACCCCCTACGATGATGAAGGGGCTGGCCTGACAAATAATGGTTCGGCTACTATTTTTAAAAGAAATGCTGCAACGGGTATTTGGGAATCGCAGGGCAAACTCGTTAACCCCGCTGCTGCTACTAACGATTTATTTGGCTGGAGTGTAGCCATCTCCGGCGACTATGCTATTGCAGGTGCAAGGGGTGATGATAATAGCGCAGGCTCGGCTACAGTCTTTAAAAGAAATGCTGCAACGGGAATATGGGAATCTCAGGGTAAATTATTTAATGCCACCCCTGTTGCTTTTGCAATCTTTGGAAATAGTGTGGGCATCTCTGGAAACCTTGCCATAGTGGGCGCTCCGGAAGACGGAGCCGGTTCGGCAACTATTTTTAAAAGAAATACTACTACAGGAATTTGGGAGCCGCTGCCCCAGGGTAAATTAACAGGAATATCTACGGCGAGTTTTGGAGTCAGTGTGTCCATCTCTGGCAACTATGCTATAATAGGTGACAAATCTGATCCTGACGATACTGGCATGTTATTTATTGCGGACGGGGCAGCAACTATTTTTAAGAGAAATACCACAACCGGGGTATGGGAGCTACAGGTTAAATTACGTAGTACTGTCCGGGTAGATGCAAACTATTTTGGAACAAGTGTGTGTATCGCTGGTGAGTATGCAATAATTGGTTCAGATGGTGATGACGTAGGTGCAGGTATTACCGACAATGGCTCTGCTACAATTTATAAACGAAGTGGCAGTGTTTGGAGCCTGGTACAAAAATTTACCAGGCCGAATTCAAATTCAGGAGAAACCTTTGGAGCCTCGGTGGCCATCGATAGTACCGCTGGCAGGTTTTTAATAGGTGCACCTGGCACTCAAAATGGTACTGGCCTGGTTTTATTTGGAAAAGTAAAATAGAGAGGCATGCCGTACCTGCGGCACAATCAAGGGGAAATCTTTTTTGGGCCTGGTTTTCGCCCAAAAAAATTGGAACGCAAAGCCCGGCCAGCCCGTTTTTCGGCTGGCAACGCCCAAATTTCAATCAAAATGCCACTATTTTGGCCCCTTTCCACCCAAAAACCTCCCCTCAAACCCTTGCCAGTACAGCATAAACCCGTACTTTCGCACCCCCGAAATAATTAATCCCTTCGGGTAATTTTATGAGCGACGAACAAATTGTTAACCAAAACGCAGATGCACAGGAGAGTGCACCGGTGGCCGAAACAGCCGCTGATGTAACTACTGCGACAACAAATGCACCTGTTGAGCCAACTCCGGCTCCGGTTGAAGATGCTACCCCAACACCGGTAGAAGAACCAACACCTGCACCTGTGGTAGAAGCTGTAGAAGCTGCCCCGGTTGTAGAAGAAACCATTGCCAACATTCCTGCTGAAGATGCTGCTCCTGTAGTGGCTGAACCCCAGGTTCCGGAAGTAGTGGCCGCCCACGACGATTTCGATTGGAGCGTGGACAAACGTAATGTTATTGCTTACACAGACGAAGAGCGTAACAAATACGACAAAGTGTACGACGATACTTTCAAAAGTGTTGCCGACAACGAAATGGTAATCGGTCTCGTAGTAGGTCTTACCAAAACAGACGTGGTTGTAAACATCGGTTTCAAAAGCGATGGTTTGATCGGTCTGAACGAATTCCGCGACATGAACGTGAAGATTGGTGATGAAGTGGAAGTAATGGTCGTAGAAAAAGAAGACAGGCTGGGTAACCTGCACCTGAGCCGCAAGCAAGCCCGTACTACACGTGCCTGGGAGCGTATCGTGGATGCACACAAAACTGGTATCATTGTTACCGGTACTGTTACCAGCAAAACCAAAGGTGGTTTGATCGTGGATGTTTTCGGAATGGAAACCTTCCTGCCAGGTTCACAGATCGATGTGAAGCCGGTAACCGATTACGACCAGTTCGTAAACAAAACCATGGAATTTAAAGTGGTGAAAGTGAACGAAACCATCAAGAATGCAGTAGTATCTCACAAAGCCCTTATCGAAAGCGATATCGAAGCACAACGTGCCGAGATCATGAGCAAACTCGAAAAAGGACAGGTTCTGGAAGGTACCATCAAGAACATCACGGACTTCGGTGCGTTTATGGATCTTGGCGGACTGGACGGTTTGCTGTATATCACCGATATCAGCTGGGGCCGCATAAGCCACCCAAGCGAAGTATTGAAACTGGACCAACGTTTAAACGTGGTGGTTCTGGATTTCGACGACGACAAAAAACGTATCAGCCTTGGTTTGAAACAACTGACCCCGCACCCATGGGACGTGCTGCCTGAAGGCATCGCTGAAGGAAATGTGGTGAAAGGTAAAGTGGTGAACATCGAAGATTACGGTGCGTTCCTCGAAATCTTCCCTGGTGTGGAAGGACTGGTTCACGTAAGTGAAATTACCTGGGCTAACACACCGATCAACGCTAAAGAATTCTTCAAATTAAATGATGAATACGAAGCTAAGATCGTAACGCTGGATAAAGACAGCCGCAAAATGAGCTTGTCTATCAAGCAAATGACCAACGATCCATGGAATACTATCGAAGATAAATTCCCAATGGAAAGCCGTCATAAAGGAACCGTTAAGAACATCACTCCTTACGGTGTGTTTGTAGAACTGGAGCCTGGTATTGGCGGTATGATCCACATCAGCGACCTGAGCTGGTTGAAGCGTTTGAATCACCCAAGTGAGTACGTGAAGACTGGTGAGCAAATTGATGTGATCATCCTGAACATCGACAAAGACGGCCGCAAACTGCAACTCGGACACAAACAACTGGAAGAAGATCCATGGAATGCTCTTGGAGATACTTTCCCGATCGGAAGTGTTCACGAAGCAACTGTTACCCGCCGCGACGATAAAGGTGCCATCGTTGGTTTACAATATGGTATCGAAGGTTTTGTACCGAAGCGTCATTTAATGAAAGAAGACGGTAAAGAAATTGTTGCTGAAGAAACAGCACAGTTCCAGGTTATCGAATTCGATCGTAACGAAAAACGCATCGTTCTTAGCCACACCCGCCTTTGGGAGCAAGCGCAGCAGGAAGTAGTAGAAACTGAAAGGAAAGTGAAAGCTGCTGAAAATGAAAGCACCAAGAAAGCAGTGAAGAACATCCAGGCTAAGGTGGAAAAAGCAACTATGGGCGACCTGGGTGCTTTGGCCGATCTGAAGAAGAAACTGGAAGACGAAGGGAAATAGTAATTAAGTATTAGTGATTAGATATTAGTACAAAGACAAAAAAGCCCGCCGATTAAGTTCGGTGGGCTTTTTCTTTTATAGCGTTCGTGGAAGATTATTCCTTCACCTTCAGCGATTTGATACCGGTTTGGGGGATCATGCTGCCAGATTTCTTCTTGTAGAAAAAAGCGCTTTTGATGGTCTCGTTAATAATATTATTCCACGACAGGGATTTGGAACTGTAGCTTGATTCATATTCTACTGCATCTAAAAAGCTGGAGGTGAAGAAGCCACCCATGGTGTTATTACCTCCGGCAGTTTCGTTGGGTTTGGTGGCCACGGCTATCAGGTTGCCCTTTGTTTCCAAAAAGAGTTTGCCCAGTTTTTGCAGGTTCCTGATCTTAAAAAGATCGGCAAGGCCGCGGTCGAAATCGATCTCGTACGATTCGTCAGAAATTTGCTTGGGGGCTTCATTAGACGTGTTGCACATATCGCCCAGAACAATGCTTAGCCTGGCCCGTTTTTTTGAAATGATGTTAAATACCTCACCAATGGTCATGGTGTTGTCCGACACCTGTTTTAGAATTGCCTGGTATTCACTTTGTGTTCTTGGCTGGGTTTCGTAAGGCGATTTCACCCATAAATTCATAAACGGAAACGTGTCTTTTTGATCGGCCCAGCGATTGCCATGGCCGCTGTAAGAAAAAATCACCACGTCATTTTTTTTGGCTGATACTTCATTCAGCCTGCTGAGTAAATTTTTCCGGTTAAAATCGTTTCCATATACCAGGTAGCTTTTAAAATCCAGCCCCAGCCAGCTCGCAATGGAATCAAGTTCAATCAGCAGTTTATCCATATCCTTTTTACAGGAAACACCGATTTTAGGATCCAGCGTATTGGCAGCCATTATAAAATGAATGGTAGGAATAGAATTTATCGGCGGCACATATCTTTCCCCGATTTCTGCCAAACCGCACATGGCTTTCATATCTGCTAAACTGGATTCGTCTTCATTATAAAGCTCCAGCAGGTCCTCCTCTGTAAGCTTCCTGGGGTTTAGCTGCATGTATTGCGGTGCAGCCCCAATAATGGTGAAGTCGATCATATCCCGGGTGAGATAGGGTCCCTGTTTCTTCGTGGTTGCTTTCGGAAACCATATATAGCTGTCGGGTATAAAGTTGGCTGTTATGTCGGTGTCGCCCACTACTGTAATGGGATGGGGGTCGGCTTTTAAACACAGGTAATCTTCGCCTTGTTTGGTTTTGCCAGTAATTGAATTGTAAGTTACCTGCACTACATTATAGGCGCTGGTGCTGTCATCGTTTTTAAAGCGGATACGCATGTAACAGTTGGTGGGACTGAAGTACACCATGAAACATTCATATACCACAGAATCACCGTTCGCATAGCGGAGGGAATATAGTTTTTGGGCCGGTGCATCATACAAAAAAAACAGGAGGACCGTAACGAGGAATGATCTTAACATTAGCGGGTTTTTTGAGGGTTCGAGGGTAGAACAAGATAACAGAAAAAAAAGATTTATTCAAAATGCAGGCGCTACTGCGTTATAGTCAAACTACGAATCCCGTTTTGCACGCCATCCGGGAACTCTTTTTTTCGTAGGGTCAGGGCGTTGTCAATTGTTTGTGTCAGTATCTTTTCCCATGAGGGAGTGGTAATAGAATTAAAGCTGCCGGCCAGTCTTAATGCTTCAATAAAACTGTAGGTAAAAAAACCACCCCCGGTATTATTGCCGGCTGCTTTTTCGTTGGGCCTGGCGGCTGTAGAAATAAGATCACCCCTGGAAGAAATGAAAAGTTTTTTCAATTTTGCGGGGTTCCGCGGTAGCACCTGGGTACTGCTTCTTAACGAATTTCCAAATGTGAGAAGGGTTTTAATACTAACCGGTCTTGGTACGCCAATGGATGTATTGCACATGTCGCCAAGTACAATATTCAGCCTGGCATTTTTATTTTTTACCAATTGAAATACCTCGCTCAGTCCCAGGGAATTGTCCCGAATAATTCCTTTGATCATTTCGAGTTCCGTCTGGGTTTTTGGATTTTTGTTAAATGGCTCGGTCACCCACAGATTCATAAATGGATATGGATCCTCCTGGGCCTCCCAACGGCTCCCATGGCCGCTGTACGAAAAAATGACAATATCATCGCTGGCAGCATCTACCTCTTCCAGTTTGGTCAATAGTTTCTTTTTTGTAAAATCGTTGGCTGCAATCAGGTAAGGCTTATAGGCGATATTCAGGGTTTTCGCGATCGCTTTTATTTCCTTTTCCAGGTTTTCCCTGTCTTTGTTACAGGATACCCCGATGCCCTGGTCGGCTGTATTGGCTACCATAATAAAATGTAAGGTAACAACCTTATTGCCGGGCAATTCCATCATTTCAGGCAAGCCGTAACCGTAAATCAATTTTATAGCTTCCAATGTAGAATCATCTATAGTAAAATAAGCATTCAGCCGGTCTTCTTTAATATCCCTGGTATTTAATTGCACACAACTTGTAATTTGTTTAAGCCCTTTAAAGCGGGATGCATCATCCGTAACAAATGGAAGCGTCTGATTTTCACCTTTATCCGGAGCAGTGTAGTACACAAAACAAGGCGGTTTAAACCCGGCAGGTATATTTTTGGTAAGAAAGCTATTGCCAATACCTGTTTGATTCTTAAATCCAGGATGGGCTTTAAAGTAAACAGCCCTTTTTCCTTTAATAGAAGTTTCTATGGGACTTTGATAAAGGATGTCGGCCAGGTAGTGCACCTTTTTCTTATCAAATTGCATTCTCACGTTCACCTTCCCGGTGCTGTCTTCTATTAACAGGCAATCATATTTTACGCCATCCTTACCGGTGTAGACAACATGAAATAAATCCTGGCTTATGGCGCTGCTGCTTATGAAAAGCAATAGCAGCACCAGGGAAAAAGGTGATCGCATGATTTAGGGTTTTAGGGGTGTTCTATATAATATACTTACAGCCTGCTACTCTTTTATCTGGACGTACCGTATCCCGTTCTGCACTTCTTCCGGGCTGGCATTTTTTCTATAGATCAGTGCCTGGTCAATAGTTTGCGCAATAATTTTTTCCCACGAAGCCGAAGGCTGGTTATATGATCCGGCCTGTCTCAATGCTTCTACAAAACTGGCGGTGTAGTAGCCTCCTGCGGTATTATTACCCGAGGCCTTTTCCTTTGGTTTGGAGGCATTTGATATAAGGTTGCCTGATGCTTCAATAAACAGCTTGCGGAGCTTTACAGGGTCTCTCCGTATGATCTCGGTACCACTCCTGAGAGCATCTCCAAAGCTTAAAATATTTTCAAGGCTTACTGGCCTGGGAGCCCCTACATCGGTATTGCACATGTCGCCCAACACAATATTCAGGCGGGCCCCTTTTTTATTGAGCAGTTCATACACTTCGCTAAGACTTACTGAGTTTTCCTTCACAATACGCTTGATCATTTCGTATTCTGTATTGTTTTTCGGCTCCGGGTTAAATGGCGTAGTAACCCATAATTCCATAAATGGGTAATCGTCTTTTTGATTGTCCCACCGGGCTCCATGACCGCTGTAAGAAAACAGGATAATGTCATCAGGCTCCGTTTTTACCGCGTTCAACATGGCCATCAGTTTGGTTTTATTAAAGTCCTTTTCACTGGCAGCATTGAGAATATATGGTTTGTAAGTAATGCCCACAGAACCAGCAACGGCGGTTAATTCTTTTTGCAGATTCTCCTCATCTTTCGCACAGGACGGGCCTATTTTTTTGTCGCCTGTATTGGCTACCATAATAAAATGAAGGGTGGGTATTTTTTTAAAGGCGGGAGTTCGTTCGCTGCTTTCAGACTGGCTGCGGCCATCGTTTTAAGCTCCTCGTGCGTGTAGCTTCCTTCAGGAAAATAAGGTTTTAGCCGGTCTTTGGTTACATCCAGCATGCTGATCTGTTCGCACAGTTCCACCTTTTTTTGTTTGCTAAAATTGATATAATCAGTAGTGGTGTACAATGGGTTTAAAGTGCCCATTTTCCCTTTGTCGGGGTACCATATAAAACAGGGCGCAATAAACCCGGGCATCGATTCTTCAGAAAGAAAGCTGATACTGGATCCATACATAGACGCCGCTTTAAAGTGTAGAAACTTTTTATTGCCCTGCGTTGTTGCAATGGGCGTGGTCCGGTATTTTATTTCTACGAGGTACTGCTTACCACTCGTATTGAACCGGATGAACACAGAGAGCTGTGCATTCTCATCTATAAAAAGGCAATCGTATTTAATGCCATCGCTACCGGTAAACTTTACATTATATAAATCCTGGCCTTTTGCCGCCAGGGAACAAATAAGTAAGAGAACGGGAAAAATAAATAACCGCATGGTAAAATCTTTAATTGAAAACCAGTGCTGGAAAGGCAAGGCTAAGCCCCTGTAATTTGCGAAGGTTCACCACAAGTTAAGCTTCGCCTGAGGATTTACCGGTAAAATCCTATCATCGAATCATCATTTGGATCAGCTGAATAATGATTCCATGATGTTAGTCCTTTCCTTACTCAATGATCTTATTATACCTGATGCCATTTTGGACTTCATTGGGCTCTGCCCGTTTGCGATAGGCCAATGCATTATTAATGGTTTTGTTAATGATGCTTTCCCAGGTGGGTGAATTATTCCGGAAACTGGCAGCCTCTCTTAATGCATCTATAAAGCCGGTAGTATAATACCCGCCCGATGTGCTGTTACCCGAAGCTGCCTGGTCGGGTTTGGCAGCAGTAGAAAGCAGGTTGCCTTTCGCATTGATAAAAAGCTTCCGCAATTTTACAGTATCCCTTATCAAAAAGCCTGTGGCGTCTCTGTGACCAAAGGTTAAATAGGATTCAGTGTTCACGGGCCTTGGCACCCCGATGCTGGTATTGCACAAGTCGCCCAGGATAATATTCAGCCTGGCGTTCTTTTTTGTGATCTGCTGGTATACTTCGCTAAGACCTAATGAGTTTTGATTTACCTGCTTTTTTACCTCCAGCAGTTCGGCCTGGTCCTGCGGTTCATTGTTAAATGGGGGCGTTACCCAAAGATTCATAAATGGGTACTGATCTTTTTGATCGGACCAGCGACTGCCATGACCACTGTAGGAAAAGATCACAATGTCGTTGGGAGTAGGGTTAAGCTTATTGAGCTCGGACTGCAGTTTTATTTTGGTTAAATCGTTGGCACAATAAATTAAGTAGGGTTTGTAAGGTATGCCCAGGGTCCGGGCGATGGCACTAAACTCTTTATCTAATTTCTCCTGGTCTTTGCTGCAGGAAACGCCTATTTTTTCATCGCCACTGTTTACCACCATCATAAAATGCATGGTAGGCTTTATTTTTAATGGGGGTAGCGCCCTGTGATCACTTTCATCTACCCTGCACATTTCCTCCAGTTCTAAATATTCTTTATCGTTGTCCTTAAAAAACTTCAGGAGAAAATCTTTTGTCACGTCCTCCGGGTTGATAATTTCATAGGAATCTACCATTTTTTTATCAGCATAACGGGCGCTGCCTTCGAAAAAAAAGGGTCGTTCATCCCCAGGGTTTATTTTGGAATCGGGGTACCAAATAAAGGAGTGTGGTACAAAATCTTCAAGAATATCGTCCGAAACAAAGTTATTAGCATCGGTGAATCCGTCTTTGATGTTCCAGGACGGGTCCTGGCGCATGAGGATATATTCTTCACCGCTTTTAGAAGAAATGCGGGCAGGTAGTATTTCATATTCCAGGTGCACTACATATTCCTTACCGTCTTTTTCAAAGGCCAAACGGATATGCACATCGTCGGGGGCGTAATTTACCAGGAGGCCGTCGTACTTTATTCCGTCGTCGTCTTCGTATTGTATCCTTGCTAATTCCTGGCCATTGGCCAGGTGGCTGCCAAGTAAAAAAATGAAGAGACTGATAAATAATCTCATGGAGACCAGGTTTTTGGGTAGGTTAAAATAATAAAACTTAGATAGCTGGAAAAGGAAACTCCTATTTTTTTTAGACTGATTGCAGAGAAACTGGTGCTGCTTAATAAAAGTTGGGATATTTTGTATGCGAAATGGGATGGACCCATAACGGACGTTGAATTCGGAGTGCAATAAAATTTATTGCCCAAAACCATGAAATTTACGAAGTGAAAACCCTGATAACCCTTTTATTTTTTTTGATAACGACTATTTGTAGTGCCCAGAATAAACAAGTGGACAGTCTGAGTAAACTTGTAAACATTGCCAAGGATGATAGCACCAGAATAAGGGCATTGAACAAACTTAGCATTGCCTATGAGAACTACAAACCTGATTCTGCTATACTTTTTTTGCAAATGTCCTTACAGGTATCCAGGAAACTCTCAGAAGAAATCAGTGAGTATAAGTTTGAATATTACGCCTTAAGTCATATGGCATTTTTGTTTGGATTAATTAGTAATTATCCAAAGGCACTGGAATATTACGTAGAATCACTAAAACTGGCGGAGAAAATGGAAATCCCAAGGAATATTGCAACAGCAAATAATAACATTGCATACATCCTGCAGAAAGAAAACGAATATGATAAGGCTCTGTATTACTTCAAAATCGCAGATTCCATTATTGAAAAGGAGAAGCTGACGGACTTGAAAGATGCGAGTCTTGGCAACTTTGGAGATTCTTTTTACAAGTTGAATAAATTAGACTCAGCCTTGTATTTCACCATGCGGGCATATGAACTTTCCAAGAAGAAAGGCGATGATCGTTTTACAGGTTTATGGCTAAATAATCTTGGTCATATTTACAGTAAGCAGGAAAATATACCTTCTGCTTTTAAGAATTATGAAGAGGCCCTGCAGTACAGTGAACGGGCAGGCGATATGGACATTGTTTGCGAAAGCCGCCTTGGAATGGCGAGGCTTTTTGAAAAAACCAATGATTACCCACGGGCCGTTGAATATGCTAACAGCGTAATGGCGATTGCGGAAAAATATGATTTTGAAAGCCGGAAATTGGAGACTTATAGTTTTTTGACGACCTATTTTAAAAACGTTAAGATGTATGATAGTGCGTTCAGATACCAGGAACTAATGGTTTCAATTAAAGACACAATTAATAGTAATCAACGGATAAAGGAGTCATTAAACATCACCATCGAAGAAGAGCTTCGGCAGCACGAAAAGATGGAAGCACTTCTGAAGGAAAAGGAAGAAAGGAACAAGACACTTCAATTATTGGGCGTGGGTATGCTGATCCCTTCTTTGTTTTTGTTCTCCATTTTTTTAAGCAGGCGAAAAATTAAGCCACAGGTTATTAAATTCTGTGGTATTGTATCATTACTGATGTTGTTCGAATGTATTACATTGATATTGCACCCCTACGTAGTCGAGTTAAGCAACCATATAGTCATCATTGAGTTATTGATCTTCGTATCTATTGCTGCCTTTATCATTCCAACGCATCATAGAATAGAACATTGGCTTATATCAAAATTGACTTCACATAAAAATGCTACACAGCATTCAACTAATGAAGTGTAGCATTTTGTATGATCCTAATAACGGGTTATTAAAAGAAGGAAACTCTGACTAATGCACCTAAAATAGGTGTAAAGCAAAAGGCAAAACCTCTCTAGCTCTAATTATTTTCTGGCGGTGGAACCTTTATTGCTCCGGGGTCTCTATCACGTGTTCCGGAATCTTTTTTCTCTCCAGTTGTATCCTTCACTTTTAAAGTATCAAGTACCGGAGCAGACCTCAGCGTATCAGATCCTGTTGTCGTGGTGGTCTCCGTTTCGGAGCTGCCGCAGCTAAAAGCAAGGGCAATCATTACTACGCTCAGTGTTTTGAGCAGGGTTTTGTTGTTCATGATTTTTGGGTTTTCGTAAAGATGCACATTTGTTTTTTGAAATCAAATAGTTTGGAGCAAATTCAATCCTACCCTCTCAAAAGAGAAATCTCATGTTTTTGAGCATATCGCACCGGTTCTCTATCCATTAATGGCAGCTATTCGTACTCATTTTTGTTTTTCTTCCCCTGGTTTGGGTGGCTTTATAAGGGCCTCGGGAAATGGTACTGCCGTGTCAGATGTTGCAGAGTCTGCCCTGTTAAGCGCCGTGTCCACAATAGGAGGGGTGAGGGTATCCCCGGCTTTTTTATCGGTATCACTACCGCCACACCCAATGGTTGCTGCTACCACAAGCCCCATTGTAATCCTGAAAAAAATGGTTCTTTTCATACATGGAAGTTTTAGTAAAGTTGAAGTGTTTGTATTGAACATCTATTCAAAAAAATGCCAAAGGTCACCCAACCAAAATTACCGGGCACTGATCGTTGTTTTTACTTTTTCGAGGAACACCTTCATCTCCTCCATAGTTCCGATACTCGTGCGGTACCATTTTCCCTCATCTTCAAATACACGAACGGCGCTCATCGTTGCATCATTGATAGCCTTCGGGAAATCGCCTTTGAAGGCGGCCACCTGGTAGTAGATAAAATTGGTATGTGATGGGATCACCGGTATTCTCATCGCTTCCAGGTTGGCGATGGTATGGCTCCTGGCTGCATCATTTTTGGTACGGCATTGTTGTATAAAGGCTTTGTCATCCAGCGAAGCCAATGCACCTGCCAGCGATACGGCACTCACACCCGCATTGGCCCATGGCTGAAAACCGGCAAGTTGTTTGATCGTATCGGGATGTGCCAATGCATACCCCGCACGGGCACCTGCCATGCCATGAATTTTAGAAAATGTTTTCGCCACCACCAGGTTTTTATTGGAAGCTACCATCTTGGCCATGCTGGGTTCATCGCTGTATTCGGTGTAAGCCTCGTCCAGCAGCACCATGGTTTTTTGAGAGGCAATTTCTATACAGCGTCTCAGTTCTTCGTCCGGTATGATGGTGCCTGTAGGGTTGTTGGGGTTACAGATATAAAATAACCGGGTGTTCTCATCCATGGCCGCCAGCAGGGTTTGGGTATTCACTTTTTTATCGTCTGTCAGTGGCACTTTTTTTATGGAAAGACCAAAGCTTTCTGCAGCCTGCCACCAAAGCCTGAAAGTGGGGTGGGGGCTTATGGCATTGCCTTTAGTACCATTACGCCCTGCAAAAGCCGCTACGGTACCTAAGATTTCAGACGAACCGGCACCCATCAAAACATGGTTTTCATCGAGGCCAAAAAGGTTACCGATTTTTTTACGCAACAGATCTGTTACCTGCCAGGGGTAACGGTTACTGCTAACAACAGCTTCGGCCATCGCCTGCCGTGCCAGTGGTGAAGGGCCGTAAGGGTTTTCGTTGGAACTCAGCTTGATAAAGTCCCTGGCTGTTTTTTCCTCATCAAATTCAAAACCATTCCGGCCGCGGCCCATTACATTGCCGGCGAGGCTGAAGCCAGCCAATAATAAAGAACCTTGCTTAAGCCATTCGCGGCGTTGGAGCTTTTCCATAGTACAGTAGTTTGTGCTAAAGTTAGGTTTTGGCGGCGAAGATTTGTTTTGCGTGACGAACGTTTTTCGGGCAGCGTAGAAAAACTGGTTTCGTAGTGGTGTGCGAGAAATGCGCAATTCTCTCAAAAAGTAATTTTTATTCATGTTACCGGAAGCCGGCACGGGGGCTTATTTGTTGCAGGTGTATGCGGTCGAAGGGCAGTTCAGATGGCGTTTCGGTTCCGATGCTCTCAGCCCGGAATTTGTAGGCCCGACTTTATAAGGGGGAAAAAAATCCTACTTATCCACTTTTGCAGTACCGGTTTACTTATGCCTTTGCCAACCCTTATTTTTGCGGCTATGGACTGGAAAAATCTACTCACACTTTGGCCCCTGTTTATTTTTATTGTTTTTTGTACTGTTACGGCGGTGCAATTATTTTACTACCTGTATTTCTTTCTCCGGCTGGCTTTTTACAAACAGAAAACCAAGACGCAATCTATTACCCACCCGGTTTCGGTGGTGGTTTGTGCCCGGGATGAAGCCAATAACCTGGAGCAAAACCTGCCCGATGTGTTGCTGCAGGATTATCCTTATACCCACGAAGTGATCGTGGTAAACGATAACAGCCACGACGATACCAAGTATTTCCTGGAAGAGATGGAGAAAACCTTTCGC
Source organism: Bacteroidota bacterium (assembly GCA_040386335.1). Taxonomy (GTDB): domain Bacteria; phylum Bacteroidota; class Bacteroidia; order Chitinophagales; family Chitinophagaceae; genus JAZKFT01. Next base: position 74,523 of record JAZKFT010000001.1, read on the forward strand.
CAGCTTAAGGCCATCACGCTAACGCAGGAAGCCCTGCATATTCCTGGCAAAAAATTTCCATTAAGTGTCGGTATTAAAACGGCGAAATATGGTGTATTACTGCTTACCGATGCCGACTGTACTCCAGCCAGCAATCAATGGATCACGAAAATGCAGGATGGCTATAGTGACGGAAAAGAAGTGGTGTTGGGCTATGGCGCTTTTCATAAAAAGCCGGGACTGCTCAATAAGCTGGTGCGTTTTGAAACCTTTCATGCGGCACAGCAATATTTTAGCTACGCATTGGCCGGTATGCCTTACATGGGAGTAGGTCGTAACCTGAGTTATAAAAAAGATCTTTTCTTCACCCATAAAGGGTTCAGCAGCATGAACCATGTGCCCGGCGGCGACGATGACCTGTTCATTAATAAAGTGGCTACTGCTGCAAACACCAGCATCGTCCTGGACCAGGATGCCTTTACCCTTAGCGATGCGCCAAAAGATTTTAGTGCCTGGTGGCGGCAGAAAAGCCGGCATTATAGTACCTCGAGGTTTTATAAAAGCAAGCACCAGTTTTTCCTGGGATTATATGCGTTCAGTCATTTTCTGTTTTACCCATTGCTGGCAGCCAGTATTATTTTTTTTAATTGGTGGCTGGCATTGTCTGTATTTGGGTTGAGGTTTATTATGCAGGCCATTGTGAGCTATAAAACGATGCGGAAGCTGAATGAATCAGATCTGTTCCCGGTATTCTGGTTGCTGGATATATGGCAATTTTTCTATTATCTTATTTTTTCGGTAACCCTTGTTAAGAAGCCACGGACTAACTGGAAGTAACGGATCCACTTTCTTTACCTGGATTTTGATACCCCAATTATTTACAATTTACACAATAAAACGTTGTAAGGTAAATAAGGCATCCATGGTTATAGAATGGTCTATCTGCGATAAGGCATGCCCGTTTTTTACCACCCCGTAAGTTGAAATAATAGTATTGAATAACTGCTTTCTTGTGCCTGTAAGCCGGCGAAATAGTTCCCGCCGTTTTCTTAGATCGTCTGCCATTTTCGCATCGGGTTCGATGGTGTCGTTGTAAAATTTTATTTCACAAATATTGATGGTATTATCAGCCCGGTCTATCAGCAAATCTATTTGCAGACCGTTGTTGCTTTTATCGGGCTTTTGGGCAAAACTGTTTAGGAAGGTATTGATACCCGATATGCCTAGCGCCTGTTTAATGGCCTCTGCATGTTTGATGCAAATGTTTTCAAATGCATAACCCCGCCATATTTTGTATTTCTCATCGGCTATGTTTGTAAATACTGATGTGTTGGTTCCTGCCCTTTGTCCATCAATAAATTTCAGGTAGAACAGGCTGTATTCGTCTGCCATACGGTACACAGTATCTTTTTTTATTTTGCCAAATGGCAGCATTTGCATGATGAAGTTCGAAGTTTCCAATTCGTCCAGCACTTTGGTGAGGCCACCGCCGTCGGTAAACTTTGTGGCTGCTATAATTTCCTGCCTCGTCATGCCACTGTGTTTTTGGCTTAATGCTTTTATAACAGCTACATGGTTTTCCGGGTGATCAAACAAGGCTGCATACAGGTTGCCGAACTCCTGCCGAAGGCTGCCACTTTTATTAAGACACAGCCTGTTGATGGTTTGGATAGCCGATTCACCGGGCACAATTTCGTTTAAATAATGTGGCACACCACCCATTGCCATATAAATCTGTATCAGTTCATAGTGTTGCAGGTTTATTTTTTTGCTGATCAGGTATTCTTTTGTTTCGTACAACGTAAAAGGTTGCAGATGGAGGCGTTTGGTAACCCTGTTGTGCAGACCACCTTTATTGTTGATCACTTTTTGTATCATCCACGAAGCAGCAGAACCGCATATGACCACCACCAGCTTTTGGGTACTGGCCCAATCGTTCCACCAATAACTAAACTCCTGTAAAAACCCGGATCTGTGTGCTGCTATCCATGGCAGTTCATCAAAAAATATTACTTTATTGGTCCTGGTTTTTGGTAAACGAAGCAGGTATTTTTTAAGCTCTGTAAATGCTTCGGCCCAGTTGGCCGGTGTTTTGGCAGTAACAGAGGCTTTACTGTATTCGCTTAATTTGGTGGCAAATTTTACCAACTGGTTTTCTTTTTCAGCGAACTGTGTACCGGTAAAGTCGAACACGATGTTCCTGGCGTACACCTGCCTGATAAGGTATGTTTTACCCACACGCCGCCGGCCCAAAATAGCCAGCAGTTCTGCCTTGTCGCTATCCAGAAGCTTGTTCATGATACTGATCTCAAACTCCCTGCCAATCATAAAAGTTAAATTATTGTCCGCTGAAAGTAGTAAAAATATTAAGATTCAGCGGGTAATATTTTTATATTGGCCGCTGAAAGTTATAAAAATGGAGAGATTCAGCGAGGGATAAATAGATTGGTGCCTGTCTAAAATAGTACAATTTAACGGCCCATACTTTTTTATTAGCTGCTGAAAGTGATACAAATGAACAGATTCAGCGAGCAATAAATGAATTGCCGGCTCTATTAAAATGGTGGCAGGGTCCGTATTCCGGTCCGGGTAGCCCCAATGACAGACCATGGCCACCAAAAAACAAAGGCAACCACCGTAATGATTGCCTTTCGATATACATATTTTAAGAGACAGCCTATACCATTTTGGCGACCTTCTTACTCAACAAAACCTTCTTATAATCTTTCGGAAAAACTTTTACAAAATTACGTAACTGGTTATCCAGGTCCTGCAGAATAAATGATGCTACTTTACTGCTGGTGCTGCTTACATGCTCTTCCAGCAAGTCTTTCAGGATATTTTTATCGGCCTCGTCCAGCGGATCCAGGTCTATCATCTCCATATTGCAATGGTTGGCAAATGTTTCCTTTACATCGTACACATAGGCGATGCCGCCACTCATACCTGCTGCAAAATTCCGGCCGGTACTACCCAGTATCACTACCGTTCCGCCAGTCATGTATTCGCAGCCATGGTCGCCTGTACCTTCCACTACTGCTGTGGCACCGCTGTTGCGTACTGCAAAGCGTTCGCCAGCCTTGCCCCGTATAAAAACTTTACCCGATGTGGCGCCGTACAAGGCTACGTTTCCTACAATAATATTTTCTTCAGGAATAAAAGTGGCGGTACGATCAGGATATAAAACCATATTGGCACCGCTAAGTCCTTTGCCAAAATAATCGTTGGCCTCGCCTTCCAGTTCCAGTGTTACACCGCAGGTATTAAAGGCGCCAAAGCTTTGCCCGGCAGCACCCCTGAATTTTAAATGGATCGTGTTTTCAGGCAACCCATACTGCTTGTATTTCTTGGTGATCTCGTTGCTTAGCACGGTGCCGGTTGCCCTGTCAGTGTTGATGATCTTAAATTCAGCCACCACTTTCTCCTGGTTTTCCAACGCAGGTTTTGCAGCTTCCAGTATTTTCCAATCGAGGATATCCTGCATCATGTGGTCCTGCTCTTCAGTATTATACAAGCCGGCTTCTGCACCCTCTGTTTGCTTGTGTAAAATGGAAGACAGATCGAGCCTGGAGTATTTCCAATGATCTACATTTTCTCTTTTTACAAGGCAATCTACCTGGCCCACCATTTCCAAAATGGTGCGGAAACCCAATTCAGCCATTATTTCCCTGAGTTCCTGGGTGAGGTATTTAAACAGGTTTACCACGTGGTCGGCATTACCCGTAAAGCGTTTACGCAATTCCGGATCTTGTGTAGCCACACCCACAGGGCAGGTATTCAGGTGGCATTTACGCATCATGATACAGCCTTCGGTTACCAGTGCAGCAGTTGCTACGCCCCACTCTTCGGCACCTAATAATGTAGCAATGGCAATATCCCTTCCTGTTTTTAACTGACCGTCGGTTTGTACTACCACACGGCTGCGGAGTTTATTTTTTACAAGTGTTTGATGGGTTTCGGCCAAACCAAGTTCCCATGGCAAACCGGCATGTTTAATAGAACTGATCGGTGATGCACCGGTACCACCATCGTGGCCCGAGATCAACACGACATCGGCCTTGGCCTTGGTAACGCCGGCAGCAATGGTACCCACTCCCGCCTTGCTCACCAGTTTTACATTGATCCTTGCAGCCCGGTTGGAATTTTTTAGATCGAATATCAACTGGGCCAGATCCTCAATAGAATAAATATCGTGGTGTGGTGGCGGCGATATCAATCCTACGCCTGGCGTGGAGTGACGTACTTTACCAATCCAATCGTCCACTTTATGACCCGGTAATTGACCGCCTTCGCCTGGCTTGGCACCCTGTGCCATTTTAATTTGTAGCTCGTCGGCATTGGTAAGATAGTAAGCGGTAACACCAAACCTGGCCGACGCCACCTGCTTGATGGCACTCCGCATACTGTCGCCATTAGCCAATGGTTCAAAACGAATTTCGTCTTCACCACCTTCGCCGGTATTGCTTTTGCCGCCGAGGCGGTTCATGGCGATAGCCAAAGTGCTGTGTGCTTCGTGGCTGATGGAGCCAAAGCTCATAGCGCCGCTGGCAAAACGTTTGTAAATATTTTCTGCCGGTTCCACTTCATCGATAGAAATGGATGGACGATTGGGATTGAAGGTGAACAGGCTCCGGAGTGTACAGGCTTTTTCGCTCTGATCGTTTACCGCTTTGGAATATTTTTTAAATGTGGCATAGTCACCCATGCGGGTGCTATACTGCAGCAGGTGAATCGTAGTAGGGTTGAAAAGATGGAACTCTCCTTTACGTTTCCACTGGTAAAGACCGCCGGTACGCAACAGCTTCACCGGAATTTCTTTCTGTGAAAAACCAAGATGGTGTTTGCTCAATGCCTCCCTGGCGAGTTCATCCAGGCCCATTCCTTCGATCCGTGAATAGGCGCCCGTGAAATAACGATCCACAACAGAACGGTCGATACCGAGTATCTCAAATATTTGAGCACCCTGGTACGATTGCAATGTTGAAATGCCCATTTTTGAGAACACTTTCAACAGGCCATCGTTGATGGCTTTGATATAATTGTAGCGTAATTCTTCCCAGCTTAAGGTCGTATCTAATTTACCCGAGGATTTCAGGTTTCGAATGGTCGCCAGGGCCAGGTATGGGTTAATGGCAGTGGCACCAAAACCGATCAGGCAGGCAAAATGATGCACTTCCCAAACATCGCCGGCCTCTACTACGATACCCACGCTGCCGCGCAATCCTTTTCTTATTAAATGATGATGCACTGCAGCCACCGCCAGCAACGAAGGGATAGCAGCATGCTCACTGTCTATAGCACGGTCGGTAAGAATGATCACTTCAAAACCGTCATCCACAGCGTCTACCGCATAACGGCATAAGCGGTCGATGCCTCTTTCCATGGAGCCGGGTTTTCCATCGGCACGGAAATAGGTCTGCAGGGTTTTGGCCTGGAAAATGCCGGTGTCTATACTGCGTAGTTTCTCCAGTTCCTTGCTTGTTAAGATAGGATGCTTTAAGGCTACGGTATGGCAATGCATCGGATCTTCATCCAGGAGGTTGCCATTGTTTCCCACAAATGTGGCCAGGCTCATCACCAGTCTTTCACGAATCGGGTCGATAGGTGGATTGGTAACCTGCGCAAATAGTTGTTTGAAATAGCTGCTTAAATGTTGTGGCTGATCGCTCAGGATGGCCAGGGGAACATCGGTACCCATGGAGCCAATGGGCTCTTTTCCATCCAAAGCCATGGGTTTGATAATGGTTTCGATATCCTCGGTACTGTAGCCAAATGCCTGTTGGTATTTGAATACGGATTCGTCGCTGAGATGGGTAAAAGAAACACGGGGTTCTTCGAGTTCTTCCAGCCTTATTTTATTTTGGTTAAGATAATCGGCATAGGGTTTTTGCGTGCAAATGGTATGTTTCAGGTCGTCATCGCTGATGATGCAGCCTTTCTCCATATCCACCACAAACATTTTACCCGGGTGCAGGCGGCCTTTCTTGATCACATTATCCTGTGCAATGGGTAAAACACCGGCTTCCGATGCCATAATTACGCGGTCGTCTTTTGTAACCACGTACCTCGATGGACGAAGGCCATTCCTGTCGAGCGTGGCACCGATCATTTTGCCATCTGTGAAAGAAATAGAAGCCGGGCCATCCCAGGGCTCCATTATGGAAGCATGGTATTCGTAAAATGCTTTTTTGATGGGGTCCATATCCTTATCGCCATCCCATGCTTCGGGTATCAGCATCATCATCACATGCGGAAGGCTGCGGCCGGTCATCGTCAGCAGCTCGATCATATTGTCCAGGCAGGCACTATCAGACTGCGATGGGAATATGATCGGCAGCAACATGTCCATATCTTCTTTACTGAACCATGGTGACGTAAAGCCGCTTTCGCAGGCTTTGAGCCAGTTGAGATTGCCCTGCAACGTATTGATCTCACCGTTATGGGCGATATACCGGAAGGGTTGCGCCAATTTCCAGCTGGGGAAGGTATTGGTCGCAAAACGGCTATGCACCAGGCCAAAGGCAGACACCATTCTTTCGTCGCTCAGATCGGGGAAATAGCGGCGAACCTGGGTACTGGTAAGCTGGCCTTTGTAAATGATCGTTTTGGAAGATAGTGAGGCCAGGTAAAAGCCAATAGCATCTTTCTTTACCGTACTATTGATGGTATGGGTGGCATAGTTGCGGAGTACAAACAGTTTCCGTTCAAATTCGTCCTGGTTATTAATATGATCGGGACAACCAATTATTACCTGCTCTATTTCTGGCTCCACACTTAAAGCCGTAACGCCAATATCGGTAGGGTCTACCGGTACTTTGCGATAGGCCAGTACATTTAATTTTAATTTTTTTGCGGCGCGGTTAAAGATTTCGCGGCACTCTTCTCTCTGTTGCACTTCTTTTGGGAAGAACACCATACCGACCCCGTATCTACCAACGGCTGGTAAATGAATACCCAATTGAATAGCTTCGTCAAAGAAGAATTCATGCGGCAGTTGCAGCATAATACCTGCCCCGTCGCCTGTATTGTTTTCACAACCACAGGCACCGCGGTGCTCCATGTTTTCTAAAATAGTAAGGGCATCGCCAATATGCTGATGGCTTTTATGACCCTTAATATTGGCCACAAAACCAATGCCACAGGCATCATGCTCATACTCCGGGCGGTAAAGGCCTTCACTTATTTGTTCATTTCTTTTCATCAAACAACAAATTGGTTTTAGTTGAAGGCAAGACAATCGTGGCTGACAAGATATAACACAATCGCCAATTACCTTTCATTTTTTCAACGTACGTTCAATTAGTTTAGACAAATCTCACGTAAATGAAAGTTTGGTTTGAAATATTTTAATGAATGGTGTGAGGATAGAACAGCTGGTTTCCGGGTCAGGTATTGTTGGAAACGTGTTAAAAGCCGGAATCTGTCGTTCAGGCAAGAGGAGCTTTAGTGTGAGCAATGGGCATCGGCCGGCAATCCGGTGCATTGCGTCCAAAGTTAGAACAATGAACAACAACGATCATCCCGTGCCGTCCGTTTGGATGCAACAGGGCAATTGTTCTTGCTACAACCAGCCAGACCTGCGAAAAAGTGAGTAGATAATAAAGCATAAAGCTATGGTACACATGACAACGGTAGGGTAGCCATATTGCCATTGCAACTCCGGCATAAACTTAAAATTCATGCCGTAAAAACCAGCTACCATGGTGGGTACCGCTATGATGGCGGCCCAACCTGCAAACTTTTTGTTTACCTCGCTTTGCGAAATAGAGAGTAAAGAAAAATTGGCTTCCATGGCAGTGTTAAGCAATTCGTGGGCATGGTCCACCATTTCGTTGATCCGCAAAGAATGATCGTAAATGTCGCGGAAATAAGTTTGGGTTTCTTCGGAGATCAGCCTGATATCAAAACGTGCAAGCCGGTTACAGATGTCTATAAGTGGCGATACTGCACGTTTTACTTCGAGCAACTGGCGTTTTAGGTTGTAGATATCTTCCGTGGTTTGGCGGGTGGGCTTGTCGTTAAAGATCTTTTCTTCTATGGCAAGCAGACCTTCTTCCAGTGCCTCCACCACCGGGAAATACTGATCTACAATGGAATCCATCACTGCATACAAGGCAAAGCCCTGCCCCTTACTGAGCTGCTGGGGCATGCTTTCGCAACGGCTGCGCACATCGGCATAGGATATTGTGGAACCATGACGGACAGTGACCAGGAATTGGCTACCCACAAAAAAATGCGTTTCACCGAATTCTATCTTTTGGTTGGTTTTGTTTATTTGGGCTGTGCGCAACACTACAAACAAAGTGCCGTCGTATTTTTCTATTTTAGGTCGCTGGTGCGCCATATGGGCATCTTCAATTGCCAGGTCGTGCAGGCCAAATTTTGTCTGTAGTAGTTCCAGGGTCTGTTCTGTGGGCTCATGCAGGCCCACCCATACAAACTGGCCCGGGGTAGCAAGGGTTTCATCTATATGGTGAAGGTCCACATTACCTACCCTGCGGCCATCCTGGTATGCGGCGCAATTAATTATTTCATTCATAGCTGGCATTTTACAGGTAATGGGTTACAAACACATTATCCGGCGAATCGTTAGAACCGGTATTCGTTATGTAATTTAACACAGCTAGCTACGATTCCCAATTATTTTGAGAAAAGAGCTGTTACCATTTTCGGGCGCTTAAAAAATGGTTTGCTGCACCGATGCCTGGTGAAGGAATTGGGTAATGGTTTTCGGAAAAGCCAAATCATTTAATTTTTTCCCGGGATGAAAAAAATAGCCATCAGCGGGCGTAAAAGCAACCATGGCTTTTACCTGGATGAACCGGGCATAAATGGTTTGATGTGTCAGTTTTTGGACAAAGACTTCCGACACCCCCAAAACATTGGTGTTAAAACCCAATTGTGTTTTAAGGAATTGCTTCACCTTCTTATGATCCCAGGCGTCTTCCCCTGAAGATTCATCCAAAAAAAAGTCATGCAGGCTCTGCCAAATATCCTTATCGGTTCTTTTTCGGACCAATAATTGACCATCCCACTCTATCATAAAATAAGTGAACCACCGGTTTCGCTTTAAAAGCTGTTTTGTTTTTACGGGTAGTGTAGCCACGATGTTTTTTTCGAAGGCGACACATTTCTTTTTTAGGGGGCAGTTGTGGCAAACCGGATTTGCAGGGGTACAAACGGTGGCGCCAAAATCCATAATGGCCTGGTTGTACTGGCCAGGTTGTTTGCTATCCATGCAAGTGGCGGCCAGGCTGGTAAATATTTTTTTCCCTTCGGTGGTGTCTGAGGGCACAGTTATGCCAAAAAATCTTGCGAGTACGCGGTACACATTACCATCCACTACGGCGTAGGGTAAGTTAAAGGCAAAGGAGGCAATGGCTGCGGCAGTGTATGGCCCAATTCCTTTCAACTGGAGGATGTCCTCGTAAAGATTTGGGAATTTTCCATCGAATTGCCCTGCTATTATTCTTGCCGTGGCCAGGAGATTTTTGCAGCGGCTGTAGTAACCCAGCCCTTCCCAATGTTTGAATACCTCATCATCTTTAGCTTCGGCCAGCAGATTTACTGTTGGATAATGGGTAATGAATTTTTCGTAGTAAGCCCATCCTTGCTCCACCCTGGTTTGTTGCAAAATAATTTCGCTAAGCCATATTTTGTAGGGGTCTTTTTCTCCTTTCCAGGGCATCTGGCGATCGTTACCCGTTGCATGCCAGTGCATCAGCTGCTTTCGAAAAAAGCCGGTATCGGGTCGTTTATTTATGATTTTTTGTTTGTTGGTGAAGTGTTTTGTTAGATTTTTTATAAGTATTTGTGCCCGAAGTAACTTTCCCAACCTGCTGCATAAACGATTGATAGTAACAAGCTTTAGGTAGCTACCGTATAACCGATCTATTCGCCTTTTGTAATCCGAAGGTGAAAATTAGATTCAGCCGCTTGCAATTCCGGCTTACTTAAACTAATTTGGCCGTCAATAATAACATTTAATCCCAAAATACAACTATGAGAAAATCTGATCTTATAAATCAAATTTCTGAAAAAACGGGTATTCCAAAAGTAGATGTGTTGGTAACATTAGAAACGATGTTTAAGGAGGTGAAGGAAAGTCTTTCAAAGGGAGAAAATATTTATATCCGTGGCTTTGGCAGTTTTATTTGCAAAAAAAGGGCTGCTAAGATTGGACGGAATATTAAACGCAACGTTGCTGTTGCTATCCCCGAGCATTATATCCCCGCATTTAAGCCAGCTAAGGAGTTTGTAGCAGAGGTAAAAACTAACCGAAAGTGACTGTAGTATCACATACACATCTTCATTTTACCGGAACTGCCATTGGTCAATAATTAAATTGATCCAGTGCTTTCTTTGATTGGAACTTCAAAGTAATTTGAAAAACGGCCGTCTAAAACCAAATACGGGCGCAATAACAGTTATCACTCCCCCTTCTAATACTCAAAAGGATATGTTGCAGCTGCGGCCTCTTTTGTAAAGCCCGGCGGTTTGCTATGCAACATTTCACCATTCATTACCCTTTCATATAAATTGAGATAGGTATTGGCCATGTGAATATGGGTATGCATATCCATTACGTATTCGTGGCATCGTTGCCTGCTAAAGCGGTTAATATCTTTAAGCACATCGGCCAGTTCGTCGGCCGAATGGGAAAGAAAGCCGACATCCTCCTTCACCAATTCAGGTAACGAGCCGTAAGGGGTGCCCAAAACCGGGCAGCCGAAATACAGGCTCTCGGTAATGGCAATACCGAATGGTTCACTCCACAACACGGGGAACAACAAAGCGCAACTGCCCCGCATCACTTCATTTTTTTGTTCGCCACCAATCATGCCTTTAAACTTAATGGAACCGTCGAGTGTGACGCGGATGGGTTTACTAAGTGAAACCCTGTTGCCACCCATTACATGTAAAGGCACACCCGCTTTTTGTGCGGTACGAATAGCACCCCGTAAATTTTTCACCTTCCAGGAAGCCATGCCCAGGAAATGGCAATGGTTGCGCGGATTGTTTAAACCAGGATCTCCATAATCATCCGGATCCAGGCCATTGTACACATAGACCTCGCTGCCATACAGCGCAGCATGGGCTTTGGAAACAAATACCCGGTTCAGGTCCATCTCACTAAAATCGTAAGCATTGCCTTCCATCGTGTAGATATAGGGCTTAGACAATTTCCGGGTGTCGATACCCCCAAAAAAATGGACCAGGTCGGCCGATCCGGGCACTTGTTTTTCCGGTTCATCGCCCATGATAATTACATCCGCAAAGGGGCATACCGTACCGGGCTTTGCCATCAACGTAATTTTATGACCCATTCCGGTCAATGCTTTCGCCAGCCACCAAACCACCCTTTCGGTACCCCCATATTTAAGGGCCGGTAATACTGCATCATGGGCTATTACGATATGCATGTTGGTTGATTGGTTGATTGGTTAATTGGTTCACAAGTTCAATAGTTCACGTGTTCCCTTGCACATCAAGCTGCCACCATTTCCACATTTCCACATTTCCCACATTTCCCTCGCAAAGTACGGATCCAAAAATAATTTTGGTAATCCCGGCGTCGGGCTTTTACATTTGCACCAGTTCTTTAAATACTTATCAAGAAAGGCAGAGGGATATGGCCCGATGAAGCCTTGGCAACCCTTGCAGTGTACTCCACTGTGAGAAGGTGCCAACTCCTACCTATGTGGATACGTAGGGAGAGATAAGTCAGAGTAAGCATTTATTCTTCCATAGGTTTTCATCGAAACCTGAAATAATATAGCCCATCTGACTTACGGATGGGCTTTTTTGTGTCTGAACCCCGAAATTAATCGGGGCAGGCCCGATTAGAGTGGATTATACGGATTAGAAAGAATGTGGAATAGAAAGATTGTGATGAATTTCCCTTTAATCCACTCAATCCACTCAAATTCAGGTTCAGACAAATTTTCAACAAGACAGAAGACAATATTAAAAACCAAATTCAAATTAATGAGCGAACAACCGAACAAAACAAAACCACTGGTACTGGGTCTTTTTGGCTTTGGCGTGGTAGGCGAGGGGCTGTACAAAGTGTTAGCGAAAACGACTTCTCTGAATGCCAGCATTAAAAAAGTATGTATCAAACACCCCGATAAAAAGAGGAATGCACCGGCGGAACTTTTTACCAATGATGCTGATTTACTGCTGAACGACCCGGAAATAAACGTGATCGTAGAAATGATAGACGATAGCGAAGCAGCTTACCGCATCGTTACAACTGCGATAAAAAATAAAAAACAGGCGGTAAGTGCCAGCAAAAAAATGATTGCCGAGCACCTGGATGAGCTGATCCATTTGCAACAGGAACATGGTGTTTCATTTTTGTACGAGGCTTCAGCCTGTGCCTCGATACCGGTTATCCGTAACCTTGAGGAATATTATGATAATGACCTGCTGGCCGGTTTCCAGGGCGTGGTAAATGGCAGTACCAATTATATCCTCACCAAGATGTTCGAGGACGGGCTGGATTATAAAGAAGCATTACTGGAAGCCCAGCAACTTGGTTTTGCGGAGAGCAATCCTGCTTTGGATGTGGAGGGAATTGATGCGGTAAACAAACTGACAGTACTGTTGAGCCATGCTTATGGCATTGTAAGCCATCCTTCAAAAATGCTTTTTACCGGTATCCAAAATATCAATGGTCATGATGCAAAAGTGGGGGCTGAAAAAGGCCTTGTGATAAGATTGGTGGCCCAGGCACGCAAAACAAACGATGGTAAAGTGGCCAGCTTTGTATTGCCGCAATTTGTAAGAAAAGAGAACCCGCTGTATAATGTGCGTAACGAATACAACGGCGTGGTGATTAAAAGCGGTTTTGCTGACGAACAGTTTTTCTATGGAAAAGGGGCGGGCAGTTTTCCTACCGCATCTGCCGTGCTCAGCGATATCAGCGCCCTGCGGTACGAATACAAGTATGAGTACAAAAAGCTTTTTTACCATGTTCCCAACGAACTTACCTGGGATTTTTACCTGAAAGTGTATGTTAGCTTTGAGCAGTTGCAGGCAATACCACAACAGCAGTTTGAGTGGATAGAAGAATGGCATAGCAACGAAAGTGGTGGCTACCTGGTGGGTGTTTTGCATGTAAAGCACCTGCAGGAAAGCGAATGGTGGAAGCAAAAAGGGGTATCACTGATACTTACTGCCGAGCCCTTTATTGATAATATTGAACTACGCCAGTTGCGGAAAAAGAGCCTGGAATTAGCGGGTGTAGTGGTGTAGTTGGTTGGTTGACTGGTTGATTATTTGATTAGTCCGCAGAAACTCCATTTTTTCAAAAAATGGAGTTTCTTGTTTCTAACCTCCCTTTTTCTTTATTATTGGTAAATAAAAAATTGAACCAAGCCTGGCATGGATAACAAGATACATTTTGCATTGGTGGGTTGTGGCCGCATCGGGGCAAGACATGCGGAAAACATTGGCCGCTTTGGAACCTTATCAGCTGTATGTGATACTGATAGAAGCAGGACAGATGCTTTTGCAAAAACATACAATTGCAAGGCATTTTACAGCATAGAAGAACTGCTGGCAAGTGGAGCGGAAATAGATGTGATTTCCATTTGCACACCCAACGGTTTGCACGCTGTTCATAGCATCGCTTCATTAAAAGCCGGCAAGCATGTACTCTGCGAAAAGCCAATGGCGCTAAGCGTAACCGACTGTGGGTTGATGATACAGGCGGCAGAACAAAATAACCGCCGCTTATTTATCATCAAGCAAAACCGGTTCAATCCCCCTGTTGTGGCATTAAAAAACCTGATCGATCAAAACAGGCTGGGCAAAATTTATTCGGTACAGGTAAATTGTTTCTGGAACCGGAATGCAGACTACTATAAAAACACCTGGAAGGGAACGAAGGACATGGACGGCGGTACACTGTTTACCCAGTTCAGCCATTTTATAGATCTGATGTACTGGCTGATTGGCGATGTGGAAAATGTGTATGCCCTTACCGCCAATACCGGCCATGAAGGCATTATTGAGTTTGAAGATACAGGTGTAGTTGCCCTGCAATTTTACACCGGCGTCCTGGGCACTATTCATTATACCGTAAATGCCTTTGCAAAAAATATGGAGGGTTCAGTAACTGTTTTTGGAGAAAAGGGAACGGTAAAAGTGGGCGGCCAATACCTGAATGAACTGGAATACCAATCGCTGGAAGGGGCGTCAATAACAGACCTCCCGAAAGGCAATGTGGCCAACGATTACGGAACCTACACCGGCAGCATGAGTAACCACGATAAAGTATACGCAAACCTTGTCGATGTTATCCAGAATGGCGCATCCATCGTAACCAACCTGTTTGACGGGCTTAAAACCGTGGAGATCATCAATAAAATTTATCAATCGGCTAAAAAGCTGAACCAATGACCCCAACCATTTACACCGCACAGATAAAGGATGTGACTTTTGGCGAAGACGTTACGTTGGTAGAGCCGTGTAATCTTTATGGCTGTACCATTGGCAGCCACTCCTTCATCGGTCCTTTTACTGAAATACAAAAGGATGTGACCATTGGCGAACACAGCCGGATACAGAGCCATAGTTTTATTTGCGAGCTGGTAACCATCGGCGATCATTGTTTTATCGGTCACGGCGTCATGTTTACCAATGACCGCTTTTCCATCGGCGGGCCGGCACGGGGCAAACGCGATCTTTATGAATACACCCATATCGGCAACCATGTATCCATCGGCAGTAATGCCACGATTTTGCCTGTTTCCATTTGCGATAATGTGGTGATCGGGGCGGGGGCTGTGGTTACGAAGGATATTGTAGAGCCGGGGATTTATGCGGGGAACCCGGCGGCGCTGATCAGGAAGTAATATTACCGGTCCTCCATATAAATACTAATACAAAATATAATAGTACTCACCTACACCTACTAACACATTATTTGTTAGCCTTTTAACCTTCGTCAAAAGGCCATTTTTGTACTCATACCTCCAGTCTAATTTTTTGTTGCGACTGGGGAACTTCTGTTCAGCTTTTAATTTTCTACCCAAGGTGTCGTATAGGTCTGTATTAATAGCGCTACCAAAATATCTATCCTTTTCTATTACGATTACCGTTCCCGTTTTGTCATCATACTTAAACTCTGTACTTTCCTCGTAATGCAAAGGGATGCCAGCAGTTGCCTCATAAAGGATCAGGCGGTTTTTAAAGTCATATTTTCGAAGAATGACGACATTGTGCACTAAAGAATCGTCGTCATTATAACTCTTCACGGTAGCTTTGATTAGGCTATTGAGTTTATTGTAATACTTGTTTCTTATTGTTTTTTTGAAGCCTAAATCAGTCCTGGTTTCAGAAATAATTAAAGTGTCCTCCTTGTAGGAGCTATCTCCACGGAGAATAAATTTATCCGGTACATCAAATACATCTAAAGGTGCAAAGGTCAAGTTAAGACCATGTGAACTGTCCTTTAACACTCCGTCAATGTATAGTATCGAAGTAAATGTTGAATCTTTACCACGGATGTAAGAATTTTCTATTGTAACAAAAGGTAATGAATTGTCTGCTGTAGTCATCTCTTGTAGAAATGAATAACCTGAATTATTACTAAAAACTTTTGCCCGATTTATTTTTTGAATAACGGTAAACGTATCCCTTCCACTCCGATGGATATTCGTATCTAATGAATCTGCCTTGGAAAAATATTCCACACGTTTAGTTAACTCACCGTTGATATTGTACCAATTTGAATACGATGTTGCTTTTTCGTTATCAACATTGTTTATTAATGTTACCTTTTTGATCCGTTTTGCTTTCACTTGGGGGTCATTCTCAAACACCCCTATCTCTAAAAAAGACAAGTCGATTGAGGATTGAGAGTGTAGGGTTGCATACACGAAACAAAATAGAAGCGCTAAAATCTTTTTCATAGTCATATATAGATATTGCGTTCTACTGCCTACAGTTAGTGTCGCAGGATTTATGGCTCATCTGTTGTAAGATTACACCCTACTTTTTGAACCCCACCTTCCATTAGACAGGCATCCATATAACGATGATCTTGTCTGATCGCGTGTGTTTGTCCCACAAAAAAACCGGAAGCAGGCTCTCACCTTACTTCCGGTCATATAATTAAGCTTGATCGCTTTTTACAAAGTCCGCTTCACTTCTTCTTCTTCAAACGATACGATGGTATCATTTACCTGGATATCAGCGAAGTTCTTAATGGTCAATCCGCACTCCATATTGCTTACCACTTCTTTCGCATCGTCTTTATAACGTTTCAGGCTACCCAGTTCGGCGAAACCACCTTCTGTTCTTGGATAGATCAAAATACCATCGCGGAACAGGCGGATCTTGGCATCCCTTTTCAGGCGGCCATCGAGTACAAAACAACCTGCCACTGTGGCTTTGTCGAATTTGTACACTTCGCGTATTTCCACGTTGGCCACTTCTTTCTCCTGGATTTTTGGTTCCAACATCCCTTCCATCGCACTGCGAATCTCGTCGATAGCATTGTAGATGATCGAGTACATCTTCACCTCAATGCTCTCCTGGTCGGCCAACCTTGCAGCCTGCAGACTCGGACGAACGTTAAAGCCGATCACGATCGCATCAGATGCATTGGCCAAAGTAATATCCGTTTCGGTAATCGCACCCACACCTTTGTGGATCACTTTCACCACGATCTCAGCAGTACTCAGTTTTTGTAAACTATCGCTCAATGCCTCAACCGATCCATCCACGTCACCTTTGATAATAACATTAAGTTCTTTAAAGTTACCCAATGCCAGGCGGCGGCCAATTTCATCCAGCGTAATGTGTTTCTTGGTACGCATACCCTGTTCGCGAAGTATCTGACCGCGCTTGTAGGCGTTTTCTTTTGCTTCGCCTTCATCAGCATATACCTTGAATTTTTCACCAGCCTGCGGAGCGCCGTTAAGACCAAGGATCAATACCGGTGCAGATGGTCCGGCGTCTTCTTTCTTCACATTGCGTTCGTTGAACATCGCTTTTACACGGCCAAAGAACTGTCCGCTTACTACGATATCGCCTTGCTCCAATGTTCCGTTTTGAACCAGCACGGTGGCTACATAACCACGGCCTTTGTCCAATGTGGCTTCAATAATGGTACCGTTGGCCTCTCTTTCAGGATTGGCTTTCAGTTCCAGCAATTCTGCTTCCAGCAATATTTTTTCCAGGAGTTTATCAATATTCAAGCCCTGCTTGGCACTGATTTCCTGGCTCTGGAATTTACCACCCCATTCTTCTACCAGAATGTTCATACCAGAAAGCTGCTCGTATATTTTTTGTGCGTTGGCACCGTCTTTATCTATCTTATTGATCGCAAAGATCATCGGCACATTCGCCGCCTGCGCATGGCTGATAGCCTCACGGGTCTGGGGCATCACAGCATCATCTGCTGCTACCACTATCACCGCAATATCAGTTACTTTGGCACCACGGGCCCTCATCGCCGTAAAGGCTTCGTGACCCGGTGTATCAAGGAACGTTACTTTTTTGCCACTGGCAGTTGCTACTTCATAAGCACCGATGTGCTGCGTGATACCACCGGCCTCACCGCTCACTACATTGGCATTGCGGATATAATCGAGCAATGAAGTTTTACCATGATCCACGTGACCCATGATGGTTACGATCGGTGCTCTTGGAACCAAGGCTTCCGGATCGTCTACGTCATCATCATCTTCCAGATCGTCAGCATCTTCCACGCCTATAAATTCTACATCGTAGCCAAATTCGCTGGCCACCAGTTCTATTACTTCAGCATCCAAACGCTGGTTGATACTTACCATGATACCAAGGCTCATACACTTGCCGATTACTTCGGCGAAGCTTACATCCATCAGGTTGGCCAATTCGCTGCAACTGATAAATTCCGTTACCTGCAGTTTATTGTCTTCGCCCATTTCACCCATCGATTCGGCTGCTTCTTCACGTTTGGCACGACGGTATTTTGCTTTCAGGCTCTTGCCACGGCCACCTGCACCTGCAAGTTTGGCTTGTGTTTCGCGGAGTTTTTCCTGGATTTGTTTCTGGTCAATAACCTTGTCTTCCCTTTTAACCGGTCCCCTATCTGCCGGACGACGGTTAGGTCCACCTTGCTGGCCACCACCTGTACTACTGCCACCGCGGTTAAACGGCGGGCGTGCGCCACCCGGTCCTCCAGTGTTATTGCCCTGGTAAGGAGGTCGTGGCCCGCCAGTGTTGTTACCCTGATAAGGAGGTCGTGGGCCGTCGGTTCTTTGTTGAGGGCCCCTGTTTTGAGGCGCATTATTGTCTACCGGTGTTCCTTTTCTATCTACAGGTATACGTTTGCGTTTACGTTTTTCCCTGTCACTGAGCGTTTGCTTGGGACGCGTGTCGCTGTCTACCGGTAAGTTTATCTTCCCTAAAATTTTAGGGCCTTCCAGCCTGTCGGCCTTAATATTTTCAATGATCAAAGGGGCTATTTCATCCTTTACTTCCTGGGGTTGTTCAATTATGGGCGGGGCAACGGCAGCTACCTTTTCTTCTACAGGTTTTGGAGTAACCGGGGCTATGGTGACTGGCGCTTTCTGTTCTACGATCGCAGGCTGTACATCTTGTGTAACAGCAGGTTCCCCCTTCTTTACACCCTTCTTAGGCCTGGTAGAAGAATCGATTGTACTCAGATCTATCTTATCGATGATTTTCGGGCCTTCTACTTCTGGCGCATCTATTTTTACGATCTCGGGCTGAGATTCTTTTTCAACCAAAACAGTGGCGGGAGCAATGGTTTCTTTTTGTTCAACCACAACCGGCGGCTCTACTTTAGGCACTTCAGCTACTACCGGCGCTTCTACCTTCGGCTCTTCTTTAGGCGCCTGTTCGGGTACAGGTACCGGCTCATCCACTTTCGGCTTCCTGATCAATTTTTCTTCGACAGGTAACTCGCTGATGATTTGCTTATTATCAGAAAATCGCTTTTCTTCTTTATGGTGGAAACTCAGGTCTTCATCTTCTCTTTTCTTCTTCGGCTCACCAGATGCATTTTTGGGCAAATCAATGGCATCACTTTTAGCCTTGGCTACTTTATCACTTTGAAATCCCTCCTGGAGGGATTTGTACATTGGCTCCGTCAATTTAGACATCGGGGCCAAATCGTCTTTTGGAAAACCTTTGCCTACGAGAAAATCGATCAGGGTATCCTGACCTATATTAAACTCTTTGGCAGCAGCTAGTAACCTCGGTAATTTTAATTCTGACATTCGTTGTTTTTAGTCAATTATTGGTGTGAAGCGGTGTGTTTTATTCTTGTGTGGTATTTAAGGTAATTCGTTAAATGGTCAATGGTCATAAGTCATTGAGTCATTTTTACCTTTTTTAAAATCCAAAATCATACATCAAAAATCATAAATCGCCTCTTATTCCCTTTCAAACTCTTCTTTCAATACGCGGCGAATTTCTATGATCGTTTCTTTTTCAAGATCGGTACGGCGTTCCAATTCATCCGGAGTAAGATCCAATACGCTGCGGGCCGTATCGCAACCGATACGCTTCAGCTCATCTATGATCCAGCCTTCGATCTCATCTGTAAATTCATCCAGGTCTATATCAAATTCGTCTACTTCACCTTCATTATCACGGAACACATCAATATCCAGGCCAGTTAACTCGCATGCCAGTTTAATGTTGACGCCCCTTTTGCCGATGGCCAGGCTTACCTGGTCGGGTTTCAGGTACACGTTGGCATGTTTATTTTCCAGGTCTATATCCATACTGGTGATCTTGGATGGCGTAAGCGAACGCTGAACGAGCAGGTTAATATTCGCTGTCCAGTTGATCACGTCAATGTTCTCATTTTTCAGTTCACGAACGATGCCATGGATACGGCTACCTTTCATCCCTACGCAAGCACCAACGGGATCAATACGGTCATCAAAACTTTCTACAGCCACTTTGGCTCTTTCGCCTGGTTCACGCACTATTTTCTTAATGGTAATCAAACCATCAAATATTTCGGGTACTTCTATTTCCAATAATTTAGCCAGGAATGATGGGTGCGTACGGCTAAGAATAATAACAGGGCTATTATTCTTCATTTCCACCTTTTTTACCACCGCACGGGCTTGCTCACCTTTCTTGAAATAATCCTGTGGTATTTGCTCGCTTTTCGGCAATAACAGTTCGCTTCCGTCTTCATCCAGCAGCAATACTTCTTTTTTCCAAACCTGGTATACTTCTGCACTAATAATTTCGCCTACACGGTCAGCATATTTTTTAACCAGCACGTTTTTCTTAAGATCACCGATGCGGCTGGCAAGCGTTTGCTTGGCGGCCAATATGGCCCTGCGGCCAAAATCCAACAGGTTTACTTCTTCAAACAATTCCTCACCCACTTCCACATCGGGCTGGATCTTGATCGCATCCGCATATTCTATTTCCTGGTTGTCGTCTTCGCTAAAACCATCTTCCATGATCATGCGGTGTCGTATTATCTCCAGGTCACCCTTCTCTGCATTTACAATTACGTCGAAGTTGTCATCACTTCCGTATTTCTTACGGAGCAGGGTTTTAAAAACGTCTTCCACCACTTTCATAAGGGTGGGGCGGTCAATGTTTTCTGCGTCTTTAAATTCCTGAAATGCCTCAATGAGGTTGATACTTGCCATCTTTCTGTGTTTTAATACCACTACGGCCAAAAGGTCGCAGCCTGTTTAAAATTTAATTTGAACGGTTGTTGATTTTATGTTGTCAAATGCTATGGTGTGCTCTTTTACTTCCAGTTTTTTTCCTTTACCGGTGGTGGTTTCCAAAATAATCCCTGATTCAGAAACCGTTTTTAATATGCCTTCCAAAACCTGGTTGTCGTCTGTTTTTACTTCCACAAACCGCCCTGTGTTTTTTACATATTGCCTGTGCAACAGTAAAGGTTCGCCCACACCGGCACTGCTTACTTCCAGCGAAAAGTCATCTGCCGGAAAGGTTTGCTGCTCTTCCAGGTGACGGTACAGGGCCCTGTTTATTTTAATACACTTTTCAATGGTGATGCCGTCATCGCCATCTAAAAACACCTTGATATTATTGGAGGGCGACACTTTTACCTGTACCAAATAACAGGAAGGATGATCGCCCAGCAATGCCGTTACCGTGTCTTCTACAAATTTTATCTGTGTTTCCGTTGCCATAGGTACAAATAGAAAGGGAACGGTGTCCGTTCCCTTCTTTTCTTTCTTTTATCCGGCGCAAATGTAAGGTTTTGGAAGTGTAATTTCCAAATGTGATTTTGGCAAGCTCGTTTTCAATCTTTACAGCTCTTGAACTTCTCAAAAATACACTTTATTCTTGCGTCGCTTTTTTAAGAAATGG
Organism: Bacteroidota bacterium; assembly: GCA_040386335.1. Taxonomy (GTDB): domain Bacteria; phylum Bacteroidota; class Bacteroidia; order Chitinophagales; family Chitinophagaceae; genus JAZKFT01. Next base: position 95,847 of record JAZKFT010000001.1, read on the forward strand.
TTGTTGATTTAGGCGTATCCCGTCCATATTTTCCCATTTGGCCATAATGCCCCAGCCGCCTAAACCTTCGCTGATTGCCAGTACTATGGTGTTTTCTCCTTTTTTCAGTGGCAAATACAATGCATCAAAAAAGCCAATAGTGCCGAGGTATTTGTAATCCCTGCTCCAGAATGCATTGCTGCCGCTATACGAAAGCTGGCCGTTACAAAATGCCCGGATCGCATCGCTGTACCCGATGTTCAGTTTTTTTACCTGGTCCTTGTCGGAAACCACCACCAGTTTTGCAAAGACTGTGTTGGCTGAATCGATGATGGCACCCAGCGCCGAAATGTTGATAATACCGGTCTTTTCCGCCTGTATATTTTTCCAGGATTGCCGGTTCTCCAATTTGGGATCCAGTTGGTACGTGTTTGAAACTTCCGCTTCTTTGAAAAATGAGGAAGATAACTGCCAGTTAGAAACAGTACCGTTGGGCGTCTGCACATTGACAGAACCGGAACTTTTCATCTCCGGGTTGTCTGTAGCCGTAAATGAAAAATTGGCAAATCTTGTGGCCCCGGCTGCTGACTTTATCCCAATGCTCCCGGCCGCGGGGCCGCGTTTCAATTCTTTGATAAATGCAACGGGTTGCGGGTTTTTTCCGAGATATAATTCAGCCTGCGACCCTTTTACTACCAGTTTTACATGCATCCACTCGTCAAAAACATAGTTGAGCACGCCATTGTAGCCCCAACTATTTCCAGCCGGCTTCCAGTGAATATAGCCGTCATTTACGGCATCGTGTTGGTCGTGATACAGTTGCCAGCTGGAGTTTCCGTTACAAACGGGTGCATATTGGTAGGCATCAGGCATACCTGATAATTGGGACCTGAAATAGAGTTCCTCAAAATTTTTTGAATCGATGATCCTGAAAATAATTCCCGAAAAACTGACCCGTTCTGTAAGGCAGATATCAAATTCGATCACCCCATTTCCGAATTTTTCATCTTTTAAATAAGCCTGGCCGTTTTGCAGATACAAACAATTATATCCTTTGTAAAATTCCTGGAGGCTTCCCTGCGATTCAATCACCCATTTTTTATCATTAAATGGAACAGCCTGCTGTGCATGACCGGCAAGGGAAATGTATGAAAGGAAAACACTTCCTAATAATTGGATTAACTTCATGGTACTTGGTTTTTAATTTTGCGTTGAAACATTTACAGCACAAATAGACACGCTGAAAACCCGGATACCTGTACAAAGCCGTTCAAGTTGGTTCAAGTTTGAACATGGGTTTTTTAGTTTGGCAGGAAGTAAAAAATAGCTTCAATCACCTACGAGCATTGCCATGAACAATCCTGAGCATATTTACCTGCAGCAGTATATCCAGCTTGTTGAGCAGAAATTAGGTTGGCAGCCACTGGAAGAGTGGCGCAATTATGAATTCAATGAATTGAGTGAAAAAATACTGGATACAACGAGTGTAAACCTTAGCGCCACCACACTGAAAAGGGTATTTGGCAAGGTTAAATACGATAGTCTTCCCAGCAGCGCTACCTTAAATGCCCTGGCAGCTTTCCTGGGTTATAGCAATTGGATGGCATTTAAATCGGAAAAGAAGCCCGGGCCCGTTGCGGAGGAGGAGCACATGATTTCCTTACCAGCTAAAAAGAGACAGGATTTGTTTTACAAAGTACTTCTGGCAGGAGCGGCAGTACTGACGCTGGTCTTTATATTGGGATTTATAATTTTATCCGGCAAGCCCGCCATCCCGTTAAGTAAAACAGATTCCATCGTTTTTGGCAGCAGGCGGGTAGCGGCAGGGTTACCTAATACCGTGGTATTTAACCTGGATCTGAAAGGAATTCAATCTGATAATATGCGGATTCAGCAGGATTGGGATAGCGCCAGGACGATTCAGATCCAGCCCGGTCAAACTGCGGCCACAGGTTTTTATTATCGCCCGGGGTATTTCAGGGCTAAATTAATTATAGATGAAAAAGTGGTAAAGGAACATGACCTTTTTATTAAAGCTGAAGAATGGATGGCCACCATTGATCTCGACCCGGTGCCGGATTATCTAAAAAAGGAAGAATTGGTGCTCAATAATGAAATGGGTATTAGCAATGCCATTTTGCAAAAAATAAAAGGCATAACGACCCCGGTTGCACTCACTTACCATTTGGTAAGACCATTCAATGGCCTGCAAAGTGACCAGTTTACGTTCCGGGCATCTTTAAAAAATATTTTTGGAGAGGGCCCCGCCGTTTGTAAAACCACTAAAATTTATATTCTATGTACCCGGGGATTTTTTGCTATCCCCCTTAGCATTCCCGGCTGTGTGGGGGATATCAACATGAGGCTGAGCGATAAAAGAATAGAAGGACGGGTGAACGATCTTTCTTTATTTGGCACCGATCTGTCTGTGTGGAATAAGATCAAAGTAGCAGTAGAGAACCGTCGGGTTACGATATCCCTCAACGAAAAGGTGATTTATAAAGATCAATACCAGCAAGATGCGGGAGAGGTGGTAGGACTGAGATTTAGTTTTGCGGGCGCTGGTTCGGTAGATGATGTGAGTTTATCAAACAACCGGAATGAGATCGTTTATAAGAGTAACTTTTAACCGTGACCATCCTTTTCCATAGCAGTTGCCTCTTAAAAACGCAATTATTTAGCCCTTTTATTACCAAATATCAGTCTGCAGTCCTGTTAACCTTTCAGCAACTTTGGTTTTTTGCCTTGCTGCCCCGCCGTTAAGCCTTACTTTCGCCGCCAATTTGGTTTATTGACCTTTGTTCAGCCGGTTTCTTTTACCGGCATTTGCAAGGTTTCCAGTCGGCCAATCAACTAATTCAACATACAAATGAACATTCGTAACATCGCCATCATTGCCCACGTAGATCACGGCAAAACAACGTTGGTGGACAAAATTTTGCACAGCACCAATGTGTTTCGTGCCAACCAGGAAACTGGTGACCTGATAATGGATAACAACGATCTTGAAAGGGAGCGCGGTATCACTATCTTAAGTAAAAACATTTCAGTTCAGTACAAAGATGTAAAGATCAATGTGATCGATACCCCTGGTCACGCGGACTTTGGCGGAGAGGTGGAGCGTGTTTTGAAAATGGCCGATGGCGTGTGCCTGCTGGTAGATGCATTTGAAGGCCCGATGCCGCAAACCCGTTTTGTGTTGCAGAAAGCGCTTCAGCTTAACCTGAAACCCATCGTTATCATTAATAAAGTGGACAAGCCAAACTGCCGTCCTGATGAGGTACACGATGCGGTATTCGAACTGTTCTTTAACCTGGATGCTACCGAAGAGCAATTGAATTTCCCGACTTTCTATGGTTCGTCCAAGCAGGGTTGGTTCAATACTTCGCTGGAACCTACCGATAATATTTTCCCATTGCTGGATGGTATTTTGGAATACGTACCACCTGCGGAAGAAGTACAAGGCACTTTGCAAATGCAGATCACGTCATTGGATTATTCCTCTTTCCTTGGCCGTATAGCCGTGGGTAAAGTGGCCCGTGGTGTTATTACCGAAAATATGCAAATGCAGTTGTGTAAACTGGATGGCAGCTTCGTAAAAACACGTGTAAAGGAACTTTACGTTTTTGAAAGCCTTGGCAAGAAAAAAGTGAGCGAAGTAAAAGCCGGTGATATATGCGCAGTGGTAGGTATCGAAGGATTTAATATTGGTGAAACACTTGCTGATTTCGAAAACCCCGAGGCATTACCTGTTATATCTATTGATGAACCAACCATGAACATGCAGTTTGGTATCAATAATTCACCGTTTTATGGCCGCGACGGAAAATTTGTAACCAGCCGTCACATCCGCGACAGGCTCATGAAGGAACTGGAAAAGAACCTGGCCCTGCGGGTAGAAGATACTGACGATGCCGATAAATTCATGGTTTTTGGCCGTGGTATTTTGCACCTGAGCGTATTGGTAGAAACCATGCGTCGCGAAGGATTTGAATTAACCATCGGTCAGCCGCAGGTTATTGTAAAAGAAATAGATGGTAAAAAACACGAGCCATATGAGGTACTGGTAGTAGATGTGCCCGAGAATTTCAGTGGCAGGGTGATAGACCTGGTAACACAGCGCAAAGGCGAAATGCTGATCATGGAAAGCAAAGGCGAAATGCAGCATTTGGAATTTGAGATTCCGAGCCGTGGATTGATCGGACTGCGTAGCCAGATGCTGACCAACACCACCGGTGAAGCTGTTATGGCTCATCGCTTTAGCGAATACAAACCATGGAAAGGCCCGATTCCCGGCCGTAACAATGGTGTATTGCTGAGCAAAAACACGGAAAAAACAACTGGTTACTCTATCGATAAATTACAGGACAGGGGAACCTTCTTCGTAGATCCGGGAGAAGAGGTGTATGTAGGCCAGATCATCGCAGAGCACATTAAGCCAGGTGACCTGAACGTAAATGCAACAGAGCCCAAGAAACTCACCAACCACCGCGCCAGTGGTACGGACGATGCCAGCCGCATTGCTCCCAAAACATTGCTGACACTGGAAGAGTGTATGGAATATATTCAACAGGATGAGTGCATCGAGGTAACGCCTAAAAATATCCGTATGCGCAAAGTAATATTGAACGAAGACGACCGCAAGAAAGTACAGAAGAGAATGGAAGCAGAAGCATCTTAAATGCCTCCCAATTTTTTAAGAATAATAAAAAAGCATCATAGAAATATGGTGCTTTTTTTATGGTGATATCTGTGCGTTTATCCATAGGTGGGTAACTGCGGGCGGAATTCGTGCTGTACCAGCCATATTGCGAAGGCCACTTTTAAACCCAAAGCCACCGCTTCCGGCATAATAAATATGTGTAGATAAAGCAGCCAGTTTTTCATTTTTTAGGCAAGGTATGTTTGTGTTATAAAAAACATACCTATGAAAAAAATCTTCACATCACTCCTGCTCACCTGGTTATTGGCATCAGGATTTGCCCAGCAAAATAGTGTAGCTACGGGCGGAAATGCCACTGGTTCCGGCGGGACAGTGAGCTTTAGCATTGGCCAGGTAGATTATAAATCTAACCCGGGAGCTGGCGGTTTTATTGTTCTGGAAGGATTGCAGCATCCCATTGTTGAAGTTGCTTTTCCCATAAAATTGCTTTCATTCAAAGCGGCTTGCACGAACGGCGCTGTAGCTATTAATTGGGAAACCGCCTCTGAGGTCAACAGCGCCGGTTTTGTAATAGAAAAAAGCCGCGAAGCCAGTAATTGGTCTGTAGTAGCCACTCTCGCAGCTGCGGGGCAATCTAATAGTCTAAAAAAATACAATGTCACGGATAACACACCTTTCGACAGCGTTACGTATTACCGCTTAAAATCAACCGACCTCGACGGGAAATTTACGAATTCGGCTATCGTGGCTGTTATGGCCTGCGGCGGTGGGAAGCCTGGTATTTCGGTTTTCCCAAACCCCACCACAGAGGGCATTTACCTTACCCTGACTTCCGCAAATACCTACATGATGTATGAATTACTTAATAGCAGCGGCCAGAAAGTAGCCGGTAACCCGCTTCAGGGCAACAGTACTTTTATCTCTATGAAAAATCTGCCGCCTGCTACTTATTACTTACGCATGGTAAATGGCGCCAGCACTTCACCCACCTTTAAAATTGTAAAAAAATAACTACCACTGAAAATTCTCAAAAATGAAAAAATATATAATTACATGGAGCCTGATGCTTGTGACCCTGCACACTATAAAAGCACAGGCTCCGCAAACGATCGGCTACCAGGCTGTGATAAGAAGTGCTGCCAATATGCTGATTGCAAATACCACGGTAGGTATGCGTATTAGTATTATGCAAACCTCGGCTAACGGTACTGCTGTTTATGTGGAAAGACAGACGCCTGTAACCAATATAAATGGTCTTGCTACCGTACAAATAGGAAGTGGCACCTTATTGAGTGGCTCTATTGCCACAATAGATTGGAGTAACGGACCATATTTTATTAAGACAGAAACCGACCCCGCGGGCGGGACCAGCTATACAGTAGTAAACACAAGCCAGTTTCTAAGTGTTCCTTTTGCGCTTTGTGCCAAACCTGTAGGATCTGCAGGCGGCGACTTTGCAGGTAGCACGTACCCAAACCCGGTAGTCGCCAAATTAAATACTGTACCTGTACCAGCAGCAGCAGATGGTGATTTTTTAAAAATACTTCGATATAATTTCAACGGTACACAACAGTGGGAATTAAGACATCCTATTGAACCGTATGAAAGTATCGCCCCAGGCTTTATAAATATTATGGGAGATCCCGGCTTCGGAGTCCCACCTAAATTAACAAGAGGGGAGGATGATGCCATACTGATACCACTTTGCTATGGCTCCTATAACAGCGACAACAATACCTTATCCGGTAAAACGAACAACGTAACACTTACACGCATCAACACAGGTATCTATTTGCTCACAATAGACCCTTTGTCCATTGGAACTGGCCGGACTTTTGAACCTGTTATTGTAGCCAGTACCTCTAACTCGCTAAGTGTGATGGTCTCTGCCCATCGGGCCGGAGCCAATACTATCGGTATCAACTGCTGGAAATACACTTCGCTAATAAACGCAGAACTCAGCGACCAGCCATTCACTTTTACGGTGTATAACAGGTAAAAAATAAACACACTAAAATCCTGCATTACATGTATTTCGTCTCTAAATTATTCATTACTGGTTCGTTATTCATTATAAAAAATTAAACCATGAAAAAAGTTTTCACTTCCATCTTCTTTTTGTCAATAGTATCTATTCATGCTATTGCACAGGTGCCGCAAAAAATAAGTTACCAGGGTATTATACGCAACGCCGCCAATGCGTTGGTGGCCAATGCCACTGTGGGAATGCGCCTGAGCATCGTACAAACCACCGCCAATGGAACCGCTGTGTATGTAGAAACACAGACACCCGCCACCAACGCAAATGGCCTGGTAAGTATAGAAATTGGCGGAGGCTCCATCGTTAGCGGCACCATGGCAGGCATTAACTGGAACGCAGGCCCTTATTTCATAAAAACGGAAACCGACCCTGCCGGTGGCACGAATTACAGTATTACAGGCATCAGTCAATTATTAAGTGTGCCTTTTGCCCTTGCTGCCAGCCCAATAGGCCCGGCGGGCGGCGATTTAGGCGGCACTTACCCAAATCCTAAAGTTACCAGATTAAACACGGTGACTTTACCTGCAATGCCCCCCGGACAGGCTGATTATGGTAAAACACTTCGCTATAATTATACCGGCTCTAACCAGTGGGAATATAAATCTCCGGTAGAAGTAGGGGAAAGCATTAGCCCCGGTTTTGTAAATGTCACCGGGCAAGGTTTTGATGCTGGCCGTGTTACCAGGGCAGGAGATATTGCTAACATGATACCTGTTGGCTACGGTACTTATAATGCATTGACCAATACTTTTGCCGGAAAGACCAACAGCCTTACGTTTACGAAAAATGGTGTGGGTGAATACCAGATTGAACTCTCCAACGTGTGGTATAGTTCCAATACCACCTTAAACCCTGTGGTACTATGCACCTTAAAAGGATTTGGAATGATCAGCTACCAGTATTTTCCAACTACAAATATTATTGAAATATATACTAAAAGTAGCCTTGGCACACCTACTGATTTTGGCTTTAGTGTGGTAGTTTTTAACAGGTAACGATTACTTCCCTGATTTACTGTGTTAAAAAGGAGTTGATATCCTTATAATGGTGTGTGACATGGGGTTAAAGAATTCCATCTTCTTAATTCCTTTTATCCAACCCCCAGGCCAATTTATTTCTAAGCGTTTCAAGGAAAGTATTTTCATTGAGCCTGACCAGGCCGATGGTAAAGGATTCTTTGCGGACAGCCAGCTGGATGTCTTTTTCAACAATTTCCCGGCGGCTGTCGAGGCTGCACAAAAACTGGTCGGTGCGGCCCTCTATTTCAAAGGAAATAATATTGTCGTCGGGCACTACCAATGGCCGCACGTTGAGGTTGTGCGGGGCCACGGGGGTAATTACAAAACTGCCGCTTTCGGGGAAAACAATGGGGCCATTGCAGCTAAGATTATACCCTGTGCTGCCCGTGGGCGTGCTTACGATCAGGCCATCAGCCCAATAAGTGTTTAAGAATTCACCATTCATGTAAGTATGCACTTTGATCATCGGCGACGTGTCCTTTTTATGAATCACAAATTCATTGAGCCCAAAAGGTGCACCACCAAATAACGGCAGGTTGGAATCCACATGTATCAAAGTACGTTGATCAATATGGTACGTACGGCTTGTAAGCGATTCCACGGCATGGTGTAATTCTTCTTTACCAATGCTGGCCAAAAAGCCGAGCCTCCCAAAATTGATACCCAGCAGCGGAATCTCTTTGTCGCGTATCAGGGTTACGGTATCCAGCATGGTACCATCGCCGCCAAGACTTATGAGGCAATCCACTGACTCATCTAAACCACTCGTATTGGTAAAAGTGTTGTATTGAAACGATTTGGTATTGCGTTCGAAAGATTTGGTAACCAGCGGTGCATATACCAGCGGTTCCACTTTTTGCAATTTCAGTTCCTGCATCAGGGCCTTGAGGTGCTGTTCAATTTCTTCATCGAGGCCGCGGCTGTAGATGGCTACTTTCATGGGTTTAAAAGTTCGGGGTCAGGGGCTAAGATACAAGGTTCAAGGCACAAGGTTCAAGATCCAGGGTTCAAGGGTCAAGGTTCAAGGTCCAAGGTTCAGAGTATAAAGTCGAAGGGGAGGTTTCAAGCTCAGACTTCCGGGTTTGAGAACGATATCCAAATTTCACGGTTTGAACCTTGGCTCTTGGACCTTTGGTTTAGAAGTCAGAACCGGTATGATAATAGAGCCCACTGTTTCCCAGCTGGTTAAAACTGATTTCTATCTTTAGTATCAAATCGTAGATGGTTACGATATCCAGGCCAAAACCATAGGTGCGCAGCAGTTTGTTGCTAAGCCTGCTGTTGTTGGTTTGGTTGCGGGTGTGTACATAGCCAAGGTCGCCAAATACTTTTCCATAAAAAGTAAATGGTATACGGTCGTGGCTTTTGCTTTTGATAAAATTCTTAAATGTAAACCCAAAGATTTTTTTTCTCAGCGTGCCTTTAATTAACCCACCGGCAACACCATCTACCACTAAGTATTCCATACCTCTCATGCTAAGGTCGCCATACCCAAGCAGGTGTGTATTGTAATAAGGCTGCTTAAAAGGTAACTTGATGGTGGCTGCCGCCTGTAGCGCAAAATAGGTGGTTGGCAAGGGTAGCTTCCAACTGTGAAGATATTTTCCGCCCACAGCAAATAAGCCAAGTGCCTTGCTGAACCGTTTAAATGCGTAGACATCCACATACCAGCCCCGAAGCGGGTACTTAATATAATCCACATTAAAGAACTGGAAGGCATATGAGAGATCGGCATAGTTCCCCTGCAGCGCTCCATTGCCAAAAAATTCACGGTTCATTTTTCCAATAGCCGAATCTATCTTGTCGCTGTTGTAGCTCAGGCGTAGACTATGACGTTCCTTGCTGCCTTTCCGGTAGGTATATCCTATATGGCCACTGATAAATGTACGTGCAAAACCAGGCAATTTTAAAAATTGCAGGGTGTCGAAATTGGTGCTGTAGTTCACCTCCCGGTTACGGGCGTATTGAAAACCCATAAACATACCGTGCCTCAGGTTTTTATCGAGGTAGGGCTGGGTATAGTTAAAAGATATTTGCTGTGTATAGCCACCGATCAGCCACACATTCAGATTGTCGTTTCGCCCGGTGAGGTTGTTTTGGGTGACTTTAATACCAACATTCACCCGTGAAAGACTTGCTTTATAAGTTTGGATCCACTCGTTCCAGTTACGGTCTATTACTTTAAAATAAGGAACCGGGAAAAGATAGAGCCGTTCCTTTACCTCCACTACCATGTCTGCATTACTGGAATCCAATTGAACAATGGTAATGGTCGCATCCACAAAAAGGCCGGTGTTAATCAATTGTTCTTTGGTGAGTGTCATCCTGTATTCCAGGTCTTTCTGTCCATAGGTAACGCCTTTTTCAAAAGCGAATTCTCTTTCAACAATATAAATTTTAGTGCGCCTGTTGCCGGTAATGGAGATATTTCTGATGGTGCGGACTATTTGTTCGTTGGTGCTGGTGTCGACCGGGGAAACCATCGTATCGGCGATGTTATTTTGTGCCATGGCAAAGCAGCTTGACAATCCCAGGCAAATAAATGTTATAAGGCGAATCAGCATAGTCCCTTTTTCGTTCGGGCATTAAATGTAGCGAAATGTGGTGTATGGCGTTGAAACTGATGCGTGTGTGAGTGTTAGTATTGGAACATATTCTGTGCCAACATGCAGGATAAACATTTTTAGGCCAGCACAATTGGTGACGGATGTACGAGTTAGGCAGGAGGAATGATTGGTTTGATTTTCTTTTTAAAAATTTCGGTTTCAACAGCGGTTCTCCTGTCATTAAAACGTGTTTAATACGGCATCGATTGCGCAGATGGCGGGGCATTCTCACCCCGTTTTGCAATAATTTCCCGCCATCAAGCAAGCCAATGAAGACATTCATTTCTATTCTTTTAGCACTTTGCTCTGCCACCAGTTTTGCCATCACCCGTTATGTTTCTCCCTACGGTTCCGATACGGATCCGGGAACATTGGCGCTGCCTTATAAATCGATTACCAAAGCTGTTGCATCCTCCGTGGCAGGCGATACCATTTACCTACGGGTTGGCAATCATGTCTATACTGACAAAATCAATATTTCCAAAGTCGGTACCCCCGGCACGCGGTTTTACCTGCTCGCTTATCCCGGCGAAAGGCCGGTACTTGATTTTTCTTCCATGGTTTTTAGCAGCAGCAACCGCTGCCTTGACCTCAGTGGCAGTTACTGGACTGTGAGGGGTATTGATTTTTATAAGGCGGGTGAGGCCGGCGATGAAGTGTACACCCGCACTATTTTTGTACAAAACTAACCAGCTCCTAATCCGCAATCCCTAAATTCCTACTCCTTCACCACCTTCATCGTTTCCTCACTGTCACCCATCGTCAATTTTAACTGGTAAATGCCGCTGGCAAAACCAGCCATATTTACCTGTAATTTTTGTGGTGTTCCGTTCGCTGACGAAGTCTGATGCAGTAATAATTTTCCGGTGGCATCGTAAAGTGTAAGTCCAATGGTCGTGTTTACTTCAGCCTGCAATACCACTTCCAGTTTATTTCTAACCGGGTTTGGATAAAGCAAAACATTGAATCCTTTTTTACCAAACAAAAGCAGTCTTGTTTCGCTATATGTTACCTGTCCGTTTCTGTCGATGCGTTTGATGCGGTAATAGTATAAGCCCTGTTTAGCCGGCAGTATATCTGTAAAGCTGTAGTCATTAATACCCGGCTGATTCCTGGCTGCAACAGTGGCAATCTTTTCAAAATTTGCCTGGAGACTGTTGTTCACGGCCCGTTCAACTTCGTATTGCAGTACATCGTTTTCGTTGGTTGTTTTCCATTTCAGCAACACATTGGTGTCGGGTAGTTTTTCCGCTGTAAAACTCAGCCACTCGGTTGGCAAAATAATATTGCTGTTGCCATACCCTAACCAAAACTCCGAGAATCCTGCCACGTTGTATTCGGCATAATATCCTGCACCATAAGGCACTTTTTTTACCATCATTCCATTAAGGTAAGAATAGGCACCATCGGTGTTGTCTGCCATCGTTCCGTTCTCATCGTTATCGTTGGTATCATCGTATTTTATAATGCCGAGTTTGGTATAGTCTTTTGGGTTTACACAGCCCATACAACCCATTGCCTGTCTTAGCGAATCAGCTTCTTTGTCAAGGAAATAATACCGGATTTTTACCGGCGATCCGGGGTATATATTGGTGGGTTTAATCGTGATATTCCTGTTGGCATAATATTGTTGCCCTGTATTTCGCGTCGCGCCGTTGTACATATAAGCCTGTACGCCGGTATTGCCAAGGTTATTCCCGTTGGGGAAAATAGTGGCTATCAGCTTTCCCCCATCAGTAAAATTGATTGGGGAAGATCCGCTCACCAACTGGCTGACGGTGTTGCTGTTGGCATTGGCATTGTAAATGTCATATTGCTTGTCGTACACATGTATATCGTCGATGGCCACACCATCCCCGCCCACAAATACATCACTGGTCATGGCAAATCTTAGCCTCAGGTTGGTTGCCCCGGTTGGCAAACCGATAGAGGCTACATGCCACCAGGCTTTGGTACTGTCCCACAACTGGCTGACGCTATGGTTGTACCAGTTAGTTCCGCTACCACTACTGCCGAGTTTGGTCCAGGAAAGGCCGTCAGTGCTGTATTCCACCCAGGCACCATCGCAATAGGCTGTGGGATCGGCGGATCGGCAATATTCAATATTATAGGCCATGCTAAAACTCAGCGTGGGACTTGCAAGCCCAGCAACATTAAAGCATGGTGTATACAGGTAACTTATTTCTTCGTCATTATACCAGCCCTGCAGGTTGGTTTTCCATGCCTTGGTTCCGCTGGCAGCGGTCTTTATTTTTATGCCGTGCGGCGGGCCATATTGCCAGCTGCTGTTAAGACCAGAACTGTAAAAATTGCCGTTGTTTGCCTCAAAGTCCTCGAGGTAAGGATAAGTGTTGATCACCGGCTGGTTAATTATGGTGGCGACAACTGTATCGTTATCCTTGAAATTATCCATCCCAAAGCTGCTCCATATCTTGATGGTATGTGTGCCCGGCGTGGCCAGGTTAGCGGTAGCAGTAAAAATATACGAAACGCCGGATGGTGATGTGCCGACTGAGCCAACGATTTCGGTTACCGGGGTTCCATTGTCTATCTGCATGGTCACCGGCACATTGGCAATGCTGCTGCCCATGGCATTTTTTAATAATACAGTTACGGGTGTCATGGAAGTCAATCCACAACTGTTGGGCTGTGGGTTTGTAATGGCCAGTGCTTCTATATCATTGGAAACGGTGTATAACCTTACGTCATCAAAACTGTACCCGGCGTAATGCACATTGTCGCCCATGCTAAAAATCGCATTTTGGCCAAATCGTATTTGTGTGGAAGAAGAAAAATTTTGAACAGGTGACGCGCTGTTCAAAGCGGCGGCGATGTCCAGGCTCGCTGTTCTTTTCCAAACACCTGGTAACGCAGGCTGGTTCGCATCGAGGTCGTAGAACAATATCCATGTGCCTGTTTCGCTGCCACGTATATAAATTCTATTATCTGCATTGGGGGCCTGGTAGGTGCCATGATGCTTAAACTGTACGTCAAAGCGAACCTCATCTGTAGCTGCATTATAGCCCGACAGGTTAAAAGTGCCAATGAGATAGTTGGTGCTTCCGGAACCGGTGAATTTATTGACATCCACGGTCATCGCCCTGTTGCTGCTCCTGGCAATTCCAGTATTTACAAAAGTCCTTACCCTGCCGTTGCTGGTGGTGGTACAAAAATCCCAGCTATCTAAACTATCTATTCCGGTCCTGTTTGAATTAATTTCTGACACAGGCGCACCATCAAAATTCTCAATGAAGGGGATTGCCAGGGAAATGGCCGGATTTTTTAATTGCCGGATCGTTTTCCGAAGGGTGTCATTAGCTACCGCCGGATCGGCTGCATTGTTTTTTACCACAGCCACAATATTGTAAGTGCCAGGTTGAGAAAAATTAAAGCCGGGAATGGTATGGGTAAATGTGCCACCAGCGGGTATGGTGGTACCCAGAGGGATGGTGACAAATCCGCCACCATTGATGCTATACTTCAAAGCAAAACCGGTGATACTTACATCATCCAGGTTTTTAACCCGAATATCGAGGTTGGTGGAAGCACTAAGAGCAGAAAGGGTTGCGATTCTTCCTGTATTAGGATTCAAAATAGCATCCAGTTTTAGATCACCATCGCTGATGCCAAGGGTACAGCCGCCTGCATTGGGTTGATATGGACTGCCATTATCCCTTTTGCCAGCAACGCCTGTCTTTCTTGGTCTTACAGAAAACCAATACACAGAGTCTTTATTAAGCCCGGTTACTGTAAAACTGGTGCCGGCTGTTGTACCCTTCGAAACCATATCCGGCCCTTGTTTCATCAGCACTTCGTAATCAATATCCGGCGAAGCAGAAATACTGCTCCAAATGATCTTACAGTAGCCTTCACATTGTTGTGCCACAGGCGCATAGGCATGAAAGACAACCGGCAAAATGGTAAACCTGCCCGACACAGCACTAAATGCGGTTGCGTTTTCTGTAATACGCAGCCTCGCAGTGTTGGTCTCAATCAAAGGCATGGGTGGCAGTGGCCAATTGACAGGAACGGTCCAGTTAAAGTAGCGCGCCGTATCAGGAATGGTGCTTGAAATAGTGGCCCAGGTCACCCCGTCATTCACAGAGTATTCCAGTGTGCGCTGGTTATTGGGTGTACCATTATCGCTCCAGTGGATAACGCAGAGGTCACCGGGGAAATAACTGTCTTTTTCAAATGGAACAGAGAGATGCAAGCCCTGCGGCAAGTAATCATAAGCCACAAAATATTCCTGCGTGGGGTTCACGTTTACCGCAAAACCTTTTACCCGGATGGTATAGGTACCGCTAGGATTATTGATAATGACCTGCTCGTTATTGTTGATATGATCTGCCCCTGTTGCCGGCAAATTGGCCACATGAGCTGGCAATGTGTCTAGTTTTTGCGGGTAGATAACGGTACCCATACTATTCACCAGCTCCAGGTCAAGATCGTTTACTAAAGTATGGTTGGCATAAATAGCTGCAGCAGGATCGTGCCAATACAACATCACCCTTAACCTTGAGGTATTTGCCGGCACAGTAATAGTCTGTGTTTGCACACCTGCCGTAGCGATACTGCCAGAAAAAAATCGACTGTTTTTTATCATGTCTAAATTCCGCTCCATGTTCAGCATACCGTATCCATGCCGAAAATCAGGACCTGTATTGCCAAGGTCCAGCCCGCCATTCATCACGATCGCTTTCATCAACCCGCCCTTTGGGTTTCCACCAAACTGCTTTTTGTATTGCTCCACCATTAGCGCAAGACCGCCTGTAACAGCCGGTGCCGCCTGGCTGGTGCCCCATTCGCTGGCATAGTCGCCGGTGCTGGAGGGTGAAATAATTTCTTCGCCCAATGCCATCAGTTCAGGCTTTAACCGTCCATCTTTTACAGGACCACTGCTACTGCTGCCGCTGGCATACATGGTACGGTCTGTACGGCCAACTGATATCACATTTTTAGCCGTTTGATAGCCGCTGAGCACATTGGCATGATTAAATACATAAGGGGGCACCAGCACTTCGCCATCATTACCCGAAGCAAAAACATGCAATAGTTCCGGAAACTGAAATGCCTGCTGGTCCAGTATTTGGCTGTACAGATCGTAGACACCTTCGTACGTAGAGTCGCCTGTAACGCTTCCATAGCTATTATTGGTGAGCACCATGCCATAATCGTTTACATAAGTGCCTGCGTTGAGATAAATGCCGCCATACAACTGGCTTACAATGGTAGCCAGTGGCGCATAACCACGGCTCAGGTACCTGAAAATGCCTGCACCGCCAACGGTACCAGTTACATGCGTTCCATGTTCGGTGGGGAAAAATGGGTTGCGGTTGATGACATGCCCCTGCAGATCTATATGGTTGGTGGGGTCACCTTCATCGCCAACACCAACGGTAACATTCTTACCCAGTAAATCATAACCACCCGCAGCAATAGGCGCACTGGCAATATTATTCCTTGCCATATCGCGGCTACGGTTATTAAGCGCTTTATCGGCCGGGTGAACGGGTTCAATATACTCCACAAAGGGAATGGCCGCCAGGTCTAAAAGACTGGCCGAAAGTGCATGACTTTGTAAAATATGATAGTCCTCAAATGGCGAAGAAGCCAATGCAAATCCTTTTTCCTGTAAATATTGTTTAGCCGCTGCAATGGAAATGCCCGTAGATATCTTGATCAGTACATCCATCCGCCCGTTGACACCCTGTATCCAGTTAAATTTTTCGGGCTGTTGTAAAGTGCGGCTCAGTTTCAGACTGGCTGGCATGTAGGTGATACCTGTAACACCAGCCTGTTGTAAAATGGATTTTGGAGTTTCCCGGGTAAATGAAACATTGTAGCTAAATGGTGGAATGAAACCCAAAAGCTCTATACCGGCACCGTTAAGTTGTTGTTTTTGAAGCGGCGAGAGTGGCTTGCTGAATTGGAGTACCGCGAAATGTTTTCCTGAAACCGGCGCTTGCTGTTTCCAGAAAAGGGTGGAATTAAAACCGGAGACCGGTGGTATGGAAAGTTTGCCCGTGCTTAATTGTATGGAGGATTGAGCCCGGGCAGATGGAACTAATAACAGGAGACAAACACTCAAAAAAAGGTTCTTCATTAACAACGAATTTATGGCAGACTTATATACCTGAAAGTTACCACAAATGCCCGCAATAAAATCGAAGAAAAGCGACTAAAACCGACACCTTAACCCATGCCTTTGATCTTGAACTTGGATTTTTTATCCGGCTTTTCGCCGCCGAGAACTTTTTCAGCACCCATATTGGCGCTATTGGTAGGGCAACCGCGCTTGCTGCTGGCACATGAACTTAGCAGCACCAGGAATGTTGCGTATGAAAAAATAAGAAGGAATGCTGCGGTAGTTTTTTTTGCCATGGCGTAAAGTTATTGCTGAAACGACTAAAATTGACAGGAGTTGTCAAAATAAATAGGATCGGTCCGGCCAAATCGGACGCCGGCTTTCAATAACTCATTGAAAAACATATGGAACCATGCCTTTGAAAGTCAAATGAGGGGCATTGACATGGTGCTTACCCAAGTAAAGTTTTGTCACCTAAACCTTACCAAATGAACCTTATATGGACTTATAATCCTTACATGGTTAAAAATAAACCTTATAAAACTCCATGCTTCCCTTCAATACTTTTAGGTCAACCATATAAGGATTGTAAGTCCATATAAGGTCCGTGTCATTGTGGGAATAAGATTTGACTAGACTTCAAACCAGCTGCTGTACATCACATAGTTATTAGCGATGCGGTTGATTTCGCCTTCAATTAGTTCTGGCGAAACGTCTTTTAGTTTTTTTGCCGGCACGCCGGTAAAGATGGTGCCGGCGGGTACATGGGTGCCCTCAGTCAGCAGGGCGCCGGCGCCAATGATACTGTTGCTTTCCACCACGCAGCCATCCATAATAATGGCACCCATTCCTATCAGTACATTGTCGTGAATGGTGCAGCCGTGTACGATGGCATGGTGGCCGATGCTAACATTGTTACCAATATTAGTGGGGTGTTTCAGGTACGTGCAATGGATACAGGCGCCGTCCTGTACGTTCACTTTGTTACCCATTTTTATATAGTTCACATCGCCGCGGATAACTGCATTGAACCAGATGCTGCAATCGCTTCCGGTTTGCACATCGCCAACAATTGTGGCATTTGGGGCGATAAAATTATTGTCGCCAAAAGACGGACTAACGCCTTTTACAGGGAGTATTACAGGCATAATTTCGATGTATGATGTATGATTTATGATGTATGATTTAAGGAGTGGGTGTTCAATTTTTCAGGCTTGAAGGAAATGTGTTTGTGGCATTGGTGTGTTATGTGCGATTTTTGATGCTACAAAGAAAATGAATGAGCATTATTTCTAACCGTGAATTATTCCTGAACCATGTGGCTCAGACATCTCCTGCGCCGATCGGCCTTGAAATTGTTAAGGCAAAGGGTTGCAGCATGTGGGATGTGGAAGGCAAGGAATACATAGACCTGATCAGCGGTTTTAGTGTGGCTAATATCGGCCATGGAAATCAACACGTGATCGATGCCATCACCAGGCAGGCGGCTGATTATATGCACCTGATGGTTTACGGGGAGATTATTGAAAAGCCACAAGTGGCTTATGCAAAAATGCTCACGGATCACCTGCCTGCGACGCTCAACTGTGTGTATTTTACCAACAGTGGTACCGAAGCCACAGAAGGCGCATTAAAGCTGGCTAAGCGATTTACCGGGCGTTCGCAGATCATTGCTTTTAAAAACTCCTATCACGGCAGCACCCATGGCGCCCTAAGTGTAATGGGCGATGAATATTGGCGCAATGCCTACCGCCCGTTGCTGCCCGATGTGCTGCACCTCGATTTTAATGATGAAAAAAGCCTGGCTTATATCACTGAGAAGACGGCTTGCGTAATAGCAGAAACCATCCAGGCTGAAGCCGGGGTAAACGCCCCGTCAATAAGTTGGATGAAGGCGCTTCGGCAAAAATGTGATGATACCGGTACACTACTTATACTGGATGAAATACAGGTCGGCTTTTGCCGTACCGGAACCCTTTGGGCATTTGAACAGTTTGATACTGTCCCCGATATCTTATTGCTTGGAAAAGCCCTGGGCGGTGGCATGCCGCTGGGCGCTTTTATCGCTGCCAAAAATGTAATGCAGGTGTTTACAGAAAATCCCGTGCTAGGCCATATCAGCACCTTTGCCGGCCACCCGGTTTGTTGCGCGGCGGGCATGGCAGGATTTGAGGAATTGAATAGGTTAGCAGTTGCAAGAAACTCCATTTTTTTAAAAAATGGAGTTTCTGAATTGACAGGACCATCCATTTTCGACAAAGAAAAACTGATTCTTTCCCTGCTAGTTCACCCTAAAATAAAAAGCATCCGTAGCTGTGGATTGCTGATGGCTGTTGAGTTTGAGAGTTTTGAACAAAACCATGCCATCATCCGGCGCTGCATTGAAAACGGCCTGATTACCGACTGGTTCTTGTTTGGCAGCCGGTATATGCGTATTGCCCCACCACTCATCATCAGCGAGGCTGAAATACAAAAATGTTGCAGGCTTATTCTCCAATCCATCGACGAAGCAGGCGTATAATCCTTTGCCTGATGTGAATAAGGCATTTGATTTTTTTTGCATGAACAGCAGTACTCAATTTGTAGTAGTGCTGTTTTTTGCAACATAGAACCAGTAACTTTCTGCCACAATTATTTTACCAAAAACTATATGTAACCGATGAAAAAACTGTTACTTCTTACCATTCTTTTTGTCACAACCCAAACCTCTGATATTACTGCCCAGGGAATCTCTTCCAAATTAAAGCAGGCGAAATGGGTTAAAATAATGGCCAACGATTCACTGTACAATTACTTTGAAGCAGAGGCTGAATTTAAAAAGTTCCATGTTTCTTTTCTAAAGGAAAAAATGCGGGAAGAAAAACGCAGGGAACGTAAAGGGTCCTCCTCAAATGAAGAGCATTTAGAAAGCCCCGAAGAATTATTGGTTGCGGATTATCTAAAATGGGCCATTCAAATACAGCCCTTTGTATTGGCGAATGGAACGATCATGCCATTGGTGCAACGCCTTGCTATTATTAAGCAGACAAGAGAAAATCAACAACCCGGTCAATAGTTGTTGTTGTTCCAGCCTAATCACATTCCCTTTTTAATACAGTTTTAAATGAAAAAGATATTTTTTACATCTGTTCTTTTCTATTGCGTGTACCTGTCGGTTTTGCCAGGTGCGAATGCCCAGTCACTTGTTCCGGTAGGTAACACCAGCTTTCCCGTTAACGACAATCATAGCGCGGCCACTGGTGCTGCCTTAAACACCGGGTGGCAGATCAATGGTATTGGCAAGATCGTTGTCATTGTCAAACACCCTTCCATCCTCACTAAATTGTATGCATGCAGTGCCTCCGGAGGCATTTTTGTGAGCACCAACAGCGGTACTTCCTGGACGCCGTTAACCGGAAGTTTTTTGCCCGGCGTGCAATTTGGTTGCCTTTCCATCGATCCAGCTAATGTCAATATCATGTATGCCGGCACCGGTGAACCCAGTTATGCCCAAACCTATGGCTGGGGTGGACTTGGTACTTTTAAATCACTGGATGGTGGTGTTACATGGACGCAAACAAATACAGGTATGGGCAATGTAGTAGTACAGGATATTTTGGTAAACCCGCTAAACACACAGGAAGTGATTGCATGCACCAGTGTGGGTATTTACAAATCTGTGAATGCCGGCGGCAGCTGGATACTGGCATCATCCGGCAGCTGGGTTCAGCAGGTATTAAGGCAGGGCTCTGGTAACATCCTGGTTGCAATTAGCAACGACAGGTTCCTGCGATCTGTTGATTTTGGTGGTACCTGGACGGTTTCTGACCTCGACCCCGCCTTCTCAGCTACATTTACCAAAGGCCGTATTGCAGTAGCACCTACTAACAGCAGTATCGTTTACGCCGGGTGGGTGTACGACGACTTTTTCACATCTAATAATGCCTGCATTTTTTACTCTACGGATGGCGGGGTATCATTCACCAAAAAATATGCTTTTGCCAATACCCCCAAACTCATTTCCTACGATGGCAGCAGCGCAGCTGGTTATGGCTGGGCCAATTTTTTTATTACCGTTTCCAATACCGATCCCAACACACTATTCACGGGCGGGCACCTGATTTTTAAATCTGTCAACAACGGGACGAACTGGACGGCTACCATTCCGAACTGGTGGTGTTGTATTCATACAGATATCCACCAATTATTATACGACCCCAATAACAGCACCCGTATCCTTGCTGCCACCGACGGAGGCGTTTTTGTTTCAACGGACGGAGCGGTCAACTGGACTCCATTGAGCAACGGGTTGTATTGCAACCAGTATTTAAGCATGGGGCAGAGTAATATGGATCCTGAGTTTGTAATTGGGGGCTTGCAGGACAATGGTATCATTTATAAAAATACCGATGGCAATTACCATACCTACACCGGTGGTGATTATTACGACCACATGACCTGCGACTATACCAATAACTACAATGTGTACACCAGCGGTTCAAACGGTAAGGTTTTTAATCCGTATAACCGTTCGCAAAAGTCGAATCTGAACCTGCCTTCCAATATCCTCACCACCGGAACAGCTAACAGCAGGCAGAGTTTTATCATTAGCCCGCTAAACCCTGCCATTGGTTATGGGTGGGGGACGAATATTTATCGCAGCAGCAATGTAAACAGTTATAACCTGGCCGCAGGCACATCAACCGTATCCTGGTCGATGATAGGGGCTATTGGGGTGAACATCCGCGACCTGAAAATATCGCCGGCAAACAATGATATCGTATATGCCCTGGGTAGTAATGCTACTGTATATAAATCAGTTAATGCCACCGCGGTAACCCCGGCCTTTGTTCCTCTGGTATTGCCAGACGGAGCATCTACTTCGGTAAATGGGTCTTTAACCGTATCTGCGTTGAACCCAAATGTGCTGTACGCTACGGCCAATAATGCGGTGTATAGGAGTACTGATGCAGGTACTACCTGGACAAATTATACTGCCACGGGGTTGCCGGCTATTAATTTTCAAAAGGTATTTATCGACCCGTACAGTACCATAGAAAGTGTGTACCTCATTACTTCACTCGGAGTGTACTACAGGGATTTAACGATGACAGCCTGGACATCCGTAAACCCATCAGTTCCTCCGGGCCAACAAAACAGTTCAGCCAGTTACGCGGGGCTAATATTGGGCCCCAACCTGTATAAAGGAAGCAGCTCGTCCACTTCGCACGTGTCCTTTGCCACATGGGGAAGTGGAATATGGAAAAGTACTTTTTACAACCAGGCGATCAACCCTTTGCCGGCAGGTTTCGCCAATGTTGATATAGGTTCGCCCGCCATAGCAGGTAGTGCTTCTTTCGATAATGCCAAACAGGCATTCAATGTGTCGGGGGCTGGTAGCGGAATCAATAGCACCAGTACCGATCAATTCAATTTTACCCGGACATTGCTTACCGGCAACGGTGATGTGTTTGCAAAAATTTATTCGGTTGCAGAAACGGATGCCGTTACCGGTTTGTCAAAAACCGGGCTGATGTTGAGGGCATCTGAAAACAGTAATGCACCTTATGTAATGGTAGCGTTAACAGGTCATGCAGGTGCTGTATTCCAATATCGTATCAATGCTTCGGATGCAGCAACTATAAATACGGTTTTGCCGGCACCGGCGCCTGCTTATCCATATTGGGTAAAGATCAATAAAAATGGCAATCTGATCACGGCATCCACTTCACCAGACGGTGTGAGCTGGACCGGGGCCGGACAGGTAACGGTAAACCTGGGCACCAATTTCTGGGGAGGTATTGTTAATACTTCAAACAATATCGCAGCGGTTAATCGTGCAGCTGTGGGCAATATCACGCTCAATAGTTTTGGGGTGCTGGCCATACAAAATCTGAAATTGCAGGCAGTGGTGAAAGACAAGGACAAAGTGGGCTTGTCCTGGAGTTTTGAAACAGATGAAAAGAATAACACCATCATACTTGAACGGTCGGTGGATGGGGTAAACTTTACCGCCATTCACCGGAGAAATTATCCCAACCTTACAGGCTTTATGCAATCTTATAACGATGCTGCCACTGATGAAATACCATTTAAAGGCAGGAATTTCTACCGTATCAAAATGGTTCAGCAAAATGGCGATATCAAGTATTCCACGGTTCAGTCTGTTGCCATTACAAAAGGCCTTTTGATAAAAGTAGAGCCAAACCCGGTATCTCAAAACGGTATGCTGAACTTCATTATCTCCGGTGATATCACCACAAAGCCAAGCCTGGATATTTATGATATGACAGGGAGGAAATTGCAGTCGCAGCTATTAAGCGGATCCGGTATTAACGTAGTAAAACTGAAAAATTTTACTCCCGGCACTTACAATTACAGGATTATGTTTGATGGCGAAACAATGAGTGGTAAATTTATTGTGAGCGACAACTAGTGAACAGTGACATTACACAAAAACACCTGCCGGCCGGCAGGTGTTTTTGTGTAACCAGGAATTTATTTCTCAAACCCATAGTCCCTTTCCACCAGGCAAATTCTTGTTTTGTAATGGCTATACCATTGGTTCCTTCCTTGCTGTTGGGCAGAACGGTGTTCACTCACCTGTTTCCATTGCCTGATAGATTCCAAGTCTTTCCAATAGCTCACGGTGATACCCAGGCCATCCCTAGCACTTTCGTGCCCGAGGTAACCTGGCTGTTGCATGGCAAGTTCCACCATCAGTTCCGACATAGCATTATATCCCTCATCATCACTTGTTTTTAATGAAGTAAATATTACGGCATAATAGGGAGGTTTGGGCGTGTTGGCGATCATGAATTTGTTTTAAAAATAGGATGACAGAATGGATTGCTTAGAAAGTTCCCCGGTGAAGCTTGGACTTTTACGGGCAACCGAAAATAAAAACAAAAATTGTTTTGAGTATAGCATCTTTTCCATTTACTTTGTAATTCAAAGTGCTTTTATGAATGATCAACAACGTTCATTGGAAACCATCCAGGACATTAAAAACATGATGGAGCGCAGCAGCCGTTTTATCAGCCTTAGTGGGTGGAGTGGAATTGCTGCCGGTGGCTGTGCTTTGGTGGGGGCGTGGTTTGCCAACAAGGAGATAGTACAAAGATTTGATGACATACACGGATATACCGGTAATCCCCGGATTCAATTAGGACAACAGCCGGATGAAAGCTTCCGGGAACTGCTTAGCATTTTTCCGTTAATCAGTCGCTTAATCTGGATCGCTGTTATCACCTTTGTAGCTGCATTCATATTGGCATTCCTTTTTACCTGGGCCCGCAGCAAAAAGCAGAATATTCCACTGTTTGGCCGCACTTCGTACAGGTTGATGGTCAATGTAATGATACCAATGATAGCAGGCGGTATCTTTTCATTAAGAGCGCTTCAATTAGGCTATTGGGAACTGATAGCACCAGGCTGTCTTATTTTCTACGGACTTGCCCTGGTAAACGGTGCTAAATACACATTGGGCGAAATAAAGTACCTGGGCTACGTGCAAATAGTTCTTGGGCTTATCAGTCTCTGGTATACAGGCTATGGTTTATGGTTCTGGGCAGCCGGTTTTGGTGTTATGCATATTGTGTACGGCTTTTTAATGTGGTGGAAATATGAGAGGGATGGAAGATAGATGATAGGTAATGGGCGGTAATCAGTAATCAATAATCAATAAGCAGTAATCAGTAATCAATAAGCAGTAATCAGCAGGTGTTAGGAGGTATAGTAAAAACGGGAATAAATAAAAAGCAAACAGTTATTATAAATTGGCAGGTTCCATAAACATAGACAATCTTAATAAGGTATTCGACAGCCGGGTTCGGCTGGGTATTATGAGTGCGCTGATGGTGAACGCCGAACAAAGTTATAACGACCTGAAAGAGCTGCTGCAGATAACGGATGGCAACCTTGCCAGCCACATGAAAACACTGGAAGAAAATGCCTATATTAAGGTCCAGAAAGGTTTTATTGGCCGCAAAACAAATACTACCTATGCAGTAACAAAGGCCGGCGAGAAAGCCTTTCGCCAACACCTGGATGCCCTGGAGCAAATGATCAAAGATGTTGGACAGTAAGAAACCTAAGAAATACCCTGGAAACGAATATGGACTCAACCACAAAACAAATTGCTTTTATAGCAACAAAAATATGGATCACTGCATTGACCGTGAATACCGCTTTAGGCCTCTATGTTGTTTCTGACAGTGTAAAAATGCCGGTCGGCGACCTGGCTGTTAAAGGGCTTATTTATGGCGCTGTATTTTCATTCCCCATTTTTTTGGTGGTATGGCTTATGTTGTACCTGATGATCAAGGGCATGTTTAGCGCAGGGAATATTTTTCTCATTTTGCTGGTCGCGGCAGGGCTGTTAACATTGGGTAGTTTTTATTTGTTTTCAGAATACATGCAGCTTTCTGCCTCATTAAATATCCCACTTGGCGGATCTGCCCTTGCTGCTTCCGCTTTGGGTATTTTACCTCAATTCAATCCCATCCGAAAAGCCTGTTTTCAAAGGGATCACCCGGGGCATTTTAGAAGAAGAGATAAGGTAGAAGCCTAAAAAATAGACAAAGGAAAAAAAGAATTTTTTTTATCCATTCACTTTGAAATTCAAAGCACTTTTATGAACAGGGAAATACTATTAGACGCCTCTTTATTGCAGAAAAAAATCCGCAGGTGGATTGGATTTTTCATTATCGCCCTAACGCTTAGTGGCCTTACAGCGCTGGGCGTAGAAACGCAGATGGGCCTTGTATCCGGGTTGTTCCCATCAGAACAAACTATGGTTGGACAATGGTTGGTAAAAGTGCACGCTGCCATCAGCGACATGAATCACCAGTATCCCTTTCTATCCTATGGTTTTGATTGGCTGGCCTTTGCACACCTGGTAATTGCCGTGGTATTTATAGGGCCGCTTAAAGATCCGGTAAGGAACAAGTGGGTGATACAGTTTGGCCGCATCGCCTGCCTTATGGTCTTTCCATTTGCCTTGCTGGCAGGCGGTTTCAGGGGGCTGCCTCTTTGGTGGCGATTCATTGATTGCTCCTTTGGCCTTATTGGCCTCGTACCACTGACGATCTGCTACAAGCTTATCGAAAAGCTGGAAAAGCTTTCCACCAGTACGCATTCCTTTTCATCATGTAAATAAAATACCACCGGTAAAACCACTCTTTTATGCAAACCATCACCATTCCAAAACCTGCCACCATTATTAACTCGGCAGCAAAATTTATCTTTATTGTTGTAGGAGCCGTCCTGTTCAATCTCCTCTTTTGGGAAGAAAAAATGGCGCTGAATGCCGCCCTGTTTTTTCTCTATGCGGTTGGGGGCATTCTCTATTTTTATCCCGGTGTTTTCGCCAGCAAAAAAGTAAGGTGGTTATTGCTGGCTTCCGTCATATCACTTTCTATGGTGGTATTTCATAATACACTGCTTTCTCAAATTTCATTGGCAGTATCCGTTTTATTGCTGGCTGCGTATAGCCAGTATTTGCATAACAGTATATTGTACGCAGGAGCATCCATTTTGCAAAGCTTCCTGTTTTTTGTTCCGGCATTTATCAGTAGCCTGCAACAGGTATTTTTCCTCAAAAAAAGAAAACCGGGTGTCGGTAAAATGATCCGGCTGGCGATCTTCCCATTGCTGATCGCCGGCATTTTCCTCATTGTGTATTTAATGGCCAATAAAGTATTTGCCGATGTGTTGGAAACGGCTGCTTTAAAGATAGAATGGTTCGTTAACCACCTCGTTCGTTGGGTGGAGCCACAGCGTTTGTTGTTTCTCCTGCTTGGATTGCTGATCAGCGGTGGCTTACTGGTACGTCATATTAAAGCACCTCTGGAAACGGTGGAACTTAGAAAATCGGATGACCTGCAAAGGGTCAGGAGGAAAAGAAAAGGCAGTAGTATAACAGCTGACCTGCGCCAATTTTTTCTTGGCAAACTGGCCACCGGCACTAATGCACTTAAAAATGAGTACAAAGCAGGCCTGCTATGTCTCGTGCTGCTAAATGGATTGCTGTTAATGGTAAACGCTACCGATGTTTTGTATGTGTGGTTTGGGTTTAGTTACAAGCCCGATATCAACTGGCCAACATTTGTTCACGAAGGTGCAGGGCTGCTGGTACTTTCCATTTTATTGGCTATGCTGCTGGTGCTGTTTTTCTTCAGGGGCAACCTGAATTTCTTTTCAAAGAACAGGTGGCTGAGGGCGCTTGCTTATGTTTGGATAGCTCAAAATGCAGTGCTGGCTATTTCGGTTTGTATACGAAATATGTACTATATCCAGCATATGGGCCTGGCCTACAAAAGGGTTGGGTTGTTTGTATATGTACTGCTCGTTTTAATCGGGCTGATTACCATCGTCATCAAGATCCAAAAAAGGAAAACAGCTTATTACCTGTGGCGTGTTAATGCGCTGGCCGCTTTTGTGATCCTGTTGGTATCATCCTGCATCGATTGGGACGTCGCCATTGCCCGGTACAACATATCAAAAAAAGACAGTATTCAGTCCGACATCTGGTTCCTGGTTCGTATGAACGACCACGTACTTCCATTACTGCAACAAAACAAAGCCTGGATCTGCAGCCTGGTACCAACAGCCATCAGCAAAGATATTAATCGCGACACCCGCTTTCCACCCGACAAATGCGAAATGATAGATGTAAGAATAAAAGCATTCCTGGAAAATGAAAAAAGCTACTCCTGGCTGAGCTGGAACTGGGCCGATGAAAATGCCCGGAAACAACTGCAAACAACCATCCGTTAACTATAAAATCAAAACCCGTGTCTTGCAAAGGTTTTAAGGAGTTATTATGAAATCTGTTACCGCTATATCTGGCACCATCGCACTAAAAATATGGATACTGTCGTTGATCGTGAATACTATCGGCGGCGCATGTTTGCTGGCCGGGTTACATTTCGATTTTTTTGAGTTTGCCATAATTGGTGGTTTTTTCGGGCTGATATTTTCTTTCCCCGTTTTTGTCATTATATGGATCGTACTCTACTTTCTTTTCAAAAGACGATATAGCTGTAAAGAAGTGTTTACAGCGTTACTGATAGCAGGCTGTATACTAGCTGCGGTAGCTTATGTGCTTTTTTCTTTCATCTTTTTAAGGGGTGGCATTGATGGTCGGGCACTGGCTGGAATGGCGATCGTTTCCGGCGCTACAGGCATCATGTTGAGCCATGGCAACATTAAAAGATATTGTACCAAAAGAGAAGAGCAGGAAACCGTAATTGAACAGATCGGTCAGCAGGAAACCTACTACAACTTCTGACATGCGACAAGCACAACACATCTTTTTTCCGCCATAACATCCACACACTTGTGGCCGGTGATGAGCCGGCCACAACACACCCTGGCAGACACCAGTTCCTATATGCCATTAGCACATTCTACACTCAAATAAATAGTAGCTATGAAGACTTCTCAACAATGGTTTGAATACTTTAAAGGCAATCTTAAAAAGGAAAGGGTTGACTGGCAACAAAAGCCGAAGCTTACCGATAAGGAATTGAACACGATTTTAAAGTCGATGCAAGCCTGGCAACTGGGCGAAACAAGCGACGGCAGCAACCTGTTAAAGGCATCTGCCAGTTATGCCCAAAAAATAGATGATGACAGTTATGTTAAAGCTGTCACACTGTTTATTAAAGAAGAACAAAAGCACGGAAATAACCTGGGCAAATATTTAGATAGTATTGGCCAGCCAAGAATACAAAGGGACTTGGGCGATTCGCTATTCAGGAAGATACGATACTTTAATGCAAACATGGAACTCTGGACATTGGCCGTGATCTCAGTGGAAAGCACAGCCCAGATTTTCTACCAATCCCTGCGCCAGGCAACAGGCTGCAACTTGCTCCGTCAAATTTGTACCGATATTTTGATTGACGAAGCGGCCCATATTCAATTCCAGGCCGAAAGGCTGGCGATTATTTACCATTCAAAAAACTGGGTTTGGAAGAGCCTCACTTTTTACGCGTACAAATATTTTTACTTCTCTACGGCATTTGTGGTTTGGTTTGCTCACCGCAGGGTGTTTAAGGCAGGTGGAAATAATCTCGCATCTTATCATAGGAAAATGACTTTCAAATTCAACAAGATTGCACAACATCTAAATCGTAAAAATTATGAAACACATGCTCTTCAAGCCGTGTGGTAGGAGCAGGCAAACGACAAAGCGCCTGTTGGCGGGCGTTTTTAGAACCTTATCGCTTTAAATTGCAGCTATGAAAAGATTCATCAACAGCTTCGGTTATGCATTAAACGGCCTCCGGTTATTTTTCAGCAAAGAAAAAAACGGGCAAATACAAGCTGTGGTGGCTATACTGGTGATCGTCGCAGGGTTTGCTTTTAAGATCGGACTTTACGAATGGATCATCATACTCGTATGTATAGCGCTGGTTCTGGCTTTGGAGATGATCAATTCGGTCATAGAAAAACTGATAGACCACCTGCACCCGGCCAGGCACGAACAGGTAAAATGGATAAAAGATGTAGCAGCAGGTGCCGTACTATGGGCAGCTATCATCAGCGCCGTTATTGCTTCATTGATATTTATTCCGAAGGTATTTTCCTAAGACGCTAAGTTAGGATTGTTACAACATTGGTTGGTCTTAGCCGCGATCCGTAAGATCCTGGTCTACATTCCTTGTACTAAAATCTTTCATCTTTTTATGAAAAAAACATTCAGATACACTACTTCTTTCTTGTTAGGTACCGGGCTGGTACTGCTCCTGTTTATTGGCCGGGTGCTTTATAGCCAGTCCTGGTTTTATGGGTTCCTGCTTTGGAATTTATTCCTGGCTTTTATCCCTTTTTGCATCAGTCAGTATATGCTTCGCAAAGAAGATATGGGGAAAATAAAATGGTGGCTATGCCTTGCGACCTGGTTACTTTTTTTTCCTAACGCCCCGTATATCGTTACCGATTTGGTGCACCTCCGTTTACGCAATGGCGTGCCGCTTTGGTATGATGCGGCCATGGTGTTCTCCGCCGCACTTACCGGCTTGTGGATCGGGTGTATTTCGTTGATGCAAATGGAAAAACTTTGGCGCAGGCAATTGCCCAATATAAGAGCACGGTATTTTATTGCGTCGGTATTGCTGCTGAGCGGTTTCGGTATCTACCTCGGCCGTGTACTGCGGTTCAATAGCTGGGATGTGGTCACCGACCCATTCGACCTGTTGAAGGCCATAGTACAACGTGTCATTTTTCCATGGCAGTATTTGCGTACATGGGGTGTTACTATTTTGTTTGCAGCAATTATATGGGTGGCGTATCAGCAGGTAAAGAACCTGGTATATGATAGTGCTTCAAAACATCTGAAATGATGAGAAGTATCTTAGTCTATATATCCTTTTTTGTCCTTGGCGTTGTTGGTTTGAGATCTTGTTACCTGGACGCTTTTTGTGAATACAAATCAGTTTTTGTAATTGCGGATGAGGAAAAAGAAAGCCGGATCAATTTTTACGATTCATTATCCATATACCAGAACCTTACAATAGAATCTCATTTAGGTAACAACGGAAACCAGGTGATGGCGGCCTATGTTGATTTTAGTCATTATGCTGATAGTATAACGGTTGCAACCATGAGCATCAACATTTCATGTATCGATAACCCTGAACAGGATATCCGGTTGAGCCATGTTATCACTTATGTCGATCCTCTAATTCCTGAATATATTGATTATGTAAGAGCTCCTACATTTGATGAACTACCAACACATTATAAGACCATCAACCTAAAACGGGAACCATGGACAACGTTTCGATTTTATTTTGAAACAGAGGACGTAGATCTCGGAGAAAAGTACCAATTACAAATTACTGGAACTGCTGTCCACAAAGGGCAACTGATCCATTTCAAAAAAAACATTGTTGCGAAGCGGCGAAAACAGTTTGTTCCTATCCAGATGATGACGTGATCACCACTGACCACGCGATATGCTTAATCCATTGCATCATAAATAGCCTGCTGGATATTACTCCTTACATTCAACCTGCTCAGCTTTAGATTCTCACCGCCATCTGGTGTAACCCGGTTGCTCAGGAAAATATAAACAAGATCGTGTTTGGGATCCACCCACACACAAGTGCCGGTATAGCCTGTGTGCCCGTAGGCCTGCGGGCTTACACAGGCACAGGGGTATGCCTTCGACGGTTCCAAAACATCATTATTTTTCTCCGGTTTATCAAAACCCATGCCCCTGCGGCTGATGGGTGTGTTATAAGCTGTAAACCAATCTACCGTTTCCTTTTTCAGGTATTGTTTGCCACCAAAACTGCCACCATTCAACAACATTTGGTACAGTATGGCCAGGTCGTAACCATTACTAAACAGGCCTGCATGGCCGGCTACATTACCAAACATTGCGGCGCCGGGGTCATGTACATAGCCATGCAATAACTGGCGGCGGAATTGCTTTTCCTGCTCGCTCGGAGCTACTTCGCTGTTGGCAAAATGTTCAAACGGTTTAAATCCTGTAGTCACCATTCCCAGCGGGTCATAAAATGTTTTTTTGACATACTGGTCCAGCGGCATCCCTGAAATGGCGGCTACGATATCGCCCATCAGGATAAAGTCATTGTCGCTATAAACATATTTCACATCATTCGTTACCACAGCACTTGTCTTAATGCGGCTATACATGGTATCTACCCATGCATGTTTCATGTACAAACTTGTGGCTACCGGTACATTGAATTCGGTGGTTTTATCACTGGCAAAATAAACTTCGTTCGGCTTGCCATCTTTACCGGTGATCTCTCTGAAGAATGGGATAAATGACACCATTCCCGCCTGGTGCAGCAGCAGGTTTTCTACCGTCAGGTTTTCTTTGTTACTGCCCTTTAACCAGGGCAAATAATCGCTGATCTTTTTTTTCAGATCCAGTCTTCCTTCCTCCCAAAGTTTCATAGCCGAAACATTGGTGGCAGAAATTTTGGTTACCGAAGCCAGGTCGTAAATGGTATTGACCGTAATAGGGATCATGCTGTCATAGTTCTGGTAACCATATGCTTTTTGAAAAGCCAGTTTGCCTTTCTTCAAGACGGTTACCACGCAGCCAGGTGTTGCGCCTTGTTTAATGGCGTCATTGGCAATAGAGTCTATTTGCCAGGCCATGCGACCTGCACCTTTTAATCCCAGTTTTTCCGGATTTTCCCGCTGTATTTCATTTCTCG
This sequence comes from Bacteroidota bacterium, assembly GCA_040386335.1. GTDB lineage: Bacteria > Bacteroidota > Bacteroidia > Chitinophagales > Chitinophagaceae > JAZKFT01. The sequence continues at coordinate 127,428 of JAZKFT010000001.1, forward strand.
ATACCATGCCGCTACCGTATTTGAAATTGCCGCATACGGTTACCGGTAACGTTCCTTTTGCGCTGTATTTGCCCATAATCCAATCAGCCGCAGCCGCCTGGAAAACGGAATCATCTTCATAACAAACCACGAGGTTTTTACTGTCGCAGAAGTTTTTAGCGGCATAGCAATTGCCAAACAGCATCACAAGAGTATTGGGGTGCTTTTTTTCAGCGGCTTTAATTAATGCGATAGCCCTTTCCGGGATCCCAAAATTATTCTTTGGGTTCCGGGCGATACCATGCAGGCCAATGATCAAACGTTGATTTTTTTCTTTCTCAGCATCCTCTTTCTCTTTGGTGGCATCTTGCTGCGCCAGGCCCATTTCGATATTTTTCCACATAGCATCGTCTGCGTAGGGCAATCCAAATACTTCTGCTCCGTATCTCTCTTTTAAAGTATTGCCAAAGGCATTTTTGCCATCGGAGCCAATGGCTACATACATAATATTTGAAAGCTCTTTTGGTGCTTCCACCGGGGTTTCCTTTTTCTGTTTTTTTGATTTCGGACTTACTTGTTTTACCAAAACCGGTTTGGCTTTGGCCATATAAGGGAGAGGTAAAAACCCATCATTCAAGGTCAGAACGGTCAGTGCATTTTCTGCTACCAGTTTTCTAAGCGGAACAATGTCTTTGTTGAGATCGGCAGTGATATTGGTTGCATCAATGGTGCCTGTTTTGCCCACCACATAATCGTACTTTGCCAATAGCACCCGCTTGCATTTTTCATTTACCAGGTCCCAGCTAAGCCTGCCCTCGGTAATGGCTTCGTTTATTTTTTTGATGCTGCCTGGTACGCTGCCCGGCAGGCATAGCATATCATTACCAGCTATAATGCTCTGCACACTTGCTTCACCCTGGGGGTAATATTTTGCCACACCCTGCATTTCGAGAGCATCTGTAAAAGTGAGGCCTTTATAACCCATTTCATTCCGCATCAGGTTGGTTACGTTGTTGTAAGAAATGGACGTAGGCTTATTGGGCGTAGTGTCAATAGCCGGTATGGCCAAATGCGCCACCATTACACTGCCAATGCCATTGCTGAAAACTTCCTTAAAAGGATACAACTCCAGGTCAGTGAGCTGTGCCATGGTTTTATTAATGACTGGCAGGTCGTAGTGACTATCCACGTCCACATCTCCGTGACCAGGGAAATGTTTGGCGCATGCCATTACGCCGTTATCCTGCATGCCCTGCATGATGCGGGTGCCAAAAAGACCCACTTTGTATTTGTCCTCGCCAAAACTCCGAACACCAATTACCGGGTTATTTGGGTTGTTATTGATATCCACTACCGGGGCATAGTTCACATGGATACCGATGCGCTTGCATTGTTCGGCGATGGCACGGCCTATTTTGTAGGATATTTCTGCATCTTTTACCGCTCCTATTGTAAGCTGGTAGGGAAAATTTTGAACATCTTTAAAACGCATTCCAAGTCCCCACTCGCCGTCAACGGTTACCATGATCGGCGTTTGAGCCATTCCTTGAATCCGGTTGAGTAGGGCCGCCTGCTGGCTGGAAGTTCCCTGGAATAGGCAAACAGCGCCAATATTGTACAGTTTTACGAGCGAATCTGTTTGTGCATCAAAAAAAACGCCGCCACCATCTTTACCAATAGTGGAAGTGCGGACCACCATCAACTGAGAGATGCGTTGGTCGGGGGTGAGCGATTGGAATACACTATCGGCCCAATGTTGGGCAGCAGGTGACTGGGCACTGGCAGCCTGTGTGGCCAGCAATACTGCAATACATAACAACCGTTTTATTGACATCATGGATTTGTTTAGATCGGTAAATTTATGGGCAAATTGCCAGTAAATGCTTACCGGTTAACCCGCTACCGATGGGTGGGGTTGTTTGCCAAAACCAGGCCCCGTAGCCCGATCATGGCGGGAGCAGCGCCTGGTAACCAGCGGCCCGGGCTGGCTTTTTCCTCCAAAATTTTAAAAACCCGCTGGCATAATTATTGACAGCTTTCCACGTTAAAGGAAACAATCGTTATTTTGCACCCATGAAGAAGATTTTTGCATCAGCAGTTTTTATGTCTGTTTTAGCCATTTCGGGCCATGCCCAGGGAGGGATGGAAAGTACCGTAGTAAACGGAGAAGTGGGTATTTCAGCCGGCGCCGCACACTATTTTGGTGACCTTAATACCCGGGCAGCTTTTAACCGTCCCAAGCCTGTAGTGGGTGTTTTCTTCCGCAAACAGTTTGGCAATTATATCGGTTTAAAGGTCAGCGGCCACTATGCTGCCCTTGGTTATAGCGATCAATACAGCAAAAACGAGGTACAGCGCACCCGGAATCTCAGTTTCAATACCAATATTTTTGAACTGGCGGTACAGGGTGATTTTCATTTTTTTAAATTCCTGCCAGGTCAGCCAGGCTACCAGTTTACCCCTTATGTAACGATGGGTGTGGGCTTTTTTACCTACGATCCTTATGCTTACCTGGCCGGTGAAAAATACTATCTCCGTCCGCTGAATACAGAGGGGCAAACAAAAATCCCCGGCCGTGAACCTTATAGTTCTATGGCATTCTGTATTCCTATCGGTGTTGGCTTTAAGTACAATATCAGCGGTCAAACCAATATCTTTTTTGAATTGAGCCACCGCTTTACCAATACTGATTACCTGGATGATGTAAGTATGACCTATGCCGGGGCATCCAATTTCGATCCATTGCCAAACGGTGATCCTTCTCCTGCCTTCTTATTGCAAGACAGAAGCTATGAAATTACAGGTACACCCATTGGCATCAAAGACCGCCAGCGTGGTATCAGTACCCAACGCGATCAATATATTTTTGCAGAAGTAGGCGTTAGTTTCAGTCTTACTTCTTACAGGTGTCCGCCAGTGAGGAATTAAAGCGGTCATTGGGTCAATAGGTCATTTGTCAATACAAATTTTTATTATAAACCGGGGAGTTAAAAGCTGCCCGGTTTTTTTGTGGGATTGCTTTAGAGGGCGGAATAGATCTATATTAATCATAGAAATTAGTAGAACATATGAACATTCTTTCCGGGATTCTCCCTAAAAAAAGATACGAGTTTATCGAAGATATCAAAGGCGTCCATCAACTGGGCGGCGATATTCCGGCAGGTTTTATTATGCCACCCAATGATTTTATTGGCTCTATTCAATATTTGGGTGCAATTGATAATTCGGACACGGTTTTTAGCTGGCTTCCTTTCCGGTTGCATCTTATTTGTCCCATTTTTCTCAATATTGAGATGGTATTCGTGGACTATGAAAATCCTAATGCTCCAGTGATCATTTCCCCATTAGATACAGCTGCAGTTACCACAGAATATGATGATTTAGAAAAGGATTCAATTGTCATCTTCAACAAAATATCAGTTGGCCTGGAACTCATTAAGGTTCCGATAACCGAAGACAATGACGATGAAATTATCGGGCTTACAGGAAAGCCAGTTTGGGAACAGAACTCCGAATCACCCAAATGTCCAAAAACAGGCAGAAAAATGAAGTTTATATGCCAATTGTTTAGCAGTGGTAAAGTGACCACTAAATACACCAATATAAAAGCAGCAGAACAATATTACCAGGATTGTTTCGCAGATATGAATTTTTGGGAAGATGGTTCTTTGTACGTGTTTTTTGAACCTGATAGCAAAGTAGCTTGTTATTTTATCCAACACACCTAAGTCATTACTTGATGATGTTTATTTTATCCCTCACCTCCACAAACACCGGCGACAACTCCGTTTTCCATTTGTTGGTGATCTGCATAATTTCCTTTGTGTCCCAGTTCATCACGTAAATATGGTATTCGCTTTGCGCCCGGTCAAATCCATCGAAAGCCAGCCATTTTCCATCGCCGCTCCAGCTATGAAATCCTTCGTTCATTTTGGTGTCGGTGAGTTTCCAATGCTTTTTGCCATCGGGTGTTACGGCGTACAAATGATAGTCGGATTGCTGCAGTGATTGGTAGGAAATAAAATTGTCTTTAGGTTGGTACCGCGGCGGACCTGCATGATAACTATGCCACTCAGCTGTGGTATCGCTGGCCGGGTACCAGGTGAGTTGTTGCGTAGCACCCGTTTCCAGGTTCAGCTTCCATAGCTCGGCTTTCTCATTGCGGTTTCGCCTGTTTTTTTTGTAGCGAAAAACAACCTCTTTTCCATTGGGTAAAAATTGCGGGTCGTTATGGTAAGCCGCAGTATCATGGGTTACTTGCCGCCAGTTGCCTGTTGTAAGATCCACCAAACAAAGCTGGCTGCGAATGTTTTTCCCAGGCCTTCCACTTACGATCATTTCGGTGCCATTGTTTCGGGTGCTTTGCCAACTATCTTCCAGCACCAGGGAACTTACCTGCTTTACATCATGTCCGTTTGCATCCATTTGATACAAAAAGAAACACCGGGAGCAGGTGTCCCTGTCGCTGATGAAAAATATCTTGTCTGCATAAGCTTCGTACACCCAATCCACGGCTTTGCGGTTGCTGATATTCCTGGGATGGCTGCCATCCATTTCGGTGATATAGATCTCGTAATCCTTCTGTACACTGTCGTACACATTATAGGCAATTTTATAACCTGACTTTTGCGCCGCCACAGTAAAGACGATGGTTGCCAAAGCCAATGATAGAAGTTTTCTCATAATGGTTGATTTACCCCGCCTGATCGTATGCCTGTTTTATCGCGGCGATCAATTCTGCATCCATCATCTTTTCATCTTCAATTTTGATACGGTGGGTGCACATGCCATTCCAGCTTCCGGCTGCAATAAAATTTCCCGTTGGCTCAAAGTCTTTGATGTTGAGGCCAACATCAAGCCTGTCTTTGGTAGAGGGCTGTATAATGGCAAACTGCTTTTTGCGCCGAAGGCTCATATAGGTTTTTTTAGGAGCCAGTTCTATATCATTGCCCATGGCCAGTATTTCTTTCATCAATCGGTCGTACCAAGGCTTCAGATTTTCTTTGCCCTTGTACTGCTCGGCTACCAGGTCGGTTTCTTCAGTAGCCGCCGAGGCCGAGCTTTGATTGGCATGATGTACAATTAAGTTGGCGTAGCCATGCCCAAGGCCATGGCTGGTTTTAAGAAAGCTTACCATCTCGCCATGTTTGGTAAAACCGCTTTTGCTCGCTATCTGTTTCCATTCGTCAAAGCTTTTGCCCGTTTGGGTTTCAAGGTTTTTGATCTGGTTGAGTATTGCCTGTTGTAAATCTGCCATGGATTTATGATTTAGTGGATTTTCTTGCGTTTTTAAAGTTGTTTTCGTAAATCTCTATCCACTGCTTTGGGGTCATTTTTGAAGCCAATTCACCAAAGAGTTTAAAAGGGATTTTTTCAGGATTCTTAAACCGGATGCAGCTCTTGCCCATATCGAGTTTGGCGCTGGTATGTTTTGGATATTCGCTGGTAAACCATTCCAGCAGTTCCGGGCTTGCATAAATACCCATATGGTACACCGCAATGAAATTCTTTTGCGAAGCAATACCCAAAAAAGGTAATGGCAATTCCGGGGTGCAATGGTAGCCTGGCGGGTATAATGTATGAGGAACTACGTAGCCCATCATGCCATAGCCCATTTCTTCCTTAAAGCCTTTTGGAAGATTTTTGATAATTTCTTTACGGAGTTTGGTCATGGCCTCCTGCCGGTCTTCGGGCAGCTCTTTTAAATAGCTATCTACCGTTTTTGCCTGTGATTGCATGGGATATATTTTTTTGTTTTTGCTTCCTGAAAACAGTAATGGCTGCGTGTAGCGGAAGCAGAATTATTGCTGAAATTTGGATGGAGTAAACTACGATTTTATTTTTTCTTCTTTGGCAGTTTGGCAGACACCAGTGCATGTGCTTCCGCTACATAGTGCTTCCATTCTTTTTGCGATAGCCTGTTAATGTCATCCACTTTTATCCATTTGTAACGTGCCATGTACGGGGCGGGTATAAAACCTTCTCTTTCGGGTAGTTCGTTAAATGCTTCTTCGCTCACTTTAAATGATGCCGAAATAGGAACGCTATCCGGAGCCGTTACCAGGAACATTTTACCAACCACATTGAAGCACAGGTGATCTTCCCACTTAATATCTTCGGTAACACCGGGTAGTTTCTGGCAAATAGCCTGGAAGGCATCGATGGTCATGGTTTCTTTTTTTTCTTCGAAGGTTTGGCGATCTTATTATAGGCTAAAGCAAGCTTTATCCAGTAGCCCAGCTTTGCTTTGGTATTTAATGCGTCTTCATCTACAAATACAAAGCCTTTCATCACCTTGCCCTTCATGTCCATGGGCATGCAGCCTTCTTTTTCCAAAACCGATTCATAGGTAGCGGGGTCAAGGCGAACCATCATTTTATCTGCCTGTACCCCTACACACATTTTTTCGTTTACCATAAAGCAGAGGCCGCTGAACATTCTTATCTCCCTTATATTTTTTTCTGACACAGAGAGAAGCTCTCTTACGCGGTCTGCAAGTTTCTCGTTAAAGGCCATGATAATTGTTTTTATGAATTGATAACGCCGGTGATCTTTTCATTTTTATTCCGCAGGTCCAATCCTCCTTCGAGAATAGACTTAAAGTTAGTAAAATGAAAGGTCCATCCGGCCTGGCAACCTACATGAAACTGCTGCATGGATTTCTCGTCGGTTGGGATATCGTCCTGCACCAGTTCTACGATGGTCTCACCTTCTTTTTCGCTAACCGTTACCGTACAATTGCCTGCACTGCCAAAGCGGAATTTTACCCGGTCTTTTCCATTGGCTTCCAGTATTTCGCCATACTCCACCACATCGTCTGTATAGCCGTGCCAGTGCCATTTATAAGTGTCACCCGCTTCTATCTGTTCGCCAGGCGCTCTTAAAGTACCATCAGGCCGCTTAAATTCGGCGCTTCGCAGGAACCAGTATTCTATTCCATTTTGCGTAGACCAATATTGGTAGATGTTTTCGGGCGGCGTTTTAATGCCGATGCGTACAGAAAATTGGCTCCAGTCGTAGGGCATAAGCGGAAGGTTGTTGGGTAAAGAATTGATTGGTATTATTTTTCGAAGTTAACTCAATGCCGGGAGTGGCCTCATCCCCGGCCATTCTCCTGGCGGAGAAGGGTGCCTCCCGGTAAGAGTCATTCAATTTTCGAAGCCTGGGGTTTCAAATTGGTTCATTACAGCCCGAATCAAATCTAATATTTTTTGAATGCTATTTTGTGCAAGGGTTTTAGCCCATCTCCGCGAGGAGAGGGGTTGGGGTGAGGCTACTCCTTGCGATATAGGTATTCACAGGAAATGGCGCTAATCAATATTGAACGCAGGACGGCTTCAGAAAAAATTACATCCCTGCCGGTACAGAATGCAGGCCAATTCGGTTGCCCTCGGTATCAATAATTACCGCCATATATCCGTAGTCGGGAGAGATCTCTGTTTTTGGTAAAAAGACTTTTCCGCCGGCAGCTTCCACCTTGTCCAATACCAATTGTAAGTCAGGATTTCCGTTCAGGTAAATCAGAACACCAGCCGAATCGGAAGGGGTAAAAAAGCCTTCGCTTTGTACAACAGCGCCGCCGATATCATTCTGCATGTCAGCGACGGGGAACATACGCATTTTGATGTTGGGCATGTCCATCACAATAAGCTGGACATCGAATAATGTTTCATAAAATTTGGTGGCACGGTCAAGGTCGGTAGCTGGAATCTCGAACCAGCTAATGGCACTTTTGTAATTCATGGTTATTTGGTTTTTAGGTGTTGATGAATTGGTTGATTGATTGATGTTGTTGGAATTGTTAATTGATATCTTTTCCCTCTTTGAGTTTGGCTATTTGGCCTTCAAGTGTTTTTTTTGCGGCATCGTTGGCTGCCTGGGCCATAGATTTTTCCGCATAGAGCAAAGCATTTTTGTAATCTGCTTTGGCTGCATAGGCAAACATCAGCCCGTTGTTTACGGCAAACACATCCCCGAATTTTGATTTCGCTGCCATCATTATTTCCAGGGCTTTATCAATTCTTTTTTGAGTGATCAATGCACGTCCATAATTAATATACTGGGTTATATTACCCATCGGTAATGCTTCTGCCATTACCGAATCTGCTTCTTTAGTACGATTTAATTTTTCATATGCAGTGGCAAGGGTTCTCATGGTGCCAAAACTTTTTAACAGCGCACCCCTTTGGCTCCAGGCCAACGCTTCTTCCAGGTTAATGTTTTTGTTGAGGGCATAATTGGCTGCAGCTGACATATTGAGGGCATTAAATCCCTTCTGACTCGTAACCTGTTCTCTCAAACGGTTTAGAACAATATTATCCACGTCCACTTCTATCTTAAATGGTACGGATAGTTTTTCCCACTGCATGGCTACTACACAGTATTTTTCCCTGTGTTCAATGAATTCATATTTTAACCATTCTACGCTTTTATCAAGAGCTACTGGTTTTACTGTAACTCTCAGCGCATCATTTTTTTCCTCGTAATAAAAACTGCCCCAGGCATTGCTTTGATTGGACAGAACCAGTGTGACACTATCCGGCCACATGGCCATGAATAATCCATAGGTGCCCGCTTTTACCGGTTTGCCTTCCAGTTTTACATCGTGTTCAAAACTGATCGTTGTGTTTTCGTTGGCGCCTGCCCGCCATGGGTTGGTGTTTTTGTTGGTAACCAGGTTATTGCTGCTAAAGCCATTGGTAATAAGTGTGCCCCATATTTTTCCTTCCCTTCCATTTACATCGGGGCGTCCGTAAGTGATCGTAATGTCGGTGATCCCAACCTCTTCCGTAATTTTTGCACGCGGGTTACCACCGCTGGGCGGCAGATCCATTTGGGCGAATGAATGCATGGCAGAAAATAGTAATAATGGCAGCAATGAAATTTTTTTCACGACGTTTGGTTTTGGTGGAATGGGATTATTTGATGTTTTCTTATTGCATAAGACTCATTTTCTAGAGCGCTGTTTTGGTCTCCTTTAATCCTTTGCTCTGCAGGTAGTCCACCAATTCTTTGGCATCTTCGCCGCCCCGGTTAGCATGATGCAGCAAGGTGAAACCGTGTGGGCCACGGGCGGTTAGATATGATGGAAAAGCCTCTATATAAGCCTTCACAATCTGTGTTTTACCCAGCATGGTAAGTACGAACAAATTGGTTCTTGCTCCCTTTTCAATGAGGTAATTGGCCACATCTTTTGTACCCACATGCCCGGCACCTTCCAGCGCTGTTTCAAAATCTCCTCCGCCCAAATCCCATGTCGCATAGATCAGCGTGGGAAATTCTGCCAGCAGCAATTTTACTTTTTCCAGGTTGTTGTGCCCGGCTGCTACAAAATCTCTCACTTTGTCAGCTGGAAGCGGCGGTGCCTTTTGTGGTTGAGGACCCAATTGCTGGGCCTGTATCAGGCCGGGCACGGTAATCATCGTTCCGGCACCAAATGCGACATTGCGCAAAAAGTTTTTTCTGTTCATGGCTTTTTTCCTTTAAAGATTGCAAAAAGAAATGAGGCTTTATAACCGTTTATCATTTACTACGCAGAAGGCTGGACGCGGAACGCTGGACGCTTGACGCTGGACGCCAGACGCTTTGATGCTTGGTGCAATATGCGCCAAAGCCTAATGGTAATCTAATCGTTAACGCCGGCAGAAAATTCTAAGCTTGGAGCGTCCAGCTTTCCGCGTATTGCGTCAAGCGTCTAGCGTCAAGCGTTTAGCGTAATGCGTTCCCCGTTCACCGTTTTCTCCGGTATTCAAAATCGTATTCCGTAGCCCAGGTAATACCATTGTCTTTGGAAATTTCGCCGTGTTGGCGCAGCTTATCTGCACTCAAATTAGTAAACGTCATCTTGCGGACGGCCATCGTGTCTTTGCTAAACGGAAAGGGTGATGATGTGTAAATGATCTGGTTGTTTTCAAATTTTCCCAGCAGGTATTCATTGCTGCCGCCGGCATTGTCTACCCATGTTTGCTGCCATTGTTTGGTGGCCGCATTATAGGTATTAAAACTTTTTCCTGCATAGCGCAATCCACGGTTTACGGTGGCACTGGTCCATTCTTCCAAAATAATGCAACTGTCCAGGATCAGCGAAACCTTGCTATCACCTCCTTTCTTCCCATTGGGTGAAAAAGCTTCCCATTCACCAATCCAGAAGTCGAACTGGCGGTACACCGGGTTGGTGGCGCACGGCTTGGCCAACGGTGGTTGTGCAAAAGAATTAAATACGACAAGGCAGGTAATGGCAGCCAGAAATTGTTTTTTCATAAAAGCAGTTTGTGATAATGAATTAAATGTTTCGGTAGTGCCTCCGCCGATGCACCTAAAATTATCATTTCATAAAATGCCATGTAGCTTTTATTATTTCATTGGTAAGCGGTCATATCTGGCTGCCAGTCGCATAGCCCGCCCTGTGCAAAAATCACCTCCAAACCCCGATGATGGCACCCATGAGTACCAGCGCAACCAGGCTGTACCCACCATTGATAAAAATCAATCTCCAGCTTTTGAGTTCAAAAAGACTGTGGATAGCAATGGCGCAGAAAGTCCAGATACCTGCAAGAAAGCCGGCGGTCATACCCCAAACCAGGTCGGTTTTTTGTACACAATCTGCCGGGCAGGTAGCAGGGCCATCGGCTAAAAACATGCCGAGGTTTGCGGCCATCAGCAGCGAGAAAATGGCGGTGAAGCCAAATACTTTTCCTTTGTTGCTCTGTTTGGCGGCTTCTTCGGTTACCCCGCTATCCTTCATCCAGGCCTTGCCAAATAAACCCGGCGAATACCAGATACCGCCAACAACAAAAGCCGAAAGACCAGCTACCAATACCGCCAGCCAATTAATAGATCCCATAATGATGCATTTTAAGGGTTAGAAAAAATTGATTTGATCTCTAAACTATTTTCCAAACTTTACATGCACAAGTACATAAGGAACGAAGCCCGATAAAATGCCGACGAACACCAGCAACATAGCGACCAAGCTTTTTGGAAACAAGGATAAGATCAATGACACAGGCATCCGGGCTGTGTTGATACCCTTGTTTGGCATCAGCATTCCTTTGATTACCCAAATGGTGCCCTTTAGCCAGTTGACCAACTGGCAGGTGAAAATGAGCTTTTTATATACCATCCTGATTGCATTTGTGGTGTATGAAGGCACGCGGTTTTTGCAGTTTACCCTTCGTGCCTATTTCGACTGGCTCAACAAACCGGTAAAAAAAGCTATTGCATTGATAGTGACAGTGCCGTTCTACGTGGTGCCCGTGAGTATGCTGATGCTGGTAGGCTGGTATCATATTTTTATGCATGGGGTGGTGAATTGGCCGGCCATAAAATTGAATACGCTCATCATACTGATAGCCGTTTTCTTTTTGGTGAATCTATATGAAACCGTTTTTTTGGTGAAGGATGCTGCCAACGATAAAATTAAAAAAGAACAACTGGAACGCGCCAGGGCCGAAGGCGAACTGGAAGCATTAAAAAACCAGATAGACCCGCATTTTATTTTTAATTCACTCAATACCTTATCGCACCTGATAGAGACAGATCCTTTACGGGCCCAGCTTTTCAACAATAGCCTGGCCGATGTTTACCGATATATTCTCCATAATAAGAAAAGAGATCTTGTGCTGCTGAAGGAAGAAATGGATTTTATAGACGACTATTTTTCCTTGCTGAAAATAAGGTTTGAAAATGCCGTACAACTGGAAATAAATATAGATGCAATGCAAATGAATCTTTGCCTGGTGCCACCCATTTCGCTGCAGATATTGATAGAAAACGCCGTTAAGCACAATGAGTTCAACGATGCTTCGCCGCTGCTGATTACTATTAACCTGCAGCAAGATGAACTGGTGATCAGTAACGGGGTAAAAACAAAAGCCCTGCACAGGCCTTCATCAAAAATTGGCTTGCAAAATTTAAGGGAACGGTACCGTCTCATCACAGGTAAGGAAGTGATGATTGTAAACAATGAAAGTAATTTTACGGTTCACCTGCCCGTTTTGAAAATCACATGACCCAACTTTAACCCGCAGCCGGATAACATGAGAATCGTTATTATAGAAGACGAAAAGCCAGCAGCTGAAAAACTGCTGAAAGCATTGCAGAAAGCAGACGGATCCATCATGGTGTCAGCCGTATTGAACAGCGTGGAGGCATCCGTAGCCTGGCTTCAAAACAATCCGGCACCAGATCTGCTGCTAATGGATATTGAACTGACCGATGGTAGTTCTTTTAAAATTTTTGACAATATAAAAATTGCCTGCCCGGTGATATTTACCACCGCCTACGATGAATACTGGCAGGAGGCTTTTGAACATAACAGTATCGACTACCTGTTAAAACCCATCAAACAGGAGAAACTGGAAGCAGCATTGGCAAAATATGAGTTGCTGAAAAATCATTTTGCTACCAATATGCAGCAACTGTTGCACTGGCAGCAATTGCCCCAGCAGTATAAAAAACGGTACCTCGTAAAAAGAGGCACAGAATACATTGCCATTAAAACCACCGACATCGCGTTTTGCTATGCCACGCATAAATTAACCTGCATGGTGGATTGCCAAAATCAAAAATTTATTCTTGATAAATCGCTGGCTGACCTGGAAAAAGAGCTGGACCCCGCACAGTTTTTCCGCATCAACCGGAAATACCTGGCCAATATCAATGCAGTAAAAAAAATCAAGGCTTATGGTAAGGGAAAGTTGCTGCTCGAACTCTTTCCGGCGGTGGAAGAGGAGGTTGTGATCAGCAACGAAAACATGGCAGCTTTTAAGGAATGGGTAGGTAACTGATCATTTTCGCTGCTTTTTCTTCTCCGGCTTTTGCACGTCCTTTTTTTCAAGCGGTACGGGATCCTTTTTTTCCTCCAGTATCACTTGCCTAATATTCCCATCATCATCCAGGTTGTTCATTTGCCTGAGTATCCATGGGTAGCGGCGGGCCACCTGTTTGCTCATGGGTTTAATGGTGTACACTTTCGGGTTGGGCAGGCAGGCAGCTATCATGGCAGCTTCCGGGCGGGTAAGGTCTTTTGCGGATTTATTAAAATAATGCCGGGCTGCTGCTTCAATGCCAAAAATGCCATCGCCCATTTCGCTAACGTTCAGGTACAACTCCATGATGCGGCGTTTGCTGTACAACTTTTCAATAATAAATGTAAAGTAGATCTCCAGCCCTTTCCTGAAGTACCCGCCATGCTGCCATAGAAAAACATTCTTGGCCACCTGCTGGCTGATGGTGCTGCCACCCCGTTTGCGTTTGTGGGTCTTATTGTATTCATAGGCCTTTTCCATGCTTTCCCAGTCGATACCCTCATGTTCGGCAAACTGCTGGTCTTCGCTGGCAATAATGGCCAGGCGGGCATTGGGGCTGATATTGGAAAGGCTTACATAATCCCTTTTTAACCCATGGCCGGTAATCAGGCTGTTGATCTGGGTGATAGTAATAGGTGGATAAAAAACCCAGCAAAATAATATGTAAACAAGGTGCCCGATAAATAGCCACAGGAACACCTTTTTAGTGATGCGCCATATTTTTTTTAGGGTTGGGTTCGCTGCCATGATTGCAAAATAAAGAATCTTCGCCGCAGCATTTAATTTTAGCCCTATGAACTGGATCATCCTCATTATTGCCGGACTCTTTGAAGTGGGATTTGCTTCCTGCCTTGGCAAGGCAAAAGAAACCACCGGCACAATAGCCATGCTTTGGTGGACGGGCTTTTTTGCATGCCTTTCCATCAGCATGTTTTTGTTGTATAAAGCCACACAAACGCTGCCAATCGGTACTGCTTATGCGGTATGGACGGGTGTTGGAGCCGTGGGAACCACCCTTGTGGGGATCCTGTTTTTTAAAGAATCGGCCGATTTCTGGAGGCTGTTTTTTATTGTTACTTTAATTGGATCCATCGTTGGGTTAAAAGTGGTTTCGCATTGAGAATGTGCTTGCCGGAATGAAAAGGCTATGAAACATGAATAATCATTAACTATACATCGGGTTTTAGTAGTCCGTTTTCCTATGCCAAACGCCAATAGAAAAAAGCTTACCGTAGTTACTATCGTATACTGGGTGTTGCTGTTATACATCATCGCTGCATTGGTGTGGTGGTTTATCAGCCTCAGCAACCAAAATGTGGCCATGACCAACCTGCGGATGAGTGAACTGAAAGCAGACGACCCTGGCTTTTACCAAAAAGTGCTGGATATACTGGACGCCAAAAAGCGCAAAACCGCCCAATACATTGGCGAAGGCGCCATTTTTATGCTATTGATCATTGTTGGTGCCATCTTTGTTTTTAGGGCTACCAGACGGCAATTAAAACTGGCACAGCAGCAGCAGAATTTTATGATGGCCATTACCCACGAACTAAAAACTCCTATTGCCGTTACTACGCTCAATCTCGAAACATTGCAGAAGCGTAAACTCGACGAAGGCCAGCAGCAGCGCCTGATTGGTAATACGCTACAGGAGGCGGAACGGTTAAACGATCTTTGCAATAATATCCTGCTCACTTCCAGGTTGGAAAGTGGTGTGGAGCAGTTTACTAAAGAAGAACTGGAACTTGGCACGCTGGCGCATGATTGTGTACAACAGTTCCGGCGGCGTTTTCCATCACGTCAAATTGAATTTGCCGCCAGCGATGAAACCGCTGTTTTCGGCGATCAGCTGCTGTTGCAGTTGTTGGTGAACAACCTGCTGGAGAACGCATTGAAATATTCATCCAAAGAAAAGCCGGTAATGGTTTCGGTAGGACAACAGGCTGGTAAAGTGTTATTGCAGGTAAAAGATGAAGGCAACGGCGTTGCGGACAGTGAAAAACAAAAAATCTTCGACAAGTTTTACCGTATTGGCGATGAGAAAACCAGGACTTCAAAAGGTACCGGCCTGGGGCTTTACCTCTGCAAGAAAATAATGCAAGACCACAAAGGCGAGATAAAAGTTGCCGATAACCAGCCGGCCGGGAGTATTTTTACAGCCAGTTTTAAAATTGCCGGCAGATAGGCCATAGTTGAAAATTGAAAATTGTTCGTTGATTAACTTGTCCCGCTGATTGCGGGATTGATTATTAAAAATCCTAACTGGTATTACCAAATCCGTATTAAAAAATAGTACCCACCCGATGAGTCAAAAAAGTTCCATACTCCTGGTAGAAGATGAAGAGAACCTACATGAAACACTAAAGCTGAACCTGGAAATGGAAGGCTACGAAGTAACCTCTGCCTTTGATGGTATTACAGCCATGAAGGCCTTCAGGGCAGAATATTTCGACCTTGTGATCCTCGATATTATGCTGCCGGAAATGGATGGCATCAGCGTTATGGAAAGCATTCGTGTAAGCAATGTGGAAGTGCCGGTGCTGATGCTCAGTGCCAGGAACAGCAGCAGTGACAAGATACTTGGTCTTAAAAAAGGTGCCGATGATTATATGACCAAACCCTTTAACCTTGAGGAACTGCTGCTGCGGGTGGATAAGCTGATCGTGAAAAATAAAAAGCTGCAGGACATCAGCTATATCGGCGATACCTACTCCTTCGGTGGCCATACGGTAGATTTTAAAGCCCAGGGTGCCAAACTGGCCAACGGTCAGACTATAGAACTCAGCAAGAAAGAAGCCATGCTGCTAAAGCTTTTACTGGAACATAAAAACGAGGTGGTGACCCGCGAGAAAATATTGCAAACCGTATGGGGGTATAATGTGTACCCCACTACCCGAACCATTGATAATTTTATTCTCAATTTCCGCAAGTATTTTGAGGCAGACAGCCGTAATCCTAAATTCTTTCATTCAGTGAGAGGGGTTGGGTACAAGTACGCTGAAGGCTGAACGCTTTACGCTGAACGGCTGAGTATTGAGTTTGGAAATCCACCTATGTTGAATTGGAAGATCTAATGTTTGGCTATGCAACAAAGCACCGTCCCTCTCCGCGAGGAGAGGGATAAGAGGGTGAGGCCGAACCATTGTTTCTAACGACCTTTTTTGCCTTGGTAATCTTTCAACGTTCGGACATCATAGGTTGTTTTTTTGACCCCAACGGGGTCATATGTTTATAGCAACATTCATCCGCTGGACGTTCGACCCCAACGGGGTCGCATGTAGATTTCCGACACCTGGCTATAAACATGTCACCCCGTTGGGGTGAAGCCAAATATCTGAGCATAACTGCATGCTGTGTATTTGGTAACAACCAAAATCATTGGTCAGAAATTGAGGTGTGTTCAATAGTAGCAATCCTGTTGAACGGAGCGTCGCCAATGCCGCCCAATCAAGGATCAAAAGCTGATCCATAAAGAAAAATTATTGCAGATGCTCTGCTCGGAGAATGTGTGAAATCAGCGCAAAGCCCCCAACAAATACCTGGCTTCCTCTAAAGTCTTTTCCCTGTCAGAATCATACTGCACCGGAGAGTAAATAGCAGCATCACATTCATCCAAAATGCTGTTGAGTTGTTGTAGCACATTGATGTCAGTGCCACGTTGTTGCAGCGTTAGCAACAGGGCTGTATTGTTAGCAGAACCAGAGCCTGCGGTCATGGCCAGCACCTGGTGAATATCATTTTTTAAAGACTGGTAAAAGACTTTGTGGTCGGGCATCCAAAGGGCAGCTTCTGCCTGCATCAAAGAGATTTTTTCAGCAGGCGTTTCTTCCTCTATTAGGGGTGAAACCGTTTCGGTAACGGAGTCATCTGCAAAAGCCGGCATGTACTTTTTGTCTTCATGGGCCACTATTGTTTCGCCGATAGAATGGGTGGCTGCCAATTCAGGTTTTGCGTGGTTTCGCGTGTCGTTCATCATTCGTTCCCAGGCGTCCTCCATGGCTTGTAGTTCATTGTGCTGCTGTTTTCTTTTCTTGCGAATCAGGAACGTAAACAGGAGGTAGAGTACCAACGCCACAGCCAGTACCGGAAGCACATATTTTGCAATGTCCACAAAGATCAATGGCCAGTTAGCACCTGCATCACTCAATTCTTGCTTCGGTCTTTTGCTTTCAGCCGCCACATGTACCTGGATGGGTTTTGTTGCAATGGTTTTGTAAGCTTTGGCTGCAATGTCAAAATAAGAAAAGCTGATGCCAGGGATGGTGATTTTGCCCGGTTCATGGGCAAGAAAGACATAGTCAAATGTCTTATCGCCGCTTATGGGCATGACGGACTTAATCAGGTTGTCCTTGGCGGTAGGATCGTATGCTTCTGTGCCTTTTGGCCAGGCGACCACGGGTGCCTGTACCATGCTAAAGTTGCCGCTGCCGCGTATAGAAACCTGCAGGGTTGTTGCATCGTCCTTTCCTGTTTGGGTGGTATTGGTAAGGGCATTGATAGTAAAGTCACCCACCGCGCCACTAAAATCTGCAGGCCTGCCGGCTGCCGGCAATGGCTGCACATTGATCTTCATGGCCGGGCTTTTGAGCGTGTACGAGGTCGACACGAAATTATTACTGTTGTAAGGATCAAAATTTCCGCTGGCTGCTGCTTCGTATTTGATAAAACGCATTTTACATTCCAATTCCACGGCATCCAGCGTCAGTTCGCCATTCTGCAGCGGGTACAGCTGTACTTTCCGAATGGTGTACACCTTGAATTTTTTACCATTCAGCATTTCGTAGGTGTAGGTCTGGCTGGGCTCTTCCATATCAAAAGCGCTAAAGCCGCTGAAAGACGGTCGTTTGGAAAAGCCCACTTCCACATCCAGCCTTGCATACAGTTTGTAGGTGGCCATGATGGGTTCGCCTTCGTAGCAACTGTTTTTACTGGCAGTTACTTTTAGCTGAAGCACCTGGTTGATCTTTTTGTTCAGGTCTTCGCCGGCTTTAATATAGGGAGCGTCATCAAATTCAGTTTGCGTAGGTTCAGGCTGCCTGTCCTGGCCAAAAAAAGGATCATCAAAAAGACTGGTGAGTGGGTCGCTGTTATTGTTTTGCTGTGCGGGCTCGTCTACGGTTTTATTTTGTACTTCCACAACCGCACTATTGCTGTTCAGCTGTTTCCCATCCACCTGCACCCGTGCACCATCAATAACCAGCCTCCCGGTTTTTTTAGGCTTCAGATAGTAGGAAATAGAAGTGCGGCGGGTAACGGTGCCGTTCATGCTGCTGCTGTAGCTGCTGTTATTGGGGCCGCTCACTATCTCCCAATCCCTGAACTCCGGGGCTTCGAAATTCATGATCCTCCCTCCACCGCCAATATCGTAACTCACAACCGTGTATTGGTTTTTGCCAATTTTATTAGGCGATACGGAAGTGGAAAATGTTTGCGCAAAACCTGTGATGACAGATAACAGAACAACGGTGGCAAACAATAACCTGGCTTTAGCCCTTATTGTAAAGATCCGTTTCATAAAATGCTGCATGTCTGTTGTCATCATAATACTCGTAAGGAATCGCCTGCCAGGGGCGGAAATTTTTTTACAAATGTAACAGAACTGGTTTTCTGTGGTTGTTTGGGTTGGGTTAAAAATATTGGGTTCTGTTTAAAAACGTGGAAAGAATTTTGAGACTATAATAAGGTTGCGTAGCGGCTGTATCACGCTGGTAAAATCTATGCTCAAGTTTCAGTGACGAATTAAAAACACCTGGATCTATGTATTTGAAAGTTGAAAATTGTTCGTTGAATAACTTGTCACGCTAACTGGGCATTGGCATCAAGGTAAGGTTGAAAATCAAGAGGTGCCCCGACGGTGTTTTCACACTAAACGACCCCAGAATTGCGGCAATTATCTGTGAAACCCCGACGTGTAGGGTATCTGGAATATAAGTCAACTCCTCCATGATGCAGTATGGGCTTGGCTTCGTACATCACCTTTTTTCAGAACTGCTCATTCGTCGGGGTTTCACGGTAAGTGGCTCTACGTTGAAGCGGCTACTGGTGAAAACCCCGACTGAAGTACGGGACAGGCTCCGCCGGGACACCTCTTAATTTTCATAGGGTACATCGACTAGAACCCTGTTTTGTAAAGGGCTACAGACGATTTAAGAAAAATTGGCGTGAAGCCTATGCGCTAATTGCAGAATTGATTATTATTTTTCTCAAAAGGCTCGCATGATGTTGGATGAAAGCGTGTCAGTTGATTAAAACACCCATACAAAATGTTAAGGATCAACATCAGGCAGCAGAACCTGTTCACCCGGTGTCGTATCAAAAAAAAATGATGCACCGAATCTACCTTGCTATTTTTCTTTTTCTTTCTGCCCAGCTGAAGGCACAAACCAACCACACTGTCTTATTCGATTTTGGAAATCAGTATCCTTCGGCCGCTGCCACGCAGGAACTAACGGGATTTCTTGCCGGACTGCATCAAGACAAGATTGAAAGGGTACTCGTTACTGGTCATACGGATACACGTGGCACGGGCAGTTTTAACCGTCTTCTGTCCGACAGGCGTCTTCAAAATGTGGTGGAAATCCTCCAGGGAAGGCTGGGAACCACTATCCCGGTTACTGCCAACAGCTATGGAGAAGACAGTCTTTTAACCACCGATGAAAACCGCCAGCAGATAAACAGGCGGGTGCAGATCACCGTTTTTTACAAACAGGAAGTAAGTACCGCAGCAGCCATTCCTCCCAGCGAAAAGGCCATACAACTCCAGCCTTTTTTTGAAGATGTGTCCCCGCAAAATTTTCAGATAAACCTTGATGACACGGTGATCGTGACAGGGAAGGATGGCACCTTTTTAAAAATAGCCCCGGGAACGATCCAGGACCGGAACGGTGCGGTAATGCATGGTCACGCCAACCTGGTATTGCGGGAATATTATAGCAGTGGTGATATTATTTTATCCGGGATGAACACGGTTTCAACAGAAGGATTATTGCAAACCGGCGGCATGTTCAAACTCACCATTATCAAAAGCAACGACACCATGGCACAAGCCACATTAAAGCCTGTGGAAATAAGGATGCCGGTGAAAGACAATACACTTTCTGATATGAACGTTTTTGCCATGAATCATACCGCTACAGACAGCAGCCGGTTGTGGCGAAACACCGGGGCTGCTTTCAAACAGTTGATAAGTTATTGGGATTGGCCGTATTCCCAAAAATTCGACCAGGCCCATCTTCCTAAAGATTTTGCCTATCATTCATGGTCCAACGGACGACGTCAGCATGAAGACTTTCGTGTAGAAGCTCCTTCCATTTTCAGGCTACGCCGGAAAGTGCCCAACGAAAAAAATGTAAAACTGGATGTGGTGAAAAAAGACTCCCTAACCCTCGATGTGAACCTGGGTATTCATTATCGCCGCAGGGGCAGGAGATTGTTTGGTGTTCGTGATTTTGACACCAGCTTTTCTGTTTCGTACATGGAACAGCAATACCAGGCCTATGTAAGCAACCTGGCGTTGGTCAATTGCGACCGGTTTTATAAGGCATCCAACAAAACTGATTTTTATGTTTATACGCCGCAGTGCAATGGTGCCAATGTGTTGGTGTATTTTAAAAAGCAGCACGCCTACCTGCCAGCCAAATGGAAAAATGGCAGGTATGAAGTAACAGATGTACCTGCCAATGAACCGGTTTGCCTGGTAGCTTTTGGCAAAAAAGGAGATACATATCATTTTGGTAAAAAGGATGCCCGGCTATCAAAGGAAGGCTCGGCAGAGGTTTTAATGACTAGGCTTACAAAGGAAGAATTTGAGAAAGAGATGAAGGGGTTGTGACGGAGAGATATGGCTTGATCGATATGGTTATCTCAAATAAAGTGTCATTGTTGTGAAATCAATAATGGCGTTGCCTGTTTTAAGTATGTCGACGCCGATTATACCAAATAATTCATCATGAGCCCCTACTTGTGCTAGCGACTCCCACGCATTTTCCAGCGACATTACAGCGACCACCAGGTTGTCTATTCTAAAATTATTGAGTTGCATTTTATTATTGTAGGACGGTACATTCTCAATACCGTGCACACCGAGCCCTCCTCCGGTTAAAACAGCTTCATCACTGTTAAACTTGAGTTTTAGATGATCTGCCTGTTTGGCGTCAACAACAGTTTGGCTTGCTCCGGAATCAAGAATATAGATACCATCTACATCGTTAAGTGTAGCATTTATTAGTAGTTGTCCGGCTATGCTCTGGCGAAATGGAACGGCAATATATCCTGCTGAAGTGAGGAAATGATCTATGTTTTCTGCGGTGGTTAGTTTTTGATCCATCCAGATTTTGTAGTTGGTATGGTTACTACTTTTATTGTTAAACCGCATTTTAATTCGTGCGTTCGAAACCAATGACTTCGTTTCCAAAACCCTAAACCCTAAGTGAACTCCGAAATCCCCTCGCGGCATAATAAGACTCTGCCCCATTGTGATATAAAAAGACAGTATCGTAACGGCGGTCGCAAAACAGGGCACCGCCCAATTTCCTGATTGTAGGAGGCGTTTGTATCCAGCTGGATGTTTTCAAATCGAATTGTCCCAATTCCTGCAACGCCCGGTATTCTTCCTCCGTTAAAAGTTCAGTGCCCATATCAGCAGCCATTTCTACAGCGCTATTTGCAGGTTTGTGTTCCTTCCTCGATTCCAGCGCCTGGTGATCAAAACAAATACTCCTGCGGCCTTTGGGGCTTTCCGGCGAGCAATCAAAAAAAATGTATTCGCCTGTTTTTTTATCAAAGCCAACAACATCCGGTTCTCCTTCGGTGCTTTCCATTTCGTCGAGGGACCAGAGTTTTTCAGTGTTAGCTTCCAGCCTGGCCTGCACTTTGGCCCAATCAAGACCTTTATGGCGGCTCATGTTTTTTTCAAAACGGGCTTTTAAAACTTTAAGTAGCTCATCACTTTGTTTTGGAGACAGCTCTTTTTTATTGCTTTTCATATTGCTAGATTATCGTTGTTGAATTTGAATGAACTAATCATTGAATCCCTTTCCATCCAGGATTAGCGGTATCGATTTTTCAACCCTTGCCTCCCGGGTTTTGGATTGTTTGGCAGCAGCAAAATGCAGCAGCCAGCCTCTTTGCCTTCCCGGCGTCAATACTTTAAAGGCAGTTTTCAAGACGGAACTTTCATCGAGTTTCTTTTGAAATTCCTCCGGGACTTTGTATTCTTTGGTCTTTTTCAGTTCCACTTTCAATCCTGCTTCTTCTACTTCTACCGCCTCAAAAATATAAGCTTTGAGGACGGCTGCCAACTTCACTATTTCCTCAACACTGGTGAACCTTACCTGGCGGGCCGACTGCACATTCTCTGTTTGCTGGATCAGGATGCCATGTGGGTCTTTCAACAACGCACCCTTGAAAAACAACATCGCACAGTATTCTTTAAATACATGTATCAAAACGATATTATTTCCCTCAAACGTGTAACAGGGGCAGCCCCATTTCAGTTCTTCCGCCAGGTGACAGTCAAGAATGATCGTTCTCAATTTCCCGATCTCTTCCTTCCAGGTTTTGGCTTTGGTAAAATAGAAATCAACTTTCGGATTCATGCTAACTAATTTATTGATGAACAGGAACGAGCTTTCTATCCGCAGGCCTGAAATACCATGATACAGCAGTCAGGACCAGCGACAGCACGGGCGGAGCTATTTCTTTGAAGGAGTGGCCCAGCACGATATGCGAAATGAGCGCACCAGACATGGCAAAGAAAAAACCTGCGTAGGCCCATTCTTTTAGCAAGGGAAATTTAGGTATAAGAACGGTTACCACACCCAAAAATTTCCAAACAGCCAGTAGGGTCATCAAGTAAAGCGGATATCCTAAATTGGTAAAAAGGTCAGCTTCTTCTTTCACATGTAGTAACTGAACGATCCCGGTTGATACCATTCCCAATGAAAGCCAGATCGTGGCGATCCAGTAGATAATTTTATTCCTCTTTGTCATAACCTGTTATTTTAATTTGTTTACGATGTCTTGTAGCCGGTTGTGTGCCATATTGATGCCCTGGGCAAAAGGCAGCTTCAGCATCTGATCCCTGGCTTCAATTGATTTGTATATCATTTGTATCGTCAGTTTACTGGTGTCGTCAGTGAGTTGTTCAAATTCCAGGAATTCCAGTTGCGCCGGAAAAGGGGTGTTCTCCATTTCAAATGTCCGGGTGATCCTCTGGTTGGGGCTAAACTCGTGGATTACGCCATTAGACCGGAGCACCACATTTCCTTTTCCATCGCTAGTTTCAAATTGGTAGCCCCCGTGCTTTTTATTTTCAAGCTTCAACACTTTCGTACCCATCCATTGCGCAACAATGTCGGCTTCTGTGTAGGCTTTAAAAAGTAATTCCAATGGCAAATCAAATTCCCTTGTGATCACCAGTTCCTGCTTGCCGTCTTCGGCATGAATTTTTGTTTTTCGTTCCATGGTATGCTATTTTTTTGATTTGTAGTTTTTCATGATGGCTTCCAGTTTATTAAACCGGTCGTCCCACATCTCGCGGAACGGTTCGATAAAGTCAGCTACTTCTTTCATTTTTTTGGCATTGATATGATAGGAGATTTCCCTGCCGTTCTGCTCCTGTTTCAGCAATTCGCAGGCAGTGAGTATTTGCAGGTGTTTTGAAACGGTGGGTCTTGCCGTGTCGAAGTTGGAAGCGATAGCACCTGCTGTCATAGATTGAGTGGCCACCAAAAGCAGTATCGCCCTTCTTGTAGGGTCTGCAATGGCCTGGAATGGATCCCGTCTTAAATTCATTGTGTAGCTATTTGACTACAAATATATGTGTAGTTATTTGGCTACGCAAATTTTTTTTTGAGATTTTTTTTTGGGAGTGAAAATCGGAGAAGGATCGCAGCCTAGATGATTGGCAAAAACTATGAACAGTTTTCCAAGGAGAGTCAGTGGACCTGGCATTGCCAAGTTCACCTTGCCCTTGAACGTGTTCACCAAAAACAACAGGATCTCTATGCACCATATGTATACCGTGGTCGGGTGTTTTCACCCACAACTAAATACATTATCTAACCACCCGCTTAAATATTCCATAGTCACTTAGGGCAGTCGTTTTAGTAATCCGTCTCGGATAAAACCTGTATTCTACTTCCCGAATAATTGGCTGGCCTGACACAACTTCAAGCGGGTTTATTGAATTGTAAATATCACTTTCTTTGATGATGAGTTTTTTGATCTCGATATAGTTTATGTTGCTCTTTGCGGAGTCAATAACTCTTATGTTGCCTTTTGTAAACGAAATGGATGGCAGATGCTTCTCACCGCCAAACGCTTTCGTAGCTTTGAAAAATGTGAGGCTGTCGGACGTTTCCTTCATGCCATCAAATTCATATTCCATGTAAATTGTGCCGTTTGCCGCATCGTAGGGTTGACTAAATGTTGAAACACTAACCCCGATGGTATAAATTTCTCTGTTGAATTGATTCAGTGATCTAAGTAGAGTATCACGTTTAATTCCAGGTTCCTCGTAGTTGACCTTTATCATTTTGAAGTGAGCGTGTGTTGGCTTAGCGGCAAAGTATTCACACGGTAATTCTTTCAAATTGCTCTTGGTAAACCATGCCGTCGAATCAATAATCACAAGCTCGCCATTTCTGGGAACAGGAAAGCCTCCTGAATAATAGAAGTTGTAGATTACAAAACTGCTATTTGCTATACGTTGCCTGTATACATCGTGTAAATAGCTTACTAACTGGCGAGGAAAGGAGTCCATTACGTAACTTGGATATATCTCGTTTAAACTTTTCAACTTTACTATCGTTGCCGGCAGTGTGCTGATCCTAGTTCCAGAAAAACTTAAAGACTTCAACCTGGTGAGTTTGGAAATGCGGGGAGATAAAAAGGTTAGTTCATTTTCTCCTACCCCAAGTTCTGAGAGTCTATTTAATTCATATAATCCCTCCGGAAGTTGCTTGATCTTATTACCGAAAACATTTAGTATCTCAAGTTCTCTTAAACTCAGAACAACTTCTGGAAAAGTTTTCAACTGACAATTCTGAAAGCTAATACTTTTTAGTTTGCGAAATGAAGCTAACAATCCGAGGTCCGCATTTTCAAAATTATTCCTACTTAGATCAAGCTCCTCGAGATTTTCGAAGTAGATCAATTCCTTTGGAATACTTGTCAACCCACAGTCCGAAAGGTCTAAAAACTTTGTCTTTTCTGGGTTAGATTTAAAGATTTGTAAAAACTTACTGTTGTAGTTATTGTCATTTCGTAGTTTGTCAAAGTCGTAAGCAGCATTCATCACTTTCAGTTTAAACTTCCCGGAGATGGTAATGGAGGATGAATAACTGGAGCCGGAATACGATAAGTGACCTATTATGCTATCATCGACATTATAGTATCTTTTATTTAATGTCAGGCTCGTTTCAATCGGGTGAAAACGAGAACCGGGGCCGCATGTCTCAATTTCACTTATTACACTGACATCGTCATTGATAATTGTTATTTGCGTGTAGTGGCTTGATAAATTACCCTTCTTGAAACGCACGAAAATTGTATCACCAACTTTTTTGCAAAAGGCGTCGGTGGTATTGTAAAAACCAGCCATTGACCTATTGATTGATTTGATAAAAAATGTATCCTCAGGTGTCGTTGTCAGATTTGTGTCGTAAGAAATTTTGTTGGGTGTTACACCTGTTACACCAATCCCTTTTTCATTTGCGTGAAAATCGCAAGAAATGGCAAAGATCCAGGCAATAACGTAAGGAAGACAATATTTCATGATATTGATTACCAGCGATTCTCTCGGTGTTTATGGAATGACGTCTAATATTTTCATTGTTGGTGTTACACGCAATCTAACCCAAAAGCATAACGCCGAATGCTCGTTTCTCAGTGCATTAGCGTTATGAATTCTCAATAGTTTTTGAAATCCAGTATCTCGCCAATCTACAGGGCGGCTGATGATCGAGGAAAACTTTTGAGGCTACCAGGCCAATACGGTGGACAAGTAATGCAGACTTTGTTTGGGTTTGGAAGCCGTTGGTGATAGCACCAAACGGCGGCGTGGGTGATCGCATTTGGATAACAAGGTGGTGGGTAAGGCTGGCAAGGGCGAAAAAGAACACAATGCGTGTGGCAGTATCAAATGTTATTTGCTAATAATCTTTATTTCAACCCTTCTGTTGATAATCCTATCGTCTTCTGAATGTTCTTCCGTAATAGGATTTTGGTGACCAAAACCTTCATAACTCATCCGGGCTGCCGCGATGCCATTTTCTATAAGATAATTATATACGGCTCTCGCCCTTTGCACTGATAAATCCATCGAGCCAAGATCACTATCCAAGCCATCCTTTGGCCCCTGCTCGCAACATATATGGCCCTGTATTCTTATCTTCAGTGTAGGTATTTCCTTCATTACATTCAGCAGTTCCGTCAATGCACTATACGACCGTTGCAGGAAAACATGCCTCCCACCTTCAAAATTAATATTGCGAAGTATGATCTGGTCGCCGGTCTTTACTTTATCATCCTTTATTTGATCGGCCAGTGCCGGGGGTTCTGTTTCCTGCCTGGATAGGCCGGTACTATCCTGCTTTCTGTTGCCAGCACCAGGGATAGCTTGTTCCGGCAGTTTGCCGTCATATTCTATTTTCACATGCACACGCCTGTTCTGTTGCATAGATGCCTTATCCATTCGGTCAGTCAACAGTTCTGCTTCACCTTTGCCTTGCACAATGGTAAATATATTTGGATGCACTCCTGCCTTTACCAGGTAGTTGCGCACCTGTGTGGCTCTTTTAAAAGACAGTTTTTTATTATAGGTATTGCTACCCACCTGATCTGTGAAACCGTAGACTCTGACATCGGTTAGCGTTCCGGAAGCAGTTCTTGCTAATCGGTCCAATTGCATTTGAGCATCATTATTCAGCGAATACTTGTCAAAAGCAAAATGTACAAGAACGGAAGTTGTATCGCCAGCTATGCAATCAATACTAAAAGCCAGCATTAACGCAAGAATAGGCCAGAATTTTCTCCCACGGTTTGTGTCGCTTGAACCGGTGCGGGATTGTGCTACGCCCAGACTATGGAAACAATTCAATGCTTCCAGCGGAGGGAGCATAGAGGAAGAACTAACACCAGTTTTATTTTTTTTCTGTGGGTAAAATATTTCATTGGTTATCATAATACAATTCAATAATAGCTTGTTTAATCGTTAGACTGTTGTCTACAAGGTTGCGTACAACGTTTAGGGAGGATTTTTGTACTTGCATCTTATAGTCATCTGGCAGTAGTCGACTGAAAAAAGATTCACCCTTGAATAGTAACTGATACTTTTCCAACTGCCGGTTGCCATTCCGTCAACCAGTATAGCTGTAAACCTTTTACTGGGTGCGTTTTTATATCTCAAACTCTACAAACTCAATCGTGTCACAAAATGGTTTGCCTTTTTTATAACTCACAGTCATTACATAATGTACATAGCCCATGTTTTTCAAAATTTCCACGGGGTCGGACGTCAATGGATATTTCTGTAATCGAATTTTGAAATTATACCTGTTGACCATTTTTATTTCTAGAATATTCACGACGAAACGTGTTGTGTCTCCATCAGTCCCCAATTGGAGACGTTCGCCAGTAAGACCAGATTTGAAAAAAGTCGTGTCAAATTTTGTAACAATGTTCTTAGGACCGAATATGTAAAATTGATTTCCATAAATGTCTTTATATGAGAATGGTACTTGAGCTCCTGAAGAGAAGCTTGCTAAAAGTACATACGCCAATATGTTGAAATGCCTGCTCATAAAATGGCGTCCAATATTTACATTGTTGGTACTACCCGCAATCTAACCCAAAAATACATAATGCCTAATGCTCGTTTCTCAGTGCTATGGAGTTATGAATTCTTAATCGTTTTTGAAATTCAGTATTTCGCCAACCTACAGTACGGTTGATGAGCGAGGAAATTTTTTGAGGTTACTATGTTACGGCGGACAAATAATGCAGGCTTTGTCTGGGTTTGTAAGCTGTTGGCGATGACTCCAACCGGCGGAGTGGGTGATGCAATTTGATCCATAAACCTGGGTAAATAAATACCGGCAGGGACGGGAATGAAGTCTGGGTGACTACTACGCCGAGAAAAAATAAATCCTTGCCATTGGAGGCTGGCTAATCCCTATTTTTTGCACTCAAATTCAGCGGGTCTCAGAATAACCAAATACCATTCCCCTGCTTTTTTTGAACTAAATAAAAAAAGATTTGGCAGTTTAAATGGATTGCTATTAGCTTTGCTTAACGGTGTTAGATTATTTAACCACCGTAAATTAAACGGGCATGGCCAGTAAAGACAGAATACAACGATTGAAAGATGAAACAAGGATAAATATCCTTGAGGCATCGATTGATATTGCAAAAGAGGAGGGCTGGTCGGCGTTAAGTATGCGTAAAATAGCAGACAAAATAGAATACACGGCGCCGGTTATCTATGAGTATTTCAAAAACAAAGAGGCTATCCTAACAGAGCTTACCAGGCAGGGGTATCTACAACTTGGCAAACTGATGGAAGAAGCCAGGGATAAGTATACCGACCCGGCAGAACAACTTGAAGCCATGTGGCTTGCCTATTGGAATTTTGCTTTTGCAGAAAAGGAGCTTTACCAGGTGATGTATGGGGTGGAAGTTAACTGCTGTGCCCTGGAAAGTAGTTGTTCGGTAATGAAAGCGCCTTCTGATATGCTTTGGGATAAAATTGAAGAAATAATACCCGAAGAAAAAAGAACAGAGGAATATGTTGATACCAAATATTATACTTTCTGGTCGGTTGTTCATGGGTTGATCTCTATAAACATGACCCGTCAGCAAACGCCCGAGGGTATTAATAAGCAGGTATTGAAAGATGCGATTAGTGGAATTATTAGTTCTATGCGGTAAGCGTTTTTTTTGCCCTGGCAGTTAACGCTGTTAAACCATTTAATCACGTTTAGAAGCGGCATTTGAACTGAATGCTTAAATACTAAGCCGATATAGATGACAGCTTTGATCTATTGCATTTTTATATGAAAACAAAAAGCAGGCAGGTTATGAAGATCCGGAAATTCATTACCTGGCTGTAAACACCACAGTTTAAAAAACTGTTTTTTTAACCAATCAAGTTAACACTGTTAAACCATTTAATTACGTTATGAACAAGCTCATTCCTTATATTTTTTACGCGGCTATTCTATACCTGGCATCATGTGCCGGACAAGCTATGAACCCGCCACCCGCTCCTCCATCATTACCGGTTATTGCTATTAGTTCCGGCAGTGCTACCACCTGGCTGGAATACCCGGCCTCCATCGAAGGCACCACAAATGTTGAAATTCGCCCCCAGGTTAGCGGCTACCTCGAAAAAGTGTATGTGCAGGAAGGCGACTATGTGTCGCAAGGCCAGCCTTTATTCAAGATCAATAGCAGAGAATACAACGAATTTTCCAATAATGCTTCTGCTTCCATATCAGCCGCAAAAGCATCGGTAGAAAGAGCGCAGGTGGAATACGACAAACTAAAACCCCTGGTTGATAACAATGTAATATCAGAAGTGCAGTTAAGAACTGCCAAAGCCAACCTGGATGCAGCCAGGGCAGTTCAGGCCCAGGCCGTTTCTGGTAAGGGTAGTGCCGAAATTACTGTTGGCTATACATTAATAAAAGCGCCGGTTAGCGGCTATATAGGCCAAATTCCTTTTAAGCAGGGAAGCATTATCGGTAAAGGCGAGGCATTACCGCTAACGGTTCTTTCTGAAGTAAATAATGTACATGTTTATTTTTCCATGAGTGAGGCTGATTTCTTATCCTTCATCTCAGCGTACGAAGGGGGATCAACCGAAGAAAAAATAAAGACCATCCCGCTGGTTGACCTGCAACTCCCCGACAATACCATCTACCATACAAAAGGAAAAATAGAATTGGTTCAGGGGCAGTTTGACCGTAGCGCCGGCACCATCAGCTTCAGGGCTGTATTTGCCAATAAGGAAAAAATGTTGCGCTCTGGCCTCACCGGTAAAATACGCATTCCTTCCCTGCACCAGGACCAAATGCTTGTACCGCAGGAATCCACTTATGAATTGCAGGATAAAGTATTTGTATTTGCCCTTGGCGACAGTAATAAAGTAACTGGCAAACAAATATCCATCAGCGGAAAAAGCGGTAACAATTACCTCGTAAGTAAAGGTCTTGCAAACGGTGAAAAGATTGTGTACAGCGGTATACAGCGTTTAAGAGATGGAGCAGTTATTACCCCGCAAAATTTAAGAACAGACAGCCTGTTGCAGGCTTCACTTTGATGACTAAATAGGCATCCCCTCAATAATTTAATCAACTTAAAATCCAGCAGCTAAAACGCTCCTCTTTGTGGCGCGTGGCTTTAGTATGCCTCTATTATTATGTTCAAGAAATTCATAGAACGCCCTGTACTGTCAACAGTTATCTCTATACTGCTGGTGTTGCTGGGCATCGTTTCACTCTTCTCGCTGCCCATTACGCAGTTCCCGGATATTGCTCCTCCTGCTGTACAGGTAACAGCAGTGTATCCCGGTGCCAGTGCCGAAGTTGTGGCCCGTTCAGTAGCAACGCCGCTGGAAGAATCCATTAACGGCGTGGAGAACATGACCTACATGACTTCCAACTCCAACAACGACGGTACCATGACTTTGAGTGTCTTTTTCAAATCTGGTACTGACCCGGACATCGCTTCAGTAAACGTGCAAAACAGGGTAGCTAAAGCCAACAGCCTCATTCCCCAGGAAGTGCTACAGGCGGGGCTTTCCACACAAAAGCAGCAGAACAGTATCATTATGGCGATTGCCCTTTACAGCAAAGACACCGCCTATGATGAAGCATTTTTACAGAACTATGCCAGGATCAATATCGTTCCACGCATTCAACGTGTGCATGGCGTAGGACAAGCCGCCATTTTTGGTTCAAAAGATTATGCCATGCGTATCTGGTTAAAGCCAGACCGGCTGGCCGCTTACAACTTATCTGCCCAGGAAGTATTGGCTTCCATCAAAGAACAAAACCTGGAAGCAGCGCCCGGCAAATTTGGTGAAGGCAGTAAGGAATCGTTTGAATATGTAATTAAGTACAAGGGCAAACTAAACAGGAACGAGGATTATGAAAACATTATTCTAAAAAGTAACATTGATGGTTCTACCATCAGGCTAAGGGATATTGCCCGTGTGGAACTTGGCTCCTTTAGTTATACGGCCGATGCCACAGTGGATAAAGGGCCCTCAACCGGCGTATTGATTTACCAGACCTCGGGCTCCAATGCCAACGATATCCTCACCGAAGTGAATACCATCATGGAGGAAGTAAAAAAGGCTTTGCCGAAGGGCATCAATGTATTTGTGCCTTACTCATCCAAGGAATTCCTGGACGCATCTATAGACAAAGTAAAGCATACGTTGATAGAGGCATTCATATTGGTATTCTTCGTGGTGTTTCTTTTCCTGCAGGATTTTCGGTCGACACTGATCCCCGCTATTGCAGTACCGGTGGCCATCCTGGGTACATTTTTCTTTATGCAGTTGTTTGGCTTTACCATTAACCTGCTTACCTTATTTGCGCTGATTCTGGCAATAGGTATCGTGGTTGATGATGCGATCGTAGTGGTGGAAGCAGTGCACACAAAAATGGAAAACGAACATTTGCCTGCCAGGGCGGCTACAATAAAAAGCATGAGTGAAATATCAGGCGCCATCATTTCCATAACACTGGTAATGGCGGCGGTGTTTGTCCCGGTTGGTTTTATGCAGGGGCCTGCCGGTATATTCTATAAACAGTTTGGGTTTACATTGGGAATAGCCATCCTTATTTCTGCATTGAACGCGTTAACATTAAGTCCGGCACTGGCAGCTTTGTTCTTAAAAAATAATCACCACGCAGGAGAAAAACCGAAAGGTTTTAAAGGAAGATTCTTTGGTGCTTTTAATGCGGGTTTTAATAATATTACCAATCGCTACGGCAACAGTCTTAAATTCTTAATTAAGACAAAATGGATTGCATTGACCGGTTTGGTTATTATCACGGTCAGTACATTGATACTGGTTAAAAAAACACCCACCGGTTTTATTCCTACAGAAGATCAAAGCATATTCCTCTACTCACTGAATATGCCTGCGGGGGCTTCGCTGGACCGTACCAAAAAAGTGGTAAAACGGGTTGACAGCATTATTGCTACCGTGGAAGCTGTGGAAAACTCTTACAGTGTTGCCGGCATGAACATCATGACCAACGCTACAAGTCCCGGCAGTGCTTTGGCATTTGTAAAATTGAAAAAGCCAGGCACCAGGGGAAAAACAGAAGACATCAATAAAATACTCGGCGAAGTCAATCAGAAATTAGCTGTTATTTCTGCCGCAGATCTTTTCACCTTCACTTTGCCCACTGTACAGGGTTTTGGTAACACCAACGGTTTTGAATTTCTGTTACAGGACAGGACAGGTGGAAAGCTGGAAGACCTGGGCAGCACCGCTTATGGCCTTATTGGCGAACTGATGAAGCGCAAGGAAATCGCTTATGCCTTCACCACTTTTAACACAGGTAACCCCCAATACAAATTAAATATTGACGAAGAAAAGGCCAAGCAATTAGGCGTTTCGATAAGCGGCTTATTGCAAACACTGCAGGTGTATTATGGCAGTTACCAGGCATCCGACTTTAACCGTTTTGGTAAGCAATATAAAGTGGTCATGCAGTCCGATGTTGCCTATCGTATGGATCCTGAAACTTTAAATAGTGTAAATGTAAAGAACGATGCAGGATTAATGATTCCCGTAAAAACACTGATCTCTTTAGAAAAAGTATATGGCCCCGAAACGGTTACAAGAAATAATTTGTTCAATTCCGTTGCGATCAATGGTGTTCCAAAGCCAGGCTATAGTTCCGGAGAAGCATTGAAGGCAGTGCAGGAAGTAGCAGCAGATTATCTGCCACGTGGATACGACTATGAATGGTCGGGCCTTACAAGGGAAGAGCAGCAGGCAGGCTCCCAAACCACCTGGATATTCATTATGTCTATCGTGTTTGTGTATTTCTTATTGGCAGCACAGTATGAAAGTTATATCCTTCCGTTAGCTGTTATACTATCCGTTCCTACAGGTTTAATGGGCGTATTCGCCTTCATCAATATCGCAGGAATTGAAAACAATATTTACGTGCAGGTGGGCATCATCATGCTTATTGGTTTGCTGGCAAAAAATGCCATCCTGATCGTGGAATATGCGGTGCAAAGAAGAAAGATGGGTTTGAGTATTACAGCGTCGGCCATTGAAGCGGCCAGGTTACGCTTACGTCCCATCCTTATGACATCCTTTGCGTTCATCGCCGGGCTCATACCACTGGTTGGTGCAACAGGGGCATCCGCCATGGGCAACCGCTCCATTGGTACCGGTGCGGTAGGCGGTATGTTAACCGGGGTATTACTGGGCATTTTTATCATTCCGGTTTTGTTTGTGGTATTCCAGTATTTACAGGAAAAGGTGAGCTCCCAATCAAAAGCGTCACCGGCAGTACCGGTAAGGCTGATACCAGCTAGCTGATAAAAATATAAACCGGGTAGAACCGTACCGTGCTATATAGCAATTAAAACAATCACCCTCCTCTTACCAGGCAGAAAAAAAATAATATATGAACAGGCGTTTTAGGATATACAGTACCATACTGATACTCACTATTTTGAGTTCTTGCAAAATATCAAAAGACATTGTTAACCCACAGTTGCCTTTACCAGCAACTTACAGGAACAACAATAACACTGATACGGCAAGCATTGGAAATATACAATGGAAGGAAATATTTAGAGATAATGATTTGCAAAAACTGATTGACAGCGCCATTGGCAACAACTATGATATGCAGCTGGCGATGAAGAATATGGAGGCTGCTCAGTTAATTGTCAAGCAAACAAAGCTTGGGTATTTGCCTGAAGCAAATTTGCAGATGGCAGCTACCATTAACCGGCCATCCGAAAATAGCTTAAATGGCTTAAGCTTAAGCCAGTTTTTGGGAAGATCATACGTTGAAGATTACAGTCTCAGTGCCTCTCTTTCCTGGGAAGCTGATATCTGGGGCAAAATAAAAAATAAAAAGGCAAGGGCGCTGGCAGAATACCTGCAAACAACCGAAGCAAAAAAAGCCATACAAACCAACCTGGTATCTAATGTTGCCAGGGGCTACTATAATTTGCTGATGTTGGATGAACAGTTGAAAATTTCGAATAAGAATATTTTGCTGAATGATAGCACGCTACGAATTATCAAACTCCAATACCAGGCGGGTCAGGTAACAGCGCTGGCAGTGCAGCAGGCAGAAGCACAGCGCCTGGTGTCGGTACAATTAATACCGTTCCTGCAGCAACAGGTAGCGGTACAGGAAAATGCATTAAGGATACTAACAGGCGTATTGCCCTCCGCTGTTCAAAGAGAAAATACAATCAATGACATTGTCTTTCCTGATAATTTATCCGCAGGCATTCCTTCAAACCTCGTAAATAGCCGGCCCGATATAAGAAGCTATGAACTGGCACTCACTGTTGCGAATGCAAAAACAGGTTTAGCCAAGGCAGATATGTATCCTGCGCTTACCATCACTGCAGCCGGTGGCCTCAATGCTTTTAAAGCATCCAACTGGTTCAACATCCCGGCCTCGCTGTTTGGCGCGGTAGCTGGTGGAATTACACAGCCATTGTTTCGGCGAAAGCAATTACATACGCAGTATCAACTCGCCCTGGTAGACAGGGAAAAAACCGTGATCCAATTCAGGCAGTCGGTATTGGTTGCCGTAGGAGAAGTATCCGATGCCCTGGTAAAAATTGAAAAGCTAAAGGAGGAACAGACTGTTGCGGCCTCGAGAGTAAACACGTTACAGAAAGCTATTTCAAACGCTGACCTCTTATTCAGGAATGGAATGGCCAATTACCTTGAAGTGATCACTGCACAAAGCAATACCCTGCAGGGAGAGTTGCAACTGGCCTTACTTAAAAAAGATCAGTTACAAGCTGTGGTTGAATTATATCGTTCGCTTGGGGGTGGGTGGAAATAAATTTTAATTACTCATTTATAAAAACAAAAGAAATGTTGAAACTAGAAAACAAAGTAGCCATTGTAACAGGCGCTTCAAAAGGTATTGGCGCCGGTATTGCCAAAGCTTACGGCACCGCGGGTGCATCGGTGATTGTAAATTATGCTTCCGACAAAGAAGGAGCAGATAATGTGGTGAATGAAATCACTACCAACGGTGGTAAAGCAGTAGCAGTGCAAGGCAATGTGGCTTTGGCTGCAGATATTAAAAGGCTTTTTGCCGAAACAAGACTCGCTTTTGGCCAGGTGGACATCCTGGTAAATAATGCAGGCGTCTTTAATTTTGAACCATTGGAAGCGGTTACTGAAGAAGAATTTCACAGGCAGTTTAACATCAATGTATTGGGTACCATCCTTGCCTCGCAGCAGGCGGTGCAGGACTTTGGTGTTAATGGTGGAAGTATTATAAACATCAGTTCCGTGATCACTGATAATCCTATGGCCAACTCCGTTGTGTATTCTGCCACCAAAGGGGCAGTAGACACGATTGCAATCGCGCTGTCGAAAGAACTTGGAAGTAAAAACATACGTGTTAATACCATTGCACCCGGTGGGGTGGAAACAGAAGGCACACACAGTACCGGCATCATCGGAAGCGATCTTGAAAAGCACATGATCGCGAATACGCCACTTGGAAGGATGGGTCAGCCAAATGATATAGGAAAGGTTGCTGTATTCCTTGCATCAGAAGATGCTGCATGGGTAAATGGTGAGAGGATCAGTGTGTCTGGTGGATTGAGATAATGGCATCACTATTATTTGTGAATCCATGCCTGTTGCCTATAGAAGTGTAGCCCCATAACTTAACGAGCGGCTTTATGTGAGAGCCGTTTGTTAAGTAGTTTGAGAGGCGCACCCCGTCAGTTACAGCTGGCGGGGCCGTCTACTCGATTGGTCGATTGTTATCGACACTCTATGTCGGTATCTAAACTGTAAAGTTCTTCCGGGCAACCACACACACAATTTGGTTCTTTATTAAACATTAAGAATACTTTTTCAGCTTTTCCGTGGAATGGTACCCAATGACCTCTTGTGATAAAAGATAAAGCCCATTCTTCCTTTGTGTCGGAAAATTGAATTACAAATTTTTTAAGGACTAAACCATTATGTCGTATGTTTCTCGTGTTTAGATCGTAAGATGTGTTTCTAATTAAAGTATGCCGGTGGTAAAAGAAAGCCTCTGAGTTTTTAAATATGAATTTCTTTTCAGGATTAATAATTTCCCCTCCCCAATTGGAACCAAGCGCTTCGGATTTCCATTTGTCTTCCAAGGTTTTTTGAAATAAAATAAAGCTGAAAGAGTCTATTTGACTGAGAATTGGTTGCAACAGAGCAGCACTGTATTTTAAGGAGTCAAAATTAGACAGGTCAACAATGATACCGATAGCCTCATCGGTACTGTCAGTGTTTCCTTGTCGAGACATTCTCTGTAAGCTTTCAAAATAGAAATGGTCATTTGTACTGTCAATGCGGTTAACAAAAAAATTTTCGGTTTGTCCTTTGGCAACAAATGAATAGAATAAAAAAACTATTGCTATCGGATATCTCATTTTATAATGTCTGGAGCATTTTTATTGTTGGTATAGTACGCAATCTAACCCAAAAAAAATGCATAACGCCGAATGCTTGTTTCTCAGTGCATTCAGCGTTAAGAAATTCTCAATAATTTTTAAATCAGTATCTCGCCAAGCTAAGGAACGGCTGATGAGCAAGGAAGGTTTTCGAGTCGGCCAGACCAATACGGCGGACAAATAATTCAGGTTTTGTCTGGGTTTGGAAGCCGTTGGCTATCAGCCACGCCGCATCTTCAAACCCGCGCCGTTGTCGGGTGTTATCACCCACAACTACCACACCCCGAAGCTCCGCATTATGGGCTGTAGCTTATTGTAGAGTCTCCTAAACGGCAGGGATTTTTTTGGGTGTGGAAGCCGTTGGTGATAACGCCAAACGGCGGCGTGGGTGATGGCATTCAAAGTGCTAACCTTAAAGGCAAGATCGGAAATGGCAGGGTTGCCTTTCATCCTTTCCCAAATTGAAATTTTAGAATCATTTTTTCCCGTTCAATCTCGGCTCGTAGTTCTTCTTCGCTAGGTAAATACAGTTTGTATTTAGTGGCGAATATTTGTTCGTTGCCTTTTAAAATAGAATATCGGGCAATATCATGGTCGGTTTCGGTGCACAGTACTATGCCCAAGGTGGGATTGTCATCCCCACTTTTTTTGAGTTCGTCGTACATGCGCACATACATGTCCATTTGCCCTACATCCTGGTGCGTAATGGGCTCGGTTTTTAAATCAATTAACACAAAGCATTTTAGCAGGTAGTTGTAAAATACCAGGTCTATATGATAATCTTTGGTTTCGGTTCGTATTAATTGCTGCCGCTCTACAAAGGCGAAGCCTTTGCCTAGTTCCAGTATAAATTTTTGAATGTTATCTATCAGGGCTTTTTCCAATTCAGCTTCGGTATAGCCCATATTGACAGGCAGGTTTAAAAATTCCAATACCGAAGGGTTTTTAATAAACTCAAATTTATCTTGCTGCAAGGCTGATATCTTCGCTAACATTTCCTCCTGCACGGGTTCTTTTATTTGCGATAGCAACAGTCTTTCGTAGTACATCGTGCCAATATTTCGGTCTAAGGTGCGTACCGTCCAGTTACAGGTAGCAGCCTCTTTAATATACCAGGCTCTTGCCTGTTCGTTTTCCACCCTAATAAGCCTTTCGTAATGGCTCCACGATAATAGGTCAGACATTGTCTGACTTTTTGCATCAGTAAATAAGTCAGACAATGTCTGACCTTTTGTTTCTGTATTGAATAGAAGGTAAAATTTCTTAAAATTCTTAACATTTGTAACTGAAAATCCGTTTCCAAATTCCTGTGTAAGTGCTTGGGCCACAATACGAATGATGTTCTTCCCGTATTCCGCACGATCATTTCCCGCCTGTTCTTGTTGAACAACCCGTCTTCCAATCAGCCAATTGGCTTCAACTTGTGCAAAATTGATTGCAGTATATGCTTTTTGCCGGGCGGAGCGGACGATTTGTTTTATTTCGTCAATAAAAAGGCCATCCACTTGTTGAAGATTTTTCGTGTTATTTTCCGATTTCATAATCCAATTCTTTAAATACGTTTTTAATTCTTTTTGAAGCAGGTTCGGCTTTCAACTATTGGGGTACTCTTCGTAAGCCCGGCATCCGGCAGGATTACTTCAATCGATTTTTCTTTTACATCTTCCTTGTGTGATCCATTAAACTAAGACAAATGTCATTTTATAAATTTCCGAAAGATAGGGTTTAAATGCGTTTTGTTTTAAATGCATGTTCGTATCATATTCGCCTGGATATAAGCAGATTACCAAGCAGGGCACGCATCCTCAAAATGTATAAAAGGGTCCAGATAACCACCTTCGCCATTCTATTCTTTTAACACACCCCGACGCCGAATTACGACCTGTTACATATTGTAAAGTCTTCCAAACAGCAGGCTTTGTTTGGGTTTGGAAGCCGTTGGTAATAACACCAAACGGCGGCGTGGGTGATCGTATTCGAATATCAAACCTGTTAGGCAACACCGGCAAGCGCAGGCATTATTGCTGCTCTTTTTGATCTTTTATTACTCTGCAAGGATTACCAGCCGCAATGACATCGTCCGGTATATCCTTTGTCACAACACTTCCGGCACCTATAATTGATCGGTTGCCTATTTTAACACCCGGACATATAATCGCACCGCCTCCTATCCATACATCTTCCCCAATCCAAATGGGTTTGCCAAATTCCAAACCAGACGCTCGTTCTAGATAATTCAAAGGGTGAGTTGCAGTGTAGATTTGAACATTGGGTCCCAATAAAGTGCGGCTGCCAATGGTGACCTGTGCCACGTCAAGTACCACGCAATTGAAATTGAAAAACACTTTCTCTCCAAGTATGATATTTGTGCCGTAGTCACAGTAAAATGGTGGTTGCAACCATAACCCACCGCCAGCGTTCGGCATTAGTTGCTTGAGGATATTTTCTCCCTCCCTCATTTCATCTTCCCCACTATCATTCAATTGCTTTAACAAAAGCCGCGCCTTTATTCTTTCATCTGTGAGCTGTTTATCGAGTGCATTATACAACTCACCGGCAAGCATTTTTTCTTTTTCAGATTTCATGAATTAAAGTTATTATCAAAATTGGCTTTTAAAAAAATAGATCATCGGGCGTGTTCTCTTCATAGTTAGCACTACCGACCAAGGTTTTGTGCTGCAAGAGACTTGTTGCAGAGTCAGCCGTATACTGGAACATTGTAAAATTAAAGTACAACCAAAGACATTAGCGAATTACAGCTGATATTTCTTCCGTCCGCCCCAGTCGTGCAAAAGCCTTAGCTAACGATATTCTTTATCTAAATTGGTGCGTTAGAGCTTTGTTACGCAGCATCTAACCATATTATACATAGTGCACAATGCTCATTTCTTAGTGCATTAGTATTATGAATTTTCAATTGTTTTTGAAATCCAGTATTTCGCCAATCTGCAGGACGGATGATGAATGGGGAGGGTTTTTGAAGCAACCAGACTAAAACACCAGACAAATAATGCAGGGTTTGTTTGGGTTTGGAAGCCGTTGGTGATAACGCCAAACGGCGGCGTGGGTGATGCTATTCGAAGAGTAAACCCTGGTAAGCAACAGCCGAAAAGGTGAGGTTATCTACCACGCTACCAAGTCAAACCGCTAATGTCCTGCCTCTAATTGCACCGCTTTTTGAAAATTTATAATAGCAATTAGCAGTTAGATAAGTTAAGGCGCTTTTTGCAATGGCGTCTTTAAATTTCTTGTCTGCAGTTTTGTTACCAGTCGAAATATGGAGATTTTGATATTGGCAAAGGTTGCCAATAATATTTTGTCCGGGGTCGGTGAAATAAACGTAAGGCAAGATGCCATTTGTTCGTATCAACCAGGCTAGGTGTTTAAGAAAAATTGAAATTTCCGCTGTGTCAACCTGTAAAGCACCACTAAATCTTTTTTTGATTTTATTGTCAGCCAAATATTGCAACGATTCCTGGAAGGTGTCATTGGTGTTGAGTCTCTTAAGCCAGGCAATATTAAGGTCTCCCATAAACGTCAAATTTTCGTACCCTAAATGGTTTATGAAAGAAACGAGCTCGGTCCCCAACAACTTAATGTGTCCTTTGTATGATTTGGAAGGGAGTGTCAAAACGTAGCTTGCAAAGGCTTTCGGATATGTAAATACCTCTTCATCCTCCTTCGCATTATAGTGTCTCAAAGGAAGGCTAGGAAATTTATTAATAGCTTCTTGTCTCTCAATTTTGACTAGCATATGAAGTTCGATAGCTGATATGTAATGGTCAAGGTTTGCGTTCGTGTGGTTAATAGTGGTTTTAAGTCTGGCCAAATATATAATGGATTATTTTAAATACAAATGCTGTTAAATATCCATCACGCTCACATGACACAAACCCAATTGTTGCCAGCATTCTTAATGGTTCAATTGCATCTTTTTAATTACCTCAAATCCGAATAGACCGTTGGAATAATTCAATTTAACTTCGGAAAAGGTCTTTATTTTTTTTCATAATCGCAAGCAAACAGCAGTTCCTTACTCTGTCCATGAAAATCAACAACAGCAAACGGTCGGGCGCATGTACTATTTCTGGTAGTACGATTTCCAGTACTTAGAATCTGGAAATTTTCACTATTAATTTCTGGATCTGAAAACGTCTTATTGATTATAAGTAGTCCAAAGTTTGAAACACAGCTGCCTATAACAATTGCCAAAATTAATGTCAAAAATTTCGAGTATGTGAAACCTGGCAGAAAGAGCAAAATAGCAAAAACAATAAGCGTCCCCAAACAGCCGGCCACGAATAGATATTTGCCCGGAATTATTGTCATTCTATAAATGGCAACCGACATAATACCAAAGCAAATTGAAATAATAAA
Organism: Bacteroidota bacterium; assembly: GCA_040386335.1. Classification (GTDB taxonomy): domain Bacteria; phylum Bacteroidota; class Bacteroidia; order Chitinophagales; family Chitinophagaceae; genus JAZKFT01. The sequence continues at coordinate 168,284 of JAZKFT010000001.1, forward strand.
AATTAGTGAAATTGCTCCATCCAAAAACATCTTCTTTTGGCGTTTGTCTGAAACGTGGTTTTTCGTATTCAATACGTCTGGTGTTTAATAGTTGCAGGTAACTTTTTCATTGTTAGAATTATCCGCAATCTACCCCAAAATGTATGATGCAAAATACTTACTTTCCTTATTATTAGTATTATACATTCCCAATTGCAGAAATCCAGCATTGCGTCAATCCATAGGATGGCTGATGAGCGAGGAAAGCTTTTGTTAAGTTTAAACCAGATCTATAAACCACATTGCGTGGCTACACTAATGATATCGCTCAATAAGCTTATATCCAAAACCCCTGATGGTCAGAATCGCTACGGACTTATCGCTATCCAGGTAATTGCGCAACCTGTTGATATAAACATTCATGGTTTTGCTGTTGAACACATTGTCGCTGCCCCATAATTCTGCCAAAAGCACCTGGCGGTCAACAACGGTTGATTTTGCCTCGCAAAGCATTTTCAGCAGTTCTACTTCTTTATAAGAAAGTTGAACCCGGCTTGAATCATTTGCCAGCTCTTGCGTAGATGCGTTAAAGGTGAAGCTGCCCAACTTGTACACGTTATGTTCGGCACCCAAAGTATTTCCCGAAACCCTGGCGAAGGACCTGATCCTTGCAATTAATTCCTCCATCACGAAAGGTTTCCTGATAAAGTCATTGCAGCCGAGATTAAATGCTTTTACCAGGTCTTCTGTTAGTGGTTTAGCCGTGAGCATGATGATCGGAACGTCTTTATTAACGGCCCTGATTTGCTTCACAGCACTGAACCCGTCGCTGCCGGGCATCATGATATCAATAATGACGATTTTAGGATTCAGCGAATTGAATATACTGTAGCCATCTTCACCATTCAACGCATACGTTACGTCAAAATCGTAGAGGGAAAGCGTGTCTTTTAAAATCTGGCAAAGCTCCACCTGGTCTTCTATCAATAAGATCGGTATCATATGTACTTAGGTAGTGTTATGATAAATTCTGTTCCGGATTGCCATTTCGATTGCACCGAGACATTGCCCGAGTGTTTTTTTACGATGCTGTTGACATAGTATAAGCCAAGGCCAAACCCTTTTATGGACTGCGCATCACCCTGCGGAACACGAAAAAATTTTTCGAATATGTTCTTAATGAATTGCGGCTGTATCCCCATCCCGTTGTCACGAATCTTTATAGTGATGTCACGGCTATTTTCACTAATATCAATATGAATCTCCACAGAATCGTTGGAATACTTGATGGCGTTATCTATAATGTTATGAAAGGCTGTTTGCAGGTGGAGCCGGTCACCATTAATGAAAACAGGCCCTTCGCCGGTTAACTGGAACCCGGTAGGCTTTACCTTGATAATGGAGTGGCTTTGTACCAGCTCCGTGAAAAGTGCATGCAGGTCTATTTTTTCTTTTTTCAACGTAAAATCTGAAACATCCCGAACCGCTGCCTCCAGGATCCGTTCCACAAATTCATTGAGCAGTTGCAGCTGCTTTTTACTTGTATGCAGGTAAAAGTTGGTACGCTCCGTCGGGGAAACATAATGTTCAAGGGCGTCCAGTCCTGCCGATGCAATCGTGATCGGGGTTTTCATCTCATGGGTAATATTATTGATGAAGTCAGTCTTTAGCTCATTGATCCTTTTTTGCCTCCTGATGGTCTTATACACAAACACGAGCGCCGTATTGCCAATGAGCAGGATCAAACCAAAAGCCAGCAAGGGCCATAAGAGGTCATTTTTGACAAAGGCCGGATCATTTTTAAGTTCGGCGAAAATGAAAATATTGGAATTGTACGGGAGGCGCATCGGGCTGGTGAAGTAGGGATATTCCTTAGTTCTTTTCCGGGTCCACACGGCCTGGACCAGCTGCCGATCCAATTTTCTGCCTTGCAGATTTATCGTATCAAGGCGGTACGCTGAATGTATTTGGTGGGACTGTAGCGCATTCTGAAAAAGCTTTTCAAATGGGCCCATGTCTATTGACCTGAAGGAGGGGTTGTTCAAAATTATTTCCAGGGACGCGGGGTCCACACTATCTGTACCAAGGGATGAAAACGGAGCACTCAATTTCACGCTTTGGGTATCCGGGCGACTTATTTCGATCTCTTTCGGAGAATAAGCGATCCATGCATAGTTGGGCAGCGATGCACTGTCAATTGCTTTAAGCTTGTGGTATTCCGAAAGTGTCGACATCAGTGCGGCTGAACAGGCACGACTAAACTTGCTATCCGTTTCCCTGATGCGTTCAAGGATGAGGGACACCTGGAGGCCATTAAAAAACAGGAAGAAGAGAAGCATGAATAAATAAGCTACCCGCGCAGATGGTTTCATCAGTTGCAATTGAGATGCCTAAGATAAGGCGGGCCGCAGGAAAGCCATCACCGGCTGTCCTTCGATAATCCATCATTTGCACAGCTCGCTTACCATTTATCAGACATTTATTTTCATTTACCTTAATTAAGGTGAATTAGCCAATTCTTCTCTGCCCGGGTGTTAGTTTGGCCTCTCAGTAATCACATCGATCCAATCAATTGAACTGCAATTGATCTTAATCCTTAAACATCAAATTAATAGTATATGAAGAACGGATACGTTTTTAAAAATAGCATGTTCCTGGCAATTTGCCTGGCCTTATGTATCAGCAGCAGCGCACAGGAATCTACAGTCAAAGGCAGGCTGGTTGACAGTGCGTCGTCAAAGCCCGTCGCCGGCGCTACCATCAATTTCCTGCAGCCACAGAAGAAAAATTCCAAAACGGTGCTTTCAGATCAAAGCGGTGCCTTTCAAACGAATTTGGCACCGGGCCCTTATAAGGTCACGATCACGCACACCAGTTTCCGGAAAAAGGGGATGCAATTGAGCGTGGAAGATAAGCCTGTGGACATGGGCAGTGTGCAACTCGTTGTTATGGTGAAAAGCCTGGCTGACGTAACGGTTACTGCTTCCAGGCCGCTGGTGGAACAGAAGGATGACAGGCTGATTTATAACGTGGAGGAAGATCCTGCTGCAAAATCAGAATCGGCCAGTGATATTTTACGTAAGACACCCTTTGTGACTGTGGATGGCGATGGGGCGGTCCAGGTGAATGGGCAATCGAATTTCAAAGTATTGTTGGATGGGAGAGAGACCGCTTTGTTTTCCCAGAATGTAAAGGAAGCTTTGAAAGCATTTCCGGGAGCTTCCATTTCGCGGATAGAAGTCATCACTTCGCCTTCTGCCAAGTATGATGCAGAAGGTGTCGGTGGTATTATTAATATCATCACCAAAATGAAGGTGGCCGGTTATAATGGATCCATAAATTCAAACATTACCACCATCGGTAATATTTCTGCCGGGCTGAATCTTAGTGTGAAGAAGGGTAAACTGGGTATCACGGGAGCATACAGCCTGATGAGCAATGATGGTTTGCGAACCAATCAGCTTGCCGTTACCACGCCTGACCAGCCGCTTGCTTTTGTACGCAGGGAGGTGGGCGGAGGCCGGGAGACGGATATGTTCTTTCACCAGGGTAACCTCGAATTGAGTTATGACCTGGATAGTACCAATACCATTGTTGTTTATGGCAATATGACCAGGATAAAGAATGACGCATTGAGTCAGCACAGTATCTATACTTTATTTGCAAACGGAACATCCGACAGGGACCCTTTTCTCCTGGAGAACAGGCTGTCAATGCCGACACATGGCTTTGGCGCTGACTTTATCCGGAAATATAAGGGAAAGCCTCAAAAGGAATTGACCTTCCGCTTCCAGGGGTTATTCAATAACAACCGGTCTTATGCCAACAGCCAGCAGGAATTGGGCGCTTTTGATCGGTTTATCCTTAACAACAGTGAGGCATTCAATAATGAATACACGCTGCAGGCAGACCTGGTTGAGCCATTGAAGAATGGTGCCCGGATTGAAACAGGCGTTAAAACTATTTTGAGAAAGGCTTATTCCGATTTTGCAAGCCAGGTAAAATTTGATAAATCGGAACCCTACAATATCGACCCGGCAAATAGTAACAAATTTTCTTATGATCAAAACGTTTATGGTGCATATGTGTCCCTGAATAAGGTTACCAAAGCGGTAACTGCACGTATCGGTCTGCGGGTGGAACATACCGATGTACATGGTGATTTTACAAGTACCGCTACCGTAGTGCGGCAGCGATATACCAACTTCATCCCCAACCTGATGCTCTCCAGGCAGTTCAGCAAATCCAATAACTCCAACCTTACCTATACCATGCGCCTGGGGCGGCCATCCATAACAAGCCTCAACCCATTTGTAAACAATAGCGATTCGCTATTTATCAGTTATGGCAACCCAAATCTTGGACCGCAGTACATTCATAGTTTCACATTTCAAACCCGTTTTTTCAAAGGCAGCAAGTTTATATCCTTCCAGGCTGGTTATAATTTTGCCAACAATCTCATCATACAAAATCCCGGATTTAACCCGTTCACTGGCGTAACCACCGTTACGGGGGAAAATGCAGGCCAGATCAGGGAGTACAACCTGGGCTTTGTTTCCAATCTTCCTGTTGGCAAAAAATGGAACATTGCTGTAAATGCAACGGGTCGTTTTGCGAAGATGCGCAACAAGTTGCAAAGCCCCTGGAGCAATACGATGGCTGGCGGGGTGAACGGAAATTTTACCTATAAGGCATCCCAGTTATTCACCATTACTTCCAATGGCGGTTATTTTGTTCCCCTGCGTATGCCCAATGCCACCTTCCCGGACAACTACTTCTATGGCTTCAATTTTGCCTATAAAGTATTCAAACAAAAATTGACAATCACAGCAAGTGCCACAAACTTCTTTGAAGAAAACAGGACCTTAATTTTTAAAACAGAAAATGCGTTTTTTATTACAGAAAACAGGAATATTAACCCCTTCCGGAATTTTGGACTGGCGCTGAATTATAGTTTTGGCAGGCTCAAGGAAAATGTTTCAAAGAAAAAAGGCGTCACTAATGACGACCAGGTGCAGTAAGGTTGAAAAATTTGGGAAGTGGGTATTGGTCTTTGGCAGACATTACTTTTGATGGCCAGGTGCGAAAGCCCCACCACTTAATGAACCGCTGTATAGGAGAACCGTACGTACAGTGTTGTGAGAGGCGCACTCCGCCAGTTACAGCTGACGGGCCGTCTATTCGATTGTATACAGTATTTTTTAATGTTTTTTTAATGACTGTAACATGTTTAACAAAGTATCTAAATGGGGATAATCTTTGGCATATGTGTAGACGTGTAATTTGAGTGAATCATTTAGTGATAGAGCGGTTTCCCCGCATACTAGGTTTTGATAGTCATAAATCTTCCACTTAACATCTGTGTCTAAAAGCTTGCCTTTAACTAGTTTAGTTTTATTTAATTTTGCTTCAAATAAGGGATTGATGTCTGTGATATGATTTCCAAATTGAATTCCCGAAATTATATAATTCTTATTTATTGTGTCAATTGGACATAGGGAGTAATGGACAAAATCTGGCTTTGATAATTTATCTATTTTAAAATCGTTTGGCACAAGTATTTCGTATTTTGAGGAACTATCCAGACGTTGACTGTGGTAATTACTAATATCAACAATAGAGAGAGAATAGGAATCAATGTCTTCAATTTTTCGAGACCTGTTCTTGCAAGAAATTAAAAAAGTAGCGCTAAGAGCAAGCGTAAAGCATTTAGTGACTCTCATCATATTGCGTACAACATTTTCATTGTTGGTACTACCCGCAATCTAATCCAAAAATGCATAAGGCCGATGCTTGCTTCCCAGGGCACTTGCGGGATGATTTCTCAATTATTTTTGGAATCCAGTATTTCGCAAATCTACAGGACGGCTGATGAGCGGGGAAAGTTTATATGGATCTTCCAGACCAATACAGCGGATAAATAAAGCAGGCTTCGGTTAAGTTTGGAAGCCGTTGGTGATAACACCAATCAGCGGTGAAGGTGATGTCATTCGAATAGCAAATTTAACAGGCAACAATTTTTTTTTGAAAACATTGTCGGTAGCCCAAAAATAGTGAGGCCGTATAGAATAATGCAAATAGCGTTGTTGGAATAATAAAAGCCAAATAATTAAAAAGTTCAATTGGAACTGCCGTCATTCGTCGAATAATAGGAGATGCCAATAAAAGGAAACATAAAAGGTCAAGTGCCAGGATTTTTGATGTTCTTATTTTGTTGTGATTAATAGAAATTATCGTTAAGCCCACTATGGCCATTAAGGCGAAGAGTTGGTCAATGTTGCCAAAGTCAAACAATGTGAAGATCAACCAAAGTAAAACCGGTAATCCTATTATCTGCCCCATTAAAATAATCAACAGATAGGAGATGATTGCTGTTACTCTATGTGCTTTTTGTTGTGTCAAATTGAAGTAATTATTGGCTGCATCCGTTTGATAACTTATTTGGTGAGTGGTAGCACGATTTAAAATTGCTGGTAACGTGTTCATTCTCAATATTACCCGCAATCTAAACCAAAAATGCACAATCCCGAATGCTTATTTCTCAGTGCATTAGCGTTATGAGTTCTCCATTGTTTTTGAAATCCAGTATTTCGCCAGTCTACAGGACGGCTGATGAGCGGGGAAAGCTTTTGAGTCTACCGGACCAATACGGCGGACAAATAATGCAGGCTTTGTTTGGGTTTGGGGGGCCCTTGGTGATAACACCAAACGGCGGCGTGGGTGATGCCATTCGAATACCAAACCTGTTAGGCAACACCCGCAAAGGCGGGGCAAAGGCGGGGAGCAGCGCAGATGATGCCATTCGAACATCAAACTTGTTACTTCCGCCCGAGTATAACGGATGCTGTTCCTGCAGCCGAATGATATTCAATTAGCCGATAGCAGTAACCCTTTTTGTTAGCGGTAATTCATCTATTTATTAATTCTATTTTCACAACCCGGTCAGCTACTTTTGGAAACTTCGAAAACATGAGCGCATCATGTCCGGGAATGATTAGTTCCGTATTTGATACTAATGTTTTCATCCTTATCATGGCATTCACATATGCCTGGGCGTCAAAAGTGTATTTTGGAATAGGAAGTAAATGCTCCAGGTTATAATAATACCAAATGTTATCAGAGGCAATAATCGTCTTTCCTGATGTTCCATTTACCAGTACATACTGTGATTCATAGGTATGCTTCGAGCCAATAAAAACGCTGATACCCGGAATGATTTCTATGCTATCTCCTTTCGTCAGTATTAAATGCCCGTCTACGCTTTTTTGTATCAATTTAAAAACATCATTTTTATTGAGCCCATCCGCAACACCATCCTTTTGCCACGCGGGTCCAACAAAATAGTCAAAATCATCTTTTTGCATCCAGAGCATTGCATTGGGGAACAAGTCAATGCCGCCTATATGGTCAAAATGCGGATGTGTAACTATTAAATCAGTAATTTCCCCAGGCTTAATATTAATTTTCTGAAGAACTAAATCCGGCCTCGTATAGTTTAGGGCAGAATACCGGGCCGTGTCGGTAAATCCGGCATCAACCAACACAGTTCGTCCATTGTTTCCTTTAAGTAGCCAAATAACAGAACTGCCTTGTATTGTATCTTTTGTAGACGCACCTACAGCAATTTCGGAAGCTGGTACAGTCCAATTGCCAGCAAATTCCAGGGCATATATTTCATAGATAGCTTTCTGGCCAAAGCAATAAACACACATAAGATGAAATATAGCAATAAGAATAGCTTTACTAATTCCGCAGGCTGCGTTCTTTTTCATTTTGATTTATTGGGGAACCTTTTCTGTAGAATCTGTTGTTGGTCTGTTTGATTGCCAGGCTACCATCCGGATACTATTTTTATCCTTTACATAAACAGCGGTGTAAGAAAGATGCTCCAGCATTTTATACCAATTGTCTTTTTCCTTGTATCTAAAAACCAAATCCCCCCTTCCATTTACTACCCCTATATTGCCATACACTCTTACATGATATGTTTGATTGGCGGAACTATCATAAAACAAAGTTGCGTTTTTCAAGGCACCGATATACTCTTGCTTAGGTGAAAATCCTCCATGCGGAAAACCAAGTGTGACATCATCGGCTAATAGCAGATCCACCATTTTATGATCTTCTTTCAGAATGCCTTCAAAAAATGAAAGATGTGCTTTTTCTATTTCTTTTTTAAAAATAGAATCTGACTGAGCTTCGGATGTATTGAGGACAAGAAAAGCAACTGTAAACAACAAAAGTTGACTGGTCATAGCAATGAGCTTTGGATAAAAATACAATTTCTAGCCATTAATATTTAGTCAGGTTTTATGAAAATTGTCTCGATCGTTTTTGTCCGGCATTTTAAAAATTGCCTATAATAAACCATTGTATTACCTACAACCAATAATTTACTAAAGAAAATTGTGCGCATTGCAGAAGCTGCTGAGGTTTTAATTACCGGCATTATTGGTTTCGGATCTGGGTGCCCTAGTATTTATCGCTGTTTTTTGTCATGCTGCGGACAGGTCGGCAATACATTGTTCTCTAATCACCCAAAGCTCGGCAATAGTCAAATTGACTGTTTTCATCCTGTCCAAACAGTTTGACAAATATTGCCGGTAGTATGCAATTTTGAAGTCTGCAATTTGTCGCGGCCAGAGGGTCAAATTGTCCAATCTCTTAGTGTGTCTGACCTGCTACTTTTCGTCGTTGTTTTTCCAATCCTTATAAATATAACGCAAGGCATCATAGTAAGCAACTATCGGTTCTGTCATATGACTTTCTCCCGGATAATATTTGTACTTAGAACGAAGTCCCCGCAATTTTTTATGTACAATCAGGCTGTCAAATTTTGATAGGGCTGTATGAAAGGAACCACCTTCATTACCATCGCTATAAAAAAGTATTTTGTTGCACACAGATGACTGTATCAATTTTTTATCTGCCTGTTTTAGTAAATACCTGTTATCCCACCAAAGCGAAGGGCTTACAGCAATGTAGGCATCAAACATATCACGGTGGTTAAGCAGGCAATTAATGGCGGTATTGCCGCCAAAAGAGTGTCCGCCCAATATTTTAAAAGAATTGGTTTTATAATTGGCTTCCATATATGGCATTAATTCCTTTTGTATAAATTGAAAGAAATGTTCGTTGCCACCACTTGGCTTTAAAGTGGTGTCGTTTTTACCATCATAGGTAATTGTGTTTTTGGAAGGCGTGAGGTCTTTTTTACGGTCTACACTAATAATACCAACCACAATTATTGGGGGTATTACCTCCCAATGACTTAAGTAGTCAATGTATGCCGAAAGTATATGAAAATGGTTTTCTCCATCTAATAAATACAATACCGGGAATGTTTTGTGAATGCCTGCAGAATCTGTTTTAGGAACATGAACATAAATGCGGCGATCTTCATTCAATACTTTGGAGGAAATGGTTAGCACATCATTTGAAATGGAATTATATAGCTCCACATTCTGGGCATTGGTCTTCGAAGTGAAAAACAATAGAAACAGTGTAATGGACTTGATAAAATTATGAAGTGGGGTCATGTCATTTATTTTTTGCACAGCCAATTTTAGAAGCTGTAAGATTACTGTCAGTGAGCGTTTTTCGGCTTGGCGAGGTGAAGGGTTTTACCACTAAAGTTCAAAAGAATTCCTGCCTTTGAGCCTTGCATAAATATTTCGTAGAAGCACTTGAGCCGCCATATTGCCCAACCTTTGCTGAAGGCAGTGCTTTATTTTGATACTGTTGACTTTTTATTTGTGCAAAGTTTTCTGTTTTATCCATTGAATTGAAATGTCAAAAGGTATTGTATTACTGTCAGATACAGTATTGTGTCCTAATGTTGAAAATAAAGTATATTCAAAAGGTTTGCCTTTAACTTTAAATGTGTTTAATTGCTCTATGCACAACTTTACGGGAATTTGAATATCCTTTTCTCCAAAAAGCCAAAGTCCGGGAATTGTTAGGGTATTCAAAGAGATTTTTGGGTCAGTCGCCACGAATTGATACTTGTCCGGGTCATTTTTAATATGTTCCCGCGCATCTGCTTCTGTATGATTTCCCCAAAAATTATTGTTTCCATTAGTATAGAACTGAAAGCGGAGTTGTTCCAGAGTAGTAATTGTAGGGCAACTAAATAAAACCATAAATTCTATTTGTGGATTTTTACTTGCTGCTATAGGAATTATCCATCCTGCCTGACTGAAGCCAACTAATCCAATGCGTGTTTTTTTATCTTTCAAAAAGGTCCGAAATGTATTTACCGCCGCATTTGCATCGTGAGATAATAAATTAAGATTTGTTGTGTCAATATTGTTCGTTCCAACTGAGGGGCCTGCATACACGCCACCAGATTCTCCAACTCCACGTTTGTCATATGTCAATACAGCAATACCTTCTTTAGCAAGTCGTTTGGCGAACTCCATTTCTCTTCTTACCGGGTCAGACCCATGAACAATTACAACAGCAGCAATTGGATGTTCAGGCTTTAAAATTGAGCCTGCAAGAGTGATGCCCTGACTTTCAAACTTTACATCTTGAATGACAAAGCCGGGCGATTGCGAAAATACAGTTACTGGTAAGGTTATTAGTAACCAAAGATATAAGGCGGGAAAAAAGTTGATTTTCATTTTGGATTAATGTAAAAATTTATTTTGAACGGTCTTGACCAGCGTTGCCTGCAATATTTTCATTGTTGGTATTTCCTGCAAACTAATCCAAAAACGTATAAAGCCAGATGCCGGTTTTCCAGCGTCTCTGCATGATGAATTCTCAATTGTTTTTGAATTCAATATTGCGCCAATCCACTTGTCCAGGCTTTTTTCGGGTTTCCGACTTCTCACAAATTACCCACCCTGCTCTTATGCACCAACAGGTTTTTGATGCCATATCGACAAACGCTGGTATAATCCTTCAACCCAAAACCCCGGGTTTTATTTCTCCGCAGCCAAAGCAGCATGTTACACTCCACATCGTTCTTATTAGCGACCGGTTCAGAACTGAAACCCGTTTATCCCTAAATTCGTTATTGATGGAGCCAACCGTAGCCGATATAAAGAAATACAGCCTTACAGAAGAACAGGAGAAGAAGGAGATACTCCGGCATTATCGTGCCCTGCTGCGGGTGCTAAAGCCAAAGCTGAAACCCGGAGACCGGGAGCTGGTGCGTACGGCTTTTGAAATGGCAGTGGAGGCTCATAAAACCATGCGCCGCAAAAGTGGCGAACCATATATCCTGCACCCGCTTTCTGTAGCCATGATCTGCGTGGAGGAAATCGGCCTCGGCGTGCGCAGTTGCATCTGCGCCCTGATGCACGATACCGTAGAAGACACCGATATTACCCTCGAAGATGTGCAGCGGGAATTTGGCCCCGAGATCACCAAAATTGTAGATGGGCTTACCAAGATCAGTAATGTTATAGATACCAATACCTCTCAGCAGGCAGAGAACTTTAAAAAAATATTGCTCACCCTTACCGACGACCCCAGGGTGATACTGATCAAACTGGCCGACCGGCTGCACAATATGCGTACCCTCGACAGTATGAAAAGGGAAAAGCAGTTAAAGATCAGCAGCGAAACGGTGTACGTGTATGCGCCACTGGCACACCGCATGGGCTTGTACAATATCAAGACCGAGCTGGAAGACCTCTGTATGAAATACATGGAGCCGGAGGAGTACAAAAGCATTGCCCAAAAACTCTCCGAAACCAAGCGGGAGCGAACCCGGTTTATCAACGAATTCATCCGGCCTATCAAGGAAAAGCTGATTGCAGAGAACCTGCAGTTTGAAATTTATGGCCGGCCCAAGAGTATCCACAGCATCTGGAACAAAATGAAAAAGAAGGGCGTGGACTTTGAAGAAGTGTACGATCTTTTTGCCATACGTGTGATACTAGATTCACCTCCCGAAACTGAGAAGGCCGATTGCTGGAAAGTGTACAGCATCGTTACCGAAGAATACAAGCCTAGTCCCGAACGTTTACGCGACTGGCTAAGCCAACCCAAGAGCAATGGATATGAAGCCCTGCACACTACCGTAATGGGGCCGCAGGGCCGCTGGGTGGAAGTGCAGGTGCGAACCAGGCGTATGAACGAAATAGCCGAAAAAGGGCTGGCAGCGCACTGGAAGTACAAGGAGGAGACCAACAGCGAAGATCGCTTTGATAAATGGTTTCACCAGATACGCGATGTACTGAACAACCAGGATGCGGACAGCGTGGATTTTCTGAACGATTTTAAGACCAGCTTCCTCGCCGAGGAAATTTATGTGTACACACCCAAGGGCGATGTAAAAATGTTACCAACAGGGAGCACTGCGCTAGATTTTGCCTTTGCCATCCACACTGCCATCGGCAGCAAAACCATCGGTGCCAAAGTAAATCATAAACTGGTGCCCATCAGCCATAAACTTAGGAGTGGCGACCAGATAGAGATCATTACGAGTAATAAGCAGAAGCCTAACGAAGACTGGCTGAACCAGGTAATTACGGCTAAGGCTAAAAGCAAAATAAAAGATGCCTTAAAAGACTCCAAACGCAAGGTGGCTGAAGATGGAAAGTACAACCTGCAGCGTAAAGTAGAGGCCATGGGCGGTGCTTTCAGCCAGGGAAATATCGAAGAGATCATGCACCACTACCGGCAGCCGTCGCCGCTGGATCTTTATTACAATATCGCCATCCAGGCCATCGATCTGAAAGACCTGAAGGACTTTAAAACGTATGGAGACCGACTGGAATCGCCGAAGGCGGAGAAGAAAGCACTGGAAGTAAAATTCGATCTGAACCTAAATAAATCATTGCCTGCAAAAGATGCCGAACTCATCATTTTTGGCGAAAGCAGCGACAAGATCATGTACACCCTGGCCAATTGCTGCAAACCGATACCTGGAGATACCGTATTTGGTTTTGTAACCACAGGTGAGGGCCTTAAAATACACCGCACCAACTGTCCCAATGCCGCCAGGCTGATGGCGAATTACGGCCACCGGGTGGTAAAAACCAAGTGGGCTAAAAACAAGGAGATTTCATTTCTTACGGGTATTAAGATTGTGGGTATGGACGATGTGGGCGTTATCAACAAGATCACCAATATTATTAGTGGGGAACTACGAATTAATATTAATGCCCTAACTATCGAAAGCGGAGAGGGCCTCTTCGAAGGCATCATCAAAATCTATGTTCACGACAAAGAGGAACTGGATGCTTTGGTAAACCGGCTGAAAGAATTGCCGGGTATTGAAACGGTGGATAGGTTTGAGCCGGAGGAGAGTAAGTAAGGCAATTATAAATAGCAGGGGATTGCCACGTCGGGCAATCCCGGATATCCGGGACTTGCAATACCGGCCTAACTTCTACCAATCTTTCTCCGGTTGCTTCACGCTTGAGCGCTGTTTTTGATTGAGGCGCTCCTGTAATTTTTTTTCTTCCTGACGGAGGGCTTGTAGTTTTTGCTCAGCGTTCTCCTTGCTTATTTTAGGTTTTTGCTGGGGTTGTTTTTTTTCTTTTTCATCCTGCTTATCCTTGTCCTTTTTATCATCTTTCTTTTTGTCATCCTTCTTTTTATCGTCTTTTTTATCGTCTTTTTTATCCTGTTGTTTACGGAGTTCGTTCAAGGCTTTTTGCAGGTTCTCTCTTGTTTCTTCGTCCTGGGAATTGGCTTTCAATGATTGCTTTAGTGCTTCTATAGCTTCGGGTAATTTCTGTTGTTTTAATAACGAAACACCTTTATTGTAGAGGCTTTTGGCGGCCAATTGTCTTTCGGTTTTGCCGGAAGCGAGTTCGTCGTATTGTTTGGTAGCGTCTTCGTATTTGCCGCTTTTGAATTTTGTATTTCCCAGGTTAAAAGATGCAGTGTTGTTGGCGCCATTTTGCTTTAATACCGTTTCGTATTGTTTCGCGGCTTCCTCAAATTTTTGTTGCTTATAAGCATCATTCCCTTTTTTTACCAGGTCGTCTTCCTTTTGAGAAAAGGCATTTGAAAAACAAAAAAGCAACATCATTAAAACCGAAGCCGTTTTAATGAATGCTTCTTTTTTGTTGTTTGCTGCTATTGGTTTTTGGGTGGCCGGGCTCGCCTGATTGACAACTCTTTTCTTTTCACTTACCATGAAATCACCAATCAAAAATAGCATGGCGATGATTACAAACACCCAAAAAAAACTGGTATAGTTGGTAAGGGTACTATCGGTTATGGCCTTTTTTTCCATGCCCTGCAACTGGGCACCGATGGCATCCGCTGCTTCGTCGGCCCCGCTTAACAAGGTGTAAGTTCCGTTGGTTTCAGCGGATATGTCTTTTAGTGCTTTTTCGTTCAGTTTTGTCAATACCGTGTTACCCTGGTCGTCGCGTTTGTACTCGTTGGTGGCGGGATCAGTAATGGGCGAACCAGATGGCGAACCAACGCCCACGGTATTGATCACCACACCTTTTCCTTTTAGCTCTTTTGCCGTGGCAATCGCTGCATCGTCATGGTCTTCACCGTCGCTGATGAGCAATATGGATTTGTATTTTTTATCTTCTACGGTTAGTGACCGGTTGCATAACAACAGGGCATCGCCAATATTCGTTCCCTGCAGCGGTACCAGGTCGGGGCTGATGGTGCTGAGGAATAACTTGGCTGCCGAAGCATCAGTGGTAAGGGGCATTTGCAAATAAGCATTGCCCGCAAAAACTACGAGCCCCAGCCGGTTGCCATCCAGATGGTCGATGATCTTGCTGATCAGTAATTTGGCTTTTTCCAGCCTGTTGGGCTGGATATCCCTGGCCATCATGCTATTGCTCACGTCAAGGGCTATCATCAGGTCAGTGCCGGTGAGTTGTACTTTTTCGCTGCTGTCGGGCTTGCGGAAATTTACCAGGGCCAGTACCAACATAGCGAGGGCGATAGTAGGCAACAAGGCTTTTAACAAAAACTTTTTCTGACTATAGGTAGCAATAAGTTGCCGCACCAAAATATGGTCCCCCATTTTGGCAACGATTTTTTTCTTCCAGCGAAGCGCTAAAAAAATAAGTGCTGTCACCGGGATGATGAGCAGCAGGTAGAGGAGATATGATATGTCTTCTGGTTGAAAAATCTTGTTTTTAGTTTTAATTCTAAATAAGTGGCATTATAAAAAAGCTTCGCCAAAAGCGCAAATCAATTCCAAAAATATGCCAGCGAAAGTTCTCTTACCAGTGGTTCCCTGAGTCGATTTGTTTATTCCCCGGTATTGGCGCCAAATCACAAGCGCTCCAATAAGCAGAATCACACCTAAAATAATGTATCCAGCCATGGTATTTTATTTTGCCGCAAGCTAACCGATAGAATGAAAAAGAAATGGTAATTATGGGTGTCTGCTATCCACCCCCGTCAGGCAAGAACCTGCCACCCCCGCCAGCGGGGGACACAATGCGCGGCCCCTAATTCAATTTCGTCAATCATTTAATCCCAGTTCCTAATCCCTAATCCCCAATCCCTAATCAACCAATCAACTAATGAACCAATCAACTAACCCCTATTTCTTCCCTTCAAAAAATCCCAATTGCTTTAAAATTCCTTTCAGGATATTCATCCGGATCGTTACCAAATCGGGGTTGGGTTCTTTGCTTTCTACGTTCATGGTAAAAAAATACACGTGTTGGTTTTCTTCTATCCAGCCTACCACCCAACCCAGTGAATTGCCATTGGGTAAAAATCCCCAGCCGGTTTTATAGCTCAGTTTGTAATTGGCATTGTTTTCTTTTAGCATCATGCCGTTTACTATTTGCTGGCTCCGGGCATTAAACACCAATTGCTTGAAATAGAGTTTTTTCATCAGCCCCATTTGTTCGTCGGCTGTTATTTTAAGGCTATTATCGAGCCAGAAAGTGTCAATGGCAGTGGTAATTTTACGGGTGCCGTATTTGAGTGAATCCAGCCAAACCTGCATCGTGTCTTTTCCAATGCGGCGGGCTACTTCCTGGTAGTAACCGACATTGCTCAGGGCAAAGGCATCCTTCATGCTCATGTCTTTATTCCAGCTATCCAGCCAGCGTTTCTGGCCATCCCATGGTATTACTACAGTATCATTGAAAATGCGGCCTGTATGCAAGGCTATCAGCGAGTTCACCACTTTAAAAGTAGATGCAGGAAGGTAGGCGCTATCGCGAAAACGGTCGAGGTTATAGATCGTAAACTGGTTCTGTCCATTGTCCCAAAGGCCGAAACAGCCGTCCACTTTATTATCATCAAAATATTTTTTAAAGCTATTGTCTACAGTTGTATTGTTTGGAGTACAGGCAGTAAAAGCAATAAACAATAAGCAATAAACAATGGGCAACAAGGACCGGTTGGGCATGATTTTTTTTTGAGTCGTGCAAATGTAAAGGATGATGGGGTTCGGTTGGTGGTTGAGGATGGACAAACCAAAAACACCCATTTGGACAAATGCAAAGAGGCTGCAATTTGCAACCTCTTTTATGGGCTGGGGTAGGGGTATATTTCTTTATTGTAGCGTTGAACGGGTAGGTAATTGATGCTTAGACTACCTTTCTCTCACTTTCCTTCGGCACGGTGGTCATTTTTTTTATATTGAGGAAGACCCGGGCCATTTGTACCAGGGAGCAGGTTTAGCATTGAATGCTTTTACTGCCGTACTGGTATTAATGACAGGGTATTGCGGCCTGGTCGCTGGTGCCGGGTAATCCGGTTTTAACAAACAGCCTATTTTTTCGCAACCTGGTTAAAGCAAGCCAAAATCAAAAAAGACTTGCAGCAATGCAAGCCTTTTTTGGGATGGTGTTTAAATAAAACGGCCTGTTTAATTTCCATTTACAGTAAGGCTAACTCCGGCAGGGAGCGTAATTGTAGCACCTGCAGCTACTGTAACTTTCCTGGCTGAGGCATTGGTATTAAGTGCGGGTTGAAATGCGCCGTTTCTAATCCACACCTCTGTATTGATATCGGGCAACAAGCCACATTGCCAGTTGGCAGCATTCGTCCAGGCGGTGCTGGCAGTGCCATTCCAGGTGGCTATAAATTTGGGGCTGAACTCAAGGCTTGTAGCGTTAGGGCCTGTAACAATGCAGCGATACAAATATTTAAAGTGTGTGGTGGGTAAATTGGTAAAAAGTAATGTGGCCGTAGTTACACCACTATAAATGCCACCGTTGCTGAGATTTGCAAATCCACTGCCCGTATTTACCTGCCATTGATAAGTGGTGCCGGTAACATTGCTGCTGATACTTAATGGTAAGCCGGGACAACCCAGCAAACCAACGGTGCTGCTTAAATAATATTCTGTGCTTTCGCCGGTAGCGGTAATTGTTTTAGTACCCGTATTGGGCAGATTCGCAAGCTGGCTCCATGCAGGGGCAGCATTGTCGGCCCGTTTGTATAGCCGCAGGTTTGTTTCATCAAAACTGCCATACAAAAATGGCGTACCATTATAGTTATAGGTGGCCGTGTACTGAGGGCTGGTGCCACCTGCCTGGAATACGCCGAAATAACGGCTGATGCTGCCCGCAACGAAAATACCATTTTTGTTATTGGGGTCACAGTCGCAGCGGTACACTTGTAAGCCCGCCGGGCTACCGCTGGTGCTGGTAGCAGTAAAGCTTTCTCCTTGCGGATGTGCGATGGTGGCGGTTTTGGTTCCGTTTACATAATCGTGTGCCGAAGCATCGCCCAGGGGTGCTCCGCTGCTGATCCATGTAGGCGCATTTACCAGCAAGCCATTGTTTCCGCCTGCCTTATCATGTAAAAATGTGCCGGTTGTTTCATCAAAACTGTACCAGTTAATAAGGTTAGCATAGCCTGGATGGGCTGTTGTAATTTTCTTTGTCATCCAGTCCCGGATTTGAGATTGCGTAAGCACAGTGTTCCAAACTCTTATTTCATCTAAGGAACCATTTAAATAATTCAATGACGCTCCATTCGCTTTTCCACCCAGGCGGTAGTTGCTATTATTCGAGTTAAAACCAGCCGGATTGTAGGGTACCGGGGCATCTGCCACGCCATCAATATAGAAAACTGCTTCGTTCGTTGTAGCGTTAAAGGTAACTGCAATATGGTGCCATTTAGTGTCGGTAATAGAAGAAGCAGAGACCACCTGGCTGACGCCAATCTTGCTCAGGTAAATTCTATCGGCAGGTACGGACTGGTTAATGCCTACACCCCAGCCGCCGTTGTTGAAGCTTACTATGAACGACTGGGAGTTGGGGTCGTTCGGGGTAAGGGATGTGCGTTTAACCCATGTTTCAAAGCTAAATGATCCGGTGGGGTCCAATCCTTTTCCAATATCTACCAGTTGTGAAGTGCCGTTAAAAAGCAACGCATTTGCACTGCCCGGGCCTTTGTTTACTTTTTTCGCCGACGGGGTAAATTCATTGGAGCCGCTGGCAGTAAATGCAAACAGGCTGTCCAATGTGGTGTTGGCAAATGAGCGGCCGTCTTTCCATACCAGGCCTGCACTATTTAACCTTACGGCAAGCTCGGGGATAGAATCAGATATGCCGCAGGTAGCTAATGCCGCAGATGATTTTCGTTGCGCATATTTATATGTTGGGGCTGTGCCGCCTGCAGGAAAAACGCCAAAATAAAAGAGCGAATCTATTGGACCCATCACAGAATCCCTGGTAACAAAATTGTGTCTTTCATCTACATAGTAGAGGTTCATGCCACGGAGGCCGCCTGTGTAATCACTAACCCTGGCGCCTGCGCTGCCTTTAGTAAATGAGATGGCAGCCGGGTTGTTGTAACTATACACACTGCTATCTCCGATGGCTGCACCGCTGGGTACCCAATTTGCACCATTTATGATGGTACCCGTATGGCTGCCTTTGAGGTCGCCTAAGAGGTTTCCGCTGCCTTCGTCAAAACGGTAATAGGCAAATAGGTTACTGTAGTTAGGATGATCCGGAAGTATTTTCTTGCACATCCAGTTGCGGATGGTGACACTGTCTAATGCTATATTTTGCCATACCCGTATTTCGTCGTGCTTGCCTTCTATGGCCTGGTCGCCATTGCTATTGCCAAAACTTTGGCGTGGACCAATGAGATAATTGCCCCCACTATTGAAAGTGCTGGTGTAGTTGACTTCGTTGCTAAAAATGCCATCTACATAAAATTGTATTTTAGTACCGGTATACACTATAGCCACGTGATGCCATAATGTATCGGCAATGGTGGCGGTAGATGCAACCGAATTGACTTGTACTTTGGTAAAAAATATGCGGTTATCATTGACGATACCAGCGCCCCATCCATTGTTGTTGTCCGACAGGATAAATGCCTTTCCAAAATTGTTGTTGGTGCCGGCTATCACATCACGTTTGATCCATGTTTCAAAGGTGAAGGGTTGTGCGCCAAAATCAAATCCGGTTCCCAAATTCACGTAGGGTGTTGTGGTGATGCTTCCGGTTGTTTTTATTTCAAGTGCTTTGCCACT
Source organism: Bacteroidota bacterium (assembly GCA_040386335.1). Classification (GTDB taxonomy): domain Bacteria; phylum Bacteroidota; class Bacteroidia; order Chitinophagales; family Chitinophagaceae; genus JAZKFT01. The sequence continues at coordinate 187,665 of JAZKFT010000001.1, forward strand.
TCCGGGCGCGGTGGGGTAGTTGTAAATTTTCAGGTCATCTATTTTGCCATTAAACCAATTACCTGCATTGGGCAGATTATTCATGTAGCCAAAGGTTAGCTTGTTGGTATTTACGCCGGTTTTTTTATTGACCACAGCAGTGCCTTGTAACACATTGTTCAGGTATAGTTTCATGACAGCACCATCATACTCGGCCACCACATTGTAGCAGGTGGCTATGGTCAAAGCATTGGTTGATCGTATTAATCTTGTGGTTCCATCCGCAAATTTCATGGAGAAACTGAGCTTGCCCCGGTTAGCTGTAACAGGGTCACAACCTGCTGGCTGTACTTCGGAGGAGATGGCGAGACCATAAAAGCCATTATCGGTGTCTATGCCTTTACCCAGAATTTGCCCGGCCATACAAAGGCTGGCATTTGCCGGGTTCAGTCCGGGCATTTGGTTAATAGTAAAACTGGATTCTATTCTAAAGTAGCCGGCTGCATTTAGAATGGCATTGTGTGGAACATCCACACCGCTGGCCACATTGCCGGCAGGGTTGCCAGGAAAGCTCAGCGATTGATTGGCTACGGCACCACAATCGGTGGTAAAGGAAGGCAATACCGGACCTACCCTTGTTCCGGAATTTGCATATACAGAAGCATCGCTGGTATTGCCATTAAACTGGTAAGCAGCAACGGGTTTGCCGCCAACTGGCAGTGGATTGCTGGCTTTAAATTCGTCCCAGATCTGGGTTGCGGTCAAAGGACCGTTGTAAATCTTTATGTCATCAATGGCTCCCCGCACCGGGTAAATATTGTCGGGGCTTTTACCAATTAAAAGATTGCCAGTATTTAATACGCCAAATGTTCCGGTAATAACTGTTGCTGCCTGTTGCACACCGTTTACGTATAGCCTGAGGGTGGTGCCATCGAAAGTAGCTACCAAATAATACCATACACCGGGTTGTACCGGGTATACTACCGGATTTTCGTAGGCACTTTGTTCCGTGGCACCTTTACGAACGGTTGTTTCAAAATTCATAAACTGTGGGCTTAACACACCGGAATTGGCATCTAAAAAATCGCCATAAGCAAGGCGGTAGTGGCCTTCGGACGGCTGTGTGCCTTTGGTAACAATGAAATTGGCTTGATTCGAAGCTGTATTAAATGTATTGGGCCTTACCCAGGCCGCGAGTGTATAACTGTTTGAAAGTTGTAAAGAAGTATGATTTGGCACCTGGATAAAATCGTTTATGGTACCATTAAAAAAGTAGGCGCTGTTATAATTACCAAACCTATCCTGGGTGAGTGTCACGTTTCCGTTAATGGTACCATGGTTGCCAGTGCCGCTGGCATCCAGGGTATTCGCATTAAAAGGGTAGCTGGCCACCAGTGCTTGTGCATTGGCTAAACCAATTCCGGCAAGTAATATGATGCACAACAAAAGAATGTTTCTGTTCATACAGTAAGTTTTAAAGTGTTGGATTCATGAGGAGACAAACTACTCAATAACGGGTAGAGATGCAATACTCAATTTGAGGTATTAATGCTTACGACATTTCACCAGGTTGAACCCCAATTCAAAACCATAATATAAAGCAGTTAGATCATTTGACAGTCTTTACTGGTGTGTACATGCGGAAGATTTGATACGGCAAATGGTTTGCCCGGGCAGAAAAATCTCTGCCCGGGCTTAACATTATAGTCTTACCGTTCCATCTATTTTTTCACCGTGAGCGTAAACCCTGTTTTAATGGTTACCGTAGCGCCTGGATTCACGCGCAAACTCCGGATGCTTATATTGGAGTTAAGCTGCGGGAAATTGGGTTTGCCGGCATTGATAACAACATCGGTGTTGTCGTTCGGTAGTGCACCGCAACTCCAGTTGGCGACATTTTCCCAGGCGGTGCTTACGGCGCCTGTCCAGCTGATATTTAGTTTGATGGTATACACCTGGCTCGGGGTACCGCCATTTACAAGTGCCCGGTATTTGTAGCCATAGATGGTATTAGGAGGATTTGTAATGGTGAGAGCGCTTTTGGTAGCCCCGCTGTAAATGCCACCATTGCTGATGTTGCTAAATCCACCGCCATTATCCACCTGCCATTGGTAGGTAGCACCGTTGATATTTACCGGCAATGTGATCGTAGAGCCGCTGCAAAGGTTCAGGTTCATATTATTGCCACCAATATAGAAACCACTGAAACCATCCACAGCTATATCCAGTAAATACATTGTACCCATATCCACGATCATGATGGCGCTGTTGGGTATGATCACCGCATTGCCACCGGGTTGTGGGTTGAAAAGGCTGTCTTCCATCGGGCCGTTGTATTTGGTAATCGTCAGGCTGTTGATACCATTGGGGAAAGCTGTAGGATCTGCTGCTACCAGGTCGTTAAACTCGGTTTTGGTAATGTAAAAGCGAACCACCCGTTTGGCACCTGCCGGCGCAAACTCGCTGGTGATCTTAAAGCTGCGTTTCAGATAGATGTTTCCGTTGGGTGATGTGGCAACGTTGGCTGTGGAGAAATAGGTGTTCATGGTAGTATTGCCCAGGGTCAACCCGCTGTCTTTGATGGCGCCCATAATCTGGTTGCTACCATTTCTCATATATACAAAATGTCTCCAGCCGGTAAAGTTTAGGGTGCCGTTTCCATTGGCAGAGATATAAGTAAGCGGTGCTGCAGCTACGGTTACGGTGGTGTCATCTTTTTCTACGCCGTAAAAGTCTTTTCCTTTAAAGCCCACACTGCTGCCATTTGCAATTAAGAAAATGCTGTCAGTGGTATAAGCAACGCCGGGTAGTTGTTTGATGCTATCCGTTGGATAACCGCCGATAAGGTCAACCTTAACCGGGGTGCCATCGGGGCCGGGACCCGGGGTGCTGTAGATATAGAAATAAGTGGGTATCACACCAGCCAGTGTAAAAGGGCTGAAGCTGGTGATGGCCACACTATTGTTAACGGTTCCGCTGGCAGGAGTGCCTGTTGGGGCTGCATTGCCATGATCATCCCATTGGGTGCCATTCCAGTGGGCCACTTTTAGGCTGGTAAGAGGTGTTGGGTATGTTTCGTAAGGATTGGTGCCGAAGCCTAAGGTGAGTGTAACATTGGTGGCGCCTGCCAATCTCTGTACATCCCAATAACCGGCTTTGCTGATAGCCGCAGCACCAAATGTGCCGGCCTTGCTGCTGGTATTATATCCATCGCTGGTAGGGTTTTGATTTTTATATTCAGCCCGGAAACGGCTGGTTGAACCGGAGGGGGCACTCATGGCTACGGGATTATAAGATACAGGCCCGCCAACGGGAAAGGTAAATATTTCATCTCCAATTTTAGTTACCGGCCCAATAACATGGCTGCTAGCTGAAGTGCTTGTATGTGTAACAACATTGTTGGGAAAAATAAGACTATTTGCTGCTGAAGTGTAGATATTTCCGCCATAGAACCCGGCAGAGGTAGTAATTGTTACGGAATCATTTAGAGTGATAGATGCACCACCGGTTTTGTTCATTACAAGCCGTGGTATCACGATAGGCTGCGTTCCCAATTGCTCCACAATGCCATTGTTACTGCTATTAAATTCTATTGTGGTGTTAACGTCGAATCCCGCATTTGAATTGAAGACAAGGCTTTTGCCGACATAGGTTGTATCATGATAAGCAATTTGAAAACTACCCGCTGCATTCCTGGAAAGGGTAAGATTTCCGTTGTAATAATTACTCTTATTATAACTCTCATACCAGGTAACAACCGTATTCGACGTGATCGTGGTATTACCATGGATGATATTTCCTCCCATATATACCGCGCCCGCATTGCCGGCCGTTTCTATATAAGTCAGATCACCGCTGATTACGCAATTCGATAATCCATCAGTACCAGCACTGGAAAATCCGTTAACTGTCACTGCTACCACATTCAGTGTATCATCGTCTATTTCATGTTCTCCGCAATTTTGGATAAATACATTACCTCCACCTGTTAAGTTCTTTATCCTGCGCATATAAAAGTCCGGGTTGCCGGGACCGCTTGCAGTAACATTCAACATGCCACCTATTGGGCCTAGTGTGGTATTTCCACTGTTGATATAAGTAGGACCTCCAACAGTATTAGTGTAGGAAAAGTTGCCAGTTATAAAATTAAATCCGGCGTTAAAGAGATCTGTGATACCAATGCCTGTCCGGTTAACGGTAAGGTTACCATCGAAAGAACACTTCTGGTTGTAAGAAGAATTGAACCTGCCGGTGCCGTTAAGGTTAAATGTAGTATTCCCGTTATACGTAATGCCTCCGATGTACCCCTCATACCAGGTAGTATTTGCATTCGAACCTAAAACAGTGTTTCCATTAACTGTGTTTCTACCTAGGTATACGCTGCCTGTATTGGTGGCTGCTTCAGCGTAGGTCAGGTCGCCTGTGATAACGCACTCGGAGAGGCCGTCATTTGAGCCTCCCGAAAACCCGGTAACGTTCACTGATACAACAATCATTGTATCATTGTCTACTTCATTGGCACCACAATTTTGAACAGATACAGCGCCTCCGCCAGTTAAATTCTTTATCTTTCGCATATAAAACTCGGGGTTGCCGGTGCCTGTTGCGGTAATATTCAAAGTACCATTGATTGGTCCCACGGTATTATTTCCACTATTGATGTAAGTATGGCCTCCTATCATATTATTATAAGTAAAATTCCCATTGATAGAAATAAAACCGGCGTTAAAAAGATCCGTAGTACCAGCAACTGTGCGGTTAACGGTAAGATTGCCGTTGTACATGCACTTCTCGTGGTAAGATGAATAGAACCTGCCGGTTCCGCCAAGATTATAAGTAGCGTTGCCATTATACATATTTGCCGCGTTGTAACCTTCATAGGTTATAGCCGTGCCTTTAGTGTTTAAAATAAAATTGTCGTTAACTATACAACCTCCCATATAATTACTTCCACCGCCGCCACCGTTATTGCTGGTAACAACTATATCTGTAGCTGCATTGCTATTGTTTAATACGGCTCGTATGCTCACCGTGGATGTGCTCGTTAGGGAAAAGCCATTGAAATCGAGTTGGCTGCCTGCATTCATATCAAACGTATTGACCGTTATATCGGCATGCAGAACGGGCCAGTTTGGTAAGGCTCCTCCCGGTATCGTTACGTTGCCGGTAGCTTGCGGAACGGTGTTAGTGCTCCAGTTGCTGGCCGTGTTCCAGTCGGTGCTGGTGCTACCATCCCAGGTTTGCGCGATCAACGCATTGCCCGGTAACAAAGTAATTAATAAGTAAACGATCTTCTTCATGTTGATCTTTTTTGCTTGTATAAAATGGCGTGCGTACTCAACAAATAAGTACAGTAAATAAGTTACCCGAAGTATAGCTGAGTGTAATTTGTTCTCTTACAACCTGTGAATAAATATTAACGGCTGATATTGTTTGTGCCTCAATGGGATGAGCATATTTCAATATTTATTTTGCTAAATGAAATTCATTAAACGGGCAGGTATGCTTTCAGATCAGGGTAAAAACAGCTGACCTTTTTATGGTAATTTTTTTTGTGGGGCTACATAATAATTCAAAGCTTTCACCACAAGCATATAAAAAACACATACAAGTTGTAATACTCCTTGCAGGTAGTTTACTGCTTAATGCCCCGGATGATTCGGGAGACTAATCTATGTAAAACGCATGAAAACTTATAACCAGGTAAATAACAGCCACCCGACAGGGCAGCTGTTATTACCACGGAAAAATCTATTTATTCACCGTCAGGTTAAAACCTGTTTTAATAGTCACGGTGGCACCGGGATTTACTCGCAGGCTCCGGATGTTGACATTGGAGTTGAGTTGCGGGAAGTTTGGCTTGCCGGCATTAATAATTACATCGGTATTATTGTTGGGCAATGCGCCACAACTCCAATTGGCCACATTTTCCCAGGCAGTGCTTACGGCGCCCGTCCAGCTGATGTTTAATTTGATGGTATACACCTGGCTCGGGGTGACCCCGTTCACTAATGCCCGGTATTTGTATCCGTAAATGGTATTCGGTGGGTTGGTGATCGTGAGGGAACCGGTGGTGGCACCGCTATAGATACCGCCGTTGGTAACATTGGCAAATCCACCACCATTATCTACCTGCCACTGGTACGAAGCACCGCTGATATTGCTGGACAATGTGATCGTAGAACCACTGCAAAGATTCAGGTTCATGTTGTTTCCGCCAATATAGAAACCGCTGAAACCATCCACGGCTATATCCAGCGAATACATCGTACCCATATCCACAATCGTGATGGCGCTATTTGGTATGATCACTGCATTGCCACCGGGTTGTGGGTTGAACAGGCTGTCCTCCATAGGGCCGGTGTACTTGGTAATCGTCAGGCTGTTGATGCCACTTGGGAAAGCTGTTGGGTCTGCGGCTACGAGGTTGTTAAATTCGGTTTTGGTAATGTAAAAGCGAACCACCCGTTTGGCTCCTGCCGGTGCAAACTGGCTGGTGATCTTAAAGCTGCGTTTCAGGTAGATGTTTCCGTTGGGCGAGGTGGCCACGTTGCCGGTGGAGAAATAGGTGTTCATGATGGTATTGCCCAGCGTCAATCCGCTGTCTTTGATGGCGCCCATGATCTGGTTACTACCGTTTCTCATGTACACGAAATGTCTCCAGCCGGTAAAGTTTACTGTGCCGTTTCCATTAGCTGAAATATAGGTAAGCGGGGCTGCAGGAACGGTTACAGTGGTATCATCTTTTTCCACGTTGTAAAAGTCTTTTCCTTTAAAGCCTACGCTGCTGCCATTTGCAATTAAGAAAATACTGTCGGTGGTATAGGTACCGCCGGGCAGTTGTTTGATGCTATCCGGAGCAAAACCGCCGATAAGGCCAAACTTAACAGGGGTGCCATCAGGACCTGGGCCGGGTGTGCTGTAAGTATAGAAGTAGGTCGGTATCACACCGGCGAGTGTAAAGGGACTAAAACTGGTGATGGCTACACTATTGTTAATGGTTCCGCTGGCGGGTGTGCCTGTTGGGGCTGCACTACCATGATCCTCCCACTGCGTACCTGCCCAATGGACTACCTTAAGACCGGTGAGTGGGGTAGGGTAGGTTTCATATGGATTGGTGCCAAAGCCTAAAGTGAGGGTAACGTTGGTAGCACCTGACAATCTTTGTACATCCCAATAACCGGCCTTGCTGATAGCATTGGCACTAAGGCTGGGCACTTTCAGGTTGGTGTTATAACCATCAACGGAAGGATTTTGGTTTTTATATTCTGCACGGAACTTGCTGGTGGCACCCACAGGCGCACTGATGCCAACGATGTTCAGCGAGTTAGGAGAACCTACGGGGAATGTAAAGACATCGTCACCAATTTTGGCAACAGGCCCTACCACATGACTAGCGACAGAGGCGCCGGTTTGGGTCGCGTTGTTATTAAATATTAAGTTGTTGCCGGCGCTGCTATAAATCAGCCCGCCGCTAAAATTGGCGTTACCTGCTACTGCTACTGAGTCGGCCAGCGTTATTTTGCCGGTACCCGTTTTTGACATCATCAATAAAGACATTTCGATGGGCTGGGTACCTAATTGTTCTATCACACCATTAGTGGCCAGGTTGAATCTTAATTTGCTTAAATTAAGGTTGGCAACAGAATTGAGGGTCAGGTTGCCACTTATTTCTGTAGTATCACCAAACCCAACGTTTAAGGTTGACGCAGTACGGGTATAACTCACATTTCCAATGTATTTGTTGCCATCACCAGCTCCATCTGCATCCCCAAACGCATTGGTTCCGTTACAGGCAAAACTTGAGTTACCAGTAATAATATTGCTTCTCAGGTATGTACCATATCCGCCTCCATAACTGGCATCGTCGGCTGTGGTAACATCACCTGTTATGTCATTGTTTAAGAGATATCCATATTGGGCCCCTCTATAGCCATTAACAATCAGGGAGTTTACCAGCAGCGTATCCCGTTGAATGATAAATCCCCGTGAATTCTGAACATTAATAGTGCCGCCACCTGTTTGATTAATAAGCCGGTGCATTTCAAACCTGGCATTAGCGGTATAATTGGCAATAATATTTACAGTACCGCTAATACTGGTTTTTTTAGCAACATTTCCAAAATAAGTATCGCCTAAGTTATTGCCGGTAAAAGAAAAGTTGCCACTCAATATACCACCACCGTTAAACATTTGGGTATAGCCGGCCACCGTACGGTTAAAAATGACATTGCCAACAAAGGTTGAAGTATCTAAATGCGACACCACAAAATTGCCGGAACTTATGGCATTGAAAGTGGCACTGCCACCAAAATAGTTGCCGCTTCCGGCCACATCTGCCTCGTAAAATTCATTGACGCTGAGGTTGGTAAAATTAATATTACCGGTAATCACGTTACTGCGGATATAGCTGCCATAGCCGCCGCCATAGGTGGTGTCAGCTGTAAGTGTAACTTGTCCATCAATGGTATTATTAAGTAATGAACCATACTGGCTGCCCCGGTAAGCTGTAACACTGAGTATGGTAACTTTAAGTGTATCTTTTTCGATAATGAACCCCTTTGAATTCTTGATATTAATGCTGCCACCATTTGTTTGGTTGATCAGGCGGTGTATTTCAAAATCGTTGACAGCAGTTAAATTAGCGGACATATTCACCATGCCGCCGATAGATGTTTTAATAGCATTGTTGCCGAAATAACTGTTGCCTGCAGAATTATTGGTATAGCTTAAACTTCCACCAATAATACCACCACTGTTGAATGCCTGGGTATGACCGGCCAGGGTGCGGTTAATGGTAAGGTTTCCATTGAACTGGCTGGTATCTCCATGGCTTAAATAGAGCGCCCCTGTACTGCTGCAGTTAAATGTGACATTGCCAGCATAGGAATTCCCTGTTCCCGCTACATCGGCCTCGTTAATTTCGTTGAAGCCGTAGTTGGTAACATTTACACTTCCCCCAATCACGTTGCTACGTAAATACGTGCCATACCCACTTCCATAGCTCGTATCAGCAGTTATGCTAACGTTGCCACTAATGTTATTATAAGACATATCCGCATACTGGGTACCCCTGTAGCCGGTGACACTCACAGAGTTTACCAGCAGGGTATCATTGAAAATTCTAAATCCCCGCGAATTCTGAGCACTAATGGTGCCGCCACCTGTTTGATTTATGAGCCGGAATATTTCAAACCTGGCAGCTACGGTGTAATTGGCAGTAATATTTACAGTACCGGCAATACTCGTTTTTTTTGTAACGTTTCCAAAATAGGTGTCCCCTAAGTTATTGCCCGTGTATGTAAAGTTGCCCCCTACGATACCACCACTGTTAAACATTTGAGTATAGCCGGCTACAGTACGGGTAAAAATAACATTGCCACCAAAAGCAGAAGTGTCTAAATGCGACACCACGAAATTACCGGAGCTTGCTGACGTAAATGTGGCATTGCCGCCAATATAGTTTCCGGTTCCCGCCAAATCAGCCTCGTAAAATTCGTTGGGACTATTATTGGTAAAATTAATATTACCGGTGATCACGTTGCTGCGTACATAGCTGCCATATCCACCTGCATATGTTGCATCAGCTGTAAGCGTAACATTTCCCTCAATGGTATTATTAAGCAAGGAAGCATAGTTGGAGGTCCCCCGGTATCCTGTCACACTAAGAGAAACCACTTTAAGTGTATCTTTTTCTATCAGGTAGCCATTGGAGTTCTGGATATTGATGCTACCGCCATTTGTTTGGTTGATAAGCCGGTGTATTTGAAATTCGTTTACGGCTGTCAAATTAGCCGCCATATTCACCGTGCCACTAATGGTTGTTTTAATAGTATTGTTGCCAAAATAAGTATTGCCTGCAGTGTTATTGGTATAGCTTAAATTTCCATTCACAATGCCTCCACTGTTAAATGCCTGGCTATGGCCGGAAGCTGTACGGTTAATAATGAGGTTGCCATCGTATTGGCTGGTATCACCGTGACTGATGTATACTGCCCCGCTTCCATTGCAGTTAAAAGTGGTATTACCTATAAAACGATTGCTGGTATTTGCTGCGTTGGCTTCATACAAAGGATTGAATCCATTGTTACTGATTGTAGTTGTTCCGGTAAACACATTACTTCTAAATTGGGTAGTGTACCCGGATCCAAAAGAAACATCATCAGCAAAAGTTACATTGCCTGCAATCGAATTATTAAACACGTACGCTTGTTCCGATCCCCTGTACCCGGTAACGCTTAGCGAAGCTACTTTCAGCGTATCCTTTTGCAAAAACATCCCTCTTGAATTTTGGATATTAATGACGCCGCCCGTGGTTTGGTTGGTAATATTATACATATCAAAACTGGCTGGAGCCGGGTAATTGCAGGCGAGATTGATAGTGCCACCAATATTGATTTTATTGGTAACATTACCGATGCCTATACCCCCGCCGAAATTATTAGTAAAAGCATAGTTGCCAGCGATAGTAGCACCGGCAGCAAACATCCACGTATCGCCGCCGACAGTACGGCTAACAGTGAGGTTCGCCCCATACTGCGCGGCCGACACATTCGAAATATATACTGTCTGTGTTGCTCCAATATTAAAAGTGGCATTGCCAGTAAACTGGTTTGCCGGAGCAACATTCCCCTCATAAAAAGTATTGGTCCCGGTAAGGTTAAAAATGATGGCATCGTTCACCGTGTTGCTGTTAAACTGCGTATTATACCCTGATCCGCCAGTGTTAATATTCAGTACAATATCAGTGGCGACATTACTATTGTTGAGTATGGCGCCGGTAAAGTTTGTAAAAACAGTTGTGCCATTAAGGGTGAGTGTGTAACCGTTTACATCCAGCCGGCTGCCGCTGTTCATAAAGATACCGTTGATGGTAACATTGCTGTTAAGCACCGGGTACACGGCCAGGGCTCCGGGTATGGTCACATTACTTCCGGCGCCAGGTAGGCCACCCGTCCAGTTGCCGGGGGTATTCCAGTTGTTACTGATGGATCCGTTCCATGTTTGAGCCTGTAAGATGCCGCATAGGCAAACAGCAATCAAGGGTAGAATCAATTTTTTCATAGTCTGCGTTTTAATTATGCTTTAGGTATAGATTTTAATGGTTGTGCCGGTCGATAATCATTAAACCGGCTTTGATGCTTTTTTTCGAATAACCAGGAATATAAGAAGCCCGCATAGTCCAGCCCCAAGGGCTATCCACCATGCGGTAAAAGATGTTTTAGGTTCTAACAGAAGTGGCGCGGTATCGCCCATTAACACCAGCCCGGCCCAATATTGTGGCGCCAGTAACCTGCCGTTGTTGTTTTTCAGGTACCAAAGTTTAGCCTGCTGCAGGGCTTCGTCTTTTGGCATACCGGCTGCAAGGTTTTTGTAGAACACATCCATTAACTGCATACTTGCCTGCTCATCGATTTTCCATAACCCTGTAAGAATGCTTTCGCTGCCGGCATAGTTAAAGGCGTGTGCCAGCGAAATCATGCCCTCACCGTCCTGGAAGCCTGGCCTGCCTGTTTCGCAGGCGGTTAGTACCGTAAGACCACTGCTCATATCGCAATTGTAGATGTCGGGTAGAAATAATGAATTGGTCTCTGACGGTGCAGCCGCATTCTTGGCAAAAATCAGCCTGGAGTATTCGGGGTGCAGGTTATTACTTTCAGCATGGGTGCCAATATGGATGATATTGTTCCGGCCGGCATTGGCCCTGAAATTGGCCGCGGTAGATTGCTCGTTTGTATACACTTTGCCGCCAAAAAGTTTTTGAATCTTATTGGCTAACGCAATGGTAAACGGCTGCGGCAACAGTGAGAGATAGCTATTGTCTGGCTCATCGCCATTTTTGATCTCATTTTTGTATTTCGTTTTTATTTCATCTGTAAAGCCGGGAGCAAAGGCCACAAAATTTCCATTTACAGCCGCTTTATTATTTGCCGGCTCCAGCAGGAACAAACTGTAGCGGTACGAGATCGCATGATTGGTAAGCAGTGACTTTGTGGCCAGTTCGTTGAATGATGCAATTTTCTGAGGCGTTAATATTTCGAAGCTGAGATTGTATAAAATGCCATCAGGAATGACCACGATTTTTTTGTTGCTGATAGCTGCAGCTAACGGTGCCCATAATTGCTGATACAGGGCAAATAACAATTCGCCTATTTGAGCAGCATCCATGCTGTGGTGGGATAGTGCAGTGATTTGCTCCTGCAACAATTTGGCCTGTAGTGGGTACAACTGTTTTTGCTTGTTGTCTGCCACCATGGCAAATAAACTATCGTCATTAAAAAAATAGCGCACCACCGTAGTGCCGGCCGGTATCACCTGCTGAATATTGCCAAGCGATTTAAAAATGGAACCATACCGCATTTTGTAGTACCTGGGAAAGTCACGCTTTAATTCTTCCTGGTAACGATCCCAGTTTTTGGTGGCGGCAAACCAGGCTTTCATATTGTCATCATGGGTGCCATCGCCTTCCAATGCTGCCGTGATGCCAGCCTGCAATTTGCGTTCCGTGGCCAGTGCGGCTTGCGGCAGGTTCATAAATTGAAGGGAATCGTTGGCATCCAGCCGGCTGCGGATACGGTTATACAAACCCGATTCGTGCAGCCCCACCATCCGGTCAATATAGGCTGCATTTTTAGTCAGCCGGAACAGGTCAGCATTAATTTTCTTAATAAACTGTAGCAGGTCCTCATGGTCAGCCACCAGCAGACCCGCATCGTCTGTATTGCCAATCACGGATTTCCGTCTTTCCAACAGCGCCAATGCTTCTTCCAGTGAACTTAAGAGTGCTGTAAGGTTCGCCACATTTTTTACCGGTAACAATTCATACTGAGCCTTGGCTTTGGTAAGAATCAATTTTGGTTTTTTTAATTCAGCCTTTACAGAATCCAGTAAGCTGCTGCTGGAACGGGCCACTGTATTCATAACAATAACAGCCTTATCTGCATAGCCCAATGCCTGTTGATAGCGATGCGAGCGATACGACACTTCTGCCAGTGTCGCCAAACCGGAGGAAGCCATCAGGCTTTGTGCTCCTTGTGTTTTTACAATATAGTTATACGACTTGTTGGCCTTAGCTATGGCTTTTTGAACCTGGCCCGTAGTAGCATAAAAGGTAGCCGCATTGGTTAAAAATTCCAGGTAAATATTATCGTATTCTCCCTGCAGAGATTCTTCGTAGAGGCTGTCTGCCTTCTCGTAATTGGCGGCTGCTTTTATATTGTCTTTTCTTGATTCATATAATAGCGCAAGCGTATTGCAGGCATCTGCGTTCCAGGTGAGGTAGTCGCCATCGGCCAACTTGATTTTTTCCAGGCCATTGTTTAAAAACTGCAAAGCCTTTTCATATTCCCGCATGGCGTAATACAACTGGCCCAGCAATACTTCGGATTTAAGAACCGCATCGCTGCCGGCTGGTAACAGTTTTTGCTTTTGTTGCCAGGAATAAAACAGCAAGTCATGTGCCTGTTTGTAATCGCCCAGTTCCTTGTAAATGCCCGCCAGGTTATCGATGGCTTCAAACTGGAACTCGGTGGCATTTTGTTTTTTGGGATGCGGGTCTTTCGTAGCTAAAAATAATTTCAGGTAGCTGATGGTATTTTTCATGGCCGCAATACCAGCCGTTGTTTTGCCCTGTACGCCATAAATGCCAGCTATATTATTTTGTATGATAGCCGGGCGGTAATACTTGTTTTCGGGCGTGGGCTGTGCCATTGCCAATGCATCCATGGCCTTATTAAAAAAGTAAATACCACTATCCATCTTGCTCATATAATACATGCCACTGCCCATGGAATTATACACCAGGTAGTACTTCTGGTAATCTGGTTTTTTCAGTTGCTCCATCCACTGGAGCGCTTTTCTGTCATGCTCAATGCTAAGGCTGATATCGCCTATGCGCTGGGCGAAAGTGGCCATATTGTTTTCGATATTGGCCAGCCTTAAAATACGCTTATCATCACTGGCAGTGTTCGCATATTTTAATGCCTGCTGGTTGGCGTTGTAGCCCATTTCATTTTTTGACAACAGACCAAAAAGTTCCCCTGATTCTATATGTGCCTGGCTAAGCGTGATGGGAGACGTGGTCAATGTTTTTACCTTTTCCACCAGCTGGTTTACTTGTTGTATCGCTTTATCCTTATCTGTTTTTTTGGATTCTAATTTGCCGGCCCATACAATGTAAGTGGTTAGTGAATCTGCATTACGGGTGCGGATCATTTCATTGATACCCGTGTTCAACAGGCTGGTAGCTGCTGCGTAATTTTTTGCTTCGTATAGTTTTTCAATTGCTGCAATACCACCCGTGGTTTGTCCAAAACATGGCTTTATTGCCAATAAAAGGCATAAAAAATAAGCCGTTGTTTTAAGGACAGGGTTCATGGTCTTTTGCAGTTAGGGTAACAGCAGGGGTTAAAAGGTATCGGTTAAGTTAATTATTTCCGGCAATTTCTTTCAACATCATTTTCAAAACGGGCTTTTTACGCCGGCTACCTTGTATCCGTTCGCCGGTAGTGAGTTCCAGCGTGTTGTTACACTGTACTTCTTTTACAAAATACCGGTTGATAATATGGGTTTGGTGGATGCGGTAGAAGCTATCACCGGGCAGGTTCATTTCAAACCAGTGTAGCACTTTAGCTACAGTCAAAGGGCGGGCATTGGTAAAATAAATCTTACTGTAGTTGTTACTTGCTTCTACCCTGATAATATCCTTTGTGGGCAATACCACTTGCTTCCTGTTATTGTTGCGAACGCAGATTTGGCTCATACAATTTTGATTTTATCGGCATTTGAAAGTGCATTACCAAACCATCCGTTTAAAGCGGCGGCACTTTCGATTATGAAATTGGAAATTCGGTTTTTTTTCAGGTCAAACTAGCCGGGATTCCGGTTAATTTCGTTTATTCAGCTCCTGTAGCAGTTGTATTTTTTGAGGATGTTCAGTTTTGTTTATTATCTCAAATGCCTCCTTTAAACGTTCCTCTTTGATCAATGCCAGGCCCAGGTACCACCAGCCATCTTTCAGAAAAAAACTTTGTGGCATAGCCGTTACCGTTTGGAGGTAAGGGATTGCAGCTTTTGTATTTTTCAGTGCCAGGTAACCCGCGCCGATAAAGTAGTTGAGCGTATCATTCCGGCTGTCCATTTTTAGCAATCCTTCCCATGCATTAATGGCTTCTTCGTAATTACCGGTTTTATAATCGATCATGGCTTTGTCAAACACATAATTGTCGGTGCTGCTCATCGCAGAAATCAGCCCGGGATCTGGTTTGAAATACGTCGCAAACAGTTTTTCATTGGGTGATTTTTTAGTGTATATCCATACGCCACCGAGTAACAAAACGGCAATCACCGAAGCCGCCACCAACCAACGTTGTGCCTGCATTCTCTTCAGTTTGCCCGCCGGCATTTTTGTATTTGCTGGTATACCGTTGTGAAACCCCTCCAGGCTATCTTGTATCGATAATTCTTTAATCCCGACAATAACGAGGCGCACCTGTTGTACCTGCTCCCGGAGTACCGGGTCGTTTGCCAGTTTTTGAACGAAACCCTGCTGTGCTTCTGCAGTCATCGACTTCAAAAGATAGCGTTCTATTTCTTCATAAACCTCTGCTGGTATGTTGTGGTCCAGGTTCAATGGGCATTATTTTTTTACTGATGCTCTTAATTTTTCGATGCAGCGATATTTGTTGTTGCGGGCGGTGGCTTCTGTCCAGTTAAAAGCTGCTGCAATGGTGCGCAGGCTTTCATTTTTATAGTAGTACCTCCCCAATAGTTCTTTGCAATTATCTCCCAACATTTGCAGCCCCTTTTTTATCTTATTAATATAGTCCGATTGCTCTGCCGGCAGTTCGTCCACTGGTTCGTAATCCTTTTCAATATCGTTTGTCCTCACCGTGTTCTTGTGATAACCCGAACGTAAATAATCGATCCATTTATTTTTTGCCACCTGGTAGAGATAGCCTGGTAATGCACTCTCGTTCTGTGGTGTAAAGCGCCCCAGCTGTACATTTCGCCAAACCGCCAGGAATGCATCCTGGTATATATCTTTTGCCTGTTCTGCCGTACCCTTGTTGTTCATTACAAATCGTTCCACATTAAAAAAGCCTTGCTGGTACAATGCTTTCAGCGCATGGTCCCCGTTTCCCCAAAAGTCATTCAGCTGCTGCAAAGCGTCATTAGGCGGATCAAAAGTATCAGGCTGCATAGCGGTTTTTAATTGCGGCAAAAGATACTTTAAATTTATTTACAGTCAATTTGCGGGCTGGCTAGCATGTTGTCATAAGCATAAACGAAAGTGTTTCTTCATGTACATCGAAATGCCATGAAAAACATCATCAGTTTTCCCTGATTTTTTTTTGAAAAATTGTGCGGTGTAGTTGTTTCGGTTTTGTTTGCCAGAGGGACGGGTAGCAGACTTTAGTTATAATTTATGCAAATAGGGCAATCAATAAATTAGGCAGACCTATTGCTACGGCAACTCCATAAATTAAATCGAGCCAAAAAAAACTGCCGATCGAGCCCAGGTATATAAGGCCCACAATCGGGTAGCCGACTAATTTTACCCAAAAAGGGTTTTCTTTTTCTTTTACCTGTTCCCAAATAACATTTGCATCGCCGGTGCTGGGAAAAGCGTGCATCGCAATGGAGACGCCGAGGTAAATAAGCACATAATCAAGCGGTGTGCCTGTATCGAATCTGAAAACGGGTAATGAAGCAGGCAGCGCAATGATGGCCCCGAGCAAGGTGTTTACAATGAATGGCCCGATACTGATCATGATACCCTTCAACTTATTAGTGGTGGCTTCATGTACCACGTAACCTGCCGGATTTTCCATCTGGAAATAGACCACTTTAAAAACCGGGACCTTAAACCACCTGCAAAAAAGCTGGTGGGCAAGTTCATGCACAATAACACCCGGAAATGTAACTAGTGTAATTAGGAAACCTGGAATGAACATAGGTTGATTTTAAAAATTAATTCCTGAATTTCTGCTGCCCGCTAATAACATCCAGCGGATACTGCATATAGCTGGTAGCTACAGAATCCGAAGCTGCTTTTTTAATCATTTCATCCCGCTCTTTCAGTTTATTATTGTAGTGGTATACTAACGCCATTGTGGCTAAACTGTAATAGTCTTTTTCATTCATTTTGTAAGACGTAGAAGCTAGTTTTAATGCTTCTCCATCCTTATGTTGCTTTAATAAGGTACGGGCTTTGGAAGAAAGAATATAAGTGTTCTCGTGGTTGATCGCCAGCGCCTTGTCGCAATAATAAAAGGATGAATCCATTTGGTTTAATTCTCTTTTTATAGTTGCTTTTATTACAATGGCAGGCATGTAATCCGGTTTTAATAATAGTATGCTACTAAGCATGCTGTCGCTTGCTATGTAGTCACTCCTGTTAAATAGCAATGAAGCATAATTAGCTTTTGCGTAAACATCCTCCGGATTTCGTGCAAGGAACGGGATCAGCTCATTATCAGGTATGGTATCCCGGGATTTGTACTTTTCTGAAAGAGCCATCAAGGAGTCGTTTGCCACGTAATCATCAGCCTTAGTCAGCATATTTTGCAGGTCTGCAAACAAATCGTTGTCCTCTATTTCCTTTCCAACTATCCCTGATGAAATCTTTGCTACAGTAGAAATATCCTGGTTATAAAAAGCAGCCAGCATCAGGTGTGCCTGCGCTTCAATATTGTTGGGTAATTTGGCTATAACAATTTCAAATTCTCTTTGGGCCGTTAAATAGTTATTTGCTTTCTCTGCTTTCTTTCCTTTTTCTAAATGCATGGCCAGTGAAAAGCTTTTAGGAAGGTTGGACATCGAAAAAATAAAAATGACGGCTATAGCGCCGCCAAATATTTTTATCCAAAGCGGAATGGGAAACTTAATGAACTTTTCCCTGCATTCCTGGCATAATGGTGTTGGGCCACCTTGCGCTATAACAAGATGACCACAATTTGCACAGCCACTTTTTGGGGAGGGTTCGGATTGATCGATATCCATGCAGGAAGTTTTGGCAATAATAGAACTTACTTCAATACGCCCAACTCTTTACCCACTTTAGTGAATGCAGCGATGGCAGTATCCAAATGTGCCTGTGTATGTGCGGCACTCAACTGCACCCGAATGCGGGCCAATCCTTTGGCAACCACGGGGAAGAAAAAGCCGATCACATAAATGCCTTCTTCCAGCAGCTTGGCCGCAAAGGTTTGTGCCACCACTGCATCGTACAACATAATGGGTACAATTGGGTGATCACCCGGTTTGATATCGAAACCTGCTTCCGTCATTTTGGTGCGGAAGTAGGTGGTGTTAAACTCTAACGTATCACGGAGTGTGGTTGCTTCGGTAAGCATATCAAGCACAGCAATGCTGGCACCCACGATGCTTGGAGCTACTGTATTGCTGAATAAATAAGGGCGGCTGCGCTGACGGAGCAGTTCGATAATTTCTTTTCGGCCACTGGTAAAGCCACCGCTGGCGCCACCGAGGGCTTTACCCAAAGTACCGGTAATAATATCTATACGACCCATTACGCCACGGTATTCATGGGTACCCCGGCCGGTTTTGCCAAGGAAGCCGCTGCTATGGCATTCATCTATCATTACAATGGCATCGTATTGATCGGCCAGGTCGCAAATTTTATCCAGTTGGGCAATGGTTCCATCCATGCTGAACGAACCATCTGTAACAATGATCCGGCTGCGGAGGCCGGCCGTTTCAGCCAGTTTCATTTCCAGGTCGGCCATATTATTGTGCTCGTAGCGGTAGCGTTGCGCCTTGCATAAACGAACCCCATCGATAATACTGGCGTGATTGAGTGTGTCGCTGATAATGGCATCCTGTTCACCAAACAAAGGCTCAAATACACCGCCGTTTGCATCAAAGGCAGCAGCATATAAAATGGTGTCTTCAGTTCCGAGGAAAGCGGCGATCTTTTGTTCCAGTTCTTTATGAATATCCTGTGTACCGCAAATAAAACGTACACTGCTCATGCCGTAGCCATGGGTGTCTATGGCTTTGTGAGCGGCCTCAATTACTTTGGGATGGGATGATAAACCGAGGTAATTATTGGCACAAAAGTTCAGGACGGTCTTGCCATTTACGGTGATCTCAGGGCCCTGTTCGCTGGTGATAATGCGTTCTTTCTTAAACAACCCGGCGGCTTCTATTTCTTTTACTTCGGCGGCAATGCGGTCAACAAATTTTTGGTTCATACGGCTGTATTTAAAATGTTTTGCCGCAAATGTAAACAGGTCGGTACACAGAACCTAACCTGCGTTTGCGCAATCGTTTTCTTCTGTTGTTCCGGGCCGGGTCATGTACATATACCAGTTCCATTCCCAGGTGCTGCCGTTGTCATTGGAAAATGCCTGGCTCCACACCGGTTTGTCGGGATTTGTTTTATCCCAGTTAAACATCACGATGATTTCCTTGCCATCGAAAATATCCCGGGTATAAAAGGTCCCGATATTGTTTTCGAAAGAACCTGTAACCGGGGTATCCAATATCGCTAAATTGCTATCGGCCCAGTAAATACTCCATAGCCTGGTGATGGGGTTAAAAAGACGGAGCGTCATTCCTTCAAAAGGGTTGCCGTCGAAAGTGGCGAAAAAACTGTCCGTGTTGCCAAGTCCAGCCAGGATTTTGCGCATTTCCTGTTTGGCCTCAAACTCCGTCCACTCGCTGCAGTTGTTAAGTCTTGTTTTGAGTTTGCGGTTATGAATATCCCATTTGCCCTCCAAAAAATCAAAGTCGTTTGGAGAGGAAGTTTCTGAAGGCATAATATTTAAATCCACTGAAGCCGTTAATGCTATCATTGTCATTGTGTTTGTGTTTTATAGAACTGATTTCGGTATTGAAATGGCTGGTTACGCTATCCGGGTTAATACCATTTCCCAATTCCATTCCCATGTTTTGCCGTTATCATCGGACAAGGCCTGGCTCCATTTTGGGTGTTGCGGATCTGTAGCATCCCATTGATACAGCACAATGATCGCTTTCCCATTGAAGGAGTCTTTTGTGTACAACCTGCCAACGCCATTTTCAAAGGAACCAGTTACAGGGTGTTCATCCATTGTTCCGCCATTACTGTCGGTCCAGTAAACGGACCACAATTTTGTTTGAGGATTATAAAGGCGGATGGCCATTCCTTCGTAAGGTTTCCCATTTAGCTCTGCGTAGAAGTTTTCTACATTGCTAATGCCTCTTAGTGCCTTGCGCATGTGCAGCTCAGATTCAAAGGTTGTCCAGTCATCACTATTGCTAAACAGGGTGGTCAGTTTGCGGTTTTGAACCTTCCATTTCCCTTCTAAAAAATCAAAGTCGTTTTGAGAGGATGTTTTTGAAGGGACAATTTTCAATTTTCCCGTTTTGGTAAGGGTTGCATTGGTCATTTTCATTTTGGTTAAAGCTTTTGTTTGGGAAAAAATGCCGGATGACAGCAATGAGGCCGTGATGGTTAAAGCAAGCAGGGGTATTTTCCTGGTTGACAAAATGGTTTTCATAGATTTTTATTTAGGGGTTATATTTCTTAAGGCATCAATCGAGGCCTTGGTGGCAGCTATTACAACATTTGTATAACTGAGGATATGCGAAATGATGGCTTCCCTTGGCCCCAGCTTCCATTCGTCGCTGCCGTAAAATGCATCCTGGCTTTGCTGCAGGTGTTCCAGGTTTTTATACGTGCGGACCAGGAAATACGAATCCTCGCTTTGGAGGGATGGTCCAAATGCCACTACGTCCACCTGCCATCGCGTAAGCATGGGCATGGATTGTTCTATGACCAGTTTGTGAAAGGCGGCGCCTGTGCCGGGCTTTAAATTGTACGAACGGATCTCTATAATAGGACTTGCTGTGTTTGTCATACAGCAAACTTAGAAGGGGCCACTGACAGCCCTATGGCAGTCTGAAAAGCGGCGCTAAAATATTTTTATGTAGTCTTCCGTAGTAAAATCATGCTCTTTTTTAAATGCGGAGCGGGTATCGGTAAGCTGCGTTATCATTTTTACTTTGAAATCACGATAGCCGTTTCGAAGCCAGCACCAGCCAATCATATGCCAGGCGTGGTTATAGAAGATAAGACCCACGGGCTCGATCTCTCTTTTTGTCCCGAGACCATTATTATCCGTGTAGGCAATGCTCAAGACAGTTTTATCAGCAATGGCATGTTGAATTGTGGTGAGGTGATCCGTTTCCTCTTTATCGGTTTTGGCAACATAGATATTTATTTGAGAACTTAAGGCCTCTGCCCGGTCGAGGTGATGGGGTTTTAGTACTGCTTTAATTTTATTGAGGGCGGTATTGCTGTGTTTGGTAATAGACCGGTCGGCGAACTTAATAGCCAGCGTATGAAGCAGTATCAAGGCATTGGCTTCCTCCGCTGTAAATGTAAGCGGCGGCAGAAAAAAGCCCTGTGCAATGCAGTAGCCTTTTAATGGCTCAAAGCCAACAGGCACGCCAATTTCATTCAGCGCTTTTACATCGCGGTAAACGGTACGGATACTGATCTCAAATTTTTCCGCCAGCTTTTCGGCGGGGACAAATTTCTTTGATTGCAGTGCCATTAAAATGCCCATCAACCTGTCGACCCTGTTCATACAGCTAAAGTTATTGGAGCTAAATATAAAAGCTGCAAATCAAAAGCTGTTTGATTATTCCTTTTATCTTCATTTCAAATAACCATTGCATGTCGTTCCAAAACAAAACCATTATTATTACCGGTGCCACCAGGGGTATTGGTAAAGCCATTGCCCTGAAACTTGCTGCAGAGGGCGCCAACATTGTGATTGCAGCAAAAAGCGTGGAAGAAAACCCCAAACTTGGCGGAACCATTTTTACCGCAGCTGCCGAAGTGGAAGCCGCCGGTGGTAAGGCCCTGGCCGTTCAATGCGATATCCGTTTTGAAGACCAGGTGCAGAACGTGGTAGACAAAACCATCGAAACTTTTGGCGGTATCGATGTGCTGATCAACAATGCTTCGGCCATTTCGCTTACAACTACAGAACAAACCGAACCCAAGCGTTTCGACCTCATGTACGACATCAATGTACGTGGCACTTTTATGATGTGCAGAGCCTGCATCCCCCATTTAAAAAAGGCAGAAAATCCGCATATACTCACCCTGTCGCCACCCATCAGCATGGAGCCAAAATGGTTTAGCCGACACCTGGCCTATACCATCAGCAAATTTGATATGAGTATGATCGCTTTCGGCCTGGCAGCCGAGTTAAAAAAAGATGGCGTTGCTGCCAATGCGCTTTGGCCAAAGACCACCATTGCCACCGCTGCTGTGCAAAACCTGCTGGGTGGCGATGCGCTTATCAATATGAGTCGTACTGTGGATATTATTGCTGATACGGCTTATATTATTTTAAGCAAACCATCGAGAGAATGTACCGGTAATTTCTTTATCGACGAAGATGTATTGGCTGCTGAAGGCATTACAGACTTGAGTAAATATTCGGTGGTGCCAGGGGCGAAATTGTACCCGGATTTGTTTGTTTAACGTGGACCAAGTAGTTCGTAGCCGAGAGTAAATAGGAAACTGTAGTTTTTGCGAATGATAAAACCTGAATAAATGGAGGACATAGAATGGGTAATGTTCTTTGACGAATTTGCAAGCGACTTTCATCCAACATTTGAGAAAGAACTAAGTCGCCAACTTTATGAAAAGGGTAGTGAAGGCACTGGCATAAAACAGTTTGGCAAATATGGCTTCCAGTTGATTGTTGGAATGAAGGACATACATTTAAAAGTTGTCGAAAATAAAGTTTTTGCTAAGATAGATTTCATAACCCCTACATCCTGGTCATTTTCTGTTGACATCTATTGGAGTGCAAATGAAGAAAACGACGTTTTGCAAATTCATAAAAAAGATGTGTTGGTGTCAAAGGTTGAAGTGAACTGGGCGAACAATTTTCCGTTAGAAAAAATATTGCCCCATATTCGACCTTATAGAGTTGACAAGAAAAGTAAGACGGGTTTCAATTTCGACGTTGAGTATTATTATTTTTTGCTTCCAGATATCTCGTTAGAATTTGAATTTTTAACGCCACTCAGCAATCAGTCAATAATTGAAATCAACACATTTTTCAAGGATTTTACCTACAAGTGGAATGACCAGAAAAAAGGCAAGGAGATTCAACAAATAAGTGAGCTTAGAAAAGAGGATGAAAATAACTATTCTGTTGTCACAGACATTGGCTTAAAGAATAATATTCGGCTAATCGCTGAATTGCTTAAAGAATTTTCCGCCGAATTCGGAAATCTTCCCATAGTCAAAGTGACAATTACATAAATTTACTTACGACAACCGACGTAGAATTAAAACAAAAGCTCTGTCCGTAGTCGGCCATCGCATTACAACTTATAATTCTTATAATCAAACGGCCTTTTACCGCCAGTAACCAATGCAATAAAATTCTTGAACCGTTCTTTAAAAGGCAGATTGGCTTTTGCCGGTTCGTATTCAAAATTCCAGTTGGCTTTTGCAATGCGGTCCTGCATTACCGCCGGGTGCGTGCCGGTAAATTTTTGCAGCACCTGGGTTTGGTCGTACTCAAACCCGCCTTTGTTTTCCTGGTTCATTTTTTCAGTCCATTCGTCGCCGTTCCAAAGGCCGCCGCTGTTATTCCATTTGGCTTGCATGGCCAGCGGTTCGCGTACCCAGCCGTAATGATACATGGCTGCATTAGCGGGTTTTACCCTGAGCTTTTCATTGGGTTTTTTCCGAAAACCTTGTGCGTCTTCATAGCTGAAAATATCCTTGTTATTGCGGATGATCCGTATCTCATTCCGGTACCATTTACTGCTGCTGCCCACCAGGTTATAGGAGCCATAAAAATGCACAAAATCAAAAAGCAAGCCTTCAACACGGGTATCGTCTTTCCAGCGCATCATGCTTTCTTTTAACGGGGCATGGTATTGCTCGTGCAGCACTTCATCGCCCTGGATATAAATGCACCAATCACTTTGCCAGTTGATGGCCGCAAACGCTTTATTGGTTTCATCGGCCAATACCCGGCCGCCATGCTTCAGGGTTTCATCCCATACGGTATCAATGATGATTATTTTTTTTGGGTCGATGGCAGCCACCATTTCCCGGGTCGCATCCTCACCGGCACCTACGGCAACAACCAGTTTATCTACCAATGGCAAAATGCTTTTCAGCGATTCCACGATCGGGAAATCGTATTTTATGGCATTGCGGATGAAAGAAAAACCGGTGACGGTCATGAAGATTTTTTGGGGCTAAGGTAGGGTAATGAGTTATGATGGTTGGCAGCTGTTGGGAATCTCTGTTTTTTCCGACCAATGTAAATCATTTGGTAAGGTAATTCTGCTAAACTCTATATGAATAACTCTGCGGGCGACGTGGTTTGTGGTTCTTCCGGATGAATGCAACAGCAATGGCTTCATGAGCATCACGCCGCCTTTCTGCACATTTACGGTTATTTCGTTTTCACTACTCCAATCAATGGTCTCAGGCCGATAGATTCCTTTTAGATGCGATGATGGAATAATCTTTAAAGCACCATTTTCTTCATTTGTATCATCCAAATGGATTCGGATGGTGAAATTATCCTCTAATACAGGTAGGGGAGGCTGAACAGCAAACTGCTGGTGTTTCGTGGTCCAGGATCTGTATCCGTCAAGTTCCATTTTTTGATCAACCGAGATAGTAAGGTCCTGGTGCCAGGCTACAAACCAATTGGATGCCGGAGGTTTATCGAAATAAATTGATTTTACAACAAAAAAGCCTTCTTCGAATATTGATAAAATAATGCATTTGAGCTGTTCATTAAAAACGATATTGGCAGCATCTGGTACTTCCTTTAAAAATTGCCTGATGGCAAATAGTTCAGTTGATTTACGAAAAGTTTGACCAGAGCTATCAACTTTTGAAATAGTATTGACTAAAGCATCGATTTCTTTTTCAGTAAAAACATTGTTGATGACAGTGAAACCTGTAGTGGCAATTTTCTTTTTGGTTTCCGGGTCTATTCTCATAAAATATTATTCATTATGGCGGGATGTCATTACAACACACTACCAGCTTGTTTTTGCCTGAACAGAAAGAAAGACAGTATACAGCCAGCACAAAGCCCTGCTAATATGTAATACTCAAAATGTAACTGGTTAAATGAAAAGCGGACCTCCACATTATTATTCATCGTATTTAGGTTCTCCGTCAGTTCTTTAAAATTTGATTTAATCATTTGCTGTCTTAAAAGGATAGCAAGTATGACAGAAATTATTTCTACAAAAACAGTAGCAAACCTTTTGCTGGTGGCAATAATTGGCGTAAACTTCCAGGTTAAAAATACCAGGATAGGGGCCAATGCGAGTATTGCAGAAAGAATTAGCTTGCCCCTGAATTGGTCACCGAAATCAGATACCTGATACCGCAATCCTTCAGACGCTGGTATTATTAAGTCATAAAAATTACCTGCAGCAAAGAGACTGAAAAAGAAAAGGATTACTGAAAGAAGAATTGTTGAGATGATGGTTGCACTTGGTTTCTTCATTGATTTTTACGCTATGACTTTAATCTATTTTGAAGGGGATGGTTATTTTATTTCACCTTCAAAGGTTTTTAATAAAATAAATGACAATTTTATTTCCCCCTCGCCGCTACCATCAGCGCAGCCGCAGCCATCGCTCCGTCTTTAAGGATCATCGTCAAGTTCATCGCTTTAGATGTTTCATCTGCGGCATTCATTAAACCGGGAACATGGAGGGTTCCAATAATGATGGCCAACAATAGAAAAAGCAAATAGCCGGCAGCCCTGCTTTGTACATTAATGATGATCGCGATTGCTGCAAGCACCAATGCTGCGCCGGAGATGTAAATCCATACAATTGAACTTGGTAAATATTTGGGTACATCTTTAGCCATACTGGCTGCGTTCAAAAAATGATTGACACCAAAAAAACCAACAATTAAGCCATAGATAATAGTGCCGATCCGGTTAACAGCGTTATTCATACTTCTGGTTGATTAGAGTTCGTAAGGTAAACCGCTTTTACGGATTGTGCAACAGAGATAACAGGTAGCCGGGATGGTTACTGTCAATTGTTCCCGCAATTATCACTGGTTGTATGCGCAATACTCATTTATACGTTACCGCGTTTGCATTTGACAAAGGCACATACTATCTTACTATTTCCAAAACACTATTGTCATGAAAAAAATCTTTCCTCTTGTCATTCTGCTATTAAATTTTAGTATGCTCAAATCTCAAAGTACGGTTACAGAACCGGTGGGCATGTGGGTTAATTCAAATGGGGCCGTAGGTATCGGCACTCCCACGCCCGGGGGCCGTTTACAGATAAACCATGTCTCAGGTACTGGTAATCCATCCTTGTTCATATTGGATTCGCTACTCGGCACCGGCAATGTTTTTACCATCGGCCGCGAAGGCGTTCCCGACAATATTAGGTTTTTAGCTAAACCGGCAAGCAATAGAACAAATGCATTTATGGGTTTTGCAATTAAAGATGATTCCATTTTTTGGTTAAAGGGAAATGGTCGTTTGGGGCTGGGTACCACCAACCCGGGTGCCCGGTTGCAGATCAATGGAACCAGTAGTGATGCCAACCCCACGTTGATGATGCTGGATTCGCTTGCTGGAAATGGCAACTTGATTCAATTCAGAAGGCAGGGGGTATCTAACTTTTTTTCGATAACGACAGACATGACTGACCAAAATCAGAATGCGGGAATGAATTTTGGCTTTTATGCTGATGCCACGGGTGCGTGGCCATTGCTGAGTATTAAAGGCGATGGCAAACTGGGTGTTGGTACTAAAACGCCGGTCGGGCGGGTACAAATTAACCATCGTAGTAATGGTGCCACGCCCTCGCTCATGCTGCTCGATTCCTCAAACATTTTTGCCAGCACAGTAAAGTTTGCCAATATCGGGGTAAATGGTTTCAGCGAAGTATCGGGCCTCGGTTCTGAACTGATGCTTGGCCGCAACGGTACCGGCACCATGTGGCTGAAAGCTAACGGAGCAGTTGGTGTCGGAACGTCTTCTCCCCAGGCTCGCTTACAAATCAATCATCGCAGCAATGGCCTGATGCCTTCCATCATGATGCTGGATTCGTCAAATGCCTTTGCCAGTTCCATCAGGTTTGTGAATATGGGCGTAAACGGTTTTAGCGAAGTATCGGGGCTGGGATCCGAAATGGTGCTAAGCCGAAATGGCCAGGGTACCATGTGGCTCAAACCGAATGGTGCGGTTGGAATTGGCACGCCCAATCCCACTGGCAGAATGCAAATTAATCACAGTTCCGGCAACGGCAGCCCGGCCATTTTTGTGCTCGACTCCTTAAATGGAAACGGCAACATATTATCTGTAGCGAAAGAAGGTGTCGCCAATAACCTAAGGATCGTAGCAGTTCCCGCACCGAATAGTGCCAATTCTTATATTGGGTTTATTTCGCAGCTTGATTCTGTGATGTGGATACGTGGCAATGGGCGGATCGGGATCAATAACCCAAACCCTGCCAACACCCTCGACATTGTAGGCGATGTAAATGTAGTGGGCAGTTTAAAAATGGGAAACACCGGTGGCCTCGCCGGGCAGGTGCTTGCCAGCAATGGAAACAATCCTTCGGTCTGGAAATACCTCGATTCATCATTTGGCTTCAATGTCTACAATTCGGGCTATACCCTTATCAGCAGCGGACAAGAAGTGACCCTGATAGCCGGATCAGAACGGTTTGATGACGGCGATAAGTACAATCCTACTGTGAGTACCTACTTTACAAGCGTTCAATGGCCTTATGAGTTTACCGCCAGGGTAGCGCTCAATTTCGACATTCCAAACGACGTATCATTTAATTGCCGGCTAGTGTTGGAATTACTAAGTGCTGATGGCATAACAGTACTGAGGCGTGCCGAACAAAATCAATTCGTTCCCTCCAGTTATCCTTCAGGCACATTTACTTTTTCAGTGAATACCAGGCAGAAAATGCTGGCGAACCAAAGAGTTAGGGTGAGGTTTTACCATGATAGGGGTTTCCCGGTTAGTGCAAGACTGGAAGAGTTTAGCGGGATGGCGTCGAGGTAGCGCGAAAGGACTATTTATGCTGCTCCTTCCACATTTCATTAAAAGTCTTCTGGCTGAAATCAAGATTTCCATGATGCGTGGTCCAGCCCTTGAAGACCTTGTTCACCACCCAGTTTTTCATTTTGCCACTGCCCATATTCATCATGCCGCGGTGAAGGCTGGCTTGCTTCCAGGCTTTCCAGGCAAGACGTTCGCCCAGCGTGCTTTCTCCTTCTGTTACTGCCACATGGCGGTTGTGCAACAACAGTTCGTGGAGGTTTATTTTCATGGGACACACTTCGGTACAATTGCCGCAAAGCGACGAAGCGTAACTGAGATGCTTGTATTCAGCCACGCCGCTGAGGTAAGGGGTGATCACCTTGCCGATAGGACCGCTGTAAGTGGTTTCGTAACTGTGTCCGCCGATATTTTTGTACACCGGGCAGGCATTCAGGCAGGCTCCGCAACGGATGCAATACAGCGCTTCCCTTGCTACCGGGTCTGCCAAAAGGTTGGTGCGGCCATTGTCCAAAAGTATCACGTGCATTTGCTCCGGTCCATCGGTTTCGCCGGGCTGTCTTGGTCCACTAATGATGGAATTATAAACGGTCACTTTTTGTCCTGTTCCATAGGTGGCCAGCAGTGGCCAGAAAAGCCCGAGGTCTGTAATAGAAGGAATTACTTTTTCAATGCCAACGACCACAATATGCACTTTTGGAAAAGCGCAGCTTAACCGCGCATTTCCTTCGTTTTCGGTAACTGCAATGCTGCCGGTATCGGCTATGATAAAGTTGGCGCCTGTTACACCCACTTCTGCCTCTACATATTTATGACGGAGGATATGCCTGGCCACCTGCGTTAGTTGTTCAGGGCTCAGGTTAGGTTCGGTACCGAGTTTTTCTGCAAACAATTTGGCCACATCTTCCTTGCTTTTGTGCATGGCCGGGGTTACAATATGGTAGGGCGGTTCGCCATCCAGTTGCTGTATGTATTCGCCTAGATCGGTTTCTACACTTTCAATATTATTTTGCTCCAGGAAATGGTTGAGGTGAATTTCCTCGGTCACCATACTCTTGCTTTTTACCAGCGTTTTGCAATCTACGCTTTGGCAAATGCGAAGTATCTCATCAAGGGCTTGTTGCGTGGTTTCGGCCCAGATCACTTTGGCCCCACGTTTGGTGATATTACTTTCAAAGTCCAAAAGACTCTTGTCCAGGTTTTCGATAGCCCTCCACTTGAGGTCTTTGGCACGTTCCCTGGCAGTAGGCAGCTCCGTAAATTGCTGCTTGCCCAATGGCACGGTAGCATTGTACTTGCCGATATTAAAATTGATCTTCCGCCTGTGTTCCAGGTCGGAGGCTTTAATGGTGCTTTTAGCGAGAAAGGAGGATGCGGTGGACATAAATCTTAAGGTTTATGGTATAAGGCATAAGGTGTAGGGTGCCATTATTATTAAACAGGAGCATTTTGCGGCCGGTAATGTCAACATGGGACTAAACCTTTAACCTTCTACCCTAAACCTTCCACCTTTTAATGTGAGTTCTGTCCTTCGCCTTCACGAAGAATGGCACCGCCGGCCAGGATGGAGCAAATGGTAAAAAGAATCGTGCCGAATAATCCCAGCCAGAATTTCCAGGCTGGCCCCACGCCAATACTGCTGATCAAAGCCATTATAGAAAACAGGTTTAACAAAACCAACGGGATAAATACTGGGAAACGCATAGGGATAGTTTTATTGATTTTACGATAGGCTGTAAAAGTAAGGCAGTTGGGTAAAAACGGGTAACCTAAAATTCAGAAAAAGGAAATGTATTTAAGCAGGTGAAGCATCAAAGCCAATACCATCGTAAATGGTTGATACTGGAAGTTCAAAACCCAGCCTGTCGAACAGGATCACTTCATCCTGGGTTTCATAAGTCTGGTATTTCCATACTTGACTGTTGTCGATCCTGGAATACATCTGGACTTTTACTTCTTTTTGCGAAACCAATACATAGTAATTGAGGCTTTCGATTTTCTTATAATAGTTCAGCTTTAGCTGTGCGTCGTATAATGCGGTTGACTCAGACAACACTTCAAAAATGATAGACGGATATTTTTTAAACAATTCATTATCCTTATCCTTCTCATCACAACTCAGGAAGATGTCCGGTAAACATAGAAGTTTTCAGATACCAGCTCCAATCTAACGCCCTCAATACTTACAAAAAAGCCTTTGAGTTTAAATGCATTGACCAGGGGGACGTTGATATTCTGACAAATTTGATGATGCCGCACGGTAGCGCCAGCCATTGCATACAATTCCCCGTGATAAAAATCATGGCGTTCTACGCTGTTTTCCTCCATCGACATGTATTCTGCAAAAGAATACTCCCTCGTTTCTTTCGGTATTGCCGGATAGCTCATCGCTAAAAATTGACAGATAAAATTACATGAAAACGAAACTGCATTAGAAACTCCATTTTTAAAAAAAATGGAGTTCCTGGCTCAGTCAGGTTTTAATCCTTTTTAAATCTCCTTCAATACTTCGCAGTTTGGCTTCGCAATATTGTATCAAGTCATTGGCTTGCTTTACCTTTTCGGCCAGCTGATCTAATTGAATTGAGTCGTCTTCTATTTGTTCCACGATCGCTTCCAGGGCTGCGAAAGCTTCTGTGTAGGAGAGATTAGTTGTCATGCAGTTCTTTTTTGGTTACCGTACTGAAGATATCCCCATCGGCAAATTGCGTTTTTATTTCGGCTCCCGTGACGAGAGATTTAGCACTGGTGACAATGGTGTCATCGATCATAACCATAGTGAAACCCTTTCTTAGAATAGCTTCGGGGCTGCTGGCTTTTACCAATCGCTTCATCGCATCAAGACGGTGGTTGGCCCGCTCCAGCACCTGGCTGGTTTTCTTTTGCAACCAATCTTTGATGCCGATGATCCGGTTTTCAAACTGGAAATTATTTTCAATGATCACCGCAGCCACCTTGGTGGGCGTTTTATGTTCCCGGGCCATCATATCGGCAATACTGGTATTGCGGTCGTGGCCAATGCCGGTGAGGATAGGGATGGGAAATCCGGCGATCATTTTCGCCAACTCGTAGTCCTCGAAGGGCTTAAAATCTGTTTGTGATCCGCCACCGCGAACGATAGCGATCACATCAAAACTCTCATTCTGCTGTTCTATCAGCTCCAGCTGGCCCATGATCAATTCGTGGGCATTATCACCCTGTATCTGCGTAAGAAACTGGGTGATATAAAAAGAGAAACCGTGCCTGTTGGTTTCCAGCTCCTGTAAAAAGTCCCGCTGCCCGTCGGAGTTGGGTGCAGTGACAAGGGCTATTTTCTGCACTACCATTGGTATCGGAAGCCGATTGTTATAGGTATGATACACGCCATCCACCAGCGTGACCGATTGTACGTTTTCCTTCACCAGCCGCTCCAGTGTTTTTTGCCGTTCCAATTCTATCGTTCCCAATGTATATGCTACGTCTATTTGAAGCACATCAAGATTGAGGCCGTATTGCGGATGAAACCTTACCCTTACAAGACAAGTAATGCTAATGCCATCAGCAAATGTTTGGCGTGTATGTTTTTCAAAATGTTCAATCTGGGAATAGCTGTTTGCCCAAAATACTGCTCTTATTTCGGCAATGGTATTACGGCCTTCCCTTTCTATCATTTTCAGGTAGCAGCGGCGGTTGGTGGTATATTTTTTTACGTCACTTATCTCGGCTTCTATCCAGAATGTTTCACCTGCAAAGCGTTCTTCGAAGGTGAGTTGTATTTCGGCGGTGAGCTCGGAAAGCTTAATGGCTTGCATAATGATAATTTAAGCTGGCGTCATAGCGAAGCCGGGTCCCCGTTTTGCGGGGCGGGCCTTGCCGGCTGTGGCAATCCCCAGGATTTTGTAAAGTTGGGGTGTCGCTAAAGATACACTCCACAACTAATTGACGGGGATTGCCATGGGCAAGAACCATCGAAATGACGGTCTAAATTTTGTGTCACCTATGATATCCGCGACATCTTTTTTTTCTTTTAATACAAATTGTATATGTCAATAATGTTTTTAAGAATTTCCGGAAAATCTATTTTCAGGTCAGTCAGTTTGCCGGTGCGGATGTCGAATACCCATCCGTGTACTGTTATGCCGCGATCGTGGTAGGCTTGCTGAACAGCAGCTGTTTTTATCAGGTTCACGCATTGTTCCTGTACGTTCAGTTCCACCAGCCGGTCGTACCTGGCATCAATATCTGTAATGGCATTTAGTTCCTCCCTGTGCAGGCGGTACACATCCCGGATGTTGCGCAGCCATGGGTTCAGGATGCCCATATCTTCAGCCTGCATGGCGGCTTTTACACCACCACAATTGTAGTGGCCACATACTACTACATGGTTTACTTTAAGATGTCGCACAGCGTAGTTGATGACACTCATTACGCTGAGGTCCACATTATTTACGAGGTTGGCGATGTTTCGGTGCACGAACACTTCGCCGGGCATTACGCCCATCAGGTCTTCGGCAGTAACGCGGCTGTCGCTGCAGCCAATGTAAAGCAGCTCAGGGTTCTGGCCCTTGGCCAGGTCGGTGAAATAACTTTCGTTGATAGCCAGCTTTTCGGCTATCCACTTTTCATTGTTGGTAAATACGTTTAGTATGTTCATAAATAGGATTTTTAAAGCAATATGTTCTTGTGGGGTTGTATTCTTTCGGGTAATTCAGTTTCGCCCATCATCTCCATTAATTCGATTTCAATATTACGGCAAATAGTGCTGATGGGCGTATCGTTAATGCCGT
Source organism: Bacteroidota bacterium (assembly GCA_040386335.1). Lineage (GTDB taxonomy): Bacteria > Bacteroidota > Bacteroidia > Chitinophagales > Chitinophagaceae > JAZKFT01. The sequence continues at coordinate 220,486 of JAZKFT010000001.1, forward strand.
TGTCGAAAGGGTTTTCGCTGAACTCGCCTATTTGCTCCATAGTAAAAAATACCCAGGAAATGAGTAGTGTAAAGGGGATGGTGAGCCAGACACTCCAATCACTGTCATGGTAGAGCCCTTTCATAGAAGACAGAAGGGCAAAGGGCAGCAGCATAATAAACAGCTTTACAAAAATGCGGCTGAAAATACTGTACTGCCTGAAAAGCGGTGTGTTTTTTATCCGTTCGCAACCGCCCTGCAAATTGTACAATTCTCCCAGCAACCGCAGCATGTCGCTATGTTCCAGGCTATCTATCTGTCCGGCTTTCTTTAATTCGGTTATTACTTCAAACTGCCTTCTTAATGTTTCCGAAGCAATATTTGATTTATGCTTTATCGATTGGAACAAATTGCCTTCATTGCAGGCTCCAAATAGTTTTACAATGGCGCTTTCATATTGCTCCAATTCAGCTGCCTGCACCAGTTTACTTTGGTGAAGATGTTCGTTGCTGGTGGCCCACACAATGGTTTTGCGCAACTGTAACCGCAAAATGTTAATGAATGCAATGTGACGGTACAAAATATCTTCCTGTACATTTTTATCCGGGATGATGGATAGTACAGATGCTGCCAAACTGCGGCTGGTATTGGTGATCCCACCCCAAAGACGCCGTGCTTCCCAAAGCCTGTCGTAAGCCTGGTTGTTTTTAAAACCCACATAAAATGCTACAGCCGTACCAATGGTGCCAACCGGTAAAAATGGGATGGCTAAAAAAGTCCAGTCCAGGAAGAAATACAGGGAGGTTGCTGTAACGCTGATAATTAATGTGATAAAAAGATTGCGCCTGGCAAAAAACCAAATGGTCTTTATGGATAGATTTTTTCCAATATACATATTTCAGATCGTGGTTTTGGTTCAATATAGAAAACCCATTTTCCCGTCCTGGTAATCCCTCATCGCTTCCAGAATTTCGGTTTGGTTGTTCATTACAAAAGGACCGTGCGACACCAGTGGCTCGTTAATGGGTTCGCCGGCCATCAGTAATAATTTAGCAGAGGGGTTGGCTTTCAAAAGCATTAGCCCGTCCTCTTTCTTAAAGTTGATCAACTGGTGCTGGCCAGCTGTTTTTTCTTCTTTGATGATGAGATTACCTTCCAGCACGTACACGGCTACATTTTGAGATGCAGGCAACGAAAACTCAAAGACGGCATCTGCTTCCATCTGCACCATTGCCGTTAATACACTACTGTGCGCCGGTCCGGTTTTATCCAGAAAGCTGCCTGAAACCAGGCGTATGTTTACATCCTGTTTTTCTATTAGTTCGATTTCACTTTGGGTAATGGGCTGGTAAGATGGAGGTAACATTTTTTGTGCCGCGGGCAAGTTTATCCAAAGTTGGATACCCTGGTATTGACCACCTTTTTCCGCAAATGCCTTTCCAATTTTTTCGCTGTGAATGATACCGCGGCCTGCATTGATCCATTGAACTTCGTTATCGCCAATGGTGGCATTATTGCCCAGCGAATCGTTATGTTCTATTTCACCCTGGTACATAAAAGTAATGGGGCAAAATCCCCGGTGCGGATGGGCCGGTACATTAAAGGAATTGTCGCCGGCTTCCACCTCGAAGCTAAAATGGTGTAATAAAATAAATGGGCTTACCTGCGGAAAGCCCGGCACCGGTATGGCCTGGTTTACAATATGCGCACCGAGTTTTATAGGTTGAGCACTGGTGATGTTTTGAATGTTTCTGTATGCGGTCATTGGTCGATAATAAGTTTTGGCAGGGAGTTGAAAAAATCTACATGTCTGAAAATTGTTTCAAAGTATGGACATTATACTTCCATTTTATCCTTGCAATTTCTAACAGCAATTTCTTGTTTTTCTCTTTTTTTAACCGGGTAAGGTTTAAAGCTCCGGGATGTGAAAGGATGAAAAATTCTTACTATTTCTCTTTCACATGGAAATAGTCTTTAGCCACCGCATCCAAAGCCTCGTAAAAATCTTCCCCGTATTTTCTTATCAGCGGCTCTTTAAGGAACTGGTAGACAGGCACTTTTAATTTATTGCCCAACTTGCAGGCAGGCTTACAAAGGCTTTCACGTGGTTCGTAGTTTACATACTCGGTTTTGCCATCATTGCTCTTTTGTATTCTCACCGGGAACAGGTGGCAACTAATGGGCTTTTTCCACTGCACTTTACCATCGTTGTAAGCTTGTTCAATGCCACATTTTACAATGCCATATTTGTCGGTAATACCGTATACACATACACCTCCGTTAATAGCGGGGGTGGTCCAGCCAAATTCTTCATCGTACACATACTTTCCCTGCCGCTCTATTTCTTCTATGCTTTCTGCATTAAGGTAGGGCTTTACAGCTTCGTACACGTCATCAATATTTTTGCGTTCATCATTATCCAGCGGTGCGCCGGCATCGCCATCTACACAGCAGCCTCCCTTGCATTTTACGAGGTCGCACACAAAGTTTTCCTCTACCAGCTGGTCGGTTACTAATTTATTGTCGATTGCTATCATGTTGGGTTATCTCCACGCAGTTCCTGAATTCCCGGGTTAAAAAATAAAAGGATTCACACTAAAAAACGAAGATAATGCATAGCCAATGCCTTTTAACTTTTTGGCAACAATGCCGGGTATGGAAAACCTTTTAGCCAATCATCACAGGCCGAAATTTTCCCTTTATGCCAGCCAACACCAGGCAACTGACCTTGCAAAAAACGGTCGCTATGGGCAGCAAAATATTATTCTGGGGACCGGTCGCATTTTTCAGCCTTTTGCTTATCCGTAATACCATTCCTTATTTTAGTTTTAGTAAAGAATTCGATTTCATCCAGGAGCGTATCGTACTTTTTCTGAGCCCTGTTTATTCATGGAGTTTTTACATCCACATTTTCGCGGGCATGTTTTGCATTGGTACCGCGCTATTACAATTTTCTACGGCCATCCTAAAAAGAAGAACTGCTATTCACGTATGGAGCGGTCGTATTTACGTGATGGTGGTATTGCTATTGGGTGCACCTACCGGCCTGTACATGAGTTTTTTTGCCAAAGGCAGTTTTGCCGAAAGAGGGCTGTTTATGTTCATGGCCATCAGTTGGTTTTTGTTTACCGTAAAGGGATTGACCACCATTTTGAAAAAGAATGTACTGGCCCATAAATTCTGGATGATAAGGAGTTATGCCATGGCTATGACAGCCGTTACGTTCCGGGTATACTATCTCATTTTGTACCTGCTGGATGTGGAGCTCACAAAGAATTACGAGATCAGCCTGTGGATGAGCGTTGTTGGTAACCTGGCGATAGCAGAATGGCTTATCTATCGCAGAACCAAAAAGCATATAAAGCCGGTATTATCCATTGAAAAAAATGACATGCTCAAAATCAAAGACACAACTATTTTATAACCTGCCTGCAACCTCTTTCAACAGGGGATTTTCGGCCAAAACCACCAACCATGAAACAGATCATTATTGCAAGTTCCGTACTGCTGTGTGCGGGCGCCATCTATGGCTTTATTGATTACAGTCAGCAAAACGATACCGGCAGGCTTAAAGAATTATACAAGGATGAAGTGTATAATGCGCCTGCCACCGAAAAGGCGAAGGCAATAGTATCGTTGCAGGAAAAAGAGGAGACGCATACATCTTTGGTAAAAGAAGAAACATCTGGTATCGTCAAGGTTAATGCAACAGTAAATGAGGAGAAGGCTACCAAAAAGGTAAATGTTGTAAATGATAAGCGGGTTCTGAAAGTGAAAAAGGATATCCCACCCGTTATAGAAGAAGACTACGATAAGGTATTCTCAAAAGTAGAACTAAGTCCATTAAAGGAAGAAGCCAAAATCGTGTACCTGGCATCTGCTACTGATAGCATCGAGTACAGGAAAAAAGAAGAAAAACAAATACGGGCAGCAATGTTTAGCCGTGCACCCATCCGCAAGAAACAAGCTGCAGTAATCATCGTTTCAGCAGACAGCACAAGTAGTTTTCAATAAGCGCCTGAAATTATTTCCACTTAAAAGTATTGATGAGGTGTTGCAGGTCTTCCTGTAAAAAATTGCTTACCGGGGCCAGCGAATCTTCATTAGGTGTGGCGTCAAAATACAGTGCGCCGCGGAGGAAATGTTTGGTACTGTCAGTCAGGAAAAATTGTTTGCCGGTAGCTGCATTGCCACCAACACTAAAGAATACCCCATGCACGCCATTGGGAGTTGACATCACCGAGTCGGAAATGGAAGTAGCCTTTGTCGTATGCTTATAAGTCATCTTAAAAGCATCGTTGATCATTTTGCCAAAATCGTTACGGATAAGGTCTTTGTAGCTGATATAAATGCGGCCGTTAAACTGCGGAAAATCGATATTGATCCACCAGGGGTTTTCGGGCTTGGCTTCAAAAAAAGTAGTGTCCTGCACTACTTTGGCATATACCGGAATCTCGAATTGATAGGGAAAGCCAGGTTGATCAAAAACCTGGTATTGGTGTTTTGGCAATGGGATATCAAAATAGCCACGTTCTTTGGGTACGAAAGTGCTGTTGCAGGATGCGAGTAGTAAGAAGCAAGTAGCAAGTAGCAGACCTAACAGCGGTCGGTTCTTTTTATACATTTTTACTTGCTGTTTTTAATTATGAAAAAAATCATCCTGGTATCCTGTTGAAATTTCAGCAACGTCTGAATTGTTGCAATAGGAGGTGCATCTTTAAAATACCGATCTATCCACTCATTTGAATCTGCCGAATAGATTAAGTCATTCATCATACTATCAACTTTATTCTTTGCAAATACCGGAAATCTTACTATTGTAGTTTGAACTTTATATTGTTGTAAACGTTCGAACAATTCTCCGCCATTTTTTTTCCCGATAAAATATTCATTAGTAAATTTCCCATCCATTTCCGGCTTGTAGTACAGAAAAGTAATTGCTTGTTGAATCATTAATTCGAGTTGAACAAGTCTGTCTTTCAGTTCAATTAAAGAGGAATCAGATTTTTCAATTGTAAGTTTTTCATCTGAGATATCTATTTTTCCCAGTCGTAATACTTCATTTAGTGTATCAATACCCGTCATTCGGTCTGGGTATGTTTTCTTAAAGCTATCCAAAATTGCAGGCTTCTTAATCTTTACTCCGTCACTATATTCCTGGCAACCAAGCAACACCACCATCATCAAACAAAACCCTACTCCCCGCAATATCATCATTGAATTGTTTTAGAAATCATGGCTCGAAGCAAATCAAAAATCACAAATCCTACATCATAAATCCGGATTCGGCTTTATCGTCACTTTTACCTTATTGATCCGGTTTTTGTTTACTTCCAATACCGTAAAATCGAAAGCACCATCGGGGATCACCTGGTTGGCAACGGGTATTTCCCCGGCCAATTCCAATATTAACCCTGCCAGCGAATCGCTTTCTCCTTTTACGTGGTCAAATGTGTCACTTTGCAGGTTCATTTGTTTGCACACATCATTCAGCATTGTCTTTCCTTCAAAAATGTAATTGAGATCATCAATCTTTTTGCTGCCTATTTCATCTTCGTCAAATTCATCTTTTATTTCACCAATCACTTCTTCCATAATATCCTCCAAAGTGATGATGCCACTGGTGCCGCCAAACTCATCCACCACTATGGCAAAATGGATATGTTTTTGCTGAAATTCCTGCAACAGGTCCTCAATCATTTTTTGTTCATGTACAAAAAACGGAGGCCTGATGGCTGCATGCCAGTCGAAAGTATCAGCTTCATCCAGGTACGGCAGCAGGTCTTTCGTATGCATAATGCCCTTTATCTCGTCCAGTGTTTCGTGGTATACCGGCAGGCGGCTATAATGCAATTCTTCCACTTTTCTTTTAAGATCGCTAAAGCCCATGGCGTAGTCAATACCACTTACATCCAGCCGGGTTTTCATCACCTGTTTCACAGTAATGTTTCCGAATTTGATGATCCCTTTCAGTATATTCTTTTCCTCTTCTGTGGCCTCTTCCGAGGTAGTGAGATCTATAGCCTGGTTCAGTTCCTCCAAACTGGCGGCACTTGTTTTTTGCCCCAATCTTTTTTCTATGCTATCGCTAAAACCCACCAGGCCGCGACCGAGACGATTAAACAGCAGGTATACGCCCTCTATCACCCAACCTACATCTTTGGCAAAGCGAATATTGTTCTGGGTAGCAAAAACCTTAGGTAAAATTTCGGCCACCAGCAAAATAACGGTGGTAAGCAATAATACTTTTATACCAAAGCCTATCCAAAAGTTGTTATGCAGCGGGAGGTAAGCATCTATAATAAAATTGGTAAGAACGATGATCCCAATATTTGCCAGGCTGTTGGCAATGAGCATAGAAGCCAGTAAAGCCTTGGGATTTTCGAGAAGGTTGATGACCCGCTTATAAGAAGGCTGGTTGCGGGTTTTAAGAAAATTGATGTCCTTAAATGTAAGGGAGAAAAAAGCAATTTCCGCACCGGCCACGCAAAAGGACAAACACAGTAACAGCATCAAAAAAATCACAAGGGCAGTCATTAGCCCGGAACTCATAACTAGTAAAGGAGTAAGCGATTTAAAGAACAGGATATAGACCGAATGATAATCCAATGGAAAGGTGGTTTGATGAACAATACTGACGCAGGAACAGCTTTATACTAAACAAGATAACCAGGCCTGGCAAAACCCGGACCTAAATATTCCAAACGCAAAGAAAACGGTTTCACTTTGCATCCGCCAATTTTAAAAGGGTAATGATTCTGTTGGGTCAATAACTGGTGGAATATCGCTGGCACTATAGCCATCCATACCATCGTGAGAAATTGGCGGGTGGCTGCTATCGCTGCGTTTGTCCAACATGATGAGGTTGTCGCCTACCACCTCGGTAGCAAACTTTTTGATGCCGTCCTTGTCTTCCCAGCTGCGGGTTTTAAGACGACCCTCTATATATACCAGGCTGCCTTTGTGGAGATATTTTTGTGCCAATTCGGCCAAGCCCCGCCACAACACTACGGTATGCCATTCGGTTTGGCTGTTCAACTTGCCACTGCGATCCTTAAAGGTTTCTGTAGTAGCGAGTGGAAATTTGGCAACGCCTATATTGCCTTCCAGGTATTGTACGTCGGGGTCTTTGCCCAGGTTGCCGATCAACATAACTCTGTTTACGCCTCTCATGGTGTGGTTTTTTGATGATGCTTCTACATATTTCCTGTTCTAAAATTAAATGTTTTTGTAAAAAATCAAAGCTTAAGGTTTGTTTTTTTGTTGGACCACAGGAGTTTTGATGGCAGGTGGCAACTAATCGATAAAAAAATGACTTTCAGGTGCTTTTTTTTGTGAATAATTAAATCTGCCATTTTCTGGTTCGGCGGGAAATTGTAAATAGCAGGTCAGTAAGTCAATGGTTGTCTTGATGTTGAGCAGGATAATCCAATCAGTTTGATGGTAAGATGCGGCACGGCTAGAGGAGCCGCTGAAAATTTAATTCTGTAAGTTTGTTTTGGCAGTGGCTTCAGTCGACGGTCGACAATTAACTTTCGACTGAGGATCAACTCTAAAAATCCAGCATGAGCACATCATCCCCCATAGGAATATTCGACAGTGGTTACGGTGGCCTAACAGTTTTCAAAGAAATTGTAGCCCGGCTGCCGCAATACGATTATATCTACCTGGGCGACAATGCCCGTTCCCCATATGGAACCCGCAGCTTTGAAACAGTTTATCAGTACACACTGCAAGCTGTACAATGGTTTTTTTCGCAGGGCTGTCCCCTGGTGATATTGGCCTGCAACACAGCCTCCGCCAAGGCATTACGGACCATTCAGCAGAACGATTTGCCGGCTTTGGATGACCCCACCAAAAGGGTGTTAGGTGTTATCCGCCCCACTGCCGAAGTGATAGGACGATATACCAAAACAAAAAAAGTAGGCGTTCTGGCCACAAACGGTACAGTGCAGTCTCAATCTTACCCGATTGAGATTTCAAAATTTTATCCTGAACTAACCGTTTATCAGCAGGCCTGCCCGATGTGGGTACCGTTGATAGAAAATAACGAGCATAACAGTGCTGGTGCAGAATACTTTATAGAAAAAAACACCAGCCAGCTGCTGGGACAAACGGCTGGTATTGACGCGATTTTGTTGGCTTGCACCCATTATCCGCTCCTGAAAGATAAAATCGAAAGCTTGTTGCCGGTTGGCACCACACTCTTGTCGCAGGGGGAAATAGTGGCCGGTAGCCTGGCGGATTACCTGGCACGCCACCCTGAAATGGAAGGCAGGCTCAGTAAAAACGGAGCGATGGAATTTTATACTACTGATGATCCTGCAGATTTTGATGCGCATGCTACCAATTTCTTCGGGCAAAGTATCAATTCCAGCCAGGTGCATTTATAAAACTTGCCGAATCTTCCTGGAATCGCAAATTTTTTTGACCAACAGTCGCTGGATTTCCTTGTTTACCCTTACTTTTGCCGTCCTTTCACCAAAACGTAAGAAGGCGAATGGTAGCCAACTGGTTTTGAAACAATATTTTTAGGGTTAGTAAAACAAATTATCATGAAACGTACATTCCAACCGCACAACCGTCGCCGCAAAACTGTTCACGGGTTCCGCAGGCGCATGCTAACCGCCAATGGCCGTAAAGTATTGGCCAGCCGCCGTGCAAAGGGTCGTCATAAGCTGACTGTAAGCGACGAAAGCAAATTAAAATAGAATCGCCTTTATCTAAGGCAGCAATCATATTATACGCCCCGGATTTTTGTCCGGGGCTTTTTAATTTTGCCGACCATGGAAGATAGAACATGGTCATTGGGTCAATCTATTATTACCGGCTGTTTCTAAAACTACTTTATTTTTATTTTTCGGAGACAAGCCGAAAAGCCATGATGGGGCAACATTGGCGACGCTCCGTTCAACTTTGTACCACTATTGAGCAATGCTGACAACATAAAAACCAGTTTCACATTTCCCAAGGCCGAGCATCTTAAAAGCCGGAAGGCCATTGAGCAATTGTTTAAAACAGGGAAGACGTTTTTTATACGGCCGTATAAGGTGTTTTATCAAATGGTGGGGGAAGGCGAAGGCAGTCAGCCGTCAGCCGCCGACCGTCAACCGCAGGAGCATCAAGTTGATGCAGGATTGCCAATCTATGATAGCTCCTTGCCTATTGAACCGTTGCCAATTGCTCATTGTCCATTGTCCATCGCCCTCCAGGCTGGTTTTGCAGTTTCTACCCGAAATTTTAAACATGCTGTAGACCGTAACCGTGTAAAACGCATTGGAAGAGAAGCCTATCGCCTGAACAAAGGGCAGTTAATGGATAAGGTTTCCGAAAAGAAAATGCAATTGCAGGTTTTCTTCGTGTATACCGACAAAACATTGCCGAAGTTTGGCGAAGCCGAAGAAAAAATGAAAAGTTGCCTCAATAAACTCATGGCAATCATTAGTAAATAAAAGACGGGGTGTTGTGTTAGTGGCAATTTAATCGATGACTTTTCAATATGCCAGAATATTTTTTCCATATTATCCCTTTGACCATATTTGGAATTCCTCTCTTTTATTTGAGTAAGAATTTTTTAAGAAAGCATATTAAGACGCCGAAAAAACACCTTTTAGCTTCCCTTGCAATGGCATTTGTATTATCGGTTGGAGTTTATGCTGTTTTGATATTGATATTTGCAATTCACATGCTTTCGGATGAATTTTAGCTAACAACCCAATCATCAGCATTAACAGCCAACTCCGGCTCCCGGGGTTTTAGAATATGAAAGATTGTTGTAAAGATGCCCTTCCCCCTTCAGCTGCACCAAAGCGAAGCATGCTGATGACTGTGCTGTCTTTCCCATTCATTGCCCTTATAAAATTGTACCAGTGGATCATTTCTCCATTACTTGGTCCCAGCTGTAGATATACCCCTACCTGCAGCCAGTACGGGCTGGAAGCATTTAAAAAATATGGCCCGATAAAAGGCTTTTGGCTTACCCTCAAACGCATTGCCAGTTGTAATCCATGGGGTGGCAGCGGGCATGATCCTGTACCATGAGGAAGCCGGGGAAATGCTCAATCCCGCAATGAGCGCATAGGTGTCAAGCCAATTTTGCAAAACGGAGGGTGTGGCGGCGGGGTTTTCACAAGCGGCTTCTTGAAAATTTCGACAATTTACCGTGAAACCCCGACGTGTGAGCATCCGCGAAAATTTTAAACCACAACTTCAGAAGTACCAAACTTCCTTATTTTCAAACGTATGGGTGACCAATGTCATAGTTGCATCCAACGTCGGGGTTTCACAGCAGCCACTGATAATTCAGTGCGACCTCTGTGAAAACCCCGCCGGGGCAAATTAAAATATTCAACTAAAATTCTTTTAAAACCCCACCAATAAAGGGAAGAACGAGATTGTATCAAAATTAGCTTGACGCCAGTGCGCAATAAGGGGACAAGTAACTCAAAAAGGCAATTTTCAATTTCAAAAATGCCTTTTGAGCAAATTGTTCTTTGTGTTGCGGCTCAATACAAAAGCCCCCCGAAAATATCAGGGGGCTGTTATCAATCAGTAAAATCTTGTTTAAACCCAGAACGGGATATTAAGCATTTCCGGGATTAATTGCCACCCGGGCCACTGCTTCCACCACTCTTAATACGTTTGCTTTCGTCTTCTGCCCCGGTTTTGCGCTGGCGGGAACCGCTTACCGTGCTCTTACCAAAGCGATAGCTGAAATTGATCCGGAACTGGTTGCTTTCCCAGCCACCATTACCGGTGAAAATAACACCTGCAAATCGGCTTTCCGCTCTCCAACGCATGGTTTTAGCTACGTCGGTCCAGCCCAGTTTAATAGTACCTTTGTCCTGCAACACCAATTTCTGCAATCCTATGTCGAAGCCGCCCATAGATTTGGTTTTAAATGTACCACCCCAAATACCTGGGCCGCTAAACCAGCCACTTAACTCAGCTGTAAGCCCCTTGGCAATGTTGAAAGTATTTTGACCATAAAGATTATAGTTAAGCACATTCAGGTCAATTCTTTTACCATCATCAAATGTGGCTTTGTACATGCTGTAGTTCACATTTACGTTCAGGTAAGCATTCCACCATTTGGCTACAGGAACAGGTGAGCCAATGTTGAGGCTGATAATATCCTGGTTGGCCAGGTTCCTGTTGGTGATATATGATTTTGTTTTGTCAGCTGTATCTGTAAGCTGTGTGATCAGATCTTTTACATGAGAAAATCCGAGTGTGGTGGTAAGCATGTATTTGTACACATGGCTTATTTCGAAGCTATTGGCGTACTGCGGACGTAAAAACGCGTTTCCTTTTTCGTAGGTAAGTTCATCCAGTTTGTTCTCAAACGGGTTTAGATCCTGGTAAGAAGGGCGCTGTATACGGCGGCTGTACGTAAGGTTAAAAGAGTTGCTCTGGTTGGCAGCAAAAGACAAGGCGCCACTTGGGAAGAAATCGGTGTAGTTGCGTTTTACATTGTCTTCTGGTTTTGCCTGTTTGTAGCTGGTAAGATTTCCTTCGCTCTGTGTGTTTTCCATACGTAAGCCCGCCTGGAGAGTCCATTTCTGGCCAAAGGCACGGTTGTAATTTACGTATAAGGCATTTACATTCTCTTTGTAAGTAAACTTGTTGCTGCGATCGGTATTGAATTTATCCACGCCATTTATTACATCCCAGAAATCGAAGGTGTTTTTGGTTTTCACATTGCTGTATTTAGCACCAAAACCCAATTTGCCAGTGCCTAGTTTTTGTTCGTAATCTGCTTTGGCAGTAATAATATCAATATCTATCGGTGTGTTGTTTTTGAAAACCGTTCTGATAACACTTCCATTTGGATACAGGTATTCATTAGGCTGGAAGCTATTGGTGCGGCCACGGAACGTACCATAATCCACATCCACGTTTAATTCATGTCCGCTGGTATCAGCGTACCGGTAGTTTGCATTATAGTTAAGGTTGTTGCGGGTAGCGGGTAACGTGTTTTGTGCCAACAATGTACGCGACAGAACACCTGTGCTTATTGGACTGATAGGCGTTTTGCTGTCGCTCGTGCTTTTGCCGTCACTCAGGTTGCCGGTAACAATTACACCAAAAGTGTTCTTGCTATTGATAAAGAAATCGGCTCCAGCCTTGAAGTTATGATTGGCATTGTCGTTCCATTGTTTAGAGCGGGTATCGTAAATACTGTCCGCCTGTTGACGGTGAAAATTGAAATCGCTCTGGTTGATACCAAAACCGTTGCTGTAGTTACCGAAGAAATTGGCTTTTTTGGTACGGTAATTCATACTAAGGCTATTCATCGTTTTCGGGGTAACGCCAAACATCATGCCCACAGAAAGATTTCCATTGAAGCCAACAAGCTTGCTCTTTTTTAGCCTGATATTGATGATACCTGCATTACCACTGGCGTCGTACTTGGCAGAGGGATTGGTAATAAATTCAATGGCTTCAATATCGGCACTGTTCATGCTGCGAAGCATGGCTGCCAGGTCTTTATTATCCATCTGGCTTGGGCGGCCGTCTATGTAAATCCTTACACCGGTCTTGCCTTTTACGCTGATATTATCGTCTTTATCTACCACTACGCCCGGCGATTTTTGCAGCAACTCCATAGCATTACTTCCGGTGGCATTAATACTGGCTTCCACGTTGAGCACCATTTTGTCGGCACGCATTTCCACTAATGGTTTTTTTGCCTTTACAGTTACGCCACCAAGGTCTTTGGAAGCTATCTGCAAGGTAGTTAGTGGCATGTCTGTCGCTTTTCCTTCAGCCGTCGTAAACACTGCAGAAGTCGAGTTGGTAAAACCTACGGAACTAACAGTAATAAAATAAGAACCGGCTGGCATATTGATAAATTCATATTTACCATCGCCATTGGTTACATCGGTTTTTACCAGGGAAGAGTCTTTGGATTTTTGCAGCAATACGGTTGCTGCGGCTTGCGGTTTGCCTTTGTCGTCGTTAACGGTGCCTTTTATATTGGCGCCTGTTTGTTTGGCAAAACTGCCGGAATAGATAAGCATCATTCCAAGCAGCAGGGTGATCATTTTTCTCATAGGTTGGTTTGTTTGGTGTTGTTTTTTAGGTAATTTTTTTTCCGAACGGATAGTCGGTGATTTATTTAGAAAGGTTGTTTATATATCGTTTTTAAATAGTGGCTTTTGAACGCACAAAGTTATCCGGGTGTTACAGCGGGGGCACATGTGATTAAGATAAACGGCCCTAATGATGTACGAAATGATGGAAGGCAATTAGGCTCTATGAACGTTAACCTATGTTAACAGATTCCGTAAAAATAAAATGTCGTTCCACATGTTTATGTGATATCATTCTTGCCATAAGTGGTTAAAATGAGGTGATATGAAATGAGGCAATACCCCACTAAATTTTTAAAAGTTGGCGAAGGTAGGGGTTAACTGTCTTAAACCATGCCGTATTTACCTACTTTCGTTGTCGGGCTAATTTCAGTTTTTTTATGATAGACAATTATGCAGGCAACGGCGTAGGCCAAAGTATTCTACCATCTGTTAAGGGTGGTGGCCAGGCGGCTTTTGAAAACCTGTACGATGTTTATTCAGCTCCTCTGTTGGGAGTCATTGCAAAAATAACCGGAGCGGGCAAAATCGCTGAAGATGTACTACAACAGGCATTCCTGGAAATATGGCAAAAACGGGAAATGCACGACGATTCCAAAGAGCGCATTTTTACCTGGATGATTAAAATAGCTGTAAAAGTTGCGATGCTGGCAGCAAGGCCGGGGAATCTGAATGCAGGGGGTGAAATCGCAGCATTAAAAAATCTCGTATATGGTGTGCTCGAAGCCGGAAGTAAACCAGATCTCTATGAAAAGCAACGGTCAATAGTGGTTTCAAATATTTAATCTTGATAAAACAACGGAGCAGGAGTAGCATGACAAACATTAAGGCATTTATTGAATCTGGCATACTGGAAAGTTATGTGTTGGGCATGGCCACTGTGGAAGAGATGGCTGAAGTGAACCTGATGGCGGAGCAGCACGATGCAATCCGTAATGAAATAAACCAGATAAGCGATGCCCTGGAACAATATGCACTTGCACATGCTATCGAGCCCAATGCTACTATTAAGCCTTTTTTGTTAGCCACGCTGGATTACACCGACCGCATCGAAAATGGCGAAGCACCCACTTTCCCTCCCGAACTACACGAAGGCGCCTTGATACAGGACTACGCCGCCTGGCTGGAACGTGATGACATGGTATTACCTGCTGGTTTCAAAGATCTGCATGCCAAAATTATCGGCTACACGCCCAAAGCCATTTCAGCTATTGTATGGATAAAAGAGATGGCACCACAGGAAGTACACGACGATGAGTACGAAAAATTCCTGATCGTTGAAGGCAGTTGTGATATTACGATCGGCAACGATGTTCATCACCTGGTGGCTGGCGATTATTTAGCCATACCACTTCACGTGAATCATAGTTTACAAATAACTTCCCATGTTCCCTGTAAAGTGATTTTACAAAGAATAGCGGCTTGATTTATTGGCGCCAGCTCAATGATTGTTTAATTTAATCAACGGTTGAGAAAACCGCTACCGTTCTTTTACCAAATCCTCCTAATTTCTTAAGTACCTCTTTTGTTGCCGCCTCATGTACGGACGTCATAACCACACCGTTAAAGGAAGCATCGCTGATGCTTACCTCAGTTCCGTCCCAGGTACTTACCCATATAAACCTGCCGGGGGCGGTTGCATCTTTCAGGAGTTTTTGGTCCTTTAAGTTGGAGATAGTGATCCTTGTTAAGCCTTTGTAGGTTTTTTTAAAATAGGGCATGCATGTTTCGGTCATGAATTTGATAAAATCATCTTCGTTCGTTGTGGGTTTCAGTTTAATGGCATCGTGCCGGATAAGTGCGGACATGATCAAGGAGTTTTTTAGTGATAGAAATGAAGGTTTTCTCAAAAAACTTGTTTATAAAGATACAGCCGGATGATGGGTGTTGCAATAGCAGCCGGATGATTAAATGATGGGATTGGTGACACCAGTTCTACAATTTTCACATGATTTGTCAGCGCTTACTGTAAACTGCCGGGCCCCCGATTTTCTTTTTTGAAAGCGTCTATTTCACCAAGGAAATCGGTAGCATCTACGATGGTTTTGCCACCAAAACTGTTTTCAAAATTCCTTATCCATTTGCGCCTTTTATTCGTGGGCGCCAATGCCTTGTATATCCAGACAGACAGGATTAGGAATGCAAGTGCGACGCCAAGCGTAAAGCACATCCCTGTAATATTTTCATACATAGACGGGTGTATGAACCAGGTACAATAAAAAGGTGCCTGCAGCACCAGTATCCGCCCGGTTTGGTTCAATGAGGAGCGAACAGAAGCCAGCTTTTCCTGGGTTTCAGTAATGCTTCCTGCAAGGTTTATCCTTCTTATATGCACCACGCTGATGACGTAAGCAATTACGGCGTATAGGTTAAACAGCAGGATAGCACCCACAGATATCGTAAACCAAAGATTGTGCAGCGAATTATACACCAACACGGCTAAAAAGGCTACCCACAGTACCCCCAATACGATGCCCACCACCTGGGTTCGTACAAACGCGTTGATCTTTGCGCTGGCTTTTTGGGTTTGTAATTGTTCAAAATGGCGAAGGTTCAACACCAGTAGTTTATCCAGTTTTTGGTCGTAGGCCTGCCACATTTGTTTCAGTTCAATGTCTTCCATGTTAATTGTATTGGGTTGAAAATTTTTGTTTTAATTTTTCTTTGATGCGGCTGATTTTGGTGGCCACATTGCTTTCGCTGATACCAATAATGTCGGCTATTTCGCGGTAGCTGTTTTCTTCCAGGTATAGGATCATCAATGCCCGGTCGAGCTCTTTTAGCTCGTTGATGAATCGCTGCAGCAGACTGATGTTCACTTCTGTCATGCCGTCATCGTCAGCTATATCTTCCAGCTCTATTAAATGCACTGATGGCGATACATTACTGTTGTGCTTTTTGCTGCTGCGGTAAAAGGAAATGGCGGTATTTAATGCAATGCGGTACATCCATGTAGAAAATTTATAACTGTCGTTATAGTTGCTGAAGGATTTCCATAGTTGATAGATGATTTCCTGGGCCAGGTCTTCGATATCATTCCTGCTTTTGCAATAGGCATGGCAAATTTTGTAGATAATGCGTTTGTGATGCTGTACCTGTTGTAAAAAGGTTTCTTTGTCGGGCTGCATATTGTTTATTCGTGCTGAAATAATTTTCTTTTTACATTATTCGTAATGCTTCTTCAAAAATCACATTTTTTGAGGGGATTATTTTTTCGACACATGTAGGAACACGCCCCGAGGCGTGTTCCTACAAAATCCATCATCTTCGCAGTAATAGAAACAGTAAATGTCCCCCAGCCCAAAAGATGCATTGATAACTGCCCTTGAGCATTGTGAACGCCTTGCGGCTGGCCGGTGGTGGAAGCGGCTGTTCCATGCTCCCTTGTCTTTTATCAAAGCCATTGGCAGCCGCTCATTTCTGCAACCATTTTTTAAAGATGGCATTGACACAAAAGCCGTTAGTTTTTTTGGCCGTGAAATGGATATACGCCTGCCGGCTGCCACAGATATTTACCTAACAGGTTGCAAAAGCCATCCGTCAGAAATACGGTTGGCAAAATGGATGATCAACAACATTCAGCCGGGTTGGGACACTATGGATGTTGGGGCACATTTTGGGTACTATACCTTGTTGCTGCACGAGCTTACGGGCCCCCATGGAAAAACGATAGCTTTCGAACCATCGCGGCTGGCGTTTGAAAAGCTTACGCTCAATGTGGCAAAACAGGATCGCATTTTGGCCATCAACCTTGGTGCAGGCAGTATTACAGGCAAGCAGCTACTGGCCGAAAGGGGCACACGGTCGTCAGAATCCAATAGCTTCTTCGACCTGGCCGGGGCCCGGACCATACTTGCTGCGATCGTTAAACTCGACGACTGGATACAGGAACATGCTATTATCCCAAAATTCATTAAGGTGGATGTGGAAGGCGGGGAATGGGAATTGGTAAAAGGCGCATCAGCACTGCTGTTTCTCTACCATCCCATTATTGCCATGGAAATTAGAACCGTGCATTTTGAGGAATCTTACTATCCCGCCATTGAATGGCTGAAAGCCAATGGATACAGGATGTACAGTCTTGCTGCAGATGGTGGTTTAATGCATTGCGGAGATGCCTGGAGTTACCTGCAAAGCGGCAATACCCACAGCGATAATTTTTTATTTATTGCTAAAAGGAGAGGGGGAAATTGAGTTGTCATCTTTCAAACCCAAATTCCTGCTTTGAAACGGTTTACGAAGTAACAGGGGAGACTTTATTTGATAAACAAGTGCACAAGGTGATAAATACCCATGGCCAGCAGGCCGCTGATGGGAATGGTAAGTACCCAGGCCCAAAGCAGGTTTACTGTAACACCCCAGCGGACCGCACTTAATCTTTTAGTAGCACCCACACCAATAATAGCGCCGGTGATAGTATGTGTGGTGCTTACGGGAGCACCCAGGTTAGCTGCAGTAAACAACGTTATAGCACCGGCAGTTTCGGCACACACACCTTCAAGAGGCGTAACCTTGGTTATTTTAGTACCCATGGTTTTTACAATTTTCCAGCCACCGCTCATGGTACCTACAGATATGGCTGTGTAGCAAAGTAGCGGTACCCAATTGGGCATGTCTTCGATACGGGCAATGCCCAGGCCGCCGGCATTACCAGAGTTGTAATGCACTACCAGTGCGGCTGAAATGATACCCATTACTTTTTGCGCATCGCTGCCACCATGGCCAATACTAAACGCCGCCGACGAAACCAGCTGTAGTTTTTTGTACATATTCCCGGTCCGGTAGGCATTTTCGCCCTTTATGTAATTATAGAAATAGGTAAGTACAAACACCACCCCGAGGCCAAGCAGCGCCCAGCGTTCGAACTCTTTTTTAAATGGAACAAATAACACGCAGGCAGCCACCACAGCTGTGATAATAGCTACTTTAAGCCAGAAGTTTTTTTGGATGGTAACCAGGGTGATAAAAATCGAAATAAACATACCCACCAGCGGGGCAATTACAATGAACAACAGTGTTTTAAGGATGATTTGATTGTCAATGCTGCCGAAACCCGCATGGGCAATCGCTGCGCCTGCAAAACCGCCAATCAGTGTATGGCTGCTGGAAGATGGGATACCGTACCACCAGGTAATAAGGTTCCAGATAATGGCGGCAATAACACCCGACAGAATCACCACCAGGGTAATGGAATCGCTGTGAACTGTTTTGGCCACCGTATTGGCTACACCATGGTCGCTAAAAATAAAGAAGGCCACGAAATTGAAAAAAGCTGCCCATACCACCGCCTGGAAGGGTGTAAGAACTTTGGTGGAAACAATGGTGGCGATGGAGTTTGCGGCGTCGTGGAAGCCATTTATGAAGTCGAACGCAACGCAAAGAAATATGATGGTGATAAGCAGTATTAGCATAATGTATTAATGTGCAATTGTGCAAATATGCAAATGTGCAAATGGATAATTTTGGTACGGGTAAGGCAGGCAATGCAATGGGATAAAATTGCGGAACAGTGCTATCATTTGCACATTTGCGTATTTGCCCATTTGCATATTCTCTAGGCGTATTTCAGTATGATGGATTCAATTACATTGGCTGCATCTTCGCATTTGTCGGTGGCCAGTTCCATGATTTGGTAAATTTCCCTTTTTTTGATCACTTCTTTTACATCGTCTTCCTGGTCAAAAAGCCGTTCGATACTCAGGTCAAAAATATCATCAGCCTGGTTTTCAAGGCTGTTGATCTTTACCAGGGCATCGGTTATCACCCGCATGTTTTTCATATTCCGCAATTCATGCACGGCGTTATTTAGTTCTGCTGCTCCCTGCTCTATCAATTCGGCCATTTTATGAATACCGCTGTCGTTGGGGTTTACCTTGTAAAAGTTTATTTTTTTAGCGCTGGCGTAGATATAATCTGCCACGTCGTCAATGGAAGTAGCGAGGTAGTGTATGTCTTCCCGGTCGAAAGGGGTAATAAAGTTGCGGCCGAGCTCAGTAAAAATTTTATGGGTAAAATCGTCGCACACATGCTCCAGGTCTTCAATCTGGGCAATGATGGTGGCCCTTTTATCAAAATCAGGCTCCCTCACTTCGTCGCTCAAAAGCTTGCCCATTATGGTAACATGCTCTGTAAGGCTTTCGAAAAGGTCGTAAAACACCTTGTTTTTTGGGGTGAAAATTTTGATAATAGAGCTAAAAGACATGTACAATTATTTTGTTAGCGGCAAAAGTAGATGCTTGGGGCCATAGCGCATAGCAGATGCCTGAATTAATAATTACTTAATACAGGGTTTAAATTACGGTGTTTTAAGTTTGGTTATCCACATTACTGCCCTGTAATACAAGATTGCCCGGTTGTGTATTAACTGTATGGCGCCCCGCTTCAAACTATGTCTTCTGGCGAAATGCGATTATTGGCCCAGGTTACAATTCCTTAACATTGGGGTAACAGGTTGGTAACATTACAGTAGTTCTTTTGCCGCAAATTAAGCAGCTACAGATGTTACGAAGACTACTATCAGTTATAATTCTACTCTCTCTCTCCTTTTTTGCCATGGCCCAGCGGGGCAAGATCAGTGGCAAGGTATCTAATAACAGAAACGAAGCATTGCCAGGCGTTTCCATTAAAATTCTTGAGGCCGCTGGTGGTGTGCAAACGGGTGTGGACGGTACATACGTTATCAGCCTGGAAGCTGGTAAAAAATTGCAGCTTGTTTTTTCTTTTGTTGGTTATGAAGCCAAAACAATAGAAGTAGAAGTAAAACCCAATGAAGATCAAAACCTGGATGTATTACTGGAACTGGCCAACAACAAAAGCACGGATGTGGTGGTGAAAGGCCAGGCCCGCACTGGCAGGCAGGAAACAGTGAGTGCACTTATCCAATATCAGAAAAATACGAATACGGTAGCTTCAGTGGTATCTGCAGAAGCCATCAGAAGATCACCCGACAGAAACAGTGGAGATGTATTAAAGCGTGTACCGGGCACCAGCGTCCAGGAAGGAAAATACCTCGTGGTTCGTGGCCTTGCCGATCGCTACAACCAGGCCATGCTGAACGGTATTTTATTACCCAGTACAGAAGCTGATCGTAAAACCTTTTCCTTCGACCTGATACCGGCTAACATGATCGATAACATGATCATCAATAAGGCCTTTGTTCCCGAACACCCGGGTGAGTGGGCAGGCGGTTTGGTGCAGGTAAATACCCGCGACATCCCTACAAAAAACTTCTTTTCTCTACAAATAGGTACAGGCTTTAATACGCAAACCATTGCCAACGATTTTTATACGTATAAAGGCGGTAAAACAGATTGGCTGGGTTTTGATGATGGCTCCAGGAGCCTTCCATCATCTTACACTACTAAAAACCAGTTTGCATTATTAACACCTGCGGAAAAAAATGAGATTGGTAAGCAAATGGAAAATGTGTGGAGTGCCGAAAAAGGCGGTTCGCCCATCAACGCCTCTTTCCAGGCAAGTGGCGGTTTTGTAAAGAAGTTTAGTGGCAACAGGCAACTAGGTGTCATCATTGGACTTACTTATAATAAAACCAATCGTTATACCAAACTCACGAATAATGGTTACAGCTTTTCAGGCAGTAATACAGTAACCCCGGACTTTTTATACAACGATGATAAATATGCACAGGATGTATTGGCGGGTGCATTAGGTACGATTACTTACCAGTTTAACAGCAACAACAAAATTTCCTACAAGACCATTTTTAATATTAACACGAGCGATTACGCCACACTACGCAGCGGGTTGCTTAACAACGGCCGTTCGCCTTTCGATAGCCTGCGTGGAACAGAACTGGCACTGAAGCAAAATATGTTCTGGAACAACCAGCTTTCCGGAGAACACAATTTTCCTTCAGCTCAGATCAAAGCCCGGTGGTATGGCTCTTTTAATGTGCTGGATGCTTATGTGCCAGATCAGCGCAGACTGCTTTACCTGAAGGATAACACCAATGCCAACAGTGCATTTGCGGCGCAGATCACCAATACATTATCACAGCAAAGTGGTAACCGGTTTTACCAGTTCTTAAACGATTACGTGTACACAGCCGGCGGTGATCTTACTAAAACATTTAATTTATTTAACCAGAAACAAAGTATAAAAGGCGGTTATCTTTTCCAGGTGAGGGACAGGTTATTTGATTCTAAACCATTTAGTGTGTACCTGCCAAGAGACAACGCCCAGTACAGGTCTCTTCCTTCTTCGCAAATCTTCGCAGCTGGCAACTTTGGCGATGGTTCTACTGCCAGTACGCAATTTGCTTTTGACGCTATTGGTGGAAACATTTACAGGTACCTGGCCAATAATATACTCAACGCCGGTTTTATCCAGTTCGACAACCAATTCACGTCAAAATTCAGGTTGGTTTGGGGGTTAAGGGTTGAAAACTTTGACCAGTTGCTCGGTAGTGTAAAACAGTGGGATCCACGCCATTCACATACAGAAGTAACCGATTACTTACCAGGTATCAATGCTACCTATAAACTGAACGCTAAAACCAATATCCGTGTTTCTGCATCACAAACAGTAGTGCGGCCGGAGTTAAGGGAGTTAGCCACGTTCCAGTTTTTTGATTTTGACCTCAATGCAACAGTACAGGGTAGCCCGGGTTTGAAACGCACCAAAATTACCAATGCTGATGTGCGTTACGAATTGTATCCCAAGGCTGGTGAAGTATTTAACATAGGTGTTTTCTATAAATATTTCGATAAACCTATCGAACAGACTTTTAACCTTGGTGGCGGCGGTAGCAGCACCTTTAACTATTCTAACCCGGAGAAAGCTACTGCCTACGGAATAGAACTTGAATACCGCAAAAAGCTTGACTTTAACGAGGTGACCAAAAACTTTACTTTTCTTACCAATCTGTCTTATATAAAAAGCAAGGTAGCAGATTCCAAACTTGCGCTTGACCGCCCATTGCAGGGCCAATCTAATTACCTGGTGAACGCAGGGCTTTTGTACGATCTCGAAAGTGCCGGATTTAATGCCACTTTTCTTTACAACCAGGTCGGCGAACGCATAGCTTTTGTGGGAACCGGTTCCGCTGGCGGCAGCTCGGATTTTCCAGATATATGGGAGAGTAGCAGACCGGTACTTGATTTCCAGGTGACCCAAAAAATAATGCAGAAAAAAGGCGAAATACGTCTTGGTGTTTCCGACATATTGAATAAGAAATTATACTTCTACCAAAATACCGATGGCAATACCAAACTTAACAAGGGTGTAGATACCTACCGTTTTACCCGCCAGTTCGGTACCACTTTCAGCCTCACGTTTGGATATAATTTTTAAAAGACAACAACAACAACCCTTCAATAAATTAATCAGAAATAACAATCATGAAAAAAATCATTCTTTATTCAGCACTAGCAATGGCTGCACTATCGGGCTGCAGGAAAATAGAAACCGACGGTGAAAAAGAAATCGTTATCATTAACGGTGGCGGCGGAACGACTACCGGCAAAACCATAACGCTTAAAGGAAGAATTACAAAGGATACCCTATTATCAAAAGCAAATACCTATATCCTGGAAGGCAGGGTGTATGTGGCCGGCGGTGCCAAAATGACCATTGAGGCTGGTACTACAATAAAAGGACAAATTTCCGGCGCTGAAGTAAGTTGCCTGGTGATTACCAGGGGCTCTCAAATTCTGGCAAACGGTACCGCCACTGAGCCAATTGTTTTTACTTCTAATTCGCCTAACCCACGCAGTGGTGATTGGGGTGGTATCGTTATTCTCGGTAAGTCAAATGTAAATACTACATATACAGTAGATCCGGCTACAGCTTACCCGCAAAATCCAACGGCAGTAGTAGGTTTAGGCACACTGCAGATAGAAGGTGGCGTAGACAATACCTATGCTGATGGCGTGTGCGGCGGCGGTGCCACTCCTGTTCTGAACGATAATTCAGGTATCCTGCGTTATGTTCGTATTGAATACGCAGGTTATGCGCAAATTCCGGATAAAGAACTAAACAGCCTTACTTTAGGAGCTGTTGGTAGCGGTACAACAATCGAATATGTCCAGGTGACCTTTGCAAAAGATGATGCATTTGAGTGGTTTGGAGGTTCTGTAAACTGCAAATACCTGGTGGCCTGGAAAACACAGGATGATGATTTAGACACGGACAATGGTTACTCCGGAACAGTTCAGTTCGCATTGGTAGTAAGAGATTCATTAATAGCCGACGTGTCAAGTTCAGAAGCTTTTGAAAGTGATAACAATGCACAGGGCAGTGCGCTTTCAGCTACCGTGCTGTCGCAAACAAAACCTATTTTCTCTAACGTAACTGCTATTGGTCCACGCGTTTTGCCTACCAGCATTGGCAACACCTTGTATTTAGCTGGTGCCCAGGTAAGAAGAAATTCTGCCTTGTCTATTTTTAATTCGGTGATCATGGGCTGGCCACGTGGCTTATTGATCGATGCATCTACAGGCCGGGCTACTGATCTGAATATTGCAGACAGCACCTTGCGTGTAAGAAATACCATTATTTCCGGTTGCGCCATCCCGGTAAAATATACTGTAAGTGGTTCGACTCCTACCGGTGCTTCGGATGCTACCATTTCGGACTGGTACAACACTGCTTTCCACGGTAACAGGGTTATTGCCACAAACGACTCTGTAGGTTACACCCGTCCGTTTGATTATAGCAATCCTGATTTTACACCTTTCGGAGCTGCCAATGTACTGGGCAAGCCCAATCCGATTATTAACGGCTACAGTTTTACAGATGCAAAGCTTACAGGTAATGCTGCTATCACACCGGTAACATTCCGTGGCGCTGTAGGGCCAAGTGGTGAGTTTGCAAGCTGGTACAAAGGCTGGTGCAAATTCAGCGTTAACTAAGATATTTATTCAACCCTCTTCGTAGCAATAAAAATAGAGTAGATTTTCTCTTGACACCCCGGTTTCTACCGGGGTGAATTTTTTGATACCCCCATCCGGATCGACTGGGCGTTTATCGGGATTTTGGTGCCAACAGGGAGGCTGCCGGGGAATCACCCGGGTGCAGGGAACATTATTTATTTCCAGGAATATACTCGTATCCTACATCAAAGCTGGCATTTCTAAGGGCAAGGGGTAGCTGGCCAATTTTTAGATCTGCTTGCTGGGGGGTAGGCTCGCAAACGCTGTATTGGCGCCCTTTATAAGTAATGGTTTTACCAACGGGTTTATCAAATTGTATGGCAATGGTTACATGTTCGGGATACAACAGCGTGATCATTGGCAGGTCGTAAATTTCTTTTACGAGGTAAAAAAACAAACCGGACCGGTCTTCACAATCGCTGTGTTCATATAATAAGGTTTCCTCTGGTGCCAATCTTTTTTCTTTACCAAAATGGTCTGCATCCTTTTCAAAAGCAAAGGCATACCGGGTAAAATGCATCAGGTAGTCAATGCCTTGTTTCTGATCCATTTTGTTGATCGTGGATTTTAGTTCAGGCAGCAGTGAAGCATAGGTTTCCTTACTCATAGGTATATTAAAGTAGGCTTCAAAATCCACCACAGGATAATTCATAAAAATATCCTTTACAACCGGGTTCAGCCTTACTTTAAAACGGTAATCCTGGTTATGATAGCTGAACTTCAGGTCTTTTTCTGTATACCCGCTGCTATTGAAGTCGGGCATTTTTGAAAGTTTGTAGGAAAAAGGAGCCTTTGCACCCGGTATGTGGATATTGTTTTTATAGGCCTTTTCATTTTCCAGATCAATGGAGCCATAGTCATGATAATTCAGGCATACAAACTGATTACCACTACTTGTCTGCGTTGGTATATTGTATATGTTATCGTTGCTTTGCACGTAAAAAAGCAGCCTGTCATCGCTAATGATGCGAATAACTGCATCGTACCCCGATTTCCCTAAAAGGAACCATTTGTAAAGTGTATAGCGATGATAATTCTGACTCTTTGGACTGATGGCATTGGCTGTTTTTCGAATCAGCTGGTAGTAAAGCCAATCGTTCAGTTCGTGCTGTTTTTTATATCCTGAAAGAAAACCGACGAGGTCTTCATACCTGCCATCGTCGGCAGCATCGTAAAATGACTGAACGGAATTGTCTGAAAGGGCAGTAAGCGAAACTTCATTCCCGGATATTACCGGCAGCGAAATACTATCACCAAAAAAGTTAAGTCCCAGCGGTGCGTGTACACTTTGCCCATACGACACCTGTTTCAAAAATGAAGTGGTGAACAGTAATAGTAATATGGTGAGTTTTTGCTTCAATGGCTGTTTGGCGACAAATGAAGGTACAAAACTTAACAATTAGATAATATTCAATTTTTGGGTTGGTGAAAATGATAACATTGGAAAAAGCAGTTGCTGCATCTGCCAGCACCTATAAACATGTGTAACAAGGGGCGAATCGTTCGCTTGTCAAAATACAAAAGGCCCCGTAAACAGGGCCTTTTGCTTTAAATTGATTTGTTGTTTATTGTTTGACAAATTTCTGAGGTAGCGTTGTACAACCATTGCCGCATATAGCTTTTATCGTGTAGCCTCCTGTTGATAGTCCTGCGACATTAAAACTTACCTGATTATCACCGGCGCTCAACCTAAGTGCTTTTCGTTGTATCACTTTCCCTGAAAGATCTGCAATGATCAGCGTGACATTTTCAGCCATCGGTGCACTCATGATAAGATTCAGCTGGCTGCTAACCGGGTTGGGATAAATACTGCTGATGGTTAACTGGCTCACTTTATTTCCTTTCAGCAATACTACCTGGGAATAGCTGGCTTTGTTGTCTTTATCTATTTGCTTCAAACGGTAGTAGCCATTGGTTAATAATGGTTTTACATCATCAAAACTGTAAATGATCAGTTGTGTGCTGTTGCCATTGTTTGCCCTGGTTGGAATAAATGCCAGCTTGCCAAAATTGATGCCGTCAGCACTACGTTGTAATTCAAAACCGCTGTTGTTCATTTCCGTGGCCGTACGCCATTCCAGCTTATTGATAGCCCCTGCTTTTTCTCCTTTGAAGGAAAGTAGGGTTACCGGCACCGTACAATCCACGGTAGCTGTTACGGCGGTACGCGCCGACTCGCATATGCTGCTAAACTGGAGATTATAGAAATAGTAATAAGTATTGGTGCTTGCGGAGCCAGCCAGCCAGCCGGAAGTGAGGCTCCCTACGTTTCCTATTGGTATCGGGTAGCTGAAATTGGTCCCAATGGGATTGTCCCTGACAATATTGCCAGAATGGGCGGCACTGATGAGCCTGTATCCCGTTCCTGCATTGATATTGAAATTCAATGTAAAGGTTACCGGGGTAGCGCCACCGCCAAAAGTTGATCCGGTACCTGCTGGTATCACAAAGGGGCCGCCTGTTTGTATAATAGTACCTGCATTGTTTAATAGTTGAATGGTGATGGATCCAGCCGTAGCGGTGGGATAAACATCCACAGAATAGAGTGTAAAATCTTGTGTGGCATCAAATACCAACCCATAATTATTTCCTGAAAAACCGGTTGAAGCAGGCAGGGGATTAGCCCTTCCAGCCGCTCCTGAAGACCCCACCGATGCACTTACGTAAAAATCTGTTGTAGTGGCAATGGAAGGGGTATTAAATGATGTTCCTGTTCCCAACGCTGCTCCTCCTGTTGAGGCTGCATACCAGTTTAATGTAGTGCCTGCACTTCCTGTTGCGCCCAATGTAACAGTGCCTTCGCCACAACGGGCTGCCGGTACGGTTGTTAACACCAACGGATTATTGAGCAACACGGCTGCTTCTGATGAGAAATCAGTATTGGCACCGCAGGTTGCGGCCAGCCTGTAGTACATAGATTGTGCTATTGGTCCTGCTAAAACGTAAGGAGTCGTCGTTGCCCCGCCAATATTCGTAAAGCCTGTTCCTGGAACGGTACTTTGCTGCCATTGCAGGCCCGAATAACCGGTAAAATTTGTAGCTGAGAGGGTGGGCGTTCCGCCAATAATACAAAAACTGGCAGGAGATCCTGCGGCCGTGCCACCTGCCAATGCAACTTTGGTTCGTGTTACCGGCTGTATCGCATCGTTGCCTGTATTTACATCGCCAGCCAATGTGGTATATGCATTGAAAGTATAACTACCCGGGGCTGTCATATCCAGGGGAACCGTCATGTTCACATTGAGACCACTGTCGGGTGCGAGTGTTCCGGTGTTGATGGTGGCTGTCAGGGATTGAATGGCTGCCCCCGTTACATTGGTGGTAACGGTGACCGGGTTAACAGAAAAATCAATAAGTGAAGTACTGGAATTCCGGATGCGAATCGTAACAGTTTGATTGGAGGTATAGCAGCCATTGGCTGATGCGACGGGGGCAATAAGTGCATCCCCTGCCATATTGAGACCGGCTGTAGAGGTGGTAAATTCATAAGCCCCTACATCGGGTGTTACCACATTTCGCGTAACTGCCAGGAAATCTTCGGCGACGCCGACACCTATGCCTTTGTTATCGGCCAGCGAAGCCATGGGTAAAAAGTTAGCACCGGGAAGCGCGGTATATTCCGGATCCAGGCTGATACTTGCCTGGTCGTAGGCACTTAAGTTGGCTCCCTGCCAGGCAGCAAGTGTAGCATATCCGGTAGTTCCAAAAGAGCCTATACCGTTGGTGCCGGCAGACGAAATATTATAAAGCAGGTTATTATTGGAAACAATCGTGGAAGTAGTGGTGCCAAAATACACGCAATATTTTACGCCGGTGCCTGTCCGCCGGATATCGAAAATATTGTTCCTTACCTGGATATTAGAAGCGGCAGTTGTTTGGTAGAAACCCCGCGTAAGACCAGCCGTTGAACTGCCGTTATCCAGCACTACGGTGTTGTGATAGAAAAACACACCATCGGAACCACTGTTGTACAAACCATATATTGTCCCGGTAACACTGTTCATATTGTACACCAGGTTATTAGTGATCCGGTTCTCATTACCGGCAACCGCATCACAGGCATTTAGAAAGATGCCATAGGCTGTACCTGATTGGGTGGTAGCTGCATTATGGGTGTCGTGTATCCTGTTGGCGTTTACGGTCACCTTTATATTACCGGTACCCAGGTCCACACCGGCAAAAGTGCCGACTGCTGCCCTGCCCCTGCGGTTAATGTCGTTATTGGCAATTACACTACCATTGTTATCGGTAAGGTCTATGCCGGTTGCATAAAAGTCTTCTATATTATTGTTCGTGATGATATTATCGACAGCGTTGAGACCACCGCTAGTACCATTAATAATGATTCCCTGGTAGGCGCCGGTAATATTATTGCCGCTGATGGTGTCGTTGCTATAACTGCCATCTGTGATAACCGATGTTGTAGAGCCCGAGCCCACTATACCCGCACTATTACTCTGTGTGGTGCTGGTAACGGCAGTCATATTGATATTGCAGTTCCTGATGGCATTGTTATTGGCACCGTTTAATAAGTGAATACCCCAGCCATAAGTGGCTCCGCTGCTAGCCGTTATATTGAGGTTGTTGATCTTTAAATGGTCTGTTCCATCTAACCTGATCAGGTGCCGGTCGGCACTTACTGTTGGTGCAAACTGCAGTGTAGCGCCATTGCCGTTAATGGTCACCGTATTAGCAGCAGAGGTACCAGAAATGGCGGGTATGATCACCTGTTCTGTATAAGGGCCGCTGCCTGCTGCCACATTTATGGTAACGGGGCCGCATATACCGCCACCCAAAGCAACTGCCATTTCATTAAAAGTCGCAAAGTCGGGTGTAGCACCACCAAGGGTATAAATGCCATTGAGTTTTCCACGCAGCGATGTGATCACCTCGTCGTCGGCACTGATAGGGTCAGCCGCTCCGTTCGGTAAAGAGGTCCAAACGCGGATGTTCCTGGCAGCGGCTCCAAAGTTGATACTGCCCAATGTAACAATGGCTTCATTACCGCCGGTACTACCAAAAACATCAATGGGTACCGTATAGTTCACGGGTGTTTGCAATACGCCGTCCACTTCCCAGTTTACCTGTACATTATTAATGATATTGTTGCCGTTATTCAACAGTTTAACTTTCACATCCTGGTTGCCCGCGCAAAAATTTGTTGGGGCCGTTACAATAAAAGCACTTGCATTATTAGCTACCGGGCTTGGGTTAACAACAAAACCGAAACTACCATAAAAACTCCTGGGTGTATTGGCAGGCGGTCCGGGAAATGGGCCGGCGTATGTTGGGCTATTTACGTTAGCCTGGGCATAAAAATGCACGCCGCCATAGGTGTACAAATCTGGTGTAGATCCGGCAGTGCCATAAAATGGTGCATGAATGGGCGATTGCAGGGCAAAACGATAAATAGTATTGGACGGGATGGTGATGTTCAGACCCGAGAAAATAGGCGTTACTGCGGTAACTGCCGGGTTTACAGCAGCTGTAAGTGTTTCAATCCATCCATTGGCGGCTGTAATAGCCGCAGGTGCGCCTGTAACATTTGTTGGGTGATACCAAAGGGTGTAGTTGCCGCTAAATCCAGCCTCAATATAACAGGCAAGGTTGGTAATCGTAATGGCTGCTGCATTGGTATTTTTTACCCCAAACACAATCACGCCAGGCTGGGTATCAGAGTAATACACCAGGCCGGATGGTACTGGTGTAACCAATGTAGTCTGTGCCTTCAGGTTAAACGCCCCCACACATAGGAGGCCCGTAACAGTAAGGAATGATTTGATAAAATCAGTGTAGATCTTTCTCATAAAAAGGAATTTGATTTTTTAAATAGGTATGAAAAATATGCTAAGGAAAACGACGATACCCCCTGGCGAAAAGCAGCAAGTGGAGGTCCTGAAAACGGGAAAGGGTAGGGATGTAAAGAGGAAAAACTAAACCAATAAAAGAGGTGAAAGAAAACCGAAAAAAATGTGCTACAGATCAAAAGCACCATGAGCACGCCAAAAAGGGTGGCATGGGTACTGATTTCCATTCAATAGGATAGTGATGATAAAAGCAGGTGCAGTTAGTCATTAGGTTTCTGGAGTGCCTTAAAACTAAAGAAAAAATGCAAAAACTCAATAATTTTTCATGCCAGGTGGCATTTTTCCTGGTGAGCGCAACTGCGGCGGAACTTGCTACACCAATCTATCCTTTATAAAAATAAATACCATCCGCTTGTGCCAGGCAGGTAATATCCAGGTCGTTGATGCAGACATGCTCCGGCAAAGTGGTGGTGTAATAAATAACTTCTGCAACATCACCGGCACTCAGAGGCGTAAAACCATTGTAAATGCCCGCAACTTTCTCCTGGTCTCCCTTAAAACGTACATTGGAAAATTCAGTGTCGGCCGCCCCCGGGTTTATACAGGTTACTTTTATCTTATGTTTTAGTAAGTCGATCCGCATGGAACGGCTAAGCGCCACCACTGCAAACTTACTGGCACAGTAACCATTACCTCTTTCATACACTTCCTTACCAGCCACAGAACCAAGGTTAATGATATGCCCTTTACCATTTAACTGCATCAGCGGCACCACGGCTTTAGAAATATACATCAAGCCTTTTACATTGGTGTCTATCATGGTTTCCCAATCCTCGGTAGATGCTTCATCAAACAGGTCCCTACCCAGCGCCAGGCCGGCATTGTTGATGAGGATGTCGATGGTTTTCCATTCATCCGGTAACCCATCTATGGCACTAAAACAAGCTTCCTTATCCTGTACATCAAACACCAGGGGCAGCACTTTTATACCATACTCTTCCTGCAGCGATCCTGCTATTTGTGCCAGCCTTTCTGCACGGCGGCCGGTGATGATCAGGTTATTGTTATGTTGGGCAAATATTTCGGCACATGCCTTTCCAAAGCCCGAAGTGGCACCAGTGATGAGGATGGTTTTTTGCATGGCGCAAATGTAAATGCTGGAGGCGATACGCGGAACGCTTTACGCCGGAGGCTATGAGCAGAAAGATTTTCATTGGAAAAACTAATCCATAATCCAATGGCGTTTAGTTCATTTTAGGTGAAAGTTAATATTCAATAATCACCAGTCCAGTTTCAACCACCAATTATGAAACACCTGGATCTACTCATTTGAAAATTGTAAATTGGGCGTTGATGATTGATTATTTTCTTGAATCCCTAATCCCTAATTCCTAATAAACTAATCCCTAACTCTCTACCTCACCAACACTGTCGTACCTTTCTTTTCAATTACTTTATTTCTAAAATCCCGGGCTTTGAGTTGCCACACGTAGGTGCCTTCTGGCTGGCGTTTTCCATTGTACATACCGTCCCAGCCCTTGCCAAAAGTGGTGGTTACAAATAACTGCTGACCGAGCCGGTTGTACACTGCAAATATTTCAATGTATTCAACGCCATAACCCACTGGTTTAAGGATATCGTTTAACCCGTCGTTATTTGGGCTAAAGGCTGATGGCACATAAATGTCGGGTTCATGTTCCAGCACCCGCACTTTCATAGTGTCAAACCCTTCGCAGCCTTCGGATGTATAACCCCTTACGTAAAATGTTTGAGTGGAACTGATGGTGGCCACAGGCGAAGTTTTGTTGGCATCGTCTAAAAAAGAAGCAGGTCCCCAACGATACATAGGCGCTCCGGTGGCTGTTAGCTGCACACTATTGGGTACCACCACAAAAGTATCCTTGCCTGCATTGATCTTCATTTTAGGCACTACTCTTATAAATACTGAATCTTTAAAAATCCTGTTGCAACCCAGGGTGTCTATTACACTTAAAATATAAGTGGTGCTTACGGGCGGCCTGGCCATCGGGTTTCGGATCAGGGGATTACTCAGGCCCGTACCGGGACTCCAGGAAAATGACTGACCACCCTGGCCGTTTAACTGTGCCCCATCGCCAAAACAAAGCACGGTATCAGCGCCGGCATTGGGAAAAGGTTTAGGAGTGACATTGATAATAACAGTGTCGCGGCTGGTGCACAGATCGTTTTGCGCCAGCAGTTGATAGGTAGTGGTTGCCGGGGGCGAAGCGTTTGGTTTTATTACAAATGCATTCGACAAAAAGCTGGAAGGGCGCCATTCAACCCGGCTACTGTTGCTGCTGGCATTGATCATAGTGTTGTCCCCAAGACAAAAATTAAGATCCGGGCCGGCGTTAAGTTGCGGGCTTTGTGCAATGGGCATTGTCTGTACAATAGAGTCTATACATCCCTTGCTGCTTTCCACCCAAAGTTTTACCCTGGCAATGGTGTCATTTCCTGTTTGCGTACCAAAATGAAGGTTGGGGTTTTGCACAGTGTCCACCAACCGGAATGGTTGTGATGATGGATACTGGGTATACCATTTCCATTTGGTGCCGAAGCCATAGGTGGCCGTGCTGGCATCGTTAAATAAAATAGGGTTGGAAGAACATCTTAACTGCGGGAATGTGAATGCTGCATTAAAAACCGGGTAAGCAATTACTGTGCTGTACGAAGTATCGGTACATAATTCGTTACGGCCAACAATAAGTCTTATCCTGTAGCTGCCCGTATCAGGGTAGGTGAAGCTGGGGACCCGGGCACTGCTGGTATCGTTTGTAAGAGAACTTACGCCAAAATCCCAGCGGTAATTGTAGGTTGGATTATTGTCGTTTAAAAATGTTATGGCCAGGCTCTTGCAACTATAATACTTGTCGGGCAATGAACTTACCGTGGCACATTCAGTAACCCGGTATTGAAACTCTTTCCGGTAAACATTGATCACTTTGCCTCCTCTTATTTCCTGTACGCAAAAACACACTACATAGTCGCCGGGGGTTTGCACCAGGCCCTTAATTTGTCCTGTGATGGGGTCAATGGTAATCTGGGGATTGCCATTTAATGGATTGGCTCCGCTATAGCCCGGGCTGTATTTGACGGATGTAAATGGCGGATCGCCATCTACATCGTATGCCCCGCAAAATTCGTATCGGAGCGTATCATCATCGGGGTCGTAAAATGGCACGGTGAAATATGCCGGAACATCCTTGCAGATAATTTTGATGGAATCGTTGGTAACCGGAGTGCTGTTGATCTCTATTACATTATGGGGTGGTATAGACGCCGTATAGGTAGCACCGGTGTTGATAGAATTTACTGTATTTGCCAGTCCTGTAAGCCGGCAGCAACTGCTGGTACCCAGCGTATAGCCATCAGGCGAAAATGCCAGGGCAATGGTATCGGAGTAGATGCCCACTTCGTACGCGGCGCCGGGTGGTACCACGGTGCAAGGCAAGGTGGTACTGATGGGCATGGCATACTGGGATATCTTATAAAGCGATTTTTGTGTTAGAAAATAATTGGTGATGGTATTGTGAACGTTCAGCACCACTGCATCAGGTAGCGTGCCAGTGGCATTTACGTCTTTATTGATCCTGGCCGTTACTACATAAACGTAGACAGTTACGCCAAACTCATCTGTAATCTTCTCAATAAATTGATACCCCAGTTCGCCACCCACTATATGTGTGGCACGGCTGCCAGCAGAAAGCAGTAGAAGAGCCAATATTTGTATCAGTCGCCAACGCATTCGGGGGCATTAGTTTGGTTGATAGGGTTCGGTTGCCGTGATTTCGACGGCATTTCAAAGATTTAAAAATAGGCAATAATATTTTCCCTGCCATCTTAAAAGATAGCAGCGGTTTGTATTGTCATAAGGCTGGTATTAATTACGTAATGGCTTGCCGCCTTTTAAAACACTCTGGATCCTTTCCAATGTTTTTCTTTCACCGCAAAGGGATAGAAATGCCTCCCGCTCAATATCAAGCAAATATTGTTCGCTCACTACGCTGGCTTCGCTGAGGTCGCCCCCGCACATGACATAGGCCAGTTTTTTGGCAATTTTTTCGTCGTGTTCTGTAATGTAGTTGCCCAATTTCATACCATTTAACCCGGCATATAAAGCGCCCAGGGCACCGCGGCCCAACACTTTAATGTCGGTACGCTGCACAGGCATGGTGTAACCTTCGTTCCATATTTCCAATGCACTGCGTTTGGCATCAGCGATGCGGCGGTTCACATTCATACTTATTTCATCGATCCCTTTGCGCATAATACCAAGCTCATACGCTTCATGCGCACTGGTGGCTACTTTGGCCATGCCAATATTCATAAAACGGCGTTTCAGCGGTTCTATTTCTATTTCACCATCCTTGTATTCGTCACCTGCCCTAAGTGCAAATTCTTTGGTGC
Source organism: Bacteroidota bacterium (assembly GCA_040386335.1). Lineage (GTDB taxonomy): Bacteria > Bacteroidota > Bacteroidia > Chitinophagales > Chitinophagaceae > JAZKFT01. The sequence continues at coordinate 254,686 of JAZKFT010000001.1, forward strand.
CGCCACCACCGGGTATCAGGCCCACGCCAAGTTCCACCAGGCCGATATAGGTTTCCGCAGCTGCCTGTATTTTATCTGAATGAAGACTTATTTCGCAACCGCCGCCAAGGGCCATCCCGTGCGGTGCCACCACTACCGGGATAGATGAATACCGAATGCGCATCGTGCTATTCTGAAACATGCGGACAGCCAGGTCCAGTTCATCGTATTCCTGTTCAGCGGCATACATAAATATCATACCCACATTGGCTCCAAGGCTAAAGTTGGCGCCATCATTGGCAATCACCAATCCCTTAAAATTTTCTTCGGCTTTGGCAATTGTTTTTTGAATTCCATCAAGCACACCACCACCAATGGTGTTCATCTTGGTATTCCATTGCAGTCCCAATATATCATCTCCGAGATCGAAGGCCGTGCAATCGCTGTTTTTCCAAACAATTTTATCGGCTTTGTTACTCATGATCAGGAAGGCTTCGCCACCCGGCATTTCCTTATAAGTTTTAGTGGCTACATCGTAATACAATCTTTTGCCAGCTTCTACCTTGTAAAATGTTTTGTTGCCTGCGGCAATAAATTCATCCACCCATGCTGCCACCTTGAACCCGGCAGCCTTCATAGCTTCTGTAGTTTTGGCCACACCCAGCACATCCCAGGTTTCGAAGGCTCCTATTTCCCAGCCAAAGCCGGCCATCATGCCATCGTCTATGCGGTACAACTCGTCGCTAATTTCCGGAATGCGGTGGCTGATGTAGGAGAACAGGTGATAATGGAACAGCCTGTAAAATTCTCCGGCCTTGTCGGTGCCGGCCACCAGCATTTTAAGTCTTGTTTTCAGGTCGTCGACAGGCTTGGCAGTTTCCAGCGTAGCAAACCTGGGTTTTGTTTTGGCTGCGTATTCAAAGCTTTGAAGATTAAGGGTAAGAATGTCTTTTTTACCCTGGCTTTTGTCCATTTTGAAAAAGCCCTGTTTGCTTTTATCACCCAGCCAGTTATTGTCAACCATTTTTTGTAGCCAGGCGGGTATGGTAAAGATTTCTTTGGCTTCATCATCCGGGCAATTGGCGGCCACACCTTGTGCCACTTTTACGAGGGTATCAATGCCCACCACATCTGCAGTGCGGAAAGTTGCGGATTTAGGCCTGCCAATAACCGGTCCGGTTAATGCATCTATTTCGTCGGTGTTCAGACCCAACTTTTCCATTACATTCATCACGGCCATCATGCTGAAAACACCTACGCGATTGGCAATAAATGCAGGGGTGTCTTTGCATAATACCGTGGTTTTACCCAAATACAAATCACCGTAATGCATCAGGAAATCCACAATGGAAGGATCTGTATCGGGTGTTGGTATAATTTCCAGTAACCTCAGGTAGCGGGGTGGGTTAAAAAAGTGGGTGCCACAAAAGTTCTTTTTAAAATCTTCGCTGCGACCTTCGCTTAGCATGTGAATGGGTATGCCGGAAGTGTTGGAAGTGATAAGGGTTCCGGGTTTGCGGTACTGTTCTACCTGTTCGTAAACGCTTTTCTTGATATCCAGTCTTTCCACCACCACTTCTATTACCCAATCGCATTGGGCAATGTCTTTCATGTTGTCGGTAAAGTTGCCGGTTTTAATAAGCTTGGTGACCTCTTTGGTAAATACCGGGCTGGGGTTGCTTTTGATAGCAGTCGTTAAAGCGTCATTCACGATCCGGTTACGTACCGCAGGCTTTTCCAGTGTTAGCCCCTTTGCCAGTTCTGCTTCATTGGGTTCTTTGGGAACAATATCCAACAGTAATACCTGCACCCCAATACCTGCAAAATGACAAGCGATGCGGCTACCCATAACGCCGCTTCCAAGCACGGCTACTTTTTTAATGGAACGATTCATAACAAGCGAAATTTAAGATTCAAGGATCAAGGTCCAGGTATCAAGGGGCAAGACGCCATTATTAGTTTATTTGGCTCAAGGCTTGAACCTTGTAGCCTAAACCTTGAACCTTTGGAAAAATTAGTTAGCTATGCAACTAATTTAGGTCGAAGGTAACAGGAAAACGGGTTTAAGAAACAAGGGGATAAAAATATTAATTGCGTCTTCAATTCTACCTCGGTTCGATGTTTTGCTAACCGGCGTAAAATGCTGAAAAAATTAGTTTTATCTTTCTGGCACCATTTTTTAAATCGTAAAGGTTTTTTTTAAATAACCAGAAACTGTTACTATGAAACTGCTACTTCGACTTGTCGCTATTCTTACCCTTTGCCTTTCAATATCTGTAAATCTCAGGGCGCAGGAACTCATTGAAAGGATTAAAGCCCTGAATAACACAAAATATATCGATTGGTTAAAGACATTTGAAGATTTTAATAAGGAACAAAGGTTAAAAGGCAGTACCAGTTTTTCGGGCACCGGTCATAACCAACTCGGCCGTATGCTATGGTACTACCGCGACCGGCTTGATAATGATGGAAATTTTGCCAACAGCGATTTATACAATTTTAATGCTTACAAGAAATTTGTCCGTGATAACCAGGCTATGCCGTTTGCTTCCGTTTCGCCACAAACTGCAGAATGGAACTATGGCGGACCTTTTAATATCCGCAATAATAGTGGCGTTGCAACAGGTACCGGCCGGGTAACATTTGTAAAACTAGACCCAAACGATGCTGGTAATGCCAGCAGTGCTACCATATATGTAGGTGCGCCAAAAGGTGGTCTTTGGAGGGGTGAATTTAATAAAAGCACCGGCCTGGTTCCAACCTGGACATGCCTTACAGATGGTCTTCCGAATATTGGTGCAGTAGATTTATGCATCCATCCATCCAATCCTAATGTGATGTACCTTGTTAGTGGCGACAAGAACGCCGGCATTGGAAATACACCTTCCGGCATTGGCATTATGAAAACGACAGATGGTGGTACTACATGGCTGCCCACCGCTTATTATGACGATATTCCCCCGTCTTTCAATTACGGTAACGTTCGTAAATTAATGATGGACAATAGTAACCCCAACCGCATGTGGGCAGCCACCACAGCCGGAATTGTTCGTACAACGGATGGCTGGCAGACCTTTACAACAGAACAGGGTGGCAGTTTTTGGGATATTGAAAAAGGCGATAACAGCAGTAATCAAAACCTGATAGCCTGTACCAGTAGCAGGGTGTATACCAGCGCTGACTATGGCGCCACCTGGGCGGCGGTTCAAAACGATGCAGGCACGGCAGATTTTACCTTTAGCAGCAGCCGGGCAGAACTGGCAGTTTCATCTAATTTTTCCAGCAACAGAACATTTTACCTCTGGTCAGTTTCGGGTACAACCAGCACCATCCAATATTACAATGGCGGCACCAGTGACTGGACCCAGAAATACAGTGCCAGCCTGGTGACAGTGTATACCGATTACTGCATGTCTTTTGAGGCCAGTCAAACCAACTTTAACTTTATCTATGCCGGAGGCCTGGAGTTAAAGCAATCATCCGATGGCGGCGCGTCCTGGATAGACATTGGTGATGGGGTACCCGGCGGTGGTACTTTTGGGGGCGGCATACATGCCGATAACCACTATATAGCCTGGGACCAGGGCTACCTGTTTTTAGGAAATGATGGCGGCGTGTACAACTATAATTATAGTAACGGCGGGGCCGGGGCCGGGTGGCGCTACATTAGCGATGGCCTCCATATTTCTCAATATTACCGCATAGCTTATTGCAACAATGCAAATGGTTTCAGGGCATTAGGCGGCGCCCAGGATATGGGTACTCATAATAGTAGCATCCATTTTGGATGTTGCGATGGTATGGAATGCCTGGTGGATTATAATAACCCCGATATTTTATACTATAGCAGGCAGGACGCACTTGTTTACCGAAGTACCAATAATGGTGTGAGCGGGGCAGATTTTATGCCGGCAGGCTTTGGCAATGGCAATGTCTGGATAACGCCGATGGCCATGCATAAGACCAATCCCGCTATAGTTGCCCTTGCACAAACCGATGAAACCGACGGGAATGATGGCAAAATCCAGATTTACAATGGAAGCTGGAGTGTGAAAGCAACCAATACAAGCAGTTTTATCTGGTTGGCTTTTGCCAAAAGCGCTCCGAATGTGATGTATGGCATTACGGGCAGCCAGATTGTAAAAATAAGTGATGTAACGGCAGCCTCTCCCACAGTTACCACCTATACATTACCTACTGCCGGCGCTACCTGCGTTGCTGTGGATCCAAATAATTCGGCCCATGTATTTTATACCATTGGCGGCTATGGCACCAACCGCGTGTATGAAAGTACCAATAGCGGGCAAACCTGGACACCTATAACACTTAACCTGCCTTCCGTTCCGGTGAACTGTATACTAATGGGTGAAAGTGCGAATGATGACATTTATATAGGTACCGAATTGGGTGTTTTTGTAAAATTGGGGGCCTGGAATTACTGGGCGCCATTCATGAATGGTCTTCCCAACACCCGTGTTACTGATTTGGAAATAGATGGCGGATTACTTACCTGTGCTACCTATGGACGGGGCCGTTGGTTTACCAACCTATATGGTTCTTGTGTTCCTGACCTGGACCTTACCCCGGCCAATGATCCCAGTAGCCCTACATCTACCGGCAATCAGTATTACACTGCATCTGATAGCATCAGTAGTACCAGGATCATCCAGGGAGGTGCAGGTACGAATGTCACCTACCGTGCCGGAAATTCTGTTACTTTAAAACAGGGGTTCCATGCCAAAGTGAATAATGAATTTTTGGGAATGATCGGCCCTTGTTTCCCTGGGAACCCTGCACCTCTTGGAGGGGTGTTCGATTCCACCTATTCGAGAACGGAAAGGCAATCCAGTAAAGTACCATCGCCAAAATATAACTATATGAAACCGGCAGGTTTCTGATCGTTTCTATTGCAAAGAAAAGGCTACCTCAAAAGGGTAGCTTTTTTTGTGATATCACCACGCCGTTAGTAAACAGATGATCAAACGAAATGCCTGGGGATGATATCCGGTAATACTCAATGGAACTGAATTCATACGCTCTGCCAAAATAATAGATTGCTAGTTGGGTGCTGAATTGTTATTTAATTTTTTACAACTTGCATGACCAATAGTGAAAAAGCCAGATTGCTAAATGCTTTGCCCTTCATGCCCCCGCCCTTAAATGAACATCCGGATGCCTTGCAGCGATGCGGCGTTTGGTAAACATGTATTTATTTTATAACCAATAAATATTCATTTTATGCCCACACAAACAATCACCTTGCCGGTGAATTTCGAAAGCCCCCTGGCTGATCCCATAAAACTATATGCCTATGCATTTAGCCGTGGCGGAAAGCTTTTGGACAGACAGGAAGTAAATGGCAACAAAGCTACTTTCAACGATTTTGGATTGCCCGGATCGGAGGTTCGTTTCTTTATAGTACCAGGCGGAGATCCGCGTGTAGAAAAAGTGCGAACCATTGATGATGTGTTGAAATTCCAACCTTTTGAACCAGCGGTTACCTGGGACAAAAGCAAACTCGTCACAGCAGCAATTCCGATTAAATTTCCTACGTTATGGAAGTGGGTGATCTGCAATGTAAAAGGTACCGTTATTAAAAAATTCAATATCCATGGTGTCAGCAGTGATAAGCCTATCTGCAGGGCCAGGGTACACATATGTGATATTGATCGTATCCTTTTCTGGCTGAATAAAATACCCGACCATATCATTTTGCGCATACCGGATATTATCCTGAAGCCTGAAATTCCGATTCGTATACCCAAGCCTTTCCCCGATCTGTCGCCGTTGACAAATATCAGTTCCAGGCTGGCTACGCTTACCAATGCCAATCTTTTTAATTCGCTTAGCAATACCCATGTAACTGCTTCGGCATTAAAGGCCCAGGTACCGGTTAACGAGTCTATAAAAAGAACCCTGCTTTCCGGTAATGCCAACCTTATCCGTACTTCGGTGGCCCAGAACTTGTCGCTCTTTCATCCATATTTCTGCTACTATCCCTGGATATGGCCATGGCTCTACCGCCTCGACGAATTAAAAACGGTGTACACCGACATGAATGGAAAATTCAGCACCAACATTGCTTATATAGCCGGGGGTGATGTACCCGATCTGTATTTCTGGGTAGAGTGCCTGGTGAATGGCGTGTGGACCACCGTGTACAGACCTAATATTCCATGCAATACCTGGTGGGATTATAAATGCGGAACCGATGTAACGATCAGGCTTACCGACGAACGCGTACGCTGGGAATGCCAGGACATTTTACTGGGCGAACTGGTATGGATCAAAACGATTGGTGATGGTGCGAGTGTGAGCCGGATAAAGCAGGAAAGTTTTATGCAGGCCATTCCTAACAATACCGCTCCATTCCCGGTACCCGCGATGGACAGGTTTGGTATGAGTGATGCCAGCGTTAGTAATGCTTCAACAGCCGCTAACGATTTTAAACGTCCATTTGGTGGCGGATTAAGTTTCCGGGTGCAGTTTAGCAGTGGCTTAAGAGCCACCGGTGCGGTTTACTACAAATGGAAGTGGTGCAAAACCCATATGCCCGATTTGACTCCTTTGAATGCCACTCCCTCCGATGGAGATTTCACAGATTTTACCGGGGGCGTTTCCAAGCAGTATAGCTACGAGTACCTCGATATTTTCAATTTTAAACATATTGATTATAAGAGTGTGGTACTGGGTAATAAAACGGTAGGAACAACGAACAACCTGTACATCGTTCCCCCGGTAAACCCGGCTATGCCACCTTTTAATGTGCCTGAAATGTCGCCACAATGGAACCAGGATACCGATAGTATTAGCTTTGATAGTAATGCATTGGCCGGCGATGGCATGTACGAATTCAGGATGGAACTATATGATGCCGGCGGAAACAGGCTTACAGTGCATCGCAGCAAGTACCAGGTGCCGGAAATGAACACTTTTGCCCCATCGGTATTTGCGCCTACAAAAATGCTGGCCGATTATAATATCATCACCCAGATGACAACGGGCTTTAAAATGAAAGTGCGGATAGATAACCTGCCGGTAGAAGCTGCAGTGTATAAGCTCAATCTCAATGGTGTTCCTTCTTCACCTTCCTGCTGTGGTTTTGTAAATTATGGCAACAATGCAGCCAATATTGAAATCGGCTATAAAGCATACCATCCAAACGGGCTGGGTGAGTTTTCGTTCTCGGTACAAAAAGGAACCTGTGATGATGATGGCGTACCCGCTATCACCAACGCAACAGGTTTTGTAAACAACCGGGCTAATTTTTATGCCTGCGATGTAAATGGCCGGTATACCAAAACCTTTCATCCAAACGAGCTGTTAGGCAGTTGTGCTGCTGAACAGAAGGCAGCATTTGCAGAGTTTCTGTATGTGTCAGCTCTTGCCATAAATGGCAGTTCCCATTTGGATTATCTCGACAGGTCGGCTTCTGCAGCTTTCGCTTTAGAACCCTAAACATTTTCGCCATTGCGAGGAGGGTTCTTGCCCGACGTGGCAATCCCCTGAATTTAGTTGGGGATTGCCACGGGCAAGAACCCTCGCAATGATGATTATTTATTATACGATCGGCTCTACCCAGGCCTCATTCTCTTTAAGTAATCCAATCAGTTCATCCACCGCAATATTACTGTCTACATTACGCTTCACCACTTCTTTTCCTTTGTACAAAGTGATCTTTCCAACGCCGCTGCCAACATAGCCAAAATCGGCATCGGCCATTTCACCGGGGCCATTTACGATGCAGCCCATGATGGCAATTTTTACGCCTTTCAGGTGATTGGTGCGGGCACGGATCTTAGCAGTCGTTTCTTGCAGATCGAATAGCGTACGGCCACAACTGGGGCAGCTGATATATTCTGTTTTTGAAATGCGTGTACGGGTAGCCTGGAGGATGGTGAAAGCGGTTGAGTTGATAAACTGTTCCACCGAGGTATTGTTTGTATAGTTCCGTCCGCTGGCATTCTGGATGCTTGATGCTTGTGTCTTGTAGCTTTCCGGAGTCATGCCCAGACATATACCATCACCAAAGCCATCTAAAAACAGTGCCCCGGTTTCTGTGGCATAATGTATCAGGTGTTCATCCGGAGTGCTCCAGTTGCTATCTGTGATCAGTACCACAGGATTTTTAATGCCACGGATCAATAGCTCCATAAACATCCTGCGAACAGCCGGCATGGCGTGCTGATGGGTGGAGGAAAGACAAATTACAACTGTTGGATTATTGGCCAATGTATCTAAATGCGTATAGTCATTGATGGCAGTTTCATCGCTGTAACAATCGACCATTACAAAATTGATGGTGTCGCTAACCACCGTTGTTTCTGCAAACCCGGCGGCATCATAAATAGGAAAGTATTTTGATTTGTCTGCAGCCTCCTGCCAGTGGTTGGGCCAGGTGACTACTTTTAAAGTTCCCGGTAAGGAAAAATCCAGTGCAGCTTTCCCGGTGAAAATATAATCTGCCGCTGCGTCGCTGATGTGCCACTTATCGGTAGCCTCGTCATACGTGTATCCAACCCCTTGCAAAGAGGCCGCTGTGATCGTATCCATTTTGCTGAGATCGGCTATCACCACCGGCACATGCTTGCCACCGATATTGTCCACACCAAAGGCTTCCCTGCGTCTATATTCGAAAGGCGAGTATGGAAGATTATCAATTACCGGAATACTACTTGCTACTTGCTTCTCACTACTTACTTCCTGGTATCTCTTCACCAAATCCCTGCAAACCGGCACCTCAAACTCCGGATCTTCAGTAAGGCTTACCCGAATCGTATCCCCAATGCCATCTTCCAACAATGTGCCGATGCCTGCTGCACTTTTTACCCGGCCATCTTCGCCATCCCCGGCCTCAGTTACGCCGAGGTGAAGCGGGTAACATTCGCCAAATTCCTCCTGCATTTTATTCACCAGCAGCCTGTATGCCTGTACCATTACCTGTGGGTTGCTGCTCTTCATACTCAGGATGATCTGGTGGTAATCTACCGCCCGGGCAATACGGAGAAACTCCATAGCACTCTCCACCATACCCATCGCGGTATCGCCATAGCGGCTCATGATGCGGTCGCTGAGGCTTCCATGGTTGGTGCCAATTCGCATAGCTGTGCCATGTTCTTTACAGATAAGCACTAATGGCGTAAACCGCTCTGTAATGCGCTCTATTTCTTCCAGGTATTCTGCGTCAGTATATTCTATCTGTTCAAACTTTTTCTTGTCGACATAATTGCCCGGGTTTACACGCACTTTTTCTACGATTCTTGCTGCAATTTCGGCGGCGTTTGGGGTAAAATGGATATCAGCAACCAGGGGCGTAAAGTAACCGCGCCTGTTTAATTCATCTTTTATCAACCGCAGGTTCTCAGCTTCTTTTTTAGAAGGAGCCGTTATCCGCACAAGTTCTGCGCCGGCCTCTATACACCGGATGCTTTGCTCTACAGTGGCCAAAGTGTCCATGGAGTCAGTCGTGGTCATGGTTTGCACACGGATGGGATGGCCATTGCCCAGTAATAGATTGCCCACCTTCACTTCGCGGGTTTTAAGGCGCTTGTATTCGGTTACAGATTCACAGTATTGTTGCATAGTTATTATTGGTCAATGGTCATTTTAAGTACGATTACGATTTGATTAGCTTGAGGCTGCTAATACGTTTATCGGGTTACCAGTATTTCTAAGAAATCATAAATCATAAATCTCCTCCGGCTGCAAATTTCCCTAAAAAAACTTAGGTTTAGTTCATCAATTACAAACAATGATAAAATCCTTAGGCTGGCTGCTGTTTATTTGTATCAGCCTTAACAGCCAGGCCCAAAAATCGCCATCGGGTAAGATATTTCGCATCAGCAGCAGCCACAGCATGTTCCCTGATAGTTTGCGGAATGTACAGCCCAGAGTATACAATGGTAAAACCTACACTGCAACTGAACACTACAGCGATAGTTCAGTTTTTATTTTTGTGCCGGATTATTTTGACAATACAAAGTACATCGATTATGTTTTTTGGTTCCATGGTTGGATCAACAGTATTGATACTGCATTGGTTCAATTTGAACTGTTGGAACAGTTTTATGCCGCCCGAAGGAATGCCATTTTTATTTTCCCGGAAGGGCCTAAAAATGCCCCTGATAGTTATGGTGGGAAGTTGGAGAAGCCCGGCGAATTTTATCTGTTATGGAAAGATGTATTTCAAATGCTTTACACCAAAAAACTCTTGAAGAGAAATACAGGTATTCCCGGAATAACCCTTGCAGGGCATAGCGGTGCGTATAAGGTAATGGCGAAAATTTACTTCCAGAACGCTATGATGGATTTTAAGAACCTAGTACTTTTTGATGCCCTTTACGGAGAAATGGAAGCTTACTTCACATTTTCTAAAACGCATGGGAAACTCATCAATATTTACACCGACAATGGCGGCACTAAACAAAACAGCCTAGATTTTTTAAAGACGCTGGATTCATTGCACATTGCTTACCTGCACAAGGAAGAAGATGAACTGACCGGGGAGGATTTAAAAGCGAACCGCATTATTTTTTTACATAGCAAAAAAGGGCATAACGAGGTGATCACCAACAACCGGAACTTTGAACGTTTTTTACTGTAGAGTCGCCATGCTGGCGTCTTGAATGTAGGCGTCTATCATTCTGGCGTTCTGGTTGTAGGAAATGTTTGAATTAATGGTTAATCAATATTGCCGGATATGAAACGGATGGATTTGAATGATGATCCGCGTGATGATCTGGTATGATGATCGGCATGATGATCGGCATGATGATCGGCATGATGATCGGCATGATGATCGGGGTGGAGTAAGACGCCATGCATGGCGTCTCTACAAACCAAAATGCCGCTAACATTATTACTGTCAGCGGCATTTTGATTTTATAAAATCTTATTGATCCAATGAATGGGGTAACACACTCTGCTCAGGGGGCGCTATTACGGTTCCATTTTCGTGGTGGGTGGCTTTATGTTCGGCCACTTCCAGGCTTTTCTTTTCTTCAAAAGGACGCTTACCGATAAGGGCTTCCACATCGCTTTGGAAGAGGACCTCTTTTAGCAATAATTCCTTGGCCAGCTTTTCTACTTCACTCTTCTTTTCAGTCAATAACTTCTTGGTGCGGATATAGGCTATGTCGATTATTTTACGCACTTCTTCGTCAATGATCTTACCTGTTTCTTCGCTGTATGGCTTGGTAAAGGTATTTTCCTGTGTAGGGTCGTAGTAGCTGATATTGCCCACCTTATCGTTCATGCCATACACTGTTACCATGCTGTAAGCAATACGGGAGATCTGTTGCAGGTCATTGCTGGCGCCAGTGCTAATCTTTCCAAAGAAAATATCCTCTGCAGCACGGCCACCCAATGTCATCGCTATCTGGTCGTTCAACTGGTCGGTATTGTATAAGTATTGCTCCTTTGGCGTGTATTGGGCATAGCCTAATGCAGCGGTACCACGGGGCACGATAGTAACTTTCAACAGCGGATATGCATGCTCCAGGAACCAGCCACAAACTGCGTGACCTGCTTCATGATACGCAATGATCTCTTTCTCTTCGGGCAAAATGAGCTTGTTCTTTTTTTCCAGTCCGCCAATCACCCTGTCCACCGCATCCTGGAAATCACTCATATCCACGGCATCTTTTCCTTTACGGGCAGCTATCAATGCCGCTTCGTTACAAACGTTAGCGATGTCCGCTCCGGCAAAGCCAGGTGTTTGTTCGGCCAGTTTATGAATATCCAGCGTTTGAGAGATTTTGATCGGTTTCAGGTGCACTTTAAAAATCTGCTCCCTGCCACTCACATCGGGTCTGTCGATGGTGATCTGCCTGTCGAAACGACCGGGGCGGAGCAGGGCTGTATCCAATACATCCGGACGGTTTGTAGCAGCCAGGATAATAATACCAGTATCGCCACCAAAGCCATCCATCTCTACCAGCAACTGGTTCAGCGTGTTTTCCCTTTCATCATTGCTCATCATGGCATTTCGGCCACGAGCACGGCCGATGGCGTCTATCTCATCTATAAAAATGATACAAGGGGCTTTCTCTCTTGCCTGTTTAAACAAATCACGTACACGGCTTGCACCCACACCTACAAACATTTCTACGAAGTCGCTTCCGCTCAGGCTAAAGAAAGGCACTTTGGCTTCGCCTGCCATGGCTTTTGCCAGCAGTGTTTTACCGGTACCAGGAGGACCAACGAGCAAGGCGCCTTTCGGGATTTTACCACCGAGTGCCGTATATTTTTTGGGCTGTTTCAAAAAGTCAACGATCTCCATCACCTCCACTTTCGCTTCGTCGAGGCCGGCTACATCAGCAAACGTGATATTTACTTTCAGGTCTTTATCAAAGATCTGTGCGCGGCTTTTACCAATATTGAAGATACCACCGGGGCCACCTGCACCTCCGCCGCCACCCATTTTGCGCATCATCATTACAAATGAAAGCACCAGGAGCAGGATGAAGAATATATTGCTGATCCATGGACCATATTCAGTGTCGTTTTCTACCGCTGCAAAAAGTTCCGGCAATTGCCTTTCTTTTCTAAAATCATCGAGGCTCTTGCTAAAACCTTCCCAATCGGTAACGCCGAATTCAAACTGGGGGGCTTTATTGCCTTTTTCCAACAAGGTCGGTTTGTCTTTTAGTTTGGATTGGTAATAGGCCTTGGCCAGGCTGTCTTGTTTAATGTAAACCCTTACGATCCTTTTGTTGTTTACCTTGGTGATCTTATCTACATCACCTTTGGCGTACATTTCTTCTTTAAAGGTTTTCTCATCAATATTTTTCAGATCGTTATCGCTTTTAAAAACCTGCATACCGATCAATACGGCTGCAATGATGGCGTATATCCAGTAAATACTGAATTTGGAACCCTTACGCGGGTTCTTGTCGTCGTTGTTGCGGTTCAGGGGGTTACGTCTGTTTTTATCGTCCCGTTGTTGTTCTTCAGGTAACATATAGGTGGTTCTAAGCTTGCTTTATAATTTTGAAATAACAGCCGGTAAATGGTTTGGTTGCCCGGTTACGGACATTTTAACTTTGGATTGTGTTGCATATCATACCAGGTCATTGGGTCAATGGTCATTGGTCAATTGTTTTGATTCCAATTTAATGACCATTGACCCAATGACTAATGACCATTCGATGTATTATCCTTCATGTTCGGTGGATGGTGCATCGTGCCACATTTCCTCCAGCTGATAAAAATTTCTTGTTTCCGGCTGCATCACATGCACCACCACGTTCACATAGTCTATCAATATCCATTTCAACGCCTGGTAACCTTCATGCTTGTAGGGCAGTTCTCCCATTTCTTTTCGAACAATTTCCTGTACATTATCTGCAATAGCACGTACCTGGGTGGTACTTGCAGCTTCGCAAACGATAAAAAAATCGGCAGAGGCCTCCAGTATTTTTCGCAGGTCGAGCGATACAATTTTACTTCCTTTTTTTTCCTGGATGGCCTTTATAATGGTCTTGAAGATTTTGGAATTGCGGCTGAGCCTTGTAGGAGCTTTGGGGCGGACAGATAAAACGCTTTTAGTTATCAAACACTGTAAAATTTAATTTCCCCCGGGGGATTGAAAGAATAAGTTGATTTTTGAAAAATCAAAAATAGCCATTTTAGTTTGGAAACCTTCGTGCAAGCCATCGGAAACCATATAACCGTTTTGAATACAGTCGACAGCTCCAACAACTATGCCATGCAACAGGTTCATGCAGGAATGGCGGAACACGGACAGGTATGGTTTGCACTCGAACAAACAGCAGGCAAGGGGCAGCGGGGCAAATCGTGGAAAGGCGCCGTTGCTGAAAACATACTCATGAGCGTGGTTTTGGAAACCGGCAAACTAACTATCGCCCAGCAATTTAGATTAAGCGCTGCCATGGCCGTAGGCGTAAGAAACTTTTTTGCTTGGCACGCCGGGGCCGGTACTTTCATAAAATGGCCGAACGACCTGTACTGGGGTGACAGGAAGGCAGGGGGGATCCTGATCGAGAATGTAATTGGCGGATCGTCTACGGCCGACCGTCGACCATTGGCCGTCGACAGCAACTGGAAATGGGCTGTGGTGGGTATTGGTATTAATATTAACCAGGCCGTATTCCCAGATTATTTGCCGAATCCCATATCATTGAATCATATTACCCATCAGAAGTACGAAATGATGGAATTGGTAAATGGACTGTGCCAGTGTTTGCAGGAACAATGGGAGCTTTTAATTAACGGGCAATGGGACGCTATTTTTGAGGCCTACAACCTTCACCTCTATAAAAAAGGACAATTGGTGCGGTTAAGAAAAAGCAATGTGGTAATGCCTTGCACGATTCGTGGCGTTGCCGATGACGGCAAATTGCTGATAGAAGAAGATGATACAGTGGCTTTCGACTTCGGGGAAGTGAGTTGGGAACTTTGATTTAAGGTAAAGGTTCAAGGTACAAGGTGAAAGGTGAAAGGTACAAGGTTCAAGGCGCAGGGTTCAAGCCTCAAGCGTCGAGCCTCAAGCCTCCTGCGTATCGCCTCAAGCATCAGGCGTCCTCTGCTTCCCTCGCTTCTACTTCGAACTTGTTATTATGATATCCATGCCGGATGCTTTCCCAAACATATTTTGCCAAAAAGCCCAGGTAACCGTTTTTCCGATACTGTTCTACGTGCTTCAGTTCATGTTTCACCCATTTTTCATGTTGCAGAAATTGCTCCCTGGTCACACCCCAGATATGAATGGTATCGCCAAAAACCATCGCCATGTTCCCGGCCTTCATCAGGCGGGCAGCCAGCTTTGCCCTCCAGGAATTTTCTTTTATTAAAATGTTGTCGGGAAGCATTATTGGAGCTGTTTGAAGGGTTTAACCATCTCGCCAGGTTTTGTTCAAAGGTTCAATATTTTTTTGATGGTGATGCCCTCATTCATTTGTAGACAAATCTCTACAAGATTTAAAAACGAATACCTACAATATTTTTTCGATTGGTGTGGTAATTTTATTGTTCACCAATTTTTGCAGGTCAGGGTAATTTAAGTAACGCAAAGGCAGGCCAAAAAACACAAAGTATGAATGTATTGATAGCAGACGACCACAAAATAGTAAGGATGGGTCTTTCCCTTTTGCTGGGGGAGGAGTTTCCGGGCGTATGCATAGATGAGGCCGGTAATGGTGCCGACGCGATAAAACTGCTGAGGAAAAAGAAGTTTGACATGATGCTGATGGATTTTAAAATGCCAGACACAGACAGTGTGGAATTACTAAAACAAGCCCTGGTGTATGATCCTGCTTTGAAAGTGCTGGTCGTGTCACTTAATCCCGAAAATATTTTTGCGATGCTTTGTCTTAAAGCGGGCGCTTATGGTTACATAGAAAAAAGCACCGGGGATGATAACCTAAGAAATGCGGTTAAAAAAGTAGCTTCCGGCAAAAAATATATGAGTGAGGATGTTGTGGAGCTGATGACTTCCCATATTAAAACAGGAGAAAGTGCTGACCCTTTTTCCAAACTTACTTCGAAGGAGTTCCAGGTGGCTATGCATTTCATCAACGGGTTGGGCAATTCTGAAATTTGCGAAACGATGAACCTGCAATCTTCTACAGTGGCCACTTACAAAATAAGGATCTTCGAAAAAATAAACGTAAGGAATATACACGAACTGGTACAACTGGCTTCGCAATATAAGATCTCGTGAAACTGGTACAGCACTGATATTTTTTCATGCTTTGGCTAAACGGCAGTCGGACCCGCCAGAATGATCGTTATAGTTGTGCCTGCTTCCGGTTGACTATTGATTTCTATTTTTCCACCGATCTTCTTTAACACGTCTTTTATAAACCGGTAGCCCAGGCCCGACTGGCTGCCTGTGTGCATACTATGTTCGGTACTAAGAAGCCTTTCCACAAATTCGGGTTCCATGCCCCTGCCGGTGTCAGTAATAACCAGCCAGATATCCCTTCCCTCTCTGCGTCCTTCTAAATGTATATGCCCTTCATCAGTGTATTTAATGGCATTATCCACCAGGTTTCTAAGTATTATTTTTAATAAATCGGCCTGGGTGTAAAAGTTTAGGTCTTCATCAGCAGTAAAATCCAGCCTGATGTCTTTTTGTTGGGCAAGTGCCAGGTATGGCTGACAGATATCCTGCAACATAGCGTATATGGAGACATTGCTTTTCTTTACGTTGAACCCCTCCTGCTGAATGGTGAGCCAAATGAGCAACTGGTGGGCATGTGCCGATATTTCTTTTACACCGAGGTGAAGGTCGTAAAGTTTTTGGGTGAGAGAGCCAGGTTCAGCATTTACAGATGATGCATAAATATTTTCGGTAATACTATGAAGGAACATTAGCGGCGACCGAATATCGTGTAGTACCAGCGATGTGACTTCCTCCCGAAACTCTGTTGTTTTTTTCAATTTGGCCTGCGATGTTTTTAATTCTACAACGGTTTGTCCCAGTTCCTGCATAGCTTGCTGAAGCTGTTGGGTACGGTGGAGTACTTTTTTTTCGAGGAGCTTTTTTTGCCGTTCGCTGATTTTTGTCTTTTGCCGGTTGTAAAGCAACACAAAAAGCCCGAATACTGCCGCCACTATCGCCCAGAACCAGGTTCGTTGGTACCAATACCTGCTTACGGTAAAGACAAAATCGATGGTCCTGATCCTGTTATCGCCGTAACCTGAAATATTGCGTATTGAAAGCGTATAATCGCCCGGGGTCAGCCGGTTAAACCGTATATGGCCATTCTCCGGCAGTCTTGTCCAATTAGGTCCTCCGCCGGAAAGCTTGTACTCCGCCTGCAGATTATACCGGTGACCAAAGTAGGGAATGGCTACGTGCATGGTCAGTGTATTAAAGCCGGGCTCCAGCACTGGTGTTTCATCCCGGATGGCCATTGTATCCACAAACACGTCCTCCAGTATCATGGTTTTGAAAGATTCTTCATTGCCAATTTGCTCGGGGTAAAAATGAACAAGCCCCTTTATACTTGGAAATACGAAGCTGCCATCATTCATTTTGGCCATGCCGGGTGTACAGCTACCATTATACTCACTTGTAACGGAACCATAGCTTTTATCAAAGTAATTGTAGAACAGCTTATCCGTACCTTTCTTTGGATCATAATTTGCCAGGTCGCTTGACAGAAACCTGAACATACCATTGTTGGTGGAAATCCATGTATAACCTTTTTTGTCTTCGGCAAATGCATGTATCCGCTCCAGGTGGCCATCGTCATCCATCGGCATCCGAACGATACCCTTTTTATTAAGGCGGAACCAGCCATCGGATGAAAACCAAATATCTCCGTGCTTGCTCTTAAATAAAGATTTTATCTCCCGGTTGCCCATGCCCGGTACCGAATCCATTTTTTGATGGCCAGCTTTTAATAAAAATAGGCCGGACGGTGTACCTGCGTAGATTCCTCCCTGGTCATTTTTTACAAGGCTAATAATACTATGCCCCGGTAAACGAACCTGCTGCATATTTATAATTGAATCACCTTGCACCAGTGTTTTCACCAATAAGGAATCCAGCGCCAGGTAAAGCGTATCGCCATCTGAAAAAAAGGTTTTAAGCACGCCCCGGGGCAAATGGGACATAGGTCTGGCATTATCAAATTGATCATTGCAGAGAAAAGTTGAATATTGAAGGTTAATCAACAACTTGTCTTTTTTGATCCGTACAAAACACCGCAGATCAATCATCTTCAAGGGATACACATTGCTGTGGTTATGGGTACTTAATAAACCGGTAGTTGTAAGCAGTGTGGTGTCGTCGATCGCGTATACGGCATAAAGGCTGTTTTTTGCATAATAACTGTTGACCCCCTGTGGATAGTTATAGGCGAGGCTGGTAAAAGGCTTTGGCTCCAGCACATAAAATCCATCTACAGAAGTGCCCGCCAGTATCAGGTTTTCGGCGGGTATGTAAATGATGGCAGATAAATCTACAGCTGGGGCCCTGGTGCTGAGTAGCACAGCATTTAAAATGTCGTGTTGAAGTTGAAGCAGGTATAGTTTTTCGCCCTGTTTCACAAACGCATGGCTGGAGTTATAGAAAAACTTTAATGTAGCCTTTGAGTCTGCATCTAACTGGTCAAGCAATATCCGTAAGCTGCCTTCGGGTTTCGAGAGGGGTAACCCATTTTCCCATCCGCTCAACCCATTCACCCGGGAATAGGCATAAAGCCGATTACCCAACATAAAAATGTCTCCCATTTTTATATCCGTTTTTGAGCACAGATTTCCCTTTTCCCCGTTATAATACCATATAGACCCTGCCTCGTTTTGCAGGTAGCCATGTTGAACACCAGGCTTTGCGCAAATGCGATACTCCAGGTTAGCGTCCTTGCGTTTTTTTTCTGAAGCTAATGATGGCATTAGTTGAAGCAGGTACGGGGGCACTTTGCCCCCAAAATCGGTGAATTCAAAACTTCCGGTGGTGCAAAAAATGGGGCTATCCTTTCTTGGTGTCCGGGCTATATGGTTGCTGCCAGTTATAGAAAGTGTCGGCCCTCCGTAAACAGATGGCGCTATTTCCACCTGCCCGTTTTTAATGAACATCGCACTGAAACTGTTGTTGGGCATGGCCGGCGTGTTCGCTGCGGTGAACACCCGGAGATTTTGCCCATCATAGCGAACGATTCCTCCATAAGTGGTCATCCATATAAAGCCGTTGGGATCCTGTGCCATCGCATTGATGCTGTTTTGTGGCAGGCCATTATCATTGGTGAAATGGGCCGTGATCTCATATCCGCCTGTTTGTGCGACGGCAACATAAGGCATAAGGGCCGCCATAAAAAAGACAATTGCTTTCTGGCGCGCCGGTAAACAAATAGTGAACTGCTTAAACAAGGGTTATCAGGTCTTTAAATCCGGTTAGCAATAGGTATAGTAAATGTACAGCCCTTCGTTTTATCCCCATGTTTCCAAATGCTCAATGCTTGTATCCCCAGGAATAATGTGATAAGTCTAATCGGTTTTACTGCATTTTAATGTCCATTACACAGTTTTGTTTGATTTTTTGGCATTTTTTGTAGTAAAACCTCTACAAATATCTATAATACTTCTCTACAAATTTTTTATGGTTTCATAATCATCTTTATTCAGTCATAATAAATAAAGAGGTTATAGGGGCGTTCTACAGGCCTTTTTTCCATCCTATAACACAGCGAATCTAATTATCCAGTCTAAACCAATATTTCGTTGTAAATTCAAATCTCGGCATTCTGTCTAAATCCACTGTGTTGTATACATCCAATGTATACAACTAAATCCTAATTCTATGAAAAATCGTTTGCCTGCTATCCACAGGACAATCCTTTCTGCAAGATTTTTTGTTTTGCAGGTAATAATGTTTCTTGTAGTAAAAGCTGCTTTTGCTCAAGCACCTGGCGGTGTCAGCACCAATTTAAATCTTTGGCTCAAGGCCAATGCCGGCGTTTCCTCCAGTGGCGGCAAGGTTACCACCTGGGCCGACCAGGGAAGCAATGGCTACAATGCCACGCAGGCCGTGGTGGCAAAACAACCCTTGTTTACGCCGTCGTCCAGCTTTTTCAACAGCAACCCGTCGGTAGATTTTGACCTGGTGGACGACGCCATGGGCACCTACGATCAAATAGCCAGCGAGCCATATAGTTTTTTTGCGGTATTTAACAGCACCAGCAATACTGCTACGCCGCGGCGGGCCATCCAGGGCAGTAATAACTGGCTGATGGGACCTTATAATGGTGATGCCGGTTTTTATGCAGGCGCCTGGGTGGAATTAAACAATATCCCGGTCACCTCCACCCCTTATATCAGCAGCGGAACCAGCACTACGGCTGCCACTAACAATGCCAGGTTTTATTACAATGGCAGAAACACTGCGCCTGCGGGTGTTACCGCCACCGCGGCACCGGGGTTTGTATATTTGGGTGCCGCCGGGCTTTCCACTAATGAACCTATGGGTGGAAGTATTGCGGAAGTGATTGCCTATAACAGTGTTCCAACTGCTGTAGAAAGAAATAAGATAGAAAGCTACCTGGCGATTAAATATGGCATTACCCTTAACCAGGCAACAGGGGCGGCCAATGAATACATTAATTCAGCGGGAGTAAATGTTTGGGATACGGCCGCCAACGGTGTCTATAAAAACAACATATTTGGTATTGGAGTGGATAACGGAAGCGGGCTTAGCCAAACGCGGTCAGCCAGTGTCAATACCAACACCATTAGCATTGCGAATCCCTCGGTACTAGCCGATGGTGATTTCCTCTTGCTTAGTGACAACGGGCTGTCGGCCGGGCCAACCCTGCAAGGTGGCTTACCCGGCGGTGCCACGCATGCTTCACAACGTATCTGGAACACCAGTAAAACAGGGAATGCAGGTCTTGTCGATATCACCATCAATTCCATATTCCCCTCGGTGAAATTGCTGATCGATAATAATAATGATGGCACTTATGAAACTGTTTTGACGCCAACTTCCATATCTGGTAATGATTACAGCTTTGCCGGGGTTTCGCTGTCTAATCTTTCCAAACTCCGGCTGGCCTATACCATTCCCGTCAGCGCCCCGGGAGGTCTGAGCACCAATCTGAAACTCTGGCTTAAAGGATCCCTGGCATCGGCCATTGGCGGTAATGTTACCAACTGGACCGATAACAGCGGTGCTGGCAACGACGCAAATACTTTGACCGGTACAGGACCTTTACTCACCCCTGGTGCCATCAATGGAAATCCATCAGTTACCATGAGCGGCGCGGGTGGTATTATAGGCAGTATAGTGCCTACAATGACCAGCAACCGCTCATCTGCATTTATTGTTACAAAAGCAGGTACCGCAGTCAACAGGGGCGTGTTCTCAGTTGGCAACGGTGGAACCGATATCAGTGGCAATGTAAATGCGGTAATGTTTATTGCAAGTAACGGTGTCACTAATGTCGGTACTTACAGAAATGCAGCTATCCGGGGCCGTTATATTAACGCCGATGCTGTTACCAACTATCATTTGTACACAAGTCTGTTCAACGCTAGCAGTAATCTATTTTACAATGAAGGCAAACCAGCCACCACGGCTGCCTTTGCACAGCAGAACTATAGCATTAGCAAATTTTCCCTCGGTGGCTGGCTGACGAGCGGTGTGCTTGGCAATTTTTCAAATGGAGAGATAGCCGAACTAATCATGTACGACCGCGATGTAACGACCACAGAACAACAAAATATTCAAAGCTACCTGGCCATCAAATATGGCATCACGATCGACCAAACGACAGCCACCAACTATACCAATGCTGCCGGTACCGTTGTATGGGATGCTACGCTGAATGCCACGTATAAGAATAATATTTTCGGGATAGGACAGGATGATGCGGATGGCTTACTGCAGAGCCAATCGGTAAGCCTGAATACTAACCGGGTACGAATCAGCAATCCATCGTCGCTTGTAACCGGGAGTTTCTTCCTGGTTGGTGATAATAACCTGTCCATCACTCCTGCAGCGCAGGGTGGCCTGCCAGGTGGAGCCACTTTAGCTACACCACTAACATGGGGCGTCAGCAAGATTGGAACACCCGGCACTGTGGATCTTGCCATCATTTCACCCAATCCTTTTGCGATCCTGCTGGTAGATAATGATAATAACGGCAGTTTTGAAACCGCTATTCCGGCTACGTCTTCGGCAGCCGGCCCGGGTTCCGGGTATACTCACAATTATGCCGGGGTGAACCTGAATCACCTGGCTAAGTTTAAGCTGGGCTATAAATGCTCACCATCTGGCAGCCCAAGCACCAGCATTACCATTGCAATAATTGCCGCCCCCACCCTTAATGCGTGTAGCGGGCAGGGCAATTTTGTTGTAAGACTCAGCAACCTCAGCGCTTCAGACATCCCGAACGTTATCTTTAAGGACAGTATGCCACCTGGTATCAATTATGTACCGGGAACGGTAAGCGGCACAGGCGTCACTTTCGGCAGTAACTTATCAGGCGGTAACGTTGTTAGTTTCAACGTAGCCAACATTCCGTCCAGCGGTTTCGTGGATATTGGTTTCAGCGCGGCGGCCGACTGTGGTGTAAGCAGGCTTCCGGCAGACATTGCAAACGTTTATAATGTACAATGGGATTGCGGTTACCTGGCACCTTTCCAAACGCCTACTTATGGAGTGAATTTCCCGTCTCTTTCCGTGAGCCCCGACAATAGTGCACCCACAGCCTTCTGCCTCACACCATTCGTGCGAAGAATAACTATCTGTAACGGCGGGTTCGGCCCCGTGGATTCTCTTAGTTTTAGTGAATCCGAAAATAACAGCAGCATGATTGTGCTCGGCTTCGACAAAGGCACTGTTACAGGCGCCGGCACCACGAAAGCCAAAACAGTATTACATGCCGCAGATTTTATTGCTGCAGGTTTTGCTTATGGCCAGCTAAGACAAAATGATTGTATTGTCATTTACGACACAGTAAGAATTGTTGGCAGTACCAGCCCCATCAAAGACACGCTACGGGCCGACTGGGGATGCAGTGCCACGATATGTAATAACGGAACTACCAATAACGAGGTTATTATCAATACCGCGATTAGCGGCGCCAGTGTGGCACCGGTGTTAACACGTACCTTAACGGTCATCGGTCCGGCGGATAGTGCCGGCCAAATCTATAACCGGCCAGTCACTTACAGGGAAGTAGTAAAAAACAATTCAACAGTAGTGGCAGTGAATGCCAAAATATACCCGGCGGTTTTAGGTTTGAAATATATTGACATCGATTCTATCTGGGCTTCCAAAAACGGGGCTGCGAGATACCATCCTCCCTATTTCGTAAATACCGGGCAGGGTTTTCAATTTAACGGAAGCCCCGCTACGAATATGGGTACCGTACTGGAGCCGATAACCTACACGGGTCAATCGCTGCCGAATAATACCCAGCTGACACTTGGTGATTTATTACCTGGCGACAGCGTGGTGGTAACCTTTGTGGTAAGAACTGCCGGCCCGGTAACCAGGGTAAGCGATGGAAGTTTTAACCATTGCAGTACCGAAGGTTATTGCGGTTCCTGTTACCGCTACAACGATGGGCCAAGCATCGGCGGTGCCGTGGACGCCAACATGAGTTGGGAAGGCTGCCCGGCAGGTGCCTATAATATCTGCGATGCCCGGTTCCCGCAATTTGTTTACAATGGCCGTGATGCTGCGCCGGTAACTGAATATGACGCCAGTTCGGGCTATGCACATTTCATTGCCCGGTTCCGGGGGGCTTTTGGCTGGGTGGATAGCACCGCGACAAACAAATGTGCCTATTTTGATGGCGATACCCTCCGGATATTGATGTCTGCCGCAGTGTTGGATCTGCCATTTTATACCAACAAAAGCAAATTCTGTATTAAACTAAAAACCAATGGTGGTGTAAAATGGGATGGCCGTCTCAACAGGACTTTTGGCCGCCTGACGAGTTGGTCGCAGAACCCGTGGCTTGCCGACCGCGTGGTAGACAGCACCGCACAGGACAGCACCATCCGGGTGTATTTCAGGAGAAGTAATATGCCCGCACAGGCTGCTACCGCATTGGCCGCCAACGTCTACAATTCTTACCAGGGTGGTGGCTGGAACCTGGCCATTGGCCTGGTAAATACCTGCCCCGGCCCGGCGCAAAAAAGAATATTGATGACCAGGGTGTACACCATCGACACCACCAACAGTGAACCTGCTATCGAAAGTGGCCCCACTATCTTCCCATCCAACTATACCTGGAACAGCATCTGCGTAGGTCCCTGCAGCGATGGTGTTTCCATTGCCAACTATGCCCATACCCGCACCACCTTTGGGCAGCCGGATAATGATGGCAACGGACTGCCCGATGCAAGCGGCGTACTGGACATGAACGTAGTCAATACCAACCTGATCACCTGGGGTGATACGCTACAGACAAAATACAAGTTTATCATTCATACCACCCAGGCAGGCGGTGTACCTTTTATGTATGTAAACAGTTCAATCAATTATTCACCTATATCAGTTGCTATCGCAATGAATACTGCGTTGCTAAAAACCATACCCCAGGTTACACTTAAGCGGCCAGGTGTTGGAACTTTTACCAGTACAGGTGGTGATATACCCGTTAGTACCTCCAATTATTACATCACCAACCTTTCGCTAACCGGAGCAGGAAATATTGGCATCCCAGGTATTAACGCCTACCAGGAAGGCGATACGCTTGAAGTGGTCGAAAACATCGTGTTCTGGAAAGTCGGCGCCGGAATCGGCGGCCCAACCACCTTTAGCTTTTTGCATGTGCCCTATACTGCTCTTGTCACTAACCCGACGCCACCACAGCAGTTTAAATGCGACTCGGTGGTATGTAATTTCCAGGGGATAGATATGGATGTCCAAAGACAGGTTACCAATATGGGTGCCGCCAGTTGTTCCGATACCACTGTTGTACGATATATTCAATATGATCAAACAGCCAACGCGGTTTGTGGCAGCACTTATTTCCCCGGTGAGTCAAGAACGGTACTTACACCAACATTTTTAAAACTGGTAATACCGGCTGGCAGCCCCTGGAGTATTACCAGTATCTACGCCACCAACCGCAGCAATATTGAAAGCTGTAGTTATCCATTCCAGGACAAACTGGTGCCTGCTTCCCAATACTATTATTCGGGCGACACACTGATGATGGATAATAAGAAAATCGTTCAGTTTCTCGGAGGGGATTTACTCACCAACAATCTGTTCAGCCAGGTCTGGTATTATTTCCACTTCAGGTACACTCCACCGGTTACCGACTCTGGTTGTGTAAAAGACCATATCAATCCCCAAACACTGTTCACTACTCCCTTGCGGTATGAAACCAGCCGGCCGGTGGATTCTACCAACATCCGGAATATTATCAGCAATACCGGCCAGGTAGGTGTTGGTGGCAATGGAAGCGGTGTTTTTCTCAGCTGGCCCGGTGCCAACAATAATAACGTCGCAATGTATGCAGGCACTTCAGCCACTGTGTCCAACCCCAATGTCGTGGTACCTGTTCGTTATACAAGAGGAAGCTCGGGTGTTTATGGATTCGACTTCCTGGCCATACCTAACCGGCCGGGTATCATCGTGGATAGCGTAAAAGACAAGCTCACCGGCGCAAAAGCGGTGACTGTAGCTGGCAGCGCCATCTACCAGGTAGCTGGGTTCATGGGCGGCGCTAACAGCACCCGCGATTTTGATGTGTACACCCATGTAAATCTTTGCGATAACGATGTACTAACCGTTTACGCCGACCGTACACCCTGCGGCGGCTACCCTGCAAGTTGGTCTGCTTATGGCTGCAAATCGAATGCACGCAGTGCCACTTACACCTATATCACTTTCAAAGGAGAGCTACAAATGACGGATAGCCTGCATGCGATCAGCAAGGAATTATGTACGGCAGATACTGTGCAGTTCAAGGTCATCAACAGCCAGACGCAGGACGCGTTTGCTGTAAAAGTCAGTTTTGATCTGCCGCAATTTATGACCCTGCTTCCGGGTCGTACGCAGGCAAAAATTGGCAATGGCGCCTGGGCAACTGTGAGTGACCCCATATTGTCGGGGAGCACTTATAGCTGGATCCTGCCTGCTGCCGACACCCTGAGAAATGTGAGCCTTTCACCGTTGAACACACTGTATTTACGGGTGGGTGTCAGTACCGGTTGTGGCTATAAATCCGGTGCGCAGATTACAAGCCAGGTGAACGGCTTTGTGGCCTGTGGTGCTATCACCAGCCTGACCAATACCAATCCGCCACCGTTGACCATTATTGGCGCACCGGCAATCACCTATTTCACCAATCTCACAGGCGATGCCGACCAGATTTCCGGGCTGAACAATCCGTTAGGATACGACTACAGGGTATCCATGCGCCTTAGCGGGTCACCCACCGGGAATAACGATTCTGTATCGGTGCTGCTTCCGGCCAAGTATGTCTATGTATCGTACAACCCTGTATCTGCCGGCGCCAAAAATGCACCGGCCGGCCAGCCCAATATCACTCTTTTGCCAAACGGCGACAGGCTGATAGGCTGGCTTATCAACCCGGGTGTGGTACCACCGGATAGCATCAAGTTTACGTTCAAATACAACCAGCTGAACAACGAGAACAAGTGCGGTATTTCGCCTGCCAACAACAGCGTCATCAACACTTCCGTTACCGGTACTGTTTTTTGCGCTACCACCGGCCAAACCTGCGGTATTGGATTGATTACAGGTACAGACACGGTGGCCCTGCAAAGCAT
Organism: Bacteroidota bacterium; assembly: GCA_040386335.1. GTDB lineage: Bacteria > Bacteroidota > Bacteroidia > Chitinophagales > Chitinophagaceae > JAZKFT01. Next base: position 280,891 of record JAZKFT010000001.1, read on the forward strand.
CAAACCTTCGCTACAGGTGGCTCTCAGCAGCTCTTTCGCTTACCACTGCGCCACACCGCCGCAATGCGGAAAAGATTATGTGGATATGACCGGTACCATCTTTAACAGTGGCATGGCGCCTGTGCCGCCGGGTTCGCCCATCCTGATGGAAGTATTTGTGGATCTTGATAATTCGGGAACCGTGACCGCCGGGGATAAAGTGCTCACAACTTATCAAACCACCGCGGGTTTACCGGCAGGGTCGTCGATGCCTTTCACTTACAACGATTCTTTCCCAAGTTGCAGCGCATGCGTGGGTAAAAGCCTGATGATCCGGTTCGATCAATACCCTGGCGGCTCATCTGTCCAGCAGCAATCGCTTTGCGATTCATCATTGACACAATCTCTAGGTGTACCCATTTCCATCCTGGACGACTTTGGCAATCTGCCCACAGGATCCTGGATTCCTGTTTCAGCGTCTATGGCAGCAGTCGATTCGGCATGGCTGGGTATGGTGCCACCAACCACCGAACCGGCAACGCTTACAAATGACCCAAGCGACGGCCTGTTCATTACTGAGAGTGGGGCGCCGACAAACGGAACAGGGAGCTCCCTGAATCCCATTGCCCTGGTAGTAAGTAGCCCAAGCGATGATTTTGAATTCAATATCACCGTAAACGGCAGCGGTGCTGCTAAACAGGTGTATTATGGTGTATGGTTCGATGCCAATAATAATGGCAGCTTTAATGACGCCCAGGACGTATTTGTAAAAGGCAATACCATGCACGGCAGCCCGGTTACCGTCAGCATTCCTTTTACCTTGTTTACCATAGGCACAAACCTTGGTGCTTCTTTGGGTAAAGTGCGGGTCGTAGGTGTCAGCGGCCCGGATCCGTTATTCACAAAAAACATTTTCGCAACGCGAACCCGGTTTGTAAATGGCGAAGTCGAAGACTATTATATCACCTATCCGACGATCTTACCGATTGAATTGCTAAACTTTTCGGCTGAGAAAGCAGGTGGCGCCAGCATCCTGTCGTGGAAGGTGGCGAATACGGCTAATACCAGCAATTTTATCCTGGAGCGCAGCAGCGATGGCCGGAATTGGAATGCTTTGGGTACAATACCGGTTACCAGCAGCCTTATTTATGGCTTTACCGACCAGTATCCAATCAGCGGTGCCAATTATTACAGGCTGATGCAGAAAGACAAAGATGGCAGGATACAATATAGTGCCATCCGCATTGTGAACTTCGGCAATAAGCCGGTTATAGGGGTCTTTCCAAATCCTGCTAAAACCTGGTTTACCATTACGGGTCTTGCTGTTACCGACAAAGCTGAACTGCTGGATGTGATTGGAACAAGGGTAAGAATTATTTCGACCGGCAGCAGTGCCCAAAAGGTAGAAATCAGCAACCTGGCAAACGGAACTTATTTGCTGCGGGTTAAGAGTGCTTCTGGCGACCTGACAACGATAAAACTGATAAAGAATTAGATGAACATATAGCCGCAGTAAGGTATCGGGGAACGATGCGCCATTTAAAATGAAGCAAAAAAGATCTCCTTTTGATAGAGGGTGAGGGTCAGAAGGAGAAAGGTGAACATGGATGATACATTACAGGCATTTAACGAAAAGGATATTCTCGATTTTTGTATAGAGCCTAAAAAAATAGCCGAGTTGATGGTATGTTTCTTTTTTTTTCGACGATTTTCATGAAAACCATCCACGGTTTTAGTCATTGCTAAATATTCAAGTTTTTCTTGTTGCACTACGTTTTTAGACAGTGCAGGGCTATTTTGTTGAAATTTTATCAACTTTTGTAGTAAAACCTCTACAAATATCCCTAATACTTGTCTACAAATTTCCCGGGAATACCTGACCATCTTTGTGGGAGAATAACAGCAAGAGTTTATGGGTTCAAGTTCCGGAATGCTGTAAATGTATTACCCGGATCATTCGCCCATCTGAGCCTGATTATAAAACGCTACAGTCTAAACCAATATTTCTATAGAGCAGGTTGCCGCCCGATAGTCTATTTCATTGCATGAGTGAAATGCCTTGTTCTAACGACGTATTGTTCTATGAAAATCCTTTTACTTTCTAACCAAAAGCATTGGTTTTTTCAAAAGATTTATTGTGTTATCGGCAGTGTTAATTTTTGTTGTCCAGGTTTTACCAGAGCCTCTTTGATAGTGCGAGAGTAACGGGGGAAAAAAGAGGTGATGGTTCTGGAATTAATTTCCAATCAGGATCTGAAATGGGAGATCGATGGTTAGATTTTCTGTGACATATTAGGAATGCCCAAAAGAAAGGGAGAGGTATTATCAATAAATTATTTTAAGTACGGAGGGTACTCAATTTTTTTTCGGTTTAGGGTTTTATAAATTAGGTATGCCGACCCGTTTCTACGGGTTGGCTTTATTTTGAATTTTATAGAGCAAAAAATATAGCTCCCGGTTGAAAAAATACAAGCCGGTTAAAATATAGAGGATCATGTTTCATAGTTAGGTATAGCCCGGATAGTCGTATCAGGGCTTTTTTTTTGCAAGTAACAGTGATCTCTATGGGCAAATCACAATAGAAGCACTCAATTGCCCAATACGGGCAACTGTAATTCCTGGCGCATTTTCTCACCGTTCGGCTTGAAAAGCTACCTGAAGCGCAGGTATACCCATTAAGATACAAGGTCATGTTTTGTGTAATTCCATCGAAAGCCATCGTATTGATCGCTAAAGGCCCGCTTATCTCAAAAAAAATCCTGCATTGCCCGACAATACCCGGAATGCCCTTTTTTACAAACTCTTTAAAATCGTGCGACGATATAGGGTTTCTACAGAACCTGTTCCGGTTTTTACATAAAAACAATAGCGGCACCATTTTACCATTACCAGTATAGTTTACTGGAAACCTTTGACGCTATCCTACATCCCTGCGATCGGGAATGGCTTGCTTGTTTACAGCGTACTTCTACCTAAATCCTATTACTATGAAACTCCACATCAAGTACATGGTGAGCCATCGCTGCAAAATAATGGTGAGAAATGAATTGGATAAACTCGGTATCCATTACACCGAAGTGGAGCTGGGCCAGGTGGAATTGAAAAGCAATATCAGCGCCGAACAGCGCAGCGCTTTAAAAGCCGCGTTAATAAAATCGGGTCTTGACCTGATAGATGATACAAGGGCCATCATCATTGAAAAAATAAAGAATATCATTGTCGATATGGTGCATTATTCTGAAGAGATGCCCAGGATAAACTTCTCCAGTTACCTAAGCAAGAAACTGCTCCAGGATTATGGCCGGCTTTCCACGCTGTTTTCGGAAGCTACGGGCACCACTATCGAACATTTTATTATTGCCCACAAGATAGAACGGGTAAAAGAATTTCTTTTGTACAACGAACTTAACCTTACAGAAATAGCATCAATGCTTAACTACAGTAGTGTGGCACACTTGTCTAACCAGTTTAAAAAAGTGACGGGTTTAACACCCACTTTTTTTAAACAATTAGGGGAGAACAAACGACGCATCGCACTGGAAGACGTATAAATAAAGTAAATCTTTTTGGTAATTGTGTAATGGTAGACATTACAAACAACTACAATTTAGCATTTCAATATTCTAGTTAAACTAAACCCAATTGAAATGCGAAATCTTCTACTTGTATTGGTATTACTATGCGCTTTACCGAAAATCAATAATGGTCAAATCCCTCCCAACCTTGGAGAAGCCGCCAGGTATATTTTCTTTACCCAAATCGGCGCAATCAGCAATGTCGGAACTTCTACCATTACCGGTGATGTAGGTAATAATGTAGGCGTTGTAAGCGGCTTTGGCCCGCCAACTATTTTTACCGGCACCATTCAGAATGCAAACAGTTCTACATGGCAGGCTGAGTATGATATCGCTGCAGCACTGGGTCAGCTTTCCATACAGGTTCCGACTGCTTCACTGCCCCTGAGTATCGGAGGCGGGCAAATAATTTTACCTGGTGTCTATAATATTTTTGGCGCCTGTTCCATTAGTGGGGATCTTATTTTAGATGGTGGTGGAGATGTAAATGCGGTATTTATCTTCCAGGTAACCGGTGCGCTGACAACAAGCGGGGGATCCACCATTACCCTAATAAATGGTGCCAAAGCGGGCAATGTGTTTTGGGCAGTCACCGGGGCTGCATCAGTAGGTGCGCTTTCATCTTTTTCAGGCACTATCATCGCTAAAGGGGCAATTGCCTTCGGTGCCGGCTCCAGTCTTACCGGAAGAGCTTTAGGCACAGTGGGGGCCGTTTCTGTAAATGCCTTTACCGGAAGTATACCCGATGGGCCATATATAACCACTATTCAGCCCGACTGTTTGGGCAATGTTGGTGCTATCACCATCAATGCACCAGTTGGCGCCGGTTTTACTTATTCCATCGGAGGTGCATTCCAGTCTTCACCTACATTCAGCAACCTTTCTTCAGGCACTTATCCTATTACTGTAAAAAATAATTTTGGGGCGATTATCGTAACGGGCATATCTACAGTTATTAACCCGCAATATGAACCGGCTAGTCCCTTTAGCCTTGGTGAAGCAGGGAATTTTGTTTTGTTTTCATCGTCAGGAGCAGTAAGCAATACCAGTACCTCATATATTCCCCGGGGTGATATAGGGACCAATTTTGGAGCAGTTTCCGGCATGGGTTTACCCACCGTGGTAGTAGGTAGTACCTACGTGGCTAATGCGATTACCGCGCAGGCAAGCCTGGATGTTGCGGCTGTATATTTACAGTTGAATAGTGAAATACCAACAGCCCTGTTTCCCGCGGCACCGTATGATGGCCAGGTTCTTACGCCCGGGGTCTATAGTATTGCAGGTGCCAGTGCCGTCGCCGGAAACCTGGTTTTAGACGGCGGGGGCGATCCAACTTCCATTTTTGTATTTCAAATAGGGGGTGCGTTTTCCCTGGGAGCCGGTGCGGCCGTGATACTAACCAACGGAGCCAGCGCCAGCAGGATTTTTTGGGTGGTAAACGGTGCAGTGGCAATGGCAGGCCAAACTACATTTTCGGGAACGATCGTTAATAATGCGGCCATCAGTTTTGGGGACGGGAGCATATTTACAGGCAGAGCCTTGTCTACCATAGGAGCCGTATCCATTTACGGCACGCTGGTTAACGCACCTTTCCAATGTTATTCTGCTTCCCCCTTATCCCTGACGCTTCGGCTGAAAGTATTACTCCAGGGTGCTGTATTGGGTAATACTGTGGGTTTGGAAAGTACCATGCGGGACAGTTTAAGGAGTAACATCACCGGTACGAGGTTTATTCCCGACACAGACCCTTACACCAGTAATATAACCTATTCAGGCTTGTTTACGAAAGTAGGCGATGGGCTGAACGCGATCTACCAAACAGTACTAAGCCCGGCTACGATGTTCGACAGCCGTGGTACTTCATCAGCGGTCGACTGGGTTTTTATAGAGTTGCGGAATAAAATTGATCCTGCGATTGTATTGGGGACAAGATCGGCTATCATGCAAAGGGATGGAACGGTTGTGGATATTAATGGCAGCAGCGATATCCGTTTCCTCTCGCTGTTATCAGATGATTATTATGTGGCGGTACGCCATCGCAATCATTTAGGCGCAATGACAGCTACTGCCTTGCCTTCAGCCAGTTTCAACAGCGCCACGGTTGTTGATTTTACCATTATGACGGATGCTGACCTCTGGAATAACGCTGGGTATGACGGGTTGGAGCAGGCTATTTTACCTGATGGCAAACGGGCTCTTTGGGCTGGCAATGCCAATGGAGACAATAAAGTGAAATACCAGGGCGGTACAAACGACCGTACGCTGATGCAATCTGATGTGATAAACTTCATCAACAATACGACTCTAAATATCAATTACGACCTCGCGTATGGCTATTTCCAGGGTGATATTAATATGGACAGTAAAGTGAAATACCAGGGTGGCAGCAGCGACCGTACTATCCTGCAAAGTATTGTTCTGGGTTATTTGCTCAATACATCATTTAGTGTTAATTACGATTTGTTTTTACAACAGCTCCCGTAGATTCTGGTAATAAAATAAATTAATCTGTTTTTCGACCCCGCTGGTTTACACGTCGTTTACCAGTGGGGCGATAACGCAGTTATCGGCGGCAGGTGATTATAAAACTATTTTCACAGTCCAGGCTATGAAGTACAGTATTGAGCCAGTTATGATAAAAGTGCCATGGTAATGGCCGACTACAATGCTGGCATAAGTGTGAGTACTTATCCCATGACTATGCACAACAACCTACATATTACCATTCCAACTTTCACCGGTAAAACGCAGCGGTGAATCTGCGTTGCTGCGGGCCAACTTGTACAAAGCATCATTATTTAAAATATGCCTGGCAGAGCCAGTATGGAACAACCGGCCAGCAGCATGTACCCACAGGAAATTAGAAATGGAAATAAAGTATAATACACGAAAAAGTTTGTGAAAGAGTAAGGACAACCCTAGCACTATTTCAAAAGGGTAACACTGCCCTGCTGTAGTACCGTTACTCCGAGTATGTCCTTGCCTTTTATGATCCAGTAGTAAGTGCCAACGGGCATGGGTTTGTTTCCGTTAGTGCTATTACCATTCCATGGTTTGTCAAAGTCTTTTGATGCGTAAACAAGCTTGCCGTAACGATCGAAAATATCTACCTGCATCTGTAATGGCACACCTCTGTAGCGGATGGTAAATACATCGTTTATGCCATCACCATTTGGCGAGAATGCATTCGGAATTTTTAGCTGAAGGGTATCCGCAATAATAATTTTTACAACCGCATCGGGTGCGGTACAGCTGCCTCTTGTTAGCCGAACAAAACCACTAAAATCATTTTGCAGGTTGCGGAATTCAAACCGGCCGATTGTGTTTTCGCTGATAAGATTTCTGCCGGCATCCAGCAATTGATATTTGCCGCCATTGGTGTACGGCGAAGCTAAACTGATGGCCGTATCGCTACCCCGTAGCACATAAAAAGAAGGGTAAAACGGTGTCGGCAATTTAGCATCAGCCCTGGGAACAATCACGGCATAAACGGGGGAGACGCAGCCCCAAAAATCAGTTGCCTGCAGGTTATAGAGGCCTCCTGCAAGCCCGGTAGCACCAGCATTGGTACTAATCAACCTGCCGCTGCTGTCGGCAATACGATAGGTGTACGGAAACTGCCCACCCCTGATTTGAATATTGGAAAATCGCCCGGTGAACAGGCTGCAGGTATCAGCTTCTCTATACAATTCCGAAACATTGATGGTTACCTTATGTTTTTGAACAATGGTATCCGTAAAAATAATTTTGCTGCATCCATTGCTATCGGTGGCCAACAGGCGATAAATGCCTTCATCGATGTTACTCAAAGAAGACGTAGTGCCTACGACTGTGCCAGTGGTGGACAACCATTTGAATTGGTAAAAGGAAGGGTCGGCATTAAATTGAGTAATGCGGATAAATGCATTGGCCGAATCACAACTGGCGGGGCGGTGGCTAACAGCGGTTATCTGCAACGGAATAAACGTGGTACTATCTACCTGCACATTGGCAGATGAGCGGCTGCATCCGGAACTATTCGTCGCAATCAAGCGATATATGCCGGCGGCAATATTGCCTGCGTTTAGCGTCGTTGCCACCGTATCACCGGTATTTACATTGATCCAATACCAGGCCGTAGCATTGGTGGTGGCAGCGCCGGTAATAGAACCACTATTCCGGCCACAGCCGCTTGGCTTAATCACGGTATTGCTTAGATTAATGTCCACTTTTCCATTGGCAGTGATGGTATAAAACGCCGAATAAAGGGTGTCGCAGGGTGACAGATCCTTATACTTAAGCCTGTACCTGCCGGCCGGCACCCCAGTTAATACTGAATCTGAGCCGACGATAGCGCCGGATTCATTTACCCATAAATAGCCACCCGCCGGGCCGGGATTGATAATTGAAATGCCATTGATCGCTCCTTCACTATTGCCACAGGTATCCTGCCTGAGCGTAACGACTGTCGCATCCATTACCGGGGTGGGTTGCAATATCAATTCATAGGGGCCTGCTTCCTTGTAGCAGCTGGTATCCACCAGTGAGGTAATGCGTAATGTGTAAACGCCTGCACCCACATTCAACAGATCCAATGATGTGCCTACAACAGTGCCTGACTGGTTCCTTTTCCATTCATACTTCAGCGGGCCAGTTGGGAAACTCCGGCTGGCAGTCACTTTCAGCCCGGTTACCTTACCACCATTGAGTTTGCATTGGAATGGATTCATGACCAACAGTTCTGTGCTGTCGATGCCGAAATTATATTGCGGAATGGTGATCAGGCCGGAGCTAAGTATGCAGCCTAATTCGGTGAGTGTGGCTACCAGCCTGTATTTGCCCCCGAATGCCAGCAGGTTGGTGTCGTTCCTGGCTACGACTCCGCCACTTTCGTTTTGCCATACCCATTCCACGCCTTTCATAAATTTAATCCCCGAAATCTTCCCGGGCTTTTCGCAGGTGGAAGGCGTTATTTTCAGGCCGGTACTGTCGAAAATGAAATTATACGGTGAATAAAATTTGCTGGTGGAAGGGTTGCCGTTGGTGGTGGTAAGCGTCATGGCACAATCCACCGGGCCATCGTACCGGAAAAGGCCGCCGACACATACCACCGTTGTGTCGTAGGTTTTGCCATTGTATCGCTGCGGCAGGCACTCGTTGTTTCTGAATATTTCTATTTTGCAGGTAGAGCAGCTTCTGCCTAAAATGGTGGTTGCCGAAATGGAATCGATAACAATCCCCGGTACACCGGCCCACCCGGTGTTCGTAATGCCGTTAATGGCGGAGCTACCAGTACATTTTATGCTGTTCTGGCTTATGGCGACATGCTTGCCAGCCACATTCACCACGCCGCCCTGCGGAAATTTCGACACCAGGTTCTGTAGCAATACTGAACCCCCGATCATCGCACTGTCTGAATTCAGGGTTGCAATACCTTGACCTATATGCGGTAACGGCGCAGCGGGAGCGGCCGCACAGGTAAGTTCATTTTGTACGACGGTGGCAATATTCTTAAAGTTTGCTATGGCAATGCCGTTATTATAAAGATTTACCTGGTTGCCCCTGATCAGAACGGGGTTATAGCCATAGCTGTCCGATACGCTCAAAGCCACGTTAATACCGGTTTTGGTGATAGCGGCGAGGGCGCTGCTAAAACTACCGGCAGGGTTAAGAGTATTGCCGCTTATGGTGGTAACGGAGGAATTATCTGTAGGTGTGGTTTTAATAATGAGTTGTACACCACTCACCAGAGCTTCGAAACTGTTAGGTGGTTCGGCCAGCGTGCTGCCGCCGATCACTACATTTTTAGCGCCATTAAAGTATATACAACTCAGGTTGCCGCTTTGGGTAAAGCCATTGCCGCCCGTGGAAATACCGGCCCTGGGGCCAATATTGTTATTGTAAACCCGGATATTATCGCTGGGAAAAATGGGCGGAGGATTTCTGCCTGCCGGAATCGAATCGATACGGATGCCATAGTAATTCCCGCTGATGATATTCCCCTTTTGAAACGCACCGATTTCGATATTGCTTACATTCTGCATGTAAATGCCATCTCCGTATACCAAGAAATCATTGATGGGGTCAGCCGGGATAAAGCCTACGATGGCAAGGCCGTATATCGCTACATCTGAAGCATCCACTATTGTTAATCCACGACGCACCTGCGGGTAGCCGGCACCCTTAATTAAAATCTTTGCGTTGGTTTGTGCGCTTAACGCCGCACCGGGTTGCGAAGTACCGTCGATGATCACTTTGCTGCTGATATCCGGAAGTTCAGAATCGAGGATGATGATCCGGTTAGTGGGGTTATTGAGATTAAATTTTATGGTATCTGTAAAGCCGGCACCATTCGCATCGCATCGTGTCAGGGCCCAGCGAAGCGAACCGATCCCCGCATCCATGTTATTGGTTACGGTAAAAACGACCTGGCTTTTGGCTAAAAATGAAAAGCCCGTCAGCAGCAGTATGGTGGCGATTTTTCTCAAACAGTGTAAATATAACGACGCAGTGTTTAGGATTATTTCGATACAGCGCTAAAGAGTATAGGGATTGATAATTAGTTGCCTGGCGGCAAGCTGAATGAAACTCCATTTCTCAAAGAAATGGAGTTTCTGGGGGCGGCAAAACCTGTATGCCTTTACCCTACCTTTGCCCACCGAAAAATCAAAGCAGGAACCGTTTTATGTCTACGAATTACGAAGTATTTACAGGGCTGAATTTACCGGCAATAGAAAAGGAAATACTGGCCAAGTGGCAGGAGAGCCAGGCATTTGAACAAAGCATGGAGTTGAGAGAAGGCGCCACACCATTTGTATTTTACGAAGGGCCACCCAGCGCTAATGGACTACCAGGTATTCACCACGTGATCAGCCGCACACTTAAAGACCTGGTTTGCAGGTACAAAACCATGCAGGGCTTCCAGGTAAAACGCAAGGGTGGCTGGGATACGCATGGCTTGCCTATTGAACTGGGCGTAGAGAAGGAATTGGGCATTACCAAAGAAGATATCGGCAAAAAAATAAGCGTTGAAGACTATAACCAGAAATGCCGCGAAGCCGTACTTCGCTATAAAAAAGAGTGGGATGATATCACCACCCAAATGGGTTATTGGGTAGACCTGCAGGATCCTTATATCACATTTGAGAACAAGTACATCGAAACACTTTGGTGGATATTAAAGACACTGTACAATAAGGACTTACTATACGAAAGCGTAAGTATTCAGCCCTACAGCCCCGCTGCAGGTACGGGTTTAAGCAGCCACGAGCTTAACCAGCCCGGGACGTATAAGGATGTGAAGGATACTAGTGCTACGGTGATGTTTAAAGCTGATATTGTAAGCAAACAGATTGTAAATAGTGAGTGGTTTCAGCAAATTGATCTCAACGAATTGATGACTCCGGAGGTGTTCTTCATGGCGTGGACAACCACTCCATGGACGCTCCCATCCAATCTGGGTCTAACAGTAGGACCGAATATCGAGTACGTTTTTGTGAAGACGTTCAACCCGTATACACATTTGCCCATAAACGTCATTCTTGCTAAGAACCTGGTAGGTAAATATTTCAAGGAAGAAGGTGAAAACGGTGATTTCGAAAACTTTGCCGAAGGCGTAAAATTGCTCCCATGGAAAATTATTACCAGTTTTAAAGGCATCGACCTTGAGGGTGTTGAGTACGAGCAACTTCTGCCTTTCGAAGCCAATTCACTGGAAGTAATCGAAGAGATCACCCCCGGTGCCAAACCCTTTGTGGTGATGTGCGACAGCTTTGTAACCACCGAAGATGGTACTGGCATTGTGCATACCGCCCCGGCCTTTGGTGCGGATGACTACAAGGTGGGCAAAAAGAACAATATCGGTATTCTCACCATGGTAGACAGGCAGGGTAAGTTCCTGGATGGCATGGGTGAATTCAGCAACCGCTATGTAAAAAATTATAAAGATGAGAAGGATTATGTGGATGTAAACGTAGACATCTGCGTAAAATTGAAACTGGAAAACCGCGCCTTCAAAATAGAAAAATTCGAACACAGCTACCCCCATTGCTGGCGTACTGATAAACCGATCCTCTATTATCCGCTGGATGCCTGGTTCATTAAAACCACGGCGCTGAAAGATAAAATGGTGGAGCTCAACAAGACCATCAACTGGAAGCCCGCCAGTACCGGTACCGGACGGTTTGGCAACTGGCTGGAAAATATGGTGGACTGGAACCTGAGCCGTAGCCGCTTTTGGGGCACACCATTGCCCATCTGGAAATCGGTGGATGCTGAAGGGAATTTTATTGATGAAAAAGAAGGGGGCGAAAGCATTTGTATCGGAACCATTGAAGAACTCAACACCGCTATCCGCCAGGCAAACGAAGTATTGGGCGGCGATGTAAACAAACATTATCTCCACGAAGGCATCCTGGACCTGCACAAGCCTTATGTGGATGATATCATTTTGGTATCCCCGATGGGCAAACCGATGAAACGTGTACCGGACCTGATAGACGTTTGGTTTGACAGCGGCGCTATGCCCTATGCGCAATGGGGCCTGGATTATGACAAAGTAAAAGCGGGCCATCCAAGACCTTTCAACGCGCCCTTTGATGATAATTACCCGGCAGATTTTATCGCCGAAGGCGTGGACCAAACCCGGGGTTGGTTTTACACCTTGCATGCTGTGAGCAGTTTATTATATGAAGAGGTTGCTTACAAAACCGTGGTGAGTAATGGCCTGGTGCTGGATAAGAACGGGGTGAAAATGAGTAAGCGCCTGGGCAATATTGTAAACCCCTTCGAAACCATTGAAAAATATGGTGCCGATGCCACCCGCTGGTATCTCATCACCAATGCGAGCCCATGGGACAACCTTAAGTTCGACCTGGCGGGCATCCAGGAAGTACAGCGTAAATTCTTTGGTACGGTTTACAATACCTACCAATTCTTTGCACTGTATAGCAATGTTGATGGCTTTGCTTTTAAGGAAGCCTATGTGCCGCTGGAAGAAAGACCGGAAATAGATCGCTGGATATTAAGCAGCCTGAATACCCTGATCAAAACCGTAACCGCCTCCATGGACGATTACGAGCCCACCGCGGCCGGCCGTGCCATCGAAGTGTTTGTGGATGAACACCTGAGTAATTGGTATGTACGCCTATGCCGCCGCCGCTTCTGGAAAGGCGAATACGAGCAGGATAAAATATGTGCCTACCAGACTTTGTATGAGTGCCTGGAAACCATCGTGAGGCTAATGGCCCCGATTTCGCCATTTTTCAGCGATGCGGTTTTCCGTAACCTGAATGCCGTTACCGGCCGTCATGAGGTGAGTTCGGTCCATCATTCATTATTCCCCGTGGCCGACGAAAAAGTGATCGATAAAGGCCTGGAGGAAAGAATGCAGCTGGCGCAGGACACCTGTTCGCTCATCCTGTCTATCCGTAAAAAGGTGAACATAAAGGTTCGTCAGCCTTTGCAAAAAGTGCTGATACCCGTAATGAACAACACCATGCAGGAACAGCTGGAAAAGATAGAAGACCTGATAAAAGCGGAGGTGAACGTAAAAGAAATAGAATACCTGTCTGATACCGAAGGTTTTATCAAAAAGAAAATCAAACCCAATTTTATAGCCCTGGGTAAAAAGCTGGGGCCAAAGATGAAGGCTGTGACACTGGCCATGGCCTCTTTACAGCAACATGATATCGCGGCCATTGAAAAAGAAGGGCAATTGGATTTGATGATAGACGGCGAACCGCTAACTTTATTATTAAGCGAGGTGGATATTGCTGCCGAAGACATTCCGGGTTGGAGTGTGGCCAGCAAGGGTAGCCTTACCGTGGCCCTGGATATTTCCATCAGCCCGGAATTAAAGTTGGAAGGTGATGCCCGGGAACTGGTAAACCGTATTCAGAACATACGGAAAGACAAGGGTTTTGATCTGACCGACCGCATACTTGTCAGCCTGGTTGACAATGAAATTTTACGAAATTCTATAAATACTTATAAACCCTATATTTGCGGCGAAATTTTGGCAGATTCATTGGAATGGGTGACCTCTGTAACTGACGGCACCGAAATTGAAGTGAACGAGACTAAAATGATTGTTTCAGTTATCAAAAAAGGAGAATAACGATGGCAGCCAGCAAACCAGTCGCAAAAAAAGCGGCAAAACCCACCCCTGTTGTTGCAAAAAAAGCAACGGCAACAGCTTCTAAAGTGGCAGCTAAACCTGCTACAAAAGCTAAAGCTGTCACACCGGCGCCCTCAAAAAAGTCAGCGCCTGCACCTAAGCAAGTGGTAAAACCGGCCAAAGCAACTCCGCCTAAAAAGGCGGTGCCAGCTGCCCCGGCCAAACCTGCACACAAAGTGGCGGCATCAAAAACTCCCGTAAAAGCAAGCCCAAAACCGGCTGCTAACGTACCTGCTACCAAAAAGGAAGTAGCATCACAAAAATCTGTAACCCCCGGTAAAGTAACCAAGGCGGAGAAAAATACCCCTCCACCAACCACCATTATGCCTACAAAAAAGAAAGAAGAAGCTAAACAAGCCAAAATAACAGTTCCGAAAACCTCTGTAAAAACAGCCGTTAAGTACGAACCCGATTTCATGAAATCGGTATTGGACACCAGTGCACAACCCGAACTCCCCCCGGCCCCAACTATGCGTTACAGCGATAACGACCTCACCGAGTTCCGCGACCTCATTAACCGGAAATTAGATGCTGCAAAGAAGGAGCTTTCTTACCTGCAGGGTCTTATTACCCGTAAAGATGAAATGGGTGGCGACAACGACGACGCCCGTTACATGACCATGGAAGATGGCAGCCTGAGTATGGAACGTGAACAACTGAGCCAGATGGCCAGCCGCCAGATCACGTTTATTGATCACCTGGAAAAAGCGCTGATGCGCATTGAAAGCAAAACCTATGGTGTATGCCGCGTAACCGGTAAGCTGATAGACAAAGCCCGTCTGCGTGCTGTACCTCATGCTACCTTGAGCGTAGAGGCTAAAATGGGTAAGGTAAGACAACCATAACGGCAGTATGTCAAATAATACTTGATGAGTCCGGGCCGGCAGGCCTGGACTTTTTTGTGCCGCCGGCAAAATGAGCGCCAAAGACAATTGACAAAACAGGTTCGTTTTTTTGTTCAAAAACTGATCCTGGCGATAGGTTGTATGTTCATATCTCCCGTAAGTTCCTGGTACGATAAAACGGCTACGTGCGGATACACCGTTTCTATGCACCGCTTAAAATGGGGTCTTACACTTTGGGTGGTAAGCACAACGGTTTGTTGTTGGCTTACAACAGGATTGTTCAGCTCTTTGCCTGCCGCCTGTAATACCCGATCATCTTCATTTGCCGGCTCTGCCACCGGACTGCTATCAGCCAGACAGAAGATCTTCTCTATCGCAGGGTCGAGCAGGTACACCACCAATGTACCCTGGCCCCTGGAATACTTATTGCTAATTTCTTTTTTGAGCTTTGTGCGTACAAATCCTGCAATAAGTTCCGCATCATCTCTAAGGTCTGGGGTATCCGCTGGTACAGGCACTCTTTCATCAAAAATTATGAACCGGTGGTCGTCCCCAATAACCCAGCCATAACCGGCGACCGCTTCAAAAATCGTTTTTAGGTTGCGTATCGATATCTTTTCTTTAGCCAGCAGGCGTAATACTTTTGTTACAATGGGTATCCTTGATTCCGGCATAGCCAAACCTACAAGTGCGGGATAGATGGTGTTTAGGTTTTTAGCATAGTTCAAAACCAATTTTTTTGTGATAAAAGCCTGGCCGTTAGTTCTTAAAAAGCTGCTGAAGCAGATAATAAAATAGCCCAACGCATCCCATGTCATCAAACCGGATTTTTCAGCCTCCGGTTTTTTGTCTGCTGGTATAAAAGCACATAGGTTTCCGTTTGCAGGATTTGTGGCCGGCGTGGCTTTAATGCCTAACAGTGCGATCCTGTCGGGACTATCGTTGACCAATATGGTATCGGTTAAAATTCCCTTAAACGGTATGGAACGATAGGCATTGACCTCAAAGTAAAAAAAGGGAGCCGGCAGTTCGTCATCTAAAGCAACTTTAAAAGGCGGGTAGCTGATACCGGTTTCATAAAACATGCCTTCCCGTATCATTTCAAAAATGTTGTTGTCAGCTGTCAAAGCGACCAGGGCTTGAAAATATGCCGGGTGTATGCAGATATTAATGTGGCTGCCAGACAGGCTTTCAACCAGGGCTTCTCTTAAAAACTCAATTTCTTTGTGCTGGCCCGCAAGCTTCCTGATTTTTTCTTTATTTCCAATGGATAGTTTGAGTTCTAACAGCTCGTATACCAGGTCCGGCAAGCTTGTTTTTACCGCCGGGATGGTGGTATCAAAACCAGGAAAATAGTCGGCCAACGAACTTTCGGGAAAAAGCAGCCATGGCTGCAGCCATAATACCTGCTCTATCAGCCGTTGCCAAAATTCCGCATCAGCACCATCAGCGTCAGTGTGGGCCAAACTGTTTTCCACTTCCTTAACCAGGGCAGCAGGGTAGCGGCAAATCTTACCATCAACCATAAGAAAATCCGCGCTATCGGTTGTCGTTGTTTCGATGCCAGCAATGATACCCAACCTGCCCAGGAATTCCGTCACCGTATTTTCGAGGATACTTTTTGTGAGTATCCTTGTTGTAAATGTGGTGTCGCCCGTGGATATGTTGAGTACCGGCTGCATGGTGTTTATTATTTTCGGTTTACACATTCTTCTTCTGATGCCACCACCAGGGAAGGAAATTCCAGTTCTGTCAATTTTCTGAGGTGGTAGCGCAGATCAGTATCGTTTGTTACCAAAACCGTACTGCCTGGCAATGGGTCGCTTCCTACAATATCCCGTATATCGGCAAGGGCCTGCTGGCAATTTTCTGGCAACATTGCTAAAAAACTAGCCCCTCTTTCAATTACTAATTCTTCTTTTAGCAGTTTTTCAGTTTCGATGGGCAAATCCAGGTATAGCGGATAGGTGGTGGTATTTACCGGCAGTTCCGCTTTCAGCCCAATTCGTATCATCTTTACGATATCGCATACATCGGGTCGTGGGTCGGTAGTGATGGCTTTTTCAAAATGCAGCAAAATGCCTTTTTTGTTGGTGACGGGCATTTTTTCCCTTACCAGGTTTTTCAGTACTTTTTCAAACACTAAAAAGCTGGTTTCATCTTTAATAATACGCTTTGCCACCTCACCCATTTCTTCCTGGTCTTTTATTTCCATGTCTGCTGCGAAACCCTGGAGCCATTCTTTACAAAACCCGTGATCGACAAACATGTCGAGATAATTGCAAAGCAGCGCTTCTAATGAACGAATGATAAATTCATGAGTATCCCAAAGTACCATGCCATTTTCCCTCAGGCTGGTTGCGGCCGAATCACTTACCCAGTATCCTTGTTTGCCCGTAAAAGGATTAATGGAAGTAGTTGTTCCCTCGTATCCGGCAGGAATAGGCCAATCTTCTGACATAAAATTGAGGCCGCTTTCCACCCACATGGTGTTGAGGGGCACTTCGTTAAGCATAAAGCGGAAATTGTTATACGAGAGGTCTATTTCGTTAGTCCTTATGTTTACCTGCGGTATCACCACGCCATACTTATCAAATATCCTTTTCTTCATAGCCGGCAGCAGGTCTTTGATCACATACCAATCGGGCGATGTGGCATTTTCCGGCACCAGGTTTAAGCTGAGCTCGACGGCCACAGGAACAACCAGCGGGGTAAAATTCATATCCGGATTCAACAGCGGTTGCCAAAAATCATCCAGGAAAACAGGCACGGACAAGCCTTGGTTCGTACTTGCAAATGACATCACCTGGCTATACAACTCAGCGCCATACCTCCAGGTAAGGGTTTTGTGATAGGCATCTTTTGACAATATCGCCCAACATTGCTGCTGTAATTGCGTGTTGCCGGCAATCAATGGCAGAAGGTTTCGGATAGATTTTTTTGCATCCTCCAAATCACCATTACCAAAACTGGCAACGGACAGCAATGCTTCCTTTAAAACGTTGGCCAGCAATGTCAAAAACGAAGAGGCTTCGAGTATTTGTAAGGCTCCAATATAATCGGCAGCCTGGATCAGTTGGCCAGGCTTGGTCAGCAATTGCTTTTCGCCATTTTCAAGTGCCGTCTGCGCTTCTGAAAAGCTTGCTGAATTGATAAGACCGGCATAGATATCCTTTGCGCCTGCAAAATTGGCTTCGCCCCGGTACACCCTTAACGATGCCATGGCTAGTGCGGTATTACAAACAGCAGAGCCGGCATTTTTAAGTTCGTTTACTTTATTTTCCAGTTCAAACGCCGGGGTAACCGCAATGGTTTTTAGATAGGCGATTTTATCAGCTAATTGTTGCTGCCAGTCGGCGCTTACTTCTTTAAACTGCTTTTCATCAATACCTCGGGCAGTGCTGTTTTGCCATACATGGAACAGGATTGTTTTTACGCTGTCGGCCAGTTCCTGCAGCATTTTGGTATTAATGCACCAGGTAATAAAGTAAGAAAATAATTCCCCTGCTTCGGCCAGTTTGCCGGTAGACAGGTAAAACTGGGCAAGACTGTACGATTGTTCCCCGCCTGGTCCTGCAGCTTTTTGAAATTCCAGTAGCCTGTTGATAGCAATATCGGTTTCCCCGTTTACGAAATACGCCCAGGCAAAACTGTAAGCATCCCTGGGATAACGGCTGCTATCGTCCATAGCAATTATTTCCCTGGCAGTTGTTATGGCCGTTGGTAAGTCTCCCAGGCTGGCATAGCTATTCATCTTCATCTGCAACACAAAGAGGTCGCCGGGCGTTTGCGTGTCCACTTCGTGGTAAAGTGCCGCGGACCGGGCATAATCCTTGTCTCTAAAGAAATACAAGTAGCCTTGCCAGGATTTATAATAGTAAGGCGAAGGGGAATTGTTTGCCGCATTTTTCTGATTGATAGCATCGAGCCAATCCTGGGCTTTATCAAATTCGCCAATGTTCAATTGGGCCATGGCGATCTCTTCCTGTAAGTTGGTGTCGGCATCATACCCGGGCGAAATGGCTTTTGCTAAAACGGCACCTGCATTATACTCCAGGCCCAGCATCCTTAAGTAGCGACCCAGGTAGGTAAGGAACGATACACTGGTTTCGTTGTGCAGCAAAGCACATTCAGCATAGAGCAAACAATACCAGTAGTCGTTATAAAACCCTTCGTTAGAAAAAAGGTACAGGCTTTCGTGTATGCGCGCAATGCTAATGTACTGCCAGGCATCATCGGTTTTTGTTACTGATTTTTGGGGTGCCTGGTGCCAGGCATTATAAGCTTCGTTTAGTTGCGAACCATCCACATAAGGTGGGTAGCTGCGATAACTCAATATAAAAAGCGAGTCGGCAGCATATCTAAAAGCCTCCCCGAGCCCGGTATCCGTTGTGGTCGCTTTTTTAAAATGGCTGGCTGCGGCTATAAAGTTACCATCCCAGTAATAGCATTTCCCGGCTTCGAGGTAATTTATGGCGGCAGCTTTTGTATCGCCCCTTTTTGTAGCGATATCGGCTTTAAGAATGTGCAGTCCTGTTTGCGGGTACGTTTTTTTATTCTTTAAGCCCAGGCTCTCCGCCTTCTGAATCCATTCATCCACCTTGTGTTCGCCTACACCGGCATAATGGGCCATAAAAGCGGCAAAAAAGTAGGTGTTGCCATTTTCTGCTTTATCTTTTATCCAGGGTTTATTTTGGATAACCTGGCGCATACAATCCAGCAAGTCTTCTTTGTCTGGGTAAAAGTTGAGGTAGCCATAATCTTCGTCCGTAAAAAGGTTTACCGCTTTGTCAAGGTCCAGCTGAGCTTCTACCAAAACCCTGATCTTCAGGAGCATGAGGTCTGCGTCGTCAGGCATCAACAACAAAGCTTCCTCAATTTTTGCAAGTGCTGCTTCGTATAACTCTTCATCAGTGAGCTTGAGTGCTTCGGCGCCAGCTTGCTTTAATTGGCTGATGGTGTCATCCTTTTTTTGCCTGCTGATATTTCTGCTTTCTTTGGCTTGAGATATGAGTCGTTCAAAAACTTCCTGGCTACTACCGTTTGTGGCCTGTTTTACAACGGTTTTTATTTTGTTTTCCAACAACAGGTACAATTCTTCTGAATCAGATTCAGCAGTCAGTTCTTTAATTCCGGCTTCACATGCCACTACCAGTTTTTCATCGACGTTATCCGTCAAAGCATCAATAAAACCCGCCAATGCTTCTTTTGGCCGCATCAGGTTTTTATGGATCAATGCTTTGAGGTATGCCAGTTCCGATTTAGGATATACAGTTTCGTCCCCGTTTATTTGAGAGAGTATTTCCAGCGATTTATTAAAATTGCTGTTTCGGTAAAAAGCAATAGCAAGCTCGAAGAAAAGCTCGTTTTCTTGTTTGATGGGTTTGTATTTTTCTAAAAAATAATCCATACTGGTGCGTTATTTTGCTTCCATCCTTTCTCTTTTTATTGTAGCAAGTGCCTGCAGCCTTATTTCTGTTTTGGGCTTTTGTTCCTGCATTTCCTTTGACGGGTCTGCCAATTTTGCCTTTAATTCTTTTTCCAGGTTCAGCAGGTGATCGTTTCCAACATAGCGTAGCAAATGCTTTATCTCCCTTGTTCTTTGATTATCCAGACCCACATTTTTATCTGAGAAGCCGGGTTGGTTAATAAGCGCCATGGCGACTGGCTTGTCGCTTACCAAAACAGGATCGCCACCCGCATAATAAAAAACAGGAAACCCGTAGGAGTACTGCGGTACGATCTGGTTTCTTACCTTTTTTACCACGTCGGTAATACTGGCCGATGCAGCCAGGGCGGTGTAAAGGGTTTCAAAGAAAACAGGATTCATCTCTTGTTTGCTGGTCGCTTGTTTTAATACATAGGGCATGGTAATTATGGCAGTTTGGTTCTCCTTGTTCCTTTTGATGACCTGGCTGGCAAATTCTTCGAAACCAACATAGTCATATTTCCTGCTATCTTTCCAGGCCTGTAGCACCAGTAGTTTAAGACCTGTGTCGGGTAGTACCGAATAGTTCTCCAGGTAGCTGTAGATCTCCTCAAAAGCGATATTTTCTATTTCAGCGCCATATTTTTTAAAGTAAAATGCCCGGGAGTCACCCGTTTTGTACTGCGTGGTATCCACATCGCAAATAATGTGGATGATCTTATCGGAGCCGTCATATTTTTTGTCCTTTAAAAAAATTTTATCCATCTGCGACTTGGTCAGTAATTCAAAGCCGTTGCCGTTCCATTCGTTAATGAATTCAAACTGGATATTGTCTTTTTTCAGGCCATTTGCAATGATCTTCAGTTCGTCATAAAACCGCAACAGGTTGTCGGTATTCTTGGTTAAAAAAGCAACTGCCACTGTCACCTTGCCGAGATTGCCCTTTGTATCGGCCCCGTATTTTTTATACTCACGGCATACTACTGCTTCCCTCGAAAGGAAAAAGCCTTCCGGTGATATGTCATCATCGTTTTGATTAACTGCATTTGCACTACCGGGCTGGCTATCGGGGCAGTACATCAGTTCCCATGGAAGTTGGGAAAGTAACTTCGAATCTTTATTCTTGACGTCGAATTCCAGCGTGATCTCAATTTTGCTCTCGGTTTTTTTAGCCTGGTGTAGTCGCTCCCTGAATGCAGCGGCATTGGTAAAAAGCAGCCGGAACAAAAACTTGCCTATCACTACCGCCATGGATTCTACCACCGTGGTTTCCAATTCAAATATGCCACCGCATTTTAAAAGATTGTGCCCATTGGTAACCGTATCGTTAAAAAGGTCGTCGTAAAAATTCTGGTTGATTTCTATGCCATCATCGAGGTACAGTTTTAGTTCCTCCTGCAAGAGCATATCCTGGCTTGCGGTGGAGAAACCGATTTTGGTAAGACTATCCAACTTAAACCTCAATGGTATCGTTTGGCTCATCGTATCTGTACTTTTATTTTCATTAATTCATCAATTTGATTGTTGCAATTATTGATATCTTCTTCGAGCATTTTCTCTTCGTCGTCGCTAAAGGTATCTTTCCAGGTTGCCAATATTTCCAATATCCTTCCCTTCAGTTTTTCGATTTTGTCATATTCACCTCCCGGCAAAACATGGCTGCCAGGACCGTAATTGTGTATCTCCACCTTGTCGGCCTGGAATGCCTGTTGGTTCACAACGGTGGTATTATTGTTACCGGTTGTGTTGATCGATGCAGTTTGAAAAATGCCCTGTTCCAGCCACAAAAAATCTTTACGGTAATCTTCATCCCAGGCCGGCTTTTCAAGACCTTCAATATCGATAGCTTTTTTTCCATCCTGTGTGGTGATCGCTTGTATTTCTTCCTTGAGCAGGCGAATTTCCTGCGGGCCGCCTTTGGGGTACTTCGCAATGGGGAAGTTAGATGTTTGCGTATCGTACAGCACATCCATTTCAGGGGTTTGCGGCGTGGCGATTTCGTCGAGCACCAACTTTGATAGCTGGGCAACCCTTGCCCGTACATCCATGGCCAGCGAAAAAATAGTGACCGTATTATCAGTGCCATTCAGGAATTTTCCGCCTAATGCTTCTATTAATGCATAGGTAAAAATGCTAACCGGGTTGCTGAGGTAAGACACCTGGCCTTTGGCGCATGCGGTAAGGATCATCCGGTTTGGAAAATTCCTGAAACTTTCTTTGTCTACCGGTATAGTGCCGGCATCCTTTGCAATGCCGCCTGAGTGGCAGCAATCCAGCAATACCAGCATTTTATTGCATTGAATGTCAGTCAGTTTTTTTGAAAACCCGCTACCGGCGATGGCATTCATTTTTTTGGCCAGTTCGGTTATTTCCAACCCCGCATCTTCATTTTTGGGTTTTATAGCATCGTTGGTGATCAAAAAATACTGCCCGTCCCTGGTATAGCCATGCCCTGAAAAATAAATGATCACAAAATCAGCCGCTTTGTTTTTGGTGATGGCTGCGAGTTTATCCAATTCATCAATGATGTTTTTGGTGGATGCGGCGCCATCTGTTAAAGTGGCTACGTTTTTTTCATCAAAAAGATCGAAGGCTTTTACCAGTGCTTTCCGAACTGTATCTGCATCGGTGGCAGTTACCTGCATGGGCCCAACATCATCGGGCCTGCTACCCACACCCACCAGTATGGCATATGCATTTTCCTTTGCAAATGGCCGTACGTCTGCCTCTGCCGACCTTATTGTAAGAGGGTTGTACATATTGCGTCTAGGGTTTGTTGGTTATCCGCCACATATCGGTCGGCGATCTGGCACAAGGCATCTATATTTTCCGGGGAAGCATCGTCCATGGCGGAAGTGTCTGCATCCAGCTTTATATCATCCAGGCGCTGGTATCGGGGGGTGCCGTCTTTAAATGGAGGCATTAAATACTGCATGGTATAATGTGTGCTTTCGGCAACGCTTTGCATGAATACATTCGTGAGCAAGGGCTGTATCCAGTCTTTGGTGCGCCATTTTTCAGCATCAGAAAAATCAACTGCGGCGGGGTGATGTCCACAGCCGATAGAAAGCATGTAAAACGGAAGGTCGTTATCATCGGCAGCAACTTCGGGGGCAAATGGTTTTGCGATCTCACTTTTGGCGCCGGATGTTTTGAGTATGTTTTTGTAAATTTCTTTTGCTTCGCCGTAGGCCAGCACAGCAGGGTTATTGGCAAATACACCCCCGTCCACAAATGCATGGTCATCCTCGCCCAGTTTTACTTTGGCAGGGGCAAAAAAAGTAGGTGCCGCCGAGGTGGATCTTGCTACCTGCCGGAGCAGGAAGTTTTCTTCTTCCTTCACTTTGGCGATGCGGGAAGAAAAATAAAAAGGTTTTTCACTGCTGGGTGCATAAGTGGTTACCAGTATATCTGTGAGACCATCTTTTAACCGGCTGTCGCCAAACTTTTCCAGCAACAGCTTTTCAAAATTCTTTACATCGTAGCACCTGTCGAACAGGCCATCCTGAATCACGGCATCGAGCCAGCTTTTGAGATCGGCGGGGCGTTTAGAAAAAATGTCTTTGCCATGGCCTGCATAGAGTTGAAGCATGTCGGATGCCTTAAATGCGTTGCCGCCATCTTCTTCTTTGGTAAGCCCGGCGGCTATAATGCCCCCCGTAGATGTGCCCGCTATTAAATGAAAAAGCCTGGAAATGCTGGTGCCGGTTTTCTCTTCAATATATTTTAGTATGGTACAGGGTATAATGCCTTTGATGCCACCACCGTCAATGGACAGGATTTTGATCTGGGGTTTGTGCATGGAATCTTTTTTGAATTGTAATAGCGATAAGGGGTTATGCGAACGACTTTTAAATATAAAAACAATCAGCCAACCATGCTATTATAAAATCAAAAAAAATGGGCATGGCAAGTACCATGTAGCACCCGGTTTCTATTGGTTAACCATAGAAGGAATATAAGGGCATATAAGCCTGAGACATTCTTATTCTTACAGGGCAGACAATTTTCAATGATTTTTTTGCCCGGTAGAATCAAACGGTGGAAAAAATTTGGACTTAACTTTTCTAAGGCAGCAGACCCGATCCCGATTTATCGGTGATGCGGCCGGCCTCATCTAATTGCTGCTTCATGAGCTCTATCTTTTTCCTCAGAAGATAACCCCTTGCCACAATTGCAAGCAGACCCCAGAGATTCAAAGGGATGGTCAGTAATAAAGTCCATCTCACCCAGCTATGATCCCAAAACATAAAATACAACAATACGGTAAGGGCAGTCCTGATAGCCCAGAGTATCAATTTCTTTTTTAGGAATGAAGGGCTAAAAGCCGCCTGTTTCGTTATTTCCTCCAATTCTTTCCGGAGATCGCCGGTAAGCGGCCTTGAACTTGGGTTGTTGTTTTCCATATAGGTAAAGAGTCGCCTGGGTAATGTGATACCGGGGATTCAATTCAATGATAAGAAGCGTTTGTTTCTCAGGGTTTGTACAAATAAAACGCAGCCTGGTCGGCCTGCTCTTTGCGGTTAATGGTTTCGCCAATGGCTTTAAAGCGGTCGATATCTTCCACTGAATAATTGGAAGCTTCCTTGTCTACCATATAAGAATTAGGATCGTTGAGTGCAATATCCCTGCTGTACTGATCGCTGCCAATCAGGCTCATATAGTTGGCATCGTACGCAATTTGTTGTATCTCAAATCCGGCCTGTGAGGCCAGTATTTTGATGCTCTCCAGTGAATGGACAATGATATGCCTCGGCGCATCGAGATCCATCCAGTTTTCGTGGTAATTTTTCCAGCTGTACATGCCCATTACGGGTGTACGAATCAGCAAGTATTTTCCAGGGTTCAGCATTTCGTTGAGCCGCTGCAATACTTTCAGGGGTTCGTCCATGTGTTCAAAAGCATGGTTGAGCATGATGTAGTCGTACATGCCGGTATGCCCGTAAATGCTTTGTTTGTAAATGTTTATCGGTCCTCTTTGTATGTCTTTGTTGATAAAGGGATCGATACCAGTGAGGTTGGTAAAGCCGATCTTGTACAGGCTGGATAACAATTCGCCGCCGCCGCAACCTACATCCAGTATGGCATCGCCCAACTGTACATTCGGTATGCGCATCCAGTCGTAATAAGCCGGTTTGTTGTAGCCAATACTCAACAGGCTACCCAGTAATTTATTCCTGTTGTATAGCAAGTAGGAGGCTTTTACCCGCCGCAGCCAGTCGCTTTCCGGGGCTGGTGAATCGCCGGCGTTAAAGGAATAATACTGATCGTTTGGGTAATAGCGGCCCATATCTTCGGGCAAATCCTGCAGCTGCATCAGCCCACATTTCCGGCAACGCTGGTACTCAAAATTTTCCCGCAGGCCGAGTTGCATTTCCTTTATGGTATAGGCGGTATTGCCGCTGGTATTGCCGCATACTTTGCACGCTGTTGCTGTCATGTCGTGTTCTGGTTCTTGAAAAATGATCCCTGAAAATCTACTGTTACTCCTCTATTTGCTTTTCCCTTTTCCACCAGCGATAGCCTAGAAACCCCATGATAGCCAATGGCATCATCATCAGGTACACGATACCACCGTTCATGCCTTTGCCGGCCTGCTCGCCTTGTTGCATAGATGTTTTGGTACAAATGGAACATTGTGCCGCTGCCGCCGTTACGAAAACCGTCAACACCAGGAAACTTAAAAAAACGATCAATCCCCACTTCTTCATAAAAAAATATAATGCGGCAAATTTACGGGGGAATGGCCGCATTGGGTGGATTCGGAGGCCCGAATAAAAAATAGGACTTTTCGATACGGATCCTTCGGCGATTTTTCGAATCCGCTTCGTTTTGTATATTTACGATTACCTGAGATCCCGGAAAATTAGGGAGGGAGCACTGATTTGGCTGCTGTTATTACAACCCGCCCGGTTCAAATCCATATTCATTAAAAACGAAGCACTATGCCATTGCTAAAACGTTTCGACACCCCTGCCGCTATAAAAGATGTTCCTGCCAGTTCTCCTTTCTATGATAAATGGAGCACCTATATTTCTAAGATAGTTGGTAATACTTTAAAAGCTGATGGAGGTGGTGTTTTTTACAATCCGACAAAGACCGATTTCAAGGCTACCGCTGAGAAAGCGCTGGTCTGGATGGGATTTTCAAGGGAACTGATGCTGAATGGATCAAACAACGGTGACCGGATAGCTGCCTTTGCGGCTGCGGATGCAGACATTACGCAACGCAACCCACAAATCGAATATTTTGAATGGAAAGTGGATCGGGCAAACGGCAAGATTACCAAACTGACTTTTGTAACCGAAACCGCCGACTATTATCAACAACTCTGGGCGGTGGACCGGGCGGCTGTGGTAAAATTGTATCGAAAATTGGTCAGCCCAGCTGTGGTGGAAGCGGATTTACATAACAAGGGTGTGTACAACAAATTCAACAAATGGAACACCACTGACGGCATTGTCCACTATATCCACCCGGTAAATACATTTGATGACGCCATCGGGCTCGCCAGGGATGCGGTGAAGTCGGAGCCACCTTTCCGGGATAATTACGAAGCGAGGCCAGGTCTTTACGATAGGCCCACGTCTGCAGATCCAAGGATTTCATATGATGTACACATGCTCCTTCGAAAGGGATTGGCGTTAACCATAAAGAACCCGATAGGACTCTATATCGCAGGTTGGGAAAATGCAGGCATAACCCATCCTGATGGCAGCCAGGCCGGGAACTATTGGAAAATTGTAAGAGGTGTTCCCGGAATGGTGATGCGATTGGAATACGAGGTTCCTGCAGGGCTGGGGTTTGTAGTGGGCGACCTGAAAATCGGGGGTCGAAAGATCGAGTATGGGGGCCAGTTGGCCGAACACATCACCGTAAGTTTTGCCACAACAATGGGTAACAATAAAAAATAATCCACGATACCAGGCCTAAATCCAACGATATGAAAGAAGTTGATATTTCAACCATCGCCGTCGACAAGAAAGCAGTTAAAAAGATGATCGCTGATTTTGGATTCGCTCCGGCGGCTGCATCCACCAATATCAGGATCCCCATCCTCACGCCACCCGTGCCGCAGGACGTACCGGGTTCAGACCCCGAACCGGTGTACAGTTCCGCCGACCAGGACGATATCCAGGGAAATATTATCCCCGGTTTCAACAAGGATCATCAGCACTTTTTGTTTTATACCATTGGTGACACCAAAGCCTGCAAGGAATTTTTAAACTGGATCGTTCCCTACCTCGCTTCGATGGAAGAAGTGTTAGCCTTCCGGCGCCTGTTTCGATCGCTTAAACTCAGGGTGGGGGAGCCGATTACGATGCTTTGCTCAACCTGGATCAATATCGCCTTTTCGCACCGCGCCATTTCGCTGCTCGATAGCAAACAGTCGGCTGATTCTTTTGGCGACCAAAGTTTCAGGCAGGGGCTGGCGCAGCGATCCGCTTACCTGGGCGACCCGGTGGATAAAACGCATAAAGGTCATTCATCACGCTGGGTAGTAGGAGGTCCGGAAAATGAAGCGGAAATCATCATTACTGTAGCATCCGACAGCATTGCCCTGCTTGATGAAACCTGTGACTTCGTCAATAAAAAAGCTGCCAGTGCCGGCATGACCCGCGTTTTTGAGCAACGGGGCCAAACCTTGCCCGGCGATTATCGCGGGCATGAACATTTTGGTTTTAAGGATGGCGTGTCGCAACCCGGTATCAGGGGCAAACTGTCCACTGCACCCGGCGACTATATTACACCTCGCTATTATGCCAATACTGATTCAAGAAGATTTTATTTTGGAAAACCCGGGCAGCTGATGGCCTGGCCGGGTCAATTTTTGTTGGGTGAACAACGCCAAAATACGGAGCACCTGTATCATCCTGCTCCCCCTGCTGCTAATTTCCCTTCCTGGGCGGCAAAGGGTTCTTACCTCGTAGTGAGAAGACTGCAACAGGATGTCACTGCATTCTGGACTTTTGTGGCGGCTGCAGCATCACAGGTTGGATTAACTGCAGATAAAGTAGCTGCCATGCTGATCGGCAGATGGCCAAGCGGCGCCCCCATCATACGCGAGCCCGGTGCCGACAACCCCGCTCTGGGCGAAGACAGCTTTGCCAATAACCATTTCATTTTTGACGATGCCACCCGCCCATCAGAACTTCAGCCGATTCCCGGTTATGCCGGCGATAACTTTCCGCCCGGTATGGCTGATTTCCTGGCCACGGTATGTCCTCATTTTGCCCATATCCGCAAAGTAAACCCCCGCGACAGCGCCACAGATCTGGGAAAACCTTCCGACAACCTGATCCGGATGTTTCTCCGCCGTGGCATTCCATTTGGCGCACCGGTCATCGGAGTCAAAAATCCCTCAAAAGACCTGCTGGAACAGGAACGGGGCCTGATGTTTATCAGCTATGGCAGCAGCATAGAAGACCAGTTTGAATTTGTGCAACGCCGATGGAGCAATATCCCGGTACAACCCAATATGGGCGGTCATGACCCCATCATTGGCCAAAACGGCGGAGCCGCAGACCGCAAACGATTTATTGATTTCCCCACAACGAGCGGGCCGATAAGAATTAGTTTCAACGAAGAATGGGTGACGCCTACAGGTGGCGGGTATTTTTTTGCCCCGGCGATTACGGTGATACGGACGGTGTTGGCGAAGTAGGGGGAAATAAAATAAAAAAGGGTTCCAATTTCTTGAAACCCTTTTCAGTGGTTGCTCCCCCTTCTGGACTTGAACCAGAGACCCTCTGATTAACAGTCAGATGCTCTAACCAACTGAGCTAAGGAGGAATATTTCCGTACTAGTTTTTGTAGTTTGGGCAGCAAAAATAGCCGTATAAAGTTTTCAGCCAAAACTTTTTTTACCAATTAAAAAAACCACCGGTTTCGATGCCCACATAAATGCCATCTGGCCGCTCCTCGATAGGGTAGGTTTTTAAATGGTATCCTTCCCCACTTACGTTTCTTCCTTTTTCCAGGCTGAACTTATAGCGGTGCAGGGGGCATACTATATTTCCCATGGAATCTACCCAGCCTTCTTCGAGCAAGCCGCCTGCATGGGGGCATTTATGGGCACAGGCGAATAATTGATCATTGTATTTGGCCAGGCACATTTTTTTTCCGCCGGCTTCGATAGAAATGGCGTTTTTTTCCTGCACAGCCAATTCGTCTTTTGTTTCGGCGATTTTATGCCAATGGTATTTTTTTGCCATGCTGTGTGAACAGGTATGATTTCGGATTTATGATTGGGATGTAGGGTGTTACCCCGTAGAGACGCAATGCATTGCGTCTCTA
>JAZKFT010000002.1:0-46481 GCA_040386335.1 Bacteroidota bacterium
AGGGTGCGGATGTTTAATTGTAAGCAGGTGAGGTATGTATACGCACCCGACCTAAATTAAGATCGGCAGGCGATATAAAACCAGATTTGGCGGTCCGCGAAAATCGGCGGTCCAGCAGCCCACACACAGGGCCAGGGCTGAGACTCGCCTGAGAAGCTAAACTGGTTCAACAAATGCAATGGGCAGGGTGCGGATGTTTAATTGTAAGAAGGTGAGTTATGTATACGCACCCTACCTAAATTAAGATCGGCAGGCGATATAAAACCAGATTTGGCGGTCCGCGAAAAATCGGCGAGTCCAGCAGCCCACACACAGGGCCAGGGCTGAGACTCGCCTGAGAAGCTAACAAAGGTTAGGAGGGAAGAGTCGTGACGGAATGAAGCAACACCCGTTTGTAAATACAAAAGAGGAAACCATTTCCTGGAACATCAAACATAATATGTGGCACTGCGGGCAACCTGGTACATTAAAGCGGGTAGTTGACACAGCATTTGACTTTGGCTTTTGATAAAATATTGACTCGTCCTGCAATAAGTTGACAGGTTTAAAAATAATCCTTTCATTAGTTTACAAGAAGCGGAGGCGGACCGAAAATATTTTACTGGTTTGATGTTGAGGCGTTGCAGTGCAACCGTGAAATCGTAACCGATCAAGAATGTTATGGATCACAATTTTTTTATCGGTTTGTTGTAGAAACATTGCTCTGCAACGTCTGAATCATAACCCATTAGAAATGGGTTGGATCACAGAAAATTTAATGGTTTGTAGTAGAGACGTTGCACTGCAACGTCTAAATCATAACCGATCAAAAACGTTTTGGACCACAAATATTTTATCGGGGCGGATGGAGACGTTGCAGTACAACGTCTCTACTTGTTTAAATTGAGGGTAGCCCCTGCATTTTCTATTGTGGTTTGAACCTTTCGCCAGGATTGGGTATCCAGCTTCATTTTAGCGTACGGCATATGCGCCAGGATATCAAGTGCTGAATCCGAATTGCGGCGTATATACTGAATCAGTGCCTGGTCGTATTTAGCCCTACGTTCTAATTTCCGGTTAGCATTGGTTAAATCAATCAGGTTCTTGTCAAATTTTGTATTGCCATAGTACACACCGGCCATAAATAACGCACCTGATAAAGCCAGGCCGATCGTCCAGAAAGGTTCGTGCTTAATAATATAGTATCCCGCTTTTCGCATGGGCCTTTTCCTTCCTGGTGGTTTTTGCATCGCCATAAAAATAATAGTTGTTAGTATCGTTATGTAATCATGTCGGGAGTTCAAAGAAGTAGTCAGTAGAGGCGGTGTTTTCATATCCCCATTTACTATGCAGCGGACGCTGCCATATTATAGGTCCGGGGGGATCCCCGAACCAACAGGGAGTAGATTCAAAATGACTAAAATGTACCCCGGCGATTCGTGCCGGGGTACCGGTTGCGCAAGCAATGGATACCTAAACCAGTGTTGCTTTATGGGCCTCCAGAGCTACAATAAATGCATCGATTCCGGCCACCTGTTTATCCATCAGGTCGGCATCATACTCCTGTTCCAGGATAGCCTCCGCGCCACGGGTAGTGCCGGATAAACTTAGCCTGCGCACTCGTAATTCCAACTCCATCTTTTTAGTGGTTTCTGCTTCTTTAGCCGCTCCTTCCGGTAATACGGCCAGGTTGGCAATACAGGCTGTCAACTGGGCTTTTGCAGAATTGAGATCGGCTGCCAGTTGTGCCGTGTCTTCAGCACCGGTTTCGGTGCGGATCAGCAGTGATTCCCTGCGGTTGACAATGGTGCGCTTGTCGCGTTGCGCCATTTTTACCAGGTTGTCTGCTTCGCTTTGCTGCGTGATGAGGCTTAATGAGAATGCCATAGTATATGGGTGGAACTGGGGTTTGTGAACCAATTCCACTAATACGGCGCATTCTTTAGTTGATTGCTTCGTCCTTGCAACCGGGTGCCTGCATATCGGATTCCCATGTTTCAGCAAGCGCGATTTGTGCCCGTAGTCCTTCAATCTTTAATGCCAGCGGGTATTTTTTGGATGCCAGCCTGTTCAGTTCCGTTGTTGCTTTCCGTGCCATAAAGCTGATCTCTAATGCCTCCAGACTGTCGGGGTCCGTATGAATATATTGTTGTAATAAGCCGGCCGATGTCAATTGTTTTTGTATTAATCCAATCGCATCGTCAATATTTGCTATTTTTAATTCTGCCCCATTCAAGTCATTTCTTGCGTCGCGTAGCCACTGCCTCAGCCAGTTTGGGTCGCCCGGAGCGACGATGGCTTTTACCGGTTGCGCCTGTTGCTGTTCTACCAGCAGATACCGGTGAAGGGTATCGCATGCAGCAACAACCGGGCTGGGAAGATCTCGTTTCCCGGATTCTGCCATTGCTATCTGGCTATAACTGCAGGCTAGCACCTTTGCCAATTGTCTTCCACTAAGACCCAGTAATTTTCGAATCGATTTAATTTGTTCTTGCATGCTCCAGGCTTTTTTAAAGCGGCCAGGTGGTAAAAGTTGTGTACGGAGTATGTGAGCGGGTTCTGCGTGAGCAGGAAATTTGCTCACCGCTGAACTGCTCGCCGCGTTGTGAGCAGGTTTTTCGTGAGCAGAATTTTTGCTCACAACCTTCTTGCTCACAGATGCCTCGTCCTGGAAAAAGTTGACGGTTTTTTGAATAAATCCTGTAGGTAGTTATTCCATTACGACTTCCTTGTCAGGGTCCGGGAATATCAGGGTCAGACCTTATTTTGGTACTATGCCCTCGTTTTCTTTTTGGATATCTGCCAGCCTCAGTGTTGCCGGCACAAGGGTGAATCTGAGTGTACACGAGGGGATCTAAACGGTCTTTTTTCAAAGGGTGGGTTTTTCTGATGAATATTGGCTGCAAATTGGGATAGCACAATAATTCGGGCCGCAGTATTGGCCGCAGATTTATTGCGTATTTACACCATATTTACTCGTTGTAAACACGCGATATTTTGCATTTGATCTCAAAAAAATTTGCTGTAAAAGGGCTATGGATGGTGTTGGCGAAATGCAGAAGACAGAGCATGCCAGGCCAGAATTATAAAACAGGAAAACTGCCAGGCCGCTGACCAAACTACTGATTTCACTTTATTAATAACATATTCAGCCAGCTTTTCCCCAACTGGCTCCGTTATTATCGATAGTGCGAAAGCCGCGCCCTGTTTATAAACATATCACCTTTTAGTTTTTACCAATACAGAAATAATGGAAGTATTACCGTTCAAAAGTTTTGGAACGGCCTGGTTTTCGAAGAAAATTGAACCCTGGGTGACTCATCCAAAGCGGTAGTACTTTTTCTATACCGCCGTAGAACTAATTCTATCACTGCCCGCAAAATAGCCATTCAATTTTACACCCTGAAAATGGCTGGTCACAACATGAGCGACAATGCCTTTTCAGTCATCCGATCTGTTACCCTAAAAATAAAACGTGAAAGTGCACTGCTACAATACTTTTTTCAAATAAGGGTTAGCCAGGCGAATGCCTGAAATCCTGCTATGATAAATTGTTGAGGACACCATGAAATATCGCTTTGAACGTGATGGTCTTAACCGGATTTTTCTAATAGTCTGCATCACGCCGGCGCTGCACTTGTGTTATCATCTTACCTGGTCTATATATTTTTTGAACCTAAAAAAATTGAACATGTCTTCGTTTTACCATCCCCGTACAAAAGGGGTTTTTGCAAAAGTTTGTATTCTTATAACAGCCTTTTGTTTATTAAATGCCGCTGAAGGGTTTTCTCAAACTGTTACAAAGACGTTGTATTTGTCTCATCCCTCCCAGGGGCTTGACCGCTCTAACCCGGCCAATCCCGTAGATAATACCACTGCCACCAGCACAACTATTGGTGAGGTAGTTGTTTCTGGTAATACGGTGCAGATACCAACTACGAGTTTTACAATGGGTACGCCATTATGCTCGGCGCTCACCCTCGCTGCCAACGGAACGATCACCGTTGAAACATTTATAAATATTCTAACAGGATCTCTCACCAATGGTTCTAACTATTTTATGAATGCAGTTTTGAAATGGGGCGCCACGAGCATTTCTTTATTTCCAGCTAATTACAGTTCAGCTGGTGGTGGCAAATTAACCTGGACCGGTGTCACCGGTCCTTCTGCGATTACCATTCCGGCAGGGCAGGCCATTACACTCGACATATCAATTGCAACATATCCCCCGGGGGTTTCCTTTGCTATATTATATGATAGCGACACCAAACCTTCGAGGGTCAATTTGCCGGTTACTGCAGCTTCTGCAATAACCATCTCCAGCTATGCGGTATATGATGCACCGGCCGGCGGTAATATGATTAACACAGCGGTTCCCATTGGCACAACCGTTTATCCAAGGGTCGTTGTATCCGATCCCTTTGGGTTTGATGATATTACGGGTTTGAGTATTAATATTCCCGGTACCGGAAATGTAGAAGCTACATCTGTTGCTACATCCGGATGTACCAAAACCTATCAATATGCCTGGACCGTTTCAGGATCACCAGGTTCGGTATCTATCCCAGCTACTGCCCGTGAAGGCACGGAGGGAACGGTAACGGCCGTTCAGCCATTAACGGTTACAGCCTGTACGCCTGTTACGACACCCGTTTTTACTGCTCCTGCTTCCAATACCCGTTGCCGGGCTGCGGGCACGGTTACTTATACAGCTACCAGTTCAGGTTCAGTTGCGTACAGTTTAGATGCTGTCACACTGGCGTATCCGGGCAATTCCATTAATGCAGCGTCTGGCGTCGTCACCTATGCCGCAAACTGGTCAGGCACTTCCACGATCACAGCAACTGCCACAGGCTGTGGACCTTTACAGACAGCTATGTTTACGACCAACACGATTGGCAGGCCGGTATTTGCGTCAGGCTCCAGTTCCAGTCGGTGTGCGGGCGCTGCCATCGTTGGCTATCCTGCAAGTGTAGCAAACGCCACGGTTATTTATTCGCTTACTCCCAGTGGAACCGGGCCCGGGCAGGCAGGTGTTATTGATGTAAATACAGGAACTGTTACGTATAATGCGGCCTGGGCAGGCAATTCTGTTATTATCGCAGCTCCGGCGGGCTGTGCTTCAAGTCCGGCAACACATATCGTTTCTACTACGGTAGTGACTGCGGTGCCGGATGTGGCTGCGACCATTGCCGGTGCACCGGTTGAAGTTGATGTATTGGCAAATGACCTTTGTGATAAAAATCCATTTGGTATTACCATCTTTTCACCACCCACGTCGGGAACAACCGTTATTGCCAATGGAAAAATAACCTATATACCAAGTGGTAATACTACGTACACCGATGTATTTACCTACCGGGTTTGCAGCATTAATTCGCCTGGTATTTGTTCCAATGCTACCGTTACGATATCGGTTACAGCATCCGTAAATGATATATGTGCAGATTCAAAGGTGCCAAAGACTTTTTACCTTCCTTTTCCTGAATCGAATGGCCAGTTAAAGAAAGCGCTTTTAAGTGCCGGAGGTAACCCCTTAGGAAGCATTGCATTTGCCAATGCACGTAGTATTCTAAGTATTAAGGTAAGTTATCCCGGGGAAGTTATTTACTATGATCAATGGGAAGATGGATATGAATCTAATATCCAGGTGCCAAACCAATCCACCACACAGGTTTGGGGAGATGGCAATACATCAAACGGTATTGCACCAGGTTATGCTACCGACATTATACCGGCAGGTGGTTTTATTTTAATAGATAACCTGGTCCCTTTTCGTGCTGCGGATAATGCTTCCAGTGCTGGTGATTTCTATTATGATGGAAGAGATAAAATATATTCAACAGCCGATATTGAGATAGCTGTTGCAAAAGGAGAGGGTGGCCGCTTTAATAACGGCCCTATCTTCATGTTCGACGTGCAAAGCGTGAAGTCGACCGTAGTGGATATAGCCCGTTTTGGAAAGAGCTTCACGATTCCATTTGGTGAAAACATTTCAGATATTGACGCATTTAGATATACTTCAATGTTTGTGAGGGCCTCTCAGAACAATACCCAGGTTCAGTTAGACTACGATGCGGATGGTACGATCGACCAGTCAAAAACACTGAACGAAGGTGAAGTTTGGTTTTATGACGGCACGGCAAGTACACCGGGTGCATTCGGCGATATCAACCAGGCGAATGATATTAAAAGTGGTGGAATGATTTTCGCCGATAAGCCGGTAGGTGTTGACCTTGTTTTTGGAGGGATCGACACTTATGGCACCAGGAATATCTCCCTGCTTCCGGCAGAATATTATGGAAATACCTATTATACCCCGGTGTATAATACGCAAACGACTTCACCTGCTACCGCGCCGGTAAAGGTGTATTTTACCAATACCTTAAACACACCGGTAACAGTAGCTATCACCACCAATGCCGGGTCGCAGGGTACACTTAATATACCAGCAAAGGGTTATACTGGTTATACCCTTGCTGCTGCCAGTGGCTATAAATTTGCCAGTACGGGTGGCCAGTCTTTTACTGCTATATCTATCCAGGATGCGGATTTGGCCGGATCAAATTTTGATTGGGCGTTTAATATGATTCCTGAGGAACGATTGGGTAATTTTGTATCAACAGCCTGGGCACCAGGTGGCAACCCGGTCTCACCCGCTTACAACTATACGCCTGTTTGGGTAACACCCGTTGGTGCCACTACATTTTATGTAAAGTATGATGGTAACATTTCCGGAACAGGTTTGTTGGGCAATTCACCTGTCCTGGGCCTCCCCTACGATTTAGCTGTGCCTGCAACTACTTTAAGCTCGTATAGAATTGTCAATCCCGGTGGTGACAATAGCGGCATGGCCGTATTCACTGAAAATGGGGTAAAATTTGCTGGCGTTTGGGGGCAGGATCCGGAAAGAACACCCGGAAATGCCACCCCGGGCAGTAGCCCCGGGCAGGATATTGGCTATGTGCTTACGCCAAAATGTTTAAGCCAGAGCATATTTGCAGGTGATGATTTTGCATCGACGCCACTTGCTACCCCTGTAAATATTGCGGTTTTATCAAATGATGCTGCGTTTTTAGGGACCATTAACCCGTCATCGGTTACTATTACAGAACAACCCAAAAATGGAACGGTAGTGGTAAATCCCGGCGGAAGCCTTACCTATACGCCCAATACCGGGTTTACTGGTAAAGATACTTTGGTGTATAATGTATGCTTATTAGATTACCCGTCTACCTGCGATGTCGCTACGGTTATTATTACCGTGACCGACTGTTCGGCCGGAAGCACCCAAACCGTTATCTCGGGCAAGGTGACTGTAGATCTAACAACGCCTAACGGAATCACTGACCCTACCGACCCGGCTCCCCGTACCCCTGTAAAAGTTGAACTGTACGTAGATGCAGATTGCAGCGGGACCGTTAATGGCGCCGAGGCCGTTTCCCAGACAACATTTTCTGATTTTCTTGGTAACTATTCATTTACCACTACTGGTAAAAAGGCCGCAGATGAATTTGCTGCCGTAGCTTATACCAATAATAATGGTAATATTAATTGGACCACAAGCTGGACAGAAACCGGTGAAACGACGGATCCTGCAGCAGGCCAGGTAACGCTCGGGGCCGATCCTTCAGGCAGTACTACCAGCCTGGCTTTACAGTTCCAGGGCAATGCCTCAACAACAACTTATGCCATATCCAGGTCACTCCAATTCGTTGGTGGCAGTTCCGCGCTGCTACAATTCAGGTTCAGGAGACAAGGATTTAATAATGGCAGTGAGGGCTTGCTGGTTACATTAAACGGGAATACCATTTACACGATCAATAATGGGGGGCTCAATGGTACCGATCCAAATTATACTTCCGTATCGCTTCCGCTATCAGGTTTTCTCCCAAATGGTGTCAATACGATCGGATTTGCTGTAAATGGCAGCAGTACATTTGGTTCCACCGAGGTCTTTTTTATAGATGGCGTCGAAATATCATACGGCCCGTCATGCTATATCGTTAAGGTAAATCCTGCCGTTCCAGGCAATCCTTATACTGCTTCTGCTTTTAGTTCGGCCAATACAAAGATTATTCCTGCCACCGGCTATGGTACATGTGTCAAAAATCAAAACTTATTGGTTACAACGAACCTGGTTACTTCTAATGATTACGTAACCACTCCCATAGATGTGCCAGTTACTATCCCGGTGCTAGCTAATGATATTATTGGTACACCTGATTCAACAACTGTTGTAACTGGTTTGGCAGGGTATATCAACCCGGCAAATGGAACCGTTGCGGTAAATGCCAACGGAACGATTCAGTACACGCCAAACCCCGGGTTTAGTGGAACGGATTTCTTCCAGTACCGGGTGTGTAGTGCCGAAGACCCGGGTCTTTGTGATTCATCAATAGTGGTGATTACGATCGCATGCGCTGTAGTTCCTGGTAATTATACCATTGGTGGTATTGTATTTAATGATGCTAATAATAGCGCTTCCCTTACCCCGGGAGAGGTAGGATTGGCATTGCAACAGGTTAATTTATACGTGGACGCAAATAATAATAATCTAATGGATGGCGCAGAAGGCACTGCTGCTTTCCAAACAACAACAACCAGTAATGTAGGTGCATATACATTTAACGTTCCTCAAACGGGGTTCTCCGGAACATATTTAGACCAGTTTAATACAAATGGTTCGGGAGCCGGCACAAATGGTACAGGCAACTGGATCAATCAATGGTTGGAAATCGGTGAGTCCAATGGATTTAACACCAATAATATAGTTGTGGAAAATAATGCATTGACGATCTCTGGTGCTGGTAATGCCACAGTTACAGGGGCTTCCCGCGTGATTCCTATGCTTGTGGGAAGCACAGGCAGCTTCCAGTACAGCTACGTTGAAAGCGGTTTAGATAATGATCCGGGTGATTTCGTACAGGTGCAGATATCGGTAGACGGAACTACTAACTGGGTGACATTATTTACACATACGGGTACGGACGGTAACCAAAATGGCATATCGCCTGTTTATGATATCTCCGCTTATATGTCGACTACCACAGTCATCCGGTTTGTGTCTTCCGGAAGTACAGGTATGGGCGCTGATGATGAGGTGCGGTTTGACAATGTACAAATTGGTTATGGTTATATATTCCCTGCAAAATACATTGTACAATTAGGTCAGCCGCTTGCTGCAGGTTATACCCTTACCACACCTGCACCCCATCCTACAGGCTACCTGGTTGCTTCCATGACCCAAAGTTCGCAGATCGCATGTTCACAAAACTTTGGTCTTGTTGGATATATTACCCTTAAAGTAAAAGTGCTTTTACAAGGTGCGATTTTAGGAAATGCTACCGGCGAAGAAAGTATCATGCGTGATAACCTTCGCGTCAGTCCGTTCAACACTACTAATTATATACCGCTTACCGATCCTTATACCCATGATGCAAATTATACCGGCAGTTTTACAGCTGTAGGAGATGGCACAAGTACTGAACTTCAAACTATTGCTAACCCGGCCACGATGTTCGCCGGCAACGGCAATGCATCTGCAGTAGACTGGATATTTATTGAACTCCGCAGCAAGAGCAATCCTGCGATTGTATTGGGTACACGCTCCGCTATTGTACAGAGAGATGGTACTGTAGTAGACGTAGATGGAAGCAGTTGCGTCCGTTTTCCGAACCTGTTGAATGATGCTTTTTATGTAGCTATCCGTCACCGTAACCACCTTGGCGTTATGACGGCTGCTGCTGTGCCCGCTGCCAATTTTGGTTGTGTTAATGTGGTGGACTTTACTACCATGACAGATGCACAGGTATGGCATAACCCGGCCACGCCACAGTACGATGGACTGGAGATGGCCACTGTAACTAATACAGTTACAAATGTCACTTTAAAGGCCCTTTGGGCTGGCAACGCGAATGCAGATAATAAGGTAAAATACCAGGGCGGCACCAACGACCGTACACTGATACAATCCGATGTGGTAAACTACCCGGCCAACACTAATTTGAATATTAATTACGACCTGGGCTTTGGCTACTATGGAGGAGATATTAATATGGACAGCAAGGTAAAATACCAGGGCGGCGGCAACGACCGCACCATCCTGCAAAGCCTGGTGCTGGGTTACCTGCTCAATGCTACATTAAATATCAATTACGATTTGTTTTTGGAACAGTTGCCATAACATCCAATAAACAAAATAACCCATCTCTTTCATTACCTGCTGGCATAGCATCTGTCTGCCGGCGGGTTTAAAAAAACAACCTATGAAAAATATGCTATTAAGAATGATAGCTGGCCTTGCCCTGGTTGTTTGCTTTACCAGCGGGTCGATTGCGCAGGCAGCAGGTACGCTTTGGCAAACAAGCATCCGATACAACAGTATCACAAAAAGTTACGAAATATATGGCCGTCCAACACAAAGTCGGTTACCTGTTTCCTATACACTGGCTTCCACGATCACTGTAGTACTTCCACTGGGTATACCGCAGCTAACAGCGGCCGATATTTTAACCACAACCTCAGGATATCCGCGCAATTTTTCGGGAGATTTTGAAATGGCATCTCCCTGGAGCCTGACAGCATCGGATCTCAGCCCGAAAGGTTATTATCTATCCTTCGACAATGGCAATGGTGGCCGTTATGAAGAAGATTTATCTTTAGTGGGGGGCAAAGAATACCAGCTTTTTACCTTTACCCTTGCCCAGGGTTGTGTACCAGGTATCAGGCTTTGGCAGGCTGGCGACCCGGTCATCCCACAGGGCGATTATGCCACCACGATCCCGGTACAGGGAAATACAGAACAGTTTGCCGGTAACTATGATAACGGTGGAACCACCTGCGGAGACGCATCTCTTCCGGTAACATTTAGTGAACTAACAGCCATGGAAAAGAACTGTAATGTATATCTCAGTTTTGGATATCTCACACAACATAATAACAAACATTTTGAAATAGAACATTCTGTCAATGGCATTACCACATGGAAAACCATCGCCCTGCCTGGCAACCAGGGAAACAACGGTGCCAACCAATACAGGTATGTTCATAGCAGTCCTGTAACAGGGAACAATTATTACCGGGTGAAACAGGTAGATACCGACGGGCGGTTTAGCTATAGCAAAACAGTAACAGTAAACAGCCATTGCAATGGTGGCGGTAATATCGTAAGCTATCCCAACCCGGTTCATGCCAATCTTAGTGTTGTATTGCCTGCTAACATGGGCAAGTCGCAGGTTCGTATTACTGATGCCAATGGCAAACTGGTAAGCAGCATTGTCACGCAGCAGTCGTTTAATGTTGTCAATACCCAACAGTTACCCGCTGGTTTATACCTGCTGCAGGTAGTGAATAGTAACAAGGTGGTGTACACTACAAAATTTGTAAAGGAGTAGAACAGGTGCATGTAACTGTCATGAACCAGGAAGGGACATTTATGCGGATGCCCATTTTTCAAGAACCCGTTTTCATAACTAAAGCGAAAAAGTCAAAATTTCAGGTTTAGGTTTTTATAGAATAGGTATAGGCCCCGGTATTCTTATCGGGGCATTTTTTTTTGTTGTTTTTGATTCGCAACATTTATCAAATGCATTTGCGGACACATAGGTCCGCCCCTACCCGGGGATTGGTTTTTCATAGGGTCGCTATTTTGGGTTTTGTGGCATACCGGAATATTTGTTTAGAAATGATGTGAATTGTAGGGGCGGACCTATGTGTCCGCCCCATGAATTTGAACATGCCAGCAATTTGTTTTTTAATTCTCAACATTCACCAGTTGCATGGGGGACACACGGGTCCGCCCATGCATGCCGGTTGCTTTTTCCATTGTAAGATCAGTTAGGATACCTGGTAATCAACAGGCAATTGATAATACCGAAAAGGCTGGAAATCCAGGATAACTTTTCCCGGCAGTAGAACTTTCTCTATACCGGCATAGAACTCGTTCTAATGCAGACCGTAAAACAGCTAAGGAACTTTACGGCATAAAAAAACTGGCTGTATGCTATACCAGCCATGAACCTTTTCTAACCAACAAATTTATTACTGCTAAAAAAAAACACATGAAACACATGTACCACAACCTGGCCTCACTAGTATCCGGTAAAAATAAAATAAGCATCCTGGTTTTGATTTTTGTGGTTGTTACAGGAATTGTGGTACAAGAAGTTCGTACGAATAACAAGAACGCATCCGGAACGGCCTCTGAACAACTGGTTCTTTCAGAAATACCTGAAGGAAGAAGCCTGCAGATTAGCCCCGCGAAGATGCAAATATCTTCCGATAGCCTGAATCGCGGTGACCAATATGATGCTGCAATGAAAGCCATTGAAAAGGCAGAGTATCACCTGGTGAAAAATGACAGTACAGGAAAATACAGCTCACCCAACAGGAAATATAACCTGCGCTTTGTGTATGATGAAAATGGTTTCAGTGTATCGCCACGAACCACCGAACCCGCCATTGGTAACCCCGATCCGTTAAAAAGACCAGATGAAATAGAACATACAACAATTGCTGACTGGGAGATCGGTTTCCGGGTTGATAAAAAGCAAATAGGTGCCGGCGTTTGGGAAGTGGAAGAGAACATGGCGGAGTATATAACAGATAACATCGTTGTACAATATTTGAACAGTGAAGAAGGGATGCGGCAGAATTTTATCGTGCACAAGCCGTTGCAGGATAGTAATAACCTGGAAGTATATTTTACCGTTGTAACAGAATTGAAACCGGAATTCAGTGGTTCGTGCCTCAGGTTTGTTCACCCGGAAGAGGGAGCTGTTTTAAATTATGATGGATTAAAGGCCTGGGATGCAAACGGTACAGAATTGGTGGCCAGGTTTGAGCAACGCGACGCCGGCTATAGCATCTGCATAAAAACGGAGGGCGCAACTTATCCTGTTACAATTGATCCCATAAGTACCGCTCCTTCAACTGGAATATACAGCGGTCAGGCCAGCGCCCGGTTTGGATACGCTGTGGCTGATGCCGGCGATATCAATGGTGATGGCTTTAGCGATGTGATTGTAGGAGCGCCTGCCTATGATAATGGCGAGGTGGATGAAGGGGTGGCTTTTCTATTCCTGGGATCATCACAGGGAATCAATACAAACTTATCTGCTGCTATCAAACTTGAAGAGAACCAGGCGAATGCCAGCTTTGGTTATTCTGTGGCCGGCGCCGGCGATGTAAACAATGATGGGTACGATGATGTGATGGTTGGAGCACCCTACAGGGACCTTTCAAAAGTGGATGAGGGAAGCGTTACATTGTATTATGGAAGTTATAGCGGTATTGCCACCAACTCTGTGACGATGTCGCTGGGATACGCCAATGCCAGATTTGGCTGGTCTGTCAGCGGAGCAGGGGATATCAACAATGATGGATTTGATGATCTCATCATTGGTGCACCCTTTTTCAGCAACACGCTGGCAGAGGCAGGCGCAGTTGTGATACTACTGGGAAGCGCTACACAGCCCGTGCAGCATAACATAACGCCATATAATGCTGCCGGCGCACGGTATGGCTGGTCGGTATGCGGAGCTGGCGATATTAATAACGATGGCTATGCAGATATTGTAGTCGGAATTCCCCATTCAGGTACGAATAAGCAAGGTGGATATTTTGCACAAAAAGGATCGGCAAGCGGCATTCAGCCTGTGGGTAATTTATTTGGCGGCAGCCAGCCCGGCGGGATGGAGGGATATGTTGTGAGACCCGCAGGAGATATTAATAATGATGGATATGATGATGTTATTATCGGCGCTCCGTTTTTCAACGATTCTACCGGGAAGATCCGGGCGCATCCCGGGTCTTCTTCGGGCCTTGCCAATAGTGGAGGCTTTGAGATAACAGGTACACAGGGGAAGGCATTGTTTGGATGGGATGTCGATGGCATAGGAGATGTGAATGGCGATGGCAACAGCGATGTGATCGCAGGATCACCTTTTTACTCAGCGGGAGAAAATAAGGAGGGTGCAGTCTTTATTTATAGTGGTGTGACGGATGTATCCGGAAACGCGATGTCTATGAATCAAGGCGACCAGCCGGGGGCACAATTTGGTTCATCGGTAGCTGGGGTGAAAGATATTAACGGTGATGGAATTCCGGAGGCGGTCGTTGGCGCTGTAAACTGGTCGGGAATGCAAAGCCTGGGAGGTGCGGCATTTATCTGTTACGGAGGTTCTAATACCATTGTCGCTGCTAATCCAGGTGGCTTTGGCCCCGTGAATGGGGGCCGTCTTGGTTTCTCCGTTTCCAGCGCAGGAGATGTGAATGGAGATGGCTACAGCGATGTGATAGCCAGCGCATGGAATAACAAAACCTTCCATATATACAATGGGTCACCAACGGGGATCAAGTGGACGGCACCAGCTTTCAGGGCTATCGGCACTCAAGCTTATTCCGTGTCAACTGCCGGCGATATTAATGGAGATGGCTATAGTGATATTATCGCAGGCGGTCAGGATTATGCAAACCTTCAGGAAATGGAAGGTGCGGTATTTGTCTACTACGGATCAGCATCAGGTATTTCAGCAACAGCTGTACAGATAATA
Source organism: Bacteroidota bacterium (assembly GCA_040386335.1). Lineage (GTDB taxonomy): Bacteria > Bacteroidota > Bacteroidia > Chitinophagales > Chitinophagaceae > JAZKFT01. Next base: position 14,535 of record JAZKFT010000002.1, read on the forward strand.
GAGAGTAATAACGCGAATGCACGAATGGGCTGTAGTGTGGCTTGTGCCGGAGATTTGAATAGCGATGGTTTTAGTGATGTAGTCATTGGTGCCTGGGGGTATTCAAACGGACAAACCGGCGAAGGGGTTGCATTGATTTATTATGGATCTGCTACCGGTCTTGTTACAGCTTCGCCAACGATGCTGGAAGCCAACCAGGCAGATGCTTCTTTTGGTCATTCAGTTGCCGGTGCCGGTGATGTAAATGGCGATGGTTTTAGTGATATCCTTGTAGGCGCGCCCAAATACGACAACGGTCAGAATGATGAAGGACGTTTCTGGGTATACTATGGGTCTCTAACCGGTGTCAGCAGTTCGGGTACCGGGTATGAGGCGAATATCGCGTTGAACCGGTTGGGTACTGTTGTAGATGCTGCAGGGGATGTTAACGGCGATGGCTACAGTGATGTGGTGGTGTCAGCGCTCACAACTCCTGCGCTCGGTTACCCGCAGGGAACAGTTTATGTGTATCATGGTTCCCCGGCTGGCTTGTCATCGTCTTATAACACCCGCTTGCCAGGTGCAAGCATTGCACCGGAATTCGGTTATTCGGTTGCCGGTGCCGGCGACATGGATGGCGATGGATTTGGTGAGATCATTATCGCTTCCAAAACCTACTCGAGCAACCAGTACGAAGAAGGCGCGGCATTTATCTATAAAGGATCTGCTGCGGGTATAGATTTGATACCAGTAACAACGATCGAAAGCAATTTCTCATTTGCAGGGGTGTGTAGTGTGGCCAGTGCAGGCGATGTAAATGGTGATGGGTATAGTGATGTAGTCATGGGGATGGAAAATTACGGGCCCAGAGGAGCCCTTGCGGTTCGCCTGGGATCTCCTAAAAAGTTGACTGACCCTTTTAACCATAAGATCACATCGAACCAGGCCAATGCGCAGCTCGGTTCTTCTATGGCAATGGTAGGCGATGTCAACGGTGATGGCTATGGCGATTTTGTGGCCGGCGCTCCCCTTTACGATCTTGGCCAAACCGATGAGGGAGTGGCGATATTTTATTATGGATCGGCCTCAGGTCCCAACGGCATTACCCAAACACTTCAACAAAACCAGGCCGGCGCAGCATTCGGCTCTTCCATTGCTGCCGCAGGCGATGTGAATGGTGATGGGTATGCAGATGTGATCATCGGTGCACCCCAGTATAGCAGCTCAACGCTGGGAGGGGCAGCGTTTCTATATTATGGCTCGCAGAATGGGTTGGTCAACCCGGTACTGCTGGAGATAAGCCAGGCAAACGCTGCTTTTGGCACTTCCGTAAGCAGTGCAGGCGATCTGAATGGGGATGGCTACAGCGAACTGATAGTGGGCGCACCTTATTGTGATGCCGGCCAGCAGGACGAAGGCATGGCCTTTATCTTTTACGGATACCACACAGGTATTTCTCCGGTAGCCGGAAGCGCTTTGCAGGCCAACCAAAGCGATGCCCTGTTCGCAACATCGGTTGCCAATGCCGGCGACGTAAATGGGGATGGCTACGGTGATGTGATCGTTGGCGCTCCCTTTTACGACAATGGGCAAACAAATGAAGGCGCTGCATTTATATATTATGGATCGCTCGTGGGTGTCAACGAGACAGTTGCTGAAACACTCCAGGCCAACCAGGACAATGCCAATTTTGGTACCGCCGTGGCTTGTGCCGGTGATGTAGATGGCAATGGATATGCGGACGTTATGGTGGGTGCCAATAATTATGATAATGGCGAAAACAACGAAGGTGCCGTATTCATCTACCACAGCTCTGCCACAGGCGTCAATATCAATCCGGCAGTTATGCTGGAGAGCAACCAGGCCGTTGCGGGTTTTGGGCGAACATTATCATCTGTTGGTGACGTGAACGGCGATGGCTACAGTGATATCATCGTGGGAGCCATCGGTTATGATGATGGCCATAGTAACGAGGGTGCAGCATTTTTGTATCAGGGTTCGCCCGCAGGAATCGTTGCTACCGCCGCCAGCGTATTTCAAATCAACCAGGCGACTGCATTTTTCGGCTCCGCTGTTTCAGGTGGTAGCGATATAAATGGCGACGGGTACAGTGATATTATTGTGGGATCAAGATTGTTTGATCAAAGTTTTGTCGATGGTGGCGCCATTTTCGTTCACTATGGTAACGGCGCCAGGATGTACAAGCGGGGTAATATTGATTTATACAACACAGATCTGGTCACACCGATTAATAGAATCAACTTCACCCAGGAAAATTTTGGTGCAGGCTTGTTTGCTAAATCCTTCCTGGGAAGAAATAAGGGAAAATTGATATGGGAAATCCGAAATAGTGCTATGACCTATAGTGGCTCACCGATTACCAACAGTGTGGCTTTCTCCGGCCAGCAAAGCAGTTATACGGATCTGGGAACAGCAGGCGTTGAATTAAAAAATGTTATCGGTAAACAACAAGGTCGTTATAATAAGGTCAGGGTCAGGGTAAAATACAATCCGGCAACAGCCATCACCGGTCAGCTATATGGCCCCTGGCGTTATGTACCGGAACAGGTGGCAGGCATGTCGCCTGGTATATTACCGCTGGATCTGATATCATTCAATGCGGCCTGGGAGCAGCAGGGACAAACCGCAAAAATTCAATTCACCACCGATAATGAATCAATGATCCATCATTTTGAGTTGGAGAAAAGTGCTGATGGAGCCAGCTTTAAGAAATTTGGAGAACTGGCACCGAATAATACCGGAGGAGCTCACAATTACGACTATACTGATAGCAATGCCACTGCTGCGAAACTGTACTACCGGTTGAAAACGATACATCTGGCGGGCGCGGCCACCTACAGTAATATCGTGCTCTTAAAGTACAGCAAGCAGGCCCAGATGGTATTGTATCCAAACCCGGCCGTTGATATCGTGAACCTCAAGATCGGCAGCAACAGTAATAACAACATCGATATACAGGTAGTCAGCACAACCGGCCAGGTTCTGAAACAGCTCAGCAATATTGCTGCAAACAATCAACAGGTACAGATTCCTGTAAGTGACTTGCCACCAGGAACATATTATGTGCATATTAAACTTGAAGAAGAAAAACAGGTACTTAAATTTGTGAAGCAATAATCAGCGTGACATCCTCTGTTACCGTGCCCATGGCCGGTGACAGAGGATTATTAATTATTGCAATGAAGCCCTTCCTGCTAAGCCATAAGGAATGTAATTTCTGTACAACCCAATCCCCGGTGTTAGCCATCGCAACGACAGAACATTATACCTGATGTTCTGCAGACAATTTTTCAATATCCAAATAACCTGGAAACCCGGGATGACTTTCCCGGCAGTAGAACTTTCTCTATATCAGCATAGTACTCCTTCTATCGCCGATCGCAAAACCGCTATGCATCTTTATGTCATAAAAACTGGCTGTCTGTTACATCAGCCACGAACCTTTTCTAACCAGCCTATTTCTTACTCCTAAAATCAACAAATGAAAAACATGTACCACAAGCTGGCGTTATCCATATTCAATAAAAGGAACGTCAGTATTTCAGTTTCGATTTTAGCTGTAGTCACAGCGATGTTGCTACAAAACCTTCGCACGAATAAGGAAATAGGGCCTGGAACGACTTCTGAACAACCATCTCTATCTGAAGTGCCTGCGGGCAAAGGCCTGCAAATAAGTACTGCAAAGGTTGTGTCATCCATCGGCAGTTTGAACCGGGGCGAAGGTTACAGTGATGCGATGAAGGCCATTAAAAAAGCGGAGTATCACCTGGTGAAAAATAACAGTACTGGAAAATACAGTTCACCCAACAGAAAAAACAACCTACGATTTGTATATGATGAAAATGGGTTCAGTGTATCACCACGCAACACCAACCCCGCTATAGGTAACCCCGATCCGTTAAAAAGACCTGATGAAATCGAACATACAACGATTGCTGACTGGGAGATCGGTTTCAGACTTGATAAGAAGCAAATTGGTCCAGGCGTTTGGCGGGTAAATGAGAATGAAGGGGAATATATAACAGATAATGTCATTGTACAGTATGTGAATAATGAAGCAGGAATGCGGCAGAATTTTATCGTGAATAAACCATTGCAGGATGGCAACAACCTGGCGTTGAATTTTACGGTCGATACAAAACTCAAACAGGAGTATAGTAGTAACAGCCTTCGGTTCATACATCCCCGGGAAGGAACAGTATTGAATTATGAGGGATTAAAAGTATGGGATGCAAAGGGCACCGAACTTTCGGCCAGGTTCGATAAATATGATGGTCATTACAGCATCAGTGTCAATACATCAGGTGCCATATTCCCTGTTACTATCGATCCTATCAGCAATTCTCCTTCATCCGCTATATACAGTGAACAGGCTAATGCCCAATTTGGCTTCTCTGTGGCCGATGCGGGCGACATTAACCGTGATGGTATCAGCGATATCATCATTGGTGCCCCTATGTACGATAACGGGCAGGTAGATGAAGGAGTGGCTTTTTTGTTTTTAGGATCAGACGATGGTATCAATACATCTATTGGTACTGCTCTTATAATTGAAGTTAACCAGGCAAATGCAAATTTTGGTTACGCTGTTGCAGGTGCCGGCGACATCAACAATGATGGGTATGATGATATCGTTATAGGAGCCCCTTATCGTGATTTTACACAACCAGATGAAGGGAGTATCAATATCGTTTTTGGCGGTCCGGATGGCGCCACCCTCTCTACCTATTTTATGGGAATAGGGGCTGCCAATGCAAGATTTGGTTGGTCGGTTAGTGGAGCAGGTGATACAAATAATGATGGGTTTGATGATATAGTAATCGGCGCACCCTTTTATAGCACAATCCAGGCGGAAGCCGGGCAGGTTGTCGTAGTGCATGGCGCCCCATCATTGGTTGGAAGTATTCCCGTTAAATTACCATATACAGTAGCAGGTGCACGTTTCGGATGGAGTGTTAGTGGTGCTGGCGATATCAATAGCGACGGCTACGCAGATATTGTAGTCGGCGCACCAAATGCCGGTGTGCAAAATAGGGGTATGTATGGGGTGCACCTGGGATCAGCGGCCGGTGTACAATCGCAGGCAACTTATTTTGGCGCAACCCTGGCTGAGGGAAAAGAGGGATATATTGTAAGAGGTGCCGGAGATTTGAATGATGACGGGTTCGACGATATCATAGTTGGTGCCCCTTTTTATAATAATTCTATCGGGAAGGTAAGGGTGCATCCTGGTTCTTCCTCTGGCATGGTTACCACAGGTGCGTTCAACATACATGGCGTACAGGCAAATGCACAATTTGGTTGGGCAATAGCTGGTATTGGTGATTATAATGCAGACGGAAAGAACGATTTTATGGTTGGTGCACCTGGTTATTCAGTAGGGCCAAACGTGACAGGAGCAGCTTTCATTTATAGCGGTATCACCAGTCCTTCATCGCCTGGCTGGATGGTCATGTATGAAGGCGGCCAGACTGGTGGCAGGTTTGGTTCATCCATTGCCGGTTTAAAAGATGTTAACAGAGATGGACTTGCCGATTTGTTGATTGGCGCAACCAACTGGTCCGGAACACAAAGCCTTGGAGGAGCGGCATTCGTTTACCACGGCGCTACCACCGAAATAGTAAATGTTGTGCCCGGAGCTTATGGACCTGGGAGTCAATTCTTATTGGGCAGCACCGTATCCAGTGCAGGCGATGTAAATGGTGATGGCTACAGCGATGTGGTGGCTAGTGGAGGGTATCAGAAGCCATTTTATGTCTATTATGGATCGCCGTCGGGTATCACTTGGTCGGCACCTTCTACCAGGAGTATTGGAACTTACATCTCTATGGTTTCAACTGCCGGCGATATAAATGGAGACGGTTACAGTGATATTATCGTGTCAGACAATTTATATGAGAATGGACAGCAATACGAAGGTGCAGTGTTTATTTATTACGGGTCGGCATCTGGCATTGCAGCCACACCTGCCGTCACTATTGAAGGTAATGCTTTCAGTGCACGGATGGGGACTTCGGTTGCCTGTGCAGGAGATATCAATAACGATGGCTTTAGTGATGTGGTTATCGGTTGCCATGGTTATACCAACGGGCAGACTGAAGAAGGGCGTGCACTTATTTACTATGGGTCGGCAACTGGTCTCATCCTGGGCACACCAGGCATTCTTGAAGAAAACCAGGCTTATGCAGGTTTTGGCTATTCGGTGTCTGGCGCCGGTGATGTAAATGGCGATGGATTCAGTGATATTGTTATCGGGGCTCCGCTATATGACAATGGTCAGAATGGCGAAGGAGCTTTCTGGATTTATTTTGGTTCTGCAACAGGCATTGGTACTACGGGGCAAAGGCATGAGGTAGATATTGAATTGAACGGATTAGGTACGTATGTATCTGGTGCAGGGGATGTTAATGGAGATGGTTATAGTGATGTGGCTGTGTCAGCAATGAAAAGTCCCAACACTCAAATTGTTGAAGGGAATGTTTACGTATATCACGGTTCACCGACCGGCCTGGGCGCTACATATAATATCCGTCTGCAAGGGTATGGAAGTACAGCAAGATTTGGGAACACGGTAAGCAGCGCTGGCGATATAGATGGCGACGGATTTGGCGATCTGGTAGTTGCTTGTCCGGGTTATTCTAATGGCCAGCCAGACGAAGGTTCGGCGTCTGTCTATAAAGGGTCGGCGGCAGGCCTTATTGCCCTGCCTGAAACGACTATTGAAGGCAATCGTCTATTTGCAAACCTGGGTGCCGCAGCCAGTGCTGGCGATGTAAATGGTGATGGCTACAGTGATATTGTCATTGGTATGGAAGGATATGGTGATTCAGGCGGCGGAGCGGTCGCCGTCTGGCAAGGATCGGCCAAAACTGTTGCTAACCCCTATGCACGTCTAATACGCTCCAACCAGGCCAATGCGCAACTCGGGTCTTCTATGGCAATGGTGGGCGATGTAAATGGTGATGGCTACGGCGATTTTGTAGCTGGTGCTCCCTTGCATGACCTTGGCGAGACAAACGAAGGTATCGTCACATTCTATTATGGATCTGCGATTGGCCCCAGCCCCATCACACAAACGCTCCAGCAAAATCAGGCCGGGGCAGCATTTGGCTCATCCGTGGCAGCCGCAGGCGATGTGAATGGTGACGGATATGCGGATGTGATCATCGGCGCCCCCCAATACAGCAGCTCAACGCTGGGAGGGGCAGCGTTTCTTTATTATGGCTCGCAGAATGGGTTGGTCAACCCGGTACTGCTGGAGATAAGTCAGGCAAACGCTGCTTTTGGCACCTCCGTAAGCACCGCCGGTGATCTCAATGGGGATGGCTATAGCGACCTGATCGTGGGCGCTCCTTATTGTGATGCCGGCCAGCAGGACGAAGGCATGGCATTTATTTTCTACGGTTTTCATACGGGTATTAGTCCGGTGGCCGGCAGCGCTTTGCAGGCCAACCAAAGCGATGCCCTGTTCGCCACATCGGTTGCCAATGCCGGCGACGTAAATGGAGATGGTTACGGTGATGTGATCGTTGGCGCTCCCTTTTACGACAATGGGCAAACAAATGAAGGCGCTGCATTTATATATTATGGATCGCTCGTGGGTGTCAACGAGACAGTTGCTGAAACACTCCAGGCCAACCAGGACAATGCCAATTTTGGTACCGCCGTGGCTTGTGCCGGTGATGTAGATGGCAATGGATATGCGGACGTTATGGTGGGTGCCAATAATTATGATAATGGCGAAAATAACGAAGGTGCCGTATTCATCTACCACAGCGCTGCTACAGGCGTCAATATCAATCCGGCAGTGACGCTGGAAGGAAACCAGGCTGTTGCGAATTTCGGGCGGGCACTATCCAGTGCCGGCGATGTGAACGGTGATGGGTACAGTGATATCATTGTGGGCGCCCTCCTTTATGATGATGGCCAGACTAATGAAGGCGCAACATTTTTGTACCAGGGTTCACCGGCAGGCATCAGTGCCACTGCCAGCAGCGTGTTACAAATCAACCAGGCGACTGCATTTTTTGGCTCTGCTGTTTCCGGTGGCAGCGATATCAATGGCGATGGATTCAGCGATATTATTGTAGGATCAAGATTGTTCGACAGGGTAGCAGCCGATGAAGGTGGTTTCTTCCTGTACTACGGAAACGGAGCCAGGAGATGCACCCGCGGTAATATTGATCTGTACAATATAGATATGGTTACGCCCATCAACAAAGACAACTTTACCCAGAACAATTTCGGGGCAGGCCTGTTTGTAAAATCTTTCCTGGGAAGAGATAAGGGAAAACTGGTATGGGAAACCCGCAATAGTGCCATGCCATATAGTGGTACACCCGTTTCAAATAGTGTAGCTTTCTCCGGCCAGCAAAGCAGTTATACGGACCTTGGTACCGCAGGCGTTGAATTAAAAAATGTTATCGGTAAACAACAAGGTCGTTATAATAAGGTCAGGGTACGGGTGAAATACAACCCGGCAACAGCCATCACCGGCCAGCTATATGGCCCGTGGCATTATGTGCCGGAACAGGTTGCAGGTATGTCGCCAGGTATATTGCCGTTGGATCTTCTGTCATTCAATGCAGTATGGGAGCAGCAGGGAGCATCCGCAAAAATTCATTTCACTACGGATAATGAATCATTGATTCATCGTTATGAAGTGGAGAAAAGCACGGATGGCACCAAATTCAAAAAGTTCGGAGAGCTGGTACCCAATAATACAGGAGGCGTTCACAATTACGATTATATCGATAGCAATGCCAATGCTGCGAAACAGTATTACCGTTTGAAAACGATACACCTTGCGGGAGCGGCTACCTATAGCAATATCGTGCTCCTGAAATACAGCAAACAGGTGCAAATGGTATTGTATCCCAACCCGGTCGTTGATATCGTGAACCTCAAGATCGGCAGCAACAGTAACAACAACATCGATATACAGGTTGTCAGCACTGCCGGCCAGGTGCTGAAACAGCTCAGCAATATTGCTGCAAATAATCAACAGGTACAGATTCCTTTAAATGACTTGCCGCCGGGAACCTACTACCTGCATATAAAACTTGATGAAGAAAAACAGGTACTTAAATTTGTGAAGCAATAGCTATTTTGATATCCTCTGTTACCTTGCCCACTGCCGGTGACAGAGGATCATTCCCTAACTCAATAAAGGCCCTGTTTGTTTTACCCCATTTATCTGCTACGTGTATGGTCATGCCTTGTTGTAATGTCCGGCTGCACGCAGGCATTTGCACAGCCACAAAACCAGTGGAAGCTTGCCGAAACTTTAAACACCAACAACGGCGGCCTTCCACAGAACTCCTGCTGGGATCTTTTCTTTGATAGCAAAGCAGGATTTCTCTGGATATCCACTGAAGGTGGTATCGTGCGTTATAATGGCTATGAACAAAAGATATTCGATCTGCGTAATGTGAAAGGCATGACGAATACGCGGATCGGCAGCTTTATTACATCACTTGATGGACGAACATTCACCTATTCACGGCCCGGGTCTGCTATGCGTATAGAGAATGGTGATGTAAAAGCTGCTGAGACCAGAATCGAGCTTTTTCCATACGGCACCGTATCGTCTCTCGACAACATTCCGCCAAATGTGACAACTGGCAAAAAAAGCAGCGAACCTTTGTTACCAGGTATCGCTGTTGCATGGCCAGCGGATATAAAAGTAGTGAGCTGGCTAAACGACAGGGAACTGGTGGCTGTACACAAGGATAGCTGTTACTATATAAAAAATAGCGAGATCGCTAATCGTTGGAAGATAGGTTTTTGTAATGAAGCACGGCTGATACAGGCAGGAGATGAAATGTACATAGTGAAGGATGCCCGCGAATGGTACCGCTTAGACCTCAAAAAACAGTTTCTGACACAATTAAAGGTAGCTTCAGTTTTACAAACTCCTGGCGCAAGGGTTTTCTATCATTTTGGCCGGAACAACAATATTCCGTTTACACTAATTGGTGACCGGCTCTATAAAATAAGTTGGAGCAGGACAGGAGTGATGGCTACATATTTTGCCAGGCTTCCCGAACTGCCGTCTACTATCTCAAGCGTTATTGTAAACCAGAACAATAATGACATTTTTATTGGTTCACCTTACAGTGGTTTGTATATCTATAAGTACTCAGGATTTTATACGTACCGTACTGATAAAGACCTTATACGTCCCGATTTTCCCGGCAATAGCCCGAATAATATTTATGGTTCCGTTTTAATAGATACGAATCATGTGTATACCAGCACGAACCTGCTTTTTGATCTTGTCAACCGGACTTATATCAATCAGCCCGGTTACGCACAGAGAAACGGACTATTAATGCATTACCTGGGCAATGGTAATATTGTTTCACCCAAATTGCCGGTTTATAACATCAAAACGCAGAAAAATACTTCGCTGCCCAGGCTGTCGTCCGCAATGTCCTTTCTGCGCATTAATGATACTATACATTGGACAGCCGGAACAGATATCAGTATTTATAATGGCCGATCATTACGTGTAGTATTCTCCTGGAAACAATTGCCGGAGCTGGTCCGAAATACCTTTCGCACAGAGAATTTACAGTACCTCAACATTGTGGGCGAAACGGCTGATCACCGGTTGATGGTTCACGACGGATTTCATTATGTACTCGTTGACACGCTGGCACAAAAAGCAGTCGTTAAGTTTACAATGCCAAAAGAGGCCTCCCGGGTGGCTTTAATGGATTCAGGCCGCTATTGCTGGATACCTACCTATGGGGATGGTATTTATCTATATGACCTGCAAACTGATAGTTTATACCAGGCGCCGGTGGACATAAACGGCTATTTGAGATATGCGCACACCCTTGCGCCGGATGGGCATGGAAATTTCCTGGTACCGACAAACTATGGGCTGTTCCGCATGAACCGGAAACATTTAATTGACGCCTGCAAAAGCGGATCAAAGAATTTGCTCTATGATTATTATGATACCAAAACAGGACTTGTCAATATTGAATTCAATGGTAATTGTGTGCCCGCCTATAATATTATGACGAATGGAGATGTATTGCTTCCCTCATTTGGTGGCTTGGTTCGTGTATTTACATCTGCGTTGCCCGAAAAATTCAGTTATCCCATATTCGTTGATGCGGTAAAAACAGCATCCAATGTGTACACGAATACCCGTGATCTTGTGCTTGCTGCTGATGAGCGTACAATGTCTGTCACCCTGAATTATGCGCAGTGGCATTCCCGGTATTCACCTTCCATATCTTACCGCATGGATGATGAACAAGCATGGACTTACCTGCCACCCGGAGAACAGACCATTCAATTGATAGAGCTGGCAGGTGGCAAGCACCTGCTTCATGTCAAAAACCAGTCGGACCTGCCCGGTGAAAAATACGTTGAGCTCAACGTTCCATTCACTATCGGCAAAAAATACTATGAGAAATTATTATTCTGGATATTGTCAGGACTATCACTTGTAGTTTTTGTTGGGTTGATGATCGTTCTCGGCAATAAACGGTTAAAGAAAAAAAATATAGCACTGGAAGAAAAGGTCAGGGAGAAAACAATAGTCGTTACAAACCAGAACGCGGAGCTCGAACACACACTGCAAGGATTGAATGAGCTCATAGAACAAATGGAACTGAACAGCCATTTCCAGAAAAAGCTAATGAGCATTATTGGTCATGATTTCATGGTGCCGCTGCAATACATGGCAAAAGTATCTGGCAGTTTGCAGGCGTACAAAAAAGAACTGAGCGAAAAAACCCGTGATGAATCAATCAGCGAAATCAGTACGACCTCCACATCGCTGGTATATCTTGGACAGGGCATCATTCAATGGATCAAATTGCAGGAAACCGATTTCAGACTGGAAGCGGATTATTTTAAACTTGCAGATACCATAAAGGAAATAGAACCATTGCACCGGCAGCTATCGCAGCAAAAATCCAATACGCTGAACATCGTTGTAGATGAGATCCTGGTACTGCTGTATGATACAGTAGCCATAAAGATCATGCTTCATAACCTGCTGATCAATGCGAATAAATTTACCTCCAAAGGGATCATCACGCTGCATGGTTATGCGGACGATGATCAACTGGTGCTAAAGGTTTCTGATACCGGAATGGGTATGTCGCCGGAGGTAGCTGCAAGGTTAAATAACATGCAAGCGGTTATGTCAACACATGGTACGGGTAATGAATCCGGCTGGGGATTGGGTTATCGCCTGATCATCGATCTGTTAAAGGCCAGCCAGGGCACATTGTCTATCCGTTCCGAAAAAATGAAGGGAACCGTGGTGACTATCACGATTCCGGATATTATTTGAGCAGTATCATCAGGTTGCCTGGTAATTAATAAAAATCTGGTTTAACTCAATCACATTGGAGATATTCAGTTTCGTGAAAATTTTCATTTTGTAAGTAGCCACAGTGCTGGATTGTAGCGATAGTTCCCGGCAGATCTCAGACGGTTTTTTACCCTGCTGCATCAGTAAAGCTACCTGCATTTCCTGCGGAGAGAGATTTTCGAAAGGATGGGTGCCGGATGTTTTCGCTGGTCCGTTGGTCATCATGGCTGCCATTTTCTCACTCACATACAGTTTACCTGTTAGCGCTGTTCGGAGCGCTTCCATCACCTCCGTGTCGCCAGCTTGTTTGCTCAGGTACCCCATTATACCGTTTGCATAAAGTGGTTGCGCATACAGTTCTTCCGGCTTTCCTGAAAAAATAAGAACAGGCAGACCAGGGTTCAAGGTCAGCAACTCATGTATAAGAGGAACAATATTACCATCTTCCAGTTCAAGGTCTATAATTACCAGTGCATAGTCTTCCTGCTGCACCGCTTGCAACAGGTCTTTCGAATTCCTGACCGTTGCCAGTGTATAATTCCTGAAGTCAGTTTCAAAAATGATTTGTATCGCTTTGATGACGATTCCGTGATCTTCTGCCAGCAGGACTTTTTGCATAAGCTACACTCTAAGGATATTGGCCCGTAAATATAACGACAGTTTATTGTGCCGGTTGGCGGAAGGTAGAATTTTCTCTATTACCCATTAACTTATTAAGCTGCAAATTTACATAAGCGCCCAGGTAAGCGTTTGGCTTTTTTGAATCAATAAAGGTATAAATTCAGACTATGAATAAGGTGTTGTTTGCGGAAGATCATTCCATCGTAATCCGTGGGATGAAGATATTGTTTGAACGGGAGTTCAGCTCCTACCAGTTGGAAGTGGTTCAAAACCGTACCGACATGATGAATGCACTAAAGACGAAGCATTATGAACTCGCCATCATAGACCTGTACCTGGATGATGGTGACACGCTCCACCTGATCTCAACATTGCTCAAACTCTATCCCCAATTAACTGTTCTGATATTCTCGGGTAACCCTGAGGAATTATACGCACAGAAGCTATACGCGGAAGGAGTGAAGGGATACCTGAGTAAACAAACAAATGACGAAGAAATCGTTTCAGCCCTAAAGCAATTGCTCGAAGGAAAGCGTTACATGAGTGAGAATTTTAAAAAATTCCTGCTCGCTAAAAAGAACACACCTGAAACATCCATCGACAAACTGACACAACGGGAGATGGAGGTATTGAACCTCATGGTACAAGGGAAACGGTCTTCTGAAATATGTAAAGAGTTGAATTTACAAGCCAGTACTATGGCCACATATAAAGTAAAATTGTTTAACAAACTACAGGTAACGAATATAATTGAACTAAGCATGGCCCTGGAGCTGTATAAGGGGGCATTGTGAACGGACGCCCGGGCCGCTCTCATGAACCCTGCAGCACCTGTAAGAAAGCCCATCGTGCCATCAAAACCATACCCTCCAAACCAACCCGGTAATTCCCGGGCGCCATGCGGAAATACCATAATGCCGGTTGCAATTCTTGCGAATGGCTATCGTGTTTCCCGGATTTGGTGCAAATAATTATTTCTGACTCGTCCCGGACAAGGTTGACTGTTTGTTGTATACAACCATTAGGTAGTTTATAGGTTCGGGTTCCAGCTACAGTAAGTTAGCGATTGTTTTTCGCAGATAGAGAGGTTGAAGCCTACAAGTGAAAAAAGGTCACCGATCTTGCATAAATGCATGAGGTATGGTTAAAAGGAATGAAAGAAGCCTGTCGTGCAATCGATTTTAATACCATGGCGATACCTTTCTCAACCTGGCCGCCGAAAAAATGACGGATCACAAAATTTACCAGGAGCAGCACGATTGCCGGGAACAACAAATAACCCAAAGCCGACACCGGTATTTCCGTGATCCAGTGCTGAAGGTAATGAACCATCGTTCTGAGCAATACAGCTATCAGCCCCGATATCAGCCCCGTTGCAGTTGCTACGACCATTATAAACTGCAAACTGCTCAATTTTGAAAGCAGGAACTGGATGGATCGTTGATAAAATAGCTTCATTATCGTTATGTCAAAAGTCAATGTTGATTGGTCATTGGGTCAAAAGATCAATGAGTCATTAAGGCTGTCTGCTTCATATTAAGGGTAATAATGACCTATTGACCCAATTACTAATGACCCATCATCCGGGTGTTTATCATTGCTTACTTAGTCAGCCATTCCTGCAAAAGAAAAGTAGCAATACCTGCTGCAAAACCCACCAGTGCCAGCCAGCTGATCTTTTTTAAATACCACATAAAGTCAATCTTTTGAATACCCATAACGGCCACACCGGCAGCTGATCCAATGATGATCGCACTACCACCCGTTCCTGTTGTAAGGGCCATCATTTCCCAGAATGGATGATCGGTTGGATAGGTGGATAGATCATACATCCCCTGCGCCGCTGCCACCAGGGGCACGTTATCAACAAGGCTGGAAAGCAGGCCCAGAGCTGTTGCAATCAGGTGGTCGTTTTGTAAACTATTTGTAAGGGATACCGCCAGTACCTTAAGAATGCCAAATGACTGTAATGCAGCCACCGCCAGCAGGATGCCGAGGAAGAAGAGGATGCTTGGTGTATCTACTTTTTCCAGCGCCCTGGTGACCGTGTAGCGCTGGGCTTTTTCAGGCTCTGTGGTTTTATGAAGAGTGGTTGTAATAATCCACATTAATCCCAATGCCAACAGCATGCCCATAAAAGGTGGCAGGTGTGTAACCGTTTTAAACAGTGGCACAAACAACAGGAAACCTATACCTGATGTCAAAATGATTCTGCCGTGCCTGCGTTCCGCGGGAGTGCACGTAGACACCAAGACAACCGAATTTTTTTTGCCCTTGAAGCGATGGCCAATAATTAATGCCGGGATAAGGCATACCATAAGACTTGGTATAAATAATTGTTTGATAATGTTCAATGCTGTTACCTGGTGACCGATCCATAACATAGTGGTGGTAACATCACCCAAAGGCGACCAGGCCCCGCCTGCATTGGCAGCGATTACGATCATGCCTGCAAACCATAGTTTATCTTCTTTTTTGTCAAGTAGTTTGGAGCATAAGGATGTCATTACGATAGCGGTTGTAAGGTTGTCCAGCAGCGAAGACAAAAAAAAGGTGATTGCCGCAATGATGAACAAGAGTTTGCGCAGGCTGGTTGTATGAATTTTTTGGGTAATGATGTCAAAGCCATCGTGTGAATCAATTAATTCAACAATGGTCATTGCGCCCAGCAGGAAAAAGAGAATAGACGCGATTTCGCCTAAATGATGAAGTAAATCATCACTGACCGTTTCGGGGCTGCTGCTTTGAAGGATGTAAATGGTCCAGCACAGCACCCCTGTAATAAGGGCTGAAGCAGCTTTATTGATTCGCAATGGATGTTCAAAAGCGATGGCCAGGTAGCCGAGTATAAAAACGGTAAGTATAATTGTGGTAATCATAAGCGTCTGTTTTTTTTACCTGTTTATTATCATTTGCATGATATTCCTGATAGATGTTAGTTGGCCTGAAAAGTCTTGCCAGGCAGATGAATAGTTATTGCAACGGCTGCCATCATATCTAAATATCAGCAACATTTCTTTCTGCTGTAGTCGTGCTTTCAACCAGTTTTCCAGTTTTGTTTTCTCCTATATGGAAGGTTTCGAAGATAGTGTCAAAATTACCACCATGGTACGCTTACTCATACTGTCACTTATCGCCACGGACGGCTGCACAATTACATCACCCAGGCCAGGCTGTTGTGCCTTAATCTCCGCAAATAATTGCGAACCAATCTGACTGGCATTCTGAATACTGTCCAGAGCTGCCCGCATCAATTTTTCGTCCGATTCCTTTAAAGCCAGCGCCTGGCTAAACTGGCTCATCCGCTCATCTTGTTGTATATCCTTATTTACCGACAGGTAAGCAAATCCCTGTTCGATTTCCAGCCGGGCAGAACCGAAACCATATTTCAGCCCCTGGTTTATCATCTGTACTATTTCCCCGGGAAGGATTTCACGGCCATCAAAAATGAGCGTGATGCTCTTTATTTCAGCGTCTACCTTTTTGTTCAGCAGGTATTCATTTGGTATGTGCGCTTCGTTAACTATAAAGCGGTTAGCATCTTTTACGAACTGGTTTTGCTGTACCAGGTCGTAACCAGGTTAGAGGCTTGGTATCAATATTAGGATGACAACAATCCACACTATCCGGTGTGCCATTTTTTCTGCCTTGAGCGATTGTTGCGTTTTGGCGGGTAGGTGGAACATCCGCACAGTAATAAAAGTAGCCAATGCAATGAACACCGTATTAATGATAAACAGGTAAAATGCCCCAATGCTTCATTTTTCTCTGAAAAAAAAATTCTCCCGGATTCAATGGGCGGTGTATTGTTGGTTGAAGGGGCGTACAATATTGATCCTCAATACTTCAAATTTTTGAGGCAAAATGAAATTGATGTTAATAGAATACGCGTTAAGGATTGCGGTGAAAATCCATTTTGCTGCGTTTCCAAAGGCTTGAACGAAAGGTCTGCCTGGGTGCCATGGAAATATACTTTAAATTCAGTTTGCAGTAATGAAATTGGATGAGTGAAATCCAATACAGCAGCGGATTTGCCAGAACCATTTCAGTGTTGGATATAAGCATTTCAAGGACATTTGGATTTTTTGACAAAATGTCCAGGGGGTATCTTTATAATGCAATAATGATTAGGTAAAAGGATCGCTATAAAAACCGGAACATATCTGCA
Organism: Bacteroidota bacterium; assembly: GCA_040386335.1. Taxonomy (GTDB): domain Bacteria; phylum Bacteroidota; class Bacteroidia; order Chitinophagales; family Chitinophagaceae; genus JAZKFT01. The sequence goes on from JAZKFT010000002.1 coordinate 31,667, forward strand.
GAACCAAGACAAAGACATTTCTAAGAATTTCATATGGCAAGCAATCGTTAACGGCCGCTGTTTCTACAGGGGCCTTTTTTTTAATCGTTTGATCTCCTTGTGTCTTTAGCGTCTGACACGACCAGTAATCCGGTTTTATCCGGGTGGTCCCACTTCCCACTCTGTTACTACTTACCGGATGTAAATTTTTCCATTGTATTTAAGAGCCGGGTATGAACGTAAAAGCCAAAAAAAGATTTGCAAATATTCACAACCATTCCGCACCAACCCATATCATGGTTGATAGTGGTACCAATAGATGTACAACACGGGTAACTACTATATAGGTCGTACTCAACACGACGATTGAAATACCTGTTGCAGACTGTTAAAACAAAGCCGCTTATATCCTGCTACCCTGGCATAAACTATCTGGGTGTGGCCGAAATGGATATCCGTTTGTTTGCGACAGTGATAACCCCATTTTTTAAATAATTTGGCCTTGTAAATTTATTTTCATTTTTTTATGCAATCGATTGCTCAAATTCCCTGAATGTCTTTACCTGTTTGTTGGTAGTAATGATATCCAGAAGAGGAAAAGAGTTCGGTAATTTTCCGGATGTCTTTACTTGATTTGAGATTTTACCGGCATATAGCCAAATTTGTTCTGGATTTTAGTATGGAATACTTTCTTCCAATTGTCAGAAGCCAAAACTTTGCCATGAAAAAAATTCTTTTTGTCGTCAGTTATCTCGTAAGTCTGAAATCAGTTGCCCAGGACTATAAACAACTCCCATTTTGGAATCATAAACTGCCATTAGAGCAACGGGTAAATGATGTTGTTAGCAGATTGACTTTAGAGGAGAAAGTAGCGCAGATGCTGAACGGAACACCAGCTGTACCCCGGTTGGGAATATTAGCCTACGATTGGTGGAACGAAACGTTGCATGGAGTAGCAAGAACGCCTTTTAAAGTAACCGTATTTCCGCAAGCCATTGGGATGGCCGCAACCTGGGACACCGCTTCCTTATTTAGAATGGCAGATTATTCCGCCATGGAGGGCCGCGCTATCTATAACAAAGCCGTAGAGTTGGGAAGAACAAGTGAGCGCTACCTGGGGCTTACATACTGGACGCCCAATATCAATATATTCAGAGACCCGCGCTGGGGCCGGGGTCAGGAAACTTATGGTGAAGATCCTTACCTAACCAAAAGACTGGGCGCATCCTTTGTGAAAGGGCTGCAAGGCGATGACCCCAGGTATTTAAAAGCCGCCGCCTGCGCCAAGCATTTTGCCGTGCACAGCGGACCGGAGCCTTCACGCCATTCCGATAATTTCAACCCTTCAACCTATGATTTGTGGGATACCTATTTACCGGCATTTAAGGAGCTGATTGTTAATTCCAAAGTGGCCGGTGTTATGTGTGCCTACAATGCCGTGAACACCCAGCCCTGCTGTGCCAATGATTTGCTGATGAATGACATTCTTCGTAAACAATGGAAATTTACCGGTTATGTAACCAGCGACTGCTGGGCGGTAGATGACTTTTTTAAGTATCATAAAACACATAAAGATGCCACTGCGTCTGCTGTGGATGCATTGATTCATGGCACAGATGTGGAGTGCGGTGTTTCGGTATACAAAACACTGGTTGATGCCGTAAAAAATGGCCTGGTAAAAGAGGAACAGCTGGATGTATCGTTGAGAAGATTGTTTGAGATCCGTTTCCGCCTGGGGATGTTCGATCCGCCGGCGATGGTAAAGTATGCTCAGGTAAAACAGGATGTGCTGGAGTCGCCTGCACATAAGGCACTTTCGTTGAAAATGGCGCAGCAGTCAATAGTCCTGTTGAAAAATGAGAACAATACCTTGCCCCTAAAGAGAAATATTAAAAAGATTGCCGTTATTGGTCCCAATGCAGACAATGCCATTTCCGTATTGGGGAACTACAATGGGACACCATCGGAAATTGTAACTGTTCTGAAAGGCATCCGTAACAAATTGGGCAACAAGGTGGAAGTACAATATGAAAGAGCGGTAAACTTTACCAACGACACTTTACTCGCTTATGCCAATATAAGTGCTCAATATTCTTACGATGGCAAGCAGGGGTTTAAGGCTGAATACTTTAATAATAAGGAATTAACCGGCAGTCCGGAGGTTACGAGAACGGAGGAGAGCCTGGACCATTTGTGGCAGGAAGGGCAGGCTGTTGCTGGAAGCATCCGGGCCGCCAATTTCTCCGCCCGTTATACTACTAATTACCTGGCCACAAACGACGGAAGTATCACTTTTGAAATGGAAGCGGATGATGGTTACAAATTAATGATTGATGATAAGGAAGCAATCAATGCCTGGACGAGAAACCGATGGGGTGCAAGGACTTATAAACTCGATACAAAAAAGGGCAACTCCTATAAAATAGTTGTTGAATATTGGCAGGGAGACGGCAAGGCAAATGTGGCTTTACGTGCGGGTGCCTATGCTAAAACAGATTTTAATGCATTGGCAAACCGGGTGAAAGGAGCTGATGCCATTGTTTTCGTGGGTGGCATTTCACCACAATTGGAAGGCGAAGAAATGAGGGTTGATTTTCCAGGGTTTAATGGCGGAGATAGAACCTCAATTATGCTGCCTGCAGTTCAAACCGAAATAATGAGGGCATTGAAAACTACAGGGAAACCGGTTGTATTTGTAATGATGACGGGCAGTGCAATCGCTACACCTTATGAAAGTGAAAACATACCCGCTATCCTCAATGCATGGTATGGCGGACAAAGCGCCGGAACCGCAGTTGCAGATGTTCTTTTTGGGGATTATAACCCTGCCGGCCGTTTGCCTATTACCTTTTATAAAAGCGATGCTGACCTGGCAGGATTTAGTGATTATTCTATGGAAGGCAGAACCTACAGGTATTTCAAAGGCGAAGCACAGTATACTTTTGGCTATGGCTTAAGTTACGCTACATTCAATTATAGCGGCTTCAATATTCCGGCAAATGCAAAAGCAGGAGCCAAAATCACCTTTACCGTAAAAGTGACCAATACCAGCAAAATGAATGGGGAGGAAGTGGTTCAATTGTATGTATCCAATCCAAACAATCAGATCCGGTCTGCCATAAGAGCCCTCAAAGGTTTTCAGCGTATTTATTTAAAGGCGGGCGAAAGCAAAACGATCAAGATGTTGCTGACTGCGGAAGATGTGTCTGTGGTGGATGAAAATGGCGGAACGAAACCATTGAAAGGAAAAGTGAATATCAGTATTGGGGGCGGGCAACCAAATGTCGCAAACAAAGCAACCTCTAATGTGCTAACAAAGCAAGTAACCATTCAATAAATGAAGGGAACTTGCCTGTAGTAGCAGTTAACAGATTAAAATTATTCTCATGCCAAATAACGATTCCAGGAGAAAATTTCTACGCAATCTCGGATTAGCCGGTATGGGTATGCCGCTTATGTCTGCAACTGGTCACCTCGATACTTTTTCATTTATGAGCAGTAATAAAAGCGAAGGCAAGTTAGGTGTGGCCCTTGTTGGGTTAGGAAGTTACGCTGGTGGCCAGTTGGCGCCTGCACTACAGCAAACGGGACACTGTTACCTCGCTGGCATCGTTACCGGTACCCCCGGTAAAGCAGCAACATGGAAGGAGAAGTACAACATTAGCGACAAGAGTATCTATAACTATGAAAGCTTCGACACCATAAAGGACAACCCCGATATAGATATCGTGTACATCGTATTACCCAATTTCATGCATGCTGAATATACCATACGTGCGGCAAATGCCGGTAAGCATGTGATCTGCGAAAAGCCAATGGCATTGAGTGTGGAAGACTGCGATAGCATGATAACAGCCTGTAAAAATGCCGGCAAAATGCTTTCCATTGGCTACCGGTTACATTTTGATCCCTATCATTTGGAAGTAGCAAGAATAGGGCAACAAAAGATGTTTGGTGACATAAAAAAAATAAATACCGGCTTTTCATTTATTGCCAGGAAAGGTGAATGGCGGCTTGATAAAAAGCGTTCAGGGGGCGGCCCATTGATGGATTTGGGCATCTACTGTTTACAAGCGGTATGCTATTCTACAGGTATGGAACCTTTAGCTGTAACGGCGCAAACATTTCCTGTGTCGGACAAGGAGAAATTTGTTGATATCGAAGAGACGCTGGCATTTCAAATGGAAATGCCGGATGGCTTAGTGGCCACATGCAGAACCAGCTATTCAGAAAACGCCAACTCATTGGAGATAACAACGGCAAAAGGAATCGTAGAACTACAACCGGCGTTCAACTATGGCGGCATAAAAGGAAAAACACCCAACGGTCCTCTGCAGTATGCGCCCATGTCTCAACAGGCCCGGCAGATGGATGGTTTTGCCCAGGCAATAAAAAATAAGCAACCTTCAATCGTTCCCGGTGAAATGGGCAAAAGAGACGTGAAAATCATTAAAGCTATTTATGAAGCCATGCATACAGGGAAACGGGTTGTTCTATAAGATCTTTTTTGAAACATGCGTAAGATTCAGCTTGATGTAGATTCAGATATTAATGGAGACGAATCTGTTCAAACACCCGGGCTAAAATCCTGGTAGAATGGTTCTATCCAAAAAGTGGCAACAATTTTTCAACCGTTAAAAACGAATATTTCATGCCCCTGATCATCATACTTTTTGGAATAGCTATACAGGTTTTTTTGACTTCAAAAAAAGTAAGCCCGTTTTTATCGTTATTGATTGTTGCCATCATCATAGGACTCTTACTTGGGATGCAGCCATCGGCGTTGATTACATCCATTGAAAAAGGCGTAGGCAGTACTTTAGGTGGACTAGCCCTGATTATTTGCCTGGGAGCCATTCTTGGAAAAATATTGGAACAAAGTGGTGCTGCAGAACAAATATCCGCTACCCTGATTCATGCATTTGGTGAGAAAAAAATTCAGTGGGCGGTAATGGTAACAGGGTTTCTTATCGGTATTCCATTATACTACAATGCAGGCTTTGTGATACTCGTTCCTTTGGTATTTACATTGGCCAGGAAAACAAAACTGCCTCTGTTGTATATCGCCATTCCAATGGCAGCAGCTTTGTCTACCACCCACTGTTTTCTTCCGCCACATCCCGGACCCGTTGTCCTGGTAAACGCTTTCCACGCCAATATGGGTAAGACTTTACTATATGGACTGATCATTACCATACCAACTGTAATTTTTGCAGGACCCATTTTAGGACGGTTTCTAAAAAATAGTAATGTCAGTACGTCCCCTGGATTACTTGTAGATCATGCTTCAACTGATAAACAACTACCCGCAAAGACGCCTAGTTTTTTAATTGCATTATTGCCGGTGTTATTAATTACCATAAATGTGATTGCCAGCCATTTTTTGAGTGATGGAGTATTAAAGACGGTGATTGCATTTATCGGCGATTCAACAATAGCGCTTTTATTGTCTGTTATTCTTGCAATTGCCTGGTTCGGTTTAATGCAGGGCAAATCAATGGAAACCGCCATGAAATGGCTCAGTGATGCTATCGCCGGAATTGCCATGATATTGCTGATCATAACTGCAGGCGGCGTATTGAAGCAAGTACTCATAGACAGCGGTACCGGTGCTTACATAACATCTTTTAGCAGCCAATGGAAAATGCCGCCCTTATTATTTGCCTGGATTGTGACTGCACTCATCCGCGTTACTGTTGGTTCAGCCACAGTGGCTGGTATTACTGCGGCAGGGATTGTGGCACCACTTGTAGCCACAGGCAATGTATCTCCGGAATTAATGGTATTGGCAGTAGGTTCCGGCAGTGTGTTTGGGTCACATATTAATGACTCAGGCTTCTGGATGTTCAAAGAATTTTTCAACTTGTCACTGAAGCAAACGTTCCTGTCATGGACGGTTATGGAAACTGTTATCTCGATATTAGGATTGCTGGGTGTACTTTTATTAAATACGCTAATCGGATAAAGCAACTACCATGGTCATATAGTGAATCAATTAAAATGTATGAGTTTTTATTTTTCCGGGATGGACTGCTGCAGGCTGGAGATCGCTTCAAATTCATCACTTAGTTTCGTGGTCAGCCTCTCAAAAATCGAATAATAGGCCTGGTGAATCGTATGGTTGTGTTTCTGCGGCTTGTATTCTTCCGTTGGAATGGCTGACGCCGGAGCTTCATCCAGGGAAGGGTAGATGCCCATTTCCACAGCAGCTATCAGGAATGAACCATAGCTAACACTATGGAAGTTTTGCCTAACATGTATCGGTTTATTAAACATATCTGCCAGCATTTGGGCACAAAATGGTTGTGTGCCAAAACTCCCGTTTACGTAAATGCTTTTAATGGACCTGCGCTCTTCCAGCGTTTTGCCAATACTGTAAATTTCGTACAGGATGCCTTCAATTGTTGCCCTTACAAAATGTTTTCGTTCATGATTAATGTTTAATCCAAAATACATGCCTCTTGCATTTGCGTTCCAGATAGGAGCCCTTTCACCCAGCAAATAGGGTAAAAAAAGCAGGCCATCTGAACCGGTGGATACTTTATTGGCTTCGTTAAACAGTTCCTGCATGGTGTGCTCTATATCGTATGCATAGTCAAATGAGCCAAATTGCTTAGCAAACCATTCAAAAATAATCCCTCCATTATTCGTAGGCCCCCCGGATACATAGCAATCGTCTGTTAAGAGGTAATTGAAAAATCGTTGCTGGTCATCCTGGAGCATTTTGTTGCTCATTACCCTTACCGCACCACTGTCTTCAATGGTAATATTGGCTTTGCCCTCACCTTTTACACCGTCACCTAGTATGGCCATACAGCCGTCGCTGGAACCAATCAGTATTTTGATACCGGATCCTAAACCCAGGGATGTTTGATAAGCCTTTTTTAGTTTTCCGGCTGTTGAAAATACGGGTACCAGTTCCGGCAATCTACCGGCCGATATATTAGCAAATTTTAAGGCGGCAGCTTCCCATTCTTTGGTATGTACATTCAGAAATCCTGTTGCAGACGCAATGCTGTAATCCATCAAATACTCGCCTGTAAGTTGATGAACAATATAACTTTTAATCGAAAGGAATTTACTTGCCTGTTTAAACCGATCCTTGTCGTGCACCTTTAACCAGGCTGTTTTTAACAGGGGCGACATTGGGTGAATCGGGGTTCCGGTGGCTGCATATATTTGTTTTGCCAAAGGGGATTTCTTTAAATCAGAAGCGATATGCTTCGCCCTGTTGTCGCTCCAGGTGATGGCGTTTCCCAGTGGTGTACCATTTTTGTCAACTGCCAACAGGCTATGCATCGAAGCACTAAAGCAGACAGATGCCACTTTGTAACCTTTGGGATAAATGATTTCATTCAGCAGCGATTTTATTACATAGAGCATCGTAATAAAAACCTGGTCCGGATCCTGCTCGCTATAATCCGGCTGTACATGGAATGTGGGGTAGTAACCTTTCATAGACCCAATGGCATTGCCGCTAAAATCAAATGCAAAAACCCTGACTGCATTTGTACCCAACTCTATTGTTAATATGCACTTCATTTTTATATATTTTATCGGAACTCATTTGTTTTATTTGAAAATTGCGATGGTAACTGTAGTGTGTTATTACGGCGAATCACTTGCGAGGTGATTTTTTTTATACTCACTTGGCGTAAACCCGGTTAGCTTTTTGAAAGTGGTCGCAAAATGTTGTGAAGAATAAAACCCTGTATCTAAAGCAATATCTGTAACACTGCAACCAGCTTTCTTCAGCAACTTAATGGCTTCTGAAATTCTGATGTTAATTAAATAATTCAACGGGGAGAAGCCAGAATATGCTTTTACCCTTTCGTTAAATAATGTAGTACCTAACCCTACTAACGAAGCCATTTCTTCTACTGTCCAGGGATGTGATAGATTTTGCCTGAGCGATTGTTCAAGTATCATAAATGTTTTAGGGAAATCCCGGCCGGAATTATTCTGACTATTTAGTTGCCGTGCTATCTGGATAAGTAATTCGTCCAACTGGTGGTTAACCCTGGCCTGGAAACCGATTTGTTCTCCCAATAGTTCTGTTTCCAGGCATTTGAAAATTTTACTGGCCTCCTGAAACCTGATGATATTAGATATGCGATGGAACCAAAGTGTGTTGCCTATTGCCATACTTTCTGTGCGGGAAAAAGCACTCCATTTACCTGTTATGATTTCATCGGATGAAAATTTTTCCATTTCAATGTTTATCCAGGAAAAACTCCCAATGGCCAATAAATCGTTTTCACTGTAAAGTTCCTGGTGGGGAAGTATAAATACAGTATCGCCGGGATATAAACTGCAGTTATTGCCATTTATTATCCAGTCAAACTTTCCATCGATTATGTAAAACACCCTAAATGCATCAGATTTGGATTTACTAAATGAGTTAATCTGTATAGAGCTATTCTTTCTTGTACCAAGCTCGGCAATATGCGGGAATAACCGCAATACTGTTGCCTTCCCCTGTTGTAAAACAAATTGGTTCATAGGGCAATTAACAATTTCAATCTATCTGCCGGCTTGTTCGCCCGCAATAATTGGGTAGCATAAAGAAAACTAAAAAACACCATACGCACTGTACAAAAATCAACAGTGGGCATTATTGGAAGTTATTTAAAATCAAAGAACATTTCTTTGAAGTGGAAAAAGACTGTCGATACGATAATGGTCGATTCTTTTAACCCAAAAGATTACCTGGATGGAATTAATAGCAACCATAAGGTATATATCCGACGCTCAACTGTGGTAGCCTATCAGTTAGTGTTCCGGATATTTGCATCATGCCAGGCCTTGTTTTAACCATCAGGGTTTCTGTCAAAAAACATTTATAAGTAGACGGACTAACATACATGCTTAAATGATAATTATAGTTAGTTAAAGATTCCCAAGGGTTGATAACTGGTAGAATCACTACCATACATGTAAAACAAAAATTAATGGATAGAAAACTCAGAAGCCATGATTGGTTTGGCAGGAAGGACAAAGACGGGATAATTTACAGAAGCTGGATGAAAAATCAGGGCATGCCAACTGATATGTTTGATGGCAGGCCGGTTATCGGAATATGTAATACATTCAGTGAACTCACTCCCTGCAACGCCCATTTCAGAAGCCATGCAGACGCCGTTAAAAGAGGCGTTTTAGAAGCCGGTGGATTTCCAGTGGAATTTCCGATCATGAGCCTGGGAGAAACATTGCTTAAGCCAACGGCAATGCTGTTTCGAAACCTTGCAAGCATGGATGCCGAAGAAAGCATTCGTGGAAACCCGATAGATGGGGTGGTCTTACTTACGGGTTGCGATAAAACAACACCATCAACGGTAATGGGTGCGGCCAGCGTAGGTTTGCCCACCATTGTTGTTCCCGGAGGGCCCATGTTAAATGGAAAGTATAAGGGACAAACCATTGGCAGTGGCACACATGTATGGAAATTTGATGAAGAAATGAAGATGGGTAAAATGACCCAGGAGGATTGTGAGTTTGCCGAAAGCTGCATGAGCCGGAGCATTGGACATTGTATGACCATGGGAACGGCTTCTACGATGGCATGTATGGTGGAGTCTTTGGGTTTAACATTAAGTGGTGCCGCTGCAATACCTGCTGCTGACTCAAGAAAAAAAGTAATGGCCCAGCTAAGTGGCAGAAGAATTGTGGAAATGGTAAAAGAGAATCTCACTATCGATAAAATTCTTACAAGGGAAGCTTTTGAAAACGCCATTAAAGTAAATGCTGCAGTCGGCGGCTCATCCAATTTCCTGATCCATCTTTTAGCCATTGCAGGCAGGATTGGTGTTGAATTAAGCCTTGAAGATTTTGATACTATCGGCAGTAAAACGCCACTGCTCCTTAATTTGATGCCTTCCGGAAAATACTTAATGGAAGATTTCTATTATGCCGGTGGACTTCCGGTGATCTTAAATGAATTGAGGAGTGAACTGCATAATAATGTTGTGACAGTTACGGGAAAGAATCACCAGGAAAACATCAGGGGAAATGCCGAATGTTACAATACGGATGTAATTGCTGCCTATGACCAACCGCTGATTGCGGAAGGCGGCTGTGTTATTGTAAAGGGCAACCTGGCATTAAATGGTGCGGTAATGAAACCTTCTGCTGCCAGTCCTTCATTAATGAAACATAAAGGAAGGGCTGTCGTTTTTGAAAGCATTGAAGACTATCATGCACGTGTGGATGATCCCGGGCTGGACATTGATGAAACATGTGTGATGGTGCTTAAATATGCGGGCCCGGTAGGATATCCGGGTATGCCGGAAGTAGGAAATATGGCTTTGCCTAAAAAGATACTGGCCAAAGGAATTACCGACATGGTTCGCATAAGTGATGGAAGAATGAGTGGTACTGCTTATGGAACGGTGGTATTGCATGTTTCCCCTGAAAGTGCCATAGGTGGCAATCTGGCATTGGTACAAAATGGTGATTTGATTGAACTGGACGTGGAGCTACGCAAATTGCACCTGGATGTAAGTGACGATGAATTACAAAAAAGGCGGGATAGTTGGATACCACCAAAACCTGCCACAGACCGCGGCTACGTAAGTTTGTATATAAAAACAGTTATGGGAGCGGATAAAGGTGCTGACCTTGATTTTTTACAGGGTAATTCCGGCAGTGAAGTAACAAGGGATTCACATTAAAGAACGGCTTTTATATGAAGAAAATGCTGGGAGTATTGTCTCTAACTGCGTCAAACCTGCAGGCTCAGCCTCCGGTGAAAACTTTAGGCGTATTTGAGAGATATGATAAATCGGTAAATAAAATAGTTGGAGATAGTGCTAAAGCTGTGATCATTGCCAAGGGCTACAGTTGGAGTGAAGGCCCCCTTTGGATTGAACAGCACAATATGTTGCTTTTCTCCGATGTTCCTGGTAATGCTGTTTATAAATGGACGGAATCCGGCGGTGCACAACTATACCTAAAGCCATCCGGGTTTAGTGGAACATCTTCTAAAAGCAGGGAAACAGGAAGCAATGGATTAACATTAGACGGTAAAGGAAACCTGGTGCTATGCCAGCATGGTAACAGGCAAATGGCTGTAATGAATGCACCTTTAACCGACCCCAAGCCGGATTATACGCCCCTTGCAACCCATTACACAGGTAAGCGTTTCAGCAGCCCGAATGATTGTGTTTTCAATGATCGGGGAGAACTGTACTTTACTGATCCTCCCTACGGCTTGCCGACCCAGGGCGATAGTGATCCACTAAAAGAATTAAGTTATAACGGAGTCTATAAGGTGAAGAAGGATGGTACCGTAGTGCTGCTGGTAGATTCTATTACACGACCTAACGGACTTGCTTTCTTCCCGGGTGGTAAAAAATTACTCGTGGCATGTTCCGACCCTGAAAAACCCAACTGGTATGTATTTGATGTGAAAGGTGATGCTTTAACCAACGGCAAGATTTTTTATAGCGTTGCCGGATATGATAAAAAACTGGGAGGCCTGCCCGATGGGCTGAAAATTGACAGTAAGGGAAATGTATTTGCCACGGGGCCAGGTGGATTGTATATTTTTAATAAAAAGGGGAAACTCCTGGGCAAGCTTTCTTTACCGCAGCCCACTTCAAATTGTTCGTTAAGTGCAGATGAAAGAACTTTGTTCATCACCAATAATAAACAGGTGCTGAAATTTACCATGCGATAGACACATTCGCAGGGATCTTTTTATTAAGACAAATTAAAACTTGCAGAAATTATGAAGTTGTACAAAACAAATGAAGGAATTCTTATTGCAGACGAAAATTCCCATTACTTATTGCAGGATGAAAATTGGGATTCATTTGTAAATGATGACAACTTATATCAGAAGTTGGTAAACCTGGTCCAAACACAACCTGCAACTGAAAAAGCGACTATAGCAAATCCTCTGGCACCGGTTGGCAACCAGGAGTTATGGGCTTGCGGCGTAACCTACTATCGGAGCATGGTTGGCAGGCAGGAAGAAAGTAAAGATGCAGGTGGCGGCGATTTTTATGCTAAAGTGTACAATGCCGTCCGGCCAGAAGTGTTTTTTAAGTCAACCGCGCACCGTATCGTTCATCCAAATGGGTTTGTCAGGATCAGAAAAGACAGTACCTGGGATGTACCGGAGCCGGAATTAACTCTGGTAGTAACGTCATCAGGAAAAATTGTAGGATATACTGCAGGCAATGATATGAGCAGCAGGAGCATTGAAGGCGAAAACCCATTATATCTTCCCCAGGCTAAAACATACGATGGGTGTGCTGCAGTTGGCCCCTGCATATTGGTCACAGATACACCACTTGATGCAGCTACCAATATTCACCTGACCATCAAACGCAACAATGAAGTAGTATTTAATAATACGATTGCCATTTCACAAATGAAAAGAACGCCGGAAGAACTGGTGTCATTCGTTTATAAAGAATGTTCATTTCCGCATGGTTGCCTTATTATGACCGGCACCGGCATCGTGCCTGGTAATGATTTTACTTTGAAAAGCCAGGATGAAATCATCATTGAAATTGATGGAATAGGTCAATTGATCAATACCGTTGAGTAATACACTTCCAAAAAACTTTTGCATTGAACAGACCGCCATTTTTTGCCATTTTTCTTGTATTACTTTTTTGCCGCAATGGTGCAAGTGGCCAGGTTTTAAAAGACGTTTATAAAAACTCTTTTTTAATGGGTGCTGCCGTAACACCAGCCATTACATCCGGAGCAGATAAATTGTCACAGGAAATCGTTGTTAAGCACTTCAATTCAATAACAGTTGAGAATGTAATGAAGGCGGCATTAATCAATCCGCAACCTGGTATTTATAATTTTGGTCCCGCGGACGATTATGTGGCCTTTGGTGAAAAGCATAAAATGTTCATTATTGGGCATACCCTTGTTTGGCACAACCAATGCCCCGATTGGTTTTTTACCAACGAAGCGGGTAAGCCCAATACCAAAGAACAACAAATAGAAAGATTAAGAAGCCATATACAAGCCGTAGCAGGCAGGTACGCCGGGCGTATACATGCCTGGGACGTAGTGAATGAAGTGATAGATAATGATGGCAGTTACCGGCCAACCACCTGGGTAAAGGCCTTTGATAATGGCGATACGCTGGTGAAGTATGCTTTTAAATTCGCGGCATTGTATGCACCCGGTGCAGAGCTGTACTACAATGATTTTAATGCCTGGCGCCCGCAAAAAAGGGACGGGATTGTGCGGCTGGTAAAAATGCTGCAAAAGGAAGGCATACGTGTTGACGGGGTTGGCATGCAAGGCCATTGGGGATTAAATTATCCGAAAACCCAATACATTGAAGACGCCATTGACGCCTACGCCGCTTGTGGTGTAAAGGTGATGATCACTGAGCTGGATGTTGACGTTTTGCCCCTGACGAAAGAAGGCCAGATCATCGGGCAAGGCATGGCGGATAGACAATTTCAATTGGAAGAATTCAAAATATTCCTGGATCCGTACAGGGATGGCTTACCGGATAGCATGCAGAACTTATTGGCAAAAAGATATGCTGAGTTTTTCTCCATTTTCAATAAAAGGAAAGACAAGATAGATAGGGTAACCTTATGGGGTGTACATGATGGTATGAACTGGAAAAATGATTATCCCATTCCTAACCGCATCAATTATCCCCTGCTCTGGAACAGGCAACGGTTAGCAAAACCTGCTTTACAGGCAGTGTTAGAGGTGCCTCGGAATTCGAAATAAAATCTTTTCCATCCCCTTTGCCGAATAAAAAGAGGCTGCCTCATGCTTTTGAGTCAGCCTCTTCAATTTAAATAAAATCTATTTTAATGCGTAAACCTGAATGGTTTGTATGTTCCCTTCTGCGTTATATGTTAGCTCAATCAATGATACCGACCTTAAATGAATAACGCTTTTGGATAAGGATGAATCGCGAAAGCATAAATACCAATAGCTATTGAATTCGGAGATGGCATGAACCAGTTGTTTTATTTAATAGTAATTGGCAGCGATGCGGACGATAAGCCATCGGCTGATGCTGTTATTATTACTGTACCCGGTTTATTTTTAGCGCCAATAATTGCTAAGGCCAAACCATTAAATGCTTTACGATGATCTGCTTTGAACGATTCATGGCTGGTTTGGCTACCGTTATCAACACCTGCCAGGTAGCTATCGGCCCCTGATAATTTGAATTTGACATCATTATCAGCATTAGGCACCATGATGCCATTTTTATCTACAATTTTGACAGTGATAAAAGAAAGGTCATGATCGTTTGAACGTATGCTGCTCCTGTCGGCACTTAATTCTATCCTGGCTGGTGCGCCTGCAGTTTTAACTTCAGTAGTTAACACGACCTTGCCATTTTTGCGGGATACGGCCTTTAAGGTGCCCGGCTCATAGTTAACTTTCCAGGCAATGTGCAAACTGTCGCCCTGTTTTGATTTTGTACCTAATGATTTGCCGTTCAAATACAGTTCAACCTCATCGGCATTACTGTAATAGGACCAAACATCAACTACTTTACCAGCTTCCCAGTTCCAGTGCGGGAATAAGTGAAGCACTGTTTTATTGGTCCATTCAGCCTGGTACAAATAATAAACATCCTTAGGGAAACCAGCCAGATCCACTATCCCGAAGTATGAACTGCGGGATGGCCATTGGTAAGGCCATGGTTCACCGATATAATCAAACCCGGTCCAAACGAACTGACCCGACAGGAAAGCATTTTTTTTATATATTTTCAAGGTTTCTTCGTGGGTATGACCCCAGGGTGCCGAAATATTATCATAAGCGTTAACTGTATTATCGGCATTCATGGGCCTTCTCACCCTTTTGCCATCAACCATCATACCTC
>JAZKFT010000003.1:0-106590 GCA_040386335.1 Bacteroidota bacterium
TACGGTGGTGTGAGAGGACAGCAGGGGAAATAATCCCCTGCTTCCTACTCGATTATTTATGACCATGTGGTAACAGTATTCATTGTAAAGAATTTCACCGGCATGCATTCTTTAGAAAACAGGCAAACTGCGAAGGTGTTTTTTATTATCCAGTCTGAATGACCGATAATTGTGATAAATAGATGGACAAAATGAAAAAAATGTTCCTGGCGATTATTATTGTAGCCGGCCTTCAACAGGCTTATGCGCAACAACTCACAAAAGAGGATTATAAAAGAGCAGCCTCGTTTTCAAGCGGTCAGCTCCAGGCTAAAAAGAAAGTGTTTAACCTCGCTGTAAACCCCAACTGGTTTGCGGATAGCAGTGGATTTTCTTTCTCCACCAGCAATAAAAATGAATTGTGTTTCAACAAACTCGAATTTGGAAAGATGGCGATAGCGCCATTGTTTGATCATGAACGCCTCGCAAAAATCCTTGCTGATTCTCTGAAAAAGCCGGTGAATGCAAAAGACTTACCGGTAACAGGAATAGCCTATATAGATAAATCTCATATTTCGTTCAATGCATCCGGGAAAGCTTTTGTACTTGACCTGGCAACTTATGCGCTGACCCGCAAGAAGGAAACCCCTCCGGCCAATCCCATGGAAGAAAAATCGCCTGATGGCAAATGGATTGCTTATACGGATCAAAACAATTTGTTTATTAAATCAACAGAAACCGGGGCTGTAAAACAATTGAGCACTGCCGGCAAAAAAAATTATGAGTATGCCAGCTATTATGGCTGGGGTGAAGTTATCACCGGTGAAAATGGTGAACGGCCGCCGCACTTTAGCGTCTCCTGGTCGCCGGATTCAAAATGGATACAAACATTTATCTGCGATCTGCGCAAAGGAGAGAAAATGTACCTGCTGGACTGGAGTGTAGATACGCTTTACAAGCCGCGTTTGCTTTCCTATTACCGTGGTTCGCCGGGCGATACTGATATGGTGTACATGCTTCCAACTTTCTTTAATATCGAAACGGGAGAAGAAATAATAAAGAATGAATTCCGCAATGTGAATGCCGCAAATTTTGAGTGGTCAAAGGAACCCGGAATCTGTTATATAGAAAATGGGCAACGCGGATACCAGAAAATGGACCTGTACCGTTTCGATGCAAAAAATAAAAAACAGGAACTGCTGTACAGTGAAACCAGCACCACCAATATCGATAATTATAGTTCAACGACCCTGGAAGAACTTGGTAAGATGATCATCGTTTCTGAAAAAGATGGCTGGAAACAATTGTATGCGCTGGATCTGAAAAGCAAGTCGGTGAAGCCAATCACTAACGGATCTTATTATGTAAACAACATCACATTCATTGACAAGAAATCGGGAACGATCTTCTTTACGGCTTCTGGAAAAGAGCCCGGACGAAACCCGTATTATCAGCAAGCCTACCGGATAGGTATCGATGGAAAAGGATTAACATTATTGACGGATGAAAATGCGAATCATGATATCAGCCTGGCACCCGGCGGAAAATACCTTGTCGATAATATTTCTACCCTGGATCAACCCACCCGTACGGTATTACGCGATGCAACAACCGGCAAGATTATAAAAGAATTGAGTAAGGCCAATATTGATGAGCTGCTGGCCATGAAATACCGTTTTCCTGAACCTTTTACAGCCACCGGCAAAGATGGCGTGACCACCATTTACGGGGCCATCTGGAAACCCACCCATTTTGACCCGGCTAAGAAATACCCCGTTATTGATCAATCGTATACCGGGCCGCATACCAATATGTTCCCAAGAAATTTCCCTTCAGCACTCAGGGGAAATAATATGGCATTGGCTGAATTGGGTTTTATCGTGATCACCGTGGACGGTTTGGGCACAGCCGGAAGGTCAAAAGCCTTTCATAATTTCTCCTACAAGAATATGGGAAAAAACCTGGCGGATCATGTGTTGGCGATCAAAGAACTCGGGCGAAAATATGGATGGATCGACACCACCAGGGTGGGCATTTTCGGGCATTCTGCCGGCGGCTACGATGCGGGGCATGCAGTGTTGGAATACCCTGATTTTTACAAAGTAGCCGTGGCCAGCTCGGCTGATCATGATTTCAGAATGGAAAAAGACTGGTGGCCTGAAATGTATATGGGTTGGCCTGTTGATTCCACCTATCACGAAGTTTCCAATATTACGATGGCGGGCAACCTGAAAGGGAAATTATTGATCACCCATGGCGGCATCGATGAAAATGTGAATCCATCCGCCACTTTTAAATTAGCCGAAGCTTTGGTTAAAGCAAATAAAGAATTTGATATGCTGATCTTTCCAAGCCAGCACCACGGATATAACGGCAAGTTCAATGAGTACTTTACCAAAAAACTCTGGAACTATTTTGTGGAGCATTTGAGGGGTGTTAAACCTATATGGGATTACGAATAGGTTGTGTACAGGCGCGGGACTCTGCCCCGTGTCTGCCCGTTACTTTTCTTACAAAATTTTGATGGAACATCAGTAAAACCACTCGCAAAAAGAATAAACCCTTCATGGCTGCCTGGTGTAAGCAAGCGGGCCTTTTATTTTATAATTTGCAATCCAAAACTAATATTGACTTGTTGATGGTGTAGAAAAAGTAACGGGCAGACACCAGACGGAGCCTGGCGCCTATTTCGGCGCTCTTTTTTGTATGCTGTGCTCACAAGATCAAAATAGCGCAATCGTATGTCCGCACACAAACCAGGATTTTTAATCAATTTTCAATCCGGTTAACGATATTTTTGAGTACTACATTTAAAACAAATTTTTATGACCACTCCAAACTGGCAAGGTGTTTATCCCGCCCTGCTTACGCCATTCAAGGCAGATGATACCATTGATTTTGACTTGTTTAAATTAAACCTGGATGCCCAACTGGATGCCGGCGTCGACGGTATTGTGATGGGTGGCTCGCTGGGCGAAGCCAGTACCCTTCTCAACCGGGAGAAATGGGAGTTGCTGCGATTCAGCAAGCAGGCCATGAACCGCCCGGTTCCGGCGATCGTTAATATTGCCGAACAGTCTACCCGTGCTGCAATCGAAGCCGCCGGAGAAGCAGAAGCCAATGGGGCTGATGGATTAATGTTGCTGCCGCCAATGCGGTACAAGGCCGATGACCACGAAACGGTTACTTATTTTAAAGCCATTGCCGCGGCCACCAGTTTGCCAATCATGATTTATAACAATCCCTACGATTACAAGATCGAAGTCACTTTGGATATGTTTGAAGAACTTTCAGCAATCCCATCGATACAGGCCATCAAGGAATCCACCAGGGATGTATCGAATGTCACACGGCTACGCAACCGGTTTGGCGACCGGTTTAAGATTCTTTGTGGGGTGGATACGCTAGCCCTGGAAGAACTGGCCCTTGGTGCCGATGGTTGGGTAGGCGGATTGGTGGATGCATTTCCTGCAGAAACAGTGGCTATATTCCGGTTGATGCAGGCTGGGAAGTACAAAAAAGCGCTTTCTATTTATCGTTGGTTCCTTCCCGTGCTGGAACTGGATATTCATGCAAAACTGGTGCAATACATTAAGCTGGCCGCTAAACAAACCGGGCTGGGTTCAGAATATGTGCGGGCGCCACGACTCGTACTGGAAGGGGAGGAGCGTAGCCGCGTGCTGGAAACCATTAATGATGCCATTACCAACCGGCCGGAACTACCTGATTATTTAAACCTGACAATACAACAATATGCTTAAAGGGTATAACCTGGTGGGGCAACGGGAAAGCAGCGATGGCGATCAGTTCCTGGAAGTGTTTAGCACGGTAAGCCAGGAGATGCTTCCTGAAAAATTTTCTATAGCTACCAAGGCAGAATTGAATGAAGCCGTGAGTAAAGCATTGACCGCTTTTGAAATATATAAATCAGTAACACCCGAAGCCCGTGCCATTTTCCTTGAGACGATTGCAGAAGAAATTATGGCCTTAGGAGACGACCTGATCCGGCGTGCGATGCAGGAGACAGGTCTGCCGGAAGCAAGGCTGTTGGGCGAAAGAGGCAGGACTATGGGCCAATTGAAGTTATTTGCCAACCTGCTCCGTGAAGGTTCCTGGGTGGAGGCTGTGATTGATACCGCTATACCCGACCGTACACCCTTGCCGAGGGCCGATATCCGTAAAATGCTGGTTCCTATTGGTCCTGTGGCTGTTTTCGGTGCCAGTAATTTTCCATTTGCATTTTCAACAGCAGGAGGTGATACCGCTTCCGCATTGGCGGCCGGCAACCCGGTGATCGTAAAAGCCCATGAAGCACATTTAGGTACCAATGAAATGATGGCCGGCGCTATCAAAACCGCAATTGAAAAATCGTCAATGCCGGATGGGCTGTTTTCTTTTGTTACCGGCCCCGGTGCTACTACCGGTATGCAATTGGTAACACATCCCGGTATAAAAGCAATCGGGTTCACGGGATCATATAAAGCCGGGATGGCTATTTTTAAAGCAGCCGCCAATGACCGCGAAACGCCTGTTCCGGTGTATGCTGAAATGAGCAGTATCAATCCTGTATTGGTATTGCCTGAAAAAATACAACAGGACCCGGCTGCGGTGGCGACTATGCTGGCGGGATCTGTAACGTTAGGTACCGGCCAGTTTTGTACCAATCCAGGCTTATTATTCCTGATCGAGGATGCGGCTACGGCGCCTTTTATCAACGAACTAAAAGAACGTCTTGCTTCAGTACCACCTTCGGTGATGCTTAATCCCGGAGTTTGTAATAACTACTATGACAGCAGGCTAAAAATGTCCGGGCAGCCCGGCGTCACTACCTTACACCTGGGTGAAACAGGGGCCGACAGCTACAAAGGTTCCAGCGCATTGTTCCAGGTAAGTGATGACGATTTTATGCAGAATGCGGATTTGCAGCATGAAGTCTTTGGTCCCTCCACTTTGTTGGTGGTATGCAAGGATCCCGATTCCATGCTACGGTCTGTGCAATCTTTGCAAGGTCAATTAACGGGTACTGTTTTAGGCACCACGAATGATATCAAAAGTTTTACTGGCATCGTCGATGCGCTTAGTAACAGGGTCGGCAGGGTTGTATATAATAGTGTGCCTACGGGTGTGGAAGTTTGCCATGCCATGGTGCACGGTGGCTCTTTCCCATCCACTACCAACGCCCATTATACTTCAGTGGGTTCCGAAGCAATCCTGCGTTTTGTAAGGCCTCTATGCCTGCAGGATTGCCCGCAGGAATTATTACCGGATGCTTTAAAAAATGACAATCCATTGCAGCTGATGCGCAAAGTGAATGGGACATATACTGTGGACACTATTTGACAGAAAGCATTAAATATTCTACACCTATTACTGTAAGTGGGTCGGCCTCGAAAGAAAAGCGTTAAAAAAATTATGAGTAAAGCCGTTAAGAAGCCGGCTCTGTTTGAGCCAGTGAAAACTGTGAAGAGGATGACTGTTGCGGCGAGTTCGCCGGCTTTAGGCTTTAGTCATAATTTTTAGCTTTTATTTCGCAGCCTTGATTTTTTTTGTTTCTTTTTTTTATCAAGAAAAAAAAGAAAAAGTCTTGACAGACGGCCGTTTACATTCAATGTAGGTTACAACATCTTTTCAGCTTTGTGATAAAAAAAGCCATAATGCCTTCAAAAAAATTCTTTTGCATTGATGCCCATACCTGTGGTAACCCCGTAAGGCTGGTCGCTGGCGGCGGCCCTTTTTTAGAGGGCGAAAATATGAGTGAAAAACGCCAGCATTTTCTCAGGGAATACGACTGGATCAGGAAGGGCCTGATGTTTGAACCACGTGGCCACGATATGATGAGTGGCAGCATTTTATATCCACCACACGATCCGGCAAACGATGTCGCGGTACTATTTATCGAAACAAGCGGCTGCCTCCCAATGTGCGGTCATGGCACCATCGGTACTATCACGATTGCTGTGGAAGAAGGGCTCATCATACCCAAAATCCCCGGCACCATCCGGATGGAGGCGCCAGCCGGCCTCGTGCAGATCAGTTACACCCAGGAGGGTAATAAAGTAAAGACGGTGAAACTCACCAACGTAGCTTCTTACCTTGAAGCCACGGAGTTGACAGCCACATGCCCTGTATTAGGCGAACTGGTAGTGGATGTTTCGTACGGTGGTAATTTTTATGCCATTGTAGACATACAGAAAAATTTTAAAGGGATCGAACATTACGGTGCGGATCAGTTGATTGCATGGGCCAGGGAACTTCGTAAAAACATTAATGAAAAATACCAGTTTGTGCACCCCGATAACCCTACCATCAACGGCTGTTCCCATATCTTATGGACGGGTGCTGTACTCAATCCATCGTCAACAGCAAGAAACGCGGTGTTCTATGGCGATAAAGCGATCGACCGAAGCCCATGCGGCACCGGTACTTCTGCCCGTATGGCCCAATGGTATGCAAAAGGGTTGCTTAAAAAGGGCGACCGCTTTATTCACGAAAGCATTATCGGATCCACTTTTACCGGCACCATTGAAGAAGAAACAACCGTAGCCGGAAAGCCGGCCATCAAACCCGGCATCGAAGGCTGGGCCAGGATCTATGGCTACAACACTATCAGCATCGATCCCGAAGATGATCCTTATGCTTTTGGCTTCCAGGTGCTGTAGGACAAGGTCCAAGGTTCAGGATCCAAGGCTCAAGGTCCAAGGTTCAAGGCCCAGGATCCAAGGTTCAGGCAATACAAATTTCAATTATTAAAAATTAATTCAAGTCGGCGATACTGGTTAACAAGACACCATAAGATTAATACTGGCGTCTTGAACCTTAAACCTTGATCTCTGAACCTTGAACCTTTAAAAACATGAAAGCAGTAATAATCGGCGGCGGCATTATCGGTTTATGTTCTGCCTGGTACTTACAAAAAGCCGGCTGGGACGTAACGGTACTCGATAAAGGAGATTTGGAAGACAATTGTTCTTTTGGTAACGCCGGTATGATCGTACCCAGCCATTTTGTGCCACTGGCTTCACCGGGAATTGTGGCAAAAGGCATCAAATGGATGTTCGACAGTAAAAGCCCGTTCTATGTAAAACTGGCCCTGAGCCGTAAACTGGCTTCCTGGGGAGTTCAGTTCATACGTCATGCCAACCAAAAACATGCAGATCGCAGCGCCCCGTATTTGCGTGATCTGAATGTGCTGAGCAGTCAATTATACAAAGAACTCGCAGGCCAACCTGGTTTTGATTTTGCCCTGGAGCAGAAGGGAATCATGATGTACTACAAAACACCGCAGGCCGGAGAAGAAGAAATGCACCTGGCTGAAACCGCCCGTTCGCTGGGACTCGATGTATCTGCACTGACTGCGGCAGAAGCGCAGCAGATGGAACCGGAAGTAAAGCTGGATGTTGCAGGCGCCGTACACTATCGCTGCGATGCCCACCTGTATCCGAACAAACTGATGAAGCAGTTGATAAAAGTCATCCGGGAAAATGGCGGCACCATCAGAACCCATTGCCCTGTTTCCTCAATTGATACCGAAAACGGGAAGATTAAGAACGTGCATACCGGCAGCGAAAGTTTTACCGGGGATGTATTTGTTATTACCGGGGGTTCCTGGTTGCCGGAAATAGCTAAGATGGCTGGCATTCATATTCCATTAATGCCCGGTAAGGGTTATTCAATAACAGAGGAGCAGCCGGCAATAAAACTGGCAATCCCCGCCATTCTTTGCGAGGCAAAAGTGGCCATCACCCCAATGGATGGACGCATGCGATACGGAGGCACCATGGAAATTGCGGGCATCAACGATCATATCAATCTCAACCGGGTAAAAGGGATCATAGAATCAGTACCCAAATATTTCCCCAACCTGCAACCTGCTATGCCCGCAGTAAAGGATATCTGGTACGGTTTCCGGCCCTGTTCGCCGGATGGCATGCCCTATATCGGGCGAAGCAGGAAATTATCCAATACGATCATTGCTGGCGGCCACTCGATGATGGGGCTAAGCCTCGGGCCAGCCACCGGCAAACTGGTGGCGGAATTGGCCACCGGCGAAGCTCTTTCGGTAAAAGCAGATGCTTTTGACCCGGAACGCTTCTCCTGATAACCCGGTTTGGGAGAATTAAAATTTTTACAAGGCGCTGCAAACGACTGGTTTGCAGCGCTTTTTTTATTCCTGTTTTCGTAGTTGAAAGAAATTGAACGAACCCGAATCAATGACGCACCGGTGTAATAACTGAATCCGGAAAAATGAAAATTAATCAACTACCCGCATTTATTATGTAACCGATTGCAAAATGGGAACGATTGCGTAAAGAAATGGGCCTGATATGGCCGCTGCCACGGTCATTTGCATTTATATTTATCGTGCCGTATAGACTGTGATTGTGAATGAATTACTACCAGAGATTGCTTAATGACCGTTACGAAAATGAAAAGATTGCCTGCCGGAAGCCTGTTGCCACGTGAAATTTA
This sequence comes from Bacteroidota bacterium, assembly GCA_040386335.1. GTDB lineage: Bacteria > Bacteroidota > Bacteroidia > Chitinophagales > Chitinophagaceae > JAZKFT01. The sequence goes on from JAZKFT010000003.1 coordinate 8,449, forward strand.
CCTGTTTGTTTAGTATGAAGCGGGCCATTTAGACCCTGTAAACACTTAGGTTCCGATGCACTTTTCTAAGAATAATACTTTGTAACTTTCAATGCCGGGATTAACAAGCTGTCAATGAATGTCTTTCTTTTTCAGAACTGCTATCTATAACACATTTTTCTATTTTTTAAGGATACCAATTAAAATTGCGCTATGATGAAAATGCTTAAGATCGCCGTGATCTGCCTGTTGCAGTTGTCGGCTTTCAGCTTCCTCAACAAAATTGTTGCCCAAACAAAACAAATTACCGGTAAGGTGGTCTCTGCCGAAACCAAACAACCCGAAAGTGGTGTTACGGTAACGGTTAAGGGCACCAAAAACTCCGTAACCACGGATCTGTCTGGTATTTATAAGATCACCGTGGATGTTAAAGCCACCACACTGGTGTTTTCCAGTATTTCCTTTACGCCCTACGAAGCGGTTATAAAAGGCCGCAGCGTTATCGACGTGGAGCTGGCAGCAGACACCAAGTCGCTCGATGATGTGGTGGTGATCGGTTATGGAACGTCCCGCAAAAGAGATTTAACCGGGGCTACCAGTTCCCTGTCAGGTTCTGCACTGGAAAAAATTCCAATGTCCAGCGCATCTGAAGCTATGACCGGCCGTATGGCAGGTGTACAGGTTGCCACAACAGACGGGCAGCCCGGTGCTGAAATTGTGATCCGCGTTCGTGGCGGCGGTTCGGTAACTCAGGATAATTCACCTCTTTATATCGTAGATGGATTTCCGTTTCCTAACGGGATCGGTGATATTGCCACTACGGACATTGCCAGCATTGACGTTCTTAAAGACGCGTCTTCTACAGCCATTTATGGTGCCAGGGGTGCCAACGGCGTAGTAATTGTTACTACCAAAATGGCGAAAGGCGGGAAAACTGTAGTATCGCTTAACAGCTATTTTCAACAACGCCAGTTGCCAAAAAAATTGGATGTATTGTCGCCGTATGAGTTTGCTTTAATGCAGTATGAATACGGTAAAAGCCGCGGCGGTACCGATCTTGAAAATTTTACCAAGTATTATGGGGTTTATGAAGACCTTGAATTGTACAGGAGTCAAACAGGAACCGACTGGCAGGATGTGTTGTTTGGAAGCTCAGGTAACTCACAACAACATAATTTGAGTATCATGGGTGGCTCTGATAAAACCAGGATTAGTTTTAGCATGACTAATAATAAAGACCAGGGTTTGCAACCCACTTCAAATTACCAGCGGAATTATATGAATTTCAAGCTGAACCACGAAATGTTTAAAAGCTTGAAAATTGACTTCACCAGCAGGTTCACCAATACATTGGTGAATGGTGCGGGAACTGCCGGCGGTGCCAGTGTAAGAATCAGCGATGGTATCACTACACGGCCTGTTAATGGCCTTGCTGACCAGATTATTTTCGACCCAAATGCTATTGGTACCAGCGCTGATGAATACGAACAATTTATCAGGGGCCTGGTAAGTCCGGTTGCATTAACGTTACAGGATTATCGCAGAAGTCTCACTAACGCTTTGAATACCAACTTTGGGGCTTCATGGAATGTTACCAAGCATTTTCTGGCGCGTTCAGAGATTGGTGTAGACTTTCGCTGGGGCAATGCCAGGCGTTATTATGGGCCGCTCACCGGGGAGTCAAAAACCAATGGTAACAGTTTGCCGGTGGCAGAAATAAGAGATTCCCGGACTTTTAATTATCGCTGGGCGAATACCCTCACTTATACGTTGAAAAAGAAGAATCATGATTTAACTGTACTGGCCGGCCAGGAAATCAATGCGGGTCGTATCATAAGTGATTACAACAGGTCTGAAAACTTTGCTGAAAACCTGAGCCCGGAAAGAATTTTCTCTAATATGGCTGCGGGTGTGCCAGATCAATTCCAAACGTTTGAAGGGCCTGGTGAAAACGTTGCTTCTTTTTTTGGAAGAGCTAATTACCAGTTTAAGGGGAAATATCTTTTTACCGCTACGGCCCGTTATGACGGTTCTGTAAGATTTGCACCCGGCAGGCAATGGGGACTTTTTCCTGCTTTTGCAGCAGCATGGCGCATCTCCGACGAAAAATTTATGGAAAATTCCAAAATGTTTTCCAATCTCAAACTGCGGGCAAGCTACGGTGTAGCGGGTAATAACCGTCTTCATGCTGACGCCTTCCGCAGGGTTTTCAGTCTTCAAACCAACAGGGGAATTGGTTTCGGTGAAACGAACCAGGCGTACTGGGCTTCTTCGTCTTCAATATTGGTGAATCCCGACATAGAATGGGAAAAAACTGTTACGAGGAATATTGGGCTGGATTTTGGTCTTTGGAACGATAAAGTAACTGGTACGCTTGAGGCGTATCACAATTCCATAAACAATCTTTTAGTACAATCGGCTATACCATTACAAACAGGTTACCCATCCCAGATTCGGAACCAGGGTAAGACATCTAACCGTGGTGTAGAATTATCTTTTAATGCTGATCTGATAACTAAAAAGAATTTCACGCTCTCTGCTAATTTCAATATTGGCTTTAACCGTGCAAGGATCGACGACCTTGGTGGTCCTACCACCCAATCGTTCAATTCCAACTGGGCCGGTACCGACTTAAAATCCATAGACGACTATCGCCTTATAATTGGCAGAACAATTGGATTGATGTATGGTTTTGTATCTGATGGCATGTATTCCACCGATGATTTTGATTCATATGATCCGGTAACAAAAAGGTATTCGCTGAAAAAGGGAATACCTGATGGTGCATCCATCATGGGAGTTATAGGTGGATCCGTGGGGCCAAGTTCTGCAGTAAGGCCTGGTGTATTGAAACTTAAAGACTTAAATGGCGATGGCTTTATCACCGCGGACGACCGCGAAATCATCGGCAGTGCTTTACCTGATTACCAGGGTGGCTTTGGTGTAAACGGTACGGTAAGAGGTTTTGATTTCAGCTTATTTTTTAATTATGTAGTAGGCAATGATGTGTATAATACCGGCAGAATCCAGTACAACATGTTTTACAGGAATTCTTTTGGTAACCTGCTTGCCGGCAACGACTACGAACATCGCTTTAAGTACATAGATGGCGCTGGTAATCTGGTAAATGAACTCGCACCGTTAAAGGAACTGAATAAGAATGCTACCATGTGGACACCGCTTTCGATGGGGTCGGCGTCTCCGATCTTCCATTCCTATGCAGTAGAAGATGGCTCTTTCCTCCGTTTAAATAATGTAACTATTGGCTACGCACTACCAAAGTCGCTGATCTCCAAAGTAAAAATGACGCGGCTCCGGTTGTACGCTACTGTGACCAACGTTTTCCTGCTGACCAAATATTCTGGTTATGATCCGGAAGTGAGCACCAGCAGGAACAGCGGTTATACGCCTCTGACACCAGGTGTGGATTATTCTGGTTATCCAAAGAGCCGTACGTTTACACTGGGTGCTAACGTTTCTTTCTAATCGATTATTTACCATATAAAATGTTAACGATGAAAAACAGTATATATCTGATAGCTGCCGCAGTGACGCTCTTTTCGGTCTCCTGCAAAAAAATATTACAGCCTGACACGCCGTCGTCTTTTAACCAGGAATATATTTTTAGTACGGAAGTGGATGCCAAAAAAGCGGTAAACAGTGTGTATGCATTGTTTAACCAGGATGCTTTTACTTCCAGGGTTTCCAACAATTATACCGGCAATAACGACGTAGAAGTCGGTGGCGTGGCAGCGGCCCCGGATGGCAGCCGCCGTGATATCTGGTCGTTTGAGGCAACTTCCTCCAATAGCGAAATATTAGTCGTTTGGAACAATGCCTACAATGCGATTAACAGGGCTAACGAATGTATTGAAGGCATACAGGGAAGCGCTATCGGCAACACTGCCGGAATGAAGCAATTGCTGGGAGAGACAAAATTACTTCGTGCCTATTGGTACTATCTCCTGATTAATAATTATGGCGATGTACCGTTCCAGGTAAATGCCACCAAAGCGGGTGATAATTTTTATCAGCCAAAAACCGGCCGCGACACGATCCTCAGTTACCTGATCGACGACCTGGTGAAGGCAGAGCCCGATATGATGTGGGCCGATCAGCTGGATTATGGTGTAGAGCGCCTTAACCGGGATTTTTGCCAGGGTTTTATTGCGCGCCTGGCGTTAATGCGGGGTGGCTACTGGCTATATCCTGATATGACCATGCGCCGGAAAGACGACTACAAGTCTTTTTACCAACTCGCCAATACCTATTGCAAAAAATTAATCAGCATGAAACCACACTCAATGCTGCCTTTTGCAAAAGTGTTTGAGAATATCAATAAGTCAGTTAAAGTAAATAATGATGATGTTTTGTATGAAGTAGCCTTTGCACCCGGCGCTGGTGACGTGGGTTGGAATATGGGCATATCTGTTGCTGCCGGTACGCATCAATATGGATCCGGTGGCGGTACCATGTTGCTGACGCCTAACTATTACCACTCGTTCGACACCACAGATATTCGCTGTCAGACCACTTGCTCTCTTATTTCTTACGACGCGAACCTCTTACAACAACCTGTTGCGGTAACAGGTATTGGTATGGCAAAATGGAATCGCCTGCTAAGAGTTGGTAACCTGGGACCTTCGACTGCAAAAGGCACAGGTATCAACTGGCCGCTTATGCGTTATGCTGATGTGCTGCTGATGCTGGCTGAAACAGAAAATGAAATCAGCGGACCAACAGCCACTGCACAGAATGCCTTGAAAACGATACGGCAGCGTGCTTTTCTGCCAGCGAACTGGAGCGAAAAAGTTGATGGCTATGTTACAAATGTTTCTGCCAACAAGGACGCATTCTTTAACGCCATCGTGAACGAAAGGGCATGGGAATTTGGCGGCGAATTTCTCCGTAAATATGATCTCGCCCGCTGGAATTTATTTGGTAAAAAAGTGTCTGAAACCATCAACCAGCTTACACAAATGGGCGCTGATGCAGTTGCGGGTGTAGGCACCTATGCTAACCTGGCCGACTACCTCTACTATAAAAGAAATGCAGATGGCACAGTTACCTGGCTAAACAAATACTACCGTGTGGGTACACCACCAACGTTAGATCCGCTAACCGGCCATATCCGTGTGAACTGGCTGCGGAATTTATACAATACCACCACTTCAGGCCCTGCGGCATACGTATTGGCACAGTACCGCGGGTATACAGACCTTACCGGTGTCAAGGCTGTTCGGTACCTGGTTCCTATTCACAGTTCTGTTATTGCCACGAGCCTTGGCACATTGGATAATAATGGGTATGGTTTTAAATAATAAAAAAATAGTACAAAGCTACAATATGAAAAAGAGACACATCATCATACTATTATTCGCTTCGTTAATGGTGGCCGTGGCCTGTAAGAAGAAGGAAGTTGATACCCCCACTCGTTTATTCCGGCCGGTAGTAGCTGGTACTCTGGTGGCGGATTCTAACGCGATTCTTGCGGCCTGGCAGCAGATCAAAGGCACTGTCAGTTACACTTTGCAGGTTAGCCGGGATACATTTAAAACCATTGATGTCACCCAAACAGTATCTGATACCGGCACGGTGCTGGTAAAAAATCTGAAATGGGATCAGCTTTACCAGGTACAGGTAAAGGCAAATGCCGCTGATACCGTTTACAACTCAAAATGGTCAAGCCTGGGTGCCATTAAAACTCCTAAATTTCCGACGATTCTGAACACGCCCGGCATAAGTGATCTTTCTGAAAATGCCGTAAAAGTAAGCTGGACCAATAGCGGTGCTGCGGTTACCAGTATAAGAATACTAAAGGCATCAGACAGCTCGGTTGTTACCACTGCAACACTTTTGCCTGCCGATATTACAAACCAGTATAAGATCATCGGCGGTCTCACAGCTTCCACCAACTATATTATTTTTCTGTATAGTGGCGCTACAGTGAGAGGATGGGTCAACTTTTCTACCAAAGCACCGTTTGCCGGAAACCTGATAGATCTTCGTGGCATCACAGGAAGGCCGTCGGTATTGTCGGATACGATACCTATTATCCCGTCAGGAAGCACTGTTGTTTTAAAACGGGGTGAGACTTATACCATCTCCTCCACACTCAACCTGAGTAAAACAATCATCATCGTTAGCGGAACAGACTTGTCGGTTCCCGGACAGGCAGTAATCAGCATGCCTTCTAACTTTAATATCGTATCAGGTTCCGCTATTGATTCCATCATTTTTAACGATGTAACACTGAGAGGAACGGATTACGCATCTAAATATGTGTTCAATATTAATGTGGCATGCTCAATTGGTAAACTGGGTTTCATCGGTTGCAGGGGCGAGATATTCCGCGGACTGGTAAGAACACAATCCCAGCCAGCCATCATTTCTAACTTTGTAGTGGACAATTGTATCCTGGATAGCCTGGCAGGTTACGGTGTGTTGACAGTAGATGTTGCCACCAGCAAAGTGGACAATATTTCCATCAGGAATACTACAATTTATAAAGCAGAAAAAATTATCGTAAGCAAGAATAACTCAACTTCTGTGCTGATTGAAAACTGTACGGTTAATGAAGCGCCGATCGGTGGGGGTGGTAGTTACTATGTTGACTATAACACTGCCGGTACTAACAATGTTACCAATGGTATCACGATTAACAACTGCATATTTGGTGTTGGAAAAGTAGGCACCGCCCAAACCGTACGGGGTATAAGGGCCAATGCTGCTACCAATCTTGCCGCGTCAAATAATTACCGCACATCCGACCAGGTATCACTCGGTAACGATATTCCAAACATCATTACCTATACCCGCCCTGCTGCACAAATCTGGCAGGATCCGGCTACTGGTACTTTTAAGATTATTGATGTGACCTTCCCGGGCAGAAGCAATTCAGGAGACCCGCGGTGGAGGCTTTAAGTAATAACCATCATATTCCTGAAATAGATGCTACACAAAAAATATTGTTGATGCGGTACGGGCTCCACTTTTTGGAGCCCGTATTTGCGCAGCCAATAGATGTTTAACCTGGCTGTAAAAATGGGTCTCTTAAAAGTGTGAGCGTAGGATCGAATTCAGAATTGGGGTAATTAGGTAAGTGTAAACTTTCAGCTTGCACGAAGGCTGATCACATCATGCAAAAATGAAACGAACCAGTAATATATGAAACGCTTTGTTGGTTGTTTACTTCTTCTGGTAGTTACAAATCTTGTCCACGCCCAGTCCAAAAAGTGGGTGGTGGCGGGCGACGGATCCGGTGATTTTCTCACCGTACAGGCAGCAGTAGATGCAGTGCCCGCAGCCAATGAGAAAAGGATTATCATCTATCTGAAAAAAGGCGTTTACAAAGAACGCCTGGTAATACCCAAAACGGTTAGCAATGTTGCTTTTGTGGGTGAAGACGAACAATCCACCATCATCACGTTTGATAATTACAATGCCAAAAAGGATTCGCTGGGCAATGCCTTTGGCACTTCCGGCTCTTCATCCGTTTTTGTGGATGGCGACAATATCAGTTTTGAACATATTGCGTTCGAAAATTCTTCAGGTCCCGTTGGGCAGGCCGTAGCGGTAAATGTTACCGGCAACAAAGTGGCCTTCAAAAATTGCAGGTTTCTGGGTTTCCAGGATACGCTTTACACCAAAGGTTCGGCCAGTCTTCAGTATTACAAAGACTGTTATATAGAAGGCACGGTCGATTTTATTTTTGGAGCCGCCACTGCCCTGTTTGAGAACTGTGAATTGCGCAGTAAAGGCAAGGGTGGATATGTAACCGCGGCTTCTACCACAGAAGGATCCAGGTTTGGTTATGTGTTTAAGAAATGCAAGCTGGTATCCGATAGTCCTACGGAAACGTTTTTCCTGGGACGTCCCTGGCGGCCATTTGCAAAAACGGTATTCATCGATTGCGAACTGGGAGCACATATTAAACCCGAGGGATGGAACAACTGGAGCAAATTAGAGAATGAGCAAACAACCTATTATGCCGAATACCATAATTCCGGACCTGGTGCTGATACCTCCAAAAGGGCTGCCTGGAGCCATCAATTGACTGATGAGGAAGCAAAGCAATACACAACCGCCAATATCCTCGGGGACTGGAAACCATTTTAATCCTTCACACGGCGACCGTTCAATGAATGAATTCAAACCTGCGATGATGTCGTAAAAAATAAACTGGAATGAAAATATGCATACTGGCTGTGCTGGTGTTTGGTGTGATGATTTTACAAGCGCAGCCGGTTAAGGTTATCGTAGATCCTTCAGGCAAGGCCGGATTCAAAACAATCCAGGAAGCCGTGAATGGCCTTCCCGATTCTTCAAAAGAGGACCGGATAGTATTTGTAAAAAATGGCATCTACAAAGAGCAGGTATATATCGGTAAAAGCCATGTTGTGCTACAGGGGGAGAGCAGGGATCAAACGATTATCACCGGGTCGATTGCAGATGTGATCTACGGCTGCGAACATCCCGGCGACAGGAATTCGGCTGTAGTAAACCTGGATGGGAATGACATTACCATAACAAACATTACACTCAAAAACACCTGGGGTCTAGATCATGGAGATTCGCTCACGATTCAATGCCCGGACAGAAAAACAGGACTACTCAAAGCAATCATGCTTAAAAAGACGGCACACCAATTTGTGTTGCGTTCATTCAAATCCACCCGTTTAAAAGTGATTGGCTGTACCATTCTCGGCTGGGGCAATGATGCGGTTTCCCCCTGGAACAGCGATAGCGGCATGTACTATTTTAAAGATTGTATCATGCAAGGAGCCACGGATTTTTATTGTCCCCGCGGCTTGGCTTATGCAGAGAATTGCACGTTCATATCGCTCGATCCCGGCACAGCCGCCATCTGGCACGACGGCCATGCCAACAAGGAGATGAAATCGGTTTGGGTTAACTGCAGTTTTACCGGGGAACACCCTTTTAAGCTGGGGAGATACCATCATGATGCACAGTTTTATCTCGTCAATTGTTCGTTTGATAAAAACCTGGCTGATGTGGCGATTTATAAGGCTGCTTCCGCAAGTGCAGATATTGCCTGGGGCGCAAGAGCTTACTACTACAATTGCCATCGCGAGGGCGGAGATTATCAGTGGTTTAAAAATAATTTGGGTGATGCTGCAGGCTCACCGGTACCCGGAATGATCAATGCCAGCTGGACTTTTGGGGGCAAATGGAATCCGTAGCCAATCGTGGTATCTCAATCGGTCTTTACCAGTCGAATTAGAATCATCTAAAATATTTTCATGTTAAAATCAGCCTTCAGTTTCTGTTTTTTTTGCCTGACCTTTTTTTACCAGGCAAAAGCTCAAAACAGGGTGAAGACAGAATTGTCAGGAGCAGGCTGGAAGCTTTGGTACGACAAGGATGCAGCATGGCAGCAAGATGAGTTATACCTGCCGCTGGCGAATATTGCTTCGATCCACACCTCTCCACCAACCGGTGGCTGGGATGCGCTGAACGCTGGCAAAACGGTAATGGTTCCCGGCACAGTGGAAGAATATTTACAGGAAAAAGCAGGCCCTGAAAATGATATTAAAGGCGTTAGCTGGTGGTATCGCAACGTGCAAATACCAGCTTCTGTTGCTCCGCGAAAACTGTTGCTTCGTTTCGAAGCAGCCCGTTACCGGTCGGAGGTTTTTATCAACCGGAAACTGGCCGGTTATGATCTTACGGGTAACACACCGTTTGAAGTAGACATCACAGCTTTTGCTAAACCGGGAGAAACAGTTCAATTGGCTGTGCGCATCACCGACCCGGGTGGTAATTTCGATTGGCGTGATGGAGACGTGGTGAATTGGGGCAAATATAAAGTGCCGGGCAGCCACCAGTTTGGCGGCATCACCGGCCGTGTTAGATTGATCAGTTGCGATCCTGTTTATGTCAATGACATCTATGTTCAAAACACGCCTGCTATTACCACGGTCAAACCACAATTGATCATTATCAACAGCAATTCCAACGAAGTCGTACGCAACATCCTGGTCCGGGTGGTGGAAAAGAAAAACCCGTCGGTTGAAATTTCCCGGCAGGAAATTAATAGTGTAAAACTGAAACCCGGTATCAACCCTGTTGCAGTAACCATTTCGGCTCCGGGCGCAAAGCTATGGGATACCGACAATCCCAACCTTTATATATGCATTGTGGCTATCGTTGACGGAAAGAGCACCGGCGACGAAACCGGGCAAATATTTGGATTCCGGTGGTTTGAAGCTACAGGCCAGGGTACGGATGCTATGTTCCGGCTCAATGGCAAACGCATCGTGTTGCGCTCAGCCATCAGCTGGGGTTTTTGGCCCATCAATGGAATTTATCCTACCGAAGAAATGGCTGAAAAGCAGATCCGGACCGCTAAGGCGATGGGGCTGAACATGCTGAATTTTCACCGCTGTATTGGTTTCCCCATCGTATTGGAAAAGGCGGATGAATTGGGCCTGTTGTATTACGAAGAACCCGGCAATTATCGCAGCGGCCAGAATCCCGACAATCCTTTTGGCCATACCCTGATGCATGAAAAAGTCATGCGCATGGTGACACGCGACCGCAGCCATCCAAGCCTCGTGATGTATAACCTGATCAATGAAGCCGGCCCTGTAAATGAACGACAGCTCAAAGTTCATATCAGCGATTTGCAGGATGCACATCGGTTGGATCCGTCGCGCAATTTTACCCGCACTTCTGCCTGGTGCCGAGAAGAGGAAAATGAACAGGCGCGTATCCACCTGCGGCCCTTTGATACCACTGTCTATTGGCATGGCTGGTACGACTTTCATCATGCCGGCGGTCCTCCTGTTTGGCAACAGGATTTGTATAAAAGCCCGAAAGATTATTACAACTATACCGCCAATAAAAAAGACATCATTTTCTGGGGTGAAGAAGGTGCGATATCAACACCACCGCGGCTTGAGAAGATTAAAGCTGAGTTGGAAGCCTCGCCAAACAAAGGCTGGGATGGCGGCATGTACCTCGATTGGTACAAAACCTTTAACCAGTTTATCGACCGGAAAAATCTTCGCCCGGCATTTCCAACGGTAGATGCGCTAACCGTGGCGATGGGCAATATCTCCATAGAGCACCAGGGCCGGAAAATAGAAACCAGCCGCATGGATAATTTTACAGATGGTTATGCGATCAACGGATGGGAAGCGCAGATCGTAGAGAACCATTCTGGTGTGGTGGATTGCTTCCGTAATATCAAAGGCGACACGGCTTTGATCAATTGGTACAACCAGCCGTTATACGTAGCAGTTAAAGTTCGCAAACAGGTAGTAGAGACCAATGAAAAACTACTGACTGATTTTTATATCATCAACGAAAAGAATATCAACGGTGCGCATGAACTCCTGGTTTCAGTAAAAGATGCCGCAGGTGCGGAAGTCTTTAAAAAGGAAATGCCTGTGAACATAACAGGTGGCGATGTATACGGGCAATTGATCGCCGACGGGATTGAGATTCCCGCGTCTGGCACTGGCGGCATGCATCGTATTGATGTTAGCCTAAATGATAATGCAGGTAAGCAAAAGGCAGTAGGTAAGGAGCAATTCCTGGCCGTAGATTGGCGTTCATCAAAGCTCATGGGTACCGGCGCGGTGTGGGAGCATAATGATGCGCTTAAAAAGTTTCTTGGAAACGAAAAGAAACTTACCGTGGCCAATTATTCAAACGAGGCTTCACAACTGGATTGGGTAGTCGTATCAAGGCCTCCATCCGGCGGTGGGTTAACCATTATACCGACTGAGCAATTTACCAATGCAGAGGGTAAGCCCGGCATCGCCGTATCTTTTTACAAAGACAATGACTTCAAAGAAAAAATAACACAACGCACAGACCCGGCCATCAATTTCAGCGTTGCCCTTGGTGCTACGCCCGACGCATCCGTAACCACCACGGAGAAGTACAATGTGCGCTGGGAAACGCAACTAATGCCTGTTCTCGACGGGCCATATTACCTTGAATTGCAAACAAGTGGTGCAGCGAAACTCACTGTTAACGGCGAGCCATTTATGGCCATTGAAAATGGATCTGGCGGCCGGCAAAAACTGCTTTTGCAGCTTACAAAGAACAAGCCGGTGGCATTGAGTCTTTCCATGGTGCAATCCAAAAATTCGGTGGGCCAATGTAAATTGCAATGGTCCACACCGGAGATCAATGCAGCAGACCCGCAAAAGCTGATCGATCGCGTAAAGAACGAAGGAACCACGCTGATCCTTGCCGATAATGCCGATACCTGGATGGAACTGGTTACGAAGAATACAAACGCCACCTATACCGGTAAATTCGCGATTGGCACGGCCTGGCTGGGAGGAACGCATTTTGTAATACAACATCCCTTGCTCAATGGCCTCCCAACGAATAATGGCATGAACTGGCCTTACCAGGCCGTGGTGAAAAACGGGAATGAGCGTTTTGGACTCGAAATAGAAGGAGAGGAACTGGTAGCCGGTGCCTACCATGCATTTTCCATGAAGTTGGGAACAGCTGTAGGCATTATTCCCTGCGGCAAGGGCAGGGTCGTATTTTCAACGCTCGATATCTGCGGCAACCTGGCCTCAAAAGAATCCGCGGCGAATGTTGCGCGGAAGTTGTTGTGTAATTTTATTGAATACGGTGGGCAGAAATAAGAAGTTGCTTCACAAATAGGCCGGAACAAAATAGGACGTGACCGGAATAATGATTATCTAAATCTCAAACGAATGAATTTTTTTAAAAATGGATTAAAAGTCGCCGCAAGCCTGGCTGCCAGCTTATTTTTTATGCATGCCCAGGCCAAAAACTATACCATCACGGAGCATGGGGCGATTGGTGATGGTCTGGTATTGAATACAAAAGCTATCCAGGCAGTGATCGATCAATGCGCCAAAGGCGGTGGTGGCACGGTCGTGATACCAAAAGGCATCTTCCTCAGCGGATCTATTTTTATGAAACCGCGTGTTAACCTGGAGTTACAGGAAGGCGCAGTATTAAAAGGTACGACCGATATCACCCAGTATCCCAAAGCAAGTACCCGTATTGAAGGGCATTTTGAGCCCTGGCCTGCGGCGCTTCTGAATGGCGATCATGTGGATCATCTGCGCATTACCGGCCCTGGTACGTTGGATGGTAGCGGTGAGCCTTTCTGGAAAGATTTTTACCAACGTCGGGATATCAATCCAAAAACGACAAACTTGAACGTAGAACGGCCAAGGCTCACGTTTATTCAAAACTCGAAGGATGTACAGATCACAGGGATCAATTTTAAGAATTCCGGTTTCTGGAACCTCCATATGTACAGGTGCAGCCAGGTGCTGGTGGAGAGTTGCCGGTTTACAGCACTGCATGGGCCGAAACCAAACAATGCACCCAGTTCGGATGGCATTGACGTCGACTGTTGCCAGGACATGACCATCAGCAAATGTTTTTTTTCAGTAGGTGATGACTGCATCGCATTAAAAGGCACGAAGGGTCCTTTCGCCTTACAGGATACCGCCAGCCCGCCTGTGGAACGGATCTATATACGCGATTGCATATTTGAAGCCGGCGGCGGCATTGTCACTTGTGGAAGTGAAGCCACCATTGTGAGAGACGTGGTTGTGGAACGCTGCACCACACTTAAGCCTAATGTGCTTCGCCTGAAACTGCGACCCGACACGCCACAACAGTATGAGAATATTACGATGAAGGACATCACGATGAGTGGCGGAGCTATGATTTTCAACATTTCACCCTGGAGCCAGTATTTTGATCTGAAAGGCCAGTTGCCACCGAAGTCAATAGTGCGAAATATATCCATTAGCAACGTGAAAGGAAGCGGCAGTTCTTTGGGTAAAATTATTGGAAACCCCGACACGGAGTTTGGCGATATCCTGCTGAAAAATGTAGACATAAAGCTGGATAGCGCAAAACTTGACCTAAGCGAATTCAAAGGGCTCCGGTTTGAAAACGTCGTCGCCAATGGAACCGTCATGTCGGTTCCGGCACCAAACGTGGTACCCAAAAAACAGCAGTAAAACGAGGAGATTTTTTTAGTTTAATCATATAAGGAATAGAAGGGCATATAAGTCTTACAATAGAAGTTGCCAATTGACTATTTATTTATAGAATGAAATCAAGTGCTTTACAGAATTTGAAGTGTTAAGTTGCCCTGCTCCTGGATCCACCACTTTGTCGATTACACCTTATATGCACTTATAATCCTTATATGGTTGGCCTAAACATCAACCAGGATCAACAAGCCTCTTTTAATTAGCACTCCAGACGTTATCAATCTTTAAACATAGATATCCAGAATGAATTTCCCCAAAAACTTAAAGGTTCTTTTTTTATTATCTATTGCAGTTGCCGGTAATTACCCTGCAGGCAGCCAATCTACCGGAAAAGTGTGGAAGACTACTGCAGAGCCTGAACGTGAATTGGCAGCCATCCGGAAGCAAATTAAGGCGCCCATTTTTCCAAAAAAGAATTTTTTGATTACCGCCTATGGGGCTAAGGGCGATGGTAAAACACTGAACACAGCAGCGTTTAAAAAAGCAATCGCAGCTTGCACCAAAGCTGGTGGTGGCCATGTAGTTGTGCCGGTTGGGAGATTTTTGACCGGCGCCATCCACCTGGAAAATAATGTGGATCTCCACCTTGCGGATAGCGCCGTGATTGCATTCAGCACGGATGCCAAAGACTACCTGCCGCTGGTCTTCACCCGCTGGGAAGGAATGGAACTAATGAACTATTCAGCCCTGATCTATGCCTATGAAAAAACGAATATCGCCATCACCGGCAACGGTACATTAGACGGCGGTGCCGATGCAAATCATTGGTGGGATTGGAATGCCGGAAGACCTTCAAAACAAGTGCCGGCAAGGACTTTGCTCCATGATATGAATCATAAAAAGCAGGATGCCAGGACAAGGATTTTTGGAGATGGAAGTTACCTGCGTCCCAATTTCATTCAACCATATAAATGTAAAAACATTCTTATATCAGGCGTGACGATTATTGGTTCACCCATGTGGAATGTGAACCCGGTCTTGTCAGAAAATATCACGATCGACCATGTAACAATCATTGCACATGGCCCCAATACCGATGGTGTAGACCCCGAAGCCTGTAAAAATGTATTGATCAGCAATTGCTATTTTGATACCGGAGACGACTGCATAGCCATCAAATCGGGGAGGGATGAAGATGGCCGGGATATTGGCCGGCCGGCAGAAAACCATATCATCGAGAATTGTGAGATGAAAGATGGCCATGGAGGCGTGGTGATCGGTAGCGAAATCTCGGGCGGTGCTAAAAATATCTATGCCATTAACTGCAAAATGAGCAGCACCAACCTCGACCGTATACTGCGGATCAAAACAAGTTCCAGCCGTGGCGGAATTATTGAAAATGTTTTTATGAAGGATGTGAAAGTAGGGACCTACAAGGATGCAGCGATCACCTGTAACATGTTTTACGAGCAACCCGGCCAGTTTATGCCCACCATTCGTAATATCTGGGTAGAGAATATGGATGTGGAAAAGGGGGGCAATTTTGGCATCTTCGTCAATTCCTACCCTGAATCACCGGTACAAAATCTGCACGTGGTGAATTGCAATATCCGTGGTGTAAAAACACCTATCAAAGTGGATCATGTAACAGGATTTATTTTAGACAATGTGTCTATTAACGGGAAACTTGCAACAGCCAGCCAATAACATAGCGGTTTCTTTATTCAGTTATTGTTATTTTATAAAACCAATCATGTTATTTAGTGACCTCTTAAACGCAAACACCCTCATCTGCAACTAAGCGGGAGGGTGTTTTCGTTATATTGCCAATACTAAACTTTCTTCTTTTTTAGTTGCAGATAATCAAAGAAGTACAAGACTTTAATGGAGAAATTATTGTTTTGGTTTACATCTAAAGTGGTGCCCAGGTTTTTAAAGTACCCGTCATTAACGACCCTGTTAAAATCTTCGATAGAGTTCTTCCAAACAATATTGATAAAACTGCCGGGGCCGAACTGCCAGGTAAATACCGCATCCACATTAAAGGCATTATAATTCTGATTTACATTGTCGGTAAAGCTGTTGTTGGCTATCAAAGATCCATCGGAATCCAGGTTAAAAAATTGCTTATAGTCTACCTTTGCCCAATAGTGCCGCACCCGTGCTGTAAGCCCTACCTTGTTGTTGAAAGTGTATTTAAAATCCATGGTATTTTCAATGGTACTTCTATCCCGCAGGCCAAATACCGGTTCACTGTTTGATGTGGTGGCGTAACCTACGTTATTGTATTGTGGCTCCAGCATAATGTTATGAGAAACAGCGAATTTGCTGCTGAACCGATAGCGCTGGTTCATGTTTATCTGCATCCTGTATCCATTATTAAAACTCCTGGCCACGTATAGAAATTCAGCATAAGTGCTGTATTTCTTTGCATTATTAGATTCTACCCAAACATCTACAAAAGTGGAACTCCACCCTTTAAATACACGCCCGGCCTTCCGGGGTTCATAAAAGTCATTACCGGCCGGCTCATAGCCCACCAGGAATCCTGTCCACCAAAGGTTTTTCAACTGGCCGTTGACATTGGTATTAAAGCTGGCATTTTGGTAGGCCGTTGGTTTAAATCTCCTGGAATACGACGCATTAAAATTGAGATTGATCCGGTTATACCAGGTGCCCGGTTTATTCCATTTATAGCCCATCCAAAGACTGTGATCGAGGAAGTTATTAAAGGTAAAATATCCAAGATCATTGCTGTTGAATTTGGCGTCGGTAAGTGCCTGGAACACATTAAAATTAAAACGACCGCTGGTTTTTCCAAAATAGAGTTCGTGGCTGTACCCACTCTGAGTTTTGTTTCCAGGCAGGTAGCCTACCAGGTTGCTGCTGGCCAGCTTGCCACCGAGGTTCCACATGTTTTTCTTATCGTTAAAGTCGAAAAGTCCCGCGCTTACATTGGCATCGTAAGCATTGCCGCTGCGCAACACATTTGTGTTTACGAAACTTATACTGGAATTGTTTTTAAGCGACTGGTTTAGTACAACAATATTGTAATTAGTCAGCGGACTGGTTTCAATACTTCTCCGATTACCATTCTTATCTTCAACAATCGTTTTTTGAGCAGCTGTAACACCGTTAAAAAATCCAATACCAAGACCACTTTGCAAACGGCCGCTAATTTTGGTGGCATTTACCACTTTTGCTTCAGATGCTTCCGAAACAAAGTGTTCGTCGGCTGTCATAGAATTTTTATAGCTTTCGTAAAAGACGGGATCTACTCCAACCCTCCTTGAATAGAACAGGTTCCCCTTGCTAAATAGTTCAGTTCCCTCAGTAAAAAACGCACGGTTCTCATTAAACTTAACCTCAAAGGGAGTGATATTCAATACTTTTTTGTCGCTTTGCACCTGGCCAAAATCGGGTATAAGCGTCATGTCGAGGGTGATGGCCTGGCTAATGCCATATTTCACATCCATACCTCCATTTACCGAGGCTGTCCAATTTTTTATAGCAGGATCATTGGAAGGGTAGTGGTTTACATAGGTGGAAAAGTATGGGGAAAACTGCAGACGTAAGGGCGGTTTAATATTCTCCAGGCCTGTCCAAAAACCTTCCTGTGTAAGAAAGCCATTTACATTCGGGTCGATGGTGTTCCACGCAACCTGCTGACCCGTTTTTTGACGGCGGCGTGTTATGTTCAAGCCCCAGTCCTGTATGTTTTTGGTGCTAAAACGGATGGCCGAAAGTGGCAGAAAAATTTCAAAGCTCCAGCCATCGTTGTGGATGATAGCAGCACTTTGCCAAACGGCATTCCAGCTGAAATCTTCCTCATCGCTATTGGGGCCGGGTGGGGCCATTTTGCTATCCATTTGCTGGCCAAGTGGTGTCACAAAATATTCAAAACCATTGAGTTTGTCTTTATAAGTATCGAAAATAAAGCCAATAAAATCGTTGTTCCCAAAACCATCCCTGCCAGTAATCTCCGTTGAAATACTATCCTTTGTTCTTTCATGACAATAGCCACCCATGTACAATCCTTCATCGCTGTAAAGCATATAAACATCTGTTCGGGTGCCGGGATCCTCTACCTTAAATGGTGTGGGCCTGAATTCTGTATAACCCTCTGCCATCGGTGCATCTTTCCAGGCGGCTTCGTCTAATTTGCCATCTATTTTAATGAGCCCGGTAGCACGTTTGGCTGGTAATTGTTTAGGAGTTGGTTTTTGGGCGATAGCATTCGTTAAACATGCAAAGAACAGCATGATCGTCGCCGCGATTTTGTAAGGTAGCATCTCAGGTGGTTTACTGTACGAAACTATACGTAGGTCGAAAACTTTTTGTTACCGCCTATCAATAAATAAATTGTTAAGGGGGTTTTAACAACTTGTTAGAACTGTTTTAGTCATGTATACCAAATAATCGCCTGATTTCCACCAGATGAGTCATTGCGGATTAACCATTATCTTGAAGCCTTGTCACCAAACATCTTACCAGGATGAAGAAACTTATTCTGATACTGCTTTTAGCAGGAGCTTGCGGTATTTTGGGGTTTTCTCAACCCGATCCGGTTCGATATAAAAAGACCACTGCCATGATTCCTATGCGGGATGGGGTCAAATTATTCACTACCATTTTTTTGCCGGTAAATGTTAGCGGATCCGTGCCCATCATGTTAGAAAGAACTCCTTATGGAGCTGCCAGCACTGTACCACCTGATAGTGCTACAACACTTTCAGGGCGTCATTTTCCTTCAGCCATGGCCAACGAGGGGTATATTTTCGCTATGCAGGATATCCGCGGAAAATTCAGAAGCGAAGGCACCATGCAGATACATCAACCACTGTTGCATGCGACTCATAAAAATGCAGTGGACGAAAGCACGGATGCGTACGATACCATAGATTGGCTGGTAAAAAACCTGCCGGGTAATAATGGTAAACTCGGCTTGTTTGGCTGGTCGTACCCTGGATGGCTGGCTATGGTGGGATCGGTAAATCCACATCCGGCATTAAAAGCTACCATGGAAGAAGCCTGTATGGGCGACCTTTTTTTGGGGGACGATTTTCACCACAACGGTGCATTCCGGTTAAGTTATGGGATGGAGTATAGCTACGAGGTGGAGTTTGACCGGACAACGGACAGCGATTTTCCGTTTCCACAGTATGACCTCTTTAATTGGTACCTGCAATTGGGCCCGCTAAAGCATGTAAACGAGCGGTATTTTCATGGTAAAATACCTACCTGGAACAGTTTTATTGCACATCCCAATTATGATGAATACTGGCAGAAAAATTCTCCAATCAGCTATGTAAATGAAGCCCAGGTACCCATGATGCATGTGGGTGGCTATTACGACCAGGAAGATATTAACGGGCCGCAACTCATGTATGCCCACATGGAAAAGAAGGACAAAGCCAATCGTAATTTTATCATTCTTGGCCCATGGAACCACGGGCAATGGAGTTACGAAAAGGCAGACAGCCTTGGTAAAATTGCTTTTGAATCGAACACGGCTTTATATTATCACCAGTTACAAAAACGCTGGTTTGATTACTGGCTGAAGGGAAAAGGAGATGGGAAATTTGACGAGGCGACTTGTTTTGAAACCGGGTCCAACCAGTGGAAAACCTTTTCGTCCTGGCCTCCAAAACAAACGATCGTTAAGAACCTGTACGCAGGTGACCATGAAAAAGCGACACTTTCCAAACCCGTTGCTGCAACTGGTTCCGTAACCTATATCAGCGACCCGTCGAAACCTGTCCCTTATCGAACCTTGCCAATTGAAGCCACATACGGAAAGGGCAGCCGCTGGAAACCCTGGCAGGTAGAAGACCAGCGTTTTCTAACAACAAGGCCAGATGTGGTATGCTTTACTACTGACGCACTAACCGGTGATATGACCATAACAGGCCAGATAACCGCCCATCTTTTTGCCAGCACCACCGGCACTGATGCCGACTGGGTGGTGAAGCTGATTGACGTGTACCCCGATATGGATGAAAAGAGCCTGTCAATGAGCGGCTACCAACTACCAGTGGCTATGGAAGTATTCCGTGGCAGGTTTAGAAAGAGCTTTACAATTCCGGAAGCATTAACACCCAATAAGCCCGAGGAGTTTGTGATAGACCTGCACCAGATCAATCATACTTTTAAAAAAGGGCACCGGCTGATGATGCAGGTGCAAAGCACATGGTTTCCATTGATAGACCGTAACCCGCAGAAATATGTACCTAATATTTTCCTCGCGGATGAAAAGGATTTTATCAAGGCAGCACATACGATCCATTTTTCGGCCCAACATCCTACACGTATAGAATTGCCGGTGAGGGAATAGTGCTTACCTCCCTAACCATTCCTTAAAGTCGTTTACACGTTCCCTGCTTACAATGGTTTCGGCAGTGGTTGTGGGTAATACTTCCAGTTTTAGCCTTCCGCCAAACCAGGTATGTACTTTTTTTACGGCTTCAATATTTACCAGCAAATTTCTGTTGATGCGGAAAAAGTTATCGGGCTGTAATTGTTCTTCTAATATGGAAAGGTTATTCTCCAACAAGTATTTTGTGCCATTAAAATCAATGGCATAGCAGAGTTTACCATCGGCAAAGCAAAAGGCGGTGTTTTGGGTTTTCAGGTAACTCAATTGTTGTCCTCTTTTTATCAGCAGGCGTTCCTTGAATTTAACCCCGTTGATATCCTGCATCAGTTGCAATATCCTGGCTGAAAAGTCGGTTTGTGATTTTGGGTACAGTTGCCGATATTTTTCAATGGAGTTTACCAGCTCATTTTCATCAATAGGTTTTAGTAAATAATCGATACTGTTTACCTTAAATGCTTTTAAAGTGTATTGATCAAAAGCCGTTGTAAAAATAACGGGAGCGGTGACTTTTACTTTTTCAAAAATGTCAAAACTTAATCCATCGGCCAATTGAATGTCCATAAAAATAAGGTCGATATGTTGCGCCGCCGACAGGTAACGCACACTTGCTTCCACGCTGTCTGCTGTATGTACAATTTCAATTTCAGCCGAATATTCCTGCAATAGTTTTGCGAGCCTTTTGGCTGCAGGAATTTCATCTTCTATAATAATTACTTTCATATCAGTTGTCAATCAGGGGTATACAGACAGTAAAATTGGTTCCGCTTTCTGTTACCGTCACAGGCTGGTCGCTCAGCATTTTATAACGGTTCCTGATGTTATCCAGCCCAATTCCGGTAGATTCATTTACCTGGTTTTTCATTTGCAGGTTGTTGCTTACCACAAGGCTGCCATTGTCAGTAAATATATTGATGAGCAATGGTTTTTCAGAAGATACAATATTATGTTTGATGGCATTTTCCATCAATAACTGTAATGAAAGTGGCACAATTCTTTTTCCCATTTTTTCCTGCGGGATATTAACGGAAACATCGAGGTTATCGCCAAACCTGGTTTTTAGCAGGAACGAATAGGCATGTAGCACCTCCAGTTCTTCTTTCAACAGGATACTTTTTTCCTCTTTTACCTCCAATATATGGCGATACACTTTAGCTAATTGCTGTACAAAAGCAACTGCATGTTTCGGGTTCTCCGGTATTAAAGAAACGAGCGTGTTCAGATTGTTAAAAAGAAAATGTGGATTCACCTGCGTACGTAAGGCATTCAGTTGTGCCGATAGACTTTCTCTCTTCAGATTTTCTGTTTCTTCTACCGATTTCCGAAGTTCATTCATAAAATAAATGCTTTCGTAAATAGCAATGATCATGATGGTGCAAAAAATCGCAGCTGCATTGGAACTGATCAGTCTATCACTGCTGAACTGTTTTACAACACCATTGAGAATGATGTCGTGGGCCAGGTAGCTCAGTATGTTGTGGAAAATAACGGTAAAAACAAACATGACAACAGACTGGAATATCAATCGCTTCCGCACATCGGTAAACGAATCGTATTTGCGGCGGCTAAGAATCATGATATACCGGTTGCCTATCCAGATAAGGGTAGTAATAATTAAAGTGGTAAGAAACTTATCAAAACCAAAAAAGGGAGGCCGGTTAAACCGGCATCCCATAAAAACAATTGGAATGATAAAACTTAAAACGGGTATCCCCACAGCCATTAATATCCCATCGTTAAATCCTATTTTACAATTGGGTCTTCGCATAGAATGAAATTACTACAATCAGAACGTGAACTGACAGATTTAATTTGGAAAAATCCTTAGGTGATTTACTAGTCTCACGACACCTGGAACCAGGTCAAATGCCGGCTGCTTATTTTGAGGCATAGCTATTATAGATTTCAACGGCCCCCTTTAATTGGGCGATATCCCCGTTTATCGTTTTTGCTTTTTCTATGGCTTCTGTACACCCGGTTAAATCGTTGGCGATAAAAGCATCAACGGATTTTTTATTGAGTAGTTTTAATTTTCTGTCGGTGGAAGAATAAACAAAGTAATCACCGATTTTTCCTTCTGTACCATTATTAAAAATGGGTTCAGATCCATTGTAGGTTAGTTTACCCGAGGCATCGCTTAGTTTTTGTAAAAAATTGAGTTTGCCTGTACAAACAGATTTAAAAAAATCTCCGTTTAAACAAATGAGGTTTGCACCTTCAATGGTGAGGCTGTTGATCTGGTTGCCGTCGTAGTTTTTCTTATTGTTACCCGATTCGTCTAAAAAGCTTACTGATGCGGCCTTCTTCATATTGTCTTTAATATAACCATGCAACTCACTGTTATTTGCCAGTGTTATGGTTGCCTTTACATAACCTTCGGGGATGGGTGTTTGTGCGTTTGCTGCTGAAACAGCAAGGCTTAGTACGATGCTATAAAATGCATGTTTCGTTTTCATGTCAATGATTTTAGTTGATTAATAATTGGGTGCTGTTTCTTTTATACTGCAAGGCTAACCTGGATATACCGATGCCGTTTATAGAAAGGAGTGAGTTGTAGAAAAAAGGGAGTGAACTGATAAACGGACCACACATAGGAGGTTGCCTGTATCAAATTGAGTATAAAGCTGCTTGCTCATGTCTTTTCCAGGGGTAGCAAAGGCTCATTGAAAAACTATTCTTTTGCGAAACAATGATCACTATATTAAGAAAGCTATGAATTGCATGACTTACACTTTGACCTGGTAAACGCCAATAAAAAAAGGGGCAGCCATCGCTACCCCTTTCCCAATTCATCACAATTGTATTACTTCTTTGGTAACAGCACCGCATCAATAACATGCGTAACGCCATTGCTTGATACCACATCAGCAATCGTTACATTGGCACCATTGATCATTACTTTACCTTCTTTTACAGAAACAGTCAGTTCGCCACCATTCACTGTTTTAATTTTTTGACCGTCTTTAAGATCAGCTGCTTTTACGGCACCCGATACTACATGATACGTAAGTACGCCTGTCAGATCTTTTTTCATTTCAGGCTTTAACAGGTTGTCTACGGTACCTGCGGGTAGTTTGGCAAATGCTTCATTCGTGGGCGCAAATACGGTAAAAGGACCGGGGCCACTGAGTGTAGCGGCAAGGTCAGCAGCTTTTACTGCTGCAACCAGTGTTGTATGGTCTGCTGAACCTGCAGCGTTATCCACAATGTTTTTGGATGCTACCATTTTGGCGCCGCCTACCATAACGCCTTCTTCTTCTTTAGGCGCCATTGGTTCCATTGTTGTTGCGGTTGTGTCTTTTGGAGTTTCGGTTGTCGTTGTTGTTTCTGTACATCCAACGAAAAGTACACCTGAAAAGCAAATAGCTACCAGGGCAGAAGTGATTTTGTGTTGCATAAAATTGTTTTGTTTTTAAAATTGTGTTTTACATCCCGGAGACCGGATATACGGGAACACGACTACAAAGGATTTGTTGGCAAATCCCTATTTTGAAATAAAAGATATTTCAATCTGTTTAAGACTTATTGGTAATAACGTCATTTACGTTCAATACATGCAATACCAATCCTGCAATTTGCACATAGAGCTAACATAAGACCTCGCGAAAACAATAATTCGGGAGGGCTATTGCACAGAACAAACCTTTGTATTAGCTTTCAGAGAAATTATGAAATATGAAAAGTAAAAAGTTATTAATGGTACTTGGTATTATATGTTTTGCAGCCGCTGCCTTTATGTGGTACGTAGGTTCTAACAGTGGCAATCTTACAGAGCTGAAAGATTTTTTCTGGGTGCCATTGCCATTGGGATTACTCTTTTTGATCTTAGCTGGCAGAAAAAAAGAATCAGCATAAAATTTACTATTCCGGTTTATTAGCCTCCACTTTCTTTTGCAGCTTTAGTGGGCGTGGCGGTGTGCCCGAACTGGTACAGCCTTGCAGGTAAGCCTCAAATTTACTTTCTGCTTTTGCATTGAAGCCCTCAGTTAAAGTAATGGAACCGCCCGCATTATAACCCACAGAAGTAGCTGGTCCGCCTTGTATTACCTGGGATGAGGAAATAGTAGTGCTGACTTCTGTGTATTGCAATCCTTCAATAGTACCGCTCAAAGTAGCGCTGCTGGCGCAGCCCGTATAGGTTTCTGCTTTAAACACCCCGCGTCCAAAAGTGCCGGCGAAAATAACATCAGGGCTGGCAAGCGTATTTATTTCCAGGTCGAACACCCTTGTTACGGGGAGCCCGTTGGTAAACATGATCCAGTTGACGCGGTTATCATTGGTTACAAAAACCCCGATATCTGTGCCGAGGTAAATAGTATTCGCCGCATCATCATCCATGATCACTGTATTAATAGGAACGTTGGGCAGGTTACGGGTAATATTGGTCCAGTTGGGCGTTGCTAAATTGGCTTCAAAGGTTTCGTACACTTTCCTGGTACTGGTATAGCCGCCCACGCTAATTAATATATGTGATGAATTGTTAGGATCCACCGCCACACGTGTAAAGCTGCTTTGGTCTGGCAGGTCGCCATTAATCAGGGTTCGGGTCCAGGTACTTCCACTTAAGTTATATCGTGCCACATCACTACCATCAGTAGCATACATAATGGTGTTGTTATTTTTAGCAAATTCAATGTTTGTAATGGTACTGCTAAAAGCGGGAGTAATGCGGGTCCAGCCGCTGACGCCCTGGTTGGTACTGTACCAAATGGCTTTGTATCCCACGTAGATATGCTGGTCGTTACCAGGTCTCAGGGTAAAGTTGGTTACCCAGCGGCTGTCTTCGCTGCAGCCACATAGACCACTGGCCTCGTCGGTATCAAAAACGCCGGTACGGTTGCTGCCGCCATCGTCGCTGCGTACTACACCACCGCTCTGGCTGCTTACATATACTACGTTCGTGCTGCTGGGGCGGATCACACTTTCCATACCATCAGCCCCGCCCACATTAAGATAGGTGGCGCCACTGTTTTTATAGGTGCCATTGTCCTGGGTGCCGTTTAGCACATAGGCTGCTGAAGCGGTGGGGTCTACGCTTATGCGATACACCTGTGCCGTTTGCATATCGTTGTGCAGCGGTACCCAGCTATCCGTGCTGCGGGTCATTCGGTACATACCGCCATCGGTAGCAGCGTACAGGTAGCTGCTGGTGCAGTACAGCTCAAAAATATCCGCATGGCAAAAGTTGGTGGTACTGGTGGTGCTTTGATCGCTGATCAGCGTCCATGTGGAACCGCTGTTGGTGCTTTTGTACACATTGAGGCCGCCAACGTAGACGTCGGTGGCATCGGACGGGCTAACGGCAATAGGTGTATTACGCCAGGCCTGTGAACCCAGGAGATCAGAAGGTGTTGAGCTGCGCGTAGTGAAAGTGCTGCCTCCATTGGTACTTAAATGGAGCGATTGAAATACATCGCCACTACTATACAATAAATAGATGTAATCGGTATTGGCAGCCGTAACCCCAATTTGAATACGGGTTCCACCAGAAGTGGGCAGACTTGCAGTGGTGCGGTTCACCCGCAGGAACGTTTCGCCACCATCGCTGCTTATGTAAAAATAGCCGGGGCTTGTAGCATACATAATGGTGCTGCTGAGCGGCTTATACACAATTTCAAAAAACTCAGCGCTCATGTTGGTAAGGGTACCACCGCTTACGGTATAATATTGGCACCTTGCCCAGGTGTCGCCACCATTTTCGGTGCGAAACAACCCGGTGGTGGTAGCTGCCCAAACAATGTTGCTGTTAATATTGCTACACAGCAACCGGTAGCCTTTTTCATCGCCATCCACCGGAAACGAAAGCTGGGTCGGGTTCCACGTAACCCCGCCGTCCAGGCTTTTAATAACACCCGTACTGCGGTAGCCACTGGAACCGCCTACGGCACCTGTAAGGGCATAAAATTTGCTTGTATTGGTACTGGCAATTTCAATGTCGGTGATGGCAATATTGCTAAGGCCATCCGTGCGGGGGCTCCAGGTATAGGTAGTACCGCTTACATAATCGCCATACCAGATACCACCGCCGGGCGCACCTGCCCAAATATTACTGCCACTCCATTCCATGCAGCGGATACTGCCGACCCCGTTTTGATTATCACCGGCTTCTATTGTAGGGTTTTGCTGCCCCATCGGTGTCCAGTTGCTAAGCCCACTCTGCACGGCATCCGCACTACTGAGTTTTCCAGGTACAGGATACTTGGACGCGTAGTCAGCCAGCGCCATTTCGTTCATTTTTTCCATATTTGGTACCATGCCGCCCGGTAGCAGGTTGAACTCAACCGTGGCTTTCCAGCGGTTATATTCTTTCCATCCCGTGCCTATTTTTCCTTTCAGGGCAAAATAGGCTTCTGCTCTTTGTACGATTGTATTAAAATTGCCCCCGCTTTTACGAATAATATCATCAATGGTTTGTGCCAGCAAACCGGCAGGGAGGGATAGCATTACAAGAGCAATGAGGATGCGGATAGTTCTGGCCATAACTTATCATTTTCTCCTTGTAAAATAGAAAATTTTTGGTGCCCTGTGCAATGGGATTGAGTAAGGGGTAGATTTGAATTAGGAAAAGGTAGGAGGGATTTGTGATTTAGGATTTGTTCGTTGAAAGCGGCTTTGACAAATGGGGGAGGCTGCACTCTGGCAATAGGCCATATGGTAGTTGCATTTGCTGATCATTTGCTATGACAATACTTTTAATTAAGTAGCATCTCAAATATCGAACAGAAGTGAAGGTAGCCCTGGTCGCAATGCCCGGCTATCCGATGTAATTGGACTATTTTTTTCTTTTTCGGAAAATGAAAAAAAAAGCACCTGCTATTAATAAGAGGAAGCCACAGATTTTTTCCAAAAGTGCAATATTCATAGAGGGGATTTACTTCAGCAAATTCTTAATCTCATTCAGTTTCATCAACGCTTCCACCGGTGTCAGCCTGTTAATATCAAAATTTTCCAGCATCTTCCTGATCTCGTTAAAAGTATCGCTGTGGGCATCAAAAATAGAAAGCTGGAGTTGGGGTGCGGCTAACTTCTTTACCGTGTCCTGTATGTCTTCGTCCACATGTTTTGTTTCCAGCTGTTTCAGGATATCGTTGGCACGTTCTATCAATGCGGGTGGCATCCCGGCCATGCGTGCCACATGAATACCAAAGCTGTGAACGCTACCGCCCGGGGCCAGTTTGCGGAGAAAGATGATTTTATTACCCACTTCTTTATTTGTGATATGGTAATTTTTTACCCTTGGTAGTTTGTTTTCCAGTTCGTTCAGTTCGTGGTAGTGGGTAGCAAATAGTGTTTTCGGTTGATGCACGCTTTTGTGCAAATATTCCACAATGCTCCATGCAATGCTAATACCATCATACGTGCTGGTACCACGGCCAATTTCGTCCAGCAGTATCAGGCTGCGTTGCGAAATATTGTTGATGATACTGGCAGTTTCATTCATCTCCACCATGAACGTACTCTCGCCGCCACTCAGGTTGTCACTGGCACCCACACGGGTAAAAATTTTATCGGTCAATGCGATCCTCGCCGACGCGACCGGTACAAAACTTCCCATATGTGCCATCAATGTAATTAGGGCTGTTTGCCGCAGCACGGCGCTTTTACCACTCATGTTGGGTCCAGTGAGAATGATCACCTGCTGGCCGGAAGGATCCATCAAAATGTCGTTGCTGATATACGGTTCTCCCACCGGCAAATTGCGTTCGATAACCGGGTGGCGGCTTTCTTTAAACTCCATCTCAAAACCATCGTGCAATATGGGTTTTCGGTAATTATATTGTAAGGCGTTATGCGCAAAACATACCAGGCAATCCATCACTGCCAGCACCTGTCCGTTGAGTTGCAGTGGCGCCAGGTAGTCCTGGAGTTCCAGCAGCAACTGATCGAACAACTGCATTTCGATGGCCAGTATTTTATCTTCCGCCCCCATGATCTTCTCTTCGTATTCCTTTAGTTCAGGGGTGATATAGCGCTCAGCATTGGCCAGTGTTTGCTTTCGCATCCATTGCGATGGCACTTTGCTTTTATGGATATTGGTCACTTCCAGGTAATAACCAAATACATTGTTGAACCCGATCTTCAGGCTGCTGATACCGGTTGTTTCTGCTTCCTTATTTTGCAAGAGCGTCAGGTAGCCTTTGCCTGTTGATGAGATGTTTCGCAATTCATCCAGTTCTTCATGAATCCCACTGGCTATCATACCTCCCTTCGCTGCCGCAGCAGGTGGGTTTTCGATCACCAGGTTAATGATCTTGTCAGCGATATACTTGCAGGGGTTCAGCGAATCGCCCAGCCTTTTCAGCATAGGATTGGCTATTTGTTCGCAAGTGGATTTTATTTCGCTTACCAGGTGCAGCCCTTTGGCAATTTGCAGTACCTCACGTGGATTGATTTTCTTCAATGGCACTTTGCTTACCAGCCTTTCCACATCCCCGCATTGTTTAATGTGTTGCGAAATGCTGTTCCTTATATCCGTTTCTTTTACAAGAAATTCTACCGCCAGTAAGCGTTCATTGATGCGGTGGATGTCTTTAAGCGGCAAAACGATCCAACGCTTTAAAAGCCTTGCGCCCATTGGGCTTACGGTATTATCGAGGATGCGTAAAAGGGTTTGACCATTCTCAACGCTGCTATGAATGAGCTCCAGGTTCCTGATAGTAAACCGGTCCATCCACAAATGTTCGTCACGGTTAATACGTTGCAGCGAAGTAACATGCTGCAGGTTTGGGTGTTCTGTGTCTTTCAGGTAATGCAGAATGGCTCCGGCGGCTATCGTACCGAGGTGCATATCTTCCACACCAAACCCTTTTAGCGAATGCACGCCAAAATGCTTCAGCAAACTTTCTGCTGCATAGTGTTCGCTAAAGATCCATTCGTCAAGCGTGTAAGTATAAAACCGGCTGCCAAAATATTCCTTGAAATGTTTTTGCTGGTTGCGCTGGAACAGCACCTCGGCAGGTTGCAGGCTTTGTAGCAGTTTGTCGGCATATTCACGGTCGCCTTCGGCCACAAAGAATTCGCCGGTACTAATGTCAAGAAAGGAAATACCATAGTGGTCATCAGCCCCAAAATGGATGCCGCATAAGAAATTGTTGCTGTTGAGTTCCAGCAGTTTGTCGTTGGTGGCTACGCCGGGGGTAACCAGCTCTGTGACACCCCGTTTCACAATGCCCTTGGCTTGTTTGGGGTCTTCCAACTGGTCGCAAATGGCTACCCGGTAACCAGCCTTTACCAGTTTGTGGAGATAGGTATCCATGGCATGGTGCGGAAAACCTGCTAGTTCAGAAGATCCGGATGCGGCCCCATTATTTCTTTTGGTAAGTGTGATGCCCAGCACTTTCGAAGTAATGATCGCGTCGCTGCCAAAAGTTTCGTAAAAATCGCCGACACGAAATAACAGGATAGCATCGGGATACCGCTGCTTTATAGCATTGTGTTGCTGCATTAAAGGCGTATCGGCAAAGGATTTTGACATGTTTTGAAGACCGGGTTTTATGCCCTTGACGGCATTTTTTGGGCGGCTTCAAAAATAAGGACTGCGATCCTAAGGCGATGTGCAGGCAGGATAGAGTTATTCACAAAGGAGTAAGGTTGGTATTTTGACCATCGTTGACTTTAACCGACGAGAGCTGGTTAAGCAAAACATATTGTCGGCACTGTCAAACCCGCGTGTGTCCCCGTTTTCTATATTTTCAGAACCGCATGATTTGGATGTTCAGGGTTTACAATTAATTCCTGCCTCAGCGGATGAATCATGACGTCCAGTTCTTCCATGGGTATCGCACCCAATAATGGTTCACTGTCGCCACGAAGGAGGTAAGCATTACATACGCCTGTACGGTTGGCAAATTTTACCATTACCGGCCCCACCACATCAAATTCTTCTATGCTGCCATTGGCCATCACCGCTTTTCTCTTCTCAATAAAAGGTAATTCCAATTGTGATTGCATGGTTTCGTTGATCGCCATCATATAAGCACCGCTATCCGCCAGCATTTTCACATGAAGACGTTTTATTTCTTCTTCGCCAATAATATGGCGACGGGCCAATTCTATGTCTGTTGTATTTATCAGTTCAATACCTGCATACACAATGCCTATAATTGTAAAATTTTATTCTGTCAAATTTACAAAATTCCTACATCGTCTGTCAATCTGATACATGGATTTGAGGAATGGAAACACGCTTTAAACCTTGTCAATTAAGCGGTAACAGGATAGGGGGTACTATTTTGGGTGATTATTCCCTAATTTACAATCTTCATTTTTTTATGTACATGATCAGACAAGCTTTAATATTCCATCTTTTTTTGCTGACAGGTTTTACATCCGCTGCACAACTCACGGAAACTACCGCCACCAACCTGGCCCGTCTTCCGCTTCATTGCATCGGTAACGAGTATCCCAATAAGCCCAATCATACAGCCGATGCAGAAACGGATGCCAAATTACTGCCTCACGAACTACACCCGTCATTTTATGGCTGCCTCGACTGGCACAGCAGTGTCCATGGGCATTGGCTGCTGTTGAAAGTTTTGGAAAAATTTCCGTCCATTGCTATTAAGGATAGCATTGTTCAAGTACTCAGTACCAGCTTTGAACCTGCCCGTATCATTGCCGAAGCTGAATATTTTACAAAGTATAAAAACACCAAAACCTTTGAGCGCACCTACGGCTGGGCATGGATATTAAAACTTGACCAGGAACTCAAATTATCGGCCCTGCCGGAGGCAAAACAATGGTATAAAGCCCTGCAACCCCTGACAAAGAAAGTAGTGGAACTCTGGAAAGCATTTTTGCCCAAACAAACCTATCCAAACCGTACTGGCGTACACCCAAACACTGCCTTCGGCCTGGTGTTCGCGATAGACTGGGCAAGGGCTACAGGAGATACCGCATTTGAAAACGCTATTATAGCTAAAGCAAAAATATTTTATGCAGGTAACACCAATACGCCTGCCTACCTGGAGCCGGATGGCACCGACTTTTTATCACCAAGTTTAGAAATTGCCGATTTGATGAGCCGGGTGTACAGCAAACCCGTTTTTCTAAAATGGTTCAACCTGTTTTATGATCAGAAGGGCCTGAAACAGATCACTATCTTACCTTTTGTAAGCGACCGAGCCGATATGCAGATCGTACACCTGGATGGTTTGGCGCTTAGCCGTGCCTGGTGTATGAAAGGCATTGCCAACAAACTGCCGGCAAATCACCCGATTAAGGAGTTATTTAAGAAAAAAGCTGCAGAATTTTTGAAAAAAACTTTACCCAATGTAACCAGCGGCAATTACGGCGGTGACCACTGGCTGGCCAGTTTTGCGTTGTATGCTTTGGATTAGTCAGTGCTGCAATTACCAGTTCTTTTTTCTTACCATAAAATTTAAGCCATGTACTATTTATTATTTCAGGCAGACGTTTTCGGGGCAAAAGAATACATAGCAGTGGGTGCAGCCATAGTTGGTCTGGCAACATTAATCAAAGGTATTTTTGAATACTCAAGAGCGCAAAGATGGAAGAAGGCCGAATTTATTAGTAAAGAGGTAAAGGAATTCTATGCTTCTGCAGTAGTAGTAAGGGCTTTGAAAATTTTAGATTGGGATAGTAATTGGATCCAGCTGAACAAAGGGGAGATAGGCAATGCAGTGACCCTTGATTTTGATAGTGACATGATCCTTAAGTCACTACGTCACCATGACGAAGTACCCGACGGGTTTTCACCGGAGGAGGAAAAAATAAGGGAGATAATCGATGGCCTTTTAGACAAACTGAGCCTGTTTCAGCACTATATTGAGGGTGGGCTTTTTTCAGCAAATGAACTAAAAGGATACCTGAAATATTGGACCGACATTATGTTTGATGAAAATAACGAACGTAAAAACAAAGGCGATTTCCGCAAGGTTTTGAAAAAGTATATTCATACGTATAAATTTTACGACCTCATTAAATTAGCAAAAGGGCTTGGCTATAATTTTAGCTGAGTCAGGGTTCTAAAAAGCGTCCATCATTAGTCGTTTTCACACAATATCGCCCCTTGGAGACTCCGCATTGCTGCTGAGTTTTGGCAATGTGATAAACCGGGAATTCAACCAGGAAATCATTGCTATCACCAAACATTTTTCTACGCACCCATTCTTTGGCTTGTTGGACATTGTGCCGGCATACAGCAGTATTACCTTCTGTTTTGACCCGTACGCGATCCATCGGAGCATCCACCGAACAACAACCGTTTTTGATTGGGTAAGGCAGCAGGTAGCGGAACATTTGCCCGTCATCAAACCCGTTGCGGACCACTCCAATAAACGCGTCGAAATTCCCGTTTGTTATAGTACAGAATTGAACAACGACCTGTTGGCAATTTCATCAACTACAGGATTGTCTGCAGCAGAAATTGTACATCTCCACTCTTCCGGAACATATTACGTGTACATGCTCGGATTTCTGCCCGGCTTTGCCTACATGGGGGAGGTAGTTGCTACGATTGAGTTGCCTAGAAAAGCAAACCCGGGAAAAGTGAAGGCTGGCAGTGTGGCCATTGCTGGTAAGCAAACAGGCATTTACCCGTTGGACAGTTTTGGCGGATGGAATGTGCTGGGGCACACTCCTATTAAAATGTTTAACAGTTTGAACCAGGACCCCTGCTATCTGAAAGCGGGACAGGAAGTGAAATTTTACGAAATTGGTCTGCCGGAATATCGCCAACTTACAACCTGATTTTGGACAATTAAAAGCTGCAATTTGCTACACATCATAAAATCCGGCCTGCTGGATACCCTACAGGATGCCGGCCGCTTTGGGTTCGCATCCCAGGGCATTAATACAAACGGAGTCATGGATAGCTATGCCATGCAGGTTGCCAATGCACTGGCAGGAAATGACCTGGGAGAGGCCGTGATAGAAATGCATTTTCCGGCTGCTGCTATCCGCTTTGAAGAGACAGTTTTAATGGCCCTATCCGGCGCAGATTTTGGTGCCATAATAGATGATGTGGCAATACCAGTCAATAAGCCGGTGCAGGTTCCAAAAAATGCCGTGTTATCTTTTACAAAGAAAATATCCGGCAGCAGGGTGTACCTCGCTGTTCACGGCGGCTTTGCTGTTAAACCCTGGCTGGGTAGTGTTTCCACCAACCTGGTCGCCGCCACCGGCGGGGTCAATGGCCACCCGTTCTTAAAGGATGATACCATCCCTTTCATCAAAAAATCGCCATGGCCAGCTGAGCGGTTAACCGTATTGCCATGGAAAGCAGATACCACGTCTGCCTACATGGATGCACACTATTTTTATTTTATAAAGGGCCCCGAGTGGGATTGGCTAAGCCCGGAATCACAACACCTGTTGTTGCAGGAACCATTTAGCATCGGCCGGCAAAGCGACCGGATGGCCATCCGTTTACTGGGAGAAAAACTGGTAAGCGTAAAAAATGAAGAACTGGTTTCGGGGGCGGTAACAACGGGCACGATGCAGTTATTACCTTCCGGAGAAGCGCTGGTGTTAATGGCGGATCATCAAACCACCGGTGGATATCCACGCATCGGCACTATCATTACGGCACATTTGCCCAAGTTGGCACAGGCAGAGGCCGGCGATTATGTGCACTTGCTACACGTGGAATTACATACCGCCGAAGAATTATTGTTAGATCTCCAGGACGAATTGAAAATTTTACAGGCGGCATGCCGTTTTAAATTAGATGGACTTGGCCGGGTAGGATAGTCTTACCTGAAAGCCTTTAAGCCAACAGCTTTATAAACCTTCATGCACAATTTTGTGCCGATAATTTTTTACCGCATCTTTATGAAAATCGATATGTGCATGAACAAACGAAACACGCTAAAGCTGGTTTGTACCTTACTCACGGCCTTTTTATCTCACTCCATTATTTTTTCCCAACCTTCAAAGGGCGCTCTAAAAAAGTATACCAGTATTCTATGGGAAATTACAGGCAAAGGCACGCAAAAACCTTCTTACTTATTTGGCACCATGCACGTGAGTAACAAAATGGTGTTTAACCTGGGCGATTCTTTTTATCATGCAATAGAAGCCGTTGACAATGTAGGACTTGAGCTGGACCCGGGCTACTGGCAGGAACATTTTTCCAAAACCTCGGGCGGGGACTTAACCTCCATTTACAGTCTGTTGGGGAACGGCGATAGGAACAATCAAAACCGTGGTCTTTACAAAGCCATCTTTTCTATTGATGCCCAGGAGAAAAGAATAGAACGCACCATGGCCATGGAGCCAACGATGATCAATTCGCTGCTGTACCGCAAAAGCGAATACAACCAGGATAGGGAAGAGGATACTTACCTGGATATGTACCTGTACCAGATTTGTAATAAACTGAATAAGCAGGTCGTGGGCCTTGAAATAATCGACACGTCGGAGCGCCTGATGAAGGAAGCCCAACTGGCCATGCGCGACGAAAAAAGGACCACCAGCTATGACGATATGGGTTATGCGTCTGTAGGCAAAATTGAAGACGCCTATAAAAGCGGCGACCTGGACCTTTTAGACAGCCTTCACCGCATACAAATGCCCAGCAAAAAATTCCGCGCCATTTTCCTGGACTACCGCAATGAAATACAGGCGAAGGGTATAGACTCGGTGATAAAACTGCGTAAAACCATTTTTGCCGGTGTGGGTGCCGCCCACCTCCCCGGCGAAAACGGTGTGATAGAAATATTACGGAAGATGGGCTATAAACTCCGTCCCGTAAAAATGACGGAACGAAACAGCAGTGAAAAAGACCGGATAGACAAGATTCGCTACCCTGTGAAATTTACGACACAATAT
This sequence comes from Bacteroidota bacterium, assembly GCA_040386335.1. Taxonomy (GTDB): domain Bacteria; phylum Bacteroidota; class Bacteroidia; order Chitinophagales; family Chitinophagaceae; genus JAZKFT01. Next base: position 43,573 of record JAZKFT010000003.1, read on the forward strand.
TCACCGGACAGCGTGGTAAAAGCTGCCATACCGGGGAAGTGGTACCGGTTTGAAAAAGCCGGCAATGTGCTCCAGTTTGCAGACCTCGCTAACGGCAGTTATTACATGCTCGGACGGGTGCCCACAGAAGGTCTTTTCCAGGGGCAAACAACAAGTGATGTATTGCGCAAAGTTGACAGTATGCTGTACGAAAATATTCCGGGCAGGATCATCAGTAAAAAGCCAATTGAGAAAAATGGCTACAAAGGTTTTGATATCACGAATCGCACCCGCAGAGGAGATGCACAGCACTACCAGATCTTTGTTACACCATTTGAGGTAATAATGGCCAAAATGAGTGGCAGCATGGATTATGTACTGGAGGGCAGGGAAGCCACGGAATTTTTTGCATCCATATCCATCAAACAGCTGGAACATACAGCGCCATTGCGTTTTACTCCGGCCTGGGGCGCATTTTCAGTTAGTTTGCCACACACGCCTTTTATACAGACCCGCAGTAGCAATAAGTCTGACATGCCGGTAGCGTACGAGGCAACTGATGTAAAAAAAGGCATTCACTACTGTATCATGAAAGAAACCCTTCAGCGTAGCAGTTACCTGGAGGAGGATAGTTTTGAACTAAACCTGCTGCATGAGAGTTACATGAGCAGCAAGGTGTTCGAAAAGGAATTGTCGAAAAAATTTGTGACCCAACACGGTTACCCGGCGCTGGAAGCCAGCTACCAGTTAAAAGATGGCAACTATTCCATAGTGCGTTATGTGATACAGGGGCCACACTACTACTGCATTATTGCCGAACAAAAAAAGCAGTTCAGCAGTACGCCGGAAACCCTGACCAGCTTTACTATTGAGCCATTCAAATATGATAAACCTAAGCTCCAGAAAGACAGCGTATTTGGTTACAGTTTTATGTCGCCGGTGCCCATACCCGATAAGGGCAATAAAGCCGAGATGAACCTGGTGTATAAAGCCATGGAAAAGCTAAACAGTGGTATGAGTGATATGGTAAAGCGTACGTCCATGCTGAATTTGCAACACGATAGCACGGGTGAGGCAATTAACCTGACGGCCATTAAATTTCCGGCCTACACTTTTATTAAAGACAGTGCTAAATTCCGCGACCAACTGGACGAAATATCAGGATCTGGTGAAAAGGCAACATGCTATACCAGGAAAAAGCGGACTGAAAAAAAGGCAGGATGGGATATACACGAAACCTGGTATGCTGATACCAATAGCAGCCGCGAACTTCACTATAAAACTTTTTATAAGCAGGGAGTTGCCATTGTACTCAGCCAATATACCGATACATTGAGTGAAGCTGGCAGCTTTGCCCAATCTGTGTTTGATAGTTTTTTACCCGCCGATTCTCTTACCGGTATCAATCCATTTCAACCCAAGGGGACTTTGTTTTTTAGTGAATATGCCAGTAAAGACAGTGCTACCCATGGCAGGGCCCTGTCTAACCTTTCTGCTATGACCTTTACTAAGGATGAAGTGCCGGTGATTGAACGGTTACTATCAACGCTAAGTTGGGACCAACCAAATTACCTGGGAATAAAAACGCGGTTTATCAAGGCGCTTGGAAATGTAGAAGATATCGCAGCTACTAACCTGCTTACAAAACTCTATACACTTGCTAATGATACCGCTTTTTACCAGGAAGAGATATTAAACAGTTTACTGGCACAAAAAACAGTGGCATCTTTCAAAGCTTTTGAGTCATTGGTGACCACCAATCCACCGGTGGAAGTGAATACCAACCTGGGAAAGGACGCTGATGGTATAAAGGATGATATGATGGCAGGTATGGCATTTGATGGTGGTTTAAGCAGGCAGAGAAAATCTTTAAGCTATGACAGGAATAATAGCCGTGAGGGATGGGATAATTTGTCGGATACAATGCAGTTGACTAAAGCAATTTTGCCCAACCTGCTTAACCTGCTCAACCTGGATGACTACAAGGAAAAAGTGCAAAACCTATTGCTGGAAATGACGGATAGCGGCTTTGTTGCAGCCAATGATGTGAAGCCATTTTATACAAAATTTTTACTGGAGGGAAAACACTGGTACAAAAAAGCAGTTGCGCAGGAGAACACTGACGGTATGAAGAAAAAGGCAAAGGAACTTAATAAGGAGAATGATAAAACAGGTGACGAAGACGAAAGCGGCGACGACGATATTTTATCGGGCTACAACCGTTTTAATAATAACAGGGGTAGCGATGACCAATTTGGAAATCTCTATGAACATCTCGTTTTACTCACTCCTTTTTACGAAACGGAACCTGCTGTAAAGGCATTGGTACAGCAGTGTTTTAATCTTCAAAACAAAGAGTTCAGGTATAAGTTGATGAAGCTGATGATCAGGAAAAAGAATCACCAGTACCCTGATTCGCTTTCCGGCTTTTTTGCCCGTGATGAAAAAATCAGGCGGCGGCTTTACAATTTTTTAAATACCCAGGATCAATTGGAAAAATTTCCTAAAGCATATTTGGGTACCCTTGACCTGGCCAGGTCAAGAATGGCAGCTTTAGGATCCGGGAAGCCAGATACTGTTTCCTATGTGGGTCTCAGGCCTTTTGACTGGGAAAGAAAAAAAGGAGAGATGTACTTTTTTAAATACAAAATGAAGAAGGAAGACAAATGGAAATGGGCGATGGTGGGTATGTTGCCGGGGAATAAAAAGGCTACCTGGGATGTGGATGACAGTTTTGATAAAATGTTGAAGCGCAGGGTGGAAACAGACAAGACCATTGACGAGCAAATGGACATTATTTTAAAAGAAACGTTGTACAGCCAGCGACAAAGCGCTAAGAACTTCTACCGCGACAATGATAATGAAAGGAGTTTTCTGTTAGAGGATTAGCAGTATGTACCGGTGTTTTATTCTTTACCTGGCAGCGGCCTTATTTTAACCCACTTTGCTTAACACAAATGCCTCAATCCATAGATATTAATTGCGACATGGGTGAAGGCATGGAAACGGATGTGCTGATCCTTCCGTTTATCTCATCGGCCAGTATCGCCTGCGGATACCATGCAGGCAACGAAGATACCATCAAGCGAACAATAGAATTATGCCTTGAAAATGGTGTGGCGGCAGGAGCGCATCCTTCTTTTTTTGATAAAGAAAATTTTGGGAGAAAAGAGCAGTATTTAAGTGCTGAAGAAGTATATCAACTTGTCGGCGAGCAGTTGTATATTTTTGAAAAATTGGCATCGCCTATGGGTTGTGTGATGCACCATGTAAAGCCGCATGGAGCTTTGTATAATATGGCCGCCAATGACAGAACGCTCAGCAATATCGTTGCAAAAGCTGTCGGGGATTTTGATGAAAATCTTTTGGTATATGGTCTTTGCGGAAGCCATTTCATTAGTGAAGCAGCAGCCCGGGGATTAAGAGTAGCAAATGAAGTGTTTGCAGACCGCAGTTACCAGGACGACGGCACCCTTACGCCGCGTTCGCAAACAGGCGCCCTGATAGAGGAAGATGAAAAAGCGTTGCAACAAGTTTTGCAGATGATCAACACCCAAACGGTTACGGCGCAGTCCGGCAATACATTTCCTATTAAGGCAGAGACCATCTGCATCCATGGAGATGGTGCCCATGCCGTTTCATTTGCTCATACCATCCATCAATATCTAAAAGGCCATCATATTGAAATTAAAACTATCTGATACAAAATATACCACCAGTATTGGCGCGGCATTTCTTATGGCCACATCGGCTATTGGCCCCGGGTTTATTACACAAACCACGGTATTTACCCAGCAGCTTTTCACCAGTTTTGCCTTTGTTATTCTAATCTCGATCCTGCTTGATATTGCTGCACAGCTAAATATCTGGCGTATCATCTGTGTAAGCGGACTCAGGGCGCAAGACCTGGCTAATAAAGTACTCCCGGGCGCCGGTTATGCATTGGCCATTTTGGTGGTGCTGGGTGGCATCGCATTTAATATTGGCAATATTGGGGGCTGCGGCCTTGGCATCAATGTAATGACGGGTTTAGATACCACTTATGGTGCCATCATCAGCGGAGTTATTGCGTTATTTATTTTCTGGTTTAAGGAGTTTGGTAAAAGCATGGATTTGTTCACCAAAATTCTGGGTGTGGTCATGTTGCTGCTTACTTTGTTTGTAGCCATACAATCCCATCCGCCAGTGATGGACGCATTGAAGCATTCCATCTTGCCCGAAAAAATAAATACCCTGGCTATTGTTACTTTGGTAGGGGGAACGGTGGGTGGATATATCAGTTTTGCCGGGGCCCATCGCCTGCTGGATAGCGGCACTACAGGAGAAGCGGCGCTTTCGCAAATTACACGCGGCAGCATTTTGGGTATTGTGATGGCAAGTGCCATGCGGATACTCCTGTTCCTCGCTGCATTAGGCGTAGTAGCTGCCGGGGTAACCTTGAGCAACACCAATCCTGCTGAAACCGTTTTTAGCACCGCAGCCGGCAACCCGGGTCGGATTATTTTTGGCCTGGTATTATGGGCGGCGGCCATTACATCCGTGGTGGGTGCTGCTTACACCTCTGTATCATTTCTCCGTTCGTTTCACCCCTGGCTGGAGGCAAACAACCGTTTTTTAATTATCGCATTCATCATTTTATCGATGCTGTTATTTGTATGGATACAAAAGCCACCAAAGGAAATACTGGTAATGGTCGGGGCTTTAAACGGACTCATATTGCCTGTATCCCTGGGGCTCATGTTGCTTGCCTCGCACCGTACCGGGCTGTTTGGCAGCTACCGGCATCCACTGTGGCTAAGGATTTTGGGCTGGCTGGTTGTAGCTGTTATGGGTTGGATGGGGTTCAATGCATTTTTATAGTCTTTTTCCTGTACGACTAAACCCCCGTAAGGGTGAAAGCCAACCCTGGCAGGGAACGCAAATTAAATTTTGCGTAACCAAAGGGTTGCATTTATATTTGTAACCGAAAGGTTACTTAAAATTAATAGCAATATGAGACGGGATGTATTTCAGGCTATCGCCGACCCAACAAGAAGAGATATTATTAACCTGCTTGCAGCAAAAGCTTTAAACCTTAATACCGTCGCCGGAAACTTTCCGATCAGCCGTCCTGCTATTTCAAAGCATATAAAAATTCTGACTGAATGCGGTCTTATTGTAATCCGGCAGCAGGGTAGGGAAAGGTATTGTGAAGCGAACCTTGCCACGCTAAACCAGGTCGCAGCCTGGGTTGAACAGTACCGGAGTTTCTGGAGCAGTAAATTAGATGCGCTTGAACTGCATTTAAACAAGGAGGAACAAACAAACCATAATATTCAACCAAAAAAATAAAAAAAAATGGACAATCAACCTATCATTATCGAACGGGTATTTGATGCGCCCGTTTCTAAAGTATGGAATGCCATTACCGACAAGGGTGAAATGAAAAGCTGGTATTTTGATCTTGCAGAATTCAGGCCTGAAACAGGCTTTAAGTTTGAATTCACCGGCGGACCAGACGGCGGAAAACAGTACCTGCATCTATGCGAGGTTACTGAAGTGATTCCCGGAAAAAAGCTTACTTACAGCTGGCGTTATGATGGATATGCCGGCATCTCGTTTGTAACATTTGAACTGGTGGAACAGGAAAATAAAACCCTCCTGAGACTTACACATACCGGAATCGACACCTTCCCGATAGACAATCCGGATTTTGCCATTGGCAACTTCGCGGAAGGTTGGAATCATATCATCAACATTTCTTTGAAACAATACCTGGAAGGCTAGAGGCTTAGTAATAGGTTTGCCGCATAAAAAAAGATGCCCCCGAAAACGGGGGCATCTGATTCATCAGTCTGCCTATGATTGATATAAGAATCAGTCAAGCTACGGCAACTGTAAGAGATTGGTTTTGGCTCAATAAAAAAGTCTCCGTTTCGCGGAGACTTTTTTATTGTATACTAATAGCTAGTCGACCAATCAACTAATCCCTAATTAAGGTAATTGCTCGTCATCGAGGTTGCCCAAATTGAGGGAATATCCGTAAACATAACCCTCTGGAGGGTAAACTCCTTTAAGACGAATGGTTCCCTGCGCCTGGTTGAGGGCTGTCTTTAAATCTTCAAGGGAAAGGATGGCTGATCCATTTACCTCAGTAATCACAAATCCATCCTGGATTTTGCTGGCCTTTAAAGCACCACCATTTATTTTCTTTATCAATACCCCACCATCAATACCCACTGCTGAGGATTTCTTTTTGTCATAGGTTTCCAACTCTCCACCCAGTTTTTCATTCAGGTTGGCGCCGGTGTCATTTTTTACTATTTCGTAGCTGCCGGCTTTATTGGTAAGGGTAGCTTTAGCAGTCGTTTCTTTGCCATCTCTTTTATAGGTAATAGTAATTTTGTCACCCGGTTTATAATTGGCCACCTGCTCAATCATTTCAGAAGATGACAATACCCTTACTCCGTTAATAGCTGTCACGATGTCCCCTTTCTTAATGCCGGCATCTTTAGCAGCACCTTCGTTTGACACGTCCATCACATAAACACCTTCACCATCTCTGACACCGAGTTGTTTTTTCTGGTCGTCTGAAAGATCTTCACGTGGATAGCTAAGATTGAGGTATGCCCTTTGTACAGCTCCGTATTTTTTGAGGTCACCAACAATTTTCTTTACAATATTCACGGGGATGGCGTAACTGTAACCTGCATAAGATCCGGTAGGAGAGGCGATCGCTGAGTTAATGCCAATTAACCTGCCATCAGTATCCACCAATGCACCGCCACTGTTTCCCTGGTTTACAGCGGCATCGGTCTGAATAAATGATTCTACCGGCGAATTACTTTTACGAGAGTTAATACCCAGGCTCCGCGCTTTAGCACTTACAATACCAGCGGTAACTGTTACATCAAGGGTAAGGGGATAACCGATAGCCAGGCACCATTGCCCAAGTTTCACTTCATCACTATTGCCCAATACCATATAAGGCAGGTTGGTGCCGCTTATCTTTAGGACTGCGATATCACTACTGGGATCGGTACCAATCAATTCCGCTTTGTAAATCTGCTTGTTATTCAGCGTTACGTTTATCTCGTTGGCATTTTCAATTACGTGGTTATTAGTAACGATATAGCCATCATCGGTTAATATCACACCACTTCCGCTTGCCCTTTGTTCTGGTATCACCTGTGGACCACGCTGGCCAAACATGTCGCCAAATACATCGTCCCCAAACAGGTCCGAGAAAGGGTTACGCCGCTGGGTACCACCATTGCTGACGGTACGGGCGTTGATCTTGGTTTTAATATGCACCACGGCCGGCGTGGCTGATGCCGCCGCAGCTGTAAAGTCAATCGGAATACCCCCTGTAAGTTTTTCACCACCCTCAAAAAAAGCGGCATAATTGGCTGGCACTTTACCAGGCTCCTGGACATAATTATTGTTTGACTGATTCCATTTTCCAAACCCCCACACGCTTGCAATAGCGGTTGAAGCGCTAACGGCAATGATCAAAAAAAGATTTTTAAATTTCATGGTTTCTAGATTTTACGAATTGTTTCGTGAACGACTACAAATAAACGACAAGCTTAAAGTCTTGTTTGTTCCGTTGATTTAGTTTAACCACCAATTAACAACGGAATTTTCAACACCAATTTTAAGCGTCAATACTTATGCCAATGCCAAGTTAAGCCAATAATGGATGAAATTTTTGCAGTCTGTTTTTTAAGCGGGACTTAAAGGTTGTCTTTATTACAGAACACGGGGAGAAAAAGGTACATTTTGGCGTAAAATTCATTTTAGAGCCGCAGGCATGAGGTGCGTTAATGAGAAGCGACCACGATTTAATCAATTTAATTCCTTTTGCCTGCGGCTTCAAAATGGTTGGGGTTTTATGTTTTCACAGATTTCAGCGAATCAGGTGTGCCATGATTTGGAATTTTCCAGACTCGCAGTATGTGCCTCGAAACGAAAAAACTACTGCGAAAAATAAGGGAAGGTATGCACGGCATTTCCGGCATACAAAGGGTCGCCGCTGTGTACACCATTAATTTTTTTTGACTTCCTTTTCACTATCAGGTAGGCTGCCACAGACGCCATCGCCGCTCCCACAAGGGATACAATAAAAATTTGTTTCTTTTTCATAATAACTATTTTAGTATGACAGCAGGAATTACAATTTGCATGCCTAAGCTGGTTGATCTGCTGAGACTTCAGCGGTTGCTTCCTGCTTATCAATGGCCATTAACCATTCAATAGTATCCACCCCATCAGCATAGTCCGTAAGCGATGGCTGCTGTACTTTACCAAATGGGATGCCGTAGTGACCAACGATTGCCTGAACTTCTTCACTTTTATTTAGCTTTTCCAGCACTGTGGTGGCACGATCATAAAACTGGTAGTGTAGTTGGCTGATAGCCGCAAATGCTGAATCATGTTCGATGATCAATGTGGTTTCATTGGTCATGTAGTACTTATTATTAAGAATATGCAGGGCCAGGTTATAGTCGTAATTGTTGCGGTACTTGTGGTGGTCACTTGCCCAACTGTATTTATTTAAGGCTGCCAATAAGGGAATGAAATCATATTCCCGCGGTACGTAGAGTTGCGTAACGTTTCTGCAACCCAGCCCAAAATAGATCATTGCATCATCTGCCAGGCCTTCCAGTTCGGCTGGGCTTTCAGTGCCGTCCAATATGGCCACAGAAGTCCTGTTTTTACGAATGATATGTGGGTATTTGGCAAAATAAAATTCAAAATAACGGGAGCTGTTGTTGCTGCCGGTGGCGATATATGCATCGCAGTTTTTTAATTGGACGGCAAAAGAGATATAATTATCAATCCCTGCATCCTGTTCAGCCAATTGTTGTATCAGGTGTTTTATCATCACATCATCTTTGGATGAGGTTTTTACCAGCACACGATGGCCGGTTATAAAGCAGCAAAGCAGGTCGTGAAAGCCCACTAAAGGGATATTGCCAGCCATTACCAGGCCGATTGTTTTGCGATTGTCATTTTCGCCAGGTAATTGGTATGCGGTCACCCAATCCTCCAGTTTTTCTTTTTGAAGGAAATTTTGGCAAATGTTAGCTACCGCCAGGTCTATGTATTCCGGTGTAAACCAACCATTTTCATTGGATGCTCTTTGCTTCACGTCTTGCCAGCCGGCGGTATTTTCTTTTAAATAATCGCCTAAAAAAACCAGCAGATTAATTCGTTGTTCTAAATTCACGTTCAACTATTATTTTTGAACGGTAAAATTATACTAAGTCAAACTGGTAATTCATAAATTCAACTTGCCAAACCCAATTTTCAAAACTTCAAACTAACTTTTTATGGCTATTAAGATTACTGATGAATGTATTAACTGCGGTGCCTGCGAACCTGAATGCCCCAACAACGCTATTTATGAGGGTGGTGTGGAATGGGCATTTGCAGATGGCACTACTGTAAAAGGAACTGTAACAATGCTGGATGGCACGGAAATAGACGCCGACCAAAAGAACGCTCCGGTTAGCGACGACACCTATTATATTGTTAGCAATAAATGCACCGAGTGCCAGGGCTTCCACGAAGAGCCACAGTGTGCTGCTGTTTGCCCTGTTGATTGTTGCGTACCCGACGAAATGTATGTGGAAACTGTGGATGAGTTATTAGCCAAGAAAGAGAAGATGCATATTTAAATAGAAACGGCCCTTTGGAAACTGTACCAGCTTTCCAAAGGGCCGTATTCATACATACCCGGGCCAGGTGGTAAAAGCTTATTGCCTCACGATTTTTACAACCTGGCTGGTGTTGTCAATACTTATTCTCAGAAGATATGTTCCCACTGGCATTTCATTGCTAACCGGCAATTTCACCAGCGTGGTCCCTTCCAGGAGGTTTACTTTCATTGCTGCCAGTTTTTCTCCACTAAGTTTAATGACTTCGAGCTGTGCGGGTCCACTTTTCCTGCTCACTATTTGCGCATGAAGTTCGCTGGTAAAAGGGTTCGGGAATGAACTGAAATCTAGTAGTTTTACTATTTGATTAGTGGTTACGCTAACGATTGGCGAGTATTTGAACTTATTGTCAATATCCACTTGCTTTAGTTTGTAATACCATTTTTTTATACCAGGCACTAAGGTTGCATTTTTATCTGCGAAGTTGTAATTGTCCCCTGCAGCCCCCGTACTTTTTACAAACCCCAGCGGAACAAACTGGTTGCCATCGGTTGATCGTAGAATCTCAAATCCACGGGTATTCATCTCATTGGCTGTCGACCAGTTAAGCAATATGTCTGCCCCTTTAAGTTGGGCACCAAAAGTTAGCAGTTGCAACGGAAGCGAACTTGAAATGCTTTCGTCCCCACCCCGATATGGGTCACTGGCACTTCTTACCTCATTATCTATGTCTACCGAAAAGCCAGTCAATGGCTGCGCTTTCAAGAGTAAGTCACCTAACGAACTTCCTGAAAGATGCAAGTCGGTTGCCGATACAAATTGCACGGGTTGGTCGTTGGAATTGGTTTCATTAGTCCCCCCGGGCACTGATTGGTAGGCAGCGAACGATGAATACGCTGTGGTCCCCCATCTTATAAAATCTGCAGTAGCAGAACGGTAGGTATTGTTGTTTAGGTTAAAGGTGCCTGCAGTACCCACACAGGCCATAGCTACATGTTGCAGGCCTGCGTTCCCCCCGGTTCTTTCATTAACAAAAATATTATTGTATAAATTAAAAGTATTCCCTGCATTGCTCGAAGAGGTAGTTCTTTGAAATGCAGCGGAACCAACATTGCCCGACGTTCCGCCGGCAGAAAGGGAACCCAGTATCCTTACAGTGTTATAGTAAATATTTGCATTGGTAACCGTTCCTGCGGCTGTGCTATACTCTATACCTACGACCGATGTAACGTTAGCATTGGTTGCAGACATAGAAATAAAATTGTTATGGATAATGGTAAGATTGGTGCCTGTAACAGTGCGTATGGCTATGCCCTTTACAGCTGTAGTCCTGGTGCCATTGTCAATATTATAAATATGGTTCCGGCTGATGATCGCTGTATCTGTTTGTGCATCGAAAAGAATGGCAAACGGGTTGTCGCCTATACCCGCCGTGCTATAAAATTTACATGAGTCGATGGTGATTTTACCCGTGCCTGCCTGGCCCCAAAACCCTGCGAAATAAATATTGCGCATTTCGCAGCCATATAATTTGTTACGGGTATTTGGGTTTGCTGCCGTTCCTGAAGAATTGATATTATACCGGCCGGCGTTGAGAATACAGTATTCAACAGTATTGTCCGAATTTCCCGATGGATTTGATACAGAAGTGCTAAACGCGATATTTCTACCCGCCGATCCCGTGGTGCCATTACTAATATTGCAATAACGGATGATGTTATTGGTAGCACCATTGATCAAGGTGACCGTGTTACTATTTGAAGCGGTACCGGTGTTGGCCAATGTAAGTGCCAACTTTATACCAGTACCACCGGGGCGCCCATCTATAATAATATAATCAGCATCGTTTAATATAAAAATAGAACTTCCGGAACTTAACCCGGAGAGTGTAACCGTGTTAACGTTTGCAGCCGGAACTATTTTAATGGTATTGATACTGCTGGCCCCGGTTTTAGCCACAAAGGTGACTGGCAATACTTCTTCTGCGCCGGTGTAAATATCCTTAAGCTCAATGGTATAGGCTTGCGCAAGTGTAGCCGGGATGGCCGCATAGGCGTTCGTAATGTTGTTGTACAACCCCAGCGATGCATTTGCGCCGTCTTTAAGTTCCACCGCATTCACTTGCGCGATAGCAATGCCGGGAAAGAAAATGCAGGCAGCCTTAATAAAAGAATGTAGTTTTTTTTTCATTTTTAATATTTAGTGGTTAAGTTTTAATTGTTGATTCTTTCCTGATTGTAAACACAAAATGATTGCCTGCCTGTCTTTGGATGCGACCGGCCCTGGAATTATTAAAAAGCTAATGGAAACACGTTTACTGGCGTACCACTCTTTTTACTTTATTGTTCACACTATCATTGTACTCCACATAGAAAACGCCTGTATTAAGTATGCGACGATTTTTAAACTGGTAAGAAAATACCTCGTTCAGCAAGGTTTGCCGGGTATACGCTTCCAGCACCTGGCCGTTATTGTTAATGAGGCGGAGAGTGGCAGTCCCGGCTGCTGGTGCCTTTATAGCAACAGTAAACTGGCTGCTATACGGCACCGGGAAAACCAACATCCAGTCGTCACCGAAATCAAAGCCTGAAATTTTTTGCAGCGCTACGGTTTTGGTGTTTGTTCCGTCGCCATAACGAACCGTGTATGTGCCTGGTGCGAAATTGGTAAGGTTCAGAAATTTTGTGGTGTAAATTTCCTGTTCTTCGACAGTGATGGTCTTTTCTGCAATCACTGTTCCATTTGGCTGTATCAGCTGAATGGTAGCTGTGCCATCCACCTGCCCAGCAAAATCAACTTTTATGGTGTCTGTAAAGGGGCTTGGTGCCGCCTTTAGCCAATAGTCAGCACCAAATAAACTCAGATTTTGTTGCTTTTTTAAGATGCGGTACGCTTTTTTAAAATTGGGGATGCCATTGCCATATGTCCTGTCGGGGTTGGCAAAGCGGTCGCTGCTTTGATATACTGCATCTATTATTCTTTTGTTGTTAAATCCGGGGAATGCCTGCCAGAGACAGGCGATCAAGCCATTCAGGTTAGGGTTGCTATAGGAAGTGCCATTTCCAAAAGAGGGTTGGTTATTAGAGCCGGCAATGACCGTACCCTGGCCCACACTTACCACATTGGGTTTTATCCGCGGATCGGAGGGGACGCCGCGGCTGCTGAACCCGGCAATATTGCCGCTTGAGTTTACGGCACCTACACAAACCACGCTGTCGCCATCGCTTGGTACAGTAATATATTGCCAGCTGTTACCGCCTTCGTTGCCGGCGCTGTTGGTTACCAGCATTCCTTTTTTTGCCGCGAAGTCTGCGCCCAGCGTGGCTGTGGCAGTATTGCCATTCAGTTGGCCATAAGTGTGGTTAAATTGCGGATCATCGAACGTGCTGTAGCCCAGCGAACAGCTGATCATGTCGGCGCCGGCGCTGTCGGCAAATTCGGCTCCTACTACATAGTTAAACTCCTCCACAGGGTATTCGGTTTGTACATCTTCGGTACGCACCAACCAAAATGAAGCCCCCGGTGCTGAGCCTACCATACGGCCTGGCCAGTTGGCACAAATAATACTCAGGCATTGCATACCGTGGGGATGGTCTTCATTGACACTATTGTCGAAAGCAACAAAATCACGTACTCCCAGTATCCTTCCCTGTAACCTGACACTATCGAATGCGGTATTGGAGAGGTACGATTGAAAGCCACCATCCAGCACGGCTATCACCATGCCCTGCCCCATCAAATTTTTATTGTGCAGGAATTCACCCTCGTGTATATGTACCTGCGCATAACTATTGCCGTAATTAAGGGTGTCGGCTTCTATTTGTTGCGGCCTGTTGGGCTCGGGATCAGTGGTCGTAACTGTTTCTGTGAATTTATTGGGATTTTCCGGTGAACCGGGGGGTGGGGGTACAGGTGCTATTGCAGCAGCGCTTTGAACAAACGGGAAATTATTGATCCTTGCCAGCGCGTTTGCGTCGGTGGTTTTGATAAGTACCTGGTTCAGCCAACGGCTCACAGACATTACCTGGACATTTGGTACCGATCGGATGCTGTCGAGATAACGTTGGGTGATGGGCAAGTCGGTACTATCTATAGCAATGCCATAACGGGTGCGGCGTTGCAAAGCCCTTGCGCTTAAAAATTGTGAAGGATTGGCAATAGAAAAGGTATTGAAGGATTTGTTTTTTAGCTGAATAATTTGCCGCGAATACTGAGCCGTAACATCAGTGCACAAAAAGGTGATGCAAAGCAGCAATATAAAATTTCTTTTCATAAAAAAGGGTGCTATTGAGCACGGTTAAAGGTACAGGAAAATTCAGTTGGCAATTTTTTGGTTGGCAGTTGGGCACATTATTTGCCTGCTATCTAGTCAACAAATAACCCGAATCTAAACCCAACAATACCTGATATTGTTTTATTGCTGCCCGAATTTGAATGACCAATCCTGGTTATCCTAAAAAAATCCACTTTTGCATTACCTATTTAAAAATTATCAAAACCACCATCATGAAAAAATTATTTTTTGCTGCCATTTCTGTGTGCCTTTTGTTATTTTCATCCTGTAAAAACAAAGGATCCGAAACAACCAGCACCAGCACAAGTTCCACAACAACAGAAGTGAAGAATGACGGGGATCAAAAAACGTCCGATGCACCTGCCTTTGAAACAGCCACAGCCTATAATGATTATATTATCAACAGGCAACGGACCATTTACGACTACATTTTTAAAATGAGTGATGCTACCAATTCGGACATGGACAGTCGTGAAAAAATTATTGATGAAGCGTTGCCCGTAATAGACAAAATATTAGGTGAAGTAAAAGCCATGCCGCCATTTAAAGGTGATGTTAGCTTTAGAGATGCAGCTATAGAACTCTTTGGATTTTACAAGACCACATTCGACAAAAGTTACCGTGCCATTATTGAGATCAATAAAAAGGGCGCCAAAAAGACAAAAGCCGACCAGGCAATGTTGCAAAAGATCAGCAATGAAATCACCCAAACTGAAGCTGGTTTGGATGTCGCAATGAAATCGGCTCAAAAAGCATTTGGCAGTGCAAACGGAATGATGGTACAGGAGAATACCGAATTACAGGAAAAAGTGGACAATATGAACAAAAAAGACAACTGATATTTGCTTTTTTAGTCCGGCGGACAGTACCTTGAGCAGCTAAAAACTGATCCTAACATGAAAAGAATCCTTGTTTCACTTTGTACGGTTGCTTTACTTTTTACCGCCTGCACTGCCCCTGTGAAAGGGAAGAACGGTGTAACGTATAAAAATGCCGTGGATTACAACGATTATATTGTTCAAAAACAAGACAATGTGATCAAGCTCATAGAAAAGTTTAAGACCGTTTCGCAGGGAGAGGCACAAAAGACAGACGCTTTTCTTACAGATGCCACACAGCAGGTGGATAAAATAATTACAGACGTGGAAGGAATGCCCGAATGGAAAGGCAGTTCCGATATGAGAGACAAGGCTTTGGCGATGTTTAAATTCTACAAAACTATTTTTGGAGACAGCTACAAAAGGTTGGTGGCTATTAGCAGCGATGGAGAAGTAACGACCACCGAAGAAAAAGAACAGGATGATATTTTGAAAAAAATGACGGATGTAGGCACGCCAATCGAAGATGCTTTTTTGGCAGCCCAAAAAGAATATGCCTCCAAGAACAATATGAAACTGGAAAAGAAAGATTTTTGATTTGACGCTGGCAAAGATCTGGTAACAGCTTTTGGAGCATGAACCTCATGCTCCAAAAGCTATTTTTATTTTATTTCCTGGCATAACTCTACCAATACCCCATTGGTGTTTTTGGGGTGGAGGAAGCAAACCAGCTTGTTATCAGCACCTTTCTTAGGTATTTCGTTAAGAAGTATAAAGCCTTCGGCCTTTAACCTTTCCATTTCGCTAAGTATATCTGCTGTTTCAAAGGCGATATGGTGCATGCCCTCGCCCTTTTTTTCTACATACCGGGCTATGATGCCATCTGCAGTATTGCTTTCAAGTAGTTCTATTTTTGTATCTCCCTGCTTAAAAAAGGCCGTGTTCACATTTTCGGTATCCACCGTTTCTGTTTTATAACACTGACAGTTAAGCAGCTTTTCGAATAACGGTACAGATTTGGATAGGCTTTCGACAGCGATGCCAATATGTTCTACTTTAAGCATGATAAGGCGTGTATTTAGTGGTCAAACCTAAGCGATAATCAACATCCCGATGGTTTCGATTTGTGGAAAAACCCTGCCATTTCAAAGTTGCAACATTCAGGCTCAACCAATTGATGTAAATTTGTGCTTCATAAACAATAAGTTCTTCAACAATCACTGAAAAACGCAACATTTACCGGGTTCAATACAACTCAATATCCGGTAGAACGGTTTTGGAGGTTTGAAGCACCAGAAAACAAAAAACTATGTCTGAATTACAATTTCCAATTTATTTGGATAACAATGCCACCACCCCCTGCGATCCACGTGTGGTAGATGCAATGGTACCTTTTTTCACCCAGAATTTTGGTAATGCCGCCAGCCGTAATCACCAGTTTGGCTGGGTAGCCGAAGAAGCGGTTGATTATGCCAGGGAGCAGGTAGCACAACTGATAGGTGCCGACCCGAAAGAAATTATTTTTACCAGTGGTGCCACCGAAGGTGATAACCTGGCGATAAAAGGTGTATTTGAGATGTATGCCAGCAAAGGCAATCATATAATTACTGCCACCACCGAGCATAAAGCGGTGCTTGATACATGTAAGCATGTTGAAAAAAACGGCGGAGAAGTAACCTATCTTGAAGTAAAGGCAGATGGATTAATAGACCTTGCTGAACTGGAAGCTGCTATCAGGCCCACCACAATTCTTATTGCCATCATGTATGCCAATAACGAAGTAGGCGTCATACAACCAGTAAAAGAAATAAGCGCCATCGCCAAAAAACACGGTGTGCTTTTCTTTAGTGACGCAGTGCAGGCAGTTGGCAAAATACCAGTGAATGTAAATAAGGATGGCATTGACATAATGGCATTTACAGCCCATAAAATGTATGGCCCTAAAGGAATTGGTGCCTTGTATGTTCGCCGCAAAAACCCACGTGTGAAAGTTACCGCCCAAATGGATGGCGGCGGACACGAAAGGGGAATGCGCAGCGGAACCCTGAATGTTCCGGGTATTGTTGGCTTTGGTAAAGCCTGCGAATTGGCCCGCCTTGAAATGGACAAGGATGCAGCTCATACCAGCCGTTTACGCGACAAGCTTGAAACTGAATTGCTGAAACTGGAAGAAGCCTATGTAAACGGTAGCACAGAACATCGCCTGCCACATGTGGCCAATATTTCCTTTAAACACGTTGAAGGAGAAGGGTTGATGATGGGTTTTAACAAAAACATCGCTGTGAGTTCAGGATCGGCTTGCACTTCGGCTTCTCTGGAACCCAGCTATGTGTTAAAAGCACTCGGACTGGGTGATGATTTGGCACATTCTTCGCTGCGTTTTGGGTTGAGCCGCTTTACAACGGAAGAGCAGATCGACTATACGATTAAGGCGGTAGGTGACACAGTTTTAAAGCTTAGAGATATGAGCCCGCTTTGGGAAATGTATAAAGAAGGAATTGATTTGAACAGCATAGAGTGGGCAGCACATTAAGGTATTTACGATTGACGATTTGGGATTTACGATTTCCAATTAGTCAATCTGGATTTCTAAAATTAAATCGTAAATCAAGAATTCAAAATCACAAATCATCATGGCATACTCAGAAAAAGTAATCGATCACTACCAGAACCCAAAAAACGTTGGTACGCTGGATAAGGCAAAAAAGAATGTTGGTACCGGCCTGGTAGGTGCACCCGAGTGTGGTGACGTAATGCGTCTTCAAATAGAGGTAGATGATGCCACCGGTTTAATAACCGACGCTAAATTTAAAACCTTTGGATGTGGCTCTGCTATTGCATCTTCATCACTGGCCACCGAGTGGCTGAAAGGCAAAACAGTAGATGAAGCGGTAACCATCGACAATATGGATATCGTGGAGGAACTGAACCTTCCACCCGTAAAAATTCACTGCTCGGTATTGGCCGAAGACGCCATTAAAGCTGCTATTAACGACTACCGTGTTAAAAACGGTCTTGAAGTATTGCAGTTTGAAGAGAGTGTAGTTCATTAATCAATTTGCAAATCTGCAAATGTGCAAATCAGCCAATGATTTCATTTGCCCATTTGCCCATTTGCTCATTTGCCTATTAATATCATGGTAGCAACAGACAACGGGATTTACATAAGCGATAAGGCGCTGAACAAGGTGCAGCAATTAATGGATGATGCAGGAGTCGGAAATGATCCATCCTACTTCCTGCGTGTATCGGTAGTGGGAGGTGGATGCAGTGGCCTTAGCTATAAAATGGATTTTGACAACGAATCAAAGCCGATGGACCAGGTATTTGAAGACAAGGGTCAAAAGATAGTAACAGACCTGAAAAGCTTTTTGTACCTGGTAAATACCGAACTGGAGTTTAGCGATGGCCTGAACGGCAAAGGTTTTTATTTTAACAACCCCAATGCCAGCAGAAGTTGTGGCTGCGGCGAAAGTTTTGCAGTATAGATGGGTGGTATCGTGTTGTAAAAAGAAATGGCGGACTGTTTAATACAGTTCGCCATTTTTTTATGCACAAACCTTTGTATTGGAAGGCCTTATCACTCCAACTAATTTACTGGAAGAAAAATCGGTGGTCGAGGTGGAAAATGCATGAAGTCCGTTGAGATGCGGGCAAAAAATAAGACCTCCCGATTCCGGAAGGCCCTACTCCGGGTCTATAGATTAGGCTTATTGAACAATAAAATGCTGCTTATAAAACACAGCCTTATTCCGCAATAGCAGTCGGTATGGACCTTTCATCATATTGGATACCAGTGGTATTTGCTGCAAGCCATAACCACCGTTATAAACTATCTTTTTCGTGATCATTTTCTGGCCGGCATCGTTAAAGATTTCCAGGTCGTAAGTGCCGGGTTTCAGGCCAACCATCTGCAAGTTTATCTGGTCTTTTACCGGGTTAGGAAAAATGGTCAATGTATTATCTACGCGGCCGTAATTAATTTTTACGATAACGCTATAGGTACTCCGGCCACTTTTATCAATGGCTTTAACCCGGTAAAAATTTTTTCCTACCGATGGTTGTAAATCGGCAAAATCATACTCCGTAGCTACGGTACTGGAACCCTTTGCCGTTACGGTTCCAATGGTTGTAAATGAGATAGCATCCAGACTTTTTTCTACCTGGTATTCTTTCATCTCTTTTTCGCTGGCAGATTTCCAGAAGGTTTTTATCACCTGCCCCACCTGTGCAACATACACGTTTACAAAATCTATAGGAAGCGACTGCGAAGGATTATACTCAACCGGGTTGGGCGATGCTGTTGCAAAGTTGATAGCACCGCTACCATAACAACCTTCGCCAATGGTGGCCTTACTGATAAACTGGTTGCTAAGCATTCCGCCATCGGTTATGCTCATCACCATCATTTTCACCATTTGCTGGGTGGTGGGGTCGTAACCAAGTATAGTTTTGGGAAGCCCGATTTCAAACCCTTTTGTGAAATCGTTGGTGCTGGGGTTACAGCTGAGTTTGTATTGCGTACTGGTATTGGGTATAGCTGGCGTGGCATTCCCTAAGCTGATATTAGGACCACCGCCAAAAGCGGCAGTTCCAGATAGCGTGTACAGGTCGAAAGAAAACTGGTCGTGAGTGGCGCGGGTACCGATCACCAGGCAATAGTCGGGTAAAAAACCAGCATCGAAGCTGGTGCCGCTGTTGAAAAACCTGATGCCTGCAGGGGCATTGGTCCGGCCAAAATTTCCATTGGCAAAGCCACCCGGTTTGCAATCGATAAAAAGTAGAATTCTATGCTGATCCTGCACGTCGGCGCCGATGCCTATTTCAAGTTCGGTGTCGTTGGCGGCGGCATATAAGCTGTTAATGGTATTCCCCAGGCCGGCGCAGGAAACGGCACCACCGGCAGACGTGCCAATTGGGATAGCCCAGTAACCCTCCGCCATATTGCCGTCGAAAGTAATTTGAGCCCCGGTAAATAAACTAAAAAGAAGAAGACTAAGAAGAAAATGTAAACGTTTTATCATCCAGGCGTTTTAAAAAAATGAAAAAATGCAATTTGTTTTAAAGTTAAAAACTTTTCTGACAAACTGTGAAGAATTTGTGAAAGCCATTTTTTTCGGTTTGCTATTCCAGCTAATCCCTCTAAAATAGATTTAAGAAATCAATTGCAGGACCACGCTTATCTTGCAGCCCTTTCATTATGTGGAGTATTTGTAAAAAAGAATTAAGACAATTTTTCAGCAGCCTTACCGGATACCTGGCCATCGGGGTGTTCCTGTTATTAATGGGTTTGTTCCTTTTTATTTTCCCGGATAGTAGCATACTCGATTATGGATTTGCCACAATGGATAAGTTTTTTGAACTCGCTCCATGGATTCTGCTGTTGCTTATCCCTGCCATCACCATGCGTAGTTTTTCTGAAGAATTTAAAAGCGGCACCTGGGAATTACTTAAAACAAAACCACTCACTTTTGCCCAGGTCATCGGTGGAAAATACCTGGCCTCTTTTATAGTGGCTGCACTGGCATTGGTTCCGTCATTGCTGTATGTTTTCACCATTAATAGTCTTATCGTAAAAGGTAGCATCGATAGTGGTGGAATTGCCGGCAGTTATGTGGGCCTGTTTATGTTGGTTGCCGTTTTTACTGCCATCGGTATTTGTTGCAGCACACTTACCAATAATGCGGTCGTCGGTTTTCTTATAAGTGCGGCGGCATGTTTTGTTTTTTACAATGGTTTCCAGGCCGTGAGCCAGATACCATCGTTCAAGGGGAATGCAGATTATTATATTGAACAAGCTGGCATCAGCAACCATTACAGAAGCATGAGCCGTGGATTGATAGAGGCAAAAGACCTGGTGTATTTTATAGCGCTGACAGCTTTGTTTTTGTTGATTACCCGCCGCCAGTTGATGAAGAAATGGTAAAAATATTTTCGTACATCAGTCAAATCAGAATCCATTAATCCAACAATTCCGCAATTATAAAAATCCTGGTGAAAGTATTATCTTCTAAAATTTGGTGGCTCATACTCCCGCTCGCAGCAGTGGGAATCTATGCGCTCAGCACACTGGTAAACCTCCAGATGGACCTTACCGCTGAAAAGCGTTTTACCCTTAGTGAACCCACCAAAAACCTCCTCAAAAAGCTCGATGAGAAGGTTGAAATAACCGTGCTGTTAACCGGTGATAATTTACCCGCGGGTTTCAAAAAACTGCAAAACAGCACCGCGGCTTTTTTAGAAAGATGCAAGAGCATCGGAAACAATCAAATCAGTTACAGTTTTGTGGAGCCGGAATCATTTATGACGGATTCCATTAATTTCCCCCTCAACGACACGGCCAAAAGCGAGTTTTTGAAATCGGCAGCCGTAAAGCAAAACGAAGTAACCAAAACCGCTACCAAGGCGGCTTTCAGCTACCCTGTGGCATTGGTTAAATATAAAGATCAATTCGCAACGGTTAATTTGCTGCAGGGACAAAGCAATAAAGGCTTTCTCAACCCCGAAGGTGGTGATGCCCAATTCCAGGTGATCAATAATGCCGAAGCCTTGCTGGAATACCAGTTTATCAACGCCATCTATTCTCTTACCCGTTCATCAGTTCCCATTGTGGCTTATGCTACGGGCCATGGTGAACCCATGGGGCCTGAAACTTATGACCTGAATAGTACGCTGGATGGTAAATACCGGTTCTTTTTGTACAACCTTAAAAACCAGCCTGGCATTTCCGATTCCATAAAAGCGCTCATTATCGCCAAGCCTACTGAAAAGTTTACCGACGATGACAAACTGAAAATTGACCAGTACATTATGCGGGGTGGCAAAGTGCTTTTTCTGCTCGATGTAATCAATGCAGACCTTGACAGCCTTCGCAATAGTGGCACCGATCTAACCGCCTACGATCGTGGCCTGGACCTGGATGAATTATTGTTCAAATATGGCGTAAGAATCAACCCCGACCTGGTGCAGGATCTGCAATGCGATGTGCTGCCACAAACAGTTGGTATGGTTGGTGATAAACCCCAGATAGAGTTGTTGCAGTGGCCGTATTTTCCTTTACTCTATCCTACTGCCGATCACCCCATTGTAAAAAACATGGATGCGGTGGTGATGCAGTTTCCGCAAAGCCTCGACACGGTAAAAACTGACGGTATAAGAAAGACGGTGTTGCTCTCCACATCCAACACCAGCCGTATCACTGGTTCCCCGGCTATTGTTACGGTAAATGTGTTGAAGGAATTGGAAAACCCTTCAGCCTGGAAGCTGAAAAATATTCCCCTGGCTGTTTTGAGCGAAGGGACATTCAAATCCTTATTCGCCAATCGCATCAGCCAGGCTCAGATAGATTCCATGAAATACTATGGCAACGATTTTTTGCCCCAAAGCAAAGGCGAAGGAAAAGTAATTGTAACCGGAGACGGTGATTGGGTGCTGAACGCCGTTACCCGCCAGGGGCCGTTGCCGATGGGCGCCAACCGGTATACCCAATACAATTTTGCCAATAAAGATTTCCTTCTAAATAGTCTTGATTACCTCACCGATGAAAGCGGCATTTTACAAACCCGTAGCAAAGAATACGTACTCCGTATGTTGGACCCCAAACAGCTGGAAACCAGTAAAACACAATGGCAATGGTTCAATATTGCCCTGCCGCTGGTACTGGTTTTATTAGCTGGTGCTCTGTTTCAATGGCGGCGGAAGAAGCGGTTTGTGAAGTAAAGTCGACCATTAAATGTCAACCGTCAACGGCCCCGGTTTATTATCCAACACGTTCCGGGATTTATCGGCTCCTATTTTACACAGTCGATGTCGGTCGACGGTTGACAGTTGACAGTCGATTGTTCCAATAATTTCATTCGTAAATAAAAATTACATTCTTTATACTTGCTAAAACTTTCAATTTCATGGCAATTAATTTACAGAAAGGTCAAAAGATCGACATTGGTTTATCTGATATTAGCGTTGGTCTTGGCTGGCAGCCTAGGGAAGGCAACGGCATAGCGTTTGACCTCGATGCGTCCGCATTTATGTTGAATGAACAGCGCAAAATTCCTTCCGAAGGCCATTTTATTTTCTTCAATAATGTAGATAGCCCTGATGGCGCGCTGCATCATACCGGTGACGATCCTACCGGTGGCAATAGTGCGGAAGGTGATGATGAAACAATCGTAGTAGATTTGTCTAAAGCGACAGACGATATTAAAGAACTATTATTTGTTGTAACCATACACGATGCCATTGCCCGTAAGCAGAACTTTGGGCAGGTTCGCAATTCCTATATCCGGATCGTAGACAATGGTACTGGTACAGAAATAGCGAAGTATGAACTGGACGAAGACTTTAGCGTAGAAACCGCCATCGAATTTGGCCGCCTTTACAAACGCGAAGGCAAATGGAAGTTTGAAGCATCTGGTATCGGTTATAAAGAAGATCTGGGTTTCTTTGTAGACAGGTATTTTTCGGGGCAGGTTATAAAATAATGTGGAAATGTGAGAAATGTGGAAATGTGAAAATGCCGCTTGAAAAAATTAGCGACCAGGGAAAATGAAGGAACCCTAAGCACGCAATTCATAAACAATTTTACGGAGAGGCACCCTTCTCCGCGAGGAGAAGGGAAGGGGATGAGGCTCTCCTCGCAGTAGTAGAAGCTACTTTTTATAGGTAAATCTCGAATAGAAGAATACCAGAAAAACATCGTTCACACATTAAAAACTATACAACATGGCTATTAATCTTCAAAAAGGTCAGACTATCGACCTTAGAAAAAACAGTGACGGAGGCGGCAGTGAGTACGACCTTTCTCAGGTTACAATCGGCTTGGGTTGGGATATCCGCAAAGCCGGCGGTGGCGGTGGTTTTATGGGTAAATTATTTGGTGGGGGCAAAAAAGACGAAGACTACGACCTGGATGCCATTGCTTTTCTTTTGGATGCCAACGGTAAAGTGGCCAACCTGGGTCGTACAGTAGCTGCACAAGGCGGACAGCAGGTGGGTTTGGTAGATAGCGACATCATTTTCTTCAACAATAAAAAGCACCCGAGCGGCCAGGTATGGAGCACCGGCGACAACCGCACCGGAGCAGGGGAAGGCGATGACGAACAAATTATTGTTCGCCTTAACTCGCTACCTGCCCAGTACGAAAAAATATTATTCCTCGTAACCATTTACCAGGGCCAGCAAAAGAAGCAGCATTTTGGAATGGTTGAGAACGCTTTCATCCGCGCCGTGGATGCCAAAGGCAAAGAAATAGCCCGGTATAATATGAGTGGTGATGCCACTTATAACGGCATGAGCGGATTGATTTTTGCAGAAGTTTATCGCAAAAATGGCGAGTGGAAATTCCGTGCCCTGGGTGAACCTAAAATGGAAGACAGTTTTGTTCCAATTTTGAAGCAGTATGTCTACAGTTAATTCGAACGGTTCGGCCATAAAGCATCTTTCCCTCGATTTGTGGATGACGCTGATACGGTCGCACCCGGCATATAAAAGAAAAAGGGCAGAATTATTCTGCCGTTTTTTTTCTGTAGCAGATTTGGATGCAGCCGAAAAAGCCATTCGGAAAATAGACCTGATGGCCAACCATATCAACGAAACAACAGGTGGAAATATCGATGCCGTTGAATTATACCTGCTGGTACTGCATGAGGTTCACAATGATTGGAAAAGTATCAGTCCGTCTGACCTTAGGAGCTTTTACAAGGAAACAGAACGGCTCTTTGAAGAATTTACACCACTGCCGGCAGACGAATCAGTAACAGAAGGATTACAAATGGCGCAGGATGGCGGAATAACGATGAATATATTGAGCAATACTGGCTTTATTAAAGGTTACATGTTGCAAAAGGGTTTGGATCAATTAGGTTGGAGCCGGTATTTTTCGTTCAGTCTTTTTTCGGACGAAACCGGCCATAGTAAACCGCACCCATCCATGTTTGATGCGGTGTGGACCGGGGTAACCAAACTGAACGATGGCAATGGGGCAATAGCAAAAACGGAGATACTTCATTTTGGAGATAATCCCTTCGCAGATGTGGAAGGTGCAGCCAGGTATGGATTTGCGTCCGCGTTATTTACACCGGAACAGCCGGATTTTTGCAGCCAACTTAAGAACGCCATAAACCGAAACGGAGGCAGGTAAAATACGATGCAAATGCAACCCATTGAACAGTGAATGGTACTTAACAGGAGCCTAACGCTTTTTTTGAAAAACCAATAAAAGTATCTCATGGAACAAATCTTCTCGCTACATAAAATTTATGCCAATAATGAAATCCCTTTTTCGGAAGGGAGCTATAGCCGGTTTAAATTTGGCGATGGCCTGGCGGCAGGGAATTTCGGCCATGCCCTTGGGACCGCCTTTGTTCAACAGTATCATTACCAGTTGCTTTGTCATTCGAAGATTGTTGTATTGGCTTCGCCTTTCTCCGGCATACCTACTGCCTCTTTTTACATGAAGAATGCCTTTGTAAGACAGCTCAACCGTTACCTGGCGTTCAGCCAGAAAGCAGTGGTGGAAGAAGCAAAAATTTACCGGAATACTACGTACCGCATAGATTATGGAAACCTTTCTGCTGAAGAAAGAATTCAATTGATCGGCAACGATTCATTTTATACTGACCAGCATTTTCTGAAAGATAAGTTTCTCATTTTTATCGACGATATCAGGAT
Organism: Bacteroidota bacterium; assembly: GCA_040386335.1. Taxonomy (GTDB): domain Bacteria; phylum Bacteroidota; class Bacteroidia; order Chitinophagales; family Chitinophagaceae; genus JAZKFT01. The sequence continues at coordinate 68,973 of JAZKFT010000003.1, forward strand.
CACCGGCAGTCATCAGAAAGTGATAGAGTTGATGATGCAGCAGCAGGGTATGAACAACCCGCATTGCTTTGTTTATTTTGCGGAATTGGCCAACGCGGCCATTCACCCGAACATCGAAAATTATCTAAATTATTTTGAGGTAAAATCGCTTGGCGATTTACGTTCGTTTATCTTTAGCAACCATTTTTATTTTAATACCAGGGTAGTTAAGTTTTTACTGTCAGCAGAGCCAACAGCGTTGAGTGAGTTAATGGAGCAGGGACCTGTCAGTTTTGCTGAAGACCTGGCTGATTGGGCCATTAGCAACAGCTACCATACGATTCCGGAATATGAACATAATTTCAATTTACTTTTAACCATCATCAACAAACCTCAGTTTTATGGCAATCAATCTTCAAAAGGGTCAAAGAGAGAACCTGAACGCACCTAAGTTTACCATCGGTCTTGGATGGGACACTAATGCTACTGTAACTGGTGGCGATTTCGACCTGGATGCTTCTGTTTTTTTATTGAGCGAAAACAAGAAGCTCGTGGGCGACGATTATTTTGTTTTTTACAATAACCTCAAAAGCGGTGATGGCTGTGTAGAACATACCGGCGACAACCTGACCGGTGCCGGCGATGGCGACGATGAGCAAATCCTGGTTGACCTTAGCAAAGCCAATGCAGCTGTGTCTGAAATTACTGTAGTGGTTACCATACATGAGGGCGAGGCCCGTAAGCAAAACTTTGGGCAGGTACGCAATGCATTTATCCGGATCATAGATGGTTCAGGCGCTGAAATATTAAAGTATGAACTCGACGAAGATTTCAGTATCGAAACCGCCGTTGAGTTTGGCCGTATTTATAAAAAAGCGGATCAATGGAAATTTGAAGCCGTAGGTACTGGTATGAAAGGCGGGCTGGGAGATTATTTGAATCGCTACCAGTAGCCCCCTCGGTCCCCCGGTGGGGGAGGACGAGGAGGCTAAGTCCTGGAATGTTCAATGTCCAATGAGAGAACGAAAATCAAAATTCATAAATCCTAAATCATAAATCAAATGCGTCGTTTACCCGTTTATTTAGTGTTGGATACTTCAGGTTCTATGCACGGCGAACCCATAGAAGCTGTAAAAAATGGTGTTCAGGTTTTGGTATCCACGCTTCGCCAGGATCCTTATGCTTTGGAAACCGCTTATCTCAGTGTGATCACATTTGGCTCTACGGCACAGCAGGTGGTTCCGCTAACGGAATTGTCCAGTTTTCAGCAGCCTGACCTGGTGGCCAATGGCACCACATCGCTGGGTGCAGCCTTGAAATTACTGGCCGAGCGTACCGATGCAGAAGTATCTAAGAGCACCGCCGAAGTAAAAGGCGACTGGAAGCCAATTGTTTTCCTGATGACCGATGGCGAACCGACTGATGACGTACAAAGCGGGCTCAACGAATTCAAAAAGCGGAAGTTTGGAATGGTAGTAGCCTGTGCCGCAGGCCAGGGTGCCAATACCAACACACTCAAAAATATTACCGATACCGTAGTGCAGTTAGATACGGCAGATAGCGCAACCATTAAAGCTTTCTTTAAATGGGTAAGTGCCAGCATCGGCACTACCAGCCAAAAGATAGAAACCGGCAAGGAAGTAGGTGGGCTTGACGAATTGCCACCTCCGCCGCCGGAGGTGAATGTGGTGGTGTAAAAGGCGAAAGGAATGTTCAATAAACAATAATCAATGAACAATTTTTAAGGAAGCAACCCCCGTTGATATTTGAAAATTGTTGGTTGATTATTGAGCATTAAAAGAGTTGCAGATATTCTTTTTTTACCAAACACCATAGCCCTGATTGAGCGGTATTGGCGAATGGTTCCCCCGATTATTTCGGGGCTCCGTTCAAATGAGTGCTGCTATTTGACTTTTCAAACAAAATCATTTTTTCATTGAGACGACTTCCTGTTTATTTAGTACTCGACACTTCCGGCTCTATGAAGGGCGAGCCGATAGAAAGCGTAAAAGTGGGTCTGCAGACCATGGTCAATTCCCTGCGTCAGGATCCATTTGCCCTGGAATCGGTGTACCTGAGTATCATCACTTTTGATAAGGATGTAAAAGATGTTTTGCCACTAACCGAATTGGAGAGTGTTCAACTGCCGGAAATTGTAACGCCGGATAGTGGCCCTACCCATTTGGGAGCTGCGCTGGAAATGCTTTGCCAAAAGGTGGATGCTGAAGTAATGAAAGGATCTGAGAATCAGAAAGGCGATTGGATGCCACTCGTTTTTATTATGACCGATGGCAGCCCCAGCGACCTGCAGAAGTACCGCGAAATGATCAAAGAAGTAAAGAAACGGCACTTTGGAAATATTGTGGCCTGTGCCGCAGGCCCGAAAGCCAAAGATGAAATGCTCCTCGAACTAACGCCTCATGTGGTTCACCTCGATACTACTGATAGCAGTACTTTCTCCCAATTTTTTAAATGGGTATCAGCGTCTGTAAGCACCGGCAGCATGAGCGTGGGAGCTACCGGTGGCGAATTGCCATTGCCGCCACCGCCGCCGGAAGTGCATATTGTAATTTGATTTGGTTCGAGGGGATGGAATAAAAAGTATGCCCTTTGGAACTACACGAAAATTAATAAACCAAGGTTGCACGGAAAATGTGCAACTATTTTTTTTACACGTAAAATTGATCATGTTTCACCTTCTTTTCAAAATCTTCATTATCGTTTGTCTTGGCGCTTTTTTTCTGTACACAAAATTGCTACCCTATAAAGACCGGCTCAACCCGCAGAACGCAAAAATTTATAAGTTCTTCAATGGTATTTTTTCACCACTGCTCAATTTTTTTCGCGGCATGGCAAAGCCCTACCAGGTGGGCACCGGAGTGGCAATAGACACATCACAATTCATTGTTTTTTGTATATTGGTGTTGCTTACGCTGGTGTTTTAAATAGTGAGTAGTGTGTGGTTAACAGCGAGTAGTAAAACCCTTCACAAAACCGGCTTTTTCTGAATTTGCACATTTGCATATTTGCACATTTGCACATTTTCAAATCATAAATCGTAAATCCCATGCGCCGTTTACCAATTTATTTTCTCATTGATGTATCAGAATCTATGGTGGGAGAACCCATCCAGATGGTGGAAGAAGGAATGGCTACCATCATCAAAGAATTACGTACCGATCCATACGCTTTGGAAACTGTTTGGGTGTCGATCATTGTATTTGCAGGCCAGCCTAAAACCCTGACACCATTGCAGGAAGTGATCACTTTCTATCCGCCTAAATTTCCCATCGGTTCCGGCACTTCGCTGGGCGACGGATTAGGCCATTTGATGTTCGAACTGAAAAAGAATATTGTAAAAACCACAGCCGATACCAAGGGCGATTGGAAACCCATTGTTTTTCTGTTTACCGATGGTACCCCAACCGATGACACCCGTGCAGCTATTACCGAATGGAGAAGCAAATGGAAAACGGGTGCCAATATGGTGGCAGTATCCCTTGGTGACGATAGCAACCTGGCGATGCTAAAAGAGCTGACCGAAAATGTGCTGCTGATGAAAGACACCTCACCCGAAAAGTTGAAATCCTTTTTTAAGTGGGTTACAGCTTCCATAAAAACCAGCAGCTTAAGTGTAGAAAAAAACTCTACTGGTTTTGAACTGGCCTTACTCGATAAAAATGTGGTGGAGAAGGTTCCCGACAACGTAGCCCCGGTAAATACAAGTAATCTCGATCCAAACTTTGTTGTACTATCGGCCAAATGCCAGAATACCAAAAAGCCCTACCTGGTAAAATACAAACTACATACATCGCCGGTTGAGATAGGCGGTATGAGTATGAGCAGCCGCCATTACCGCCTGCAGGGAGCTTATAATGTCAATACAGATTATTACGAACTGGTAAATGAAAATGCGGCACCTGCCGGAAAGATCAATACAGAAGAACTCATGGGATTTCCGGCCTGCCCCAGTTGTGGTAACCAATTTGGCGTAGCGGTATGCCAATGCACTAAGATCCATTGCTGTGGCAATGAAGAAATTACTACCTGCCCCTGGTGCGGCAATACTGCAAAATACGGAACAGGGGAAGGTGGATTTGATTTAAACAGGCAATTGGGTTAACAACCAATAGATTATTGTTCCCAAATATCATCGTATGTTAAATGAAAGAAAAGGGTTCATCGAGCAACTCTTTAAAAAATATAAAGTTGATGCTACCGCAAAGAGCAAGCTGTTTGCCGAGTTTCTCAATGAAGCACTGGTAGTGGATGCTTTTTCTCAAATGCAAAAAAATCAAAATGCTATGCTGGATCATTGGAAAAAAAAAGTAAAGCTCGACGATATTCAACAAGCTGCTATGACCATGCCGAATGCTACTGCCGGCAAGGAGTATAGCCACACGATCGATATCAGCAAGCCACCATTTAACGAGATCATCGCTTTTGACCTGGTGGAGTTTGAAACTACCGGCCTCGACTACAATCCTGGCACCCGTACCATAAAAGGTGTACCTGAAGCCGCCGGCGATTATAAACTGGTATTTCGTTTTCAGATAGCAGAAAGCTCAGACTGGTACGAAAAGCAAATCAGCTTTGTTATTAATCCGAACCCTAAATCACTTTGGAAGGATTTGCCCAGTGATGAAAAAGACCTGTATTGGAAAAAAGATACTGCTGCTGTTGCAACACCATTTGGTAGCAACCATTTTGCAGCCGCCAGCAAACGGGGTCGTAGCCATGCACACGAAGGCAAATTCAGGGACGATGAGTTTGAATTTTTGTTTTTGGAAGATACCGGTTGGGGAATTATTGCGGTAAGCGACGGTGCAGGAAGTGCCAAAAGCAGCCGTAAAGGAAGCCTGCTGGCCTGCGATGCGGTGATCGATTATTTCACCAGTTCCATACCTCCGGAAGATTGGGGCGCTATCGACGAGATTGTAACAAAATTCAGCACTGATAAAAGCGAAGAGAATAGCAAGGCACTCAGCCAGTTATTGATCGGTAACCTCAGTAAAGCTGCTTACTCTGCTCACAAGTCTATCGCCGAATATGCTTTGAAAAAAGAAGTGCCCGCAAAAGACTTCTCGGCCACCTTGTTGTTTTCACTGGTCAAGAAATTCGATTTTGGCTATTGTATTGCATCGTTTGGAGTAGGGGATGGGGGAATTGGCATTTACGATGAAGTGAATCAAACTTCGGCTTTGCTGACACTTCCGGATGGTGGCGAATTTGCAGGCCAGACCCGGTTTATCACGATGCCGGAAATATTTAAAGACGACCAGTATTTCAAGCGTTTTTCCATCAAAGTGGTGGAAAATTTTACGGCATTGATCCTGATGACCGATGGCATCACCGACCCCAAATTTCAAACAGATGCTAACCTGGGCAGGTTCGAGATCTGGCAAAAATTATGGAAAGACCTGCAGGGTGAAAATGACGACAAGACAGTGGTGGAATTAAACAAAGACAACGAGCAGTTAGCAGATCAACTATCTGCCTGGCTCGATTTCTGGAGCCCGGGCAATCATGATGACAGAACGATTGCGATTTTGTTTTAATCCTGTTGTCAACAAAAACCGTGCATCAGCTATAAATGGCAGCATCATTAACCATAAAAAATCTGGTATCGCTTATAAGCGATACGCAGGATTATTTTAAAGAACAAGCCCAAAAGCAGGTAAATACCGCCCTCACACTTCGGAATTTGTTTTTTGGCTTGTACATAGCTGAATACGAGTTAAATGGCGAAGATCGGGCAGAATATGGGAAAATGGTAATCAAGGAAATTGCCAATAGAACCCGGCATATTAAAGGCATGTCTGAACGCAATTTATACCTGTTCAAAACCTTCTACCAGGCGTATCCAAACATTTTGCAGTCAGTGACTGCAAAATCGTATCTATCTGATTTACAGAAACTTGGAATTTTGCAGTCACTGACTGCAAAATTTACATTACAAATTTTAGACACATCAGTTGAACCAAATAAAGCCAACATTCAGTCTTATAAAATTGACGAAAACAAATTGATTGACCGGCTCAGCTTTACCCATTTTATTGAATTATTAAAAACAACAGAAAATCTCCAAAGAGTATTTTACGAAATCGAGGCCATAAAAAATAATTGGTCGGTCAGGGAACTTCAACGGGCAATGAATAGTATGCTTTTTGAGCGAACCGGGTTAAGTACCGATAAAATTGCTGTTATAGAAAAACATGCAAAGGGTATCAGGCTAAAGCCGGAGGATGTATTTAGGAACCCGTACATGTTTGAGTTTTTAGGATTGGAAGAAAAAGCAGCATACTCAGAAACTGATTTAGAAAGCGCTATCATCAATCATCTGCAGCACTTTTTACTTGAACTAGGCCGTGGCTTTTGTTTCGAAGCCCGGCAAAAACGGATTACATTCGACAATAGGCATTATCATATCGATTTGGTTTTTTACCACCGGTTATTAAAAAGCCACGTATTAATTGATCTGAAAATAGGCGAATTTGACCATGGAGATGCCGGACAAATGAACGTGTACCTCAATTATTATAAAGACAATGAGAAAGCAGCAGATGATAACGATCCGGTAGGTATTATTCTATGCGCAGGTAAAAATGAAAACCTGGTGAAGTACGCAACATCTGGTTTGCCACAAAAGGTTTTTGTAAACAAATACATGGTCAATTTGCCTAATGAGGATGACTTAAAGCGCATTATTAAAGAAGAACAAGACAAGCTGAGATAATATGGCAAACACAATTAAAATAACAGCCCTTGACGGTAGCCCGGTAGAATTTATCGATACGGTCATTGGCCAGGGCGGCATGAAGGACGTGTACTTTAGCCCCGACAAAAGCTATGTGGTAGCCTTCTTCAGGGATAAGCAGGATATGTTTGCAAAAGACAGGCTGCAGATGATAACCGGCACCTACTACGATCGTTTTTTTAAACAGGTAGGAGGCGATTATTGGAAAGAACTCTACTGCTGGCCCACTAAAGTAGTAGAGTGGAATGGGCGTTTAGGCATTGTAGCACCTACTTATCAAAAGCATTTCTTCTTTGCCACCGGCAGTAAAAACGGCGACTTTTTAAACATAAAAGGAAAAGAAAAGGAAGGAAAATGGTTTGCCTCCGCCTTTCATCAAAATAAAAACCTGGACCCGCTGGAGAAGGGTGACTGGTTCAAGTATTTTATTATTAGCCTGAACATAAGTCGTGCAGTAAAACGAATGCATGCAGCTGGATTGGCACATTCTGATTTGTCGTATAAAAATGTATTGGTAGATCCCACCAGCGGCCGCGCTGCAATTATAGACATTGATGGCCTGGTGGTTCCGGGAAAGTTTGCACCCGACGTGGTGGGTACCCCTGATTTTATCGCACCAGAGGTTATGGCTACTATCCATCTAAAAAGAGAAGATCCGCTGCGCAAATTCCCGCGGATAGAAACCGACCGCCATGCACTGGCTGTGCTTATTTACATGTACCTGCTGCGGCGCCACCCGCTGAGAGGTGGTAAAGTACACGATACAGATCCGAATAAAGACGAAGAAATGGGCATGGGTGCCAAAGCCCTTTTTGTGGAGCATCCTACTGATAAAAGCAATAAGCCAAAACTGAGCCAGATCAAACCCAGCCACCTGGCACCAATTCCCTGGGGCGACGTAGACAAACTGCCCTATACCATTTGCGGCCCCTACATTAAAGCGCTTTTCGATAAGGCATTTATAGATGGCCTTCACCAGCCAAACCTAAGGCCAACCGCTGATGAATGGGAAAATGCCATTATCAAATCGATTGACCTGATGCAGCCATGCCAGAACAAAAGCTGCGAAATGAAATGGTATGTTTTTGACAACAGCAAAACACCAAAATGTCCTTTCTGCGGAACGCCATACAAGGGCCAGTTGCCAGTGCTGAATCTTTATAGTAAAAGCCCCAAAGGCCAGTTTAGTTTTGAAAACCACCGGCTGATGGTGTACAGCAATCAATACATTTACCCATGGCATGTAAATAGAAGGATCGTACCAAACGAACGCCTGACTGCCGATCAAAAGAAACCGGTTGGATACTTTGTGCTGCACCATGGCAGGTGGGTACTGGTCAATCAGAATATTCCGGGCCTTAAAGACGTGGATGCAGCAAAAGAAATACCCATTGGCCAAATGCTTGAAATAAAAGACGGCCAAAAGATTCTACTTTCGCCGGAAGACGGGGGAAGGCTGCTAATTGTGCAGATGGTGAGTAATTAGGGTTGGAGATTAGCGATTGGAGAAAAAAGCCTCCGACAGTAGTAACATATTCGACAAATTTTAAAAATAAAAACAAAGCAATAATGGATATAAGCGAAATGTGGCAACAGATTGTCAACAATCCGGTACCGTCATTGGCCATTGTCGGCAACCTGATAATTATCGAAAGCCTGCTGTCGGTAGATAATGCGGCGGTACTGGCAACGATGGTAATGGACTTACCCGAAAAACAACGTCAGAAAGCGTTGAAATGGGGTATTTGGGGAGCGTATATTTTTCGGGGTTTAGCCTTGCTTTTTGCATCATTCCTCATTCAGTTTTGGTTTTTAAAACCCCTGGGTGGCCTCTACCTATTGTACCTGGTGTACGATTGGTGGAAGGGAAAGCAAACCGTTAAGGAAGAAGATGACCTGCTCGACAAAAAAGGCAATTGGTTTTACCGCGTAACCGTAGGGCGCATTGGTAATTTTTGGGCAACGGTTTGTTTGGTAGAAGTTATGGACATGGCCTTTTCCATTGACAATGTCTTTGCAGCTGTAGCCTTTAGCAAAAACCTAATCCTAATTTGGGTGGGCGTTTTCATTGGTATACTGGCCATGCGTTTTGTGGCCCAGCGTTTTGTAAAACTCATGGAGAAATACCCTTTTTTAGAAACCGCAGCTTTCCTCGTAATTGCCATTTTGGGTATTAAACTACTGTCCTCTGTGTATTCGCATTTTAACCCTTGCAGTGCAGTGGCTATATTTTTAGAAGGCCACCACGAGTGTAACCAGCTCAATGGGATACCCGAAGCCGAAGGCGTACACGAATGGGTTAAAGGCGACATATTTACTTCCATACTTACCGTGAGTATTTTCGTGGTACCTATCCTTACTTCTGTGTTTTTTGGATGGCCAAAAAAGCATACGGTAAGTAAAGAAGAAGAAACAGCTGCATAATATTTAATTTAAGAAAACCAAACAGGGCAGGCGTAAATGCCTGCCCTGTTTGGTATAATCAGTAATCAGTAGTCAGTAATCAGTAATCAGTAGTCAGCAATCAGAAAATGGTGATCAGCAATTAGCAAACAGAAGGTATAAATCATACATCATACATCAAAAATCAGAAATCAATAATCATTGTATAGCCTTTCACAAATAGCAAACATAACTGATGGCCGGTTGCAGAGCATTGCTACACCTGTAGTAAAATATGTGTCCGTTGATAGCCGGAAGATTTTCTTTCCGGCGGAAACATTATTTTTTGCAATTGTAACCGGGCAGAGAGATGGTCATGCATTTATTAATGAGTTGTATGAGCAGGGGGTAAGAAGTTTTGCAGTGAGCAAAATGCCCGATAAAAGCCATTTTCCGGAAGCCGGGTTTATTGCAGTACCCAATACTTTGCTTGCACTACAGCACCTGTCGGCATCCCATCGTTCGCAGTTTCATATTCCGGTTATTGGCATTACGGGCAGCAATGGCAAAACGATCGTGAAGGAATGGCTGAACCTATTGCTGGCAGCGGATTACAACATTGTTCGCAGCCCTAAGAGTTACAACTCGCAAATAGGCGTACCGCTCAGTGTTTGGCAAATGAACGAAGCCCATACCCTGGCCATTTTTGAAGCTGGCATTTCAAAACCCGGCGAAATGGATGCCCTGCAAGATATCATCCGGCCCACCATTGGTATTCTTACCAATATCGGAGCTGCACACGATGAAGGTTTTGAAGATCAGCAGGAGAAGATCCATGAAAAATTAAAGTTGTTTGCACAAGTAAAAACATTGATATGTAGTTATGATGATCTGCTGGTGAAAGAAGCTGTTGAGAAATTACCTGTCGAAGCATTTACCTGGGGTAAAAACAAAGATTGCGATCTGCAAATAATCTCAGTTGAAAAGCAGGGCAATCAAACCACCATCCATTTAATTACAAAAGATCCCCAATCCCCAATCCCCAATTCCCAATCCCTGTTTACTATTCCCTTTACGGATGCTGCTTCTATTGAAAATTGTCTCCATTGCATAGCAGTATGCCGGTATCTAAAATTGCCGGATGATTTGATTCGCGAAAGGCTTCAACTACTCCATCCGGTGGAAATGCGCCTCGAATGGAAGAAAGCCATCAACAATTCATACCTGATTAACGACAGCTACAGCAACGACCTTTCCTCTTTGATCATAGCCCTGGATTACCTGCAACAGCAGCGGCAAACAGAAAAAGAAACCGTTATCCTGTCAGACATATTCCAGAGCGGCATTGCAGATTCTATGCTTTATTTCCAGGTAGCCGATTTACTGGCACAGCGAAAAGTGGAACGGGTTATCGGCATCGGGACATCTATCAGCAAGTACAGGCAGGCATTCATCAACCAAAATATAACCACTGAGGTATTTACCAACACGGATGACTTTATAAGGCATTTTGATACGCTTCAATTTAAAGACGAAGCCATTTTGCTTAAAGGAGCAAGGACCTTTGGATTTGAAAAAATAGCCAGGCTCCTGGAACAACAGGACCATCAAACCGTTTTGGAGATAAACCTTACGGCCTTATCCAATAACCTGAAGAAATACCGGAGCCTGCTGCGCCCATCCACAAAAATGATGGTGATGGTAAAAGCCTTTGGTTATGGCAGCGGTGGGGCAGAAGTAGCCAAAGTGCTGCAATTTAATAAGGTGGATTACCTGGCGGTGGCTTACGCAGATGAAGGTGTCGCACTCCGGCTGGCAGGCATTCATTTACCGATCATGGTGATGAATGCAGAGCCATCGACTTTTGATGCGTTGGACGAATACAACCTGGAGCCTGAAATCTATTCATTCGATATACTCGAATCGTTTCTATCATATTGTAAGATCCAGGGAATCTCTTCTTTTCCTGTTCATTTAAAACTGGATACAGGAATGCATCGCCTTGGATTTGAAGTGAGTGAAGCGGAAGAACTCGGTATGTTATTGACCAAACAACACATACTCCGGGTGCGATCCGTGTTTACCCATCTTGTGGCCAGCGAAAGCGCCGAACACAACGGGTTTACCCTTCAACAGGCAGCGCAGTTTATAATGGCCTGCAACAGTGTAGAGCGGCTGTTGGGCTATACATTTATCCGCCATGCAGCTAATACCGCAGCCATCAGCCGGCACCCGGATTTGCAAATGGATATGGTTCGGCTGGGCATTGGGTTGTATGGGGTAGATAGCGCCAACGATATGGATCTCGACGTGGTGAGCACTTTAAAATCGACGGTGGCCCAAATCAAAAATGTAAAAGCAGGAGAGACCGTAGGGTATAACAGGAGAGGTGTGGTAACCAAAGATTCCGTCATTGCCACCATACGGATTGGGTATGCCGACGGTTACAGGCGGGAAATGGGCAACGGCAAAGGATTTATGCGTATAAAAGAGCAACTAGCCCCCGTAATTGGAAACGTCTGTATGGATATGACAATGGTAGACATCACAGGTGTTGACAATGTAAAACCGGGCGATGAAGTAGAGGTATTTGGAAAGAATATTTTGATACAGGAATTGGCCAGGCAATGCAATACCATCCCCTACGAAATGATGACGGGTGTTAGCCAGCGGGTGAAGCGGGTGTATTATGAAGAGTAAATAAAATTGGATGAAACCCTGAGTTGCAAAGGCCCGTATAATCAGGATACTACACCAGGATTCAGGTAAATCTTTCCGCCGGATTTTTTATAAACTTCAACAGAACTTAGATCGAGGTCTGATAAATCGTGCCCCCAGATCCCATATTTTCCATCTGTTTCATTTCTATTAATGATGCCTTTCCTTTCCCCGCGCGGAATTGTTTTCGTGGATGCTGACACTTCTTCTTCCTTATAAATTTCATGATATTTTTTGCTTATTTCCCGGATCAACTGTTTCCTGGAAAATCCGTTTGTGGTAGTAGTGATTTCAAAAGACACCGGATTATTTAGGGGATAGTCGATAATTAAAGTCACATTTTTATAAGCAAGTACAATTTCATCGGGCTTTATCAGCCTTTGTATTTCTTTTTCAGATTCCTCCAGGCTTATCCAGGGTACAATACCATCTTCAAATGATTCCAAATCTTCTTTTGCGGCCTTTACCTCGAAATCAATGGTAGCAATGAACTGGCCTAAGGTATCATAACCCATGATTTGTTTGGCATCTTCTTTTTTAATCAGCAGGTCTTCGTATTCTTTTGCCGTGTTATTGTTTTCTTGTGCAGTATCCAGATTCTTATTTGAAGGAGCTGCTGTATTGCAACTAATAAAAGCCATCAGGGAACTGATGATAATATAACGGCATTTCATGGGGAATTTCATAATTAAATCTAGGTGGAAATATTCAAGCTCAAATAGTCCCGGGAAAGAATCATACTTTCTCCGCAACCTTTTATAAAAAACAGGCATCTTTGAAAAACGCAGCATTTTTCAAACCAAAAAACAATATACTTATGGGATTCTTCGAAAGAGCCTCCAATGGCTGGCAAATCGCTCAAAACAGCTTTAAAGTGTTGAAGGAAAACAAACAACTGATTCTGTTCCCTGTTCTTTCAGGTATTTCCTTGTTGCTGATCGTTGTTTCTTTTTCAACGGCTGTACTCGGAAATTCAGGATGGGAAGTAGATAATATCGGAGACACGGGCCAGGTGATAGGGTATGTAATCCTGTTTTTGTATTACCTGGTTAATTATTTTGTTGTTGTATTTTTCAACACTGCCCTTACCTACTGCACCGGGTTATATTTCCGCGGCGAGGAAGTGACTGTAAAAAAGGGTATTGCATTTAGTGTAAGCCGTATCGGGGTTATTTTTTCCTGGGCCGTATTTGCGGCTACTGTGGGCACCATCTTAAGATTGATACAGGAAAATGTAGGTTTTCTTGGTAAAATACTCACTGGCATTGTAGGTGTGGTTTTCAGCGTAGCTACCTTTTTTGTAGTGCCGGTACTCACGTACGAAAACCTTGGACCAATAGCTGCCTTTAAACGTTCTGCTGCATTAATGAAACAGAAATGGGGTGAAAGTGTCGGTGCCGGATTTACTTTTTTTCTAATTGAAATAGTAGCCATTCTGGCGATAGCTATACCTGCTTTTTTGATCGGCTCACTCATAAATCCTTTTTTCGGTATAGCCGTTGGTGTCTTAGGCTTTAGCTTGCTGATGGCGGTGATGAGCGCTGTTAGAAGTATTTTTATCAGTGCTGTTTACCACAATATTACCGGCGACCCGGTAGAAAACTATAACCAGAAGTTTGTGGATGGTTTATTTACCGGCAAGTAAATATTGGGCTAATCACCCCACGTATTGATGATAGTATGCCGTCATATCTTTATTCTTGAAGGTTCGTGTTTGGTCACGAACCTTTTTGTATGTTAAGCGCTATTGTTTGCTCCAAAATTTTTATTGGTATTTTCCATCGGTAGGTATTGGTGCGGATCCAGTAAGCGTGTTTTCATCCTTACCTTTTTTGCAACGACCAGGTCAGGATGGTGTACCCGGCTTCCTTCCGCAATTCCGATATAGGGCTGAAGCCATTTTTCTGCACCCATAGATAGCAGCATATTTTACCGTTTACCAATAGACAGGTATCCCGTATTTCCAGGTTTCTGTCAGATGGTTGTCCTGTTGAAGGATATACGCTCTTAAAATTGAAGACGGCTTTTTAGGGGCCCGGCCTGTTGCAAAAAATAATGGTCGATGGGCGGAGCATAACTGCTTTAACTCAATAATGAAACATGGAAAAAGATAATACCTCCTGAATCGTGATAAAATGTCTCCAGGATTTGGGCTGACAATGAAAAGACAGGTTTACTAAAGATTTTCACCTGCTTACCTGCATAAATAACTGCCTGATAAAAATGCTCTTGTGGTTTGGGGCACACCGGTAGCTGTTTCATTTAACTGTACCTTGATAATATTCCCCCTTGCATCAAATTGGTAATTGGTAAAAGTTATGGTGACTTCCGGAATTGGAATTGGAATGTTCGCTTTCAGCGTCGCTTTCTCAATGGCCTTATCGGTAAACCTGCCAAAACTGAAGCAGGGAATATACAGGCGCAGCTCAGGAAAGGCGGAAGCAAAAATAAAAGCATTATAGTCTTTTACTTTCACAGTGGAAGAATAGGTATAGGTTGTAGTAGTAGCATTGGCTATGCCGAGTAAAGGATCATCGGATTTGGTTAGTTCGTCGCCGGTGAAAGTATAGGTAGTCGTTTCGGTGGTGACACCATCATCGTATATGCGGGTTGATAAGTGACCGCTGGCATCATAAGTATAAAAATAGCTACCGTCAGGAACTGAGGCGTTTACAGAATTACGCTCTTCGAGACGGTAAATTCTGTTGCTGTTATCTAAAGCAGCCCATGAGCCGACATTAAAATAAACGGTGTCTTTGCTAAATACCGGTATCACAGTCTGTGAGTTTCCGCCTACATTGTCGTTGTAAACTAATGAAAGTGGCTTGCCGGTGGCACTGTCGTATGTATAATCAAAGGTTTCAGTAGCATTTTCCGAAGAATCAAGATCGGCCCATTGCTGCACCCTGCATCCGAAATTAAATACCGAGCCCTCCAGTTCTTTTTGACAACTGGTAAATAACAGCGCTACGCCGGTAAGCAAAGCGATGCCTGTAGGAATTTTAATAGCGTGCAATAATGCCTTCATGTTGGAACTGATAACTGATAACGGGAACTTTTTTTAAAACACTTTATAACTGATAACATCGTTGGTGTAAGGCTGGGTAGTGCCATTGTCATTTATTAGTCCAATACCTTTCGCATACCACCTTTCAGAAACATCTATTGACTGATACGTCGGGCCCACAGCTGCCTGGATATCTCTTTTTACAACGATTACATTGGCATACACCTTATTGCCAATCAACTTGGTACTGTTCTTTTCCAGTATTGTGAGTTTCAGTTTTATTTTTGCTGCAACGCCCATATACGTTACTGGAAACTCAGGTGATTCCCATTCTGTATTTACGGCAACATTGTCTTTTAGGAAAATATATTCACCGGAAATGGTCGCGTTACCCCCGGGAAGTGGAAATGTCAAACCGTCAAAATATTCATAGTAAATGCCGGAAGCTTTACGGTAAAAGGCACTGTCGATAACCGGTGTCGTAACAAAAGCAGCGTAGGTATTGCCTGCAAAATCTTTTGTGGTACCGGTAGATGTTGTCCTGAAAGTATCCGGAACCGGTGGAATAGCCAGGTCGTTGTTATACGTCCAGTTGCTCGCGGCAGTAGTAGGAAAATAATCCGGCCCGTTGGTGATGGCTTGTGCAAAAACTTCCACCTCAAACGAACAGGACGTGCCTTTGTACTTAACCGTATTCGTAAATAGCCCGGGATTAGATGGTGTGCCATAGGCCCTGAGATTCACAAACTGTATGCCTGAATCAGTAAAAGTGCCGGATTTCAAAAAGTAGACGCCATTTACGGTATCTGTTCCAATGGTATAAGTTCCGGGGGTGGTAATGGTTACCTGGACCGTTAAAAAATTTGTGCTGTCGGTAAGCGGCAGTCCCTGGCCAAATACACCCGTAACCAATGCGCTGGCGCAGGCTCCCGGAGTACCGCCCAATGATCCAGCCGATGTGCCACTGTTGGTATTTCCGCCCCCGGTTACCACCCCACCTTCAACACTCACTTCTTTTTGGCAGCTGTAAAGACCGGTAATGGCTAGTACAAATATGATCGAAAGGAATTGCTTCATCATGGTGAATGGATTAATTAAATACTGGCTTTGTTACAAAATCTGGGCTTCGTCGTTTACGGGTGTTTTCGTTTCTATGGTATGATGCTCCTCAGTAGTTGCATGCTGCTTAAAGAAACGTTTCTGGAACAATAATATTATGATGAGCCCTGTGGAAATGGACGCATCAGCAATATTAAAGACCGGGCTAAAGAACTCGAATGGCTTTCCGCCCAACCATGGCACCCAACTTGGGTAATGGCTGTTGATAATGGGGAAATATAGCATGTCCACCACTTTGCCATGAAGGAAAGTGCCATATCCACCACCGGAGGGCAAAAACTTTGCCACATTTTGTGTGTAGGGGTCGCTGTTTTCAAATACCAGCCCATAAAACAATGAGTCGATCAGGTTGCCAAAGGCACCGGCAAAAATTAAACCAACACAAATAATAAAACCGCGGCTGTATTTTTTGTTGATGATCTTATTAATGTAATAAACGCCAAAAATCACTGCTCCTAAACGGAACACCGTAAGCGCCACTTTTCCCCAGGAGCCACTTCCACCCAGCTTCCAGCCCCATGCCAGGCCCTCATTTTCTACAAAATGCAGCCGGAACCAGTTGCCAAAAATGGCATGTTCCTCACCCATAAAGTAATTGGTCTTAATGTAAAATTTTAACGCCTGGTCTGCAATAAGGATCAACAGGATAAAAACGACAATATGGTATTTCTTCACGAACTAAATTTTATGATGCGGCCAAAGATAAAGGGAACTTGCATTACCAGTACCCGGCAGAGCTGGTTCCCTACTTGCACTGCCGATTTTGCCCCTGATCTAATTAACTAATAAACCGATCAACTAATTAACTAATCAACTAGCCTCCCCACCATCTCGGCCGGAACTACCCAGGCATCAAACTCTTCCGGTGTTACATATCCCAGTTTAACAGCCATTTCTTTTAATGTGGTTCCTTCTTTATGAGCTGTTTGAGCAATTTCGGCTGCCTTATAATAGCCAATCTTCGTGTTTAGGCTGGTTACCAGCATCAGGCTATTGTCTACATGTTTTTTAATATTGGCTTCAATTGGAGCGATGCCTACGGCACATTTATCATTGAAAGAAACGCAACCGTCACCGATAAGCCTGGCACTGTGAAGAAAATTGTAAATCATCATGGGCTTGTACACATTCAATTCAAAATGACCCTGGCTACCGCCGACGCTGATGGCTACATCATTGCCCATTACCTGTGCCGCTATCATCGTTAATGCTTCACACTGTGTAGGGTTTACTTTGCCCGGCATAATAGACGATCCGGGCTCATTATCGGGTATGAATAATTCGCCGATACCACTGCGGGGGCCACTGCTAAGGATGCGTATGTCGTTAGCTATTTTAAAAAGACTCACAGCAATGGTTTTTAATGCACCATGGCTTTCCACAATGGCGTCGTGTGCCGCCAACGCCTCAAACTTGTTTTCGGCAGTTACAAACGGAAGACCTGTAAGCGCTGCGATATGGCCTGCTACATTTTCTGAGTAATTAGCTGGTGTGTTAATGCCCGTACCCACGGCAGTTCCGCCCAGGGCCAACTCGCTAAGGTGCGGGAGTGTATTTTTCAGCGCCTTTAAACCATGGCTAAGCTGGCTTACATAGCCACTGAGTTCCTGGCCCACAGTAAGTGGCGTAGCATCCATAAAATGGGTGCGGCCAATTTTTACCACATGCATAAACTCCCTGCTTTTAGCCGCCAGTGTATCCCTTAGCTTTTCTACACCAGGTATGGTTGTTTCTACCAGGATCTTATAGGCTGCAATATGCATGGCAGTTGGGAAAGTGTCATTGCTGCTCTGCGATTTATTGACATCATCATTAGGGTGCAGGAACTTTTGCTTGTCTTCCAGGCTGCCACCATTAAGCACGTGGCCGCGGTAGGCTACCACTTCGTTTACGTTCATATTGCTTTGGGTACCGCTGCCGGTTTGCCACACAACCAGTGGAAAATACTGGTCCAGTTTACCATCCAGTATTTCGTCGCAAACTTTACCGATCAGGTCGCTTTTTTCTTTGGGTAAAACACCAGCTTCAAAATTGGTAATCGCAGCCGCTTTTTTCAGGTAGGCGAATGCGCGGATGATTTCTTTCGGCATCCTGTTAATGTCCGCGGCTATTTTAAAGTTCTCAACACTGCGTTGTGTTTGCGCACCATACATGGCGTCTGCAGGTACCTGCACTTCGCCCATGGTATCTTTTTCTATACGGAAACTCATGGTAATAGAACGCCTGGCTAACTCCGGGCGGGGTTTATTGACTCTGTTATTAAAATGGTTGCAAAAGTAAGTGCAAGTTGGGGATTAGGGATTAGTTGATTGGGGATTAGTGATTAGTTGGGTATGCTGACTATTACAACTTCCTAATCCCCGGTCCCTAATCCCCAATCAACTAATCCCTGATTCTCCCTGCGCCAACAAATTTTTCTTTCCAGTAGGAGATTCCCATGTCGCTGATAGCTACGCCTTTATTGGTAGCGTTTACAAACCTGTTGTTTTGAAGGTAAATACCTACATGGCTGATCTTCTTGCCCTTAATTGTAGTAAAGAAAACAAGATCGCCTTCCACCAGGTTTCTCGTGTTGGTAAAGGCTGAGATAGCCGCATATTGCGCCTCTGAAGTTCGGGGAAGTTTTTTCTTATAGACTGCATCAAACAGCATTTGGGTAAATCCGGAGCAATCGATGCCTTTATCATTCTGGCTGCCATATTGGTAGCTGGTGTTGAGCCATTTGTCTATAAAACTGTAAAGGGTATTATTGGTTATACTGGTGGTCGGTACGCCGATTAGGGCGGCATATTTTTTTTGAAGGGAGGTAGACGGCTGCCCGTCAATAGGAGCATCCGGTATGGAAATGGATTTTTTGGATGATGAACAGCTAAGTAGCAGCAAGTTTGCGACGAGCAATAACCAAAACCCGGGAAATAATTGTTTGAATATGACCATGATTTTTTTGCCTTGCATTTTGATGCAATGCAAAATAGGGTGCTCACGAATGGATATAACAGCGGAATTGTTTACAGGGTGTGAATAACGACTTCCCGCACCCCGTTATTGATAATAGAAGAAAAGAAAGCCGTAAACCTTCACCTATGGGCATAAAAAAAGGAACCATTAGATACAAAGACATTTGCCGAAGCTCTTGTCCTTTCTATCCATGCGTTCCTCTTTTGCTGAAATACTTTTTCAAGCATTTACAACCGTTTTGATCTTTGTCGTCCTTTTAACAGGATATCATTGATCTAAGTCTTTTCCGGTTAATAAATTAATCGTCCAAGACTCATTTTGAAATGATCTCCCCCTTTGACAGGTTCCTTCATTTCCACACGGTTCATATTCATCTTGCGACTTTTTAAACCATGTCGAACGTACTTCCTCTTTTCTGACTCCGATCGTTCCCGCCACTTTCTACCTTTTTAAAGGGCTTCTTGTTTTGTTCACTCACATCGTCTTCGGGATTCTGTTTGTTCTCTTCCACATTCATCCTGACTATTAAGAACTTCTTGCTTTCTGAAACTCCCATTGTCTTTTCAGGATCAGTTTGTTTCTTCAACCATCTACCTTGTTAAAGGGTATCCGGTTTCTGTAACGCACCTCAAATGATTTTTGACTCCGGTTGTCTCTTCTGCTTTCCGCCTTCACAAAAAGGCTTCCTGCTTCAGTGATATAAAAGTAGTATCACGGACTGCCTGTTTCCAAATTTTTTGACATGTTGATTTCCACCAGTTATTAACCGGGTTATCCACATTTTCATATTATCTAATTGTTATTTCTTGTAAAGCCGCGCTGGTATTGTATTTGAGTAAGTTGTCACCGGCTTGTATATTTAGTAAGCGGATTGTTTTTTTTATAAAATAATGAAAGCAGACCTTTACTCACCCCAAAAAAAGACATGAAATTTTTTTTATACTGCAATTTTTTGCTCCTGTCAATGGCTTTGACTCCTTTTTTAGTCTATTCCCAGCAACCGGCTTTTATCATGGGCGTTGAAGATGTGTTTAATATGCCCGGTATCGGAGCTATGGTTACGGGCACCATCGAAAGTGGTACAGTAGAAAAAGGAATGAAGCTGGAGTTATTGGGGAAAGGAGATTCTGTTTACCTGGTATCAGTTGTGATGATCAATCGGAATAGGAGCCAACTGAATACTGCCACAAAAGGGGATACAATAACCCTAAACCTCAGGGGAGTAAAGGCTGCCGACATTAAACGTGGTATGGTGCTTTCCCATCCGGGTATTTTTAAAAGATATACTGAGGTGGAATTGTCTTTAAGACTATTACCTGCCAATGAAAGTGGCCAGAAAGAGTCTTTAAAAAGCGGTCAAAGGGTTTTGTTAGCCATCAGGAGCGACCTTGTTTCGGCAGTTGTAACGGTGTTGAACCCTCCAAAAGAAATAAGACCGGGAGAAACTGGTACTACCCGGCTGGTATTCCAGGAACCTGTTCCGGTTTTGGTAAACGACAGCGTCAGTTTTAAAATCTTTAACCGGACATTTGGTACGGCTTTGGTGACAAATTTGATCCGATAGGCGAAACATTTTTGAACAATCACTGTTACCATTTTTCTTTTGTAAAAATTCTAAAATAATGATCATGAAATACAACCTGTTACTTGTAAGTACGCTGGTGCTAGGTGCTGCGATCGCTGTTTCCTGCAACACAGCCACTACTGAGGAAAAAAAAGTATCAACTCCGAAAGTAAAAGAAGAGGCAGTTAGCTACCAGGCCGACTCCTTAAGTATGAAAGGTTTTGTGACCTACGATGAAAATTTAACCGGCAAACGACCTGCAATCTTAATAGTACCTGAATGGTGGGGTGTGGGCGATTATACACGCGGCCGCGCCAAACAACTTGCTGAATTAGGCTATACTGCCATGGCGGTTGATATGTACGGTGATGGAAAAACCGGCGATGACCCGGCTGCTGCAGGAGCTTTGAGTATGCCTTATTATACCAACCCCGTTCTCTGCAAAACAAGGCTGGAAGCGGCGCTGGCCAAACTAAAAACCTATCCTGAAGTGGACACCAGTAACATTGCTGCCATTGGCTATTGCTTTGGCGGCTTTGTAGTATTAAATGCCGCCAAACAGGGTATGGACTTTAAAGGTGTCGTAAGTTTTCATGGAGGGCTTGGTGGCGTGCAGCCGAATAAGGATTTACTCAAAGCAGCAATTCTCGTGTGCCACGGAGAAGCAGATGGTTTTGTGCCACAACCAGAAGTAGACGCGTTTAAAAAAGGGATGGATTCTATAAAAGCGGATTATAGTTTTAAAACCTATCCCAACGCCACCCATGCATTTACCAATCCGAATGCAACGGAAAAAGGGAAAAAGTTCAATTTGCCCATTAAATATGATGCCGCAGCCGACACCGCTTCGTGGAACGATATGAAAACATTTTTCAACAAGATATTCCCTGGTAGTAAATAGTTCTTCTTTTGGAAAACCGTTAATCCGTTGCCATTTATGTACGGGCCGTTGGTGGTGTGATCTGCAAAGCCCATTTTCGCCCAAAGAACTTACCCGATGAAATATTTAATATTGACTTTTTCCTTTTTGACCATTCATGCAGGATGGGTGAGCGCCCAATCTGTAGTTCATGGCCGCACGGTAGATTTAAGTACTGGCAATGTTATTTCCCTGGCTACGGTTACCAATCTTAACAAAGGCAAATCAGTAGTGAGTACTTACAGCGGCAGGTTCACGATCGTTGCAGAAACTGGAAATTTGCTGGTTTCTTCTTTTTCGGGTTATGACTTCGATACCATTCGTGTAACGCCGGAAATGCTTGGCGATACGATCAACATAAAAATGAAAATACTCGGCACCTTGTTGCCTAATGTTACGGTAACAAGCAATAGCCATCTATCATCTTACCAATTGGACAGTATGGAGCGCCGGTTGCAACATGCAGGACTGCTTAATAAGGCAAACCTGAAAGCCATCGACGGACCCGTGGAAGGCAGCGGTTTTGGTATTTCCATCAGCCTCGACCGTTATTCCAAACGTGAAAAGCAAAAGCGCAGGGCAAAGGAGTTGTTTGAGATGATGGAAGAGGAAGCTTATATCAATTACCGTTTTTCCGAAGCTAAAGTGGGTCAGTATACCGGTCTTAAAGAAGAGGGACTTGTGGAATTTATTAACCTCTACCGTCCAAACTACGACTGGTTGCGTAAACACACAGCTAATGAAGATGTGGTGGATTATATTAACAGCAAACTGAAAGCATACAGGAAACTGCCAGGTAATAAATTGAGAGGGAATTAATTCAGCTGCACCGCAGGCATTCGGTAACTCTGCCCATCATAGATATAAAGCTCGTCTATTTCGTATTGCCAATATTTGTGCAGCGGTGATTTTTGCAGGTACTCTGTTACCTGTTTTTTGTTTTCTGCATTGAATACGATCCAGCTTCGCTGGGTTTCCAGGCTTACCGTATAATGGTCAATAATGCCTTTGTTGATAAGGTAATTAATATAGGTGCGATGGGGTGGCACCAGAGTCATAAACTCTTCGTCCATCTCAAATGAAATAATCACCTGAAACTTATTTAACTGTGGTCCTAACTGGTAAACTTCTTCGTTCATAAGTATATTTCCCATTCAAAAAAAGTAGCCTGTAAACTGACTCAGCTATTTGCGGCCAGCTAAATCACCCAATCCATTATTTCATTTGCCCAACCTTCCTTGTGGGCGGCTGTCACTTTAATATAATTGTCGGTATAGCCTTCCATCATACCACTCTTACTGTTCTTCTCAAACAAAACTTTCCGGCTTTGGCCCTGGTGCAAACTGGTAAAGTATTGCATTTTCATATAGGACAAATTTCTCAGCGATTTGTTGCGTAGGTGCCGGATATTTACAGGCACTACGGGTTTTATTTCCAGTGCTTTGGTATTGTCTCTTTCACTGTAGGTAAATACATGCAGGTAGCTGATGTCCAGGCCATGCAAAAAATCGAAGGTTTCTTTAAAATCATCGTCTGTTTCACCCGGGAACCCAACGATCACATCTACACCAATGGCGCAATACGGCATCAGTTCCTTGATCAATGCTACCCGTTCGGCATAAAGTTCCCTCTTATAACGCCGCCGCATACCCGCTAGTATTTTATTACTGCCACTTTGTAGCGGAATGTGAAAATGCGGCATGAATTTTTTGCTTTTTGCTACAAATGCGATGATCTCATTGGTCAATAAATTGGGCTCGATGGAAGAAATACGATACCGCTCAATTCCTTCTATTTCGTCCAATGCTTTTACCAAATCAAAAAAGGTTTCTTCAGCTACCAAGATTCCTTCGGTTGTGGTAGCTTTTCCAAAATCTCCCAGGTTTACACCGGTCAATACGATCTCTTTCACCCCATCCGCAGCCAGCTTACGGGCTGTTTTCACAACATTCTCCACGGTGTCGCTGCGGCTCTTGCCACGGGCCATGGGTATGGTGCAGAAGGAACAGTTGTAGTCGCAACCATCCTGCACTTTCAAAAAAGTGCGGGTGCGGTCGTTCACACTCCAGCTGGCATTAAAACCGGTAACATCCGCTATATCACAGCTGCTTATTTTGGCTGAATTGCCTTTGGAGAGTTCTTTAATATGCTGGCCGATATTGAATTTTTCAGCCGCGCCCAGTACCAGGTCTACTCCTGGGATTTCGGCTATTTCTTTTGGTTTAAGCTGTGCATAACAGCCCGTGATCACCACCAGGCTTTCGGGTGCTTTTTTTTGAATGCGCCGAACCAGGTAACGGCATTCTTTATCCGCATTATCGGTTACACTACAGGTATTGATCACATATACATCCGCTACTTCTTCAAAATCTTTCTTCTCAAAACCTTCGTTTTCCATCTGCCGGGAAAGGGTAGAGGTTTCAGAAAAATTCAGTTTGCAGCCCAGCGTATGGAACGCCACCGATTTCTTTTCTGTTATCATCATGATGCGGCAAAGATAACCGGTTCAAAGTGATTAGGGATTGGGTGTTAGGGATTAGGCACACGGTTAACGGCTGAAATTTTTTTGACCAGGGATGATTACAAATCCTAAATGCCTCCTTCCCAGTCTCTAGTTTCTAAATATACCGTCCACTGGGTATTGGGATATGCACAGGACTGTTTCATATTTGAACCATCATATTAAAACCTTTTAACCATGAAAAAGCTTTTCCTTTCAATTGCCGCAATCCTCCTTATTTCGGCTATTACCAGCGCCAAAATCTGGCGCATGAACAATAACACATCGCTCACGCCGCAAATAACAACCGATTTTTTAGTGGCACGAACGTTACAGCAGGCTCACGATAGCAGTAAGGTAGTAAACGGCGATACCATCCATTTAGAGCAAAGTCCTACCAACTATGGCGACTGCACTTTTACAAAGCGCCTTACGATAATTGGTAGCGGTTACTTTTTATCGGAGGCCAATCCCAATACACAAGTGAATACGTCATACAATTCGCTGACAGGTACATTGAATATGCAAAATCCCGCCTGTGCCGGCACCCATATTTTAGGTGTGCAGTCCACCGGTATTATTTACATGGGGACGAGTAATCTTACTGTCCGGAACTGCTATGTGACCAATATTTATGTAGGCAATGCGGCAAGCGTATGCGATAACCTATCCATCGTCCAGAATTTTATTGGCGGCCCTGGCACTACATGGGCCATATTGGATTATAATGGTGCCAGCGTAAAATGCAATAACATGCGAATTACAGGAAACATCATCTCCCATTATTACGGGATCAATCTTGGCCCTAATTTTTCAGGGATCATAAAAAACAACACCATCAATGTTTCTATTACACCTCTTTCAGTGTATAACTTTTATGTGTTGAACAATATCTGCCAAAATTCAAGTGCATCTTACCCCAGCGCTTTCATTAACTGTGTGGTGGAGTATAACCTTGGTAACCGTGCCCAGATGTTTACACTGGCCTCAAAAACCAATACGGTGCTAGGGCCAGGCATCGTCGAGAATCCAACCATAGGTTTTGTAACAGGTAGTACAAGTGATGGTAACTGGCAGATTCAAAACAGCAACCCGGCCTATCTTACAGGCAAAGGAGGCATCAGTATGGGTGCTTTTGCCGGCGATTATCCCTATCGTTTAAGTGGTTTGCCACCAGTACCCAACGTGTACCAATTAAGCATTGCACCTATTGCACCTGCAGCCGCTACCATGAGCGTAACGGTTACCAGTAAAAGCAATAATTAGGCGATTGGTTGATTGGGTAATTGGTTGGTTAGTTGCAACTGCGAATTAGCAGGGGCTGCCCTTTTTAAATCGCCCTTGCCCAACAACCGATGCCTGGAAACTTTTTTACCAGTTTGTCTTGATGGAATGACATTGGCGTCCGTTACCTCACGGACCAACAAGCCCTGCCAGCAACCCGTCCCGTATTTAACGGTGCTGAAATCCAAGCCTGGCAGGGGTAAAGCAAATCCTCATGAAAAAAATATTTCTACTCATATACGTTTTGCTGGCTGGCAACTATGCCATGGCGCAGTGCGGCACCACGATTAACCCACCAGGTGCAGGCAACTACCTTGGCCTCAATGGCAGCAACCAAAGCGTAACCATACCCGACAGCGACGATTGGTTTTTTAGCAATGGAGACTTTGCTATTGAGTGTTGGGTAAACCCGGCCAATGCCAGCACGCGTACATTACTTACCCAGTCGGTAGCCAATGCCGCTACTGCAGGGACGTCCAGTTTTTATATGAGCGTCAATAGCAACGGCAGCGGTACGTTCGATTTTTACAGCACCACCGGCACCACCTGGACAAACACGATGTACACACCAGCAGGTAGTGTGCCTGCCGGGGTATGGAGTCATGTAGCTATTACCAGGATTAGTGGAGTCGTAACCATGTATGTGAATGGAATTGCTGCAACGACTACGGGTTCTGTGGCGGCCACATTGCCCAACGGCAACCAGCCACTGGGTATCGGTGTACAAAACGGCGCTTTGTATTTTAATGGCGGATTAGAAGAAATGCGGATATACAGGGGTGCCGGCCTTACACAAACAAATGTACGCGACTGGATGACGAAGAAAATGACTGCATCACACCCGCTGTGGGCCAATTGTGTGGGTTATTACCGTTTTGATGAAGCCACTGGTGCTGATGTCTTCGACCGGAAAAAATGCAATAACGGCACTTTTAATGGCAGCCGGCTTTTTAATGGCAGCAACGCACCCCTTGGCGACGCAAGTGCCTGGAACTATGGTGGTAATACGTCATCCGCCTACGTACTTTTTGGCACGGGTGGCCAGGATAGCCTGAAAGCCACCGTTACCAGCGGAACTGCGGCCGGCATACACGTATATGGCATCAGCGACACGCCCAACAATCGTAATAACCTACCATGGCTACAAGACAATAATCGCTATGGCGGAGTATGGGTGGTAAATGGAACAAACCCTATATACAGTTTGGCCTATGGCTATGCAAATAGCCCGGCCTTGTTAAATACCACCGCAGCCAATTTCAGGCTGTACAAGCGCATCAGCAGTAATACATTGGGTTGGGTGGAAGCACCTAACAGCACAAATAATACCGGCAGTAAATATTTTACCGCTACCGGAGAAAACACGGAATATATTATGGGTGGACCCAATGTGGTGACACCTGCCCCAGCCGCGCCGGCCTTTACACGGGTGGAATATTTTTTTGATGCTGATCCCGGCTTTGGCAATGGGATGGACGCCGGCCCTGTTAGCGGAACAACGGTTACGATCAATAACCTGCCGGTAAGCATTAGCGGCCTTAGTGCAGGGATCCATACCTTGTTTGTTCGCAGCAAAAATGCAGACGGTACCTGGAGTCATACTATTCCCGGGAAATTTTATTATGAACCTGCATTCAGCAACCCATTACAAAATATTGTAAAGGCTGAATACTTTTTCGACACTGATCCCGGTTTTGGAAATGCCATAGATGCGGGGGCTGTAAATGCAACAACTGTTAACCTTAATCTTACGCCCACTATTAGCAGCCTTAACCCCGGATTGCATACGTTTTTTGTTCGTACTAAAGATGGCAATGGTAAATGGAGCCACAGCATCCCGCAAACATTCTATTACGAACCTGCATTCAGTAATCCTCTCCAGAATATTGTAAAGGCTGAATATTTTATTGATACCGATCCGGGTTTTGGAAACGGTATAGATGCTGGGGCTGTGAATGCAACCACCGTTAACCTTAACCTTTCGCCCACGATCAACAGCCTTAGTCCTGGCTTGCACAAGTTCTTTCTTCGTACTAAAGATGCGAATGGAAAATGGAGCCATAGCATTCCTCAAACATTCTATTACGAGCCTGCATTCAGTAACCCGGTTCAGAATATTGTAAAAGCTGAGTACTTTTTTGATACGGATCCCGGTTTTGGAAATGCAATAGATGCCGGCGCCGTAAATGCAGCCACCATCAATCTTAATCTTACCCCCGGTATCAGCAGCCTCAGTGCCGGATTACATACTTTCTTCATACGTAGCAAAGATGCCAACGGTAAATGGAGCCATAGCATTCCGCAAAAGTTCTATTACGAGCCTGCTTTCAGTAACCCGGTTCAGAATATTGTAAAGGCCGAATATTTCTTTGATACAGACCCTGGTTTTGGAAATGCCACAGATGCTGGCGCTGTACATGCAGCCACCATTAATCTCAACCTTGAACCCGTTATCAGCACGCTTACGGCGGGTATGCATACTTTCTTTATGCGCACCAGGGACGCTGCTGGTAAATGGAGTCTTAGCATTCCCCAAACATTTTATTACGAGCCTGCATTCAGTAACCCATTACAAAATATCGTAAAAGCTGAATACTTTTTTGATACCGATCCGGGTTTTGGAAACGCCATCAACCATGTTGTGGTACCTGGCACCAGTGTTAGTTTTAGTATTAACCCTACTATCAGCAGTTTAAGCGCAGGTCTGCATCGGTTCTTTATCCGTACTAAAGATGCCGCTGGTAAATGGAGTCAGAGCATTCCGTCATTGTTCTATTACGAACCCATCATCAACAACCCTTACCCGGATATTACCAGGGCAGAGTATTACATTGACAATTTTGTACCTGTGGGTAGTGGTATACCGGTAGTGTTTGCTCCCAACGACACCATTAAGGCTATTAAATTCCCTGTAAATATTACTGGGGTTGCCAGTGGCAATCACAGGCTATATCTCCGCACCAGGGATGTAAACGGTAAATGGAGCCTTACCAGCTGGGCCAACTTTACGCTCAGTGGTTCATCGTCAGCACCGGCGATCGTTATCAATAGTTTCACGCCCAATACAATTTGTGCGGGCAACAGTATTGACGTGGCTTTCCACGCTACAGGTAATTATGTAAATGGTAATATGTTCACCTTGCAATTGAGTGATAATAACGGGTTATTTGGTACCCCTGTAAACCTGGGCAGTGTCAGCAGTACAGTAAGCACTATTATTAATGCGGTGGTTCCAGGCAGCACATCGCCCAATACTTACAAACTGCGTGTAGTTAGCAGCAATGCAGCGGTAACGGGTGCCACCAGCGATAGCAGCCTCGTAGTGCTGGGTGCTTCGCAAAGTTTTATGGATAGTACCATTTACCTCAATTGCTTTAACGATACTTATAATCTTACCAATCTCTATAATGTAAGTAATGGAGGCGTATGGAACACGCCAAACCCAACGGTAGCCACACCGGGTATGTACAAATATTATGTAACCGCAGGTGGCGGCTGCAGCGATACTGCGGACATTACCCTAAAACTGGAAGTGGCTACCTGGACCGGTGCTTTAAACAGCGACTGGCATGTAGCAGGCAACTGGAATATCAACAAAGTGCCGGGCTTGTTTACACATGTTATTGTTCCAACTGCTACGCCGAATCCATGTATCATCAGCGGCAGCGATGCTACGGCTGCCAGTGTGCAGGCCCGGGGCAACGGCAGCTTCCAGATCATCAATGGCCGTAAGCTGGTTATTAATGGGGTTTGTACGGTGTTGCCGCCGAATTAGGAATTTGCCACCCATTATTAAAACACATAAACCTCAATTCTGCTAATTAAAAGCCTCCGTTCGGGGGCTTTTGGTTTTTAGGATATACAGGGCGAAGCGAATTGATACAGTTACCAGCCCTGTTTCAATATCTTGCCGCTTTACCAAAATACTTACATGAAATATACCTTACCCGTTCTCTTTGTTTTTTTATCGGCTTCAGTTGTTATGGGTCAGTGGAAGAGTAGTCCGTTCATAAATAATAAGGTTGCCGCAACAAGTGACCACGAATTGGCACCTGTATCAGTTAGTGATGGGAAAGGTGGTAGCATAGTCTTTTATAGGGTTGGCAACGATATTAAAGCGCAAAAAATAACAAGTAGCGGAGCCATTGCCTGGGGCGATACCCTTAATTCTGTAACCATCTGTACTGGTAGTACATTCAGGATGCTTCCACTCGCAGATGGGGCAGGCGGGGGATATCTCGTTTGGGAGGATTATAGAAATAATGTAAACAACCGGGAACTATACGTTCAACACATTAGTGCTTCAGGTGTACCGGTTTGGACACAAAATGGTGTCCGGGTTACTTATAACGGCAATGTTCAGGATAATTATTCTCCATTTTTATGCAGTGATGGAAACGGAGGGGTAATATTAGGATGGACCGGGGATGATTTAGTTGGTAATGTACAATTATACACACAACGTTTAACCAGCAATGGGGCACCGTTATGGCAATCCAATGGTATACGGGTATGCACTGCTCCGGGTTTTAGGTATGGTTACTATGCAGTTGAGGATGGGCATGGCGGGGCTATTTTTTCATTTGTAGATACCCGTAACGACCCTAATGGTTTGAATTATCAATACCTGGATAGCAGTTTTATAAACCTTGATATTTATGGCCAACGAATTGATGCAGCCGGTAACCGGTTATGGTCAGGTACCGGGAGTCCTGTAAGCCTGGCTCCGGGAAACCAACGTTCCAGAGATTATTTTTCAGGAGTTCGAACGAATACAAATGTGGTAAGCGATGGACATGGAGGAGCTCTTTTTGTTTTTGATGATGGGAGAAATGATTCTACAGGTACTTACCGTTATGCTGACAATAATGACATTTATATCCAAAAACTGGATAGTGCAGGTAACGCTGTGTGGCCAACCAATGGTGTTCCGGTATGCAATGCTGACAGCAACCAAAACCTCGAAAATATTATTCAAGATGGTAGCGGCGGGGCAGTGGTTTGTTGGAATTTTCAGAACGATCGTTACATGTATGCCCAACGCATAAGTGGTTCCGGCACAAGGTTATGGCCTGTAGATGGCATTCAGTTATCACCCTCCGGGGGGCGCTCACACATAGCAGGTGGATTGTACGACGGAGCGGGCAACTATGTTTTTGTGTTCATGTTTCAAGGTACCCAGTATACTGAGCTGAAAGCTCAGAAAATTAATGGCGCAGGGATTTTGCAATGGGGTGCCAATGGCACCCTGATTTCAAATACCTACCATAATTCCGATATCCAGATACAGCTTGTATCAAGTAATAGTTCGTCTTTTATTGCAAGTTGGTACGATTACAAAAAGCCAGGTAGTGTATCCTTTGATATTTTTGCTTCGAGAATTCTCGACAATGGAACCTTAGCCCACACATATTTTACAAACGGAACAGGCAATTGGCACACCCCGGCGACCTGGGTTGGCGGAATAGTTCCTCCAGGTAGTGCTTTGGTTGTAATCCGCCATGCGATAACGGTTACGGGCAATGCCACCTGTTTTTCGCTACTTGTGGAGCCACCCAATGGAACTGTGACAGTTAAGGCTGGTGCGCAATTAACAGTTACGCATTAGGCACACTTTTCTACGTTGCACGTTTTAAATACTATGTTTTTTTCCAAAATATCAGAGATATTTACGGTGCTTAAACCCGTTATCATGAAGCATATACAACTCCTTCTTTTTATTTTACTTTTCACAGGGAGTTCATTCGGGCAATGGGTAAGCACACCAGCTATAAATAATACCGTGGCCAACACTGCAGGCCAGGACCTGGAGCCATTTTCAGTTACTGACGGCACCGGCGGCAGTCTCATTTTTTTCAATAGTGGTGCCGGTAACGACCTCTATGCCCAGCGAATTACGGTTGATGGAATGATTGCCTGGGGGACCACTTCAAACCCGGTAGTAATTTGTAATGCACCCAACGGCCAATATTCGTACAAGGCCATACCCGATGGAACCGGCGGTGCCTATGTGGCCTGGGAAGATAGGCGTGACGGTTCGGCATTTGAAGGAGTATACATCCAACATATTAACAACGCAGGTACCCTTCTTTGGCCGGTCAATGGGCAAAGGGTATCATCCAATTTATTCAGGGATGACTATGGCCCATCCTTGTGCAGTGATGGAAATGGCGGGGTGATTATTGCGTGGACGGGAGACGATTTGCAGGCAAATGTGCAGGTGTATGCCCAGCGCTTCAACAGCGCAGGCATTGCTCAATGGACCGCAGACGGTGTTCAGGCCTGTACCGCGCCGGGCTTTAGGGGCGGTGCCATTGTAGTTGCCGATAATAACAACGGCGCCATGCTCTTTTTTACAGATACCCGCAACGATCCCATGGGATTGAATTACGATTCTTTGGTAGCCAATGATCTTGCTAACGCCGACATCTACGCACAGCGGTTAAGTGGGGGTGGTGCGCCATTGTGGACCAATAATGGGGTGGCTCTGTGCACGGCTTTGGGTAACCAGGATGCATTCGAAAATAGCCAGGTAGTTGCAGATGGATCCGGTGGTGCCGTGATGGCCTTTATTGATGGCCGCAACGACCCATTTGGTAATTATGAGAACATGGATATATTCACCCAGCGGGTAAACAGCAGTGGGGCAGCACAATGGCCGGCAAATGGGGTAGCTGTATGTACCTCGCCGGGTAACCAGTACGGGGTTAATAACTGTTTGGTGCCAGATGGCACAGGTGGCATGGTGGCCACCTGGGCCGATGAGGATTCAGCCCGGGTTTTTGTACAAAAGATCAATGGGGCCGGTATTCCGTCGTGGACAATAAATGGCGTTGCAATAAGTCCCGGTGGCTTTGGAACATGGGCGTTTGACCCGGTTTTGGTAAATGATAGTGCCGGTAACTATATAGTAGCCTATAAAGAAGACTATGCATCTTTTAACGGCGCCATAAAAGCACAAAAACTAAATAGCTCAGGAAGCAAGCTTTGGAATCCCACCGGTGTAATTGTCAGCGAGGTGCAGGAAGGATTTGGTAATGCCTGCAGCCCCCGGGCGGTTTTAAGCGATAGTGGAAGTGTAATAGCGAGTTGGAGCGACCGGCATGCTAATTTGGCTACGCAGGATATTTATGCGTCAAAACTGCTTAGCACGGGTGTTTTGGCTGGCGTACCTGCGGGATATATAACGATAGCTAATGGTAACTGGAACAATTCCTCTATCTGGATGGGCGGCCAGGTTCCTTCTCCGGGCATTTCCGCCATTGTACGTCATCAGGTTACAGTTACCGCTAATGCCCTTTGCTGGTCGTTAAAAGTGGAGCAACCGAATGGGAGCGTCACCGTAAAAGCCGGGGTTACGTTGACTATAGAGCATTGATATTCCGCAAAAAGAATGCTGCACTAATCACAAATCCGAAATCATAAATCCGAAATCATACATCTAAATGGCTACTGCTAAACCGTCTTCTGCTGCAAAGAAAAATCCATGGGCACCTGTGGTGATCATCATCATTCTGGGGATTACGTTATTAATTGTAAAAAACTGCCAGCGAAATAAAAGCG
Organism: Bacteroidota bacterium; assembly: GCA_040386335.1. Taxonomy (GTDB): domain Bacteria; phylum Bacteroidota; class Bacteroidia; order Chitinophagales; family Chitinophagaceae; genus JAZKFT01. The sequence continues at coordinate 101,723 of JAZKFT010000003.1, forward strand.
AACCCAATACCACCAACAACAAAACCAGCAAAACCGATGAGAATTACACAGGTCGTGGCCTCAACAGGAATCCCTCCAATATTAACTATAGCAAACATGCCCGTTGCCGGATGGATTGCCGCCATATAAGCGAAACTGAAGTGAAAGAAATTCTGAAAGATGGAAAGATCAATTACACCAAAAGCGACTTAGACGGCGCTGATTGCAAAAAGAAGTATGCAGTAGAAGGTACAACAAGCGATAAACAAAGGGTACGCATCATTTTTGCACCCTGCAATACGGAAGTAACCGTAGTAACCGTGATAGATATCAGGGAAGAATGGACCTGCGATTGTGAGTAAGTGGGTCAATGGTCAGTAAGTCATTGGCGCGTGGATATTTTAGTTTCCTCATGATCATTTTTTTCAACAACCGGCTTTACATTGGCCCAAAAATGATACAGGGCTTCATTGTCCACCAGCATTTGGTGCAGCCGCTGTTCGAAGGACTTACTCAGCCATATTTTTAATTGAAGCGCTTTTACATGTTCGGGGGTATCAGTCATTCCGGGAGCAAATTAAAGGTATGAATACGAAGTTTTTTTATCCATTCGCGGATGTAACTCCAATCGAGGGGTTCCAGTTTGGTGAGGTTTCTAATGTCTTCCATTTGTAATGCTGATTGGTAAGTCTGTATCCATATCAATTTCGATAATAAAAGGTCTTCAGCAGATACGATGTAAACGGATTTGCCAAAATATTCCATCTGCACCCTCCGTTTAAATTCTGTTTGTCGGTAATCTTCATTTTTCAGGATCATAAAATCAGCTTTATATCCTGAATGATGATCGATGATATTGAACATGCTACGGTGTTTTACTGCATCCCTTATGGCATCGGAATCACAGTAATATCCTTCTTTGAACTGTTCCACAAAGCTATCAATATCTGCCTGTTGTAAATGCACGATAAAAACAAAATCCCTTGTGGCCCTTGGTAAAATATAGGTACCCATTGCTACACTGCCCGAAAGCATGTAGGGAATATTTGAAGCGTTTAATACATCAATAACCTTTTGAAAAAATAAAAGCATACCTGGAAATCAGTTTTATTAAATGAACATTGAACCGGTTGCCAGGTTTTGTTTTAACCCCGGTTGGCAAATATTCGTGAAGGTATCAAACTGCCGGTCATTCTCAATCCAAAGCCTGCGATTCTCGTCATCCGAATATTTTCGTATTTGTGAACTTTGTCTTAAAAAGCGTTCAATCAAACAACTTACCGGCAAATGACTATTTCACCGGAAGCAATCCACTAATCAACAAATCAACCAATCAACTATATTCGCCAATCTTTAAAAAACTACTGTTTATTTTAACTGTACCCTCTTTATGAATTTTAAGAAGATCAACAACATTACAGGTTGGATCGTTTGCCTTATTGCCTGTACCGTTTATATCATGACAGCCGAGGCCGGCGGCTCGTTATGGGATTGTGGTGAATTTGTGAGTAGCTGCTATAAGCTACAGGTGCCGCACCCCCCCGGAGCCCCGCTTTTTGTGCTGATTGGCCGTGTATTTATCGTGATTTTTGGCGATGACCCTCTTACGGCGGCCAAGGCAGTAAACATCATGAGTGCATTGGCCAGCGGTTTTACTATCCTGTTTTTATATTGGACCATCACCCATTTTGCCCGTAAAATCGTGGCCAAAGACAAGGGCGAACTGAGCATGGGTGATATCTGGACCGTAATGGGAGCCGGTGCGGTAGGTGCATTGGCTTATACTTTCAGCGATTCTTTTTGGTTTAGTGCAGTAGAAGGAGAGGTGTACGCATTGAGTTCTTTCTTTACTGCATTGGTGTTTTGGGCTATCCTTAAATGGGAACATGCCGCCGAAAAAGACGATGCATTAAGACTGGTAGGCAAATCAGGGGTGCACCCCGACCGCTGGCTGGTGTTTATTTTCTTTATGATGGGTCTTAGTATTGGTGTGCATTTGCTCAACCTCCTTTGTATCCCGGCCATTGTAATGGTCTATTATTTTAAACGTTTCAAAACGACCGGCTGGGGCACATTCTGGGCATTTGTTATTGGTTGTATCATAACCGGTTTTGTACAAAAAGTGTTGATCCAATACACCATTGATGGTGCAGGTTACACAGATATTTTCGCTGTTAACAGCCTTGGGCTTCCATTTTTTAGCGGTTTTGCTATCTACTTTATTTTGTTTGCCGCTTTTATTGCGCTTGGGCTTCGCTTTAAAGCTGAGAAATTTAACCGCAATCTTTTCATCGGGTGGTTTGTGGCATTGATGCTGTTGCTCATGATTCCTTTTATTGCAAAAGGATCAGGTGGCATGAAATTCCTGGGCATTATTGTGGCTATTGGAGGCGGTGGTCTCGCGGGTTATTTGATAAAAACATCCGGGCTTAAAACCCTTAAACTGGCACTTTGGTGTATTGCGTTCATGTTGATCGGTTACTCATCTTACCTCACAACTATGATCCGGAGTAATGCCAATACCGCCATCGATATGTACAACGTGGACAACCCAATGAGTCTTGTTGGGTATCTCGGCCGCGAACAATATGGTGATTTTCCATTGTTGTACGGGCAAAAATTTACTGCACGGCCCATTGAATACAAACAAACGCACACAAAATACCAGAAGGGCAAAGACGGCTATTTTGAAAACGGCCAGGATGGTCATTATGTGTACAATACTTCGCAAATGATGCTTTTCCCACGCGTTTGGGATGCCAGCAACGACCAGGGGCATGGTGACTATTACGCCAGCTTTTTGGGTATTGAGAAAATAAGCGACCAGGATAAAAACTTCTGGCAGGATGAGGAGAACCAGAAGCACTACCCTTATGAACGCGATCCCAATGGCGCAGATAACCTGAATTTCTTTATCCGTTACCAGAACTACTACATGTACCTGCGGTATTTTATGTGGAATTTCAGTGGTAAACAGAATGATGTCCAGTGGAGTACACCAGGCAACTTAAGAGACGGGAACTGGATTACGGGCATATCCTTTATAGATAATGCGATGTACGGCGATCAGAGCAAAATGCCTGACAGTTTAAAAAACAATAAGGCAAATAACAAGCTTTTCATGCTGCCTTTTATCCTCGGTATGATCGGCCTGTTTTATCATTACCGAAAGCATAAAAATGACTTCCTTGTTAGTTTCCTTTTATTCTTCTTTACCGGTTTTGCCATTGTGCTTTACCTAAACCAGGCGGGCAATCAGCCGCGTGAACGTGACTATGCCTATGTGGGTAGTTTCTACGCCTTTGCAGTGTGGATCGGTCTCGGTGTTTTACAGGTGAGGGATTGGTTTGGAAGAAAAGTGAACCCCGGCGTTTCTGGTGCTATCGCCAGTTTAATATGCCTGCTGGCAGTGCCGGTGCTGATGGCCACCCAGGAATGGGATGACCACGACCGCAGCAAAAAAGTACTGGCCCGTGATCTTGCGCGTAACTATCTCGAAAGTTGTGCGCCCAATGCGATTCTTTTCTCATTTGGCGATAACGATACTTACCCGCTTTGGTACGCACAGGAGGTGGAAGGCATCCGCAGGGATGTAAGGGTTATTAACTACAGCCTGATGGGTATCGACTGGTATGTAAACCAGCTTCGGTATAAGGTAAATAACAGCGATGCTATGGATGTGGTATTCTCAGCAGAACAATTTGAGGGCCGGAACAGGGACTATATTCGCTTCCAGGCCAGTGGCGACCAGACCGGCTACCGTGACCTTGACAGTACACTACGCTATTGGGTAGCCAGCGATGACCCCAATAAGAAGATGGCTGAAGGTGGGGAAGACATGATCAACACCTTCCCGACGCACCGTTTCTCCATCCCCGTAGATCTTGCCCAGGTAAGGGCGGATAGCGTGGTAGGACCAAAAGACACTGCCGTTTTATCTAGCGTCAATATTGAAGTGGCGCGTAATACATTAATGAAAAACGACCTGGCCGTACTGGGTATAGTGGCTGCGAACAAATGGAAACGTCCAATTTATTTCACCAACGCAAGGACAGAAGGCCTTGGATTGGATCCGTATTTACGCCGGGATGGTATGTCGTACCGATTAGTGCCAATGATGAATGCAGACGTAAATCCTGACTGGATGATCGATAAGGCCCTCAATAAGTTCACGAGTGGTAATGCGAATAAACCCGGGGTATATTTTGATGAAGAAAATCGCCGCCACCTGAACAATATCCGCCAGGCCTATGCCGATCTGGGTAGCTACCTGGCACAAACCGACCGCAAGGCAGAAGGAAGAGCCGTTTTGGAGAAAATGGACAAACTGATGCTGGAAGAAAACATGCCTTATGGTATGGTAAGCCGTTACCAGCAACAGAACCAAACTTCACTGATGGTATTGGAAGCGGCGTACCGCAATGATTATAAAGACCTGAGCACCAAAATCTCCAAATCGGTGAAGAAGGACCTGGAGCAACAGATGGATTACTACGCTGCGCTTGGAGGTATGACCCGCCAGGAACTGGATGGTACACTCAACCAGTATTTCCAGATGAGCTACGGTGCCCGCACCCAACAAGATAAGAATGCCGCCGAGCAATTCCTTTATGGTGTTACGCAAAGCAGCCGCCAGCGCGGTATGACCCAGGAAATCGTGCAGGCTTTCCAGATGCTGCAAACCATGCTGCAAATGGAAGCACAGTATAATAAACCGGCCACACCAATGGAAACAAATAAAGTAGTAACACAAGATTCGGTTACTAAACCATCCGGAAGAACCAAAAAGTAAATTGTATCTGCAATAAAAAAAGTCCTGCGAAAGCGGGACTTTTTTCCTGTTTTCCTCGGTTTTTTCTAAAAGTTGAAAAAATTCTCTGAAACCCTTT
>JAZKFT010000004.1:0-58037 GCA_040386335.1 Bacteroidota bacterium
AACCCCCGACCTGCTGATTACAAATCAGCTGCTCTACCAACTGAGCTACTTCGGCTTATTTTTAATTTCACTTTTGATAGTCTAAAATTGATTAGCTGATTTCTAACTATCAATTTTTCAATTATCCAATACAAAGAGCGTATCCCGTTTTAAGGGAGGGCAAAAGTAAAGGAAAATGGCATTAAGCAAATTCACAACTGGAAAAAAATTTTGAACAATTTCTTTATACCCTGTTAGAAACCTTTTTAGCCTATTTCCGAAAACCTTTGGAATGTAGGTAGCCACTGCATTTGAGACAAAATCCCTCCTCATTATTGAGCTTGTCTTTTCCCTTTGCATCCGTCATCATACAACGTTCATCGGGGCAGTGAGGCAGGCCAAAATTATGTCCCAACTCATGCAAAGCCACTTTTAATAGCCGTTCGTTCAATTGCATTTCCGTTTGAGGATACTTGCATAACCGGTAATCGGATATAACACAACACTGCCCGGGTTGATAGCCTAGTCCCATGATACCCCAATTGGGAAAAGCGCCTTTCCTGGTGGAAATGTCCTTTCCGGTAACGCCTAATACATAAGTGTTGACGTTGGACACAAAGGGTTTTAAAAACACCAGCAAACTATCTGCCTTATATCTTTTGCCGGGGGCAAAATAGGCATTTGCAGGCAATTCCCTGGCGGGCAGAACTGTAATGACGGCTTTAAAACTGTCGGCAATATGGTTTTTTAGAAAAGAGATGGCTGCAGTGCTGATATCATTCAATGGCTGTATCAGAATTTGGATCTTTCTGCCATCAGCAGGAATACTTACAATAGTCTTTGGGCGCGGCACCTTTATCTCTGGCGTATTGCACCCAATGAGGAAAAACAGGACGGGAATAAGATTGGGTTTCAAGGGATTTGCACAGCTGTGCTATTAAAAAAGTCCCGCCACAGGGGCGGGACTTTGGATTGATTTTAAAAGATTGGTTAAACTACTAGTTTTTCTTTTTTTCTGATTATTTGTGTGCAAATTGATTCAAATGCCTCATCAAAAGAAGCCTCAAATGACTTACTCGACGACTTTACAAACAGCTCGTTTCTCGGAATACTTACTTTGATCTCAGCTATCTTGTCCTTAATCTGGTGTACCACATTATCAAGTTTCAAAAATACATCCACTTTAATAATCCTGTCGTGGAAGGTTGCCAGCTTGGCTAATTTCCTCTGAATGTGATCCCTCAGTTTGTTGTCAGCATCAAATCGTACTGAATGAATGTTCACGGTCATAGTAACACGTTTTTAATGAATAAATAAAGAACTAATTGAAGGGTAATTCTGGTAACATAGGCTTCATCATTTATTAAATGTAAGGTAATGCAGGATTTTTAAAAATGCCAAAAAGAAATGCCAATTGACAAAAGAAATTACCGGGTTGACCGCCGATTGTCAACCGTCAACGGTCGACTGTAGACCGTGGACGGTTTACGGTTGACGGTTCAAGCTTTGGGGTGGGCCTTTTTATAAACATCTTTTAGTTTTTCAATCGTATTGTGCGTATAAATTTGGGTTGCGGCGAGGCTGCTATGTCCCAGCAAATCTTTAACAGCATTGAGTTCTGCACCGTTATTCATGAGATGCGTGGCAAAACTATGGCGCATTACGTGTGGGCTTTTCTTTTCGGTGGTGGTAACCAGCTTCAGGTATTTTACAGCTACACGCCACACACCAAAAGGGTATAGCTTTTTACCTTTGGCATTTACAAATAACACCGAACCATCAGGGTTCTCAATCGTTGCTCTTTTGGCCTCCATATAATTCAAAAGGTCGTTGATCAAATCCTTATTGCAAGGCAATATCCGTTCTTTGTTACCCTTGCCCAGTATTTTTAAGGAAGCGTGATGTTTATCCACCTGGGTTTCCTTCAGGTTTATTAATTCGCTGAGACGCATGCCGGTTTGGTAAAGTACCTGTAACAGCAGCCTTTCTGTGCGGCCTGTCCAGTCGTCGGGGAATTCCACATGGTTAAAAAGCAATTCTATATCCTTCTTATCTACAAAAGCCGGTAACCGCTTTACTATTTTCGGTGCGATTAATGTTGAAGTCGGATTTTGGGAGATGATACCCTGTCTTACCAGGAATTTGAAGAATGATTTGAGAGTTGAAATTTTGCGGTTCAGGCTCTTGCCGGTCATCTCATCATTTTTAAGGTTGGCCAGCCAGGTGCGGATAAACGATGCAATAATATCGCCGATCGCTACTTCGCCGTAATTACTGTTTAAAAAAGTAAAGAATTGGTCCAGGTCTTTAGAATAAGCCAGGATGGTATGCTGCGAATACCTTTTTTCGAATTTGAGGTAATCGATAAATGGCGAAATGTATAGGGCACTGCTATCCATGGTGAGTAGTAAACATGGATAAAACTACATGAATATTGACAACTATACCGCACAAAAAAAGCCATAAGGCTCACGCCTTATAGCTGGTAATATTTGTCAGTTAAGGGAATTATTTGTCGAATTTACCGTCAGCCATTTGCTGCTTGTAAACTGCTTTCAATACTTCTGCACGACGCTTGATAGATGGCTTGATGAAAGCCTGGCGCTCCCTAAGTTGCATTAAAGCCTTCGATTTCTCGAATTTCTTCTTATACTTCTTAAGTGCCTTGTCTATGTTTTCGCAGTCTTTAGAATCGATGATTAGCATAACCTTTTATATACCTCCTCAGGTAATTTTTAATTGTGAGCGGCAAAAGTAAGGGTCTCCGTTTACACTGCAAACATTAAGCCCAAAAGTTTTTTTGCCCGCCCTGTAATTGTTTGGGCAGCTCAATTGTAAACTGGCCCCTGAAAACTACATTTGCGGGATGTTTACAGGCATTGTAGAAACCGTTGGAACGGTAATTTCCATAGAACAAAAAGGAACGAACAGTACATTTTGGATCAGCAGCAAGCTGTCGTCGGAATTTAAAACCGACCAAAGTGTTAGTCATAGCGGCGTATGCCTTACCGTGGAAGAAACCAATGGCGACACCCATCGCGTAACAGCTATTTTAGAAACGCTTGAAAAAACCAATCTTGGCAGTTGGCAGCCGGGACAGATGGTGAATATTGAAAGATGCCTCGCCATGAATGGCAGACTGGATGGTCATCTGGTACAGGGCCATGTAGATACCACTGCTATTTGCCTGTCGGTAGATGACCAGGGCGGATCCTGGCAATACAGTTTCGGCATTGACACATCGTTTGCGCCACTTGTTATAGAAAAAGGGTCGATTTGCTTAAATGGTATCAGCCTTACCATCTTTGATGTAACCAGGGATGCATTCTCGGTTGCAATTATTCCTTACACTTTTGAGCATACCAATATCCAACAAATAAAAACCGGTGACCGGGTGAACATTGAATTTGACATGGTAGGGAAGTATATTGTGCGGAGCCTGGCGTTGAGGTAGAGACGCCGTGAGTTCGGCTGATCAACGGGTCATTTGTCATTAGGTCATTGTTGAAACCGATTACATTTATACAACCCCTCTCCTTTCAAACAACAATTAATTTTGAGTACCCCCCATATAGCCATTGCCATTCTAAACTACAACGGAAGAAAATACCTTGAACAGTATTTGCCTTCGGTAATGGCGGTCACTTACACCAATACTTCTGTTTGGGTGATTGATAACCAATCTACCGATGACTCTCTGGCTTTTTTGAAACAACAATACCCCGGAATAAAATTGGTGGTAAACAGTGGCAATATTGGATTTGCTGCCGGCTATAATGAAGGATTAAAACAGATCACAGCCGACTATTATTTATTACTCAACAGCGATGTGGAAGTAACACCAGGCTTCATAGAACCGCTGATTGACTTAATGGAAAAAGACCCTTCTATTGCCTTCGCCCAGCCTAAGATCCGCTGGCTTCGCAACCACGATATGTTCGAGTATGCCGGAGCCGCCGGCGGTATGATGGATGTCCTGGGCTATCCCTTTTGCCGTGGCCGGGTATTGGAAACATTGGAAAAAGACGAGGGACAATACAATGACACCTCCCCTGTTTTTTGGGCCAGTGGCGCCTGCATGTTCGCCAAGGCCTCAGTTTACAAAGAACTTAATGGCATGTACGAGTTCTTCTACATGCAAAACGAGGAAATAGATCTTTGCTGGCGGGCACGGAACCTCGGTTATAAGATCTATGCATGTGGTAATTCCGAGGTTTATCACCTTGGCGGCGGCAGCCTGGAAAGCACCGATCCGCGAAAAACATTTTTAAACTTTAGAAATAACCTGGTAATGAATACCCGCAATATGCCTGCGGGCAGGTTGCTATGGCTTATTCCTGTTAGAATGGGTTTGGATACGGTTGCTGCCCTGAGATTTTTTCTTGGAGGCAAAGCAAATCTCGGCAAGGCTATTTTTAAGGGTGTTTTTGCTTACTGGAAATGGCTTTTTACCGGGGCAGATACCAAAAGCAACCCATCTACGAAATGGCCCGCCAAACGCGGATTGTACGCTACAGCAGGTGTTTTTAAGGGTTCCATAGTATGGAGTTATTTTGTTGGTAAGAAGCGGACCTACAGTGATCTCGTAAAAAAATAGGGACGTTTTATCTGTCCCAATCCGGGCCATCCCTTCACTCCTTCCTGCCCCTAACACTGAATTTTTTGAAAATTCATATTGAAAAACTTCCCCTACACGCCATTTTTTTAACACCCCGTTCCATCGTAAAACAGGCATTGCGTCTTTACTTTGTGCTTTGCTTGAAAAAAATTAACGATTGAGAAGCCTGTACTCCTGTAGAAACTTGCTAATTATTGGGCAGCCACCGAAAACGTGAAGTTGAAAATGACGATGAAAAAAGATGTGAGAACTGTTTTGATTACAATCAAAATTATCTGCTGCATTACTGTGCTGGCTCACCAGGCTATTGCTCAAAAAGAAGTGGTAAAAGGCTGGCACTTACTGGATGCAGCGGAGGACGGTTACCACGGCATCAGCCTTGACCAGGCCATGCAACTATTAAAAGGCAAAAGGCCTGTACCTGTGGTGGTGGCCGTTATGGATGGTGGCATTGATACCAATCACTACGCATTGAAGAAAGTACTTTGGAAAAATAAAAAAGAAATTTCCTGCAATACAAAAGATGACGATGGCAATGGTTATGTAGACGATATCTATGGCTGGAATTTTCTTGGTAATGCCAATGGCCAAAATGTAAATAAAGAATCGCAGGAGGCCATAAGAGTGTATCATCAGCTGAAGCCCAAATTTATCAATAAGAACTTTGATGCCTCCAATCTTGGGAAACAGGACAAAAGAGATTATCAATTATGGGAACGGAGCAATCAAATACTCGAGTCTAAGCCCGAAGACCAGATGGGATTGATGATGGTGGAAGCATCCTTACGTACCAATCGCTACTTCGATAGCCTTATTCGTTGCGAAATGAAGGTGCCTGAATATACAGCGGATGACCTGGAAAATTTCATTCCTAAAAACACCCTTACCAAAAAAGCAAAACTGGGCTATTTACGGTTCATTGACCTCCTGGAACTGGACCGGGATAAAACCAACCGCCAGTTGTTTACCGACCTGGATAAAATGATAGACCAGCAGAAGGAATTACAGATGGGCAAATTAAAGCCTGTAACTAATTTCAGAAGTGCAATTGTTGGCGACAACGAAGATGAAATCACAAATATCCACTATGGCAATGGTGATGTTATGGGTGGTACTTCGCTTCACGGCACCCATGTAAGTGGCATCATTGCAGGCCTGCCCGATAGTGCAGATTGTGCAGTGCATGGCATTTGCAATTCAGCACGTATTATGACCGTTCGCTGCGTACCCGATGGAGATGAACATGATAAGGATGTGGCACTGGGGATTATGTATGCGGTAAAGAACGGTGCCAAAGTGATTAATATGAGTTTTGGCAAGGACCTCTCCCCACACAAGCATTGGGTGGACGATGCCATTAAGTATGCAGCACAACACGATGTGCTGATCATTCATGCCAGTGGAAATGACAACAGGAATACAGATGAAGACCCTGATTATCCAAGCCCTTTTTTACTGGACAATGAAAAGGTGAATAATGTAATTACCGTAGGCGCCAGCGGCGACAGCAGTCTTAACTGCGGCATGGTGGCCGATTTTACCAATTATGGTAAACAAACCGTGGATGTGCTGGCCCCCGGCGTAAAAATTTACAGTAGTATCCCGGATAATAAATATGCCTATGAACAAGGCACCAGCATGAGTGCCCCCGTAGTGAGTGGCCTTGCTGCCCTGCTGAGAAGTTATTTCCCGCAGCTGAGCGCGGTGGCAGTAAAAAATATTATTGAGCAGTCGGTAGATAAAAGCATGGCCGAACAGCGCTTCAGAAAGCCCGGCGGTGAAAAAAAGCAAAAGATTGAAATGAAAAATCTTTGCAAAACAGGCGGCATCGTAAATGCATATAATGCGGTAAAGATGGCACTGGAAATAACCAGTGGTGGTAGCCGCATAAAAGTTTTTAATGTAGAGGATTAGGAATTAGTTCACTGGTTCACAAGTTTACAAGTTTAAGATTTCATTAGTTTACATGATTGTCCTCCAGTATCATACACGAAAAATGGTACGGCATATGGTTGTTGAACGGGTGAACAATTGAACGGGTGAACTTGTAAACTATTAACTAAAAATCGCCAAATTGCAAACCAATCAACCAATCAACTAACATGCGCCCTTCTACCAGCGATTACGGAGTTTTTTATCAAACCTATATTGACTACACCACCAGTGAAGATTTACAGCAACTACTACAGGAATCTTTCACTCAAATAAACTCCTTCATGGATTCCATTCCGGTTGAAAAAGCGGACTATGCCTATGCTGAAGGCAAATGGACCTTAAAAGAGTTATTGCAACATTGCATAGATACAGAGCGAATCATGGTGTACCGGGCCTTGTGCATTGCCCGCGGCGAAAAACAAAGTCTCCCCGGTTTTGACGAGAATAGTTATGCCGCAGCATCCAATGCGAATATCAGAACATGGGAAGGGTTAGTGGAGGAAATGCAGTTGGTTAGAAAAAGCACCATCCTGATGTTTGATTCTTTTAATGAAGAACAGCTTCAGCAGCGGGGTTCAGCCAATAATCATCCCATTACCTGCAATGCGTTGGGTTTTATCATAGCCGGGCATTTTTTACACCATGAAAGAATTGTGAAGGAAAGGTATTTGTGAAATGAAGTCATAGGGTTAAGGCTCCGCTGATAAGAGTAATGGATATATGCCTTTTTACCTGAAAAAATGCTCGATACCAATAGAAAACCTGTTATTCAAATAAGTTTTGTAACCACTCCCATTGCCAATTGGTGTATTAAGACTTAAACCTTCGCTAACAATCAACCTTGTATTGTAGCCAATAAAATAATTGGCGTCGAACCCGAGGTTTGTAACATTGTATGCTACCTGATCAGAATAATCGTAGGAGAATCTTGTTTTGATATTGGCAAATACGTTAGTCCTGGTATTCGGGAAATAGCCCCATTCCAGGTACCCACTGATACTCGAAGTCCATCCGTCGTTTATAAAAGTATTATCAGCACCGTTGCTATAGTTCTTCGTACGTAAATAATCGTAAAAGGTGGCCACAGAAAAGCCCTTATTAAACTGACGTGTAATGCTTACTGCTTTTTTATCATCTATCCCTGCTATTAGCTCTGCAATAATGGTATAATAAATGCTTTTTTCAGAAATGAAAACATTGTTATTGGTTACTTCAGATTTTTCGTTCCAATAACTAATGCGGGGTTTAAGCTGTATATATTTTTGCTTTCCCTGTACCCGGTATGGGTTGAAAGCATACAGCCAATTATCTGTCAATGTGGTAAAATAGTTGATGCTGTACGCATCTACCAATCCGCTTTTTTGCAGAAATGAATCTATTTGTTGCAACTCAAACCTTCGTTTGCGGCGATAATCAAACAACCTTGTGTTATTGATATTGGTAATTGTTTTGGCAAGGCCGGCCATTTCAGCAGGACTAAAATCTTTGGTTAATAGTTTTTGGTTTTGCAAGTCGTTCAAAATATGAAATGCCATTTGGGCATCCGTTAAATTTTCCAACCTTCCGGTACCTATGCCAAAGGTCAATTCCAGAGATGCCTCTTTATTGTTCGATTTATGTAGAAAAGTATCTGCATAATTAACTTTACCCCACCCTGTCCGTGCCCCCACTACATAACCCGTTTCTATAAAACGCAATCCTGTAAAAGCTTTAATATTTACGGCAGCATTCCCACCAATAAAAGCATCAGAACTTTGCTTTGGAACATAACGGGTATTCCCTTTTTCCTTTTGATACCCAAATCCAGGATTAAAAGATCCACCACGGGTGACTTGTCGCTTATCGGTACTTTTTGTACTAAAATATTCTAAAGATGGGTTTGCAGAAAAAGCGAAACTTTTACCAACAAAATCGCCCAATGAGAAATTGTTATTGGCTCCCCCTCTTATGAAGAGTGCTGTAAAACCATCTGTACGGTATTTGTAACTTTATAAAACACTATCGTACATTTTTGTTTGGCTGTGGCCATAAAAAGCAAGCGTGGCAAGAAAGACAAGTAATAGTGTTTTCATAAGTTTGGTTTTGGATGGTGTTGCAACTTATCATTTGCGCCAGCAATAAAATGTTAATCATTAACTTGTTGGCAAACATGTGATTGTTGGCAACAGACAAAATAAGTAATGTGCCATTTTACCACCAACCTAGCCTATGAAACAGTTTGCCGTCCACTTAACTAATTGTTGCTTCATGTTGCTATTCCCGGCTTTTTCCTTTTCACAAAACCCTGTTCAGGATTCTCTAAAGTTGGTAGCCAACCGTGGAACTGTTGATACGTCCGTAATAGATGCCAACAAACAACTCAGCATTTTACTGCAGGATGATGAACCAGCGGAGTCTATTCGTTATGGTGTTGTTGCGCTAGAAAAAGCCACCGCAATAAATGATAAGTTCAGGATGGCGCATGCGCACAAGGCCATCGGAATTGCATACGACATCAAAGGCGACCTGGATTCTTGCCTGCTAAACTTGAATAAAGCCCTGGAAATTTTTAAAAGTATCGGCAGGGCTGATTACCAGTCGCACACCATGACCGATAAAGCCTTTGCCTATTACTACCGCGGTAATTACGAACTAACGCTTCGGTACCACCTGGCAGCACTACAACTGCGAAAAGAATTACAACTGGATAAATTTATAGCGCAGTCGTACAACAATATCGGCCTTGTGTACCGATCGAGGAAGGACTACACCAATGCCATAAAATTTTACAAACAATCTTACGAGCTAAAGGAACGCGTAAAGGATGAAACGGGCATGCTCAATTCGCTGATCAATATTGGCGCAGCCTATCAAACAAGCGGACAATTCGATAGTGCCTATCAAAATGGGATGAAAGGCCTGGCGCTCGCAAAAAAATTACAGGCGACCGACGATGTAAATACCTGCCGGGAAAACATCGCAGCTTCACTGGTAAACCTGGAAAGACCCCGGGAAGCATTAATCTATTTGCAGGATGCTGACAGGGAAAGGGTTTCGGGTAAAAACAAAAACCAGCTGATTACCCATGCTGAAACCTATGCAGATATGTACCTGCAGGAAAATAACCTGCCATTGGCCACCAGCTATTTTCGGAAGGCGCTGGCATTGGCGCTTTCCGGCAACAGGATGGAGGCTGCCAGCGTATTTTACAGGAAGCTTGCCAAATGCCTTTACAGGCAGGGCGATTTTAAAGCGGCCTACGAATATGCGGACTCAGGTAAGGCTATTGCCGACACGCTCATTAACGAGGAAAACAGCCGCCAGGTAAATGAGATGAACGCTGTGTATGAAGCGGCCGAAAAAGAAACCCAAATTGAAAAACTAAACGCAGCCAATGCTATCAGCAACTCGGAAGCCAGGCAACGCAGCAGGGAACGTAATTATTTCATTATTGCCTCGGTACTTTTCCTGGCACTGGCAGGCATCGCCTATAAAGCATTTGCCAGCAATAAAAAGAAAAAAGAACAATTGAATGCGCAGAACATTGTCATTGAAAAATCGCTGGCGGAAAAGGAAGTTTTGCTAAGGGAAATTCATCATCGTGTGAAAAACAATCTCCAGATTGTGAGCAGCCTGCTCAGCCTGCAGTCAAATTATATTAAAGATGAGCAGGCGTTGGATGCGGTAAAAGAAAGCCGTAACCGTGTGCAGAGTATGAGCCTGATCCATCAAAACCTATACCAGGAGGATAACCTTACCGGCATTGATGTGCGGCTATATATTGAACAACTAACCGACAATCTTTTTCATTCGTACAACATACAAAAGGAGCGTATTCAACTGGTGAAAGAAATAGACCAGGTAAACCTGGATGTGGAAACTGTGATACCCATTGGTCTGATATTAAATGAACTCATAACAAATTGTCTCAAATATGCATTTGAAAATAAACAGGAAGGCATCATAAAAGTGATATTTAAAGAAAACAGGGGCAGCTTATTTTTATCTGTTCATGATAATGGCGCAGGCTTGCCTGCCGGTTTTGAACAGGGAACAAAAAAATCGTTTGGCCATAAAATGATCACTGCATTTTTACAAAAACTAAAAGGAACGATGAAGATGTATTCCGATAACGGAACCAAAGTGGACATAGAAATAGCCAATTATAACCTGCAATAAAATGAGCGACATTAGAATCCTGATTGTAGAAGACGAACCACTGATTGCAGAAGATGTTGCAGCAGTACTGGAACGCAACGAGTATATTATTTCCGCCATTGTTTACAGCAAGGCCGATGCCTTACACGAACTGCAAACCAACCTTCCCGATATGGCCCTGCTCGATATTAATTTAAACGGCGGTATTGAAGGTATTGAGATAGCAGACACCATCAATCGACATCATAATATCCCATTCGTTTACATCACTTCTTACTCGGATAAACATACATTAGACAAGGCGAAGCATACAGAACCCTCCGGTTATATCGTAAAGCCCTTTAATGAAGCCGGTTTATACAGCACATTGGAGATTGCCCTGTATAACCATGCACAAAAAAACAAGCGAAAATTTCCGGAACTGATGTTGGATAAAATAAATCATCATGTAACCCAACCCATTTCCGAAAGGGAGTTTGTATTGCTGCAACTAATCTACGATGGCAAAACCAACAAGCAAATTTCTGAGACCTTATTTATCTCTCCCAACACAGTTAAAAAACACATCAATAACACCTACCTCAAACTGGATGCCACCAGCCGTGCCACAGCTATTGCCGCATTGAGACAGTTGATGGTGCGTTGAGAAACAATCAATTTCCTTTTAAAGTGCTGCAGTAAAACTACCCAAAAGGGTAATTGGCTTTCTACCTAACTACTTATTCTTTGCAGAGCAGATAAATAACTGCAACGCAATGTCTGTTCGCATTTTCATCCTTTCCGGTTTATTCCTTCTGTCATTTCATTCGCTGGCACAGCAATACAGTGGCGGCAATGGAAATGGGTTCGATACAAGGCTTAAAACCAACGCAATTTTAGCAATTGTTGGTATAGACAGCCTGTACAAAGGTGGCACCAATAATGGCTTTGCCAATAAGTCCGGCCTTTCCCTGCAACTGGGCATTGCCGACAGCTTATACAGTGGTGGCAACGGCAATGGGTTTAATACCGGGATGGGTTTGATTATCCAGCTTGGCGCTGCCGATAGTTTATACATCGGTGGCATTGGAAACGGTTTCGTTACCAATATTAAAACTTCAGCAGCCATTTTTATGGTGGACAGTTTGTATAATGGTGGCACCGGCCGTGGCGAAATAACCATTAACGGCACTTTAAATTTAGATACCTGTGGCATTACCGTTACCTGGAATGGAAGCCTGAGCAATGTGTGGGCCGAACCTGCAAATTGGGATTGTGGTGTAGTGCCGGTCGCTACGAGCAATGTGTTTATTCCGTCTGGCAAACCCTGGTATCCCAGCATTTTTACATCTACAGAAATTAGAAGTTTATCCGTACAAAATGGCGCATCAGTAACAGTAAAAACAACTGTAAACTTTAAAATAAACGGTCATTAAACATCTGTGTTTTTCAAATCAAAAAAATTTTCACCCCTTAATATTTTTTTATGAACAAGTTAACCGGGCTGCTATTAACCGCGTTGGTTTTGTCTTTTTCTGTAAGTGCAAATAATATGCAGATAAGTAATATTTCTACGTCACAGGTAAACGGCAGTATCGTAATTAATTTTAACCTTAGTTGGGAGAATAGCTGGCGTACGGCCAGCACTGGTAATTACGACGGAGCCTGGGTATTTTTTAAGTTTAAAGACAACGATGGCAAGTGGAAGCCCATACGATTTAGTGGCACCAATAATACGGCCCCTGCAGGTTACACCGTAGATATCAGTAATAATGGCAGCAACAATGGAATTGGTGCTTTTGTGTACCGCAGCAACCTCGGCTTTGGCAATGTGGCCCTTACTAATATTCGGGCGGGCATCGAGCCTTTGCCGGGTATTTTTGATGTAAAAGGTTTTGCCATAGAGATGGTGTACGTGCCACAAGGCAGTTTTTATGTAGGCGATAGCACAGGCATTGCGGGTGCTGCATACCAGTTAGGCAATACAATTGGACCCTATAAAGTATATGGTGTGGGGTCAACTGTTACATTAGGAATAGGGGCGAGCGATTTAAGTGGTGAAAACGAGCAGACTCTTAATGGTAACCTGACTAATTTCCCCGTAGGTTATAATGCTTTTTGGATCATGAAATACGAAGTATCCCAGGGTGGATGGCGGGATTATTTTAATACACTAACATTCATTCAGCAAAACAACCGGGGAATTACTTCCGGGCAGAATCCGGGAGATTTGCTCTCCAGGGGTGGTACACGGGGGCGGATAGAACTGATATCCCAGGGTTCTTTTTTAACATCGCCACATAGCCCGGCTATAGTGGGTTGCGATTTTGATAACGATGGAATTTATAACGAGCCTTCAGATGGTGAGTGGATTGCCATGAGTAACTTAAACTGGCCAGATGTTGCGTCGTATTTAGACTGGGCCGGTTTACGGCCAATGACCGAACTTGAATATGAGAAAGCATGCCGTGGCCCGGTTAGGGTAAAACAGAACGAGTATGCCTGGGGAACACCAAATATTTCCAGCAGCGTTTATACGCTAATCAATGAAGGCCTTAACAATGAGGCAATTTCTAACAGCAGCTCTACAGAAGGCAATGCATTGTTCAGCATAGGTAATGTACGCGGAGGCTTGTTTGCCACAGCATTCTCATCAAGAATAAGTTCGGGTGCAAGTTATTATGGTGTAATGGAATTATCCGGAAATGCAGCAGAACTCTGCGTAACCACCTGGAACCTTGCAGGCCGGAGTTTTACGGGCAAACAAGGGGATGGCATACTTTCCGCTACTGCTGCTTTTGCAGATGAAATCTCCTGGCCCGGAATGAATGGAAATGGTACTACAACTACTGCTAACGGTGAGGCCACACCCATTAGCGGTGGTTGCTCCGGGGTGGCAGGTATCATCATAAGAGGAGGACATTATGTAAGTGGTAACGCAATATCAAAAAGATACACACCCCTTTCAGGCATAAACGGAGCCATACCGGCCAGGGTGTTGGAATATGGGATTAGAGGAGTACGGGATGCCAATTGATTTTCAAAATATTATCGGCTTCCATCACAAATAATAAAGAAATATTTTGAAATCAACCCATACTCAAACTACCGCAACATGCCCGAGATAAAAATCCTGATCGTAGAAGACGAGCCACTGATAGCGGAAGATATCGCTGCCATTCTGGAAAAGAACGGGCTTTCACTTTCGGCCATCGTTTACAACAAAACAGATGCTTTACACGAGCTTGCTCATAACGCGCCGCATATCGCTTTACTCGACATTAATCTAAACGGTGGTATGGAAGGCATTGATATAGCAAATGCTATCAACCAGAGCCACCATTTTCCCTTCCTTTTTATTACCAGTTACTCCGACAAGATCACTTTGGAACTGGCAAAACACACGCAGCCTGCGGGCTATATTGTAAAGCCATTTAATGAAGCGGGCCTGTACAGTGCTATTGAAATTGCCTTGTACAATCATGCACAAAAAACAGGCTTGCAATCTCCGGAGCTATCATTACAAAAAATCAATAAGCACCTGCCCTTGACTATTTCTAAACGGGAATTTGCCCTGCTTCAATTGATATACGACGGCCATAGCAACAAGCAAATTGCCGGGGCGTTATGCATTGCTGCCAACACCGTAAAAAAACATATTTACCATGCCTACACAAAATTGGGTGCAAGCTCCAGGGGTAGCGCAATAGCACGAATGCGGCAATTGGTGCAGCAATAGCTCTGGCGATTACAGTCGTAAAAAACTACCCCAAGGGGTAACTGCTCCGCAAATAATAACGCCAATTTTTATAGCCTCAAATCACAGCACCCTAAATTATTTCGTCATGAAAAAATTACCCGCACCAGCCATTCCATTTTTGCTTTTGGTTCTTCTATTTGCAAATCAAAAGTCATCTGCACAGGTAGCCATCAACACTATCGGCACACCACCCAACCCCAGTAGCATGCTGCATGTTACCAGTGCCAACAAAGGCATGTTAATACCTAATGTATCATTGGTTTCCACTACAGATGTGACCACAATTCCGAGCCCGGCCATATCACTGCTGGTGTACAATACCAATGGGGCATTGCCAAATGGTACCGGCTATTATTACTGGAATGCATCAATGTGGAACAAGTTGATACAACTGGGTGATATTCCTGCAGCCAATGCATGGAGTGTAAATGGCAATGCCGGTATCAATCCGCTAACACAGTACCTGGGCACCAGCGATAACCAACCTTTGATGTTCAGGCTCAACAATATTGCCGCTGGCAGAATGGATGCGCAGTCACATAATTATTTCTTTGGACAAAATGCAGGTGGTACCGGTACCGGGGGCAATAATTCAGCCATTGGCAACCAGCCACTTTTTTCTAATACCACTGGCTATAGTAATGTGGCTATTGGCCCCAGGGCTTTGTATAGCAACACCGACCGAAGCCGCCTCGTAGCTATTGGCGACAGTGCATTATATTTTAATGGCATTGGCAGTACCCTTGTTTTTCAGGCTACCAACAATACTGCCATTGGTTCAAAAGCACTTTACAGCAATACCACCGGGTTTTATAATGTAGCAATTGGTACCGATGCATTAAGAAGCAATACTAGCGGCGCCGGAAATGTCGCCATTGGAAATAGTATGACACTGCGCAACAATATTACGGGTGGAAATAATATCGCAATGGGATCGGGTGTTCTGAGCGACAACATCGCAGGCGAGATGAATATTGCTATGGGTAATAGCAGTATGAAAAGCAATACGACAGGTAATTTTAATATTACCCTGGGTTATTTTTCGTTGTACAACAATACCCTCGGGAATTTCAATATTGCCCTCGGACGAAATGCTTTGAGTACATCACTCACTACCAATGGAAATATTGCCATTGGCGATAGCAGCCTGGCGAATGCTACAGGTCATCCCTCAAATGGATTGCTAAGTACTGCATTGGGCTACCAAACATTAAAATACAATACCACCGGTTATGGTAATACCGTAATGGGCTACCAGGGCATGGCAACTAATACCGCAGGTAGTTTTAATGTCGCCTTGGGCTACCGGGCAGGCTATGCCAATGGCGGCACAGCCAATGTAGCCGTTGGGTCCAATTCCTTTATGGTGGGCTCGCAAAATAACAACGTGGCCATAGGCGACTCCGCACTTTATGATGCGCAGCCTTTTGGCGAAAATGTAGCCATTGGTGCCAAAGCCTTGCGTGGTGTACCTGATGCTGCCAAAACGATAGGTGGCAGAAATACCGTTATTGGTTTTAAGGGTCTGTTTGCCAATGATGAGGGTTCTAACAATGTAGCCATTGGTCATAGCAGCCTGGCTTCAAATGTTTTTGGCAATGCCAATATCAGCATTGGTAATAGTGCATTGGGCCGTAATGTGAATGGCAACGCAAGTGTGGCCATTGGGGATTCTGCATTGTTTGGCCAAAACACCAATGTGCAGAATATTGGCATTGGTATCAAGGCTTTGTATGCAAATACTACCGGCGATAAAAACATTGGCATTGGCACCCGCACCCTTGCAAAAAATAGTTCTGGCAAACAGAATACCGCCATTGGTTTTGATGCAGCCTACTCTAATACTTCCGGTGAAAGCCTGGTCGCCATTGGCCATAAAGCACTCTACAATACCCAGGGTGGTGATGAGCTTACAGCTATTGGAGATTCGGCTTTATTCGGCAATACCAGTGGTTCTGAAAACATAGCGGTGGGCTCCAGCGCTATGGCTAATAACACCTCCGGATTTCAAAATGCCGCCTATGGCATAAATGCGCTAAAGGACAATGTAGATGGATACTACAATACAGCACTTGGTAATTATGCCATGGGTTCCGGTTCCTTTGGATCCAGTTCTAATACAGCTGTTGGCTCATGGGCTATGTATGTAGCAAATGGCTCTTTTAACACAGCGATGGGCTCTGCTTCGATGTATAGAAACAATGGCTCCATGAATGTGTCAATAGGTGCTTCAACCATGGGACTTACTTCCCAGGGAGACCGGAATGTAGCAGTAGGTTTCCATGCCCTGTCCACCGTGGATGGCAATGCCAATGTAGGTATTGGTTACTTTTCGCTACGATCATTGGAAACAGTAAATAATACGGTTGCTATTGGAGATTCTGCTATGACTGCAACAACGACTGGCGTTCAAAATACAGCCATTGGTTCAAAAACATTAAAAAGCAATAACGTGGGAAACCGAAACACGACATTGGGCTATCGCACCATGTATAATAATATTGGAGGTGATGGAAATGTGGCGATTGGTAATGTCGCCTTATATTCTAACCTGCAAAATGGCGGTAATGTAGCCGTCGGCGATAGTGCCATGTATAATGCTGTCGGCGTGTTATTGCCTGAAGGGCTTTATAGCACGGCCGTCGGAGGCAAATCGTTGATTAAAAATGTAAATGGATTTGGCAATACCTCAATCGGCTACAATTCGCTTGCCAGCAATATAAACGGGGATCGCTTAACCGCCCTGGGTACCGGGGCAGACGTAAGCATTGATGGGCTCAACAATGCAGCAGCGATTGGATACAATGCAACTGTATCAAGCAGCTTTACTATGGCCTTTGGAAATGGGGCTGTAAATAAATGGGTATTCGGAATCCCAACCTCCACTTCTGCAGCCAAGGCGCTGGAGGTAGGAAGCGGCGTTGGCAATGGCAACGGCGCTTACCTTACAAATGGTGGTGTATGGACAAATACCAGCGACAAAAACAAGAAGGAAGATTTTACCATACCTGAAGGTTCCGATATTCTGAGAAAAATTGCGGCATTGCCCATTACGCAATGGCGCTACAAAGGCACAGATGAATACCATGTTGGTCCCATGGCGCAGGATTTTAAAGCTGCCTTCAACCTGGGTACTGATGATAAAAGCATCAGTACGATTGACCCCTCCGGCATTTCGCTGGCAGCTATTAAAGAGCTGATAAAAATAGTTGGGGTACAAAATGATCTGATACAAGACCTCCAAAAGAAAGTAAAAATGCTGGAACTAAGGCAGCCCTGACAGTAACTATACCCGATTGGTAATCGAAAAAATTCCGTGCTGGTAAAAACTACCCCTAGGGGTAATCATTTCGAGAAGGTTAATGACAATTTTTAGAGTCAAATCAGTGCACTCCTAAAAAATTGAACCATGAAAAAAATTCGCACCGCCGTTCTACCATTTTTGCTTTGCATTTTTGCTGCAAACCAAAACACCGATGCCCAGGTAGCCATCAACACCACCGGCACACCACCCAACCCCAGTAGCATGCTGCATGTTACCAGTGCCAACAAAGGGTTGCTCATACCCAATGTGTCATTGTCTTCCACTACAGATGTGACCACTATTCCAAGCCCGGCCATATCGCTGCTGGTCTATAATACCAACGGTGCATTGCCGAATGGCACAGGCTATTATTACTGGAATGCCTCAATGTGGAACAAGCTCATACAATTGGGTGATATTCCCGCAGCAAATGCATGGAGTGTAAATGGCAATGCCGGCACTACCGCTGCCAATTTTTTGGGCACCACCGATAAAAAAAATCTCCGGTTTAAAATCAATGGGCAGCCCGCAGGCGGCATCGACACATTGGAAGGCAATATCTTTTTTGGTCTTGGTTCGCTGGCAACCGCAGGTTCATTTGCAAACCGTAATATGGCCCTGGGGACGGGTGCACTCGGTAGCCTGTCGATAGGCGACTACAATATTGTTATAGGCGATTCAGCGGCGGCAACGGCCAGTGCTTCCGCCTTCGGGATCGCAATTGGCTATGAAGCCATGAAAAAGGCAACATTACTCAATGGCAATGTTGCCATTGGCTTTAGCTCATTATACAATAACAAGGGCTACTTCAATACAGGCATTGGAGGAAATGCCTTGTATAATAATACCACCGGTGAAGCAAATATCGCAATTGGCGAAGCATCGTCAGTCGGCAATACAATTGGAAACAAAAACATTGCTCTGGGTTCTAATGCACTAACATCTAACCAGGGAGGAAGTGATAATATTGCCGTAGGTACCGCTGCTTTATTTAATACAAATACCAGCAAACAGATTGCCATTGGCGACTCCGCGCTCTACAATCAAAACGGCGGACCTGGAAATAATCTGGCCATCGGTTCTCAATCTTTATTTTCAACAACGGGTGGTGGCAACAATACTGCAGTGGGAAAATTCACTTTATATAAAAACACGATTGGTAATAGAAATGCCGCTTTTGGTGTCAGCGCCTTATACAACAATACGGTTGGTTCGGGCAATACAGCATTCGGCAACGCCGCCCTTTACAGCAATACCGCCGCAGTTAACTTGCTTGCCTTTGGCGACTCCGCGCTGCACAAACTCAATGGCGGCATAGGTGATAATATCGCCATCGGCGCTAAGGCACTTTTAAACTCCACCGCCGGCAATCATAATATTGGCATCGGAAACCGGTCGCTTTTCCTGACACTGGCAGGCAGCCGGAATGTGGCCGTTGGCATGGATGCACTCACCAACCTGTCTGGTAATGATAATACAGCGGTAGGAGATTCAGCATTGCAGCGTTTGCTGATTGCGCAGCGCAATACTGCTGTAGGTTCCAAGGCATTATACAACGCAACCCAAAGTGATAACGTAGCGGTGGGTTACCGGGCTGGTTACGCCATCGGCGGCACCGGCAATGTGGCCGTAGGTACCAATGCCTTAAACGAAGGCTCCGTAAACTTCAACGTTGCCGCAGGTGATTCGTCTCTTTACTATGCCCAACCATTTGGTGAAAACGTTGCCATTGGCGCCAAAGCCCTTTTGGGCGTAAACAATCCGTCGAAACTCATTGGTGGAAGAAATACTGCTATTGGATTTAAGTCACTATATGCCAACAATGAGGGCGTCGCGAACATAGCAATAGGTAACAGCAGCCTTGCCGCAAACGTTTTTGGCAATGCCAACATCGGCATCGGTAACAGTGCATTGGGGCGCAATGCAAATGGTTCCGGAAGTATGGCCATTGGTGACTCTGCGCTTTATGGCCAAAATACAGCTGTCCAAAATATTGGCATTGGTGTAAAGGCCCTGTTTGCAAATACTACCGGTGATAAAAACGTAGCTCTTGGCATCCGGACGCTTGCAAAAACCAGTTCGGGTAATTTGAATACCGCGGTCGGTTTTGAAGCTGCTTTCAACAACAGAACAGGTGGTGGACTGGTGGCTGTAGGCCATAAAGCACTTTACAACTCGGAAGATGTTTATGACCTGGTTGCCATTGGCGATTCGGCCCTGTTTAACAATACCACGGGAGATCAAAATACTGCCGTTGGGGCCAATGTGCTGGCAAGCAATACAACAGGTTCAAATAATACTGGATTTGGCGCCAACGCCCTGGGGTGGAACGCGTCTGGGGATTACAATACGGCGGTGGGCTCAGGCGCAATGGGGTTCGGCTCCAGTGGATCCATTTTTAATACAGCTGTTGGCACATGGGCTTTACAGGGAGGATATGGATCGTACAATATTGCAATTGGGCATGCCTCCATGCGCTTTAATTCCGGCACGCACAATGTTGGGATCGGCGAGAGAACGATGGGGTTGTTTTCTGAAGGAGACAGAAATGTTGCAATTGGTTTTAACGCATTGAATACCGTTAATGGTAATAGCAATGTAGCCATTGGCTACAAAACATTATCCAATCTTGAAGAAGTCAATAATACGGTAGCCATAGGAGACTCTGCAATGCTGGAAACCGTAACTGGTGTTCAGAATACTGCGGTCGGTTCAAAAACTTTAAAGACTAATACGACCGGCAGCCGAAATACGACGTTGGGTTACCGTACCATGTATAATAATCTGTCAGGCGACGGAAATGTGGCTGTTGGAAACGCCGCCTTATATTCAAGCATCACACGGGATAACAGCGTTGCGGTTGGCGATAGCGCCATGCACAAATCTATCGGCGATGCTACAGGCGGCCTTAGTGGTACAGCAGTTGGCAGCAAGGCGCTTAAAAATAATACCACTGGTTTCAATAATACGGCCATTGGTTTCAATACCCTGGCCACCAATATTACCGGCACCCGTTTAACTGCGTTGGGATATAGCGCAGATGTAACTGTTGATGGGTTAAATAATGTAACTGTCATTGGTGCACAGGCTTCTGTGAGCAGCAGCAATACGATGGCTTTCGGCAATGGAAATGTAAACAAATGGGTGTTTGGAATTCCCACTACCACCACGGCCGCCAAAGCACTCGAAGTAGGCAGCGGCGTGAGTAACGGCAACGGTGCTTACCTCACTAACGGTGGCACCTGGACCAATACCAGCGACAAAAACAAGAAGGAAGATTTTACAACACCAGATGCGACCGAAATGCTTAAAAAAATAGCTTCCCTGCCAATAACACAATGGCGTTACAAAGGCACGGGTGAATACCATGTTGGTCCCATGGCACAAGACTTCAGAGCTGCATTTAATCTTGGCCTCGATGATAAAAGTATCAGCACTATCGACCCTTCGGGTATCGCATTACTGGCCATACAGCAACTGATCAAAGAAAATGAAAAATTAAAAAATGATAATGATAGATTAAACACAAGGCTTCTTGAGATTGAAAAATTGCTTCATATCAAATAAGCTGCCTTTTGAAGTCACAATTGAGGCAACAGCTACCGGCAAAGCCTGAAATGTTAGTCCGGCAAGGAATCCAAATCAGCCTTCCGCCAATGTATATCGCTATTATGCTAACCAATTAAAAATAATAACTTTGAACATCCTGCCCATCCATCAAAAAAGCCGCGCCCCGCCTTTCATACCTAAACTTCATCATCATGAGAAAAGCCCTCTTTTTTTCAGCTTTTGCACTGACGTTTTTGTTTGCACAATCACAATCTGTAGCAATTAACGCTGACGGATCACTACCGAATAGCAGTGCCCTGCTTGATATCAAACATCCCGGTAAAGGATTACTGATTCCAAGGGTAAGTTTGCTCAGTGTTACCGATGTGGCAACGATTTCTTCCCCTGCCGTTTCATTACTTGTTTTTAATACAAATAGCTCCATTACAGGTGGCACCGGAGCAGGTTTTTATACCTGGACAAGCACTCAGTGGATAAAGCTATCCACCACTTCCGATGTCTCAAATGCCTGGAGCACGGTTGGCAATACCGGGATGAATGCGGCTTCAAACTTTATAGGCACTACAGATAATCAGCGATTGATTTTCAGGGTTAACAATATACAAGCCGGTGCACTTGACCCGCTGCGCTTCAATAGTTTTTTTGGTTATCAAAGCGGGCTAAATAATACCATTGGTTTGAGTAATGTTGGTATTGGTGTTGGTGCGCTTTATACCAATCAAAACAGGAATTATTTAGTGGCTGTTGGCGATTCAGCCTTATATAATAATAATGCCGGTGTGGGAAGAAATACGGCGGTCGGTTCCAAAGCCGGCTTTAATACGATCAGCGGAAGTTCAAATAGTTTCTTCGGAGCGGCCGCAGGTTATTTCAACACAACTGGCCATTTTAATACAGCTGCCGGAACAGAGGCATTATTAATTAATTCAACTGGTCTCGGTAATGCAGCATTTGGATATGCTGCATTAAGAAACACTACCGGTACCGGCAATACAGGTGTAGGTATTCATGCACTTTATTATAATACATCGGGCAGCAATAATGTAGCCATCGGTAACGCTGCACTTTACACCAATACCACAGGAATAAAAAATGTTGCCATCGGTGATTCAGCATTGTTCAAAAGCGATGATCCCACAAGCGTTAATACAGCAATCGGTTCAAAAGCTGGATTCAATACGACACTTGGTTCCTTCAATAGTTTCCTGGGATTTCAATCAGGTTTTTTTAATACAACAGGCGATAACAATACAGCAGCCGGGCATTTAAGTCTTGCTTCAAATACAACGGGTGAATACAATACTGCCTTTGGCGATTATGCGCTTTACCAGGCAACCACCGGAAGGGCCAATGTTTCTATTGGCAGCAACTCCATGTACAACACAACAAAAGGCTTCAGTAATGTGGCAGTTGGATTTCAATCATTATCACAAAATCAAACCGGCAGCAACCTTGTTGCAGTCGGTGATTCTGCACTATTCCACAACAATGGCGGATTGGCCAACGTTGCAGTAGGATCGAAAGCCGGCTATAGCAATACAACTGGAAATGCTAACAGCTTTTTTGGTTACCAGGCTGGTTATTCCAACATCAGCGGCGTATCAAATACCGCCTTAGGTTTACAGTCTCTGTACACTAACACCGCTGGCATCAATAACACCGCCACAGGTTCGCAGTCGTTACAATTTAATACAACAGGAAGCAGTAATGTGGCGTATGGCTACAGGAGTCTTTATTCTAACATAAGTGCCTTCAATAATACGGCCTTTGGAAGCTTTTCACTATCATTAAATACTACAGGAGGAACAAACACAGCCTTAGGAAGCAATGCGATGCTCAATAACACTACCGGCTATAGTAATGTGGCAGTGGGTGTCAATACACTCTCACAAAATCAAACCGGCAGCAATCTTGTTGCGGTGGGTGATTCAGCTTTGCTAAACAATAAAGGCGGTTCAGGACTCAATACGGCTACGGGTTCAAAAGCGGGATACGCCACCACCACGGGTTCCGGAAATAGTTTTTTTGGGTCAGAGGCCGGCTACTCGAATACGACAGCAGATGGCAATACCGCAATGGGTGTGTCAACATTATACTCAAATATTTCAGGCTACAATAATGTTGCAGTTGGCCGTCGTGCACTGTATAGTAATACCACAGGACATTCTAATGTTGCCTTAGGTATGCGTGCTTTATTTTCCAATACCGGTCTTAATAACGAGGTAGCAGTTGGCGATTCGGCACTGTTTAATAACAACAATGGAAATGGGCAGAATACTGCGGTTGGATCAAAAGCAGGCTATAATACAACTACCGGTGCTAACAATAATTTCTTTGGATCTAAGGCGGGCTACGCTAACACTACAGGAAGCTTTAATACAGCAATTGGCGATTCAGCATTGACCAGCAATACCACCGGGCAACATAATACAGGGGTTGGAAGCAGGGCATTGTCAGGTGGAACAACCGGCTCCCGCAATACAGCTTTGGGAGCCATTGCTTTGGGTGGAAGTAATGCAGGATCGTCCAATACAGCAGTAGGATATGGTGTGGGCGGGAGTTTCCTGGGAGATTATAGTGACAACACAGGCGTCGGTACACTTGCATTATGGTTCATGCGGGGAAACCGAAATGTGGGAGTAGGTCATACTGCTGCAAGCAATGGAGAAGGGGATGAAAATGTTGGCGTAGGCTACAGTGTGATGTCGTCTGCAGGGGAGGCCAATAGAAATATCGGATTGGGCACGAGGTCGCTTTCCCATATTCGGGGTGACGGCAACATTGCCATTGGCAACAGGTCATTGTTCAACATGGGCCAGTATTTTGATTACGCAAATTACAATATTGCCATCGGGGATTCTGCTATGTTCGATGCCTCTGAAGGAGATGAAAATACAGCTATGGGCGGAAAGGCTATGTTTAATACTATCAGCGGATCAAAAAATACCGCGGTGGGATACAATGCCTTAATTAACAATGTAACCGGCAATAATAATACAGCCCTGGGATATGATGCCAATGTCACAGGCGGTTCTTTTAACAATGCCACTGTTATAGGATACAATGCAAGTGTATCTACGGGCAGTACGATGGCATTTGGAAACGCCAATGTAAATAAGTGGGTGTTTGGACTTTCAACAACATCGGCTGGCCGGGCGCTGGAAGTAGGTTCATCCGCTGCGAATGGAAACGGCGCTTACCTGACTACAGGCGGCACCTGGACCAATGCCAGTGATATGAACAAGAAGGAAAATTTTACAACCCCTGATGCTGCTGACATTCTTAAAAAAATTGCTGCACTACCCATTTCACAATGGCGGTATAAAGGCACATCCGAATACCATGTGGGCCCTATGGCGCAGGATTTTAAAGCAGCTTTTAACCTTGGCCTGGATGATAAAACGATCAGCACTATCGACCCTTCGGGTATCGCATTGCTGGCCATACAACAGTTAATCAAAGAAAATGAGGCATTGAGAAAAAGAATAGAAGCGCTGGAAAAACAATAAGACCACCTGCCAGTTATTTTTGCCCCACGCCTATCTTTGGCCGCCGGGGGTGGCGACTGACAAAAATCTTATTCAATACGATGAAGCGTTCTCATATTTTTCTTTTGTGCCAGGCTGTGCTCAGTTTTTTGGCGGGATGGCTCGTATCAGGCATATCACTCGTGGGCAAGTTGGGAATCCGTTTTGTTTATAAAGAATATGCACTGTTCCGCTCCTGGTGGAAAACGGGCCTGGTATTTTTGGTCGTGCTGCTGATTTTGTGGGCGTTCTTATGGTGGGCCAGGAACAAATGGTCACCCTCTGGCTCAAAACTTGCGATTACAGTTATATTACTGGCAGGTATTGCCGGGTTGGTTTTTACATACTACGATTTCCAGCATACGCTAACCCACCGTTTATTAAAGGAACGTTTCCATCTTGGCTTTTACTTATTCTGGATCGGATGGCTGGCCAATGGCATATATTTTTTGGCAGGCAGTAAAAAAGAGACTTTCATTACAAGCTAGTGTCGTTTCAACCCCTGGCCCCCAATTCAAAAAGAGACCAAACGCTCCAATCTCACTACTCGCTATTTACCACTTACTACTCACTAATCAACCACTTGCTAACTCCGATACTACGTTTGTTCATTACAGTAGGATAATAATTTTCCGGCGATTATTTTGTACCCGGAAAATAAAATGCTACCCGTTATGACGCAAGGAAAAAAAATTATTACAAGTACGCTACTGCTTATCGTACTCTGCCTCGGTGGCTGCATGTTTTTTATGCGTAGCTGTTTGTCGCATTACGATGAACGTGCTGCCCTGCCGCCGGTTCTATACTTTGAAAAAGATGGCAATCAGGTATTGCTGGCCATTGTAAAATACGAAAAGGCCACCTCCTACACCCGCCGTGGAGGATCTGTCAGCAAATCGGTAAGCACCACCTATTTTTTGCAAAGCAATGACGGCACCAGTGGTGCCAAACTAAATGAGCAAAAAATAAAGCACCATAGCGACATTAAAGAATACCCCATAGAAACCCTTGGTTCGGCCAGCCAGCTAGCCTGGATATTTGTGGGAGAACTCATGGCTTTTGATCCGTTTAGTTTAGAAAAGAAAGCAGATATCGGCATTCTTGAATCAAAGAATCCACAACTCAAGGGAAAATTTCCGAAAGAAAACCAGTATTATAAGTTCAACCGCCTCACTGGCATGATCGCTATAACCGCTACAGACGGTTCTAAATGGGAATTGAATACGGCAACCCTGCTGGCAGCGGATATTTCCAATAAGCCGACCGCGGAACCTTTTGAAGCGGAATTAATGGCGGCGATAAAACGTGTGGAGGATATCCAAAAAGAAATTGCCATGTCGGTAGACAAGCAATACCAACAACAAAACAATCCTTCCAACAAAGTAAGGCAGGGATATTTTAATCAGCGGGACATACTGTATAAAAAACGCGATAGCCTGAACCAGGCTAGATATGCCCTTGAAAAATTAGCCCGAAATGCCAAAGACAGGCTACGGGTAATTGAAAATCTGCAGGAAACAAGGATGGGACAAAGCTATTCTCAAATAAAAGTAAATAGCGATACGCTGAATGGGAAGCTATACGGATTGTATTCATCAGACGAGTTCAAAAAAGTGTACGATCGCTTTGAATATCGTAGCGAATACGAAGAAACCAGCCGCAGGAAATTACTGGCAACCGGCCTTACAACAAAGGATGATTACCTGCTCGTAGATAAAGACAATCCTACTGATCTGAATGCTTCACAAAGCTTTTTACATGGAGGTTTCCTGTTGAATAAAACCAACGGTATGCCCATCAGGCTTCCCAACGGCTGGTTGGTGGTTCATAAAAGCCAGATAGGTAAAGATGGCATGATACAGGTAAGTAATGTCGGCCATGATGGCAAGCTGCTTTGGACTGTAAACACCCAGCTACCGGAATGGATCGATTGGATTTCCACACCTCAACGTCTGTACATCTTTGGGGTAAATAATAAGGACTTAAGCAGCAGCGACTGTAATGTGTTGATGATAATCGACCTGGCCAGCGGTAAAACAAGTGGATTTGATTATTTCACCGATAAGCCCCCTACGACCAATTAGTATTGGTTCCATTTGATTTTCTTAAAAAATCACCCGATTGTGTGACCTGCAAGCACATGATGTTTTGAAGCTTTACCGCATAAACCAAACATCATGAAACATTTCTCATTATCAATCTTATTAATTTTTTATGGGCTGATCCTGGCCCTACACACAAAGGCACAACTAAATGTCGGAATCGGCACTGTATCGCCATTTGCCACCGCCAAACTGGAAGTTAAAGACAGCAACAAAGGTATCCTGCTGCCAAGAGTAAACTTAAAAGGCAGCAAAGATATTGTGACCGTTAACCCCCGTACCAATTCACTGCTGCTGTACAATATCAAGGATACGCTGGATGTGACCGAAGGCTATTACTACTGGCTGGATACTGCCTGGACGCGGATGTTGGTGGATGTAGATATTACGACGATCAACAGTACCGACTGGCATACCAAAGGCAATGTGATCGTTGGTTCCACCAATTTTTTAGGAACGACCAATGCAGCTCCCATACCGCTGCGGCTCAATAATATTCACGCAGGGTTTATTGGTTTAAACAATACAGCTATCGGCTATACTTCTCTCCCCTTTTCTACCACCGGCACTTCTAATGTAGCTTTTGGCAGAAAAGCATTGCAAAACTGCACTACATCAGGAAACAATACCGCAGTGGGTGATGAGGCACTGAGTTTGTATAATGATGATGGCAATGGCTTTAATACCGCTGTAGGATATACCGCATTGAAAAATACAACCAGCACACCCAACAACACCGGTGTTGGTGCCGCTACACTCATCACCAATACAATCGGCTTCGACAACACCGGCATTGGATTCAACGCAGACGTAGTAAACAATAACCAGGAGAATAGTACCGCTATTGGTTCGGGGTCAAGAGTAAGCACCAGCAACACGATGACCTTTGGCAACGCTTCCGTCGAAAAATGGGCATTCGGGCGACAGACCACCCCGGCTAACCAGGCCATTAAAGTAGGTACGGGTGTCACCAACGGCAATGGAGCATTTCTTACCGATGGGGGCGTATGGACGAATATTAGTGACCGAACACTCAAGGAAGATATACAATCAGTAGATGGCAAAATACTCCTTCAAAAAATTGCTGATCTCCCGATAGCACGTTGGAAATATGCCGGAACCAACGAATATCATATTGGCCCCATGTCGCAGGACTTTTATGCAGCGTTCCAGGTGGGCCTTGATGACAAGAGTATCAGTACCATCGATCCCGCCGGTGTGGCGCTGGTGGCCATCCAGGAATTGAAACTTCAATTACAAATACAAGAAGTACAAAACAAAGCCCTGCAATCACAGGTAGAAAATCTGCTGCTGCGGCTGGTAAAACTTGAAAAATTATAGCGCTATAATCCGGCAGGCAGCGGGTTGCAACTTGCTGCCACTTTGGTATCCCTGTTGTTGATCACGTTTACAACGGCCAGGTTTTTTACCTGTATGCTGGCAGCTTTTGCGTCAGCACTGCTTACCTGGCAAATATTGGGTGTGCCCGATTGTATAATTACATGTGTTTTTTCGTTAGGCACCCGGTTCGTACTCCAGTTGCCAGCCACGTGCCAGTCGCTACTGATGGCTCCTGTCCATTGGGCCACATCTTGTTTTACGGTTACAAATGCTGTATCGGTACAGCCATTGCTGTTGGTTACAATTACCCCGTACACGCCTATGCCAGCGGTAGTGGGTGTAAGCGTAGTCCACTGCCGGGTTAGCCCTGTAAAATTATAGGCCGTATTCAGGCTAAGCGTTTCGGCAGCACATACCACATACAGGGTGGTATCGGGCCCAAGATCAGGTGCGGTGCGCAAAGTGATAGGAATATCATTTTGTATGCCGGTAACTACCGGGTTGCTACTCACTACCCTTATGCGATATTGGTTTCCATTAGGTATCGTTTTGGGAATACCACAGGTTACAATGCGGCTGGTAGTATCTGCCACACTTCCTATGGTTATGGGGCTGGCAAAACTTCCAAGTGAATCGCTGAGCTGCACTGTAAAAACATTCCCCGGGTTATAGGTCCCGGTTTTATGGAACGCCATCCTGAAACTATTGCCACCGCAAATA
The DNA here is from genome assembly GCA_040386335.1 of Bacteroidota bacterium. Classification (GTDB taxonomy): domain Bacteria; phylum Bacteroidota; class Bacteroidia; order Chitinophagales; family Chitinophagaceae; genus JAZKFT01. The sequence goes on from JAZKFT010000004.1 coordinate 28,973, forward strand.
TTATAATCAGTAATACTGTTTACATTAATAAAAGGTATAGGACCTGAAGCATCAATTGTAAACTCAAACCAGTTAGTAATACTCCAATCTCCCCCACCCTCTTTACTCCGGATATACAGTTTATGATTGCCAACAGAGAGGCCGGTAATGTTTACAGGGGCAGCGAAATCGGCAATGGTATTGCTGGCGTTCAATGCCAGCGGTACGCCCTTGCCGAAACCGGGGTCCACATCAAAATAATATTCGGTATCGGCTATTGCCAAAGGTTTTAAGGGCAGCTTTACAAACATTTGCCGGGCCGTTTCACTCCACTTTCCGCTGGCATTTTTGCTTCGCAAGAAAAAGTTGTGAAGGCCAATATCCAGTGAGGCAATGCTGGTATTGATATTCACCGAGGCAATATCTGCACCGGGCGTCACCGGCACGGCAATGGCATTACCAAAACCGGGATCCGTGTCTATAAAATATTCTACGTAGCTGATGTTCGCTACATCCGCTTCATCCAGTTTAATAAAAAGCTGCCTGGCCGTAATGCTCCATTTTCCGTTGGCATCGCGGCTGCGCAAAAACAGGTGGTGCATACCGGGTGATACATTGGCTATGTTAGCATTAAAATTGATATTGGCAAGGCTGGTATCGGGGGTTATCGCAATGGCGGTTGCATTACCCAAACCCGGGTCTGTATCTAAATAATATTCGGCAGCTACAATATGGGGTTGGGCCCTTACGCCCAATACCATGCAGCACCAACAAACAATTATGCCCGTAACTTTTCGCATAAAAAATGGGTTGGTGATGATTAATTATTGCTTCGGGTGCTGAAAATAACCGGCATGGTATTGCCGGATGCATGGAGTGGTACATCAAGCCGGTAAATGGCTGGAACAGCAGCCTGTAACCCAGGCTTAAAAGCCGCCACACCACCGAAAGCCCCACAATCCACGCCACCGAACCCTGCGCCTGTAGCGGGATTGCTAACTGCCGTTTGCAGGCGGTAACTGATATCTGTATTACCTGAAGGGTTTACAAAGACGTTTGCCATCGTAACATTATTCTGATTCCCAAAGCCTGCCGGAAGTTGTGCGGCACTACTGATATTATTCTCTACCGTGCAGTTACTAAAAGTGATTCCTGCCACACCTGTTTTATTGATGATATTATTCCTGAAAATGGAATTGTAAAATGCTACAGCTACCCCATTGTATGTTACTGCCCTTATTACGTTGTGGGTAATGGTAGCCGATGTTGTATTATTGGCCATAGCAATATTCTCTTCTACAATACAATTGCTAATAGTAATATTGGTACAATTAGTGTTGAGCGAAATATTTTCTAAAAAGCATTGGGTAATAACACTGCTGGTAAGATTGGAAGCGGTAAAAGCAGTTGAAATTCTGCACCTTTCAAAACGCAGATTGGTAACACCAACCAGGCTGATGCTGACACTTGCTGCATTGCAATGAAATACAGAACCGGAAGCCCCTACCTGAACCGTGATTTGTCCAAGTGTACCTGGATTAGGGAAATATTGCAAACCCGGATTAGCCGATAGAAAATTGCCTGTGGAAATAATGGTGAGCCGTTTGGTTAGCACCACATTACCATACGAAACACTAGAAGGCTCTATGTGCAAAGTGTCGCCAGGCAATACACTGGCATTATCATGGGCAGCATCTGCAGTGGTAAAATCAGCATCTACACCCACCACATTATTTACCCGCAATATTTTTGCCATGCCTGCTGTGTGTATCATGGCTACTGCAGCTAAAAGGAATAGTTTTTTCATAAGCTTGTTTTTTAAATATGCCGTTCTAACCGGACCGGTAGAACATCAAAAATAATTTTCGGCTTGTCTAAACCAATCCGTGCTATTGGGTATTTTAAAAAATGGTGACACACCTGCTGTCGTTTCCCGCCCTACTTTTACAGGGTATAAAAACAATCATGGCAATAGACTTTCAATTGGTAATCATCGGCGGCGGCCCAATTGGGCTGGCCTGTGCCCTGGCAGCACGAAAAGCAGGTTTGCAGTACGTGGTTTTAGAAAAAGGGCCGCTGGTAAATTCCCTGTATAACTATCCGGCCAATATGACCTTTTTTTCGACCAGCGAAAGGCTGGAGATCGGTAATATTCCCTTTGTGAGCAACAGCCCGAAACCCACACGCAATGAGGCGCTGGAGTACTACCGGCGTGTAGCGGTTTCATCGAAACTACATCTGAATTTATTTGAAGAAGTAAAAGAAGTAAAAAAGCAGGAAGATGTGTTCACCATCGCCACCAGCAAACAAATCTATACCGCAACATTTGTCATCATTGCGACTGGCTTTTATGGCATTCCTTTTCTATTGAATGTGCCCGGCGAAAACCTGCCCAAGGTGACACATTATTATAAAGACCCGCACTTTTATGCATTTCAAAAAGTGCTGGTGGTTGGGGCCATGAACAGTGCTGTAGATGCAGCTCTGGAAACCTGGCGAAAAGGGGCGCAAGTAACCATGGTGATACGTGGCAATGAAATTGGGAAAAGGGTAAAATACTGGGTAAGACCCGATATAGAAAACCGCATAAAAGAAGGTTCTATCAAAGCGTTTTTCAACAGCAGCATTATGGCAATAAGGGAACTGGAAGTGGATATACAGACACCGGATGGAAAGATCACCATCCCAAACGATTGGGTGATTGCCATGACGGGCTACCAGCCAGATCTGGGCTTTATAAAGTCGATTGGCATTGATCTTTCTGCCGATGAAATTTGCCGACCCACATATGACTCTGACACCCACGAAACCAATATTCCCAATCTCTACCTCGCCGGTGTTATCTGCGGCGGAATGGACACGCATACCCTTTTTATTGAAAACTCAAGGGAGCATGCGGAGAAGATTATTGAGAGTGTCCGGGGGAGAGTTTAGAAGTCTAGGGGTTTAGAGGTTTAGAGGGTGCGTTCAGCTTCAAGCGTCCAGCGTTTAGCGTTTAGAAACCCTCCAGATCGTCTTCCCTGCGTCATCTGCCACCAGCAAAGACCCATCCTGGGCAAAGGCAACACCTACCGGCCGGCCATATACCTGGCTGTTATCTGCATTGGCAATAAAACCGGTTAAAAAATCCTGCATGGGGCCGGATGGTTTGCCTTTGGCAAAAGGAACATATACCACTTTATATCCACTTAATACGCTGCGGTTCCAGCTGCCATGCTGGCCTATGAACATACCACCGAAATAGGATTTTGTGAGGTAATTTTTCTCGTTGAAAGCCAGCCCCAGTGAAGCGGTATGGGCACCCATGGAAACATCGGGTGTTAATGTGCTGTTCACCAGGTCCATCCTTTCCCCTTTCATTCTTGGATCGGCATTTTTACCATAGTAAGCAAAGGGCCATCCATAGAATCCACCGTCTTTTACACTGGTGGCGTAGTCAGGTACCAGGTCGTCGCCTAATCCATCGCGTTCATTCACGGCTGTCCATAAAGTATTGGTGCCCGTGGCCCAGCCCATACCAACGGGGTTGCGAAGCCCGCTGCCATAGATCCGCTCACCAGTTCCATCGGGGTTTATTTCTAAAATATTGGCTCGGCGGATCTCGTTGTCTAAACCACGCTCGGCCACATTGCTGCCACTGCCCACACTTATATAAATTTTAGAACCATCCCTGCTGGCAATCAGGTTTCTCGTCCAATGATTATTATAGCCACCTGCTGGAAGATCCAGCACCTTGGTACCGGTAGTTATGATCTCAGTTTGCCCTGTTTGGTAAGGGTACGCCCAAAGTGCATCGGTATTGGCTACATAAAATTTATTATTTAATATCAACATGCCCAGTGGCCGGTTTAACCCGGTAAGGAAAACATGCTTTACTTCGGGCACACCATCTCCGTTACTATCCCGCAACAGTAAGATGGTATTACTGCTTTTACCCAATTTGGTATTACCGTTCGCCGTTTTGGTAAACCCATCGCTGATGGTGTTGGCCATGGCGACGAAAATATCCCCGTTGGGACCCACATACACCCATCTTGGATTGTCCAGGCTATCGGCAAATTTGGTTACAACAAAGCCATCGGGTGCAATGGGTGTTTTGCCTGCCGGCCATCCGATAGGTTTTGAATTATTCCTGGCCGATGGTGTGGCAAACGGGGCCGGCAACGAAACCGTATCTCCCTGGAATTCCTCTGCTTTTTCTTCTACTGTTTCGGTTGCTTTATTGGCTTTTGTATTGCCACAGCCCGCCAGTAATAACAGGGCCAATGCAGGCAGGTACAGTTGTTTATATGTCATTGTTGAACGCTTTTTTTAAAGTTGACTATCTAATACCTGGTAGAACTGTTTTAAGGGTGAAATGGTTCAAACCCGTTTCAGCATCACCCAATCATTTTGCATATCGTCGCCCAATAAAAACCCGTGCTCACCGAATTTTTCATAGCCGAAAGCTGTGTAAAAAGCAATGGCCCGCTGGTTCTGCTCCCAAACGCCGAGCCAAAGGGCATCATTACCCCGCTCCTTCGCAAATGCAATGCAGTACTGCATCATAGCCTTGCCTACGCCTTTCCCCACCATTTCGGGCATGGCGTAAAACCTGGCAATTTCTATAGGATTTTGCGCATCAAGGCCGGTTTCAATACTGTTCTCTTTCAGTTTCACAATCCCGACGGGTTCATCCTGCAGGTAAGCCAGTAAAAAAATATTACCAGGCGCACCTACTTCGTCCATCAGCAACTCCCTGCTGAACTGAACGCTCATATATTTTTCTATATCCTCCTTAGTATTCATCGGGCCGAACGTGGCAAAAAACGCACGACGGCTCATATCGGCCACGAGTTCAGCATCGGCTGCCGTGGCTTGCCTTATTTTAATAGGGTTCATTTGCTGCAATGCCTCTGATGGCGGGTTATTTTACTTAAAAAACAAAGTTGGCGCACTACCTGCCCAGTTTGGTAAACACCACATACTTGTTGCGGTCATTCCTGTTATATAAAAACACTTTGTTACCATCTGTTTTATAAAAGCCTACGCCTTTAAAAAAAACGGTGATGTATTTTTCCACCGATAGATCCTGGCATTTCTTCGTTTTCACCGCGAGGGGACTAAAATTGAACAAATCACCGGTAGTAAAAAAGAAACCATTGAAAATATTGCAGCCGGTGCTGCCACTCACCTTTCGGTCCGTTTCATTAAAACTGATTTCTGGTAAGGCTTGTCCATCCAATCTGCCAAAATCCTTCTCCGACGATGACTCAAATTTCCACTTGCCCGTAATACCAGTCATTTTTGCGTTGGGGTTGGCCGTTACCGTCGGTTTTGTGGGCTTCTCTGTGGATGCCGGTGGCTTTACTACCGTCGGCTTTGTATCTATTACCGTGGTTGTAGGCGGTATGTTTTTTGTAGAGGAACAGGCTGTTAGAAGAACGCCGGCTGTTATTGCTATTAAAAATGCTTTCATATTCTTGCAATTATTTAGGACTGCTAAGGTCAGTCACAGGAAGTTATAAAAGCATTTACCAAACAAAAAAATGAAACGGTAACATGTAATAATTTGTGGCAGCAGATTTTTTATGACCCGGCCGGCCAAATTCTGTTATTTTTCGCCCCATATTCATATTCACCACCATGAAAAAAATAGCCCTTTTTTTACTGATTGCCACCATAACGCTTGCAGCATGCAAGGGGGGCGGCAAAAAATCGATGAAAGGCGATGAGCAGGTAGACGCCGCCGACTTCATTTCCTTCTTCGACGATCTTCGTTTACCGCTCTTACTTTCCGATTCTATATTCATTAAAAAAGCCAGCGACAGTTCGCTGATAGAAACTGCCGTGTTCAACCAATTCATCAGCGATTCCGTTTTTAGAAATGAATTTGGCAAGACAAAACCCAGGGTTTACGCTATTGGTAAATTCAATAACCCTGAAGCGGAGACTTATCTCATTTTCAGAGCTGCCGCTACGGGCAAACAGCATGTGTATGTAGCCGCTATTGACAACGAAAACAAATTCAGGGCAGCCATGCCGGTGCTTTCCTCCGGTGGTGTAACGGGACGGGAAAGATTGTCCATCGACACAAAATTAAATTTTACACATGCCACCGATACAAGGGCTTCAGATGGATCCGGCAATACCGTAAGCCAGGTGTATGCGTATAACAATGCCGGTTTATTTATGGTGATCCTCACAGATGGTGTACCCGCCGGAACTGACCTGCCTATTGTGGATCCCAACGATACACTACCACGCAAAAGCAAGTATGCCGGCAACTATGCAAAAGATAAACGAAATATCCTGAGCATACGGGATGCAGCAACAGCGCAACAATTCCGTTTTTTTATACATATTGAAAAAAAGGAGCCCCGCTTTTGCGATGGCGAATTAAAAGGTGAAGCAAGAATGGTGGGCACCGATTCGGCTACCTATACCAGCAACGGCGATCCATGCTCCCTCGGTTTTAAATTCTCCGGAAACAGCATCCGCATTACCGAAACCAATTGTGGTAACCGCCATGGCATGGAATGCAGTTTCGATGGGACGTTTGCCAAACAAAAAACACCTGTAAAACCGAAGGAAAAGAAGCCGGTAGTGAAGAAGAAATAGTGATTAGTTGATTAGTTGATTAGTTCACTAGTAGAAAGCTTTTCAACATCGGGAAGAGAAAATGCTTTCTAATGATATTTGCCAGGTTAACCAATTAAGAATACATCAACCACCCAACTAATCAACCAATCAACCAATCAACTAATCAACTAATCAACCAAAATGACCCTCCCCAACCATCCGTTTGAAATTGTAGACTGGGCTGGCGTTGCCGCGGAAATACATAAAGGCGACAGCGGTTCAGCCAGCTGGCGGGTGATGCATATAGGTAATATCAGGGTGAGGATGGTGGAATACAGCGCCGCTTACGAAGCCGATCATTGGTGCAGCAAGGGGCATATTATCTATTGCATAGAGGGTGAAATGGAAACCACCCTCGCAGACGGCAGAAAATACCTGCTGAAAAAGGGCATGACTTATCATGTAGGCGACGGCAATGAAGCCCACCGCACCACCAGTAAAGAAGGCTGCAGGCTGTTTATTGTTGATTAATACACTGGCCTGGCTTTATTTGGGAAATTGCGCTTAGTAAACAGCAGGACAGGCATTTATGCAATGACCATTGACCAATGACCCAATGACCCGCATGTTAACAGTGTTTCCACATAGTGTTTAAACTACACTTCATTCAACCGTTTCCCCTAATTTCGGCACTCAAAACCAAAAAAGTACGATAGCTTATGTCCTTTCAGAATTTCAATGTACCCTACCAGATCAATGAAAGTTATTCCAGGAAAGTTGCTTATTTCAGTATGGAATTTGCAGTTCATCAACCCTTAAAAATATATAGCGGTGGCCTTGGGTATTTATCCGGAAGCCATATGAGAAGCGCATACGAACTACGCCAGAACCTTGTAGGCATCGGCATCTTATGGAAATATGGTTATTACGACCAGGCCCGCAACCAGGACCAGACATTGCAGGTACAGTGGAACGAAAAGATCTACAATTTCCTGGAAGACACCGGCATCAAATTCCAGATAACGATTCACGAACACCCGGTTTGGGTGAAGGCATATTACCTCAATCCCACTACTTTCAATACCGCGCCGATGTTCCTGCTGAGCACCGATTTGCCGGAAAATGACTATGTTTCTCAAACCATCTGTCACCGTTTATACGATGCCAACGTGGCTACCAAAGTGGCCCAGTTCATCCTGCTGGGCGTGGGTGGTGCCAAATTAATGGACGAAATAGGCTTTAACCCCGATGTATACCATCTTAATGAAGCACATGCCATCAGCAGCGCCTTTTACCTTTTGAAGAAATTTGGCAACCTGACCGATGTAAAAAAGCGCCTCGTGTTTACGACACATACACCCGAAGAGGCCGGCAATGAGAAGCACGATATTTATCTCTGCGATAAAATGAGTTATTTCTGCGGTATGCCATTGCAAAAAGTAAGGGAAATAACAGGTCTTAAAGACGACCAGTTTAATCACTCACTGGTAGCCTTACGTTTTGCAAGGATCGCTAACGGGGTGAGCCAGTTACACGGCGAGGTAAGCCGCAAAATGTGGAACCGTTACGAAGGCATTTGCGAAATAAAGTCCATCACCAATGCACAAAACTGGCATTACTGGGCCGATAAACAACTGTATCGTTTTATGGAAGCTGCAGACGACCACGGCTTCGACGATCGCAAAAAACATTTAAAGAAAAGGGCATTTGATATTGTGGCCGATCAAACCGGGAAACTGTTTGATCCCAATGTACTCACCATTGTTTGGGCACGTCGCTTTGCCGGTTACAAACGTGCTGAATTACTAACGAGAGATCTGAAACGTTTCGAAGCCCTGTTGAACAATGCCAAATACCCGGTGCAGATCATCTGGGCCGGAAAGCCCTACCCTGTTGACTATCCGGCTATCAGCGATTTTAATCACCTGGTGCATTTAAGCAAGGGATATAAAAATGTTGCTGTATGTATCGGCTACGAACTTGCCCTTAGCAAACGCCTGAAACAGGCCTCGGATATATGGTTGAACAACCCACGTGTGCCCCGCGAAGCAAGCGGGACCAGTGGCATGACCGCTGCGATGAATGGTTCAGTAAACCTGAGCACCAATGATGGCTGGATCTGCGAATTTATCAATAGCGGTAACAACGGCTTCCTGGTACCGCCGGTAGATTATGAAAACATGCATGTACAGCAACAAGACGAGTATGATCTGAACCAGCTGTACGAAATACTGGAAAAACAAATCCTCCCCATTTACTACGAGCATAAAGACACCTGGCGCCAGGTAATTAAAAATGGCATGAGGGATGTCCGCTACCAGTTCGACAGCAACAGGATGGCACATGAATATTATGAGGTGATGTACAAGTAAAAAAGCCCCCTCGGTCCCCCGGTGGGGGATGACTGTAGGATAAAAAAGGAAGCCCCCGGCGATGGTCGGGGGCTTTTTATTGCCCATATACTAACCCGGAAGGTTGGTATTCTATTTTATTACTCCTACCTTTTCTAATAAATTGCTTCTTTGCAAAAACCCAGGCTTAGTGCAACAACCCGGGCCAACTAAAATCAAAACTAAAATGAGTAACCGGCACTTAAAATACCTCGCAGTTTTGGCAGGTTTTTATTTCGGCACCTTCCATGCAGCAATGTCTCAAAGAGTTAACATCGGGGACATTTTAAAAGAACCCAGCAACAATTATTTTGTGATCACCCAAAAAGCAGACGCCTTTTTTGCACAGTATGGTAAAGAAGGAACCGGCTGGAAGGAGTACAACCGCTGGAAAGCAATGGTAAAAAGCAATATCAGTGCCGATGGAACCCTGCCGGATTTTGTAAAGAACAACCAGCAGGCACTGGATAATTACAAGTCTAAAAATGCCCAGATCGATGCAGTACAGGCGGGTGTTTCCAACTGGGTGCCACTTGGCCAGCCCAATCCCACCATTCAGGCCGGCGATGCACAAAATGGTGTAGGCCGCACCAGCAGTGTTGATTTTGTGGGCAGCGATATATGGGTAAGCACACCCGGCGGTGGCATGTGGTTTGGCGATTTTGTAGGCGGCAGCACTTATAACTGGACAGCCAAAACCGATGGGATTCCCAACCTGGCCGTTCAGGATATAGAAATTGCACCTACCAATACTAATATTATGTATGCCCTAACCGGTGCGGTAGGTGGCGCTTCCGGCTATCGTAGTACCGGTGTGCTTAAGAGTACTGATGCAGGAACAACCTGGTTTAAAACTGGTCTTAGCTTTCCTGAAAGCGGTGGCGTGAAAGGCTATAAATTGCTGGTACACCCCGGTAATTCAAGTATTGTATGGGCATGTACAGATAATGGACTGTTCCGCACAGCTGATGGAGGAACCACCTGGACCCTGGTAACTTATTACTTAACTGCTGGTGGCGCACAAACCAATATATCCACCAACGCTTACGATATTGTATACCAGCCAGGCAGCACTACTAACATGTATGCTACCAGCAATGGTCCTTATTTTTACAAGAGTACCGACGGTGGTTTAACTTTTTTAAGGATAGACAGGGCCACAGCCGGATTGCCCACTACCGGGGGCAGGATACAGATTGGTGTTACGGCTGCAAACAGCGCCTATATCTACCTGCTTTATGGTAACGGTACCAGTTTCCAGGCCCTGTACCGCAGTACCAATAGCGGCACCAGTTTTTCGCTTCGCAGCACCACACCAAATGTGTTGGGCAGTCAGTCCTGGCGCAATATCTGTATCGATGTATCGCCCACTAATACAGAAGACCTGTATGTGGGAGGATTGGATATTTACAAAAGCACCAACGGCGGTACCGGATGGACACAAATTTCCAACTGGTTCAGCAGCAGCGTCTCCGACTTTAGTCATGCCGATATTTTTGAACTGAAATGCGACGGTACCTATTTGTATGCTGCCGGTGATGGCGGTATTTATCGCATGACCCGCAGCACCGATACGTGGACAAGCCTGATGACCAATATGCAAACCAGTCAATGTTATCGCCTGGCTGTTGATCCTACAGCTTCGGCAGCATTTGTAACCACTGGTCTGCAGGACAACGGCACTTACCGCAATACAGGAGCACAATACCTGAGTATTGGAGGCGGCGACGGTATGGAATCGGTTATCAATCCCTCCAATACCAATGTGATCTATCTTTCCAGTCAGAACGGAAATTTTTCCAGGAGTGATGATGGCGGCACCAGTAACACTTTTATCAGGAGTGGGCCTGGCAATTGGACAACCCCTGCCGTGTTGAGGCCGGGATTTAGTACCCACATTTATATAGGGTATGTCAATATTGACTACCATACAGCATCGGGTTCCGGTGGCTCCTGGAGCACCATCACCACATCGTTTGGCAGTGCTATTGAATCGCTGGAATTTGCCCCTAGCGACAATACCATTTTGTATGCCACCGATGGCGCATCGGTGAAGCGCTTTAATTTAAGCGGCGGTGTGTGGTCCACAACAACCATTACAGGTAGCCTGCCGTCGTTAAATATTACCGAACTGGCAGTAGATCCCAATAATTCCAGCCATGTGGTACTTTCTGTGGGCGGGTATACTTCCACACAAAAAGTGTACGAAACTTTTAATGCCAACGTAGCGAGCCCTACCTGGACCTCCATTGTACGCAACCTGCCCAATGTGCCCATCAATTGTATTGTTATGAACAGCGATGCGGCCAACTCTATTTATGTGGGCACCGATATAGGCGTGTTCGTAACCAACGATAACAGGGTCAACTGGATCATGTACTCCAATGGCCTGCCGGTTACCAGGGTGTACGACCTTGAAATAAATAATGCCATAGCTACCGACAGAATATATGCAGCTACATTCGGCAGGGGTGTTTTTTATACAGAGACCTATACCGGGTGCGCTACATCGGCAGCGTTAACCGGCAGTGTGAGCGGCCTTGAGTACAGCGAAGTATCCACTGAGCTTTCCTCTACCCAGTATATCTGGGGTGGTGAGGGCACTTCGGTGGGTTATAATTCCGGTGGCAGCATTTTGTTAAGCCCCGGCTTTGAAGCGAAGGCGGGAACAAAATTCGAGGCATATTTACAGGGATGCACCGGTTCCGGAACACCTCCCAGGCCATTAAAGCTATTGCCTTCTACCAACAAAATAACGGTGGAGCAGTCGGGTAACAATATCAATCCCCAGGGAGGAGACGAACCCGCCACAGGGGCAGGTGGTTTAAAAACCGATGGAACGTCAACCGATAAAAAATTACCGCTTCCGCTACCGGGTGTAAAAAAATTAAAAACAAATCCTTCGCAGGGAGGCGGATAACCCTTACAACCTTGTTGTAGGTCAAATAGAGTAAATTGCGGCCCCATGTAGAAATACCGGGGCCGCAATTTTTATTTGCAGCTATTCCGGGGATGTAGAAAGCAGCTTTTTAGATCCTCTTTTACAAATCAAGACAAAAAATGAATCATTTTTCAAAACAGCTGGATATCCGCTGGAGCGACCTGGATCCCAACTTTCACCTCCGTCATTCAGTATACTACGATTACGGGGCCTACGCCCGCATTTCTTTTTTTACAGAAACCGGGTTGACGATGCAGGTACTGGCGTCGAAAAACTTTGGCCCCATTATTTTTCGTGAAGAATGCCTGTTTAAAAAAGAGATCCATTTTGGCGATAAACTGGAGATCACCACTGCATTGGTAAAAGCCAGGCCCGATTATAGCCGCTGGACCATTGTTCATGAACTATGGAAAAATGGCGACACGCTTGCGGCCTTTATCACTGTAGATGGTGCCTGGCTGGACACGGTAAAAAGAAAACTCTACCAACCCGACGAGTTTTTGATTAAGGTGTTTGGCCAAATACCAAAACACCAGGATTTTGTTTTTGAAGACAAGAAATAGGTAGATAGAACTACTTCATTTCAACGGAGCCCACACTAAAGGAGGAACAGTTCGCCAATGTTGCCAAATAGTAGCAAAACTGCCCGGCACCAAACGCATAATAAAAATAATTAAGAGAAAATAGCCAGGGTCCAATAACACACGCATCACTCATCACTCTTTACTCATTACTCATTCCCTCATCGACCCCACGGCACATCATAAATCATACATCATAAATCACAAATCTTGCATTACGTTTCAATTAAAGACCTCACTAAATCCTATGGCATCACGCCACTGTTTTCCAATATTTCTTTTGAGATAAATGAAGGAGAAAAAATTGCCTTGATAGCCCGCAATGGAACCGGCAAATCGACCCTGCTACGCATACTGGCCGGTAAGGAAACCGCAGACGAAGGGAAAGTTTGGATTCACAAAGATGTGAATGTGGTACTGTTTGAACAGGACCCGCAGTTTAAGGAAGGAAAAACCATCGCTGAAAATATTTTTGAACACGATCACCCGGTATTGAATGCCATACGCGACTATGAGCTGGTTAGTGAACATGAAGACGCAGACGCCATCACCGAAGCCCTGCATAAAATGGATGAACTGAATGCCTGGGATTTTGACGCCAAGGTGAAGCAGATATTAACAAAACTCAACATTCACCACCTGGATCAGAAAGTGGGCAGCCTCAGCGGTGGCCAGCGCAAAAGGGTGGCATTGGCCAAAACCCTTATTGACATTGGTTTTGAGAACAGCCATGCCTTGCTGATCATGGATGAACCTACCAACCACCTGGATGTGGAAATGATCGAGTGGCTGGAAAATTATTTAAATGGTGAATATGTTACGCTGCTGATGGTAACCCATGACCGTTACTTCCTGGATGCCGTAAGCGAGGAGATATGGGAGATGGAGCGTGAAAAAATTTACACCTACACCGGTGATTATGCCAACTACCTGGAGAAAAAAGCAGCAAGAATTGATAGCGAACTCAGCAGTATAGACAAGGCTAAAAATGAGTTTAGAAAAGAGCTGGCCTGGATGCGCAAGCAACCCAAGGCCCGGACCACAAAAAGTAAAAGCAGGCAGGATAATTTTTACGAAGTAGAAAAAAGAGCCAAGCAAAAAATAGTAGACGACCAGATGCAGTTGCAAATGAAAATGAACCGCATTGGTGGCAAAGTAATCGAGGCAAAAAAAGTGTACAAGTCATTTGGCGATCTTAAGATTTTGAAGGGTTTCGATTATACATTTAGCAAAGGCGAGCGCATAGGTATTGTAGGTAAAAATGGCGTAGGCAAATCCACTTTTCTCGATATTTTACAAGGCCTGGCCGAACCTGATAGTGGAAAAATAAACATCGGTGATACAGTAGTCTTTGGATACTACAATCAGAGTGGGCTTGAGTTTAAGCATGATATGCGGGTAATAGAATACGTAAAAACTTTTGCCGAAACATTTCCCCTTGCAGATGGCGGCGTGCTAACAGCAGCAAAATTTTTAGAGCTGTTCTTGTTTATGGGTGACAAGCAGTACACCTTTTTATCATCACTCAGCGGTGGCGAAAAGCGGCGGCTGCAATTGCTCACCTTACTCTTTAAAAATCCCAACTTCTTAATACTGGATGAACCTACCAACGACCTCGACCTGCCAACACTGGGGGTACTGGAAAACTTCCTGATGAATTACCAGGGTTGCGTGTTGATCGTAAGTCATGACCGTTACTTTATGGATAAACTGGTGGACCATTTATTCGTATTTGATGGCGATGGTATTGTGAGAGATTTCCCGGGGAACTACACCCAATACCGCATAGAAGAAGATGCCAAAGAGAAAGACGACAAACCCAAATTGAACCGCAGCGACCTAACCGGCGGCAGCAATATCGGGGCAGAAGATGTGTCGATAAAAGCACCCGAATCGATCGCGGAGACACCAAAAAAGAAATTCTCATTTAAAGAAAAAAGGGAATTTGAAATGCTGGAAAAAGAAATGCCTGCGCTTGAGAAAGAAAAGGCTGCGATTGGTGAAAAAATGAATAATGGCATTACCAATTATGATGAATTACAAGCAATGGCCAACCGCATCGCTGAGATCACCAGTCTGTTGGAAGCGAAAGAAATGCGCTGGCTGGAGTTAAGTGAATATGTCAGTTAGTTGATTGGTTGATTGGTTGATCCAACCATTTATCGGTTACGGGTAGAGACGCCATGCTGGCGTCTAACTCCTAACCGATATTTTTTTGTTTTATTCCCTGCTGTCGATTCGACTGGTTGATGCTCCGCCCGTTCCATTTAAAGCACCTATTTGAATATCGCCCCCCAAATGTTAACGTTACCCAAAAAGAAATGGAACAAGTTGGCACGGTCATTGAAAAATATACAGTGACTGTTCAGCATGGATGGTTATAGCTCATTTATCTAACCATTAAAATTTCTTTTATGAACGCCATAAAAAACAAGATCACCATATTCATCCTCCTTATTTGTGCAATTGGCTTTTTTGCCTTTACCACCTTTCAAACCGGCATTATAAGAGGTACGGTCTCTCCCGCTGAAGCTGGATTAAGAGCCTGGGCCATAGCTGGTACGGATACATTCAGGACAGATATCAATCCCAAAAATGGCGCCTACGAAATCAGGAATGTGAAAATGGGCGCTTACCGGGTTATTATTGAAGCCAAAAAACCATATAGAAACGCAGCAAAAGATGATGTAGTGGTATCAGATATCCTGCCGGTGGACATTGGCATCATTGAGTTGGTAAAGGATAGCGTGAATCACTAATAAACCTGGGTTTGGGTTTGGTTAACAGGGTTAGGGTATGCAGTATTTTGCATACCCTTTCTTTTGCCCGCACATTTGCTTCTGTAATGTATGATGATGCCTTTACCAACAATCATTATTTTCGCAATCCAACATAAACATTGAAATGTCCGAAGAAAAGAGCCTGAATTTTATTGAAGAAATAGTTGAAGCAGACCTGGAAAGTGGAAAACATACCAATATTCTTACCCGTTTTCCGCCGGAACCCAATGGTTACCTGCACATTGGCCACGCGAAGAGCATTTGTTTAAATTTTGGCCTGGCCAAAAAATACGGTGGTAAAACCAATCTCAGGTTCGATGATACCAACCCTGTAACGGAAGAAACAGAATATGTAGACAGTATTAAAGAAGATATTGCCTGGCTGGGCTTTAGCTGGGCACAGGAACTGTACGCTTCCGATTATTTTGAGCAACTGTACCATTTTGCTGTAACCCTTATCAGCAAAGAATTAGCATATGTAGATGACTCAACGGCCGAAGAAATAGCCAAACAAAAAGGCAGCCCTACCGTACCGGGTACTCCTACACCAAACCGTAGCCGCAGCGTAGAAGAAAACCTCCGGCTTTTTGCTGAAATGAGGGAAGGAAAATACCAGGATGGTGAAAAAGTGCTCCGTGCCAAAGGCGACCTCTCCTCCCCCAATATGCACCTCCGCGACCCGCTGATGTACCGCATTAAACATGCGCATCACCATCGTACCGGCGATGCCTGGTGTATTTACCCCATGTACGATTTCGCCCATGGCCAAAGCGACAGCATTGAAAATATTACCCATAGTATTTGTACGCTTGAATTTATCCCGCACCGGGATTTGTATAACTGGTTTATTGAGCACCTCAACATTTTCCCCAGCAAACAATACGAGTTTGCAAGGCTCAATATGACCTATACCGTTATGAGCAAAAGGAAGTTGCTGCAATTGGTAAACGAAGGACATGTTACCAGCTGGGACGACCCGCGGATGCCCACCATCAGTGGTTTCCGCCGCCGGGGCTTTACCCCCGAAAGTATCAGGGATTTTTGCGACCGCATCGGTGTACAAAAGCGGGAAAATATCATCGATTTTAGCCTGCTGGAATTTTGTGTACGGGAACACCTCAACAAGATTGCCGTCCGTCGCATGGCCGTTCTCGATCCGATCAAACTGGTCATCACCAATTACCCAGACCAGGTGGAAACACTGGTGGGTGAAAACAACCCCGAGGCTGAAGATGGCGGTGGCAGCAGGGAATTGCCTTTCAGCAAAGAGCTTTGGATTGAAAGGGAAGATTTTATGGAAGTTCCGCCGAAGAAATTTTTCCGGCTGGGCGTTGGCTTATCTGTTCGCTTAAAAAGTGCGTATATCGTAACCTGCACCGGCTTTAATAAAGATGAAAATGGTACTATAACAGAAGTGTTGTGCGAATATTTACCTGAAAGTAAAAGTGGCGGCGATAAAAGCGGACTGGTGGTAAAAGGCACCATCCACTGGATAAGCGTGGCGCATGCGGCTAAGGCCGAAATACGCCTCTACGACCGCCTGTTTAAAGTAGAAAATGTGGCCGATGCTGAAGGCGATTTTAAAGATCATATCAACCCGGAAAGCCTGCAGGTAATTCCATCTGCATACATAGAACCTGCACTGGCAGCTGCTTTAACTGGCGAACCTTACCAATTTATCAGGAAAGGATATTTTACTTTGGACAAGGATTCAACGGAGAATAATTTAATTTTTAATCGCACGGTTACGTTAAAAGATGCCTGGGCGAAGGAGCAGAAAAGAGGGTAGTTTATTTAAAAAAAGAAACGAATTGAAAGTGACAAGTACAATTGGATTTGTGAATGGGTGAACCATTAAACCAGTAAACCAATAAACAAATCAACTAACTACCCATGCTCCAAAAAAAGCCCGAAGTAGACGTGATATTGGACGTGCTGAAAGGCGCGCTGGAAGCATTTCCGGCCGCGCCTTTTTTGCAAAGTCTCCACCAGCAATACCAGGACCGGGGGTTTCTAACCAAAAAGCAACTTGAGGGCTTATACAGCAAAGCATCAAAAGCCACCAATATACCCGTTGGTAAAATGGCCACCCTTGAAGCCATCATTTTAAAACTACCGGAGCGGCAAAAATCTTTGCCAAGATTTCCCACGCCCCTGTACAAAAAAGATGAAACCACCGGTAACCTGATCGCGGACATCCTCTATAAATATCCACAGCATAAGGCGGCATTGGCTTACAAAAACAAGTATGATAATAATGTGCCGCTTACCCCCGCTGAACTGGCCGAATTGCAACGGTTTCATAAGGTAGCTTCAAAATAACCTGGCATTCCTGTCTACAAAAGAAGTCTCCCCATCCCATCCAAAGGAAGGGCGTCAGCCTAAAATAATTTTGAGCTTACCGAAAAATACACGGTTTTAAGCCCCTCCGCCGGAGGGGTTTGGGGAGGCTAATTGTACATTTTTATAAACGCTTCCACCTTATTAAAAGCGTCAGTATAGGTAGCTGCATTCCAATCGCCGTGGCCTCCGCTTGCGTATAAAACATACTGGGCTGCCACCCCAACCGACAATAGTTTATCCCTGGCTACCGTGCTTTGTGCCGGACCCACCAGCGGATCTGCACCTCCATGAAAAAAGATAGTAGGTATGGCGCTGGCGGCATTAATATAATTGATCGGGCTGCTGCTGGCATAAAGCGCCGGATCCTGCGCAGGTGTTTTACCGACCGCCGCCGCCACCGAAAGAGAAATAAGCGGGTTGCCACCCACCGGGCTATTATACATCGCAGCCATATCACTGATGCCAAAAAAAGAAACCACTGCTCCCGGCTTAACAGTAGAATTCTTATAAGCCTGCAACATGGCAAGGTGCCCGCCTGCGCTGGCGCCTACGATGACATACTTATTGCTGATGAGATAGGCATCCGTTTTCCCAAGTATAAACTGCACCGCAGCCTTTACATCATTTTCCTGGGTTGGAAAGAGGTTATTTGGATTGGCGGAAAGCCGGTAATTGATATTGATGATGGCATATTCAGGCAGCCTTCTTTTTAAAGTATCGACAATTTGAGCAAAATCAGCCTTGTCGCCGCTTGTCCATCCACCACCGTGGATCATAATGATAAGTTTCGTAGCCGCAACGCTTCGGTTGGCAGGAAGGTATACATCCATATTCTGCTGGGCACTGGCACCATAACTCACATTGGAAATCGTAAGCGCTGCTACAATGGCGTCTGTGTCAGAAGTTTTTTTCTTGCAGGAAAAAGACAGGGCAATAATGAACGAAAAAAGTATGAATGACTTCAGGCGCATAGTGCTGTTTTTTTGAAAAGATAATAAGAAAAGGTCTTTAGTTAAACGGATCGAAGGCTGGTGTATTGCCTGCCATTGCCTGGATTAGGTTGCTGTATTCACAACTGGTGCATTTTTTGCTGAAAAAACGAAGCAGAAAATTCTATTTCAAAAGCCCTATACAATCATTCATAAGGGCAGCGTCTGTCTTCTTTGGCTAATTTTCGCCTATCAAACTAAATGCAATGAAAAAGACCTTACCACTCTTTATTTGCTTTGCAGCAGCCATATGTGGTCATGCACAAAATGTAGGCATTGGCACAATAACCCCAACATTGGCCAAATTACAAATTGAAGGCAGCGGTACGCAACTTATTACCAACGGAGGTCCAAACACAGCAGGTATCAGTCAATCCGTTCCATTAGGCCTTTCCCCTACTTTAGGATTTAATCTCTATAATGTAAATGGTGCTTTCCGGTTTATAGGCGCAGGTTACGGTTCTGTCATACAGTATTCTCCCTCATCAGGCACTCTCTATTTTTCTACCTCTCTAATAAAAGGCAATCCGGGCGAATTCACCACTTTTAACCCCAACTCAGTGGCCATTGACAGCAATGGATACCTGGGCATCGGAACTACAGCACCTAAAGCCAGGTTACATGTGGCTAATAGCATGATAATAGGTACCAGTTCTACGACTCCTGCTTTGGGTTATATTCTGAGTATAGACGGCAAAGTGATCTGCGAAGAACTAAAAGTGCAGGTAAATACCTCCTGGCCCGACTACGTTTTTGAAGACAGTTACGAACTCCCCTCTCTTGAAAGGCTTGAGAAAAAGGTGATGGAAGAAAAACATTTACCAAATATTCCTTCAGCCGCCGATGTAAAAGCGCAGCAGGGCATAGAAATAGGCGATATGCAAAAGCGGATGCTAGAAAAAATGGAGGAAATGTACCGCTATATTTTCCAGGTAAATAATGAAAACAAAGCACTAAAAGCTAAAATGGAATTGTTGGAAAAAAGGCTGGAAAAATCTACACTTTAACAGCAGTGGCTGCCCCGGGCTAATCGGCGTTTTAGTTCTACAAGTTAAAAATATATAATACCCTTGCCTGTTTTTCCACCGGGACATCTGTTGCCTTAATTACTGCTACCGTTCAATAAACAACACTTGCAGTTTACACCTATTTTGTCTATTTTGTTATCACCTAAAAATGCAAATAATCATGAAAAAATTATTCTCGTTCATCATCCTTGCCATTTCCGGCAATTTTGTATTCGCTCAAAACAATGTGGGCATTGGCACAGTAACACCAACTGATGGTAAACTACAAGTAGAAAATGCGGTAACTTCTTCCACCTTAGCCTCATTTACAAATGGCACTACCACTGCAGCCATGATTGTAGAAAATAACAGGCCGGCCATTGGTTTCAACATGACTTATAATGGTGGTGGATATAAATTTAAGGGAGCCGGGTATGGGGGTTTATTATGGTATACCCCTAACGACGGAAAAATGCACTACTACTCGTCTTCGGCAATCGGCGCGCCTGGTGGGGCGGTAGCGTTCAGTAACATTTTTACAATGCAGGCCGATGGTAATATTGGTATTGGCACCACTTCACCATCAGAGGCAAAACTGCAGATTCATGAACCTGCAGGGAACACCCAGTTTATTGCTGCTGCCGGCAGCAACCAACCCGGTATAAGTGCTTTTGTTGCCAGCACAAATGCCTCTTTGGGGTTTAACCTTCGCTATCAAAGCGGCCTTAAATATATGGGTACCGGCTATGGTGCCTATTGGAATTATGCCCCGGCTACAGGCAAATTGTATTATTACTATACAAGTACCTCCGGGTCGGCAGATGCCAGCGCAGGTCAGGTACTTGCACTTACCATAGACAGCAGCGGTCAGTTGGGCATTGGAACGTCTGTACCAAAAGCTCCTTTGCATGTTACCGGAAATGTGGTGTTTGGCAGCAGTAGCATAACCCCGGCCGTTGGTTACAAACTAAGCATTGATGGCAAGGTTATTTGTGAAGAACTGAAAGTACAGTCCAGTGCAGCCTGGCCCGACTATGTATTTGAAGATGATTACAACCTGCCCTCTTTAGAAACTGTAGAAGCAAAAGTGATGGCCGAAAAGCACCTGACCGGTATTCCATCCGCCGCCGATGTTAAAGCACAACAAGGCATCGAACTGGGCGATATGCAAAGGCGTATGCTGGAAAAAATAGAAGAAATGTACCGTTATATGTTCCAGATGAACAAAGAAAATAAGGAAATAAGCAAGGAAAACAAAGCCCTGAAAGAAGAGCTATCCACATTAAAAAAACAAGTACAGCAAATAGTTCAATAATACCGGTATGAGCGACTGAACCTCTATTATTAACTAAACAACTGACTGTTATGAAAACGCAATTTTACCGGCTAATCGTAACACTTCTGTTCGTCAATTTTTCAGTTCTTGCCTGGAGCCAAAAAGTACCCGCCTCATTACAGCAAAGGCTTGCAGGAAAAACAAAACTGGTGGATATTATGAAAGAAGTGGATTTGTTTTACGATTTTGGCCGTTCACCACTATTGAAAAACAACCAGGAAGGAGAAGAATTTGAAAACGCCTATATCCACTGGAAACGCTTTGAATACCTGAATGCATCGAGGCTGGATGCCAATGGAAATATTGATCCTGACGCAAACAAAAAAATGATGCAGGGGCTGAACGACTACAAAGCCGCTCACCCACAATATTTTAATACTAACGCTTTACAAAACTTCTCCTATGGTTCATGGTCCAACTTTGGTCCATCGGCCATTACCCGTTACGGCACCGGCTATAACAGCGGCTTCGGAAGGGTAAATTGTATTGCCTTTCACCCCACCGACGAAAACACACTCTTTATCGGAATGCCCCAGGGCGGTATCTGGAGAAGCACCAACAATGGCTCCAGTTGGTCTGCATTGAGCGACGATATACCATCAGGTTCTGTTAGTGGCATAGTGGTGGACTACAACAACGCCAATACTATTTATGTACTTACCGGCGATGGTGATGCCAGCGGTGGTGGCTTTGTTTCATCCTACGGATTTTTGCAACAATCTGTCGGGGTGTTAAAATCAACCGATGGAGGTGACACCTGGAACCAAACCGGTACTTTTCCTTCGACCGTAGGAGCGTTTTATGGCTATAAACTAATACAGCACCCCACCATCAGCAGCACGTTATTTGCCGCCACAACCGATGGCATTTACCGCACCACCAATAGCGGTACTACCTGGACACTGGAACAGGTGGGTAACTTTACCGACATTGAATTCAGACCCGGTATAGCGTCTACGATGTATGCGGTTGCCCGTGGTGGTTCCGACCCATTTTGGAAGAGTACCAATAGCGGTGCCACATGGAGCAATGCCGGTATATCCGGAGACCCCGGTACTGCTTCACGGCTGGCCATTGGTGTTTCTGCGGCTAACAACACATATGTATACCTGCTATGTGGCCCGGCAACTGGTGCCGGTAGTTTTAGGGGGGTGTATCGCAGTACCAATAGCGGAGAGGATTTTTCCTTACGGACTACAACACCGAATATTTTGGGCTACCCCACCAATGGATCTGACGACGAAGACCAGGCTGGATACGACCTTGGCATAGAAGTGGACCCCAACGATGCAGATGAAATAATTACTTGCGGCATCAATATCTGGCGCAGTACCAATGGTGGAACGACCATGGTAAATGAAACTTACTGGCAGGACAATGTAGCATCTGCCACGGAATACGTACATGCCGATGTGCACAATCTCACCTACCACCCCAATAATATCAATAAAATTTTTGCTGTGTCTGATGGTGGTGTGGGCATCAGCCTGAACGATGGCGTGGATTGGGATTTCATCTCCGGCGGCCTGCAAATCATGGCCACTTATCATGCCGACTGGTACGAGCCCAACAGTGACCTGATGGCCAACGGCACCCAGGACAATGGCACCAATGTAAAATATGGCGCCACCAATACCCTCAGGCATATCTACGGTGCTGATGGCTTTGATTGCGTCATTGATCAGAACAACATTCTGGACATTGTGTACGTGGCAAATGGTAGTGTAAGCCGTACAACAGATGGTGGCCTTACAAGAACAAGCATTACACCTACCGGTGTAGGCACATTCCCCCAACTGGCCCGGAGTTTTGGCGACGACAACGATATATTGGCCGGTGGAAGCGCCAGTGTATTCAGAAGTACAAATAGAGGCACCAGTTGGATTGAAGAAACTACGCCTTCAGGGAACAGGGTATTAACCACCTGCCAGAGCAACAGTAACCGGGTATATGCCGGCAGCGGAACTGCCCTTTGGCGCAGCGACGATAAGGGAGTAAACTGGAGTGCCATCAGCGGAAATCCAGGCTGGCCAACAGGTGTGAATATTACCGACCTGGATTCCAGGCCCAGCAACAGCACGGTCATCTGGGCCTGTTTTGGAGGTTACACGGAAGACAAAAAAGTGTATTACAGCAGCGATAGTGGCAGAAACTGGAGCAATCTCAGCGGCAGCCTTCCTAATGTGGCCTGCCATAGCATTACACTGGATTTACGAAATACCGTATACGTAGGTACTGATATTGGTGTATTTGTTCGCCCCAGCGGTGAAAGTGACTGGCAGCCCTATCTGAACGGACTTCCCAAAACACCCGTAAGCGAATTAATGGCCAATAACACTGACAGCACCATCATTGCATGTACTTTTGGCAGGGGGAATTTTATCGATAGTTTTTATAGAACGTGCCGGACATCCGGAACATTGATAGTCAGCGGTACGCTTAGTGGAAACCGGTTTTATGAGTACGATGCTATCTCCTCATCAGCAACTGTAACCGGCGGACAGGGAACCAATGTGCTGATGAAAGGTGTGGACAATGTAACCCTTACTGAAGGTTTTGAAGCAAAATCAGGTAATCTTTTTAAGGCGTATTATGGCCCTTGCGGCAGTGGCGGCGTACAATTTGGTACGGCCCAATCGTTAACTGAAACCATATCTATGGAAACGGCTTTTATAGCAGCAGAAGACGGAAAAAGATGGCCTTATGCCCATTTTACTGATATCGACAACAAAAACAAAACTGTTGAAATTTCGGTAGCAACAGCGGGAGCATATGCCATAAGGCTTGCAAAAGGCGATGGAAGTGTAGCAGCAGTTCTATCTCCATCCATTAACCTGGCAGCCGGCACACATAGTTTCAATGTGGCAGGTGCTGCTCAAATTGGCGGCGGGTTTTACTATATACAATTGTTCAAAGATGGCCGCATGGTGCATTTCCAGGAATATGTACCTGAATAAAATAAATAGCAATGGTTGAAAATTGAATTGAATCCAAATCAACATAAAATCTTTCTGTTTCACTGTTTACTCTACGTAAACCACGTAATTATCATTCCACTTTTATTAGTCAAACGGTTTTTGTAGATTTGGATTCAATTCAAAACCACTGCAATGAAAAAACTGCTCCCCCTTATTACTGGTTTTTTAGCTCTACAATCTGTATCAGCACAAAATGTCGGTATAGGAACAACTACACCCGCTGCCAGACTTGATGTAAAAACCACATCCAACTACGTAGCACAGTTTAACGGAACCGCTCCGATGTACATGGGTATTATTGAAGGAGATGTCTACCGGGGCTATTGGGGTTCATACTCAGGCGCAGCTGAGGATGTAGACTTTGGTACCGGTGCGGGCAACACTACCGGTAAACTGCACCTTACCGTACAAGCCATACCAAAGCTCACAGTAAACGCAGCTGGCCAGGTGGGTATCGGCACTACAAATCCGGCATACCTAACACATATTAACGGCGGCGACCTATTTGTACAATCAAGTTCAGGACTTATCAGGTTTGGCTACCAGGGCAGTAACGAATGGCAAATGGCCACGACCGGCGGGGGTGCTGACCTGAGGTGGTATACTACGACAGATGGCGGTACTACAACAACACCTCGTCATTATTTTAGTCAGAATGGAAACGTGGGGCTGGGCGGTTTTAGCGGTCCGGCAGTACCACTTGCCAGGTTGGAAGTAAAAGGTATTGGCAATACTTCCACTTCCAATACTTTTGCCCTTAGAAATCTTGCAGGAGATACCCTGTTAAGAATGCGGGATGATGGCCGCATGGGTATTGGTTATAATGGAAGTACCTATGGCCGGGTATTAAACGTGGGCGGAACTGGTATTAACCTATACACAACCGGTGAAGTGGCATTTGGCGGTGCTATATTTCCAACGGACACCTCATTGGTAATTTGGTCTAATTCCGGTGCTAATAACTATTTAGCACTCCAGCCAAGCTGGGGCAATACCGGCATAGGCACCTACACACCAAATGCTAAACTGCATATCAACGGTGCTGTTTTGGTTGGCGGTAATTCCCTCACCGTTCCCACCGGGTATTCCATGGCCGTAGATGGAAAAATTATTTGCGAAGAACTAAAAGTGCAGCTCAGTGGCGCATGGCCCGACTATGTGTTTGAAAATAACTATAAAATGCCGTCGCTGGATTTGCTGGAACAGCAGGTAATGCAGCAGAAACATTTGCCCAATATCCCATCTGCCAGCCAGGTTGCAACGGAAAAAGGAGTGGTAGTGGGTGATATGCAAACCAAACTGCTTGAAAAAGTGGAAGAATTATACCGCTATGTTTTCCAGTTAAACAACGAGAACAAAGCAATGAAAGAAGAAATAAAGCAATTAAAAGGAGCCGGAAAATAGCATCTCCTCAGCTATTTTTTATTAAGCGGATATTTATGTATCCGCTTTTTTCGTTTTGTGGTACGACGAAATTGGTACGTGCAACTTAAGAACCGCCAATAGCATCACCACCCTACCGTCAACATTACCCTAAACCCTGACCCTTTGACCTTGACCCTTAAACCCTAAACCTTAAACCCTAAACCTTTTAAACTCCAAACATTCCTATTTTTGACCCGTATGGCCAAAAGCGCAAAAACAAGAACTAAAAAACCGAGCCCCGATAAATTGACCGAAGAAAAAGAGGTGGAAGTAACGGTAAAAGAAGTGGTAAAAGATGAGCGGACCCGCAAGATCGCCGGTACCATTTTTATACTGTTGGCCATCTTTTTATTTCTCGCC
Source organism: Bacteroidota bacterium (assembly GCA_040386335.1). Classification (GTDB taxonomy): domain Bacteria; phylum Bacteroidota; class Bacteroidia; order Chitinophagales; family Chitinophagaceae; genus JAZKFT01. The sequence goes on from JAZKFT010000004.1 coordinate 54,643, forward strand.
ATCACTTCCTATTGCTTTACCTGGAAAGAAGACCAGGATAAAGTGCTGCAACATGGTGCCCAATTTCTTTTTGCCGATAATATACAGGTGAGCAACCTGTTGGGCCGCTTAGGCGCCTATATTGGCCACTTGCTGGTATATAATGGTTTCGGACTGGCGTCGTACCTTTTTTGCACCACCCTCGTTGTGCTGGGCATTAATTTTTTGGCCGGCAAAAAACTACTTTCCCTGGTACGCAACCTGAAATATGTATTACCGGGCCTGCTTGTTTTTGGCGTGGCGCTGGCCTTTATTTTTCAAAAAACCGATTTTGCTTATGGTGGTGGTGTGGGCAATATGATCAGCCATTGGCTGGTGAATTTTGTGGGCACTACCGGCACAGCCGCCATTCTATTGGTGGTTGGTTTTGCTTATATTATCTGGCAGTTCAATCCATCTTTTTCGTCGCTGCAAAAAAAACTGGAGCCCCGGAACCTGGATGCTACCGCCGAAGCAATCAATCCCCCGCCAGCAACTGGAGACGCAGAACTTTGGATAGAAAATACCAACCTGTCCGTAAATGATCTGTATGCAGGAAACAATGCCCAGGATGCGCAGGAACCTCCTGAAGAAATAAAAGGCAATGCTTTGAAAGGTGATGGCAATGTGGTGGTGATTTTACCGAAACAGGAAGAAGATAAAAATCCTTTAAATGAATTTGGTGTGTCGGAAAGGGATGAGGAGACCGCACCTAAACCACCCATCATTAACAGGAAGAAACCAGAACCGCCGGTGCTGGAGATGGACATCAACACCGGTAAGGATGATGATGAATTTAGCAGCGACCATATTTCAGTGATTCCGCCCGAAACTGCCCGGAATATGCCTCCGGCGAGCGATATGGAGCTGGAAATAAAGCGCAAGGCTGATGATACCAAACTGGAAATAGACGTGGAGGCACAGGCCGCCAAAGACCTGGCCCGTAAAAAAACAGAAAGCCTGCCACCCTACGACCCTGTGCTGGACCTGAAAGACTACCGCTACCCCGGTCTTGATTTGCTGGAAGCCCATGGCGGTGAGAAAATTGAAGCCGACCCTGCTGAACTGGAGACCAACAAAAACCAGATCATCAACACGCTTAAGAATTACGATATCGCTATCCAGCGCATCTCGGCAACTGTCGGACCTACGGTTACGCTGTACGAAATTGTACCAGCTGCGGGCGTACGTATCAGCCGCATCAAAAACCTGGAGGATGATATTGCTCTCAGCCTTTCTGCACTTGGTATACGCATCATAGCACCCATTCCGGGTAAGGGCACGATTGGTATAGAAGTGCCCAACCACAAGAAAACCGTGGTGAGTATGAAGACCTTGCTGAGCAGCGAAAAATTCCAGCGGAATAACTATGCCTTGCCGATAGCCATTGGAAAAAAGATAGATAACGAAAACTTTATCGTGGACCTTACCACCATGCCCCACCTGTTGATGGCGGGTGCCACAGGCCAGGGTAAATCGGTGGGGTTAAATGCCATTCTTATTTCGCTGCTTTACAAAAAACATCCATCCCAACTCAAGTTTGTACTCATCGATCCCAAGAAAGTGGAATTGAGTATTTACCGGGTAATTGAAAAACACTTCCTGGCTAAACTACCGGGCGAAGACGAGCCGATTATTACCGACACGAAAAAAGTGGTGTACACGCTCAATGCCCTTTGTATAGAAATGGACCGCCGCTACGATATGCTCAAAGAAGCCGGTACCCGCAACATTAAAGAATACAACGAAAAGTTTGCCGCCCGCAGGCTGAACCCGCAAAAAGGTCACGAATACCTGCCGTTTATTGTGCTCGTGATAGATGAGTTTGCCGACCTGATCATGACTGCCGGCAAGGAAGTGGAGATGCCGATTGCCCGGTTGGCGCAGCTGGCCCGTGCAGTTGGTATACACCTGATCATTGCTACCCAGCGACCTTCGGTGAATATTATCACGGGTACTATCAAGGCCAACTTCCCGGCGCGTATTGCTTTTAAAGTAAGTTCTAAAATAGACAGCCGTACGATCCTGGATGCAGGTGGCGCGGAGCAACTGATTGGTAAAGGCGATATGCTGATTAGCTATAACGGCGAAATCACCCGTTTACAATGCGCTTTTGTTGACACGCCTGAAGTAGAACACGTATGCGACTATATCGGCGAACAGCGGGGATATCCCGAAGCCTTTTTATTACCGGAATACGTGGATGAAAAAGACAAGGAAGCCAAAGACTTTGACCTCAGTGATAAAGACCCCCTGTTTGAAGAAGCCGCCCGCCTCATTGTACAAAACCAATCCGGCTCCACTTCACTCATTCAGCGCCGCATGAAGCTTGGCTATAACCGCGCCGGCCGCCTGATGGACCAGTTGGAACAAGCAGGTGTGGTAGGCCCTAACCTGGGCAGTAAGGTAAGAGAAGTGGTGATTAAGACAGAGGCGGATTTACAGGAATTGTTGTCGAGTTGGTGATAATGCTTACCATTCTACCAGTAATACACTACAGCCTTTCAAGCAAACAATTCTGTGGATTGACGCAATTCCACTTTTGCAAACAATTGAAAAATCATAATGCTAAAACGTTGAAGAACAGTCATTTTTCATTATGCAATTTTGGATTACATTGCGGGTAATACCAACAATGCAAACGTTAGCACCAATAATACCGACCGACAAAAATGGGACTATTTCACATATTTAAAAGGAAGTCAAAATTTGTAGACGATTTGTTTGGCGAACTGGGATACACAACATTTAGGGACAAGTCAAAAAACTTTTATGACGGGACAATCTCTTTTGACTTTCAACAATGCGGAATAAATCTTGACGCAGATGAAAATGGACCGACTGGGGAACAAAAGGAATTCTATAAGGAGTTATGTGTTAAATACCCGGTCTTAAAGAAAGACGTTATAATTCCCTTCTTAAATAGAGAATTGGAAGGCTGGAGTGATAAAAATCCAATAATAACCGATTTTGAAAAAGAATTAGAACTTGACGGAATTTCATTACCTGTCATTGATGGGAAGCCTGTTCATTGGTCATTGACGCTATATTCAAGCAAAATAAAGCACTATGTGACAATTGATTTTACCGAATGGCAACCCCAAACAGGTGTGCAAGTTGACGGATAAATTACTGGTGCTAACATTGCATTGGTAATATGGCGGGGCAACGAATTAATTCTCAACCTTTGTTTGCTTTTCAGCTTCAGTTCCAGCGGACGAATAACGCCAAGCTAAAGAATGAACAATGAGCTTTTGTATCTTTAACCAGCGGCGACACCGGGCAGACGGAACACAGAATACCGCCACATCACCAATGCTTCAACGTTGTACGAAATAAACCCACCATTTTTAGACACATGACCGAACAACAAAAAA
>JAZKFT010000005.1:0-214844 GCA_040386335.1 Bacteroidota bacterium
GACTGTGCAGGTAGTTTGCGGTGTGGCCTAAATTCAGTGGTCGGTGAGGACACCGACCACGGCCTCAAATATTCAATGGCCGGCAACAAAAGGAGAACTTTTTACAGCGACTTGGTGTCCAAAGAAAATGCCGCCGCCTCGCATATGTCCCCAGCTGTCGGGGGGAATTTTTGCCGGCTAGGCAAAAACGGGGGTGGGAATGCACCGCACGAGTGTTATTTGAAATTGAAGTTCCCACCAACCACTATTTCAGAATACGCGGCCGCCGTGGTCGGTGTCCTCACCGACCACTGACTGTGATGATTGTTTGAAATGATATCAAATCGTTTTAAGCCAGTAATTAATTTAGGTTGATGACTGTGCAGGTAAGTTGCGATGTGGCCTAAAATCAGTGGTCGATAGGACACCGACCACGGCCTCCGACAGTCCAAATTGAATAAAAGACAGCGCTAACCGAATAAATATTAGCCCTCCGTAGGTTGGGAGTCACCTTTCCGCCTCCACCTCCCTTTTCCCCTTCTCCAACTCAAACCCAATCGATTTAAAATTAAAACCCCCTTCCTCCACCAGTACACGGATTACATGTGCACCTTTGGAAAATCGGTGGTTACCCATGGGGAAAGATTCCCATTTAAAAGAAGGATTGTCAGATCTGACCTCAATCGATGAACCAGCAACCTGGCCGTCTACTAAAACCGATGCCCGGCCCCCTTTTTTACCGGCATCCAGGTAGAGATGCATCGCATAATCGCCGGGTTCTTTTACCTGGATGGTGTATTGCAGCCATTCCCCTTTTTCCATATCGGATATATAGTAATCAGTTCCGGCCGAATCTTTGCGAATGTCTACGCCATCATTCCGATAAGACCAGCCCCGGTTGCCACCCCGGCTGCCGTTGTTGGAAATATGATAATCAGCGGTATCCATATCAAAATAGGCCTGCCCGTTTTTGCCGAGATCATAGTCCGTAGCCGGCAGCCTTGCGCTGCCGTTCAGGATGATGGTCTTAAACGGAATCGCCTGCGATGAAAAAGGCTGGCGGATCATCGCATCGATCACATCCCGGTGCGCCACATTTTTTTCAGTCGTAAGATGAGCGGCCAGTTCCATCAGCCCCCGGTAAGCTGTTTCAGGCGAAGGCTTTTTTCCATTCCCGTTAAAATAGCCGGTGACAGCTTCGTAATCCGGGTTCGATTTAATCTCCAGCGGGTTGTTGATCCCGATTTTCTTCAATGGCCACCAGGCCCAGCCTATATTATTGTGCTCCAAAAGATGGATGGCTTCGGTAAACCACACATTGGAGTTCTCACCGGTTTCACCCAGCCATACCGGTACATTGTATTGGGCACGGGTGTCCAGTATATGTTGTATCGACGATTGGTTATTGTAATTCCAGTATTTATGAAAGCTCAATACCATATTGTTATCCCATGGTGGCAGAATCCCGTTGTAATTATTGCCCCAGCCATTTCCTTCAATAATAATAATATGCTTTTTATCTACCTCGCGGATGGCGGCTGTTATGTCTATCATCAGTTTCTTTAGCGGGGCATTGTGCTGTTCTTTCAATCCGTTTTTATCATTTGCCAAATCGTCAAAGCCCCAGTTCGGTTCATTAATGATATCATAAGCGCCGATCCATGGTTCATTGACGTATCGCTCCGCCAGTTTTTTCCAAAGCGCAATGGTCTTTTGCTGATTGGCTTCCGATTGCCATAAAGAAGGCTTTGATGGATCGCGGTCGGAGATATTGTTATCATTTCCCTGTCCGCCGGGGGCTGCGTGCAGATCCAGCACCAGGTATATCTGGTTGCTGCGGCACCAGGACAACAGGCTGTCGGTCATTTCAAAACCCTTCTTCAGCCAGGTGTTTTTTCCGGCTGTTTTTTCTGCTTCCACCGGAAGGGTGTACAAATTGTAGTGCATCGGAAGCCGCACCGAATTAAATCCCCAGCTTTTTAAAGAATCAATATCGGATTTGCGCGTATGGTTATTCAGCCATGCGTCGTAAAATTCCGCGGTTTTGCCGGCACCAATCAGTGAATCAATTCTCTGCCTGATCCGGTATTGCTGTGCCTCTTTGTTCACTTTGAGCATATAGCCTTCCTGCAGCATCCAGCCGCCAAGACCTATTCCGCGTAAGATCACATTGTTCCCTTTTTCGTTTACGATCTGCTGTCCTTTTACGCTTAAAAACCCCTGGCCAATGCCTTGCAGGTTAAAAAACACGATAAATATGAATAGCAATACCGGGTTCATTATAGGAGTTTTGGGTAAATACGGCAAAAAGTTTTTGAAAACAGGGCTGCGAAGCATAGATCATTATTTTAAAATGGGAGAAGCAGTTGTGTACAGAAAATTGCCGGAACCCCGTCTGACTGGCCAAGAATATAAATATAGAAACCGATCAGGTCAGCCCCGGTTTTGCCGCTACTTCATTACTACATCAGGCAGGTTTTTAGGTGGGGCAGGGGAAAAACCGATAAGCAAACGGCGAAAAAAGAGACGTGGTAAGCAACTATGACCTGGTTCACCCACATTTTTGAAATTCCCGATGCCGTGGTCGGTTTCTCACCATATCCGTCAACTTAAGCGGTTATAGACAGATTATTAGTGCCGTAGGCACGGCCGATTTTGAAACCCGGCATTTCAATGCCGGGTTTCAAGATGATTATTGACATTAAGTGCCATAGGCACGACCGATTTTGGCTTCTGGCATCCAAAAAGTACTTACTGGCCGCTGATAATATGCACCGCACCTACGGCGCTCTATCGACTATTCACCCGGATACCCCGGATTAAAATCCGGGGCCACAAAATCGGCCGTGCCTACGGCACTACAAAACAGTGAGCATTTCTTGAAGTTGACGGCTATGGTGAGGGCCTCAGCATATCAGAATAAAAGTTGATTTCGATAAATATCAATGCTTTTACGTTTTTGTAATAAAAACTTTTGTAAGTAAAATAATACTTACAGATTTTGTAATAAAAACTTTTGTAAGTAAAAAAATACTTACAACGGAAATACTTACCGGCCTCAGCCCCCGCATCTACTTGTGACAACCTGCCGTAACACTCTTTTTTCCCTGGTATACAAAAGAAAAATTTCAGTGAAATGATCCCATTTTTCTGAAAGCCTTACTACCACTGCCTTATCAAAAAAATAAGCCATGTTAATAGAAAAAATCACCCGGAAAACTGCTGAAAAGCGGCATTTATTTTTAAGCACATGGTGTTGTTAACAAACCACGCACAGTGGCGGAAATATTTATTATTTTGGGGATAATGGCATAATAATGGTGGACAACCTGGAATAATTGTGGATGACGGGTGGATGGCAGTATGAATAAATTAAATCAAAAAATGCTACTTCTGTGTCGATATTTTCCATCTATCTTCGACCCCCCGCAGCAGGTAACAATTCGTTAATCTGCACCGGGGAAGGAATGGTTTTCCAAAAAAATAAGACTGGAAGTCGTGCGTGTGTAAAGGCAAAAGGACCGGAAAATGAGCAAACATTTTTGAAGGTTAAAAAAATTGCCTGGGGAGGTTGTGTGTGTTAGGTTGAGTCGCAAATACGGCGATTTTAAGTTCTTTATGGTAAGTCACTCAAGTCATTTTGCCCCCGGTCCCCTAAAGGGGTGCCTCTGTGCAGCAGTGGGTAACTAATTTTTTTTGTTTACCCTAAAAAACGGCAGCTAAGTGCGGCAACAATAAATTACACGGCGAAGCTGGCTTTTGATTTTGGTTTTCGACAATGAAAGCTAGCTGTAACACAGAGGCACCCCTTTAGGGGACGGGGGCAGAAAGGAATGTGAGCCGCTACATAAAATAAGTTATGAGTGACCACCGACCTAATGACCAATGACTCAATGACCCAATGACGAATCAACAATTAAGAGAAATTTCGAAACAATATTATAACGGAGCTTGAACCCACAATGGAAATAATCAATACAGCAAAGGATAGAAAATTACGCAGAAAAGGAAATGTAGACCTGAGCACAATGGTGTACGGCAAAGTGCCGCCACAAGCTAAAGATTTGGAGGAAGCCGTATTGGGAGCCATTATGTTGGAAAAATCTGCTTTTGACACCGTGGTGGAAATTCTAAAGCCGCAGTGTTTTTACGTGGAGGCGCACCAGCGCATTTTCTCGGCCATGCAAACCCTGCAAACCAAAAGCAGCCCCATTGATATTTTAACCGTGGTGGAAGAGCTCAGGTACAAGGAAGAACTCGATATTGTAGGTGGCCCTTACTTCGTAACCAAACTCACCAACTCGGTAGTTAGCAGTGCCAATATAGAAGCACATGCCAGGATCGTACTTCAGAAATTTATTCAACGCGAACTGATCCGCATCAGTGGCGAAGTGATTCATGACGCCTATGAAGACAGCACCGATGTATTCGACCTGCTGGATGATGCGGAGAGCAAACTGTTCGAGATCACCAATAACCACCTCAAGAAAAACTTTGATGAGTTGCCTGCTGTTTTGGCCAAGGCCTACAGCCGCATAGAAGAATTACGCAACAAGAAGGATGATATCACCGGCGTGCCCAGTGGTTTTGCTTCGCTGGATAAGGTGACCAACGGTTTTCAACCAACCGATCTTATTATTATTGCGGCCAGGCCGGCTGTGGGTAAAACCGCTTTCGCCCTTAACCTGGCGCGTAACGCAGCTTTGCACCCGGTAAACCCGGTAGGTGTGGGCCTGTTTAGTTTGGAAATGAGTGCGCCACAATTGGTGCAACGTATCCTGAGTGCCCAGAGTGAGATCCACATGGAAAAGATCAGCCGCGGCCGCCTGGAAGATTATGAAATGAAACAACTGCTGACCAAGGGCATGCAGCCCCTGGAAAGCGCCCCGATCTATATTGACGATAGCGCCGCCCTCAACATTTTTGAGTTGCGTGCCAAGTGCCGCCGCATGGTAAATAAGTTCAAGGTAGGCATGATCATCATCGATTACCTGCAGCTCATGAGTGGCAGTGGCGATAGCCGCGGCAACCGTGAACAGGAGATCAGCGGCATCAGCCGTGCGCTGAAGCAGATGGCGAAGGAATTGAAAGTGCCGGTGATCGCACTCAGCCAGTTAAGTCGTGCCGTAGAAAGCCGCAAAGAAGGCAACAAGATGCCACAGCTAAGTGATTTACGTGAATCGGGAGCCATCGAGCAGGATGCGGACATGGTAATGTTCCTCTACCGCCCTGAATATTATGGTGTAACCGAAAACGAGCATGGCGAAAGCAACCGTGGTGAAACCGAGATTAAGATCGCCAAGCACCGTAACGGTAGCCTGGAAACCATAAAACTCCGTGCCTTACTCCACATCCAAAAATTCATCGAAGACGATGGCAGCAATGGCTACGGCCCCGGCCTGCCTCCGGTAAGCAGCGGCGGCAATTTCCGCCCACTGGCCAAGGAAGAACAAGGCGGTGATAATGGCGGTGCCACACTTTACATCCAGAAAGGCAGCAAGATGAACGATATGCAGGACGATTTTGATGCTGGGTTCCCGGAAAGTGATGAGGATGCGTTGTTTTAGTAGCAGCGAGTAGGGAATAGTGAGTAGCAAGTAGCAGGATACAACATTCGGGCATTTGAAATAGACACGGAGTTTTGTTTTTGGGCCCAGCTTTTGAGCCTTGATTTGGCGACATTGGCGACGCTCCGTTCATCTGATTGCTACTATTTACCTTTTATCAACAACCTCCAAAAAATGCCGTCATTGCGAAGCCGGTTCTTGCCGGCTGTGGCAATCCTCATGAATTTAGTTGGAGAGAATTATGTGATAAGATGCCCTATACGTCGGAATTTCATGGCACGTGACTGAAACCTTGAAGTGGCTGCTTATGAAGCTTATCACAATTAATCAAACCAAATCAAGCTAATTACATAACCGTAACTGTCAGAATAAAAACACTGCTCATACATTTGCCTGTTTGCTCGGTAATCGTCTGCTGATGGCTTAAACCAATCATCCGCATCTAATTGTTCAATTGTTGAGAACTTACGGTTTTTCAAGTTGTAATATTCCCCTGCAACAGTTGTTTGTGGAACTGGTTCACCGACTTTAAACTTCCAAGTCCAATTAGGAAAGTCGGAGCTTTTTACATACCACTTTACAATGTTGTCTTTTGAAATTATCGCAAATATTTCATGTGTGCCTACTTCACCAAAGCGAATTAAGGTTGAAAGAACACTTGTCTGAAAACTCTCTGAAAGGTCTTTGATTGTGTCAAATGAAAATCTCCTGTTTCCTGTTCGCCTTCTGTATTCCGAAGAATGATTCTTAAATTTTATTGTTGGCATTAGTAAACAACTTGCAAAGTAATCGGCTTCCTCTTCAATCGGTGACTTCTGATTGATGTTGTGAAATGAAGCATGAGGTTCAAGTAGGCCGTATTTTAAACCCAAGCGATGTTCGTCTAAAAAGAAATGGCCCAGTTCATGTGCTAGGGTAAATCTTCCTCTTTTCGAATCTTGGCGATTACCGTTGTCAATGTTTATGTGGATATGAAAGTCACTACTGTCCGTATCAAAAAGCAACATTCCATCAAAAGCATTTTCATAGTTGTCGTAATGAATAGGAACATCTTCAAACTTGGCAATCTCATTTATCAAAATAAGATTCTTACTTGAAAACTCATGGGCAATATCTTCTGCCAGTTTACTTATTCGTGCCTTCCGATGAGGGAGAATCATTCTTTGGCTTGCTTTGATTTTTTTTGATTTTGTCCATAATATGCTTGGGCAACTCTTTTCCATTTCGTGCTGCCATACGATAAGGATTGATATCTTCCTTCTTAACATCATCAGGCATTTTTAAAGTTTTCTTTTCTCTAAAAGTGTCATTAATGATTTTGTCAGGGTCAATCTCCTTTCCTGTCAAGCCGAAATCTTCCTCGCCGTATAGCTTTTCAAATCGTTCAAGCTCAACTTCATTCCTCGGAAAGAGGAAACCAGTAGAAGATAACCATTCTGTTATGTTCTCCGGTGTGATATGTTTTTTATTTTGAGCCATTAGTTTTTAAATAATTATCAACTTCATTGATTGCTTCTTTCTTGTAAACTCTAATACTGTTTTGCGTTAGGTCAAGTTCCGCTCGCATTTCTTTCAGTAATTTTCTTGGAAGTGTAAATCCTTCTTTTGTTTCTGTTTCATACTGTTTGTATGTAAGGTAAATTATTTTGTGTTTAGGAGTAAGACGATTCAGCGCTTTTTGAATATGCTCAAATCGTTCTTTCAGAATTGCTTTTCTTTCCTTGCCTATTTCCATTTTTTCTAGATCGGGAAAATCACGAATTATTTCTTCATCACCGGTGAATGGATTTGGTTCTTCATTTTGACTTTTCTTATAATCGGCTAAAAGGCGTTTAGCAATTCCGTAAAGATAAAATGTGATGGCTTTATTGTAATCCTTCTGATTAGATTTTGAAACATCAAAGTTTGGGTATTTCCAAATACGGGCAAAGGTTTCATAAGCTATTTCATTTGCGACATGTTTATCATAGCCCCAGTTGGCGCAGATAGGAATAAGTTTCTTTTGAAGGTCTAACTGATAGCGAAAAGTAAAAACCCTGAAAGCTTCTTTTGCTGTTTCAGTATAGTCGGATTCTTCCTTCCACTGAATGTAATTCAGAAGATCCTTTGTCGGTTCGCTATTTAAGGCTTGACTTGGCATTCAAATACAGTAATACACATACTACCGAAAAGCGTTAGTAACGATTTAGGTAGTGAATGTGAGACCGTTAACAAAGGTAAAGTATGTAACGGTTTTAGTAGAAAGATTGTAATCATTAAAAATTAAATTTAAAACAATGTCAAACGAAAAGGACAAAAATCAAAAACATGAACATGGCAAGCATGTTCTACACCTTACCCTCAACGGCAAGCAGTATAAATGGCATCAACAATACATTACTGGTGCTGAAATTCGTAACCTCGGTAATATCCCCACAAATGAGGATATTTTCCTTGCTATCAAAAAACCGTGGGAGGATGAACCGATTGCTGATGACAAGCAAGTGAATCTTGCTCGTCCAGAAATTGAGCATTTCTATTCAACACCGAAGGAAGTGGTCATCATTGTGAATGGAACTCCTCACAAGTGGAACAAATCAAAAATCAGTATCAAAGAGGTTATCATTCTTGCTTTCGGCCAATATATTGATAAACCTACAATGGTTTACACTGTGGCTTACGAAGATGGTCCCAAACAAAATCCCGAAGGATCAATGTTTGCAGGTCAGGAAGTTTTTGTAAAAAATAAAATGGTGTTTCATGCAACAGCAACTGATAAATCTTAACCCTGATCTAAATCGGTTACAAGACGATGGGTACGACATAGAGGTAAAAGGCGGACATTTGGTTGTCCGCCGAATACCCTATGTAACTCCTACAAAGCAACTTGATTTTGGAACTTTGATTTGCATATTGAATTACGCAAGCCCAACAAAGGTTTCAGCACCGCCTGACCATACAATCTACTTTTGTGGTGAAACACCATGCAATTCAACAGGGCTTCCCCTTGATTCAATTATTAATAATGATCAAAGGCAACAGCTGACTGTTGAAATTTTGGTAACACATTGTTTTTCCAGTAAGCCCATTACGGGAAATTATCCCAACTACCACGAAAAAATTAGAACCTATGCGGAGATACTTTGCATTCATGCAAAAGCAATTGATGAATCCGTAACAACAAAACCACTTAAACGAAATAGCAAATGACCAATACAGAAGTGTTTACGCAACCAGTTTTTAGATATCCCGATACAAATTCGTCTCGTGCAGGCATTGAATATTTGAACCGCAAATTTGAAAATCAAAAAATTGCAATCATCGGATTGGGGGGAACTGGTTCATATCTCCTTGACCAGATTGCAAAAACACCAGTAAAGGAGATTCACATTTTTGACGGAGATATTTTTCAACTACATAATGCATTTCGTTCTCCGGGAGCAATCTCAACTGAAAAACTGGAAACAGAAAGCGGATTGAAAAAAGTTGACTACTACTTTGAAATATATTCCAATATGCACAGTGGAATAAAACCACATGCAAAATATGTGATGCCTTCCAACATCCACGAGTTGAAAGGATTTAGCTATGTTTTTATCAGTGTAGATAGGAATGAAGCTCGTTACAATATCACAAAAGCATTATTGGCGATGGGTGTTACATTTATAGATGTTGGAATCGGTGTAAATAAATTTGAAGATATTTTGAATGGCGCAATTCGTGTAACTGTTGGGTCAACCATGAAAAGCAATCACTTGGATTTACGAATCGGGTCACATGAATTTGATGATAACGAATATGCAAACAATATTCAAATTGCAGACCTTAACTGCCTTAATGCAATGTTTGCAATTTTGAAATGGAAAAAGTTGAGTGGCTTTTACCAGGATATGAAACAAGAGCACAATAATCTTTTCTTCATCAGCACTAACAAACTACTTAATGAAGACAATCAAGCATAAGTTTGTTGAGTTTATCCCAATGGAAATTGAGGAAGGTACTATTTACATTTCCGTTGAATATAGAACAGCTGTTCATTTATGTGCATGCGGTTGTGGCAATAAGGTCGTAACACCACTTTCTCCAACTGACTGGGAAATCGCTTTCGATGGCATGGCAATTTCACTAAGTCCTTCCATTGGCAATTGGAGTTTTGATTGTAAATCGCATTACTGGATTTCTAAAAGCAGAATAAGGTTAGCTCGGCGGTGGTCTGTAAGTGAAATTGCTGATAATCGTAATACTGATAAGGTAAAAAAGAACAAATATTTCAAGAAAAGAAAGAAAAGTTGATTTGAGCCTATGTTACCCAGAGGACGTTTTAAGTGAAGTCCATAAAAGTGCCGTCACCCGACGTGTTTGTGGGTTTGTAGGTGATGTACAATGCACAGGTACTGGTGAGGCTGGGATTCGATGCGGTCCTTCCTAGGTTACCAAAGCTGAAATTAGAAATAAAATTTGATCTTTAATTTGTCTACCCAAAGCTGCTGTTCAGGCCCGAACCACTGCTGAATAAAGTTGAGAAAGATGCCGGACGGGTTGGGTCAGCCCAGCTTTTACCAATAGGCCTGTTAGCTGTAGTTTCATTTGATACTCTTGATTATTTCTTTTTCCTTTTCATCAAACGATTTCCAGCCTTTAGCGTTGCTCCAAGAGTATTCGCATTTGCGAATTGGGTCAGAATACTCGGTACTTAAATTCCAAATAACTTTTGGAAGTTCTTTGCCGAGTAAAATAGAATTGCTACTTATAAAAAGAATATTCCTTCCAGTTGGACTTTCGAACTTGACTTCCTTTCTGTATGTCTTATTGCAAATTTCCTTTCCCTCTACCATCAAAACATGCTTTTGAATATAATGGCATTTTTGAATTACGGGAAACTTATCTATTTCGGAGTTGAGAATTGTTAAAATTAGATCTTCTACACTTCTAAAGGGGCTTCCTAATAATTCATATGCTCCTATCAGGAAAGGTATCGTCAAACCTGTTGATATTTTATATGGTGGTTCTGCCGCTTTAAAAGCTTTAATTAATTTATACCAGTCGGGATTTTCAATATGTTTCATAATGCCATTTAAAAATTACAGCTAACGATTGGTATTTCTTTAAGTGGGGAATTAAAGATTATCCAGCCGGGAATAATAGCTGATTGAATAACTAAAGTACAAGATAAAATTCAAAAGCCAAATTGGAAAACATCCAGCCCGAATTGAAGTATAGCAATGCGCAACTTCTGAAGCTTTAATTCCGAGACCAGTTTGCTGCAATACTTTTGTTGTACACAGACTTTTTGATGTAGGTTTTATTTAAAGGATCGCACGTAGCTCCTCAATTCTTTGACGGATCTGCTCATTTAAATAATCACTTTCAATATTCATATTTATTTTTTCTAAACCGGTAATCAATTGGCTACTTAAGCCAATTGTGACTGCCATACGATCAGCAGAAATTTCTTTTTGCAGCCATTCTTCTTGTTCGTATATCCTCGCATCAAAGAGATGTCCAATTTCATGCGCAATCATTGCATATCTTTCTCCTTCAATTAAATTAGTTTCATCACAGTTTGCCTCATTGATAGCAATATTTTTGAAAATTAAACTTGGGTTGCAAGCGAAATAGTCACTTGAGTGAAGTATAAAACCAGACGTAGGATGATTTGAATCAAATACCCATATTTCCGAACTTTCGGGTTCTGTTAAAAATGAATTGACTGATTCCCCGTAAAGCTCAAAAAAATTTTCAAAAATTTGGATATTCCTTACATTAATAAAATGCATAAGTTTAGGTTGGTGTTCATTAAGTTTACATACAAGGTTAGCAAGTATAGCAGTAAGTCTGATGTAGCTACAGTACATGTACGCAGTTAATAATTCGGTCTTTTCAAAGTAATTTGATATTTGTTATCGTTGAACTTCAGGTCTCGATTGGAAGTGCCTTTATCGAATTTCAATCCAACTATTATGTCTTTTTTTGAAAGGAAATTTTACTTTAAAGTCGCTTCGTAGCTTTTTTCATCAAATTGTATCATTTCTGCAGTTATAGCAACAGAAGAGTCAACTCCATTTTTTTGAATATCTGTATATCCCCAGTACAGTTTGGAATGTTCACTATACACCAAAGCAATATTATTATTTAGAATGAAATTTGAATCATTTTTATTTAGAACGCTAATTATCCACTTACCAGAGTATGGATACTTATTGGGATCAAAATAGTCTTTGTAAACACCCACACTAGTTCCAATCACTGAAACAATTGCTGCACCATAAATAGATTTACTAATCCATGCAGATCTAAACTTTAAAATTGAAGTAGCATCCAATATCCAAAGAAATAGTACGCTGGAAAATAGGGCAATAGAAATAGCAACTAATAATTCAGCTGCCGAAGGATTGTAAAGATTCAAAGAGTATTTAACAGAAGGTGCTAGGATTGCAGATAGCATCAGACCTAATGCAATAGTAGGTATTGAATAGGTTTGGTTGCCGATTTTGATATTCATTTAATTTGGGTTTTGTATTGTAGCTAACCCAAATATAATCGCCTCTCCCCAACTTTCCAAGCGCGGTACCAATAAGTGCAAGCGCAATACAATCAGCTGCTTACAAAAACAACCGACGACAATTTGAGTGGCCCAGGCGTGACACAAATACAGCGAGCTATAGTTTTTAGGCGGTCCAGCCGACGCACCAGTTTCTGCACATCGCTGCGCAGCGCCGCCGGTACAGTCGTTGACAAACCGGATAATTCAATCCCTACAACTTCTCCAGCCTGTTTAAAAAATCCTGCCGGTTATTCCTGGATACAGGCAGGTATTTCCCATTCGCCATCATAACTTCCCCACCATCACCCTTTATATATTGCTGTACATAGCGAAGGTTGATCAAAAAGCTGTGGTGAATGCGGAAGAAATTGGAGTTGGACTGCAACAGGGCTTCGGCTTTTTTCAGGGTTTTGGATACATATACCGTCTTGCCGTTTTGCAGGTGAAACCGGGTATAGTTATTGTCCGATTCGCAGTAAAGAATGTCCTGCGTGTCTACCATATTCAAGCCGTCGATCGTGGGTAGCGCAGTCCGTTCGGAAGGTTTTACGCCATTAATAGATTCCAGCAGTTTGGTGATCTTGGATGAGGCATGCATTTTCTTACTATCCCCGGCCCGTTCCAATGCCTGTATCAATTCGGTTTTATTCACCGGCTTTAACAGGTAGTCAAGGGCGCTGTGTCGTATGGCTTTTATGGCATATTTGTTATACGCGGTGGTGAAAATAATTTCAAAGTCGAAGCCGGTGCAATACTTGAGCATTTCAAAACCATTCATTTCCGGCATTTCAATGTCGGGAAATACCAGGTCGGGATCGGGCTGTGGTTTTAGAACTTATATCCAACAGCGCCGAAGAATGTGCTGCCGTGTTCGATGTCTTGATACCAACACCTGCCTGCGAAAAAAGCTGTACTGATCAGACACGCAGACGCTATAAATTTGTCACCTCACAAATCATACATCACAAATCCGAAATCATAAATCAAATGGATATCCCTTTCTTCTTTTCCGACGAACTCAACCAACAAACCAAAAGCCTGCTTTTGGAGGAAGCCGCCAGCCGGCATGCCGTTCAGGTGCTACGGATGAAGGAAGGGGAACTGTTACAATTGGCCAATGGAAAAGGAGTAGTTGCGAAAGCCTTTATTACGGATGCCCACAAGAAAAAAACCGCGGTAGAAATTGAAAGTATTGCTTATGAACCGGCGGCAAAAAATACCACCGCCATTGCTATCTCGCTGGTAAAAAATGCGGCCCGTTTCGAATGGTTTTTGGAGAAAGCCACCGAGATTGGCGTTACAGATATTTATCCGCTCTTATGCCACCGTACCGAGCGCCAGGTGTTCCGGCTGGACAGGATGAAACAGATCCTCATCAGCGCCATGTTACAAAGCCAGCAAGCCTGGATGCCCGTGCTGCATACAACGGCTTCATTTACCGACAGCATCAAAGTCTTTGAGAAAATAGAAAGTCAAAAAATGATCGCTCATTGCCTGGAAAGGGAAAAGCGCCAGTTAACCGATCAACTAATCAACCAATCAACCAATCAACTAATCCTCATTGGCCCTGAAGGCGATTTTACAAAAGAGGAAATACAAATGGCTTTGGAAAATGGCTACACTCCCGTAGCGTTGGGCAACACACGCTTAAGAACCGAAACCGCGGGAATGGTGGCAGCGGCCTTGTTGAAATTGGTGTGATTTATAGACGCAATTATTACGGCATGTAGGGGTGGACCTATGTGTCCACCCTGAATTTGATGAATGCACCATTTAATCAAGACGAATTTCGGGCCGGTTTACATTCATGGGCGGACACACAGGTCCGCCCCTACGGATTTAAAATTTTTGATGATATGGAAATATCCGGGATGTAGGGGTGGACCTATGTGTCCACCCTGAATTTGATGAATGCACCATTTAATCAAGACGAATTTCGGGCCGGTTTACATTCATGGGCGGACACATAGGTCCGCCCCTACGGATTGAAAATTGTTGATGACATGGAAATATCCGGATGTAGGGGTGGACCTATGTGTCCACCCTGAATTTGATAAATGCACCATTTAATCAAAACGAATTTCGGGCGGGTTTACATTCATGGGCGGACACATAGGTCCGCCCCTACGAATTGAAAATTGTTGATGACATGGAAATATCCGGGATGTAGGGGTGGACCTATGTGTCCACCCTGAATTTGATGAATGCACCATTTAATCAAGACGAATTTCGGGCCGGTTTACATTCATGGGCGGACACATAGGTCCGCCCCTACGGATTGAAAATTGTTGATGACATGGAAATATCCGGATGTAGGGGTGGACCTATGTGTCCACCCTGAATTTGATAAATGCACCATTTAATCAAAACGAATTTCGGGCGGGTTTACATTCATGGGCGGACACATAGGTCCGCCCCTACGAATTGAAAATTGTTGATGACATGGAAATATCCGGGATGTAGGGGTGGACCTATGTGTCCACCCTGAATTTGATGAATGCACCATTTAATCAAAACGAATTTCGGGCCGGTTTACATTCATGGGCGGACACACAGGTCCGCCCCTACGGATTGAAAATTGTTGATGACATGGAAATATCCGGCATGTTGGGGTGGACCTATGTGTCCACCCTGACTTTGATGAATGCACGATTTAATCAAGACGAATTTCGGGCCGGTTTACATTCCTGGGCGGACACACAGGTCCGGCCCTACGGGGATGCCGTGTAATCGTCATCCTAATACACAACCCCCGTGCTGCTCGTCACCACATATTGCGGCTTTACACCAGCTATCGATTTCACATCATTGAATGTCACCTGCTCCGCATCGTTCACAACCACCTTTGCATCTTCCGGTAGTTTAACATTGGTAAAAATGACATGCTTCAGACGATGCGAGGGGTCTTTAAAACCATTGATATTGATCACCGGTTCTTTAGTTGAAGCGTTGGACAGGTCAATATTCCTGAAAATGAAATTGGCGAACGTGGGCGTTTCCGGGGCGGGTTCACCATCGTTATTATAATTCACCGCTGAAAAAATTGTGATCTTCAAAAGCTCGCAATCTGTGACGGTTACATTTTTTACATAACCACCGCGGTCTTTGGTACCCTTAATCTGCATGCCATGTAACAGGGCTCCTGCCTTGCAATCCTGTACCAGCACGTCGCTTACCCCACCGCTCATTTCACTGCCGATGGAAATGCCATGCCCTCTTATAAAATCGCAGTCTGTGATCCTCACGTTTTTGGTGGGCTTCGCCACAAAAAATCCTTCGGGGTTCTTGCCGGATTTGATGGCGATACAATCGTCGCCGGTGTCAAACGTACAATTGAAAATATATGAGTCTGTGGAGGAATCGGGATCGATGCCATCACCATTGTGGATGCCTTTTGTAATAATGGTCAGATCGTGGCAGGTAACATTATCGCTGTAGATATAATGAATGGTCCAACAGGGCGGCTCGGTAATCGTGAGGTTGGAAATACTTACATCCTGGCAGTTCATCAGGCAAATAAGACGGCCCCTGCTGCGGATGCCGCTGACTTTGGTCATGGCATCGCCCAGTTTTCTGCTGCCGCCCGAAATGGTACCGCCACCGGTGATGCGAAGATTTTTTACATTATAACTCCCGTCGCGGTTAAGCGTGCCGGCGTTTAGCAAACTGGCATAAGTCTTCATTTCCCAACCTTCAAAGCGGTTGAGGATCATCGGCTGGTAATCCTCCACTACTGTTGATCCCTTCAGCACACCACCCTTTTCAATATGGAGCGTCATATTACTTTTAAGAAAAAGCGCCCCTGATACAAACCTGCCTGCTGGTATGTACACCGTTCCGCCTGCCGGGCAGGCATTGATGGCGGCTTGAATGGCGGCGGTATTATTTTTCAGTGAATCGGGCCTGGCTCCGTAATCGAGGATGTTGAGTATTTTTCCTTTCGAAGCAGTTTTGAATTTGAGCGTTTGTAAGGGTTTTAAATCCTTGTCATCTGATTGTACAATGCTGATTCCAACGGTGTAAGTGGTTTCAGGCTTTAAGTCCGCTAGCATATAGTTCGTTTTGCCGGTAGCTGCAACGAGTTTGCCATTTAACCAGATTCTGTAGGTCATGCCCTGTTGCGTATATTGCTTGTCCCACAACACAGAAACTTCATTGTCGGTAAGGGTTCCAGGCGCAATAAGCAGGTTAAATTTGGCTGCCGGCAATGCAAGGGCCCAGGCTGAGATCAGCATACAACAGGTAATTAAAACAACAGGTTTTTTCATAAGGCAACACATTGATAGCAGGTGTAAAAATACCTTTCTGTGATGAAGTATTGTCCTGTCCTATCCTGAGATGCATCTGCCCGGGTGCCGGTGGCTTTGTTAACTCCGGTACTTATCCAGTTGTTTTTGTAATGTATTTTTTAATTCATCAAAATTGCATTTTAATGTGCTGGCCGAAATGCTGATGGGAGAACCATATTGTTTGTAGTTCATTTGCATACCCTTTCGCTTAATAACACTTGCCTGTCTTTCAATGTAATGGTCTGGATTCTTTACTAAGACAATTAGAAATTTTTGATTAAAAACTTCGGTGGACTGGATCGCAACGATATCGCTCCAGGGTATATGTCCGGCGGAAACACCACTCGCATTATCGGTAATGCCAGTGGTGTCAATAATCAGCCCGGGTCGTTTGTCCATCAATTTCCTGATACCAACAAACCCAGCAAGACTAAAAAACAAAAAGGATGCAACTCCTATGATTCGAACCAATGTTGGATTTCTAAAAAGCGGCCCATCAAAATCCGGCGGACTGATGACAAACCACAACCCAAGGGCAACAAATACAATGGATGCAACCAGCAGGGCCGCCAGCTTTTTTTTACTTAAAGGGATTTCAATGGTTTCAGTCGTTGTCATATTCATTGTATCATGATCGGCTGCCGCTAATAGCTGTATTTTTTGCATGACCGACAATCTAAAACAAAATGCATAATATCAAATAGTCCAATATCGTCATCATTAATCCCTGACACAACGAACAGAATACCCATTCCGGTAAAGCACACCGCCCTTGCCGGTAGCGGCTGTGTTATAAGACAGGCTACGGTACCACGCACCCGTTCCGGAGCTTGCCGAACTACTCCACCAATAGCCGTTGGTGCCAACGGAGGAGAAGGTTCCGCTGCTGCTACGGGTTCCTCCCGGAAGGCCCGTAAAGCCTGTTGTATTGGTGGCACCGGTATTGGGGGTTGTCCAGGGGTTGGTAAACATTTCTTTCAGAGGGCCACCTGCAACTGTGGTGCCTCCCAAACAATTTTCCAGGTTTGTCCATTCAAAATCGGTGGGTACATGCCAGCCTTCCGGTGCCAGGCCTCTTGGATCCCTTACCGCAAATCCGTTGTACAGCTTTCCATAAAGGGCTGCATAGGTGGCAGAGTCGTTATTATAGTAACAATAGGCTCCGGTGGTTAGCTCTCCCCATGCGGTCATATCGGTGACCAGGGGAATCGGGTCACCGTTCCGATAGGTGCTTACATCCAGATTTTTAGCCATCCATTGTTGGCAACATATGGTAGTCATTGGGATTGTAACATTACCGGCTGATGTAGTGGCGTCAGAGAGCCGGGTCCAAACACCAGCCTTAAAAAAATATAAACCATTTTGCTTGTTGGTTTGATACACCAGCAATCCATCGGCAGGAGCAGCAATCGCAACCCGTTGCGTGTCTGTCATCCGGGGCGGCAGAAACCCTTTTGTAGTGCTTCTTACATCTAGCTGAGCCGATGCTTCGGGTGCACTGGTGCCAATGCCTATATTTTGTTGTGCATTGGAGATTTTACTAAGAAATACGAGCATGACACATGTTAATAAGTATTTCATATATGTTGTTGTTAGTGATTTTAATGGTGAACTTTATATTCCGTCCGACAGCCTGTTGCAAATTCCAAATACCTCCTTTTCAACGCCTTAGGGTCTTGGATTTTTGAATGTTTCAGATAGGTTCGTTACATCATCAATCCGGGCGGTGATTTCATTGGCAACAAGGAAAATGCTATCATAAAAGTAAAAAACATCAGGCACAAAGATTTGCCATATGGCTTACAATGTCTTCCATCACTGAAAACTCCACAGGTTTAGTAAAATATTCAATGCCTTCTTTACTGAATAAGAATTTATCAGAAGGGTTTTCGCCAGAAGAAAGAATAACAAGTGGAATATTTTTAAGCCGGGGATCGGCCTTAATGCGTTCATAGGTTTGCCTGCCATTGAGGAAGGGCATGTTTAAATCGAGCACAATAAGGCATGGCAACGGGTTTGTTTCCTTTGTATCATTTAATACCTCAAGAGCCTGCAGCCCGTTTTCGGCAAAGGTTACTTTTAAATCAGGGGCTATTTTTTGCATCACATCCCGTAACAATTCCCTGTCATCGGCATCATCGTCTATGTGAAGTATTGTTTTTTCTTCAGTGTTCATGTAGAACTGTATTTGTCATCATTACAATGTCTGCTCTCTTAAAAAACCGCCATGTCCTGTTTAACCGGTAAAAATATAATTGCCGTTGTTCCGGCATCTTTTTGACTTTCTAAAGAAATTGAGCCACCGTGGTTCTCTACTATTTTCCTGCAGAGTGACAGTCCAATTCCCGCTCCCCCGGCGGCATGTAACTTACGAAATAATTCAAAGGCCTGGTCCTGGAACTGGCCATCAAAGCCAATACCACTGTCCTCAACCTGGAGCTTTAGAAAATCAGTGTATTTGTATTTTCCCGGTAGCTGGCGAAACTTGTTCAGCTGCAAGCCACTGGCGTAAACCTTTACATTAGCTGTATTGCCTGGTTTGCGAAACCTCACGGCGTTTGCAAGAAGCTCTTTCAACAACATCAACATTTGCCTGCTGTTAGCTTCGATCAGGGGTATTGCTTCCGATTCAAGCATAACCGTAACGCCTGGGTTTTCAACCTCAGCGTGTTTCCTGGCAATTTCCATTATGTTCAGTAAATCCACTTGTTCCCATTCCGGTTCTTCATTTGTAAGCCATACATATTGTTGCAGCCCTTTTAATTTTACATCCAGGTCTTCTGCGGCTTTCCTGATTTTTTGTACGGCAGTCCGGGTAGACTGATCATCTCCCTGTTCCAAAATTTGGCCGGAAAAAAACAAGAGTTTGCGGAGCGGCTCCTGGAAATTATGCGTGGCTAAATGATTTAATTGTTGAAGCTGCTGGTTCCGCAAAGTGGTTAATGCGATCTGTGTATCCAGCTCTTCGGCATGTTTTTGTAACGCCTCCTGGGCTGTTTTTAGGGCCGTATTCTCAACCAGGGCTTTTTCGGCTGCTTTTTTTGCGGCAATGATCTCGTCTTCAAATTTTTTGCGCTGGTTTACGGGGATGCCCGCAAAATGTAAACGGGTTTGTCCATCCTTTTCTTTTCGCGTGGCATTAATAAGCACTGGCAGCTCTTCACCGTCTTTCGCCTTAAGCGTAATATAAATTTCTTCAGCATGACCCTTTAATTGCAGTAAAGGGTAAAAATGGGTTTGTTGGAAAATACGGGTTGCTAATGTAAAAATACTTTCCAGCTTCCGGCCTATCAATTCCTGCCTGGTGTTCCCAAGGAAATGACAAAGGGTTTCATTGGCCTCAATAATAGATCCATCATCAGACGAAGCGAAATAAACGCAGGGAATGTCCTTATATAGATCTTGCATCAGGGTTGGGTTAATAAAAACTGCTTCATCAGCACGATCACTTCTTCGGGATGACTCATATGGGGACAATGACCGGAAGCTTTCATTACCCGCAATAAGCTATTAGGTAAGTTTTTCGCTAAATAATCACCAACCTCCAGCGGTGCAATCATGTCCTCGGAGCATTGAAGTATTAAAGTGTCAATTTTGTTATATTTCAGGTCGTTACGATTGTCGCTTAGGAAGGTAGCTTCGGCAAAACGGCGTGCAATTATGGGGTCTGTAGAGCAGAAACTTTGCGTCAGTTCTTCCCCTAAAAACGGGCGGTCAGAATTTCCGATAACATTTGGTGCAAGAAAATTGGCCCAGCCAATATAATTTTTGTCCATCATGTCCAATAGTCCTTCGATGTCTTTTCGCCCGAAACCACCTATGTATTCCCCATCGTTGATATAGCAGGGAGAGGGACCAATCATAATGATCTTGCTGAAATACTTTGGCTGTTCGATGGCTGCCAGCATACCAATCATTGCGCTAACCGAGTGCCCTACGAAAATCATATCGTTAAGCTGGAGTGTTTCGCAAATTTCCAACAGGTCTTTTGCATAGCCCTGCAAACTAGCATAACGTTCCGGGCTGTAAGCCGAGATATCCGATTTACCTGAGCCCACATAATCGAATAGCACAATTTTGTAGTCATTTTCAAAGGCAGGTGTAATAAAGCGCCACATATTCTGGTCGCAGCCAAAACCATGAGCAAAGAGCATAGGCTGCGAACCATTACCAAAAATTTTTACATTATTGCGTGCAGCAACGGGTGCATTTAGTTTTTGGGACATCGTAAAAATGTAAAGGGTTGAAGAACGCTAAAATTAATTCAATTTGGCATAGCCTCCTCATGTAAAAAAAGCCCTGGAAGCTGTAGGAAAACAAAAGGGAGAAAATGACCAGGGCTTACGGGTCTCACTGAAGCGGATGTTCCCCAAATGAAGGCTGGGTCTGCATGGCAAACGCATAGCGTTGAATAATATTCGCCGGTTGGCCGAATGAAGTTGCAGACCGCATTATTGATCTTCACAAACTACTTCGTCACCTCCGTCAAATCCTCCAGATGGATGTTGGTTGTATGCCTCATAAACATTTCTCAAAAGCATTGTACTACCCGGAACGCAAGATCGCCACAAATCAGCAAGGAACCAGGCCGGTAAGATTAATTGACGATCACTGAATCAATAAGAAGTGTCTTATTGGGTTGGACAAAATTTAAATAATATACACCAGGCAGTGACGACTTGAATTTGTAGGTAGCTTCTCCACCCAATAAAATATCCGTACACATACAGCCCTGGTAGGTTGCCAAAAGGCTTATGGTTATGGTATTCCCGCTTGAAGTAGATTGTAAATTTTCAAACCTGCCGCATCCATCCCGTAAAATGTATTTCAGGGTAAAGTCTGCTTCCTGGTTTACCGACACCGTCCTTGGCCCGGTAACTTTTGTTACCTGGGCAGTGCTATATAAAATGCATTCGTCCGGTTGTTTTTTACAAGCCGATAAGATAAGCGTTGCCACAACAACGCAACTCAAAGTAATAATGCCCGATTTTGATTTCATAAAGCTTTTTCGGATTGACTTTTAATCATCTCATTTCGTTGCATCCGGAATTTAGATTTCTGCCCAAAATTACA
Source organism: Bacteroidota bacterium (assembly GCA_040386335.1). Classification (GTDB taxonomy): domain Bacteria; phylum Bacteroidota; class Bacteroidia; order Chitinophagales; family Chitinophagaceae; genus JAZKFT01. The sequence continues at coordinate 21,432 of JAZKFT010000005.1, forward strand.
GCCAACAGTTACGATTTACCACTTTTTCGGGTTTGGAAGCCTTGGGTGATAACACCAAACCGCGGCGTGGGTGGTGCCATTTGAACAGCAAAACTTTTCAGGCAACACTTCGAAAGGACAAGCATTAGGGTTGAATTTCTAACACGCGTTCCAGTTTCGAAAAAGTAATTTGCCATCCCACTGCATAATTATGTTTTGAACCAGTGCCCAGGTTTTTATGTTCGAACTGCATCCTGGTAGATGTGCCTTCCGGAGTTAACAACACAATGATGAAAGACGCAACACCGGGTTCGCTTTTCCATTGCCAGCTAAAAGCCAACTTATACAATGTTTGCACCTCATCATAAATTCCGCTACAGGTATGCTCGGTTAAATCAGCGTCCCGGAATGTCACTTCAAAATATCCTCCTGGCCGCAGATCCGTTTCTGCCTTTAGCACTGTTCCTTTAGGATCGGATCCAAACCATTTCATTAGCTCAATGGGATTTGTCCAGGCTTCCCAAACGCTTTCTATGGAGCTATTGAAAGTCGTCTCAATAAATACGGAAGAATCATCTGTTGTCATGCCGACCTTTTTTTGGCTGTTGTGCGTACCCTATTCAACCAGCCCGGGCAACAGCCGATTTAAAAAAACTGGTACTCAAGATAAATACAAAAGCTCAATTGTGTTGAGACTGCTAGTGGTGACTGTGTGGATGATAAACACTACTGTCTTTGATCAATGGGTTCCTGCCTAATTCTTTGTAACTGAGTTGCTTCGAGGGAAAAACAGCTGTCAATTGAAGCGGCGCTTTGCCGGTATTGATAAAAGTATGTGGAACGCCTGCCGGTATCCGCACGATATAAGGGCCCTGGGCGGAAAAGGTTTTGTTGCCTATTGCATAGAGAATGCTGCCTTCGTGCAGCACATGGGCTTCTTCCGTATCATGAACATGGAGTGGCGGACCACCATTGGCCTGGGTATTGGTTAAAATAAACGACAAGGATTGAAACCCATAATCTTTCCCTTCTGCAATATGACCAAACTCCCCGGGTACATCGTAGAACGCCTGCATATGTTTTAGCTGTACCACATAATCCGAAGTATCAAAGGAAGCCACTGGCTTGTTCCAATAGCTGGTGTCGGGTAATTTCACTACAGTATCCAGTGAATGGACCGGCTGCTTTGCGGGCTTCTGATGGCACGATAACCAGGCAAGGGCAATGAGGAAAATTGGTATGGGCTTCATGTTTGACAGATTGATACATCTAAGAAACACAAAAATCATTGGATGCTTTTCCTTTATACAAAAACATTGCAGTCAATCTTGCCTACCGTATTATTTCTTCGTCCACAAGTCAAATTCCGCATTGTCAGTACACGACATTGACTGAATAAAATTGTCAAAATTAAAGCCATGGTATTTTGAAACGGTATCGTAAACTTCATCAAATCCTTTTGCACCCTGGGGTATTACGCAACCGTCCTCTTTTCCATACAGGGCTAGCCAAACATCAGGAAACCAGGGCCCGTCACTTGTATTGATCATTTTTATTTGTTGAATGTTTTCCCATAAAACCTGTTCCGTTTTTCTTTGCGGGTGCTCCACTCTAATGTAAGTATCGGTGATGGTAACTGTGTAGTCATCTTCCGGTTGTTTGGGTTTTGGGTTGTTAAATGCTTTGCCAAAAAAATCCATAGTCATTTTTTTAATTGTCCAACCAAAGTCATTATAGAATAGATGATAATCATTGATGCTCTTCCGGCCTCAATATGAATATTTATTACATCGCCACTGTCTAACTTAATTTCACCAATTGAGGTATGTTCACCTTTATAGCCTTTAAAGTTACCCCAATTCCAGGAGTTGACATTGCTCGCAGCTGTTTCTCGTACTTGCCCATTAATACAACTAACGATTCGCCTCGTTGTCACCAGTGTCCAATTTGATTTGGCGATAAACGTTTGCGAAATAGGTAGTTCGCTTTCACTAAATGTAATTTGATTTGAAAGGTCCCCTGAATGTTCACCGTCAAAAAGGGTTGTAAAAGGAAAGTCTATAGGTTTTATTGTATGTCGCTTTGCTGCTGCAACGCAAATATTCTTTATTGTAGTATCACTTTTCATTTTACGATGGCAACGTAGAATAGTCATTCAATGATGGTAGGCTACAATTGATTCAACTATACATTCGTGCGGCTATGGGTTTTCATATAGCTGTCAAAATTATCAATGTAATCCTCAAGATTCTCCAGTAACATTTTTTTGTACTGTTCTACAAAATATTCAAGGGTTTTCTCTTTAGCTTCCGCCATTTCCTGTCCATTGTACCAGCCGCATGCACTAACCCAGGCATTAAACCTGGCAACGCCGTACATCATTGATGCACTTACTTCACCAATACCTTTATCTGCAATCTGTTTATTCGACAGATTTATATGTTCGTCTGCTCTGGCAAAAAAATTGTCATCAACATCAGGCATGTTATATTTCTTTATTTGTTTGTGGTTGTTCCATCCATTTCTTTCAGGGGTGCCGACGATTTTTCACGGCAGCTGCAACAGTGATTTGGAGCCAGACCTAAAAGTCGAAGTGTGTACGACCCGAAGATTCGGCCACTTTTAGAACATGTCTTACATGTTCATCAGCGCCTCTATTTTGTAAAAGTCTTCAGAAGTAACAATCGTCGTCATTCCGTAGCGTTGTGTAAGATAAATAAACTCATTTTGAAACCATAATCTGTGTGCATCAGACGCCTCCCGAATCATTGTTAACCCTAATTTTTTATCCAATTCCCGGATATCAAGTTGTTGATCCCGCAGCATTACTTTAAAGTCTTCTCTAGTCTCTATCTCGCTCCAAATTGCCAGGTGCTCAATGATCTTTTCAAATGACGATGCAACAATTTCGTTATCCTCGTAGTAACGGCCGTATTCATCTAACGTGAAGTCCATTGGAAACTCTGATGTCGCACAAACAAATTGATATTCTGAGTTTTCTGCATCTGAAGAATTAAATTCAACTATTGCAGTTCCTGTCCGAACCGGGTAGCCGCCGTCTCCCTGTAAGATACCAAAGTAAATGGGTTCAAGTCCTGCCATAAATTGATAACCACTATAGTTTTGCTGGAATTCGATTATAGATTCAAAAATTGGGGCATCATTAGCGATCAATGAATCAATAATTTCTTCCCGTATAACAGTACTGGAACTTCTTTCCTGGCTAGCTAAGTAGTTTTTTGCTCTGATGGAAAGTTCTGTCATGTAGAATAAGGGTCTTGCCGCCTACGACCGGGTATTGGATAAATAATTAAAAAGTACAAGTTAACTGGTAACTGCCGTGAAGTATTCCGTCCGGCCCGGATACCGTCCAGCAACGATTACAGCCGGTTGATCTTCCGTATACCAGGTTTTCACGAATACTTTTGTTAGCAGAAGTATGTAGGATTTATGTTGTATTATTCATCAAGTCCTGGTAACATTCAATGTATTGACCCAGATGATAACCATCTACTAATGCATGGTGAACATGGATAGAAACAGGCATGCTTCTTACTCCATTAGTTTCCGACATTTTACCAAATGAAATCTTTGGGCAGCTGTCCCTGAATCCAAATAATCTTGCATGAGATAAAGAGGTAAAATCAATCCAGGGCAGGGCAGAATAACGAATCACATTTTCTGCAGCAGACCGCTCTAATTGAGTCGTACGCTTAACATTTTCTATGACTTTCCTGGCTTGATCAGCAAATTCTTCGAGTGTGGGAAAATACTTAAAGTCTCCAAAGCCAAAAGTTCCATTATTCCTGGGAATTGTACTTCCTGCATCCACCTGTTCAAAAATAAAAACCTCTTCATTTAATATCCTGTACTTGAATGCTTCAATAACCTGGGCTGCTTTTAATGATTGATAGAGATAATAGAGATAAAAAGAGATTCCTTTTTCTTTGGCCAATTTATATGCCGCCTGGCATTCAAGTCTTATACAAACACTGTGAAATGGCTCATCATAATTTTTAAACAGATTAAAATGTTCTTGTCGTTCCCAGCTATCTAAGTTGAGTTTACGCTTCATGGTTAAGTAGAATTTGGGAAAAGCTAATTTGGTTATGAGTCGGCTGTTTTAAATCTCCACTAACGGTTAAAGCTTACTGCTGTACTGGCATTTGAAAAACGTCAGCCCGGGCCGCAGCCGATTGAAAAACTGATGCTCAATATAAATACAAAAGTCCAATTGCGTTTCGTCTGCCGGATAATAGCTGATTGTGTTCCAATAGCCGATTGATATTCCGTCCGCCAGTGTAGCAGTAAACCTTTATGTTACTTGCAGTTATTCATTGCTGGATTATATTCACCCATTAAACAATTAGGTAGAAGTCCCTTCAGATGATTGAATTGTCGAAGTGTCAAACAATTATTATCAATAGTAAGTTGCCCTAGCATTTTCAATTTTGAAATACTATCCGAAACTTCGGAGATTTGATTGTTATAAAGATGGACATTTTCCAAAGAAGTTAAGGCAAAAATTACCTTGGGAACTGTTTTGAATTTATTTAAGTCCAACGACAAAAAAGTTAAACTGTCTAAGCCAGAAATATCCTCTGGTAATTTATCCAAATTATTAGCTCCCAAATTTAAACCCTTTAACCTTTTCATTCTTCCAAATCCAGAAGGAATGGATTGAAGTTTACATCCCCATAAATCTAGGTCGGCTAAATTTTTTAAGTCGAAAAATGTTTGAGAAAGAGTATCAATTGGATTGACTCTTAAATTTAACCGTTCTAACTTTTTAAGCTCTGTCAGCCAAGAAGGAATTTTGGTTATTTGATTGCTTGAGATATCCAGGTCAATCAAATTTGTTAACCCCCGAACTTCTTCTGGAATACTGTTAAGATTTTGACCTGCAAGAGTTAGACGTGAAACTATCTGAGGATCTTTCTCAGCCAAGGCTTCAGCCAATCCAAAATACATAAATTTTGGTTCTTGCTTTTTTTGTCCGCAAGAAATAAAAAATACGAACGCAAGTAAGATGAATAATGTAAAGTGTCGGGTCATAATTGCAAGTAACAATTGTATTGTCGGCATTACCCACCGGGTACTCAAATTTGAATCATCTTTAAATAATCGCTATTGAGTCTTTTATTACCAGGCATTTTGTATTGTTGAGTACACCGTATTAACGCCAATATAATATCGGCGCCCCATGAATAAACGCTTAAATTATTCCCGGTAAATAAGATGTTAGGATAACTGCCAACTGCCAACTGAATATCTGCCAACTACTTAATGCGCCTCATCAGAATGATAAGTCTGCTCCGCTTCATGCCGATGATTTATATCTTCCACATGCGGGCCATGTAGTTTCACCGCCCTGGCCTGCTCCTTTTTTGTCATTTTCAGGTTCAGGAGCTCTACACCAAAGCTAAAAGCCATGGCTACATAGATATAGGTCTTATCGATATGGCTGCCGTGCAAGGGTTCCAGGCCTTCAAAGAACAGGCTAAAGCCCACCATGATCAGGAATGATAAGGCCAGCATTTTAAAAGTAGGGTGCTTTTCAATAAATTTAGAAATGGCATCAGCAAAAAAGAACATGATCACCATGGCTATCATCACCGCAACGATCATAATGGGTACCAGCCTGGCCATGCCAATGGCTGTAATGATGCTGTCAAAAGAAAAAATCATGTCTACAAGGATGATCTGCGCCATAATCGCGCCAAAACTGCTGGCTTTGGTCTTGGGAGCGCCAGGCACTCCTTCATCGCCTTCGAGTTTATGATGGATTTCTTTTACCGTCTTGTAAATAAGGAAAAGACCACCCACAAACATGATGCAGTTGCGAAGATTAAAAGGGTAATGTTTATCATTAAAGGTAAAGCCAAACAACTCGTTGTTACCGTTTTTTACCAGCCAGCCAAGGCCCAGCAATAAACCACTGCGTACAATAATGCCCGTGATCATCCAAAGCCGGCGGGCCCTTTTGCTTTGTTCGGCAGGAAGCCTGCCTATTAAAATAGAAACGAAAATGACATTATCGATGCCAAGTACGATCTCCAGCAGGGTGAGTGTGACCAAACTAATCAGCGAATCCACCGTTAACAACTGTTCCCACATGATGCTTATAAAATTTTGTGTGCAAATATCAACTAAACTTCCTTCACCTCCATCACATGTTCCTTCACCATTTTCTTAAACCGGTCAAAATCATCATTGGCAAAAAAAGATCTGCCGAACATGGTAAACGACTGGTTCCCCTGGTACAGCAATACAATATCCCGGCCAACAATCGCTTTATGAAAAGCGGTCCATTGGTGACTGAGCGTTGAGTCGCTCAGTTTTGTGACCAGCACTTCGTCGTTTACCTCCATATCAAAAGCGGCATTTTCTGCCATCGCTTTGAGCAAATATTTACCCGTATGTTCTCTTTTTCTTTTGAGATAGTAATACAGCCCCACTGCCATGAACTGGTAAAAAATGCCAAGCCATCCAGTGGTGCCAAATTGCGGCTTAAACAATTCATTGATCAAAAAATAAAGACCCACAAAACTTAAGGCGGCAGGCACATAAAGTAAGCTGTACCGCTGCTTTGCTGGTGCATTGGCATAGTGCATTTTCATCGATTGGTTGATGATGTCTTCGGTAAGCTGTACGTTTATTTCCATATACTTTTTGTGGTCAACAGGTCATTGGTCAATGAGTCATTTGCTGCTATAAACCCTTGCAAATATTCTTTGTTATCGCCGGCCCTTCATAAATAAACCCGGTCCATACCTGCACCAGGCAGGCACCCGCATCCAGTTTTTCTTTCGCATCAGCCGCCGTAAAAATGCCGCCGGAGGCGATCACTGGTACTTCTCCCTTTATTTTGGAACAGATATACCGCACCACTTCCGTAGATCTTGCGGTTACCGGTTTGCCACTTAGCCCCCCCATCCCAATGCCGGAAACCTCATCCGACGGTGTTAGCAGGTTTTCGCGGCTGATTGTGGTATTGCAGGCAACCAATCCATCCAGTTGTATTTCTAAGGCGAGGTCGATCACATCATCTATTTGCTCAATGGTAAGATCAGGCGCGATCTTTAGCAGTAAAGGCTTTGGCTTGCCGTATTGCCGGTTGATGGTTTGCAAATGCCCCAGTATTTTGCGAAGCGATTCTTTTTCCTGCAGTTCCCTCAGCCCCGGCGTATTGGGACTGCTCACATTCACCACAAAATAATCCACGTAGTCGAAAAGCCCCCTGAAACACTTTTCATAATCCTTCCAGGCATCTTCATTAGGTGTTATTTTGTTTTTGCCAATATTACCGCCGATGATCAATTTGCAATTTGCAATTTGCAATAAGGAATTGGTTGCCGATTGCTTATTGCCGATTGCCCATTGCTTCAACCTCCCCACCACCACTTCCAGGCCATCATTATTAAAACCCATCCTGTTGATCAGCGCTTTGTCTTTTGGTAAGCGGAACAATCTTGGTTTTTCATTGCCGGTTTGCGGCAGAGGGGTCACCGTGCCGATTTCCACGCAGCCAAAGCCCAGCGTTTCCAGTTCCCGCAGGTACCGGGCATTTTTGTCAAAGCCTGCGGCAAGACCTACCGGGTTTTTAAATTCCAGGCCGAACTGCGCGGTTTGCAGTTGTTGCCCCTCGGCCTTAAACATGCCAGAGATAATTTTTTTAATGAAACCCACGCTGCAAAAGGCTTTCAGGGCATTCATAGACCAATAATGGACTTTTTCAGGATCGAATAAAAACAGGAAGGAGCGCAGTAATGAATACATGATGGCGGCGAAGATAATCTTCTGAATATTTTCCGGCGAAATAGCTGCTTTTTTATAGGAAGGAAGGTCATCAGCCGATTGGAGCGTCGTTGGTCCAAACCAGAAGGGTGCCTCATTTCTGATAAGGCACCCTTCTTCATTGTCTTCTTAAAATAAATTGTAAGCTTTAATGCACCACCGTAAGTTTAAACCCGGCTTTTGTGGTAACACTTGCCCCCGGTTTAACGTTGAGCGACCGGCAGGATCTGTCGGAGTTAACCGTAACTACAGAGGCCGCTGGTATCACTACATCCGTATTCAGATCGGGCACCGTTCCGCATCTCCAGTTACCTGCATTTTCCCAGGTATTATTTACTTTCCCTGTCCAGGTGTTTTGACCCACAGGGTCGAAAGTCAATGTGGCCGTATTGGAGTTAGTCACACCACAGCTGCCGGTAGCTACACCGCGGAAAATGGCACCGTTAAATACAGGGGTGGGATTGGTAACTGTAAGAGTAGCGGTGGTGGCTCCTGAGAAGATAGCACTGTTATTGATAGTTTGAAAGCCAAGCCCGATATCGGCCTGCCAGGTATAACCAACTGCTGCACCGGTGGCAGCCACGGTGAACGATGTAGTGCCAAAACCGCCCGCACAAACGGCTGTATTGGCCGGGTGCTGGGAAATATTGGTGGGCACGTTTACCGTAACCGTTATAGCCGAAGCTGCTCCGGGGCATGAGCCCGTTGTGGATGTAGGTGTTACATTATACACGATACTCCCAGCGACGGTGGAGCTGGGATTGGTTAATATTTGATTGATAGCGGCGCCCGATCCGGCTGAAGCTCCCGTAATACTACCGGTATTGGTGCCTAATGTCCAGGCATAATTGCTGGGGGAATTTGCCGTGAGGGTTATGTTGGGGCTGGTGCCGGTACAGGTAGATGCTGTTGGTGTGTTTGTTAAAGAGGGTAGCAGATAGACCGTCAAAAGTGCCCCGTTGGATGTGGCTGCCGGTGCTGTTGTTCCGGATGCGGTACACCTGTACTGTCTTCCATCCAGACCTGTTACATTGGAGATTGCAATAGTAGAGGTTCCGGAACCATTGGTGACTGTAAATACGCCACCGGTATTTACCGATGTCCAGGAACTAAAAGGACTTACTGCCCATTCCCACTGGTAGCTGGTGGCGTTGGTTGCATTTATTGTAAAACTGGTTGATGTACCACTACACTTGTTTTGAACAGCGGGATGCTGCGTGATGGCGGGAGCAGGTGTATTTAGAAAGACGCAGTTGGCCGGCATTGTAAAGGTTGCAGGCCCGTCGTCTTTTGTCCAGTTGCTAAAAGTATTGGGGGCAGTGCCAGCATAAATTGCCGTTCTGACTCCTGCTGCTGTGGTCAATGTGCCGCTGCAATTAAAACGCGCATTTCCCTGTTCAGAAGCAGCCACACCTGAAGTCCCGATCCAGATTGCATTAACTCCAGTGGTAAGTGCAGCAGGTTTTCCGCTAGTGTTGGGGTTTTGCGGAAGGTTTGGCCCGTCCCAGTCTGCAGCAGTGGTTGTGGTGGGGTCGCCATTGGCAGTTGCATACACATTCGAATGAAAACCGCTGATAAAACCGGGCGCGGCTGCCGACCCCTGGAACGCAATAATCTGATCACCGTTAATACCATTTAAACTGAACGGATTCGCACCGGATACATAAATGATATCGCCGGCAGTGCCGCCACCGGATGCTGCAGATAATGTGGCCGTCGTAGCGCCTGCAACCATTAAAATCTCTTTGCCCGCTGCTTAAGCGGTCGTACTTCTAAATGAAAACACCGACTCTGTCGCATCAAAAGCACTAAGGTTTGGTCGCCAGCCATTATCAGTAAATAATATAACGGTGTTAGCTGAAATAGGAACCAGTAATACAAATGAGAACTGATCGGGCGTTCCTATTGGTAACGTATTATCCGCGGCAATATAGCCGGTAAAAGCAATATCGCCCACTGCGAGTGTTGTTTGAGCCTCAGACCGGGTGCCGGCCAATCCCAACATAATGAAAAGTAAAGACTTGAAGTATAGATTTTTCATTGGTAAGAATTTGGGCTAAAAATAGATAAACCATATGGGTTCAACAATAAAATACAAGCACCACCCTGCACTGTAGACCAATTTTATTGTAGTAATGGCTAACAGGATTTGTTGTCAGTACAACCTGCTAAATAAATAGTTGCATAAACAACCTTTTTTGTTTTATTTTTGGGACGCGATAATTGGTGATACCGTATCGCAGTAAACAATCAAAAAAATATTTCCATGAAGGAAGCATATATCGTAGCCGGTTACCGCACGGCTGTCGCAAAAAGTAAACGCGGTGGTTTCCGCTTTATGAGGCCCGATGATTTGGCCGTAGAAGTCATCAAAGGTTTGATGGCCAGCATTCCCGAACTGGAAGCCAGCCGGGTAGATGATTGCATCGTGGGCAACGCGGTGCCGGAAGCGGAACAGGGTTTGCAAATTGGCCGCATCATCAGTGCCCGGGCGCTGGGTATCGATGCGCCAGGTATGACCGTAAACCGTTACTGTGCCAGCGGCCTGGAAACGATTGCCATTGCCACCGCCAAAATACGTAGCGGTATGGCCGATTGCATTGTAGCAGGTGGCGTGGAAAGTATGAGCCTGGTGCCCGCGAGTGGCTGGAAAACTGTTCCCAATTACACGGTGGCCAGTACAGAGCCAGATTATTATTTAAACATGGGACTCACCGCAGAAGCAGTGGCCAAAGAATATAATGTAAGCCGCGAAGACCAGGACTTGTTTTCCTTCAATAGCCATCAAAAAGCTATTAATGCTATTCAAAGCGGTTATTTTAAGGATGGCATTTTGCCCATCAATGTGGAAGAAGTGTTTATCAATGAAAAAGGAAAAAGGGCCACTAAAACTTATGTGGTAGATACGGATGAAGGCCCACGCAAAGACTCTACGCTTGAAGCTTTGGCGAAACTGAAACCCGTGTTCGCAGCTGATGGAACCGTTACCGCCGGTAATGCTTCACAAACCAGCGATGGCGCCAGTTTTGTGGTCGTGATGAGCGAAAAGATGGTCAATGAACTCGGTCTGAAACCCATCGCCCGCCTGGTAAATTGCGCTTGTGCCGGCGTGGAACCACGAATCATGGGTATCGGCCCGGTGGCCGCTGTTCCAAAAGTGTTGCAGCAGGCGGGTATGAATATTAATGATATCGACCTGTTTGAGCTCAACGAGGCATTTGCATCACAAAGCCTGGCCGTAATCCGTAAATTGGAGCTGGATACCGAAAAGGTAAACATCAATGGTGGCGCTATTTCCCTGGGCCACCCACTTGGCTGTACCGGTAGCAAACTTACCGTTCAAATAAGCCACGATCTGAAACGACTCAATAAAAAATATGGCATTGTAACAGCCTGCGTAGGTGGCGGACAAGGCATTGCCGGAATTATAGAGCGTCTATAAATCATTTTCAGTAAAATAAAAAAGCCCTCCTAAACTCACTTAGGGAGGGCTTTTTTATTTGAGAATATCGATCAGCGTCTCTTAGGAAATAAAATAATCAATATTCAACGCTCAATTTTCAAATGTCTGGCCGCAGGTGTTTCCTCATTGAAAATTGAGCGTTGTTGGTTGTTTATTGAATATTTTTTTGATAGAACCTTGAAAGAAATCATATCAATTAGTAGCCTTCGTTCTGCACCAATTTAGCATTCACATCCATTTCTCTTTGTGGTATCGGCATGATCAGTTTTGGAGAGTTCCAGGCTACGCCAGATTGCATACCTCTTGTTCTTTTAATGTCTGGCAGGCGGTTCCCTTCAAATGCAGTTTCCAGGTATCTTTCTTTTAAAATGGCATTGAGGTCTACCGTTGGCAGTGCCGGCAGCGTTGCACGGGTCCTGATGGCATTTACATCCAGGAGTGGCGACTGCCCAACCGCTGTTCCTAACCTGAAATTGGCCTCTGCCCTGGTAAGGTACATTTCGGCCAGGCGTACAATGGACACATTACCATAACGGTCAAGATGTTTCCTGGTGTAGTTGTTACCACCTACCACTGAGAAATAAGCACCTCTTGCATCCCCGGCTTCGTATTTGGCTAAATGGGCGGGGTAAATTTTGCAGTCACCCCTTCCTGCAGTTCCTGCGCCGGCATTGATCCCAAAAAATGTATTCAGATCATTGGCACCATCCTGCGTGGTCACCTTCATAGAAAAAATGTACTCAGACGGACTGTTACCCGCATTGTTAATAAATGTATACCAGTTGGCACCAACGGTTGTGGAAAGGGTATGGCCGCCGGTGGTAATTACACGATTGGCTGCATCGCGGGCGGCTACATAATCCCCCTGCATCAGCGCCACTCTTGAAAGAATGGCAGCAGCTGCACTTTTCTTGGCATAAATGGTATTGCTCGCAGGTAAAAGACTTTCTGATTTGGTAAGATCCGCAATCACCATGGCATAAACATCAGCTACACTGCTCCGTGGTTTGTAGTCTGCTTCCGTAATACTCTTGGTAGGTGTGGTTACTAATGGCACGCCAGGGTTGGAAGTATTTGTTCCATCACCCCAGGTTTTTGCATACAATCTTACCAGTTCAAAATAAAGGGTAGCCCTGATAAAAAGTGCCTCACCTTCTACCCGGCTTTTTGTGGCAGGAGAAGAGGTGATTTTATCCAAGGCTGATAACACATTATTGCAACGATTAATCGTGTTATAGCATTGCGCCCAGGTGTCACGGCCATAGGTATTGCTGGCTGTCATTTCCAGCCGCCATGCATCTGATAGGGGGGCAAATGTTCCGGTAAACCGAATGTCATCGCGGTTGCCAATGAGTTCATTCAGCAGCATAATATCACCCCCATAGGCAGCAACGCTTTGCAAACCATCATAGGCCCCGATAAGGGTCACCAGTACATCTCCCTCAGTAAGTAATGCCAGGTTCTGGTCAATACTTTGGGTAGGTGCTATTTCCAATTTTTTCTCACAGCCTGTAGCAAGTGCGGCTATTATCAGGATACTTGTTATATATTTTTTCATTGTTTTAATTTTTTTTGACCCCTTCCGCTATCACTGCAAACGTGGTTGTTGTATGCAGGATAGGTAATGGTTTCGTTGTTAAAGTGATGGCGTTTTTTACAAACCAATATTGATCCCAAATACAATTGTTTTAGGTTGGGGTGGTGTATAAAAATCATTTCCTTTTGCAATGTTGGAGTCAAAAGAATCTGCATTTACTTCAGGATCCCAATAAGGATAATCCGTAAGGGTCAGCAGGTTCAACGCCGAAGCATATACCCTGAGACGATCAATTTTGAGTCTTTTAAGTGCTTTCAGCGGCACATTATAGCCCAACGTAACGGTTCTTAACCTGGCGTACGAACCGTCTACAATATAACGGCTGCTGATTTGTGCACCATTGTTAAAGAGCCACCTCGCCTGCGGAATATCCGTTTTTTGACCTGGTGTTGTCCATGCATTTACCTGGTCTACAGTCTGGTTATCTTCGAACCTGAAGTTGGCCGACGAATAGCGGCCCATGCCATAAATATTAATTTGGTTGCCTATTACTCCATTGAAAAACACCGAAAGATCGAAGCCTTTGTAAGAGAAGTTGTTGGTAAAACCAATTATGTAGTCCGGGTTAGGGTCCCCTACAACAACTCTTTGTGCCTGGTTAAACCCTGCAGGATTCACAGTGCCTTTATCAAGCTGTCCACCAGTACCAGAAATGTTTTTGTAAAATAAGGCATCTCCATTAGCAGGGTCTACACCGGCATATTGTACTGCATAAAACACCCCGATCGGCTGACCTTCCATCACCCTGTTCATGCTGCTGATACCGCCTTCTATTATTTGGCCCTTGATATCCACCACTTTGCCCTTATTATTGGCAAAATTGATCGTGGTGTTCCATTTAAACTTACCTATAAAATTTTGCGTATTCAACACTACCTCATAGCCTTTGTTTTCAAGCTTACCCACATTCTTCGTCTGGGTATTAAAGCCTGTAGTGGCGGGGATATTTACATTCAATAATAAGCCCGAGGTCTTTTTCTCATAATAGTCCAGTTCACCGGTGATGCGGCCGCTGAAGAGTCCAAAGTCAAGACCCACATCTACCTGGTCGGTTGTTTCCCATTTTAAATCGGGGTTGCCAATTTGGGTAGGGCTTTGTCCGGCATTGCCTGCATATCCGGCAGCACCGGAAAACAAGCCAAGCTGTGGGAAGTTACCAATCTCAGCGTTACCAACCTGGCCATAGCTGGCTCTTAATTTCAGGAAGCTGATGGCCTTTATGTTCTGGATGAATTTTTCTTCAGACAATATCCATCCTGCAGAAGCAGAAGGGAAAATTCCATACCGCTCATTTTCACCAAAACGGGAGGAACCATCGCGGCGAATACTTGCGGTGGCAAGAAACCTGTCATTGAATTTATAGTTAACCCTGGCAAATTGAGATACAAAACTGAAATCACTTTGCGAGGAACTACCACCCGATTTGGTAGCGGCGCTGGCTATTTTCCGGTAAGAGTTAGATGGGAAATCTGTTCCGGAAGTAGAATTGTATTTGGAACTGCTTTGCTGGTACTGCATACCAACTGTCGCATCTATATTGTGTTTACCAAAATCCCGGGTGTAATTAAAATAGTTGTTGGTATTGTAATTTAGAATAAACGCAGCGGCATTGCTACCGGAACCACGAACAGCAGTGGTGGTATTGCGCACCGTTTGGGTTTGAAAATAGCCTTCCTCATTCTGGCTCAGAATGTCTACGCCAAATTCCGATTGGAAAGTTAAACCGGGTAATATTTTGGCCGTGGCATACACATTACTGAAGTTTCTAAATATCTCCTGGGTAAATTTTGCATAATCAACTGTAAGTCGTGGATTGTAGTATAAACCCACGTTCAAATCGCCCGGAGGGGCTCCGGTTGGTAAGCCGGTATTGGGATCGGTAAACGGCGTCACCGGCATAAAGGCGATGGACTGCAGCGGGTTTGAAAACTGGTTATCATCCGGCAACCTGCGGCTTGTGGTACGTGCGAGGCTCATGGTAAAACCCAGGTTCAGCCATTCTTTTGCTTTATGATCCAGGTTCAACCGTCCGGTAATTCTTTTCAGGTCGTTACCTACAATAATCCCTTTTTGATCAAAGTATTGCAATGATCCAAAGAATTTGGTTTTGTCGTTTCCGCCACTGATTTGTACATCACCCTGTTGAAAATTGCCTTTTTGAAAGGCCTGGTCCTGCCAGTCGTAGCTGGCTTTAGGATCTGTAAGCCATTTATCGAAACTGTGGTAAGCCATCCAATCCTTGGCAAAGGTGGTTTCGCTTGAAGGGTCATTGAGTGGCGTACCATAAAAATCATCGGTATATTTTGTGGCTCTAAAAAAAAGTTCTGCATACTGTTCCGAATTTAAGAATTCAACGCGGCGTGTTTCTTTGGAGCTACCAGCCTGGTAGTTGGCACTAACCGACGTTTTGCCGGAATTTCCTCTTTTGGTAGTAATAAGTATTACGCCGTTAGCCGCCCTGGAACCGTAAATAGCCCCGGCTGATGCATCCTTTAAGACTTCAATAGATTCGATATCGTTGGAGTTAATGTCTGTAAGCGGGCTCATGTCGCCGCCGTAAGTACTTTGGTCGTTGGTTGTAATGGGCACGCCATCCACCACGTATAAGGGTTGGCTGCTGGCACTAATTGAGGAGTTACCCCTGATTCTAACCGTTGCTGCCTGGCCTAGTTTCCCGGATTGGCTGTTGACAAACACCCCGGCGGCTTTACCCTGCAAGGCCGCGTCGACGCTGGCAACAGGCATATTCTCAATTTCTTTTCCCTTGATCCGGGCAATGTTACCAGTCAGGTCCTTTTTGATCTTGGAACCGTAACCTGTAACTACTACCTCATTAAGGGTTTTCACATCACTTGTAGAAAGTGCGATGTCCACGCTACCCGACTTTGCAGTGATTTCCTGCACCGAATAGCCAAGGAATGAAACAACGAGCACATTACTTTTTGCCGGAAGCGTAATGGAAAAACTTCCGTCTAAACCTGTAACGGTACCTACATTGGTTCCTTTAACTACTACTGAGGCTCCGGATAAGGGGAGTTTTGAGTTCAAATCGGTTACCTTACCGGTAACAGAAGTTTGGGCGATGGCGCTGACGGACAAAAACAGCACTGCCGTCAGGCTGGCTAACAGTTTTCTCATAAGTTATTAGTTTGGGTTAAACAACCTCAAATTAGTGCATATTGGCTATTTAAAAAAAACAATGTTAAAATGTCCACTTGAGTTGATTTGAGTCATTTTTTAAGATTTTTCGGCGATTTTTATAAGGAAAGTCATGTCTTGTTGCACTTTTTTTAAGTTTTTGATGAATTATTGAACTGAATAAGAGCATAAAAATTTTTTGAATATTTCTGGAACAAACCAAATTCCATTGTTAACTGCCTGGAAATTAGTTTCAGTTTGTTCCCTTCGTGTTATTTGGCCTATAAATCTTACTAAAGAGGTATTTAAACAGTTTTCAATATGCTGCCGGACAAAGCATTGATTCTCAGCTAAGCATCTCCACCAGGCCCTGGATGATTTTCCGGGATTTTGACTCGGTATTATTTATTATTCACTAATAATCAATTGATTATGAAAAAAAACCGGCCCGGCACTTCTGGTTTAAGCAATGGTTAGCCCGACATAAAAGTTTTGCACAACACAAAAATTTTATTTGGCGTTATGGGGGGTATTTGTATTTTAGCGGTAGAATTTAATGGGTTAGTAAGTAAACAGAACCGTCCTGTGTCTACAGGATGGTTCATTTTTTTTAGGGGTAGTTAAGGTAGAAGGTATAGGGCATCAGGTATAGGGAAAGCCTTATTTGCAATTCAGACCCATAGCCTTAAACCTTACATTTATACCTGATTTTTCGCGGCACAAGGGTATGGTTAAAAGTATCAGTAAAGCGTATCCTGAAATGCAAACCTTAAACCTTAAGCCCTTCACCTTACACCTTACTTTTGGTAAATGACCAGTAAAATAAAGACGTCCTTTTTCTGCACCAGTTGTGGCTACGAAGCAGCCAAATGGGCGGGTAAATGCCCGGCTTGCGGCGAATGGAACACGTTCACTGAAGAAGTGATTGTAAAAGAAGCCAAAACATCTACCCAAAACCGCAATTCGTTTTCCGACTCTAAAAAAGAATATAAATCCATTTTACTGGACGAAGTGCAGGCAAGCAACACGCCCCGCCTTAACAGCAACGATGTCGAGCTGAACAGGGTGCTTGGTGGCGGCATTGTACCGGGAAGCATGGTGTTGGTGGCTGGCGAACCGGGCATTGGTAAAAGCACATTGTTTCTTCAAATAGGTTTGGGATTGACCAATATCACCACACTATACATCAGTGGGGAAGAAAGCGAACAGCAAATAAAACTGCGTGCTGCCAGGCTCAATATCAGCCACGATAAATTTTACCTGCTTACCGAAACCAATACCCAAACCATTTTCCAGGAGATAAAAAAGGTGAAGCCACAGGTGGTGATCGTTGATTCCATCCAGACACTGGAATCGCCCTATATCGATTCATCGGCGGGCAGCATATCGCAGATACGCGAAACGGCTTCAGAACTGCAGCGCTTTGCCAAGGAAACCAATACCCCGGTTTTTTTAATTGGACATATTACAAAGGATGGAAACATAGCAGGCCCCAAAATACTGGAGCATATGGTAGATACCGTATTGCAGTTTGAGGGCGACCGCCATTATGCATACCGGATCCTGCGTACGCAAAAAAACCGGTTTGGCAGCACCAGCGAATTGGGCATCTACGAAATGACGGGTGAGGGCATGAAACCCGTAAGCAATCCTTCCGAAATCCTGATCACCCAGAAAGAAGACCAGCTTAGTGGAAGTGCCATCGCCGCTACTATCGAAGGCATGCGGCCGCTACTGATTGAAGTGCAGGCCCTTGTAACCCAAAGTGTCTATGGCACGCCGCAACGCACTAGCAGCGGCTATGATATGCGCAGGCTGCAGTTATTGCTGGCGGTTTTAGAGAAACGAGGGGGCTTTCATTTTGGGGTAAAAGACGTTTTCCTAAACATAGCTGGCGGCCTGCGTATCGAGGACCCTTCCATTGATCTATCAGTTGTAACCGCTTTATTGAGCAGTTATGAGGATGTGCCCATCCCTCACCAGGTATGCTTTGCCGGCGAAGTGGGATTGAATGGTGAAATACGCGCCGTTAACCGCATAGAGCAGCGTATTGCCGAGGCAGAAAAGCTGGGATTTGAAAGGATTTTTGTGAGCAAGTACAACTCCAAAGGCTTTGGTAAACTGTCGTTTAATATACAGGTAGTGCCCGTTGGGAGAGTGGATGAAGTGTACAAGGCCATATTTTAGAAGAAGAAAATTTTCAATATGCAAGGCTCAACAAACAATGATCAATCCTGGGCAAGATGAAAATTGAAAATTGGTTGTTGAAAATTGAGCATTGATTTAACCTGGTTGTATCTTGTTGTCAGCATAGAAAAATGGTAAACCCTGTAAAATATCTCAACGATTTTGCTGCTCTCATTTACCCACGCACCTGCGTGGCATGCGGCAGTGATGTATTAGATGCAGCACAAATGATCTGCTGGGGCTGCATCAATGAGTTGCCATTGACCGGTTTTGAAAAGCACCCGCACAATCTCGTTGCAGACCTGTTTACCGGCCGCTTGCCTGTAGAGAGAGCCAGTTCTTTTCTTTTTTTTGGAAAGGAATCGATTGTGCAGCACCTCATACACCGTTTGAAGTACAAGGGCAATATTGATCTTGGCATTTTACTGGGTCAGATGATGGGAAAAGCCATGGTGGAAGCTGGCTGGCAGCAATGGGTGGATGTAATTGTACCCTTGCCCCTGAACAGCAGGAAACAGGCTAAACGCGGATTTAACCAGGCTGAAATTTTGGCAAAGGGTATTGCAGCAACTATGAATAGGCCCATGGAGCCCGTAGCAGTCATCCGGTCAAAATTTACAGAAACCCAAACCCGTAAAAGCCGCGAAGAACGCTGGGAAAATGTAGCCGAAGTGTTCGACCTCCTGGATAATCATTCCCTTGATAGCAAACATGTATTGCTGGTAGACGATGTGGTAACGACCGGCGCCACGCTGGAAGCCTGCGGACAAGTGTTATTAAAAACCCCGGGTCTGAAACTGAGCATTGCCACTTTGGCTTTTGCTTCTAAGATTTAGCGTTTGCCAATTATCATTGTAAATTTTCTATTGCAAATTGCACATTGCCTGTTGTCAGTTGCCTGTTGTCCATCGCCTATTGCTCATTCTCACTTACTTTTGAAAATATGAAGTGGCTCCTCTCAATTTTGGTTTTCTCCATCCTTTTTGTTTCCTGCAAGAAAGAGACTTTTATTACTTCCGGCGATGCAAGGATGACCATTAGCGCAGATACCCTAAAGTTCGATACTGTTTTTACTACCATTGGCTCCGTTACCCAATCCTTTAAAATAAGGAACGATAATAACCAGAAACTGAGAATATCAGGTATACGGCTGCTGGGCGGCGCGTCTTCTTCATACCAGTTAAACATCGACGGGCAGGCCGTGCCAGCCGCTGCCGATCTGGAATTGGCTGCCAATGATAGCCTCTATGTTTTTGTGAAAGTCACCATCAATCCCAATACCACCAATCTGCCATTTATTGTAAGAGACAGCATTAAGGTAGATTTTAACGGCAATACAAAATGGGTGCAGTTACAGGCTTATGGCCAGAATGCAAGGTTCCTTAAAAATCAAAGAATTGCTACGAATACCACCTGGAACAATCAATTGCCGTATGTGATCCTGGGCGGAGTAACGGTAGACACTTTTGCTACGCTTACCATTGATAAGGGAACAAGGATTTATTGCAATGCCAATGCACCCATTATTGTTCATGGCACATTAAAAGTAAATGGAGAAAAAGATACTTCAAACCGTGTCTATTTCCGCGGCGACAGGCTGGACCCGGACTATAAAGACCTTCCGGGTGGCTGGCCGGGCATTATTTTTACCAACCCCAGCAAGGATAATGTGCTGAACTATGCAGTGATAAAAAATGCTTACCAGGCCCTGGTGGTAAGCGGTGGCATCGCAAATATGACACCCAAACTAATCCTGAACGAGTGCATTATCGACAATGCCTACGATATTGGTTTATTTGCTTTCAACAGTTTTATCAACAGCCGTAACTGCCTTTTTAGCAACTGCGGCAATGAAGCCAACCTTGGCGAAGGAGGCAGCAATATTTTGGTGAGGGGAGGAGGCATTTACAATTTTGATTATGCTACGATCGCCACGTTTAGCAATGTTTTTCAACTGCATAAACAGCCTGTAGTGTACCTGAGTAACAGCGGCGGCGGAACCAGTACGGCACCACTTACAGCCAATTTTAATAACAGCATTATTTATGGAGAAGGCGGATTGGCTGATAATGAATTGGTGACTGACAAGCAAGCCACCAGTTTTGCTTATTCCGTTACCCTCAATAATGTATTGTACAGGGCTAAAACAGACCCCGCCAATTTAAACAACCCCACCGGCATCTTAAAAAATACCAGCCCGGTTTTTGATACCATCAATACCTCAAGAAGAACCTATGACTTTCGTCTGCGTGCCAATGAGTCGCCCTGCATCAATAAGGGAGCTGCCGCCACGAGCATTTTAACGGACCTCGACGGAACCCCCAGGAAAAAAGGAGTGGCTACCGATTTGGGCTGCTACGAAAGACAATAATCCCCGTTCGATACATTTTGAACCAATCTTTAAATAACTTGTTCTTCCTTTATAAAAATCATCAAACATGAAATACATAGCACTCGTTTTGTTAGTTGGGCTGATGGCATTTACGCCCGGCAAAAAAACCAACAGTATCTACCAGTTTAAGGTTGAAGGCCTCGATGGAAAACAGATCGATTTCTCTAAGTACAAGGGTAAAAAGATACTCGTGGTCAATACAGCTTCTGAGTGTGGCTACACCTACCAGTACGAAGGCCTGGAGAATTTGTATGAAAAGTATAAGGATAAACTTGTGGTAGTGGCATTCCCGGCCAATAATTTTGGTGGCCAGGAACCTGGAACCAGCGAGCAGATACAGGCATTTTGCCATGGTGGCAAATACAACGTGACTTTTCCGATGGCGGCTAAGGTGAGCGTAAAAGACACCGACGTAGCGCCCGTGTTCCAATGGCTTACGCAAAAAGAAAAAAATGGCGTACTCGATGCCAATATCAACTGGAATTTCAACAAGTTTTTATTGGATGAAAATGGCCAGCTGTTACAGCATTTTCAAAGCAAGGTGGAGCCAATGAGCGAGGCGATTGTGCATTACCTTAAATAAGAAGTTGGCAGTTGGGCAGTGGGCAGTTTGCAAAAATTAAGTTGCCAACTGCCAATTGTAAAAATGGCAACTGCTTTTATTTCGAAATAGTATTGCCAACTGCCAACTGAACAACTGCCAACTGATTTCTTTTCCAATTATATTTGGCCGGAGCAAACGCTTCGGCTTTTTTTTATGCTGCTAAAAGACATTATCGGACTGGGTGACACAAAGGACCATATGGTGCAAATGGTGCAGCATAACAGGCTGAGCCATGCCATTTTGATGATAAGCAAAGAGGGAAGCGGTGCGTTGCCGCTGGCCATGGCCTTTGCATCCTACATTGTTTGCATGCCCGATCCGAATCGTCAAACGTCAACTGTCGACCGTCAACCGGCATCACTGTTTGATGCGCCCGACCTTTTCGGAGCGGTAGCGTCTGAATTACCTTCGGTCGACGGTGGACAGTCAACGGTCGACCAACCCCTTCCCCAGCCAGACGAAATCGCCGACATGCCGGCTTATCAAAAAGCGGCACTGCTCATGCATCCGGATATTCACTTTTCATTTCCCACGATCATCGACGAGAAAAAGAAGAAGCGGATCAGTAACGACTATATGAGCGAGTGGCGGGAATTTGCCAAACAGATGCCCTATGGCAATGTTTTCGACTGGCTGCAGTTTATTGGGGCGGAAAACAAACAGGGCAATATCACCAAAGATGAGTGCGACAATATTATTCATAAACTCAGCCTGAAAAGTTTTGAGAGCCCCTGGAAAATATTGATCATGTGGATGCCCGAGTACCTGGGTAATATGGGTAACCGGTTACTGAAACTGATAGAAGAACCGCCGCCTAATACGCTGTTTTTGCTGGTAGCCGAAAATGAAGAAGCGATTTTGCCCACGATTTTATCCCGCTGCCAGGTAATCAGGGTGGGATTGCCTACCAACGAAGAGATTGAAAATGCGTTGATCCAACGGTCAGGCGTAGACCGGGAAAGAGCCCGGCAAATTTCGCTGGTGGCTGAGGGCAACTACCATGAAGCCCTGCAACTATTGCAACATACTGACGCCGATTGGCAGGCTTTATTGCGTCAATGGCTGAACGCTGCCATCAAAGGAACGCCCAAAATGCAGCAGGATTGGATCATCGAAATGAACGAGCTCGGTAGGGAAAAGCAAAAGCAGTTTCTCAAATATTTTGTAAACCTTTTAGAGCAGAGCATCCGCATCAGGATCCTCGGCGCCCACCGGCTGTCTTTGCCGGCCGATGAAATGGATTTTGCGCAGCGGCTGAATAAGATCGCCGGCATTAACCAGCAGGAAGCATTGGTAAAGGAATTGGAACAGGCGAGCTACTATATTGAACGAAATGCCAATGGAAAAATGCTGTTTCAGGCGCTTACTTTAAAGCTGCGAAGCATTGTGTTGGAGAAAACAATACTTTTACAGAATTCGTAGAAATATGCTGCGCTTTTTAAGCGGTGTGTGTCTCTGCAATCCATCATAAAATATAAAATAATGAGTGAACGATGACCGAAAAAGGCGACCGCCTCGCTCTGTCTGACACGCTCCGGGGAGAAGAGAAGTTTTTATTGATGACCAGCTGTAGTGCTTATAGCATCTTCGTTGTGTCACTCACTTGTACCGAATCGCTTTATTGAACATAATAGTCCGTGCAATTACTGCTAATAGCTTAGCCGTTAACAAGAAGTATTCTGTTGACAGCAAGGCTGGATGAAACCCATTCCAAAAGGGTTCAATAAAGCTTCAGGTGTACAAGAGTGCGACGCCAATGCAGTTCAATAGCAGCACCTGCTTCTGGCTCACAATCATTTCCCCACAATTAATTTATTGAATCACCATTCCTTGTTCCCGCATTCTGCGGAACGAAGGGTCAAAATTTTATAGAATGGGATGTGGAAGTTGTGGCACCGCCAAAGACGGCAAACCAAGCGGATGTAAAAGCAATGGTGGATGTAGTACCGGTGGTTGTAACCGTATGAATGTACACGACTGGCTGGCGAACCTGCCTTTCAGCGACCCCGAAAGCAGTTGTAAGATCGTGGAGGTAAGTTTTAACCAAGGTAGCCGCAAGGAGTTTTACCGCAACCCATCGTTTCAATATTACGAGAAAGGCGAGCTGGTAACCGTGGAAGGCACCAGCGGTTTCGACGTAGGCGAGGTAAGCCTGAATGGCGAACTGGTGCGCATGCAATTAAAGAAGCGCGGCATATCCGAAGATTCGGCCGACATGAAAAGAATTTTGCGCCGCAGTGGCCAGACCGATGTAGAGAAATGGAAAGAAAGCAAATCCCGTGAAAAGGAAGCGCTGGTTAGGAGCCGTGCCATGGCCCGTCAACTAAATCTGCAAATGAAACTGGCCGAAGTGGAATTCCAGGCGGACGGCAAAAAAGCAACCTTTTTTTACACAGCAGACGACCGCGTGGATTTCAGGGAACTGATACGCGTTTTTGCCAGTGATTTTAAGGTAAAAGTAGAGATGCGCCAGATAGGTGCAAGGCAGGAAGCCGGTAAAGTAGGCGGCATAGGAAGCTGTGGCCGTGAACTTTGCTGCAGCACCTGGCTTACCGATTTTAAAAGTGTGAACACCCAGGCGGCCCGTTATCAAAACCTCAGCATTAACCAAACAAAACTCAGCGGCCAGTGCGGCAGGCTAAAGTGCTGCCTGAACTATGAATTGGATACATACCTGGACGCTCTAAAAGCCTTTCCAGAAAATGCCGACGACCTGATGACCACCCGTGGCAAGGCGTATTTGGTAAAAAAAGACATTTTCAAGAACCTGATGTGGTATACGCTTCCAGACAGCAGTAAACAGTACCCGCTGGCCATTAGCCGTGTAAAAGAAATTAAGGAGCAAAATTCGAAGGGTATAGCTGTGGATGAATTACAGCCTGTGGAAATAGTAAGCAGTAAACAGGTAGAAAAGGAACCCGAATTTGTAGAATTGGTTGGGCAGATATCACTGAAGAGCCTGGATAAGAACAGCCGCCGTGGTAACAGCAACCGGCCATCGCAAGGCGATCGCCGCGACCCAAGAGACCGTGATGGCGGCAACCAAAACCGCAACCCAAAGCAGGGGCCGCCAAATCAACAGCAATCACAACAACAGCAACAAAGGCCACCCCAACAAGGACAGCGCCCTCCGCAGCAGGGTCAACGACCGCCGCAACAGGGTCAAAAACCGCCACAACAAGGGGGACAACAACAGCGCCCGCCTCAGAATCAACAACGCCCACCACAAAATCAGCAGCGTCCGCCACAACAAAATCAGCCACGCGGCCCGCAGCAACAGCGGCCCCCGCAAAACCAGCAGCGTCCGCCCCAAAACCAGCAACGTCCGCCGCAACAACGGCCGCCTCAGCAAAAGCCTCCGCAAGAAGGCAGTACAGGTAGTGATTAGAGATTGGGACCAGGTTTTACGATTGGTAGCACGCTACTTGCTAATCACTACTTACTACTAGCTAAAAACAATTTTACCAACCGCAAAATATTCAGCATCTCCGCTTTATATTTGCCGCAACACAAAAACAAAACCACATGGAACGTACACAAAAAAGCACCGGTAAGTATTGGGCATTATTTTTTCTTTCACTGATCGCAATGCTGGCACTTTTATTCGTAACCCCTTATGGTCAGTGGTTTTGGCTGATATTGCCTATTGTGTGCACGTCGTTTGTACAGGCTATGGATTTACTCTAAGTTTTTCAATTTATTAATACAAATGGGTGGTGTCTTTTAAAGGACATCACCCATTTTTTTGGCTGTTCTGTTACCATGTTAGTTGCGTTTCGCCTACACCATCCAGAAAGGATTAGAAAGGAATAAAGTATGAACCATCTTCTTTTCTACTGAATAATGTTACCCAGTTTATCCAGCTTTATGATCCAAATATCGCTTTCACCATTGTTCGTAAGGCCTGTTAACGTTCCGGAATTGGTGGAACTTGTTTGGGCTGCCACTACGATGTTTCCATCGGTGGTTTGGCATACGCCGTAGCTTTCATCGTAATTAGTGCCACCCATCAGTTTGTTCCAAATAAGGCTGCCTGCAGCATCCAGTTTAATAACCCATGCATCGTAAGTAAAGGTGCCACTCAATGTGCCGGTTACATTGCCACTTGCTGATGAACCGGAGAAGCCTGAAATAATAAAGCCTCCATCACCAGTTTGTTTGATGCTTTTGGCTCTTTCTGCTTCGCTACCTCCATAAAGTTTATTCCAAACAGTTCCCCCGGCATCGTTCAGTTTAATTGTCCAGTAATCAACACTGCCTTTCGTGGTTGCCGTCACATCCCCATTAACCGATGAGCTGGAGAGGCCGGTTATGATATAGCCACCATCGCCGCTCAGGCACATACTTTCTGCTTCCTCAAGACTGGCGCCACCGAGGAGTTTATTCCAAATAATAGTCCCGGTGGCGGAAAGTTTTACAACCCAGTAATCACCTGAACCACCATGGTTCACGCCGGTTACATCGCCACTCGCAGATGACCTGGAAGTACCGGATACCACCAGTTCTCCAATGGCATTTTCAACGACAGCCACGGCCTTATCCACGCCAGCGCCGCCAAGTAATTTGTTCCATAATATGTTTCCTGCGTTGTCGAGTTTTACGACCCAATAGTCGTCACTGCCATGGTTAATTCCTGTTACATCGAAGGATGCGGACGAAGTGCTTTGGCCTGCTAATATGTAGCCGCCATCAAGGGTTTGCTGCACACTTTTAGCAACATCGGATCCTTCGCCACCCAAAAGCTTACTCCATTCTATATTACCATCCTTATCCAATTTCACCACCCAGTAATCATCCTGGCCCCGGTGATTTCCTGAAACATAACCATTGTAATAATTAGGGCTATAGTATTGCGTAGAGCCGGCCACTATAAATCCGCCATCTTTTGTTGTCTCGATACTATACGCCCGTTCATTATTAAGACCGCCAATTAATTGCTTCCATTGAACGGTTCCGGCACCATCCATTTTAGATATATAAAAATCTTCTTTGAAACTATTGGTTCCCGGGCCGTAGAGGGCTGAATTAGAGTATCCCGCAATTACAAAGCCACCGTCTGCGGTTTGTTTAATAGCGTTTGGGTAGTCGGTTTTACTACCGCCCTGTAAAAAGTTTACAGGTGTTTTTGCATAAATATAGCCAAGTCCCAATTTTTTATTTTGCTTTAGCGTAAGGCTGGCAGTAGATGCCACCTGGATCGTTCTGGCATAGGCGTCTTCATTAATTACAGCTGTACCTCTGTCTATTACAACGTCAGTAACCACATCTGGTATTTTACTTGCACAGCCCCAGTTGCCGGTATTTTCCCAGGCGGTATTCACAGCGCCTGTCCACTTGTTCGAAAATCTTAGCTGAATAATATTGCTGGCTACATTATTTACCATGCAGCGGTATTGATAACCATATAATTGGGTAGCTGCATTATTTATTTTGAGGTTCAGGGAATCTTTATTGGCATAGGTAGTACCGTTGACAATGTCTTTAAAACCTTCCAGTCCAAATGGCTTCAATACCTGCCATTTATAAATACTTCCGGTAAGTGATGATGTCAGCTGTATACTGCCTTCGGGACATATTTTTACCACACCAGAGGCACTTGTATTGGGGGCAAAATTGGTACTGGAATAAGCTGTACCTATGATAGTACTAACCGAGAGGCGGCCCATCGATACATCCACAGGTATTCTTGCACCAATCTGTGTAGCCGATTTTACGTTGAATGAAGTGGCATTGGTTCCGTTAAAACGCATAGACAGGGCGTCCGTAAAATAGTTTCCGGTAATGGTTATTGAATCACCCGGGGCGGCGGTAAGGGGAGCAAAGCTGGTTATAATTGGGGGTGTACAAAGATTGGGTTTTATAGAAAGGTTCCAGCTGATATCGGTATTGGAAAAATATGATTCTACCACCAGGTAATATGTCGTGTTTGGTAATACATTCTGAGCCAATAAAGATGAACCGCTAACGGAAATACATCCTGCGGGTGCATTATCGTCATTAGATGCGATTACCGCCCCGGTTGAATCAAGTAGCCACAAGTAGGAATCCTGGCCGGAAGCACCCGGACAAACAGTGATATCCAATTTAAATACACAGGCTCCGGTCGTGAATTTGTAAAACACGTCATTGCCATTTCTTGCATTTGAATTGCCCGGGCTGCTGCCATTATAATATTGATTGGTAAAGCAATTCGAGACAAAATTATTGCCTGCCACATTAACGTCGGCAGTAATTGTGCCCAGTAAAGCAGGCGTGGTAAAACGGGAAGTAGCATTACAATAATTAAAGCCCTGGAAACCGCCAACGCCCGAAGAATTGGTAACTACAACATTACCACTGCCGCCGGCGCCTACCACAGCGGTAATACTGTTATTGCTATTAACAATAAAAGAGCTGGCCGGTGCAGTGCCAAAATTAACAGCGGTAGCACCTGTAAAATTGTTGCCCGATATGCTTACTGCCGATCCTGTAGGAGCATATTTTGGAGTAAATGATGTTATGGATGGGCAGGCGCCAAGGGTCTCATAAATTTCAACCGCCTTAATTACCCTGCAACCGGCAGTGGCACTGCTTGCGGTAACCGTGTAAGTTCCTTTGGCAAGATTGGTCACAGCGGCTGTTGTGGCACCATTGCTCCATAAATAGGTAATGGGTGCTACACCGCCAGTGGGTGTTACTGTTACAGATCCCAAAGCTGCACAGGTAGCATCGGTTTTAGTTAATGCGAGGGTCAGATTGCTGCAGTTATTAAGGCAGGTGGCCGCCGTTACTTCGGCGCGTATCAGGTTGCCTGGCTGTGGGCCAAAACCATTGGCAAAACGAACACCGGGTTGTCCGGTTTGGTCACAATAACTCATAATCGTACCTGCATGTGTGGCGGGGGTTGGTGCCGTACAGGTGCCTTCCGGGTAACCAGCGCTTGGGCCACAATTGTCAATACCGGTGCCGCCCGACCAAAAGGCACATTTATGTGTGTGTGGCGACCCAAGGTTATGCCCAATTTCGTGGGTCACCACTTTTACCGACCTGTTGTAATCGCTATTGAGCAAATATGAGTTGGCGATAAAGCTAACCCCGGTCTTTAGGTTACTGGTACTACACAGAACATCTAAATATGCAATACCACCTTCGCCTGCACTGTATTTAAGCAGGTGAGCAAGATCACCATTAAAGCCGGCAGTCATCCGGGTACTAAAAACATCCAGGGCAGCCGATGTTGTAGCAGATGAAACATAGGGGTCAGTTACGGTCCATATACTCAGTGTTTTTAATTGCACTTTAATATTCTCATTAGCATAGATTGCCTCTGTAATATTCATCAGGCCAGCCACCCATTTTGTTACTTCCGTCGTGCTTCGGTTGAAATTGAGATAGTTCTGATAATCCGTTTCTATATACATATCTACCGGGTAGCCAACCGCTGAAAGCGTGTTTGGGGCGTTGGCGATTGCGGGAGTAATGGGCTTTAACCCCGGCAGGTCGTCGTTTGTAAAACAGGTAAACGACTTCTTATCAATAACATCGTCGCTATTATAGAGGTAGTGAATCTCCTCGCTTTCGGTTTGGTTTTTCAGGTGGCCTATATTAAAACTCCCGGTCTCTATTTCGATTATGCCGGTTATTTCATCGCCAAAAAAAGACAGCGCTACAAAGGACCTGACACCTGCTACCTTACCTCTGTAATACACTGCAGATAAAGGTTGTAGCTGCTGCAGGGTTCCATCAGCCTGGATGGCATTGATAGCGGCATCGTCAGAAAAAACATTGGCTTTCTCTAATTGTATACTTATTTGCCGGTCATCTATCATCATCTCAAGCATTAGAGACGCTGGTTGTAAACGAAGTATTTGCTGCCTGATCGGCGCATCAGCTAAAAATTTAGTTGCGGGCTTTTTGAGACCGGCCAAATTCACCGGAATGCCTGGCGCAGCGCCAAACAATTTTACCGGGATATTAAAATCCTGTGCGTAAGTCTGTGTGCCAAACAATAACGCGGCTGCAAGAAAAAGGGCGGAGCATAAACAGCGGCTGCTTGTCGCCAACAGACGTTTGACAATAATGGATGGCAAATAGGGCGTGGGTATATTTTTAAACATTTTTAAGCCAATTAAAGTTGTAGGGGTTGGAGTCCGGCACCGGTTTCCGCTTGTTTTACAGTAATAGCTGCACCCCATAAAAGCAGCAGTTTTCAATGTCGAAATGGATAAAGACGGGACTCTCTTGCAGGAACGAAAATATCGATTACGTATACCTTAAACAATACCAACAAATGGGTATTTAGTTGGTGGTAAAGGAGAGTGAGTTATAATGTGAACTCATAACTATATGAAAATCAGGATGGCAAAAAGTTGTGACATCGCAAAATTCTGTTGTGGCAATATTAGGACAGCGTATTTCGGGAAAGTCAGGAAGGCTAAAAACCAGTATACTTTTTCACAATTACACAGGCATTGTGTCCACCGAAACCGAACGTATTGCTGAGGGCAGCGTTCACGGGTCTTTTTTGCGCTGTGGTAAAAGTAAAATTCAGTTTAGGATCCAATTCCGGATCGTCGGTAAAATGATTGATCGTTGGGGGAACGATATCGTGTATCACTGCTTTAATGCAGGCAATAGCTTCGATAACACCAGCTGCGCCAAGGCAATGGCCTGTCATCGATTTGGTACTGCTGATGTTAAGTTCGTACGCATGGCTTCCAAATACGTCCAGGATTGCTTTTACTTCCGCACCATCACCCAGCGGGGTTGAAGTTCCGTGTGTATTGATGTAGTCAATTTCAGACTGGTCCATACCAGCGTCTTTCAATGCCGCGATCATTACATTTTTGGCACCAAGACCTTCAGGGTGCGGAGCGGTGATATGGTGAGCATCAGCAGAAGCGCCACCGCCGGCAAATTCGCAATATATTTTTGCACCACGGGCCAGGGCATGTTCCAATTCTTCCAGCACCAATATGCCGGCGCCTTCACCCATTACAAATCCATCACGGGTAGCATCGTAGGGGCGACTTGCTGTTGACGGCTCGTCGTTTCTTTCGCTGAGGGCTTTCATGGCGTTAAAACCACCAACCCCGGCTTCACTGATAACGGCCTCGCTTCCGCCACATACAATAATATCTGCCCGGCCTAAACGTATATTGTCAGCTGCAACCAACAAACCATTGGTACTGCTGGCGCAGGCACTTACCACAGAAAAATTGGGTCCGCGAAAGCCATGACGCATGGAGATATGTCCGGCGGCGATATCCAATATCATTTTGGGTATAAAGAAGGGATTGAAACGGGGGGTGCCATCGCCTTTTGCAAATTCCTGCACCTCCTGCTGAAACGTAATGAGACCACCAATTCCACTGGCCAATATTACGCCCACCCTGTCCACATCTACATTGTCTTTACTGATGCCGGCATCAGCAATAGCTTCATCGCCGGCGGCCATGGCCAACTGGCTGAAGCGATCCATCTTACGGGCATCTTTTTCTTTAATCTGAAGAAGCTGTACAGGATCGAAATTTTTTACCTCACAGGCAAACCTTGTTTTGAATTTGGTAGCATCAAATAAAGTAATAGGAGCAGCACCGCTTACCCCATTTATCAACCCGTTCCAATATTCATTGGTGGTATTGCCAATTGGTGTAAGTGCACCTATCCCGGTTACTACAACGCGTTTTAATTCCATAAGGCTTGCCTGCAAGATTAAAAAAAGAGAAGATTACTTGGCGTGTTCTTCTAAGTAAGCAACAGCCTGACCCACAGTAGTGATTGTTTCGGCTTGCTCATCAGGAATAGAAATGTTGAATTCTTTTTCGAATTCCATGATCAATTCCACAGTGTCGAGGCTATCGGCACCGAGATCGTTGGTGAAAGAGGCCTCGGTGGTCACTTCGGCTTCATCTACACCTAATTTGTCAACAATAATTTTCTTCACTCTTGTTGCAATGTCTGACATGGTATGTTATTTTAATTGTACGGAGCAAAAATAGGTTTTTTGATATAGAAACAAAATCAACCTTTAGCAAACTATCCACAATCGGAAAACAGTTACAATGCAGCCCTGGTAAGTCTTAATATGCCGGTTTTTAAAAAAGACCTTACATTCGGCCTTTCTTAACGTGTAAAAATTACATTATTAAGAGGATGGTTCAGGTAAAACGGGGATGTCATCCGGCAACAAATAAATGCCGGTTGTAATCATTCCACCCGGGGTAGCCGGCACTGAACGGATAAAAGCATCGTGGTGTAAAAAGGGCTTTTTAAGAATTAAGCGTTTTTATAGCATTTGCATGCCACGGTTCTGAAACTTTAAACCGTTTGATATGTTGTTTAAAGCAGTAAGCCGCCGCACTAAAAAATAAATTAAGTGAAAGCAATTATACCAGTAGCAGGTGCAGGTACCAAATTAAGGCCGCACACGTATACACAGCCCAAAGCGTTGATACCCATTGCAGGCAAAACCATTCTTAGTTTTATAGTAGACCAGTTGCAGGAGGCAGGCATCAAGGAATTTATTTTTATTGTAGGCTACCTCGGCGAAAAAATAAATGACTATGTAAAGACTACCTACCCGCACCTGACTACCCATTTTGTGTATCAGAATGAGCGGCAGGGCACCGGCCATGCTATTAAACTCACTAAGGATATTGTAGGAAAGGACGAAGTGATAGTAGTGCTCGGCGACACCATTTGCGAATATGATGTAAAGGAAATCGTAAACAGCCCATTTAGTATGTTGGGGGTTAAAAAAGTAGATGACCCCAGGAATTTTGGTGTAGCTGAAATAGCCGATGATGGATTTGTGGAGCACGTTGTGGAAAAACCTGCCATTCCCAAAAGCAATATGGCACTTGTTGGCTTGTACAAAATAAAAGAAACCAAAATATTATTCAGCTGCCTCAACAAAATTTTCAGCGACGAAATAAAAACGAATGGTGAGTACAACCTGACCGATGCCCTGGAATGCATGATATTACAGGGTGCTAAATTCAAATCGTTTAAGGTTAAGAACTGGTTCGATTGTGGTAAAAAAGAGACGCTGCTGGAAAGCAATGCGACGCTGTTAAAAAAATTTGGTGGGAATGTAAACCCCTCCAAACATAACTACGAAAATACCATCATCATTCCCCCGGTAAGTATTGCCACGGGTTGTGTCATAAAAAATGCCATTATCGGGCCTCATGTTGCCATCGGCAGCAATACAACCGTTCAATATTCATTAGTAAGAGACAGTATTATAGGCAGCTACACCAATCTCTACGAAGTAGTTCTTGACAATTCTCTCATTGGTAGCGATGCCGATGTAAAGGGACTAAGCCGCAGCTTAAATATTGGAGACAATACAGAAATAGATTTTGGATAAATGCAATTAGCAAATGTGCAGATGTGCTGATGTTTAAAATGGTAGAATGCCCATATTGAAATGTGAGCAAGATCATTTACTTGTTACAATTTGCACATCTGCAAATTTGCTAATTTGCACACTATGTTTTCCAACCGCATCACCAGCCTTTTTAATATCAAATATCCCATCATCCAGGCCGGTATGATATGGGCAAGTGGATGGAAACTGGCAAGTGCGGTAAGTAACGCCGGCGGCCTGGGCATCATCGGTGCCGGAAGTATGTACCCGCATGTTTTAAGGGAGCATATTCAAAAATGCAAAGCCGCTACCGGTAAGCCTTTTGCTGTTAACGTCCCCTTGCTGTATCCCGATATTGATCAGCACATTCAAATAATTATTGAAGAAAAAGTGCCGGTTGTTTTTACAAGCGCCGGTAGTCCCAGGACCTGGACTGCTATCTTGAAAGAGAATGGAATTACTGTTGTGCACGTAGTAAGTAGCAGCAAGTTTGCAAAAAAAAGCGAGGAAGCAGGCTGCGATGCGGTGGTAGCCGAGGGCTTCGAAGCTGGTGGCCACAATGGAAGGGAAGAAACCACGACTATGGTTCTGATACCGGCTGTGGTGCAGGCCGTGACGATTCCGGTAATTGCTGCTGGTGGTATCGCTACCGGTAGCCAGATGGCCGCCGCATTTGCATTAGGCGCAGCAGGGGTTCAGGTTGGTAGCAGGTTTGTAGCCAGTATTGAAGCCTCAAGCCATAGTAATTTTAAAAATGCAGTCATTAATACTTCCGAAGGCGACACAGTGCTTACCATGAAACAATTGACCCCGGTTCGGTTGATCAAAAATAGATTTTACCAACAGGTACAGCAAGCAGAACAACGCGGCGCCTCCGGAGAAGAATTAAAAACAATACTTGGCCGTGCCAGGGCCAAAAAAGGTATGCATGAAGGCGAACTGGAAGAAGGCGAATTGGAAATAGGGCAGGTGAGTGCGTTGCTCAATGATATTCTACCGGCCGCAACCATTGTCACGCAAATGTGGAAGGAATTTACCGACACCTGCAAGCGTATGAACGGAATTGCAGGTAGTGGCATTTGATGATTATTTCCACGATAGAAGCAGTTTCCGTGTACGAGCCTGCCGCTCAAGCGGGCAAACTATGGCTCTGGGTAATAAAAAAATCCCCACCAATAGGGTGAGGATTCATGTTTATTAAGGGTGTTCAAGGGGAATTAACGAAGTGTAATGTTGCGTACAAAACTGCCTATGGTAATGGTTGCCCGGTTGTCGCAACTTCCGGTGCCGAAATCAAGGATACCGGTATGACCATTTCTTGTAACCCTTACGGTACCACTTCCAAACCAGCGGCAGGTAAATTTCTTATGAAGCGGGTTTACGATGAGGCGGCTCCAGCTAAGCAAACGGGCTCCGCGCTTATTGTGTCCATTTGCAAAACCGGTAATGTCAAATTCATCATCCAGTGGAAAATTGGGTGAGCCTAGCCCCGCAGTTTGGGTATTGGTATGTGTGGCGTTCCATTGAATAAAATTGCCACTTGGTTTGGTCAGTTTTCCACCAACCACGGTGCGGGTAAATATGCGTACAGAGGCTGTACTGTTATTCTTAACCTTATGGGTTCCTTCTACATGAACGCTATCTACATAAAAGCCATCAAATATAGTAGTGGCTTCACTTCCTGGTACAACCAGGCGACCTGTATACACGGTGATGATCTTGCCACGGCGGGTTCTGCCATCAGGTCCGGTACAACCTGTGCCAAAATTGAGTGTGATGGTTTTGGGGAAAACACCAGGTGTGTTAGGAACCCTGGTAATGGTAAAGCAACGGATAGAATCTACACCGAACGGAGTGCCTGGTTGAATCCCCCCATTCTCATCGTCGCTAAGGTTGGCCGAACCAAATATTCCGATACCACCACCCAGGCCCACTTCCTCATCAACACCCACCACATTGTCGAAAACGCCATCAAAAATCACATCGGCCTCGGCGTCATCTTCCTGGGCCACTTGTGTTTCTTCAGCCTCGGCATTGTTAGAGATTTCTTTTTTGCAGGAGTTAAGTAATAAGCCAATCGAAAGCATTGTAGCAGCAAGGATTCCGAATAACCTGAAGGAGTGTTTCATAATTTGTACTGTTTTTTAAATGGTTCGCAGTACTGACCTGAGGACATTAACATGGTTTAACATTGTTTAAAGTTTTTTTTCGATTAATTCAGACACTGGTCTCATGCTGCCCCCGAGCCATAGATTCTAACCCTTCCAAAGCGACTCCAGCAAACCCATATACATAAGGCAGGACTGAGATTTGCCTGAGGTGCCGATTTGGGTAAAATCTGGTGAGACCTCTAAGCCTACAAATATTTTATAATGAAACCTACCATCGCCTCGTATCAAAAAAACTAAAACTGTCAGCTGTAAATCATTATCAACTTAATTGGCCATCCGGACTCTACCGTTTATTGCAAAAAAAGCTGCTCCTTAGGGAACAGCCTTTCTTTAAAAAATCATTGTGACTTATCTTTTCTTCACACCTCCCTGTTCTATCTCCCTGTTCATTTCCATAATATCTACGGGTTGGCTAAAATCACCAAGTAGCCATTTGCTATAATAATCGGCCAGGTTCCAGAAAAAATATTCCGCCATATTACTATAACCATGGCGCTGACCAGGCAATACCAGTAAGTCAAAACGCTTGTTGGCATTGATCAATGCATTAGCAACACGGGTGGTATTAGCCGGATGTACGTTGTTGTCAATATCGCCGGTAGTTAACATCAGGTGGCCTTTCAGGTTCTTAACTATGTCGGTGTTCTTTTCAATATTGTACACAAAACTGGTATCGCCCTTTTCGCTGATGCTTTCTTTTACACCGTGGTGCTTTTCGCTCCACCAACGGTTGTAGATGCTGTTATCGTGATTGCCGCTGGATGAAACGGCCACCTTGTAAAAATCCGGGTACACGAGTAATGCCGCAGTACTCATAAAACCACCACCTGAATGGCCATGGATCCCTACTTTGTCAATATCGATAAATGAGTAGCGGTCTGCCAGTTGCTCGATGGTAGCTTTCTTATCAGCAAGACCGTAGTCCCGCAGGTTGCCGTAACCATAGTTGTGGTACCATTTGCTACGGCCGGGGTTTCCGCCGCGGTTACCAATTGTAACTACGATCATTCCTATCTGGGCCAGCCTGTCGGTACGATCACCCACCCTGACAAATGCTTTGTTTACTGCTTCGGTTTGGGGGCCGGGGTACACATATTCCACAACCGGGTATTTTTTAGTGCTGTCGAAATTGAAAGGTTTGTACATCACCCCGTAGAGATCAGTAATGCCATCATCGGCTTTTACTTTAAATATCTGCGGAAACTTGTATCCGGCAGCCATCAGTGAAGAAAAATCTGCTGTTTCCAGGTCCATTATTTTTCTGCCCTCGGCATTATACAAGGCCGATTTTGGAATGGCATTTACCCTCGAATAGTTGTCTACAAAAAATTCGCTGTTATCATCCATACTCATATTATGCTCGTATTCGCCCTGGTTCAACAGCTTTAAGCCCGTGCCATCAAAATTAATTTTATAGAGGTGCAGATAGTAAGGGTCTTCATTGGGTTCCCTGCCATTCGCCGAGAAATAAAGGATCCTCTTTTTTTCATCAATACCAACGATATCCTCGCAATGGAAAGGCCCTGAAGTAATCTGGTTTTTTAGTTTACCGGATTCGTCGTACAGGTAAAAATGTGCCCAGCCATCCCGTTCACTCCATTCAATTATTTCCTTACCGTCATTTACAATGCCGGGCTTTCTTGTTTCGGCATATGTATTCGCCCGCTCTTCCACAATGGCTTTAACATCAGAAGTGCCAACATTGGCCACAAGTATGTCTATTTTTTTAAGATCACGGCTGGTACGGCTCAGGTAGAATTTTTCGTTATTACCCAACCACAAAGTTGGCCTGCGTTCATCGTCCCGGTTGCTTTTTAATGGAGAAGAATTCCATATATTAACCTCCTGGTCTTTAAACATATTAAGGGCTAATTCCTTGTGGTTTTTGCCGGCCATCTCAAAAATCAACAGGTGGTCCTCCGGCGCTTCTTTTTCACCTGGCATCTGGTACTTATAGGTTTCCAATGTAGGTCTTGGTTCGGCTATACTGTTGATAACCCAAAGATCTTTCACCTTTCGTTGGTCTGTACGGATCATAACAAAATGCTTGCTGTCTGGCGACCAACTGACAAAGACTGCTTTTCTTTTGTTCTTGTTCTTTTCGCGTTCCACATTGGTCTCATTAAAAGAACTACCATAGGCGAAGTTTTCTATGCCGTCGGTGGTCATTTTATTTTCTACGATGGTAGTATCATCTTCGTTTTTCAGGGCTTTTTCGTAGTTGGCCTTATCCAGCCAGTAGAGATTAAAATTTTTGATAAAAATTACCCATTCGCCATCCGGCGAAATATTGGCCCATGAAGGTTTACGTTTTGGTTTTTTAAACCCGGTGAGCTCGGTGAGCACCCCATTGTCGAGGTTGTATTCAAAGTAGTAGACCTTTCTTTCTTTTACCGGAGGAACTGTTACTTTTTTAGCTGCAGTATCTTTTTTTACAGTGGTATCTCTTTTTTCTATTTCCTCGGTGCTTTTTACTTCGAACTGGATGGTACGTTCGTCCTTTATAAAACGCAGGCTATCTACAGGCAGGTGCTGTGCATCATAAGGGTCTTTGATTATTTTAGTGAGTTCTGACGCCAGTTTTGCATTGTCAAACATTTCCTTTTTTTCGCCTTTGAGGGCATCTGCGATATACCATTTTTTGCCATCGGTTGTTTCGTAGGTGTACCAGAAACGGCTGCCTTTTTTTAGCCAGTGTGCATCCACGATAGTAGAAAAAAGCAACTTGTCCTGTTTTTTGGGCGACCACCTGGACGCCAGTTTGTAATTAGCCTTAGGAATATTTTCCTGTGCGGCCAGTTGCAGAACAAATACAAGTAATAAAGAGAGCATCAAAAGCTTTCGCATAACAGTTAACAGTTAGGTTTTAAAATGGAAATGTAGGGCAAAAGGATCGAAGAAGGTTTCCTCTTGCAGAAAAGGTTAAATCCGGTTTTTTTACCACCGCTCATACTATTGTTCCAACATCAATAATTTCCCACCTTACCTTCGCCCACTTAATTTTTTACAACCTACATGAAGAAACTTTTGCTATCCGCCATGGGCATGTCTATGGCCGTTTTGGTTATGGCCCAGCCCGGACAACGTAATTCCCAGCCGCGTGATGAGTCCTGGAAAAAGATCTACCGGGCTACGCCCGAAAAGGTTTTCGACCTTACTCATACCAAAATAGATGCACGTTTTGATTTTGAAAAAAGAAGGATGCCGGGCAAAGTATGGCTGACGCTAAGCCCCCATTTTTACCAGCAGGACAGTTTGATTCTCGATGCAAAAGGTATGTTGATCAATAAAGTGGCCCTTGTGAAAGGCATCACGATGACAGATTTGCCTTTTTCTTATCCGGATACACTTAGCCTGCGAATAAAACTGGACAAGACTTATAAAGCTGGTGAAAAGCTGGTCGTATTTGTAGATTATGTGGCCCGTCCCGAGGAAATGACCTTTAAAGGAAGTGCTGCTATCCGCAACGCCAAAGGTCTGTATTTTATTAACGCCGACGGAAAGGACACCACCAAACCCACCCAGATCTGGACGCAGGGTGAAACCGAAGCCACTAGCGTATGGGTGCCGATCCTTGATAAAACCAACCAAAAGACCACGGACGAAATTAACATGACTGTGCCGGCAAAATATGTGACCCTGAGTAATGGGCTCCTTAAAAGCAGTAAGGTAAATAAAGACGGAACCCGCACTGATTACTGGAAAATGGACCAACCACATTCACCCTACCTCTTTTTTATGGGTGTAGGCGATTATGCTATCATCCGCGACAAATACAAAAACATTCCAGTAGAGTACTACGTGGAGCCAAAGTATGCAGGCGTGGCCCGGAAAATATTTGGCCTTACACCTGAAATGATGTCCTTTTTCAGCAAGTTGCTGGGCGTAGAATATCCATGGGCCAAATACGCACAAATTGTAGGCAGGGATTATGTAAGTGGTGCCATGGAAAATACAACTGCCACACTGCACGGGAGTGCCGCTTACCAAAAAAGCCGCACATTGGTAGATGACAATCGTTGGGAAAGCGTGGTGGCCC
Organism: Bacteroidota bacterium; assembly: GCA_040386335.1. Taxonomy (GTDB): domain Bacteria; phylum Bacteroidota; class Bacteroidia; order Chitinophagales; family Chitinophagaceae; genus JAZKFT01. The sequence goes on from JAZKFT010000005.1 coordinate 60,152, forward strand.
ACGAATTATTTCATCAATGGTTTGGTGACTACGTGACAGCAGAAAGCTGGAGCAACTTAACCGTAAACGAATCTTTTGCAGACTACAGCGAATCGCTATGGAAAGAATATAAATATGGCAAAGATGCCGGCGATGAAGCGGCTTACAATGCGCTGCAGAAATACCTGCGCGGCCGTAACAATAACGAAAAAACACTGGCCCGTTTCTATTACGACGATAAAGAAAGTATGTTCGACGCCGTGAGCTACGAAAAGGGCGGCCGCATCATCAACATGCTGCGGAATTATGTAGGTGATAGCGCCTTCTTTAAAGGTCTGAATCTCTATCTGACCACGAATAAGTTTAAAAATGCTGAAGCCCAGCAATTGCGCCTGGCAATGGAAGAAGTAAGCGGCAAAGACCTCAATTGGTTTTTTAACCAATGGTACTATGGAGCAGGCCACCCAGAAGTTGACATCAGTTACGAATGGATAGATAGCGCCCACCAGCAAAAAGTAACAATTGCCCAAAAGCAGAAAGGACAAATTTTTGAGTTTCCGTTAAGCATAGATGTATACAATGGCGCAAAGGCCACGAGGCATAATGTTTGGGTGAAAGACACCGTGAGCGTTTTTTATGTCACCGCTTCATCAGCTACTGACCTGGTAAATGTGGATGCAAATAAAATCATGCTATGGAAAAAGAATGATCATAAAACAGCGGATCAATATGTTGACCAGTTTACAAAAGCGCCACTGTTTGTCGATAGAAAGGAGTCGCTGGATTTTATTGCTGAAAATTTTGATTCCAGCAAAATGCAGCACAAGGCAATGGTACATGGATTGGAAGATAAATATTCCGGCATCAGGCAAATTGCCCTAAAGTTCTGGAAGAAAAATGCCGCCTTGTTAACTGCTGATGAAGAAAGGCTGGTATACAGCCTTGCACAGAAAGACAGTTATGGTCCGGTTCGTGCCGCAGCAATCGATATCCTGGCCAGAAGAAACGCTAAGTCTTATGAATCCTTCTTTACAAATGCCACAAACGACTCTTCATACAGTGTTGCAGGGGCTGCCCTTGAGGCTTTGGTAACCGTTAATCCACAAGCTGCTTTGGCAATGGAAACTGGTTTAAAGAAGGATGCTGATGGCCGCCTTAAAACCAGCCTGGTTTTGATTGGTTATCTAAAAAGAGATCTGGCCGATGCAGATAGTGTAGTGGCTGAATACAAGCGGATGGGCTTTGTTGAAAAACTGCAAAACCAAAAAGGTGTGATCTATTATGCAAACCGGGTAACCGATGTGGCAAAATTCAAGAAACTCGTGGGACCTATGATTGAGGCTTATACACAACCAGGCCCTGACTTCGGCGGAACCCGTGCTACAACCGGAGATAATATTAATTGGTTGCTGGAGAAAAAAGAAGCCGCTTTAAAAGCGGATACTGACAATATACAGATAGCAGAAGAAATAAAGTATATGAAGGAAAAACTGGGCGATTAACAAGCCAGGAACACTTTAATTTTAAAAAGAACAAAGCCCCTTTACAATGAGGGGCTTTGTTTTATTATGGAATAAACCTAATAGTTTTCTAAAATGTCGTCGACCAATCTGGCCAAAAAACCAGTCAACCAATGAACCGATCAACTAATCCCTAATTCCTAAAACTCGGGCACCTTGTTTGCCTCGTTCCGCTAAAGTCGTTGTAACTGCCATATTTAATTACTGAAAACTCAGCGCCGCCGCGGGCGGCATTATAATTCTTGAGCGAAGAAACGGTAGCATCATAGGTGAATGTAAACCTGATGTTTTTTAACTCCAGGCCGATCATGGCAACTGCAGCGTCACCTACGCGGTAATAAGCACCACCGAGAAGCTGTGTTTCACCATCGCCGCTGAGGTTATACCTGGCCTGCAATCCGCCCACTATTTCCGAAGAACCTGCCTGCGTGCTGTAATAAACATTTGGGTCAAGGATCCATTGGTCATTCAATTTTACGGAAGCATTTACAAAAGCATTGTAACGGATGGGAACCCTGGTGTCGTTAGTGTTGGCAGAGAAAAAAGACTCTTTAGGCCTGTTCAGGTGCATAACGCTTACGCCGCCGTTGAGATAAAGGTCATCAGTAGGGAAGTAAGCATAATTCAGACCGGTTTGAATATCCAGGTAACCAATTTGGGTATAGGCAAAACTTTCACCGCTTGGGTAGCCACCATCAAAAAACTTACCGGTCCATTGGTTTTCGAATTTAAACTTGGTGAGATCCACATTCTTGGATGCGTACCCAACATTAAATCCAAGACTCAGCAAACTCTTAAAACCCAGGTCCTGGTGATAGGCCACACTGGCGTAAGCTTTTGTGCTCGTAAGGTTGCCGCTGCCCGCCACATCCCTCAAAAGTACACCGCCCACTCCCAGCCAGCCGTTCTCAAATTTATCTTTGAACAATTGCATGTCGCCCCAGATGCTCATCGTTTTATAAGGGATCGGAATACTGGCCCATTGGTTACGGTAGCTTCCGCCAAGGCGATAATCGTAGTCGGGGTTGAAGCCCGTATTGGCCGGATTCGTAAGCAAGGGATTGTTCATAAACTGGCTGAAATGCAAATCCTGGCTATATGAGGAAAGGTTCAATCCACAAGCGCCAACAAGTAAGCCGAAAGCCAGAAATCTATTTTTATAATGATGAATAGCCATATTAAATGTGTTTTATTAGTCTCTTAGTCCCTAAATTTTAGTCCGTGTTTCTCATAAACCCATTTGAAAATTGAGCGTTGACTATTGCGCATTGCTCTTTTTTTCTTAAACTAAACCCTAAACCCTAAACCCTAATCCCTAAACCCTCTACCTCAACAACGTTATATCTCCTTGCTTCTTAATTTTCTTCCCATCGAAAAATTCGGCATCCAGCGTGTATGCATATACGTCCATCGGCTGGTCCTTGCCTTTAAACTTCCCATCCCATCCAATTTTACGGTCGTTACTTTCGAACATCAATTGTCCCCACCTGTTGTAGATACGGAACACCATCCTGGAAATTCCGATCCCAATCACAACCGCCCTGTCGTTACTGCCATCCCTGTTTGGTGTAAATGCATTTGGTACGTCTAGTATGGGTTTGACTATATTGTCTAACACCTGGCAAGCAGTATCGGGGCACCCGAATTGATTAATGGCAACAATACAAGGTTGGTATTGCCTGGTTTCATTATACTGGTGACGAACGGTTGTGTCCTGTCGGAATGTATAAAGGCTGTCCCCATCACCATAATACCAGCGGAAGCGAACGGCCCCAACCGAAGTATTGGTAAAAGTCGTGATCATATTTTCCTCAGCAGGGTTCGGAGAGTAAGTAAAACCTGCAGTTGGCACGTTGCTTAATGTTATAGTGAACTGGGTGCTATCTACTAAGTTACAGGTAGACGTATCTGTAGCCAGCAGCCGTATAATATACGTACCTGCCTGTGTGTACAGGTGTGTCGGGTTCATACCGGTACCTGTTGTTCCATCTCCAAAATCCCAGACAAAGTCGGTGCCGCCCAGGGAAGTATTGTTGAACACAGCGGTGTATGGTACACAGCCATTGGCAGGCGTAGAAAAAACAGCTTTTACATTCGGCGAAATACGAATGGTTAACCGGAATGTATCAGGTGCATTGCAAAAATTTGTGTCTTCTAGGACAAGTTTTACATTATAGGTGCCAATGCCAGGGTAAGCATGGTCCTGCTGGGCAAGTCCTGCAATTACATCGGGTGTTCCATCACCCCATATCCACCTAAAAGACCTGTTCGTAAACGATTTCCCCGGGAAAGGCACTGAATTGTTTGTAAAACGATAGGTAGTAGACTGGCAGGGTGGCAATTTGTTTCCTGTGGCATTCAGTTGGGCGATGTCTTCGCGTATCAATACGTTTACGTAGGAAGTATCCCTCGGGAAACATTTGGTGCTGTCGATGGCAATCAATCTTACACGGTAAGTTCCAACGGCAGTATAGGTATGCGATAAATTAACCGAAGAAGAATTAACCGGAGCCGAGCCGTCGCCAAAATCCCAAATATACTGCTGGGCTAAAGCAACCGTATCTCTAAAGTTGATCAGCAGGGGCACACAACCGCTGGTATCGCCATCCGTTTGGATAGATGATTTGACCCCGCCTTTGATGCCTGCAAAATTGAATTCTATTTTTACCAGCGCCTCATTACAACCACCCGCGGATCCATTGGCTGTTGCCCATGCACCGGGAGTGGTTGGAAAGGCTGCATTTCCACCACAGTTGGCGCAGAGTGCCTGGTAGATAACCCCGTTTTCATCAAACCTGCTGGTGCCGCCATCCACATGGTCTGTAGCACCACCATTCTGCCCGTAAAAGCTGCCATACAATTGACGCGTGGCATTTTTTTCCAGTACGAAAAAGTAAAAATCTTTTCCATCTGTTGAAGATTGTATGGCATCTGGTGTCACACTCATGCCGGATGTGCCTGCGTTGGGAAATTGTGGGCTGGTGGATTGTGTTATACTACCGCCCCAGCCTGAGATGTATACATTTTCGCACCTGTCAACCAAAAAAGCGATGGGGGAAATATTAGGGTCGACCGAATTTACAATTGTGCTTCCAAACACAGTGGAGTAAACATAACTGCCCAGATCTTTTTGTAATTTCCCAATAAACTGTTTTCCGCCAGGCTGGCTAAAAGCAGCATTCTGCACCGGGAAACTACCCCTGCTGGTACCCATAATGTAAGGAAAACCAAAGATGTCGAATTTTAAACCATAAACCTGGTCGTTTGCCGGTGTGCCGATATAACTTGACTTCAGGAGCGAACCTCCGGCCGAGATAACAGCCACAAAACCGTCAATTCCGCCAGCAAGTGTTCCACCGAGTACACCCGTTTTATCACCCGGAAAATTGGGACTGTTGGTTGCGCCGCCCACCCATATTTCTCCTGTCTCCGGACTGGCATTCAGCACATAGGCCGCATCGTCGCCGGAACCTCCTAAAAATGATCCATAGCTAAGGTTGGCGAGGTTTGCATCAAATCTGAGGAAAAGTCCATCCTGCAAACCGGATTTAGCTGCCTGGAAAGCCCCGGCAGTAATAGGAAAATCTGCCGACTGGGTACATGACGCCAACAGGATATTTCCACCACCATCCATTATTACCTCGCTCCGGCTATCGTCGCCGTAATTCTGCATTAGTGAGGAAGGTTGGGGGTTTGGATACTTATTTTTGATATTTACGCCATCATCGCCAAGACCACCCATCCTGATAGAACCGATAAGGCCTGAACCGGTGGCGTTCAGTTTAAAGATGATGATATCCCAGCCACCGCCCGTCCCTAATACTGGTCTGCGAACCGGAAAATTGGCTGAAGTGGTACGTCCTGCAACAACCAGGTTTCCCTGGGCATCCGTTACCATACTGTGTGGCGCTTCATTTCCCGAGCCTCCAACATATGTGGAATACATGCGCTGGCTCCCATTGGCGCTTAATTTAATGATGGCTATATCGTAGCCAGCTGCATCTTCTCCTGTATTGGTGCCACCTCCAAAAGTGCCCTGAAATGCCCCGTTGCTTATAGGAAAACCGGCTCCAAATGCAATACCACCCCCGAACATAGTTCCACCGGGACCGTAGGTGGCGGCATATCCCCAATTATCTACCTGGCTTCCGGTGAAACTGGCAAAAACAAGTGTTGGGTCTATAACCAATGTTTTGGTATTATCGAAATTGCCCAATTGGTAACGAACAGTATTGCCTGTCACCTTGAATTTACAATCTACCTGTGTTCGAACACCGTTAACCAATTGGTAGCTATAAGGAAATTGTTCTTTAATATCACCCACAGAAGTTTTAATGTAGAGATCGCCATTTTTTATGTCTAACCCATCTACACCATCGTATTTTAGGGCCAGTTTGCTAATGTCGGCTTTGGGGTGCACGATGATGTCGTATTTGAGATGACCATTGTCGCTGTAATAGCGCACATCTACACCGGGATACACATTTTTGTAGGTAGCTGCTGCGTAAATTTTGCAATTGCTGGCCCAGGCTGCAGGGTCTTTGCCGGTAAAGTAATTGTTGTAACCCGGCTGCTGTTTTTCAGGAACTATTTCGGGGTTGGCATTACTTTGATCGAATAATACTTCGTAAGCATGTGAACGTAATACCAGGGTGTTGCTGGTAGGAGGTGCTATTTTTCCATCCATCGCTGCGCCTGCATTATCCCTGTGTTTGGTACCATTTTCGCCACCGTGCAATGAAGCCGTTACCTGTTGCAGATCTTCCGCATTATGTTGCAAAACTTTGTAACCCTGTGGCTCCAGGAAGAAAGCACCGTTCAGTAATTTCCCCTGAAATTTCACCAGGGGATTCCATTGGCCTTTATTTTCTACCAGTTCAAAATTCTGAGATTGACTGCTGCAGGCAAGCAAGCTAAACACACCAATTCCAATTGTCTTCTTTACGTTCATGTAGGTACGGTTACAGGTAATTGATTTATCCTCACCACTTATATTCTTTGAATTTTACTAGGCTTATGCAATGAAACAGGCAACATTGGCGAGCGTTTACCCCGCCTGGTGCGGGACTTCATTAAAGGTTTATGCCTGCTTAAATCAAACTTCCTATCGCTTCAAAAATGTTTTCCTATGAGGTTGGGCCCGTTTCGAACGAATCAATCGCCATTAAAAACGCACCGCTCACCTTCTAAATGTACAATCTATTAACGATAAAATTCTGCGATTCTTACTACGAAATTTTACTCCATATTGTTTTACCTTTTAATGACAAAAGGTAGGTTTTTAACAGCAAATTTTCATCCAATTCCAATTCGGGGTCTTTATTCAGCAAATACACCGCAGCCTTCTGTGCCAGTTCTATTAATTGCTTGTCATTAACAATTGAAGCCAGCTTAAAGTTTAATACGCCACTTTGTTGCGTTCCCTCTATATCTCCCGGGCCTCTCAATTCCATATCTTTTTCTGCTATCTTAAAACCATCGTTGGTGGCACACATTATCTTGATCCGTTCGCGGGCCACATTGTTGAGTTTAGGACCCGTTAAAAGAATGCAAAAGCTCTGATCGGCTCCGCGGCCCACCCTGCCTCTTAGCTGATGCAACTGGCTTAAGCCAAAACGTTCGGTGCTTTCTATTACCATTACCGAGGCGTTTGGCACATTTACCCCTACTTCAATAACAGTTGTGCTCACCATGATCTGGGTATCACCAGTTGCAAACCGCCGCATGTTTATTTCCTTTTCCTCAGGATTCATGCGACCATGCAGCATACTGATCCAGTATTGTGGCTCGGGGAAGTAAGACTTTACGTTTTCGTATCCCCGCATCAGGTTTTCAAAAGCCAGCTTTTCACTTTCTTCTATCAAAGGAAAAATGATAAAAGCCTGCCGGCCTTTTGTTATCTCCTGCCTTACAAAATCCAATACATTGCTTCGGCTGCTTTCGGCCCGGTGAACCGTAACCACTGGTGTTCGTCCGGGTGGCAGTTCGTCCATTACGCTATAATCGAGATCACCGTAAGCTGTCATGGCCAGGGTTCGGGGTATGGGTGTGGCAGTCATTACCAATACATGAGGCGGCACAATGTTCTTTTTCCAAAGGCTGGCCCGTTGTTCTACGCCAAAGCGGTGTTGTTCGTCTACTACGGCGAGACCAAGGTTTTTAAATTGTACCACCTCTTCGATTAATGTGTGTGTGCCTATCAGGATATTCAAAGAGCCATCTAAAGCCTGTTCTAAAATTTCTCTTCGTTCTTTTTTGCGGGATGAACCGGTCAGCAGTTTTACACATAGCGGCAGGTCTTTCAGTAAATCAGTCAGACCTGCAAAATGTTGCTGGGCAAGAATTTCCGTGGGAGCCATCAGGCAACTTTGGAATCCATTGTCCGCAGCAATCAACATACTTAAGAGGGCGACCATTGTTTTTCCGCTGCCTACATCACCCTGTAGCAGCCTGTTCATCTGGTGGCCGGTACCGCAATCTTTTCTTATTTCCTTTAGCACCCTTTTTTGGGCCCCGGTTAACTGGAATGGCAAAAAGTGGTTGTAAAAATTATTGAAGTGTTCCCCCACCTTTTCAAAACTGACGCCTTTGCTGAATCGATGCCGCTGGATACGGGTCATGTTGAGACGTATCTGCATGATAAACAGCTCTTCGAATTTCAGCCGTCTCAATGCCTCATCGTACTGCTGTTGTGTTTTGGGAAAGTGGATGGCCATATAAGCATCGTACCTGGACATCAGTTTATATTGCTTCATCACCACAGCCGGTATAAATTCAGGTACATCGTTGGGGTGAACCAGTGGCAACAAAGCAGCAACGAACTTTCCCAGGGCCCGACCCGTGATAAACCGCTGTTTTAATTTTTCGGTTGTGGGATAAACGGGCTCCAGGAAGTTTTTTCCGGCCATATTATCTTCTGCGGCCAACTCTATTTCGGGGTGCATGATCTGCGGCCCATTATACCAGCCGGGTTTTCCGTACACCAGGTATTCTTCTCCTTCACGTAAAATCCGTTTCACCCACTGCATTCCCTGGAACCAGACCAGTTCGAGTGAACCGGTTCCGTCTTTTAGCTGTGCCGTGAGTCGTTTACCCTTTCCCGCATTTATTTCTTCAATGCCAGATAGCCGACCGCGAACCTGAATCACTTCCGTATCGCGGCCGATGGCGGATATGGGAAACACCCTTGTTTTATCAATATGCCGATACGGAAAGAAATTGAGCAAATCGCCAAAAGTGAAAATACTGAGTTCCTTGCGCAGCAAATCGCCGCGTTGCGGGCCCATGCCCTTAATGTACTCGATGGGGGAGGATAGTATGGAAGAGGATGGTTGGATGTTTTCGGGTGGTCATTGGGTCAATGGGTCAGTAAGTCATTGGCCAATATTTTTTGGTGAAAGATGTAGCATTGCGGGATGGAAAGTAAGGAATAGTTTGTTTTAAAAGGGTTGTAGAAAATGATGGGTAACAATTTTTTCACCATTTAAAAATGCCTTTGGTTTGCCTGGACATGCGAATCGAAATATTTACAACTCTTATTGGTACAAAATATTAATTTGGGCACATTGAGTACTTAGTCAAGAGTCAACATAAAAATATCTCAATTATAATACCCAATTATGAAGGTTCTATTTACAATCATTTTTTTGGGTATGAGTTTCTCATCAACAATTGTTTTCGGTCAAGAAGACCAGTTTATTGTTGACGCCTTCAAAAGCCTCTACATGGGCGATACTGCAAGGGCTATCTCTATTTGCACCAAAGCCATTACGAAAGACCCGCTTGACACCAGGGCATATAATACCAGGGGGTGGATATACAGCTCTAAATCAAATTTTACAGCCGCCATTGAAGATTATAACAAGGCCTTATCACTCGATTCAAATTTTTCAGTGGCCTGGTACAATAAAGGTTGTTGCCTTTTCAAACTCGGCTCTTATAAAGAAGCGATCTCTGACTTTGACAAATGCTTATTGCTGGATACTGCTTTTTCAGCCGCATACGACCAGAGGGAAGTAGCAAAATTGAATCTGCAGCTTCACCAGAATCCCATCCTTTCCGATAACACCGCAACGGAAACAGGCCAGGTGAATGCCATATTTTACTTTAAAAGAGGATTATTAAAAAGTCAAAATTGGGACTTGAAAGGAGCTGTTGCAGATTATAGTGAGGCGATAAAAATGGAACCCAGGACTGTTTATTTATATGAGGAACGATCCAAGGCTTATGCCCTGTTAAACGTTTACGAAAAAGCGATTGATGATTGCGACCATATTTTAGCCCTTAACCCCAATTTGGTGGATGTAATGGCCAATAAATCCGCATTGTTGTTCTGTGCGGGGAGAAGAGAAGAAGCCTTAACCGACATCAATAACCTGGCAAAAAAATATGAAAAAAATTATTGGGTTTTTTTTGTAAAAGCCCAGTTGGAACAACGTTCATTTCTCTACAAGGAATGTGAAAGTGACTATAAAACCGCTGTTTTACTGAACCCTACTGCCACGGATCGCACTTATGGAGCGATGACAAAAATTTATACGGAACAACACTTGTATAAGGAAGCCATTTCGGCATGTGATAGAGGCATTGCCTTTAATCCCAATAGTATAGCCTTGCTAATCGCAAGAGGTAATGCAAGCTTAAGAATGGGACTAATAAAGCAGTCGATGAATGATTACAGAAAAGTGATCAGCTTAGATACAGCATCATCTGCCGGATTTAATAATATCGGTAATCTGTTTAGGAAGATTGGGATGTACGACAGTGCGTTGGTGTATTTGCACAAATCATTGCAACTATCAAGATATAATTCTTACCCGATGGAAAATATTGCCCTGGTTCAGTTTGGGCTTGGTAAATATAAAGATGCCATCAAGGGCTTCGATACTTTGACAGCTTATGAGGATTTTAAGGTAAAAAGCCAGGTTTATCATGCATTGGTCAAAGAAAAAATGGGCGATTTTGGAGAAGCGGCACTGTATTTTGATAAGGCGGTTTTTCTGGATGCTACATACGTACCAGCTTACCAGCAAAGAGGTAGGTTTAAATTAGCAGCAGGTGATATAGACGGAGCAATGGCTGACCTATCCCAGGCTATTATATTGGATACTGCAGATCCGGCAGCTTATAACAGCAGGGGATATTTGCATTTCAAATCAAAAAATTATCCGGCAGCTGTACAGGATTTTGAAATGGCCGTAGCATTGGGGAAATCGTTTTACCAACCCTATTTTGCCTATAGAAACGAGGCTGTGCAAGCGTTGCGGGGCATTTTGCCATCTGAAACTACACAAATAGAATGGTTAACGCCGGTAGGAGATGTAAACAATTTAATCAACGGCACGCTTTACACTGAAAAATCTGCACTGGATATAAAATTTCGAATCACATCCAGTAAAATTTTGCAACAGCAGGAGATAGCTCTATTCATAAATGAAAAAAAACTTTTGCCCCGCGAATCCGGCCTTTCTGATATTTCTTTTAAGACAACGTTTCATCAAGCCTTTGAAGGGGTGTATGCATATGAGTATAGCTTTACCTTACCTGTGCCCAAAGGCGCAAGCACCTTAGAATGTAAGGTTGGGGCACAGCGATCACAATTATTAAAAATTGAAAGTGCTATTTCTGTTTTCCGGTAGGTGCAATTAGGGTTCCCTGCCACCAATTCCTGCTATATTTGCTGCCCTCAAAAAAAATACCATCGTGGAAAAAGAACGTGTACTCAGCGGAATAAGACCTACCGGATTATTGCACCTCGGCAATTATTTTGGTGCCATGCGTAATTATGTGCGGATGCAGGACGAATACAACTGCTATTTTTTTGTGGCCGACTGGCATGCGCTCACTACTTTAACCGATAGTAAAGAGTTGCAAAGCAGTGTACACCGCGTTATTGCAGAAAATATCGCCTGTGGTCTTGATCCTGAGAAAGTGTGTCTGTACGTGCAAAGTGATGTACCCGAAATAGCCGAACTCTACCTGTACCTGAATATGCTGGCCTATAAGGGAGAACTGGAAAAAACAGTCACTTTTAAAGAAAAAGTAAGATTGCACCCAGAGAATGTAAACGCCGGTTTATTAACCTACCCGGTGCTTCAGGCGGCAGATATTATCATTCACCGTGCCACGAAAGTGCCTGTGGGTAAAGACCAGGAACAACACCTGGAAATGGCCCGGAATTTTGCGCAGCGTTTTAATCACCGCTACGGCGATACCTTACCTGAGCCACATGCCTTCAATTATGGCGGTGAGTTGGTAAAGATTTTGAGCCTCGATGGTAATGGGAAAATGAGTAAGAGCGAAAACCAGATGAACACCTTGTACCTGGCTGATGAGGATGACCTGGTCCGCAAAAAAATAATGAAAGCTAAAACGGATGGTGGCCCTGCAGAACCTTTTAGCCAAAAGCCGGATTTCATTCAGAATCTTTTTACCCTGATGCAACTGGTGAGCAGCCATGATACCCTTGAAAAGTTTGAATCGGATTATAACAATTCATCGGCGGGGAATGTGCAGATACGCTATGGCGATATGAAAAAGCAACTGGCTGAAGATATGGTGGGTTTTATAACACCTATCCGCCAGCGAGCTGCCGACCTTCAAAATAATAAAGCCACCCTGGGGAGAATTATGAAAGAAGGAAAAGAGAAGGCCAGGGAGAGTGCGGATATTACCATAAAGATGGTGCGCAAGGCCGTGGGTGTTAACTATTATTGAGGTGATGATCCTGTAGACAGAAAATGTTCAATATTCAACGCTCAATAAATCAATGTTCAATTTTAGGCCTGCTGATATTTGAACATTGTCTTTTGATTGTTGACAATTATTTTTCATGAGGTACAAACATTATTTCCTTTAACCAGTAACTTTCAAACCATTCTTTCATAAAGTTTTGATACTTTGAACTCCCCAATTTTGGGTGATTGAAAACCGCATTTTAAACACAGGAACACCACCATATTTATGGCAAAAAATAAAAAGCCCAAGCATATAGCCGTAGCAGGAAATATTGGTGCAGGCAAAACCACACTTACCGAAATGCTGAGCAAGCATTACCGCTGGATTCCGCAGTTTGAAGATGTAGACCACAATCCCTATCTCAACGATTTTTATGAAGAAATGCCCAGGTGGAGTTTTAACCTGCAGATCTATTTTCTTAACAGCCGACTGAACCAGTTGCTCGAAATAAGCCGCGGCACCGAAACGGTAATACAGGACCGCACCATTTATGAGGATGCCAACATCTTTGCGCCCAACCTGCACGAAATGGGATTGATGAGCAAACGTGACTTTGACAATTACTACAAGTTTTTTGAAACGCTCAAAAGCATGGTACAGCCGCCGGACCTGGTTATTTACCTTAAAGCTTCGGTGCCTACCCTGGTTGGGCAAATACAAAAACGTGGCCGTGAATACGAAGAAAATATCCGCCTCGATTACTTAAAAAAGCTGAACGAACTCTATACCAAATTTATTGATGGTTATCACGAAGGACCAGTGTTGATAATAGATTGCGACAAGAATAAATTCGCGGAAAATGAAGAGCATTTTGGCGAGATTATCAGCAAGATAGATGCGCAGTTGTTTGGTTTGTTTTAAACATAAAAGTCCCCAGTTAAAGAAGTCAAGTTTTTAAAACTTGACTTCTTTTTTCTAGTTGTTTGGTTGTTTTAGCCATTCTTTTACGAAATCATAGATACACGAAAGGCTACCAATTGGTAGCCCATTCATGCTCTTTTTCTATACTAAAACTAACTGTGAGAACCCTATTGGTTGGATTGTCCGCCGCCTACACGGTTTTGCTCGTCCTGAGCGCTGCCGGCACGACGTCGTGGCGCCTGCTGCTGTGTTTGTTTGCCAAAGCGGTAAGTAAATGTGAGGGCTATACGGCGATTGTCCCATTTGCTTTTGATCTTCACATCTATATTGCCGTACTTGGTATAACCACTGAACTTTTGAATCCAGAACGGATCGTTTAATGCCAGCTTCAGGCTGCCTTTGGTTTTCAATATCTGTTTGCTGGCGCCAAAGCTGATAACACCCATCGGGTTGGCCACTATCACCCCTGCTTCCTGTGTTTTGCTGCGGTAAAAGCCACTCATTTCTGCACCCCAGCCTTTGTTGAAACGGAACTGGTTGTTAAGGTTAAACATGTAACTGGCGATAGATACATCCAGTGGAACGTTATTAACCACCCCGGTAAAATGGTTGTTAAATGCATTGAAATAAACACTGATCATGTACCACTTGGTAATGTTGTTGTTATAGCTGACAGAGAGGCCAAGATTGGTGCGTTTTGCTATATTTTCTTTTGTTTGAAAAGTTACTTTAGTTGTATCGTTCTGCTTCAGTACATCGTTAATAATGTCCGTTGTGTTGGTATAGTTAAGGGTAGTAACCAACTTGCCCATAAATGTGTGCGACAACTCGATATTATGACTGAATTGAGGCAGCAGGTAAGGGTTTCCCTGGCGGAAAGTAAACTGATCAAGGAAATACTGGAAAGGGTTCATGTCCTGGTAATTAGGACGATCGATACGGCGGCCATAGCTAAGAGTGAGTGAGTTTTTGTCATTTAAAGTATGGCTCACATATACTGTTGGAAACACTTGCGTGTAATTTCTTTTAAATGTACTGTTGTTCGTTTTCTGGTTGCCTTTGCCATTGGTATTCTCTACACGCAGACCAGCCTGCACACCCCATTTCTTAAATTGCTTTTTGTAGCTTCCATAGATGGCGTTGATATTTTCATCATACAGAAAATGGTTGCTCCTGGCCACATCACTTTCCCACTTGCCGCTAATAACATTGAATAGCGTATAAATGGCATTGTTGTCTGTTTTTACCAGGCTGGATTTTACACCGGCCTCAAAACTTTCGCCTTCTTTTATTGGATGGGTATAGTCGGCTTTAAGGCTATAGATTTTGATGTCGCTTGGTAAATTTCCGTTCAACAAGAAAGGATTTTGGGTGGGTGTATTGTTGGGAAAATACATGTAGTTATTGCTGCGCTGATTGTTTACGCTGTTATACCAAACATAGTCGGCGTCTGCGGTAATTTCTCTTCCTTTATTATTTAGTAAATGACGGAAGTTGAAATTGGTTCCAAAATTTTTCCACTGAGAATGGTCACGACTGCCCGACAAGTTAAATGAGTCCAGCTGGTTGTTTCCATTCATGATATCAGAGCGGCTTTCTGAAAAATTATCCCTTGCGTTGTAATTTCCTGTAAGCACCACTCCAAAGGTTGTGTTCTTCGATGCACTAAAATCCAGGCCCGTTTTCAGGTTATGATTCCGGCTTATGAACTGCTGAAAGCTCGTTTGGTCGAAAACTGAATTGATATTTCCTGTGGTGTTCTTAAAATTGCGATTAAGAGTTAACTCGCTGAATCCTTCAAAGTATGAAAAACCATAGTTGGCAAAGAGATTGATCTTGTTTTTGCGCCAGTTAATACTGATACTGTTTGGTGATTTGGGATAGTTGGCCTGGACATAGGCAAGGCTCAGATTACCGTTAAAACCATTTTGTTTGTTCTTTTTTGTTTTGATGTTAATGAGGCCTGAATTGCCGCTGGCATCATATTTAGCGGGTGGTTGTGTCATGATCTCTACCTGGTCCAGTTGGTTGCTGGCCATGTTACGGAGATAGTTGGCCAGGTCGGCGGAACCCATATAGGTCTGCTTTCCATCTATTAAAATGATGACGCCCTGCTTGCCCTTCAGGCTGATATTGCCATCGCGGTCTACTGCGATGCCCGGAGATTTTTCAAGTACATCCAGGGCTGAGCCCCCGGCATTGGAGATCATGGCATCTACATTCACAACCATTCTGTCAATTTTATTTTCAACCATATTTTTCTTGCCTTCCACTACTACATTTCCAAGGTTTTTTTGAGCTGGGGCCAGGGGTTTTATGGTAACACTCAATGCTTCCTGTGTGGCCGCAACGGTTAATGTTTCTGAAGCAGCAGCATCGTAGCCAACAGCACTCACGGTAACCTGGTAGCTGCCTTCTTTTACATTTTCAAATTCAAATTCGCCTTTAGCATTGGTGATATTGATCTTCATTACTTTTTTTGCGGGCAATTGCAATAACGTTACCGTGGCACCGTCTACCGGTTTATCATCTGCGTTATTAATGATGCCGTAAATACGTGTGGCTTGTTGTTTTGCGTGGGCAGATGCAACTGTTATCAGGGCCACCAGCACAACCAGAATTTTCTTCATCTCAATTAATTTTGTCACACGAATGTCATTCGGCGGTAAATGCTGTGCAATCTTTATAGTGACGAATGGATAAAATCCATTGCCGTTGGGTCTAAAACAGGGATAAAAAAAATACATGAACGAAGCTGTTCGTAATACGCTGAAACCCTTTACTGTAAAGGGTTTCAGCGTATAGATGGGTTTGGTGTTGAACCATCATTTTTTGTTGCCATCACATGCATGTTTACCACTTGGCACGGTAGTTTTCTTTTCATCCAAAATATTTGCCGCTATTCCCTCCGGAGATATTTTTTATGTGATATGGGGTAAATCAGCCCCGCATTGGTATTTCCAGGAACAATTACCACCAGGTGGCCAATGTATCTAAATGGTTAGCCGCTATATGCTCAAAATGGCTTTTACACAGGTTTAAAAAAGAACCTCTATGCGGTATGCATAGAGGGTTCGATATGTAGTGTAACGCCAGACCCTTCAAAAAGGACAGGCCATTAAAGTGCCATTACCTATTAATAATCATATTGGACCAATTGCCCATTGTTATTGTAAAACACATATTTAGTTGGTAGTCCGGTTACCTGAGAAGCAATCCTGAAAATTTCTGATGCCAAAGTTGGCGATTGGATCTGAACGATGTCTACCGGTTGTATGTTATCCCGTTTGAAGATCTTATCCCAAATGGTTCGATTGGGTAACTCATTGATTTTAATGCGGGTACGAGTGTCCCGTCTTTCACCATTGGCATGATACACTGCAGTAGATCTACCCCATCCGAAGCCGCTGTTAAAAGTGGCGGTCCAGTCGCCACGGTATTTACTCCAAACTACATTTCCCGCAGCCGGATAATCTCTCTGAAAAGCGGCTGTTACTTTTGTAGGCTGATTTTTAGATAGTTTACCATTGCCTGACTGTTGGGTGCCATCCCAGTTCACTTCATTCCCTTTATTGTTCTTAGCTGTCTTGATTTTTACTTTGTCCTTTCCTTTGTTTTTGCTGTTTCCCTGGGCCATACCAGCTGTAATAGCGATGCTGGCGGCAAGGAATAAGATAAAATATTTTTTCACGTTTTTTAGATTTTAGTGACAGTAACAATAGCGCAAAACCATGCCAGAAACAGGAAGATGATTAATGTTAGCTTAACCTTTGTAATATGGGAAATGCTAACTTGGTTTTTTAAAACGGCGTCTTACCACAACGATTATCATGCGTAAAATACTTTTGCTGCTTTGCCTCTTCATTGTTAAAAACAACTTTGGCCAGATAAAGCCTTTCCGTTTTGCTTTTCTTTCAGATACACATATTAGCTCACCCAACGGAATTCCTGAAGAAGACCTTAGGCGTACTGTGGCCGACATTAATAGCCGGAATGATATAGCTTTTGTGGTAATTACGGGCGACATTACCGAACTGGGCATGGACTCAGAGTTAGAACTGGCCAAGAGGATACTGGATTCATTGCACGTCAAATATTATATTATCCCCGGCAATCATGATACAGGCTGGAGCGAAAGTGGCGGGGTGAGTTTTACCAGTGTCTTTGGTTCAGATAAATTCCTGTTCGACTTTAACGGCATCCGTATAATGGGGTGCCCGAGTGGACCATATGTGCGTATGAGTGATGGCCATATTCCGAGGGATGCCGTTAATTGGATGGATTCCGTTTTGAAAAAAACCGATAGCCGCCAGCCCATTATTTTCTTTAACCATTATCCGCTGGATAATAGTCTTGACAACTGGTATGAAGCTGTAGACCGGCTCAAAACAAAAAACACGATAGCCTATTTGTGCGGACATGGGCACGCGAATAAGGCCTTCAGTTTCGAAGGCATACCAGGCGTAATGGGCCGCAGCAACCTCCGGGCGAAGGCGGCCGTTGGCGGGTATAATCTTGTGGATGTTAGTGCCGACTCTATCGTGTTTACCGAAAGAAGACCCGGTGTGGAAACCCGCCCTTCCTGGGCCGGTATAAGAGTGACAGAGCATCATTATGCAGAAGATACGGCATACCCAAGGCCCTCATTTGCTATCAACCAGCAATACCCGCATGTAAAGGAAAAATGGCGATTTGCCAGTGAGGCCAATGTTGTGAACACCCCGGCTGTAACGAAAGACATTGCCATATTTGGCAACAGCCTCGGGAAAATTCAGGCAGTGGACCTAAAAACGGGAAAAGCAACGTGGAATTACCAAACCGGTGGCGCTATTTACTCCTCTGCTGCTGTAAAGGACGAAAAGGTGGTAATCGGTTCTGGCGATGGCAATATTTATTGCCTGAACAAAACCGGCAAGCTGTTATGGAAAGTAAAAGCAGGTGCTGCCGTACTTGGCTCACCGCTGATCGATGATAGCACCGTTTATATTGGAAGCAGCGATCACCAGTTCAGGGCCATAGACCTAAAGTCCGGAAAGGAAAAATGGTCGTTTAATGAATTGAAAGGACCTGTAGTAAGTACGCCATTACTGTACCTGGACAAAGTGATATTCGGCGCCTGGGACAGGAACCTTTACGCATTGGACAAAACGACCGGAGGCCTTGCCTGGAAGTGGAACAATGGTTCTACGGTACTCAATTTTTCACCTGCTGCCTGCACACCTGTAGCTTTCGACAGCGTGGTTTATGTGGTGGCCCCCGATCGTTACCTTACTGCGATCGATGCTATTACAGGCACCATACTATGGCGGAGCAAAGAAGCCGGTGTCCGCGAATCTATCGGTATGAGCAATGATGGAAAATGGGTGCTTGCCAAGAGTATGAACGACAGTGTGGTGGCATATGCTGCCAGCCGGGAAAAGCAAAATCCTGCCTGGTTTGTAAACTGTAAATATGCGTACGACCATGTTCCCTCTATGCTCGTGGAGAAGAATGGGCTTGTATTTTTTGGTACGCGGATCGGGGTTGTTTATGCTATTGGATTAGCTACCAAACAGGTGGCATGGGCTTACAAAATTGACAATTCCATGGTGAACACAGTAAAAGTGGTGGATGCCAGCCATATAGTGGCTTCTACCATGGATGGAAAAGTAATCATGCTGGAAATTAGTAAGTAAAAACTACTGAGATTTTCAACCCGACAAGAGCCATTGAATTTTTGTTGCTGATTTTTATTCTCATATTTAGCCTATAAAAACAAATACCATGACAATGAACATCCCTCTATTAGCAGAGTTTAAACACGAAACAGCCACCACCAGGAAAATGCTGGAACTGGTGCCAATGGATAAAGCAGACTGGAAGCCTCATGAAAAGAGTTCCCGGCTGGGGCCCCTCGCTAATCATATAGCTGATATGCTTACCTGGACGGGTGTAACCTTGCAGAAAGACGGGATAGATTTCGCGACCGATTTCGTGCCCAAAACACCGAAGACCACAACAGCTGACCTGTTGGATTATTTCGATAAAAATGTAGCCGACGGCATTGCTGTACTGGAAGCCACTACAGATGACCAGTTAAGCGAAATGTGGACCATGCGCAATGGAGAGCAGGTTTATTTTACCATGCCTAAGTCGGTGACACTGAGGCAGTTTGTTTTCAGTCATATTGTGCACCACCGGGCTCAACTGGGTGTGTACCTACGTTTGTTGGATGTGCCATTGCCAAGTACGTATGGGCCTACAGCGGATAACCCGATGATGTGACAGGGATTTAAAGTAAGCCTGAAGTCTCCCAAAAGGAGGCTTTTTTTATACCCTAAAACGGTGCGAGATATTGCAGGTTGTGGATATCGGTTTGCCTCGCTCAACTTCAAACCTTACTTTTGCGGCAGTTTTTATTATTTAACTCAAAGTTGATAATAGCTTAATAGTAGCACTTAACACGAACGGAGCGTCGCCAATGGCGCCCGATCAGCGTTCAAAAGCCCGGTCAATTAAGAAAAAGAACGAGCCATTTTGCTGCCCGAAATATGCGCAGTTGCTTAGAAAATGAACAAATCGTAAATCATAAATCATAAATCAAACTATGGCAGACATTTTTGAAAAACTGATGAAGCACCAGGGACCGCTGGGACAACACCGGGAAAGAGCACATGGCTATTTTGCATTCCCTAAACTGGAGGGAGAGATTGGGAACCGTATGGTATTCCGTGGTAAGGAAATGATCGTTTGGAGCCTGAATAACTATCTCGGCCTGGCTAACCACCCCGATGTGAGAAAAGCAGATGCGGATGCATCGGCCGAGTTTGGCCTGGCAATGCCCATGGGCGCCCGTATGATGAGTGGCAATAGTAATTACCATGAGCAGTTGGAGCGTGAACTGGCCGAATTTGAAAGCAAGGAAGATGCGATACTGATGAACTTTGGTTACCAGGGCATTATGAGTGCGATCGACGCAGTTTGCGGCCGTCATGATGTGATTGTGTACGATGCGGAGAGTCATGCTTGTATTATAGATGGCCTTCGGTTACATCCAGGCCACCGCTATGTATTTAAGCATAACGATGTGGAAGATTGTGAAAAACAACTGGAAAGAGCCAGCCAATTGATTGAAAAGCAAAAAGCCGGTGGTATTTTGGTCATTACCGAAGGTGTTTTTGGCATGGCGGGCGACCAGGGAAAACTGAAAGAAATTGCAGACCTGAAAGCAAAATATGATTTTAGAATGCTCGTGGATGACGCCCATGGTTTCGGAACCCTGGGTGACACTGGTGCAGGTGCCGGTGAAGCACAAGGCTGCCAGGATGCAATAGACCTGTATTTCAGCACTTTTGCCAAATCAATGGCTTCAATCGGTGCATTTTTGGCCGGACCAAAAGTGATCATTGATTTTATTCGCTACAATATCCGCAGCCAGATTTTTGCAAAGAGCCTGCCAATGCCATTAGTAGTAGGCAACCTGAAAAGGCTGGATATGCTGCGCACCATGCCCGAACTGCGGGAAAATCTTTGGGATAAAGCCATGAAACTGCAGGCTGGTCTTAAGGAGCGTGGTTTCGACATTGGCAAAACCGATAGCGTGGTAACCCCTGTTTATATGAAAGGCTCGGTGGAAGAAGCCAGCGCCATGGTGATGGATATCCGTGAGAACTATCATATTTTTTGCAGCATCGTGGTATACCCTGTAATACCCAAAGGACATATCATCTACCGACTGATACCAACGGCCGTACATACCGATGCCGATATTGAAGCTACCTTAAATGCCTTCAGCGAAACCAAGGTTAAGCTGGACGCGGGTGAGTATAATGTGGAGCAGGTGCCTGATATGGCTGATAAAGCAACTGTATAAGGTTCAGCGATCAGAATTCAAGGTTCAAGGTTCAAGACATCAAGGTTCAGGTTCGGAGACGATTAAGTTTGTCTTTTGGCTTGAACCTTGAAGCTTGTGTCTTGAACCTTTTTTGTAAACTATATTGCATGGCGATGAAAATTTTAAAACTCATTACCCCTTTTATCTGGGCCTTTCCAGTCTGCATTGTGCTGGCTGTGAAAACATGGCTGGGAGATTTTGTGGAAATAAGCCTCACACCTAACCGAAGTTCTCTTTTTATTGCCATGGGTTTTACCATGGTCATTATCGACCTGTTTCTTAAATACCTGATTGGCCGTGATAAGATCCATTATGTATGGGTGATAGAATCGGCCCTGGTGATCGCCTTGTGCATTATGATTATTCCGAAGATTTATTCGGAGCATTATGTGTAGGATCAAAGCAAGATATTATGGGTTATGAAGTACATATTGTAAGAAGAAGCGACTGGAACAATCTTGAGGAAACAAGTAATATTTCTATCGGGGAGTGGCTGGAATGCGTTGCAAATGATAGAGAGATGGAATTGACAAACGGGTATGAATCAAAAATCCCAGGTGCAACAACAACTTTTCATGAAATTCCCGGGTTTAGTATCTGGATCGCCCATCCGGATTTGAACGATGGCAATAAACCCTGGTTTAATTACGGATTGGGTTCAATCAGCACCAAATATCCAGACGAATTAACGATTAAGAAAATGATTCAAATGGCAGAAGTTTTAAATGCCAGAGTTCAGGGTGATCATGAAGAATTTTATGACGCAACCTATTTTGAACAGTTACTTCAGACAAATAAAAACGAAATAGCATATCCGTTTAATAAACCATGGTGGAAGTTTTGGTAATAATAGAATTAAGCAGGTAGTACTAACTTAATATTCAGAGAGCGGCGAATGGGATTCGAACCCACGACCTCCAGTTTGGGAAACTGGAGCTCTAAACAACTGATTAGTGGTTCTTTTTCCAATGTTTCATAAATTTCTTCATCTTCGGCAGTAATTATGAAACTCGATCGCTATGAAATCAATGCCAGTGCAGAATTTTTGATTTTTGAATTCATAAGCACCGGCCCAAAAGTAGATATTAGCAAAATTATTCAATTTGAACTTGTGGGAGCTCAGGAATTATATAATCTGGCATTTGGCGACAAGCGTCCTGGGTCAGATGAAATAGATGATCTTATAACAGATAACGGAGACAGTGAAAAAATTTTAGCGACTGTGGTGTCAGCGCTATACTCATTTTCAGAACATTATCCTGCGGCTTGGGTGTACGCTACTGGTAGTACTAAATCAAGAACCCGCCTTTATAGAATGGGCATAAACAAATACATTGAATTTGTAAATGCTGATTTTGAATTGTTTGGTCAAATATCCGGAGGTTGGGAATTATTTAAGGAGGGCAGGGATTATGAAGCTTTTATTGTAAAACGAAAAAACTAAATTTGGACTATGAAAACGATAATTGAGGCAAAAGGCAAGAAACAGATCGCTGTGCGTATTGACAAATCGTTAGATAAGTACAACGGTGTTTCACTTTTTCCAAAAAAAGTGGCAAAGGCTAAAGCAATGCTTGCAACCATCGGTTTGCCAGACAAGGAAAAGTTGACCGAAAAATAATTCCTCAGAGAGCGGCGAATGGGATTCGAACCCACGACCTCCAGTTTGGGAAACTGGAGCTCTACCCCTGAGCTACCGCCGCTTATTGAATTCCGTCAACAAGGCTACAAGTTAAGCTGCTGTTCTCAAAAATTAAAGCGACAATTCTTTAATCTTTATCGCTTCTGAAAGGAATGCAGGGTAAGCCTTGTTTGTTCGCTAAATTGGGCATGGCCGTTTCATTCCAGGCAAAACGCACATACCTGGGTTTACTGATAGAGGTGGCAGTCACCTCAACCATATCATCTACAATACTTGCTTCCGCAGGCACAAATACTTTGTCTTCACCCGCGATGGTGAACCAACTCAATGCCTTTCCATCACTGCTTTGCAGGCCGGTTCCGGTGTTTTTAAATGTTAGAATTAGTTTGTCCTTTTTACGCTTCAGGCTTTTAAATGCCGGGCTGTTTGGCTCTGTTTCCTTTATACCATATTCTGTGCTCAAAGCCTGGCCAGCCAGCCGGTGCGCCACGATCCATTTATACGATGGGTGAATATCTTTCAGGTTATCTACCAGGTCGGTGGTGACTATCATATGCGTATTGGGGAGCTCCATGCATTGGGCCTGGGTTTCCCAAAACTGCGCCAGCAGTTCGGTCGAATGCGCTTTCGGATCTTTCCGGGCAGTATATAGGTACGGAGATATCTGTACGGTATAAAAAGGCAACCTTGAAGATTGAAATACATCCCGCCAGTTATTTTCCAGCAACCGCATTTTTTCCACATAAGTTGCCTGGTCTTCGATCATGCAATTGCTTTCTCCCTGGTACCACAGCACACCTTTTATCGCCATCGGTACCAGTGGTTCGATCATTCCTTTAAACATCTGCCCCGGCCTCATACCGTCTATTTTAAAGGTATCACCTACTGCAAAGTTCTCAAATACCTTCGAGTTTTTATACGCAGCAGGCTGCGTCCATGGCTCTATGCGGGTGCCGCCCCAGGAAGAGGAAATAATACCGATCGGGATACCTGTTTTCTCAAATACTTCTTTGGCAAAAAAGTAGCCAATGGCGCTTACATAGTTTACAATCGTGTCGCTACCCATAACCCAACCCCTGGTAGGGAGATGCGGGTATCGGTTAAGAACCCGATCGGCATACAGGTACCGGATGGCGTCGGGACGGTTTGGCGTTGCTACTTCAGCTTTCGCCAGATCTGTACCCCTGGCAGGTGCTGCATATCTTTTCAAAGTACGGTCCAGCGGGTATTCCATATTGCTCTGGCCGCTGCACAGCCATACATCACCCACCAGTATATTATGGAGCGAAATCACCGAAGTATCACTAAAAATTTCTAGTTTCTGTGGTGTTGCCGAGGCTGCCATTGGCTTTAGCCGGAGCATCCATTTGCCGGTTTCGTCTGCCTTTGTGCCCACTTCCTGCCCTGCAAAATGGACGGACACCATGAATGAAGGCCGGGTGGTTCCCCAAATGGCTACCGGCTGGTCTCTTTGAAGTACCATATCGCAGGTAAACACATTGGCCAGCCGGAGTTGGGCAACAGTTATACCCGAAATCATGCATAGAAGTAATGAAATCAATAGGGACCTTAAATGAGCCATCATAGTCAAGCAATTATGGGTCTAATATACTGCATCCGGCGATAGTGATTTTCCTGATGTGTCCTGAAGCAGCACGGGGCTAACACTGCTTTCCCCTGTTGGGAAACCCTTACAGTTAGAAACCTCAAATTGTAGCGTTTTCGAACATGTAATTTGTTAGGATTTTTTCTCCAGTAAATTTTTCCTAACAAAAAAGTCTGCATTATTTGGACAGCCGCGGGCTGCCTGGCTCAATGTCACAGGAATATGCAAGGAGCCAATGCCTGCCGCAAAAAAAAACCGGCCCCAAATGGAGCCGGTCAAAAAAAAATACTTAAAAAATTATCCCAATTTCGCTTTCAATCCTTCATCTATCGCATCCAGGAATTCTTCGGTGTAGAGATAATGTTCGCCATGGCTCACTTTGTTACCATGGATACAAACGGCAAGGTCTTTGGTCATGCGGCCGCTTTCTACTACTTCTATACATACCGCTTCTACAGCATTACAGAAATCGATCAACGGTTGGTTGCCATCGAGTTTGCCACGGAAAGCCAGTCCACGGGTCCAAGCGAAAATAGATGCGATCGGGTTAGTGCTGGTAGGTTTGCCAGCCTGGTGATCGCGGTAGTGGCGGGTTACGGTACCATGTGCAGCTTCTGCTTCCATAGTGCCGCCATCAGGTGTTACGAGTACACTGGTCATCAGACCCAATGAGCCAAAGCCCTGGGCAACGCTGTCGCTTTGTACATCGCCATCGTAGTTTTTACAAGCCCAGATAAATTTGCCGCTCCATTTCAGGGCGCTTGCCACCATGTCATCGATCAGGCGGTGCTCGTAAACGATACCGGCTGCTGCAAATTTTTCCTTAAACTCTGTTTGGTATATGTCTTCAAAGATGTCTTTAAAACGGCCATCATATTTTTTCAGGATGGTGTTCTTGGTACTAAGGTAGAGCGGCCAGCCCTTGGTGAGCGCCATATTCATACAGCTACGCGCAAAACCAATAATGCTTTCATCCACATTGTACATGCTCAAAGAAACGCCGGGACCTTTAAACTGGTACACCTCTTGTTCGATCACCTGTCCGTCTTCACCTTCAAATTTTACGGTCAGTTTGCCTTTGCCGGGCACTACGAAATCTGTAGCACGGTACTGATCGCCAAAAGCATGACGGCCGACGATGATCGGGTCTGTCCACGTAGTTACAAGGCGGGGAACATTTTTCATTACGATGGGCTCGCGGAACACGGTTCCATCGAGAATATTACGGATGGTGCCGTTGGGGCTCTTCCACATTTGTTTCAGGTTGAACTCTTTTACACGTGCTTCATCAGGTGTAATGGTAGCGCATTTGATCCCAACGCCACAGGCCTTGATCGCATTAGCCGCATCAATGGTTACCTGGTCATTTGTCTCATCCCGGTATTCCATGCCCAGGTCGAAATATTGAATATCCACGTCCACATAGGGAACGATCAGTTTGTCTTTTATAAACTTCCAGATGATACGTGTCATCTCATCCCCGTCCATTTCCACTACAGGGTTTGCTACTTTAATTTTCCCGGCCATGTTGTTTGTTTTATAGGTGATTGAATTGGTGTTTTCTTACTCTAAAAATTTGCCGTGGGCTATCCACCAGCCCAAATGTTTCGATGGTGCTTTTATGAACTTCAAAACATTAATGATATCCCAGAAACCCTAAACCTCTAAACCCTAAACCCTCTTTTGCCGTAACTTACCTTATAAATATAAGAAGATGCAAGGTTTGCAAAAATATGTGTTTGGAGTATTGGCTGTTGTGGCATCTTTTATCTTGTACCTGCCCTCTGCCGGGTGTAAAAAAGCGCCGCCGCCCAAATATATACCGCCTTCCGATACAGCTATCAACGGCGGCGGTACCACTACCGACACCCTACGCAGATTATTGGCACTGGGCGACAGTTATACCATTGGGCAAAGTGTGCCTGAAAATGACAGGTTTCCCAATCTTACCATCGATTGGTTAAAAATGAGAGGGGCAAAAATGCAGTACCCTGCTCAAATAATCGCTCAAACCGGCTGGACAACAGCTAATTTACTAAATGGCATCAGTAACGCAAACCCCGCGCCAGTGGGGCCATATGATTTGGTTACCTTATTGATTGGCGTAAATAATCAATACCAACACAGGGATACGGCAGAATACAGGAGCGAGTTTACCAATTGCCTGCTCCGGGCCATTGCGCTTAGTGGCAACAGGATCAACCGGGTATTCGTTCTTAGCATACCCGACTGGGGCGCGACACCCTATGGACAATCGGCCAATCCTGCACAGGTAGCAATAGAAATCGACCGGTTTAATGTGATTAACAAACAGGTATGCCTGCAGATGGGGGTGTCGTATACTGATATTACCCCGGCTACCCGCAATGTATCTTCAGACCCAACGCTTGTTGCGGGCGATGGCCTTCACTATTCCGGAAAAGAACATGCCATCTGGGCGGCAATGGTAGGGGAGAAGATGCTGCCATTGGTGAGGTAAATGCATAAGCTATACGGGCTAGTTAGACAAACAATCAATAACCAACGGACAATTTTCAATTTTCAAATGTGTGGATCGGTTTTTCACAATGGCATTGTTAAACTGCATTGAAGCGTGAACTGGCACTACCTGTCATTTTCAATAGCGAGGTTCTGATTTACTTCATATTCCCATAACCAACCCATTTTACTTCATCGCCCTATATTTGTCGCCTAATAAAAAGTATATGCGGTGTATTCTTTCTGCCCTCTTGTTTTTCTCAGCTATTTGCTCCCAGGCTCAACCGGTTAAAAAGGTTGCTTCCACAACTTCATCAAGCCCTAAATTAGTAGTGGGCATCGTGGTAGACCAGATGCGTTGGGACTACCTGTATCGTTTTGCAAGCCGATTTGGGAATGGCGGTTTTAAAAGAATGATGAACGAAGGCTTTAACTGTCAGAACACCATGATCCCATATACACCCACAGTAACGGCGGCAGGACACACCTGTGTGTACACCGGCAGTGTACCGAATATTCACGGCATCGTGGGTAATAACTGGTACGATTCCAAATTGGGTAAAACCGTTTACTGCACCGACGATGCGGCGGTTCAGTCAGTTGGAACTACCACCAAAGATGGCGAAATGAGTCCTAAAAATATGCTTGTGACAACTATCAGCGATGAACTCCGGATTGCCACATCTAACCGGGGAAAGGTTGTTGGTATCGCTCTCAAAGACAGGGGCGCTATTTTGCCGGCAGGGCATAGTGCCACTGCTGCTTACTGGTACGATAACGATAACGCTTCTTTTGTAACAAGCACCTGGTATATGAAGGAATTACCTGCCTGGGTAAATCAATTTAACAGCCGCAAGATGCCAGACAGCCTAATGGCCCTGGGCTGGAATACTTTGTACCCGGTGAATACGTATGTGCAAAGCACGGCTGATGAAAAGGCCTATGAAGGAAAATTTAAAGGCATCTCAAACACATCTTTTCCCTACAACTTTAGCGCTAACAGTACCAATGACAATTGGGATATGATCCGCAGTACGCCACAAGGCAATACCCTTACGGCCGAATTTGCAAAAGCTGTTGTAATAAACGAAAGACTTGGCAAGGATTCCATTACCGATCTGTTGGCTGTGAGCTTTAGCAGTCCTGATTATATCGGACACCAGTTTGGTCCCAATAGTATCGAAAACGAAGATGACTACCTGAGGTTAGATAAGGAACTGGCATCGCTTTTTTTGTTTTTGGATAAAGAGGTAGGCAAGGGTCAATACACCGTGTTCCTGAGTGCCGACCATGCGGTGGCACATGTACCGGGTTTTAGCACCGAAAATAAATTACCCGGAGGCACTTTTAGTGGCAGCAGTTTTACCAAAGAGATGAATAGCGGGCTAAAGGAAATGTTTGGCAGCGACAGCCTGGTAAAGACCATCATGAATTACCAGGTGCACCTGAATAAACCGTTGATAGCAGCAAGAAGCCTTGACGAAGAAAAAATTACCCAATGGATCATCAGCTATTTATACAGGCAGAATACTGTGAGCCAGGCCTTTGCTTTGAGTAAACTGACGGATCAGCCTATGAACAAAACAATTCAGGAACGTATTGGCAATGGCTATTATCCCGATCGTAGCGGCCATATCCAGTTTGTACCAAAACCCGGATTTATAGACGGAGGCAGAACCGGCACTACCCATGGCCTTTGGAACCCTTATGATAGTCATATTCCGCTGCTTTTTATGGGCTGGGGAGTGAAGCAGGGCAGCACCCATCGGGAAACCTACATGACTGATATCGCAGCTACTATCGCGGCCATCCTCAAAATACAAATGCCCAACGGCTGTGTTGGTAAAGTAATAGAAGAGGTGGTGAAGTAAGGTTTAGAAGTTTAAAGTTTAGGGTTTAGGTGTTTAAGGTTAGCGTTATGCGTAATGCGTTAAGCCTGCTGCGAAAAATTTTCGATGGCTGGTTACTATCAAACATTTATTTTTATTCACTGATAAAAATCAGTTTGTTAACACCAAACTCTTACGACCTTCAATTTATAAAAATCCGAGTTATGCGTACCGTTGATGATATCCTGCAATACAAACCAAGGCCATTTAACTTTATAGAGCCAGACGCCAAAGTAATAGACGCTTTACAATTAATGAATGCGGTAAACCTGAGTTACCTGGTGGTAATGCACGATAATAGTTTCCACGGCATATTTTCAGAAAGAGACTACAGCCGCAACGTAATTTTAAAAGGCCTGCACAGCGATAGCTGCATGGTGCAGGAAGTAATGAGTACCAATCTCCCAATTGTGGAAGGCAGCGATACTGTAGAGCATTGCATGCACATGTTAAATACGCACAAGACCCGCTACCTGCTGGTATTTGAAGATGCTTTTTTTAAGGCAGTTATAACAATCAACGACGTACTGCGGGAAGCGATTGCCAGTAAAGGACTCGTTTTCGACGAGCAGACAGTGAAAGACGCAACCGAAATGCAGGACAAGATCTACTAGCGTTAAATAAGCAGCAGTTGAAAAATTGCCTGCCCGGATTTCCTGCAGTTTTGTTAGCAGGAAGCCTGGGCAGGTGTTCAATATTCCCCCCGATTACATCTTACACTTTAATGCGAAAAGCCTGTTGCTGCCGATCTGCCACAGCTCTTCGGGAAGCAACCAATGATTTGCCGGTCTTCCCTGGCCGTTGCAATTGCGACACGATTGCCCACCACTTATGTAAATGTTTCAATAAAAACATCGGCCACCGGCACATGCCTGCCAATTTTACGTAGTTTTAAATTAGGTTTAACCCGCTTAAAAAAGATGAATACATGAATCGTTTGCTTCCCCTGATCATAATTATTGTTACGTCCTTAACGATTACCAGTACCCATGCACAACGTGTTATCTACAGCGAGCCCAACAGGGAAGACGTGCGGCAGACCAATTTTGAGATCATTGGACGCTACAACGGCAATATACTGGTGTACAAAAGTTTACGAAGCCACCATACCATCAGTATTTACGATTTGGATATGAAAGAAGCTACGCGGCTAAGCCTGGAGTATATGCCCGACCGCGTTACCAATGTTGATTTTATTTCGTACCCGGGTTATGCCTGGATGGTTTATCAATACCAAAGAAAAAGTATTGTTTATTGTATGGCCGCAAAAATTGGTCCCGATGGCACCAAAATGGGCGAACCCATACAGCTGGATACCACCGATATTAGTTATAGCAGCAGCAGTAAACTCTACAGTGTTATTAACAGCGAAGACAAGCAGCGGATAATGATACTGAAGATCAACAGCAAGAACGAAAAGAAGTACATGTTTAAAACGGTGCTGTTTGATAAGGATCTGAATATGCTGAAGATCTCAAGACTTTTATTACCCATGACCGACCGGAACGATATCCTGACAGAATTTTTGCTGGACAATGAGGGGCACCTTGTTTTTGGTCATGGTGACCGTGCCAGCAATGATCAGAACATTATTAAATTCGAATTGATACAAAAACCTGCACAGGCAGATGTTTTTACAGTAAGGCCGATCAAACTGGACAATATCAGCCTGGATGAGGTGAAAATAAAAGCTGATAATGTAAACGGCCGGTATGTGCTTACTTCTTTTTATTACAAGACAAAAAGGAATGTGATTGAAGGTATTTTCCATAGCGAATGGAACAAAGCCACAGACACTGAAACCAATAATATAGCGATACCCCTTGGAGAGGAGATAAGGGCAGAAGCAAGGGGTGAAAACAATATTAAAAATGCCTTTAATGATTATTACCTGCAGCAGATAGTGATCAGGAAGGACGGTGGCTTTGTTATTAGTGCCGAGAGCTTGTACACCACCGCCCGCGGGTCGACCAATCCTTTTAACAGGTGGAACTATTTTTCACAGCCCTATATGACTACCGCCGACTACTATTATTATGGAGGTACAGGATGGGGCTATCCCTACAATAGGTTTGGCAATTCCATAACCCGCTATAATGCAGATAATATTGTGGTGATGAGTTTTGACAAGGATGGGAAACTGCAATGGAGTGATGTAATACACAAAAGCCAATACGATGATGATGGAGAAGCCACCATCAGCTACCAAACTGTAAATACCGGCGATGCTGTGCGTTTTATCTACAACGATTTTGAAAAAAGGGATCCGATACTTGCAGTACAAAGCATAGCTCCCGACGGAAAAATTATCAGGAATCCTACTTTAAAAAATCTTGGCCAGGGACATACATTCCTCCCCAGGTACGCCAAGCAAACCGGGCAAAAACAGGTAGTTGTACCATGTCTTTACCGTAATTTCCTCACGTTTGCCAAGATTGAATTTTAATGAGATTTTGCGATAACCCTATACCGAAGGGTTACTCCTAATGACCAATCAGTCTTGCTTTGGCTTTTTGATATTCCTCTTCGCTTAAGATACCCTTCTGCCGCAGTTCAAATAGCTTTTCCAGTTCGGAAGCCATTTGCTGGTTTAGCTGTGGTGGTTGTGCAGCAGGTTGCTGGGGCGGTGGTGCCACATAGGTCGTGGAATTGTAGGCAGGTTGTGCAGGCGGGGCCTGTTGTTGATTCGGCTGCATTTGCTGTACAATGTCTCGTACCTGCATCGTCATCTGTACATGCTTATAATTTGCCTGTGCGTTGGTGATGGTGTCCTTAAGCAGCCTCGGTTTATCCACGCTATAATAGACTGTTTCGCCCACAGTTGCCGCTGTCTGTATCTCCACCTGGCCAAATCCAAAAATCCTGCCCCAGATACTTTGATGGTAGGAGACATTGTTTATTTTATCCAGCGGACTTTCCCTTGAATTGATATTGATAACACCAAACTCGTCTATGACCCTGAAGTTGGTAACGACCCAGATATTGTGCTTCCATTCCAGGTATTTCCAGCCAAACCAGGCAAGTGCCGGCAGAAACAAGATCAGGGTCCATTTAAAACTGTCGAACAGGAAAATTCCAATCAGCAAAGCTCCTAAAGCTATCAGCATAGGTGCTATCAGCATTACCCAACTGGTATAAGTAACAAGTAATACTTTTTCGTTTTGCTGAAGTGGGGTACGCATAATGTATGGTTCCGTTCGGGAAGGGTTCTAAAATATTTTTTTTGGTGCAAACATGCTTCTGCAAACTAAAAAATTTCAGGCATTTGCTTTTAAATCATTTTTTTGTTGCATCGTATTTGCCGGATCCATTTTTTGCCGCTACCTGTTAAATAGAATTTTCAAATAAAAAGAAGGCTTTTTCAGTAACGAACGCATATCAATGTCAGCAAACATACTGCTGATGGTTTTTTGCAATGAAGGGCTCTTGTAAGCTTTATTGATTACCAGGTTAAACAGCCATGGGAAGCGACATAATTTCTGCATGGTATAACTCAGTTTCAACTCGCCGCCGATACGGCTAAAAAGCAGGTCGGTGTACTCCTGTTGCAGGAATTCGGCAGAATAGTTATTGATTTCCAGGGATTTTACCGCAGTTTGAGCTGCCAGCATTCCACTGTACAAAGCATTTCCAATGCCTTCACCAGTGAAGGAGTCAATAAGCGAAGCGGCATCACCAGTTAGAACAAAATGATCGCCCGAAATAACCCTTTTACCACTACTCATCGGTAACCCCCAGCCCTGTATTTTACTCACCGGCTTCGCGTGTATAAATCTGTCTTTGATAGTTGGATTTTCTGCGATCGCTTTCAGCATGACCTCTTTAAGATCAATTTTCTTTTTCCTGATAATATGGGCATCTATTCCTACACCAATATTGGCCTGCCCGTTGGGCAATGGGAAAATCCAGAAGTAGCCCGGCAGTGTTTCTTTGAGAAAGTGCAACTCAATAAAATGCTGCTGGTGCATATCGGTAACACCTTCATAGTAAGTGCGGATACCGATAGATGCAGTTTTAGAAACCTCATTGTTTTGCAATAGCGTTTTTCTGCAAATGCCCTTATCACCATCAGCACCAATCAGCAGGTTGCAGGAAATGGTTTTAATGTCACCATTGTGTTCGTAGGTCACTTCTTTGCCACTGGCTGCTGCCACTATTTTTACAACTTTTACATTTTGAAAAATGGTAACATGAGAGCCCTCCAATTTGGAGAAAAGATAATTGTCAAGTTGCAGCCGCTGCGAAGTAAATCCGGGAGGTCGGTTACCCTGGGCAGTATCCACTTTAAAAGGAATGTCGATAAACTTGCCATTGGGTGCTGCAAATTTGATTCCGTAGCTGGGCATAAACCGGTCGCTATCTGCAAATATTTCGTCTAAAAAAAGAGGGTTGGCCTTTTTTAATACAAAAGCGGTTTTTCCACTGCATCCGTCGCCACAAACTTTATCCCTTGGAAAGCTGTCTTTTTCCAATATAACATGCTCAATACCTGCCTTTGATAAAAACAGGGAAGCAGCGGCACCCGCAGGACCACAACCAATAATCAAAACCGGAGTTTTCTGCATTTCAATAAATAAGATTTATAAAGCTGATGCGAATCAAAAGTCCGCATGCATGATAATAGCATGAGGTGCCGGCAAACTTAATTTTATTGGATGAAAGTATATTGAATTGTTCCGGCTTTGCTGAACGAATTTCCGGATTAGGTTGCCCCCGTTTTAAATGGTGGCAGCCCTGCCGATCCTGAGCAATAACGGAAACCTAACCAATTTTGTGGAATGGTCATTCCAGGCTGATAGTAACTGGGATTCCACTTCGTCCAGAGGGTTTCTGCCATGTTTTTTTATATAATGTTGTACTGCACTCCAGGTATTGAGATAACCCAATAATTGTTCTGTTGTCCATTGGTATTGCATGGAAAATGACGGCGCTTCTATTTCAGGGAACGGAAAAGGAATGGTTTGATAGGCCTCGTCAATATAGCGGCGTTCCGCATCCCAGTAAGGGCCAATCACCTCCCGGTAGAAATGCCGGATAATAGCATCGATGTCTTCGCAAATCTCTAATAACCCATAACCGATGACGGCCAGCACGCCGTTAGCTTTTATGGTGCGGTTTACTTCGGCATAAAACTGATTAAATTGAAACCAATGAATGGCCTGTGCTACTGTAATGAGGTCAAAACTGTTGTCGGCTAACGAAGTATGTTCTGCCGGTTGCAGGCTATATATAATGTTGGGCCTTGATAAAGCATTGTCTATTTGCGATTGACTGATATCTGTTGCATACACCGTTTCGAAATGTGAAGAGAGTTGCGCAGCAACTTGTCCATTGCCCGTACCGCAATCCCATGCCGATCGTTTGGATGGTGCCAGCGAAGAAAGCCATTGAAAGAGTTCCGGCGGATAGGACGGCCTGAACTGAGCATAGGCTTTGGCATGCGGGGAGAAATTGTCTTTCATATATCTACTGCGAAGTTCCAAAGTTATGTTGCCTGCCACAGGAATAGAGTAGGATTGCCGGGAATTTAGTGATTGTCAACGAAGACGGTGATGCTGCTATACGACGGATATTTATTCTGCGATGTTGGTTATTTTTGAAGCAAGGCCCTACACGCCTGTTGTGAAGGCGATAGCCGGAGGTTTGATCAACGAAGGGGGCAAATAAATCTTTTGCCAGTTAATAAAAAGAAAAAGGTTTATCACAACCAACAAAAGCAATTTGTATGAAACATGCGCTATTGATCGCTGTCGCAGTAATTATATTGGCGATGAGCGGGTTTTCTCAATATAAGTTTGGGTGAAGTTGTCTGCGTATACATCACCGGAAAAGTTGGGCTTTAAAGTCAGTGCTGAAATGAAAGAACCTTATCATCATGCCATACTTCCTTGTGGGAAGGTGATCATTGGGCTGCACCAGACGACATATTTTAATTATCCTGCAATCACCTATTTGGGCATAGATACACCAATGAGGATTCAGCAGCTTAAAGACAATGGCCTGAAGAATTTTAGCGAAGTAGCTGGCAAAAGCAATCTTGATCTTAAAACCTGGGAAGGGTAGCATTTTTTCATTTTTTCGGTGGGTTTGTGATTTTTATCGAACGCTTTAATATCCGTTTTTCCAACCGCTATTTACCGCAGGGAAACTGAAAGCAGCCGTTTCTCAACTGCATTCTTTCAAGGCTCATTGAATTGTCATCTTGCACTTGTAAAAAATTACACTTCAAAATTTTAAAAACAAGTGCCATGAAATTACCGTATGCCGAGCCCTACAAAATCAAGATGGTGGAACCTATTAAAACGAGTACACGCCGCCAGCGGGAACAATGGATCCGTGACGCTAAATACAATCTTTTTAGCCTTAAAGCGGACCAGGTATTTATAGATGTACTCACAGATTCCGGTACCGGCGCCATGAGCGACCGGCAATGGAGCGCAATGATGGTGGGCGATGAAAGTTATGCGGGTGCTTCCTCATTCTTTAACCTGCAGCAGGCTGTGCAAAATATTACCGGCTTTGAATACTGCCTGCCTACTCACCAGGGTCGTGCAGCTGAAAATGTCCTTTTTTCAGCACTGATAAAAGCGGGTGATTATGTGCCGGGCAATTCTCATTTTGACACAACAAAGGGCCATATAGAATATCGCAAAGCACGGGCATTGGATTGTACCATCGACGCCGCCATGGATACCCAGCTTGAAATTCCTTTTAAAGGAAATGTGTGCCTTGTAAAACTGGAGCGGGCATTGGCGCTTCATAATGAATACACGCCTTTTATCATCGTAACCATTACGAATAATACAGCAGGCGGGCAGCCCGTATCCATGCAAAATTTACGTGGTATAAAAAAGATAGCCGATAAGTACAATAAACCGGTAATTATAGATGCTGCACGTTTTGCAGAGAATGCCTATTTTATCAAAACCAGGGAAGAGGGATACGCCCATAAGTCTATTAAAGAAATTGTAAGGGAAATGTTTTCTTATGCCGATGGGATGACGATGAGTGCCAAAAAAGATGCTATCGTAAATATGGGCGGTTTTATCGCTACGCGGCGGGAAGACTGGTACAAGAGTGCCTGTGTGTTCAATATCATGTTTGAAGGATACATTACCTATGGAGGGCTCAGTGGCAGGGACATGAATGCCATTGCTGTTGGCCTGGATGAAAATACAGAATTTGATGTGCTCCATGCCCGTATCAGCCAGGTAGCGTATTTGGCAGCAAAGCTGGATGAATATGGCGTGCCTTACCAGCGGCCGGTAGGCGGCCATGCTATTTTTGTGGATGCCAGGAAAGTACTTTGCCGGGTACCCAAAGAAGAATTTGCTGCTCAAACACTAGCTATCGAATTATACCTGGAAGGTGGCGTCCGGGGCTGCGAAATTGGGTACCTGCTTGCAGACCGTGATCCGCAAACCCGTGAGAATCGTTTAGGCGGGCTGGACATGCTCAGGCTTGCCATCCCCCGCCGCACTTACAGTAATAACCATATGGATGTAATTGCAGCGGCCCTTAAAAATGTGTACGACCGCCGGCATTCTATTACCAGTGGCTTGCGGATCGTGAAAGAGGCGCCCATCATGCGGCATTTTACTGTTGAATTGGAACGTGTAAGAAGGGAACAATTCTCTATTGCCCAAATGGTTGATAATCATAAAGCCGTGAAAATAGTACGCCGGGAAATACCTGAATTAGTCTGAAGGACAACCAGGAAAGAGATTTGATTGATTCAGATCCTTTTGATACAATAAATATATTCCTATAAACAAGTAAACCCCGCCGAAGCGGGGTTACTGGTTGAATAGAGAAATCAAACCCTGAAAATTCTTATCTGATTAGCTGAATAAGCCACCTTTTTTCAATTCACGTGTGCTTTCACCGATTTTAAAACCATTTTGATAAATCTGGATGATGTATGCACCTTGTTGGAAATCAGCGCCTGGTACGAATGCAAATTGTACACTCTTCTTTTTGGCAGTTTCTACGTCTACACCCAATTTGGTTGTGAAAGATTTGTCACCTTCTTCACGGGTGGTAAAAGTACCTGAACCAAGAGATTCTACTTTTACAGGTTGTCCATCAGGACCGGTAACAACCACAAATACATCAGTTGGGCCTGCGACTGCGATCCTGTTATCCACGTCAAACGAGATAACCAATTTGTCAACACGCTTAGCTGTAGAAGTTACTTTTTCTTTACCATTACCTTTTACATTCACAGGAGTGATGGCAATATTCGATGCATTTAAAGTAGATGCTACATCCACTTTCTTTTCAAGCTCTTGCTTGGCAGTAGTGGTTACTGTCAAATCTTCGTTCAATTTTTGTTTCTCTTGTGTGAGAACAGTCTTTTCTTCTGTAAGAACTGTTTTTTCCTGTGTCAAAGTCTGGTTGTCCTGTGTGAGACGGGCAACTTCTTCCTGCATGCTGCTGATATTGGCATTCAGTTTGGCTATCAAACCTTTAGCTCTTGACAATTCAGCTGCTGTTGCATTCTTGTTGTTTAAAATAGTCCGGATCTCTTTTTTGTCGCTTTCAATCTGGGCTGTTTGCTCTGTTAATTGTCCCTGCAAGTTTGTATTTACGCCAGCCATAGAATCCAGCCGAACGAGTGATTGGTCAAAACTTTTCTGTAAGTCACTTTTTTCCGTAGTTACTACAGCAATTTGGGAATCCTTTTGTTCAATAACATTCCCGGTTTTGTTTTTGTCAAAAACAATAAATCCAATGGCTCCTGCCAGTGCTACACCGAGCACAATTGCTAGAACATTATTACTGCGTTGACGCGGGAATTGATTTTCTGGTACTGGTGTTGAAAAACTTGTACTTTCCATATTTTTTAATTTTAATGTGACGAGATGATTTTAAACAATCACCAAAAAAATCTGACCTGTATTCTTGTTAGTTTTAGAACCAGATTTTTTCTCGGTTGTCTGCTCAATACTTTCTATAACCGTGCCAAAAATGTTTTCAGAATGGTTTGGTTAAGCGGGCTTTAACAAATCCGGCCTCATTAACTAATTGATTTTGAATGAGTAAGAGGGCGAAAATTTTTTATAGTTAAAGTCGAAAAATATTTTTCGCAGTAGGATTTAGAGGCAATAATCTTAACGCCATACAAAAAAAAGCTGTCGTATTAAAGGCAAAAAAAGCGGTGAAAGATGTTAACTCCAGGGACTCAAAAAATCTTTTCATTTTTCCACATTATCTATAAATTAATATTGTAATAAATTGACCGGATGAAAACTAAAATGGGTCCCGGGAACTGTTTTGTTGCGATCTGAAAAGTTGCGATTATTCCTTTTTTTATGCGTTTTAATTAAAATGAGAATTTAAGACACCTGTAATGGTGAGCGTTTCGTAGCAGCGATGCGCAGATCAGGAAAGTCCAGGGTTGTTTTTCCTGAATTTTTTTGAAACAGTTTTTTTTGGAATTAGGGCTATTGTTTTGGGATTTTAAGGTAGAGGGTTTCATTCAGGCAGGTAACCTGTTTAGTGAACCTCGTTCATTCTCCCAGATCTCGTTTCAAACTGCAGATCGGAAATTTACCAAAGTGAAGACACTTTTAAGGCGCCGGAATATTTTTTGGGTATTTACAGATTGGTTTGAACCTGAACTTTCACCCGTGAATTGAGTGTTTCTACCTGTTTCCGTTCCAAAGCAAAAAAATGGCCCCTCCCTACGAAACAATTTTCTTACATTCGCCCTTGCTTTTTAGCACAATATTTGGTGTTGGAGGTCGTTTAACATTCTAAATTAAATCAGATACAGATAATGAAAGTTGCTTCAGTAATCATGATGGTGGGTGGCATCGTTGCACTTACTTCCTGTAAAAACGGTGGTCTTTTTAAGAAAAAACCGGCTACTTCGGGCGCCACCGGGTGGAACTATAATGATAAAAATCAGGGCGGTTTCCAGGTAGCGAAGCCTAAGGACGTGAAAGCAGGACCCGGCCTTGTATTTGTTCAGGGTGGTACATTCACTATGGGAGCAACCCAGGAAGATGTGATGGGCGATTGGAATAACGTTCCGAAAAGGGTAACAGTCAACTCATTCTTTATCGACAAAACAGAGGTGGCTAACGTACATTACCGCGAGTATATGTACTGGATCGCCCAGGTATTCGATCCGGAAGGGGATCCTAAAAACCAGGCAATTGTAGACGCTGCTTTACCAGATACCCTGGTTTGGCGTAGCGAACTGGCTTTTAATGAACCTTACGTAGAGTATTATTTCCGTCATCCCTCATATAACTACTACCCGGTTGTGGGTGTAAACTGGCAGCAGGCACACGACTATTGTATATGGCGTACAGACCGCGTAAACGAACTGGAATTGACAAAAGGTGGGTTTATTAATAAAACGGAACTGAAAACCCTCAACGGAAAAGGTGAGGAAGCTTTTAGCAGCAAGTCTTATCTACTTGGTCTGATAACACCTCCTCCTGGTGCAGCAGCTAAAAACAAAAAATCTAAGCTTACCAATCCTAACGGAACGCCTCGTACCCAGGTAACTTTTGAAGATGGTATTATGACCCCCGAGTATCGCCTGCCTACAGAAGCAGAATGGGAATATGCGGCACTGGGTTATGTAAACCTGAATCCACAGCCCCGCAAGAAGGAAAAAGGTCGTGGAGAGGAGTTGATTTCCAATAAGCAGGTATATGCCTGGAGCAATAACTACAATGGTCTTCGCGATAACCGCCGTGGTGCATGGCAGGGAGCAATGCTTGCCAACTTCAAACGTGGTACCGGTGACCTGATGGGTGTTGCAGGCGGATTGAATGACCGTGCAGCCATCACTGCGAAGGTTGATGCTTACTTCCCCAACGGTTTTGGCTTGTATAATATGAGTGGAAACGTAAATGAGTGGGTTGAAGATGTATACCGTCCTACCACTTTTGAAGTAGGTGATGATTTCAACTATTTCCGTGGTAATATTTTTAAAAGACTGGTAAAAAATGCTGCAGGTGAGTACGTAAAAGACACTATTAACGGTGTTGCTATCAATTCACCCAAGTACGAAGTAGAGCCAGACAGTGTATCTAAAAACCGTGTAAATTATCAACGTGCCAATGCCATCAACTATTTGGATGGTGACAGCCTCAGCGGTGCAGAATACCGGTATGGTGTTAGCACCCTGATCAATGACAGCAGCCGTGTAATTAAGGGTGGCAGCTGGTTGGATATGCCTTATTGGTTAAGCCCCGGCAACCGCCGCTTTGCTCAACAATATCAATCCAGTAACACGATTGGTTTCCGTTGCGCCATGACTTACTTTGGTGCATCAGAAGGTAACGGCCGTAAAGACGGTAACTACTTCCCGACCAAACGCCAACGCAGATAATCTAATCCCAAATACGTTTATCAATCAAATAGCCATCTCTCTTTTGGGATGGCTTTTTGTTTTTCTACAGAGTTTTAATTAATTCACGACCATTTGTTAACCAGCGCAAAAATTGACAGTCAGGACCATTATCCTCCGCTGGCGGAGGTGTCCGGTCCTTGCCGGACGGAGGTGGAAAACCCGCCAGCATCTAATACACCGCCCCTTACATTTGTAAAAACTAATTTGGAAGATGATTACAACGGAAGCGCTCTATAATATTTACCAACAATATCCATCTGTTACCACCGACACCCGTAAAATTGGCAAAGGTGATATATTCTTTGCCCTAAAAGGCCCCAGTTTCAACGGGAATGCTTTTGCACAGCAAGCCCTCGATGCAGGTGCAGCTTATGCCGTAGTAGATGAGTCAGCTGTTGTAACCAGTGACCGTTTTCTGCTTACCAGCGATGTGCTCACATCATTGCAAGACTTAGCCAGGCATCATCGTCAACAGTTTAATATACCATTTATTGCAATTACCGGTAGCAATGGAAAAACCACTACCAAGGAGTTGGTGCATGCTGTATTGAGCACCAGCTACAAAACATATACTACCACCGGTAACCTCAATAATCATATTGGGGTACCGCTTACCATTTTAAAAATAAAGCCTGATGCAGAAATGGCTGTGATTGAAATGGGAGCCAATCATCTTAGAGAAATTGAAAGTTATTGCAGTTATGCACTGCCCACGCATGGCATTATCACCAATTGCGGGAAGGCACACCTTGAAGGCTTTGGCAGTATTGAAGGCGTCAAAAAGGGCAAAGGCGAACTGTACGATTTCTTACGTGCCAATAATGGAATAGCCTTTGTGTGCGATGATTTCGATTATTTCCATACCATGGCCGCCGGGTTGCCAGAAATACACTGGTATGGCACACAAAATGGAGAGGTTACCGGCGCTGTGCTCCAAACAGAGCCATTCCTGGAAGTTGCTATTAGCAAGGGTTTTGAGCCAATGCATATTAAAACGCAACTGGTGGGCGGTTACAATATTTACAATGTACTGGCCGCGGCGATGTCTGGAAAATACTTTAATGTTCCTGCCGGAAAAATCAAAGATGCACTGGAAGCCTACGCTCCTGGTAACAGCCGGAGCCAGTTAGTAGAAAAGGACGGCAACCATATCATTTTAGACGCCTATAATGCCAACCCCAGCAGTATGAGTGCTGCCATCGACAACTTTGCAAAACTTCATGCCGATAACAAGATCCTTTTTCTGGGTGGCATGATGGAACTTGGTAATGAGAGCATTGAGGAACATAAAAATCTTTTAAACCTGGTAGCCAAATATCCCTGGAAGGATGTGATACTTGTAGGTGGTGATTTTAAAAACATAGAACACGGTTACCGCTACTTCGATAATTCTTTACAGGCTGCTGAGTGGTGGACGGGCCGGCAAACTGAAGGAAATTATTTACTTGTAAAGGGCAGCCGCAGCATGACGATGGAGAAGATAATAGGCTAAGCACCGCCTCGCAGAAACTCCATTTTTTTTAAAAATGGAGTTTCTATGCATAGCGGGTATTTTTGCTGTATAAAATCATCTCATGTCCGAAACAGTGCCGGTTGACAAATCAAAATACAGCGACCGAAAACCCAATTATTTTTTGAGCATGTTTAGCCTGCGCTGCCCCCGCTGCAGGCGTGGACCCATGTTTAAAAACAAAATTAAAATTGGCGTTACGAAAAACATGGCGATGCACCGGCAGTGCCCTGTCTGCGGACAATACTACGAATTGGAAGTGGGATTTTATTATGGTACCGGCTATGTTAGCTATGCGCTCACCGTTGCGCTTACGGTGGCCACGTTTGTAGCGTATTATGTCCTCATCGGCATTAGTATTAACGATAACAGCCTGTTTATCTGGCTAGGCGTAAACATCGCGATATTGGTATTGTTGATGCCCTACCTGATGCGGCTAAGCCGCACCATCTGGCTCTACTTTTTTGTTAAGTACGATAAAGATTGGAAAACACAAGAAGCACCCAAACCCGAAAGAATCGTGGAGGAACAAATGGGGAACTGGTA
This sequence comes from Bacteroidota bacterium, assembly GCA_040386335.1. GTDB lineage: Bacteria > Bacteroidota > Bacteroidia > Chitinophagales > Chitinophagaceae > JAZKFT01. Next base: position 102,167 of record JAZKFT010000005.1, read on the forward strand.
ATTTTTTTTGCCGGCTTTCATATTATAATTCAGCGATATTGGCGACGCTCCGTTCATCTTGTTGCTACTATTGCATTTTGATGTCAAAAACGCTTCCGAATTTTTGTGGCTGCAAATTCAGCTGCTGTGGGGGTAATTGGCTTTACCTTTTTTAATGATGAAACATATAGTCCTCCATAAAACCTTATCAATCTTTATTGCTTCGGTTTGGATCGTGAATGGACTTTTCTGCAAACTTTTGGATCTGGTACCACGTCACCGGCAAATCGTAGGGAGCATACTAGGCGATGACCAAGCCGTATTTTTTACGCAGGTTATTGGTATCCTGGAACTGCTGATGGCGGCCTGGATTCTGAGCAGAATCAAACCACAACTCTGCGCCATCGTACAGATACTTGTAGTTGCTGCGATGAATGCGATTGAATTTTTTCTCGTGCCCGAAATGCTTCTTTTTGGAAGAGCCAATTCAATCGTCGCAATCGTTTTTATTGGCTTCATTTATTTCAATGAATTTGTTTTAAACAAAAAACCGGCGCAACCGGCTTAGCATGTTTTCATACTTAAAAAATCATCCTTTTGCGGTTGAAGCTTTTTTTGAAAGTTCGCTGGTACTCAGTTTTGCCGTACCCAAAGAGGAACTGCAGCACCTGATCCCCGAATGCCTGGAATTGGATGTGTTTGATGATAAATGGGCTTTTATAGCAGTGGCAATGGTGCAGACAAAACAGCTAAGGCCAAAAGGTTTCCCGAAGTTTACCGGCAACGATTTCTTCCTGGTTGGCTACCGGATCTTTGTGCGATACACCAATGTTGCCGGCAAAAGGTTGCGGGGATTATACATTCTGAAATCAGAAACCGATAAAAAAAAGATGGAATGGCTGGGAAATATTTTTACACGCTACAGCTACACTACTACCGACATTGTTACAACACAACAGGGATATATTACAACAATAGCATCAAAGCAATCGGGGCTTGAAATAGCGGTTGACGCCGGAACTAAAGATGTTTCATTACCCGTCTGTTCACCCTTTGCTGATTGGAAAGAGGCTCGCCGCTTCGCAGGTCCGCTGCCATTTACTTTTAGCTACGATGCAGATAAAAAGGAAGTATTGATCATAGAAGGCGTCAGACAAAATTGGACCCCTGTGCCGGTAGAAGTATTGAATTATGACATTGCCTTTTTAGAATCCCTTCGTCTTAAAAATGTTCAGTTGGCCAACGCTTTTATCCTCCGAAACATTCCGTACTATTGGAAAAAAGGAAGGATAGAAAAATGGTCCCGATAAGAAAACCGTTCCAGGGTGTGGCGAATATCGTCAGGTTCAACTGGCATTTTTACGTATTGTCGATCGGGGTCGTTGTATTGATCCTCATGTTTAACAGGTACCTGCCCAGCCCCTATCAATTTTATACAACCCTACTATGCATACTCGCAATTGTGACAACCCTGGTGTCACTACTCGTGTCTGTTTACGTGTATGATCTTTCCGGGCTTTACAACCTGGATTGGTTAAATGGAACAGGAATGAAATCCAACGGTACCAGCGTCAATATCAATGCGGGGTTTGATGAAACAAGTTCATTGCTGAGGGCAAAATATCCTGCTGTTAACTTATTGGTGTACGATTTTTATAATGCGGAAAAGCATACCGAAATATCCATTGAGCGGGCAAGAAAAGCTTACCCGCCATATCCTGGTACTACCGCAATAACTACTGGCAGCCTGCCTTTGCCGGATAGTTCTGTAGATAATGTAATTGTAATACTTGCAGCGCACGAAATAAGAGATGATGCAGAACGGGTGCTCTTTTTTAAAGAACTGAACCGCGTGTTAAAGCCATCCGGCAAAATTATTGTGACCGAGCATTTAAGAGATCTGCCGAATTTCCTGGCTTACAATATTGGTTTTTTTCATTTCCTGTCGAAATCATCATGGCTTACAACATTTGAAAATGCCGGACTGCAGATAGTAGATGAACTAAAACTAACCCCCTTTATTTCCACCTTAATCCTTGAAAAAAATGAAGCTGCACATTGAAATTATCGGGTTCATTTTTATTTTTCTTGCCATCATACACATTCAATTTCCGAGGCGGTTTAAATGGAAAAATGAACTTAAGGACCTCGACGGAATCAACAGGGAAATGATGTATGTGCATACTTTTTTTGTGGCGTTGATCATCTTGCTGATGGGAGTACTTTGCCTGACTTCAGCAGATGAACTTTTAGCCACCAGGCTAGGTAACAAATTGACACTTGGTCTTTTTGTTTTCTGGGCCACCAGGCTCTTCTTCCAATTCTTTGGATATTCTTCCAAACTCTGGAGGGGCAAGCGTTTTGAAACCATCATCCATATTGTGTTTTCATTTTTGTGGGCGTATGTAAGTATTGTTTTTTTTCTGACGTATTGGGCAGGTAGAAATAGATAACGGGGATGTAATTGGACCCAGTTTTACCTCTGTGGTAATCATTCCTTTTACGGAGATTTTTATCCGGCGAATGGCATAAGGAAATCCCCTAACTTCCTTTCTCAAACTCCACTGCATGAAAAGACATTGCATTATTGTTCTCATTTCCTTTTTTTCTTACTCCGCATTGCAAGCACAGGATTTAAGCAAACTGGTAGATACAAAATCACAAGCCATACAAAATAAACTGGTGGAATGGAGGCGCCACCTGCACCAGAACCCGGAATTAAGCAACCGGGAAACCAATACACAGAAATATGTATTGGAGCATTTAAAGAAACTGGGTATAGAAACACAAACCCTTGCAAAGACAGGCGTGGTGGGGATTTTAAAAGGAGGCAAACCAGGACCTGTTATCGCGTTACGCGCCGATATGGATGCGTTGCCGGTGCTCGAAAGGGGAGACCTTCCATTTAAATCAACTGTGAAAGCGGACTACCTGGGTCAGCAGGTTCCGGTGATGCATGCATGCGGGCACGACACGCATGTGTCGATGCTAATGGGTACAGCAGAAGTGCTGGCTGCTATGAAAAAAGACATCGCAGGCACAGTGAAATTTATTTTTCAACCCGCCGAGGAAGGACCGCCAGGGGATGAAGAAGGCGGTGCACCGCTAATGGTAAAAGAAGGTGTGATGGAAAACCCCAAAGTAGATGTCGTATTCGGCATGCATATCGAAAGCTGGATAGAGGAAGGGAAAGTGTTTTACAAACCCGGCGCTTTTATGGCTGCCAGCGACTGGTTTAGTATTAAAGTAAAAGGAAAGCAAAGCCACGGATCACAACCCTGGCTGGGTATCGATCCTATTGCGATCGGGGCACAGATCATTAATGGACTGCAGCAAATCGTTAGCCGCCAGGAGGATCTTACTAAGGCACCAGTTGTAATTACAGTTGGTAAAATAAATTCAGGTGTTCGCAATAATATCATCCCGGAAGAATTGGAAATGTATGGAACCATACGAACCCTCGACAGCAAGATGCAAAAAGATGTTCACGAACGGATTACTAGAACGGTAACCAAAATAGCGGAAGCCAACGGCACCACCGCCGAGGTAAAAATTGACACCAAAACCCTGGTGACATATAACACACCGGAACTCACCAAACAAATACTTCCCAGCCTCGAAAAGTCAATGGGCGCGGGTAATGTACAGGAAACCCACTGGGTAACAGGTGCTGAAGATTTTTCTTACTACGGAACCAAAGCGCCAAGTGTGTTTCTTTATTATGGCGGTATGCCCAAGGGCAACGATCCAACCAAAGCACCGCCACATCATACACCTGATTTTATGGTGAGTGATGCGATGTTGTATAATGGTGTGAAGATCTTTTGTAACCTGGTTTTTGATTATCCAGGGTTGAAGAAGTAGGGTTAATTCAGAAACCGGTTTGGCCTTCATATTATAATGTATCGTCATTGCGAGGGTTCTTGCCCGTGGCATTGACTTAATACTACCAACTGAATACAATGCTGGGGATTGCCACGTCGGGGCAAGAACCCCTCCTCGCAATGACGATCCCTGAGTCTGAGGTGACTGTCATGCTACTTCCTTTTAAAATAATAATACAAAGGAATGCCCAAGGCAGTCAGCAGTAACCCTAATACCGAATTGATAACCGGTGCTCTGCCTGCGGCGTAGTTGCTGATATCGTTATACAATGTAGTGCCGATATAGAATACCGTAAACCCGACAAAGAGTATTGGAATAATGGGGTAGCCCCACACTTTGTATGGTCGTTCGGCTTCCGGCATTTTTTTTCGTAATATAAAAAAGCCCACCACGGTAAGCCCGTAAAAGAACCAGGCCATAAAAATAAACATGTCGGTTAGGATGTCGAAGGAGCCTGTGATCACAAAAAGGCTGCTCCATATGCCGTGTAGTAGAACCGCGTTCCCAGGACTTTTAAACCGTGGATGTACCTTTCCCGCCCAGGCAAAGAAGCTTTTATTTTGAGCCATGGCGAAAGTAATCCTGGCACAAGCCAGTGTATTTACGTTGGTAGCGCCAAAGCAGGAAACAGCGATCAGTAATGCTATAAACCCACCTCCAAAAATCCCCATCATTTTTTCAGCAGCATCGCTGGCCACAAGCGGTGATGCGGCCATGGTATCAATGGGCAGGGCGTAGAGGTAGGCCAGGTTGATCAACACGTAAACAGCCATGCAAATACCAATGCCGATAAAAAGGCTCTTTGTTAGATTCCTCGTGGGGTTCTTTAATTCACCCGCCATCATCGTAATATTATTCCAGCCATCGTAAGAGGCAAAAGCACCTGACGTGGCTGCCACAAAAGCCGCTACCATGGCCCATCCTGTAAGATGGGTGTGAGAAGAAGGTGTCGTAAAATTGCTAACATTTCCATGGCCGGTGATGAAGATACCAAACACTAAAAAAAGGATGGCTACGGTTTTGAGTACCGTTGCAATAAACTGGATACCATTGCCCCATCGCACACTGATATAGTTGATGGCGCTTAATGTCATAATGGTAATGATAGCAAGTGATTTCACGCCGGCATTTTGCAAAGGGAAAATGTCGCCGATCATCGGGATATGCCACTTAACTGATTGTTCAATGGCAGCGGAGAATTTGGGCAGGTGGATGAAGTATTCTGTGTACTGTGCAAACACATAAGCGATGGAGGCTACCGCTGCGGTATTGATCACGGCAAATCCACTCCATCCGTACAGGAAGGCCCAGAAATTACCATACATTTTTTTCAGGTAAATGTATTGACCGCCGGTTTCCGGGAACATGGAACCGAGTTCAGCATAGATCATTCCCCCGAAAATGGAGATAATCCCTGCGACTACCCATACTGCAATCAGCATGATGGGCGAACCCAGCTGTGCCGCCATGGTGGCCGGCTTCATAAAAATACCTGAGCCGATAACGCTGCCCACCACGATGGCTACGGCACTTGAAAGACCGATTGTTTTGTTCAGTTGGGGGTTAGGCATGACTTAGGGTAAAATGGAAAATTACCTAAAGATGCGCAATTCACTAAGCCGGAAATAAAGGCAATACCCTGGAATAAAAAACAGGTAGTGTTTATCCATCAGTCGTTTATTAATTGGCGGCTGTTTACTGCTGAATTATTTGAAATAAAGGGTGCAAAAAACCATCTTATTTGTGTTTGCAGATGATGGTCAAAAAGAAACTGTCAAAATGTTTCCGCTACTATTAAAAGAATACTATTTTATGCAGCGCAAATGAGAGACATCCTTAAATATGCAATACTGCTGCTGTTCCTGCAAGGATGTGCCGGAAATGCCAGTCAACCGGCACATGACGACCTGCCGCTATACCCTGAACCGGTTTCTGTTTCGCTAAATTTACAGGAAGGATATGCCATAAACAAACTCACAGGTGATTCGATCAGGCCGGTTATTAATGAAGCCGGCGATACCATTAGAACAGGCATTCCTGTTCCGTTTGTTGTCAAAACCATCAACAAAGAAGAGGCTGTAACCTCGAAAAATATGGAAGCAGTCCAGGTGATTGAAACAATCCTGCCGGACAATATTCATCCGTTACCGGCTACACTTTCAGTCATCATGGTTGATACCGCCCGTCTTAAAAAAGTAACGCCTGGAATGCGAGAGCCCTCTTCTATGCTACACAGTGTCTATGGCATAATACCAACCGGAGTTCCCGTGACTGTGAGCAGCAAAAAAATGCCATTCAGTGAACCACAGCCGGTAAGAACGGCACCTATGCGTTTTAAAGATAATGCCACTTCTACCCTTCAATACCTCGATGTAGACCAGGGCCTGGGCTTTTCTTACGTATATGCTATATGTGAAGACAGCAGGGGGAATATCTGGTTGGGTATGGATGGTATAGGGGTGAGCAAGTATGACGGTGTGAACATTACCCATTATTCTGCGAAAGAAGGACTAGGCAACAACACAGTCCTGTCTATACTGGAGGATCATAAGGGCAATCTATGGTTCGGAACACAGGCAGGCGTGACATCCTTTGATGGTAAAAACTTTACACAGTACCCTGAAAAGGGGGGATTGTCAAATAGTGAAGTCCTATCTATTTCAGAGGATAGAAAAGGGAATCTTTGGTTTAGCACATCGCGTGGACTTACAAGATTTAGTGGTAAGGATTTTATTCATTATACCACGAGAGAAGGCTTGCCCTGCGATACTGTATCTCAATGTATCGAAGCAAAGAATGGCGACTTGTGGATCGCGACCTCCCTGGGTGCAGCTAAGTTCGACGGTCAGATTTTTACCATTTATTCACGGAAAGATGGGTTATCCGGTGATGGTGTTTGCAATTTGGTAGAAGATAAAAAAGGTAATATCTGGATGGGTATCAACAGTGGTGGCATTAATAAATTTGACGGCAAAACCATCACTCATTTTACAACGAAGGAAGGGCTCTCCAGTAATATCACCTGCTCGATGATTGCCGACAGGCATGACAATATATGGGTGGGTACTGCCGGTGGAGGACTCAATAAATTTGACGGAAAGAATTTCACACAGTACAAGCTGGAGCAGGGACTGTCAAATAATAAGGTAAGAAAAATGGTAGAAGACCGTAGCGGAAATATATGGTTTGGTACTGATGGCGGCGGCGTAAATAAACTCAGCGCCACCAGTTTCGACTACCAGGTGCCGGAAGCGTTGATGGACAATAACAGGGTAAGGCCTATACTGAAAGACAAAAACGGAGATCTTTGGTTTGGTACCGAAGGGGGGCATGTAGGAAAATTGGCTGCAGCCCGAAACCCGGTCGGAGACCGGTTATTTACCTATTACAAAGTGCAGGATAAACTACGTGTCAAAGGCCAGCGGTCTCTATTGCAGGATAGGAAATCAAATATCTGGATAGGTACAACAGGTTCCGGAATTATTAAATATGATGGAACCGGTTTTGTAAACTATTCTCTCGGTGCCAGTATTGAAAGGGAATCCATTTATGATATACTGGAAGATAGAAAAGGACATCTCTGGTTTGGAACAAGAGACGGGAGTATTGTTAGGTACGATGGCCATTCTTTTGCTTTTTACACAACACAGCAGGGCATGCCGGGCAGTATCATCTATTCCATGCTGGAAGATAAAAAAGGCATTATTTGGTTTTGTACAGAGGGCGGATTGTATCAATATGATGGAACAAATCTTATTTGCTATACACAGAAAGAAGGACTTTTCAACAAAGGCATCACATGTATCGCGGAAGACGACGTGGGAAATATCTGGTTGGGTACACAGGGTGCCGGGGTATGCCGGTTTGATGGGAAGTCTTTCACCTATTACTCCGAACAACAGGGGTTGACTAATAGCCGCGTATGGTCAGCACATTACGATTCAGCAAAACAGTTGTGGTTTGGAACTGACAAAGGCCTTTCCCTGTTTGTTCCAAAAAATGACCCAGTGCAGCCTGGGAAGATAACCTACGGTGTATACAGCTTCGGGTACCAGGATGGACTCAAGGCACTTGATTTTAATCTCCATAGTGTTTGTGTTGACAATGACAGTCGTATTTGGTGGGGTACCGGCAAGGGTGTTACTTCATTCGATTTTAATAAAGGATTTCATCCTGATAGTATTCGCTCCCTGCGATTGAACGATATCAGAATAAATGAACGGTTCTATGATTTTCGGAATCTTTCTGATAGTGCAGCCCAAAAGATAAACGTTGATAGTATCATTCCATTTACCAATTGCCCGGATAAATTATCGGTTTCATACAACCTGGATCATCTCAGCTTTCATTTTTCGGCAATCGATTGGTCGGCGCCCGGTAAAATAAAATACAGTTATCGCATTGTTGGTCTTGATAATACATGGAGCAGACCGTCGGAAGATCCCGTAGCCGACTATCGCAATTTAAGTCATGGTGATTACCAGTTCCAGGTGAAAGCTATTGGCCAATCGCAGGTGTGGACAAAACCAATCACTTATCCTTTTACCATACGGCCGGCCTGGTGGCAAACGGTGTGGTTTAAAATATTACTAGTGACGCTGGTCCTGGGATTGCTTTTCTTTCTTGCCCGGTTTATATACTATTACCAGCTACGCAAGCAAAAAAATATCCTTGAAAAACAACTGGCTGTTCAGTATGAAAGGCAACGCATTTCTTCGGAGATGCACGATGATATAGGCGCAGGTCTCTCAGGCATCAGGCTGATGACGGAGATGGCAAAAAGGAAATCGAAAGACGGGGAAAACATTTCAGATATAGAAAAGATCTACCAGTCAGTAGGCGATGTTTCTTCTAAAATGAAAGAAGTAATATGGGGCCTGAATGCGGAGAATGACCACCTGGCAAGCCTGGTTTCTTTTTTGCAAAACCAGGCAAGGCTTATGATGGAAAACTACCCTGGTAATTTTAAAATAACCCTGCCGGACAAACTACCCGATATTAGAATAAGTGGTGAAGACAGGCGTCATATCTATCTCATGGTAAAAGAGGCATTGCATAATATTATTAAACACTCAGGGGCAGACCGGGTGCAAATAACGATTGCATGCACAGATAAACTGGTTATCGTAGTTTCTGACAATGGCAAAGGAATGAGCCTGAATGAGAGCAAGAATGGAGGAAACGGTTTGCAAAACATGCGACAGCGCATACGGCAGCTTGGCGGCGATTTTATTTGTAAAAATCAAGATGGCCTGGAATTGACACTTATAATACCCCTGAAACCAACATTATGATCAGTATTTCCATTGTTGAAGACAATGACCAGTTCAGGACTGCGCTGGAAGCTATTATCGCGGGGCAAGCAGAATTTACCCTGGTGGGGTCCTATGCCAGCGCTGAAAAAGCAATGACCGAGTTGACCGAAAATCCTCCTGATATCGTGATTGCTGATATAAGCCTGCCGGGGATACGTGGCACAGAATTGATAGTAAGAGTAAAAGATAAAATACCCCGAACGCAATTTATGGTATGCAGTATACACGATGATAACGATACTATTTTTGAGGCATTGAAATGTGGTGCCCTGGGTTATATCCTGAAAGACCCTGTAACCACAGAAGAAATTTGTAAGGCGATTCATGACCTGTACAAAGGAGGGTCGCCCATGAGCCCTTTTATCGCCAGGAAGGTGATCGACTCTTTTCAAAAGCCACCAATAAATGGCGAGCAATCGTTGCTGAGTCACAGGGAAAAAGAAGTATTGGAATTCCTGGCAAAAGGAATGACCTACAAGGAAATTGCGATGCAACTTGGTGTGGGCGCAGAAACTATCAAGAAGCACCTAAAGAATATCTACCAGAAGTTGCATGTCCAAAATAAAATAGAAGCGCTGAATAAGTTCAGGCTATTGTAAGTCCTGCGCCGACCTTGTACCCCTGATGTCGGGGATGTTCAATGATGATCGAAAAGCTAACTGTAGCCTTCGAAGGCATTGAACGTTTTTTTTACCGAAAAACCGCTTTTCATTCCCCGAATGGGGAATTGTTTTAAGTAGGGTCAACCTTTAGTTTTACGCTACAGTTTTTGCCCTTCCCAAAACCTTCCCAGCGTATGCAGGTATCTATACGGAAAATACTTTCATACCTACAACCGAAACTATTTTCAGCCTTTATTATTTGGGGATTTGCAGCACCAATGGCTGCTTTTGCCCAGCCTGCCAACGATAATTGTGCAAGTGCCAGTTTCATTGCCATTGCCAATAGTGGCTTTGGCCTTGGCACCTATACCAGCACCCAGGACGATATGACTGCTGCTACCCTGCAAACAGGTGAAACTTTTGCAGCATCTATCAATACAGCCGGGATCAATAAAAAATCGGTTTGGTACAAATTTACGCTGCCCACCGCCCGTGGTGTACGCATCAGTCTGTTACAGCCGGGCAGCGCCATACAGGCGGGCGATGTGGGCTTTGCCGTATATCAATCCAACACTTGCCTGCCACCCGGCTCTGCTATCAGCGGCAAGCTTACGGCCATTGAAACTTTTGGCAATACCTACCATCCCTGTGTGGAACTTGGCGATTATTACATACAGGTAAGTGGAAACAACAATGCTAACGGGCCGGTTTATATAACTGTGGAAACGAGCCCAACCACTGCTGCTTATGATCGTCCGGCACAGGCTTATCATTTCGGTGTTTTACCCCGTGGCACATCGTCCCATCCACTTTTTAATATCGGTTGCCAGTCATTAGATGATGCAGGAGAGATTTGTAATACGCTGGGCAATTACCAGAATTACAATAAAAGTACCTGGCATGTATTTACCACACCCGCCTATCTTGATTTTTTGAATATTGTGATGGGTGGATGGCCAACCGCAGCTTTTAAATTCGGGTTCAAAATCTACCAGGGAGATGTACGTTCGACCCCATATTCAGGTTTGCCAACAGTTTGGGGATGTGATTCATTAGTTACTGATGGTTATTCGTATGCCAATAAAGTTATAGGCTGCAATACGCTAAACCCCAACACTACTTATTCACTACAGTTGTTCTATGATAAAAACTACACCAGCCAGATTACTTTAGATCTTGTATTGAATGGATTGGCACCCACCATTGCACCTGAGCCGATTTTATCTTCAATTGCTCCCACCACAAATAACCTGGGAGTATTACCAGCCAGCCCCACCGGCATTACCACTACCACCAATGATAATCTTGCTTGCAATGCCCGCCATGCAATACATCCATGTGAGCCATCGTTGCCTTTATCCGGCGTAGTTTATAATGGGGAAAATTACAAACTGAGTTCGTTTTTCATGTTCACCTTGTCTGCTACTTCCACCATTCAATTTACTACAACACCCGCACCGGGGGTGTGTAGTTCGCCAATGCTGCTAAGATTATTCAATCAAAACAGTTCTAACAATTGTGCTTCATTAGATACAACAAATATTATCAACAAATTCATAACGAGTCAATCTATCAGTTGCTTGCCACCGGGCAATTATACAGTGCAAGTCATGGGGGTTGATACAAATATCTACAGTAAATATTGTCCAAAGGGTAGCCTTGGCACCAGCTTCATTTTGAGCTTAACGGTAAAAACAGTTACAGCGAGCAACAAATACAATCTTTCTTCTTCCGGTGCATTTGATACGCTAAACAGGGTTAGTGGAATAATGCAACCATTAGTGCCGGGAGTTACTTATAATAGCAAGATTGATACTTTTGGCTGTGGCAATACCGTGTTGCCTGCAAATAATTGTGATCCGGCATTTACAAAGGCGATATACCGGGAGTTTATTGTACCAGACAGTGGGATGGTGAGTTTATGGAGTTCAAGTTGGAGTTCGCAACACAGGATTTATAAAGGCGATGCCAATGCAACCGCTATTGCTCAAAACACATTTAGTCACCCCGGTGTTCTTTCAGGATTAACTTCGCAAACCGTTTGTTTAACCGAACCTAACCCCGGGTTTGTTCCCTGTGACGGTAGAAAAGTTTGCGTAGTGCCGGGCACCTACACACAGGTTACATTTGGTTATTCGGGAATCATCGGAACAGCTTATCAATTTCAAACAAGATTTAATCCTGTTACCACTGCTCATGGTACTCCTGCCACGGCTGAAGATCTGGGTGATGTACTCGGCATTATTCCTCCAGGCGGTGGAAATATAACAAGCACGGTAGATTACTACTCCTGCAAAGACAATGCTGTTGCAATAAACGGTTTTCAACCATGCACGGTTGATGGAATATTGGCAACAAAAGTGATTTATCGCCAATTTTACCTGAGTAGTCCTTCGGGCTTGTCTATTGAAAGCCTTGCTGATGGATGTGCCGGTGGGGGACAGCTCACTCTATTTAAGGGACGGGCTACTGATGGATTAGCGGCATTGACAGTAATGCCTGCCCCCTACAGATGCTTTACCACTGTAGGGGGCAACGCTTGTTCACCACTTGATGCGGGTTGGTACACCGTAGTTTCCTATGGCACGGGTCCGTCTTATGATCAGCCTACCCGGGATGTAAATCCAGGTTTTTCCAACTATAGCCAGTTTGTTGGGTATGGCAATAAAGTTCGGATTACACTGGTTCTTCCTACTTGCCCACTTCCAAAATATAATCGTCCGCATAAAGCAGCTATTGATAACATGACTGGCAAGCCTTACTTAATTCAATGGGGCCCAAGGGTTGGCCATACGGACGCCTACCCAAAAACAGATACCACTTACACCCTATCTACCGAAAATTTTAATTGCAAAAATGATACGCCATTCATATCACATCCCATTGTGGGTTGTAATCCTTCAGTAACAAAACTGGCTTATTGGGTCTTCCGCATTACGCAGGAAAGTTTTGTAGCCATCAATACTGAAAATTATTGGAATGGTGCACCCTATGCGTATGCTGCAAAGGTCTATGCCGGCAATGTCCGTACCGATTCTGCGCTCTTTAGTACTGCCCAACCCATTCAGCCATGCCTGTTTTCGCTGGGGCATATACAGCTTTGCAAATTGCAACCGGGGGATTATACCCTCGTAGTGTTTGCCACACCCGATGCAGTTTGCAAAACGGTAACACCAACAATATATATTGACCAGGTAGGTTATTCCCGTTTCGACCATGCCAGTAATGCCTATGATTTCGGGCAGATTAAACCGGATAGCAACTGGTACAATGGCAAACAAAATGATGTAAACCCACTGGCCCCGGGCAGGGCTCCCAGCAATGATTTTTTTTATTGTACCACTGGGGCACAAGTCACAGACCCTTTACTTGGTTGTGCCTCGGCCGTATTACCAAACATTTACAATCCTGGTAATAACAATCCCTTATTTACGAGTAATTATATCGGAGCAAATGGCTACTCATATCCATTAGGCGTTGCTAGAAATTTATGGTACACTTTTACAGTGGATAAAGGCGGCCTGGTAAGGGTTCGGGTGAATAATAAAACGATGAGTAAAGGATGGCAGTACAACTTTATTGTCGTAAAAAGTAATGTGGATGGTACCCTGCCTTTTAGTACTGTGGTTGCTTCGGGGGGTGTGGACTCTACCGCTATACAAGGTCTGGAGGTGGTAGCCAGTAACGATCTCGGATATTGCGATGGTGTTACAGAAGTATCTTTTTTGAGAGAACCATGTACGCCCATACCGGAGCGATACTATATTATTGTTGCAAACCGGGTGCCGAGTAACAGGCACAATCATGATGCGCATCACCCGGAATGGATGTATCCAAATCACCAGGTAGAGGTTCAGGTTTTGTTTGATTCGGCCAATGGTGTTTTACCAAAATTTGACCATCATTTTCAATCCAGTAATATAGGTACCAATCTTGGCCCAGGTACCTATACCGGCGTAAAGGATAATATTTCCTGTGCCACCAGGGATGCATCAGATCCCGTTCCCCCCTGCGGCAAAACACTTTGGTATAAATTTTCCACCAGCGTTTCAGGAGTATTGTTCCCCAAAGTATTTATTGAAGGGTACCCAGATAACTACTTTTATTTTATCAGGATTTATAAGGAAATCACTCCGGGGGATTCAACATCAAACGGGCTTCAGTATATAGATGTGCTTAATGTTGGCGGTGAATACCAAACCTGTATTTCACCAGGTACTTATTATTTTGTGATACAAGACTGTGGCAATTCAGGTTTAACAGTGGGAAATGTCCATCCGCAAATAACGTTTGCAGAACTAGCAGGTGATTACTGCAGCAGACCTGTCATTTCAACCCTCACAGGGGCGGGAAACCAAACCACAACAGCTACCATTAGCTGCCATACCATCGGCACCGACTATGGAGAGTTTAACCAAACCCTTACCTGCCCGCCAAACGCCATTACCAAAAACTATAAAAGCACCTGGTATCGCCTGGATATAGCAGGTATGGATACACTGGATATAACTGTTTTTTTGAATGAAAACACCAGTGTCGGCAGCGCCGACATTAAGTACCGGATGATGACGGGTAACTGCAATGCCATGCAGGAGCAAAGCTGTGTGCAGGATGCACTTACCCGCAATACTTATAAATGTCTGGCACCGGGTAAGAGTTATTATATACAGGTGTTTTCCCCTGTAAGTACCCTCGGTACTGTAGAGTTAAACGTGTCGGCAGTTAAACATGCCGACTCTTGCCAGCCGCAGCCGCCGTGTATAGCCGTGGCGAACTTTAGTACACAGTTCGATTGTACCAATGATAAAAATGTAACTTTCATCAATTCCAGCACTTATGGCATTTCTATACAATACGACTGGAACTTTGGTTACAACAATCAAACCAGTACGGCGGTGGTGCCACAGTTCTACTATCCTGCCCTAACCACCGCTGCCACCTACACCGTAAGGCTTATTGTTACCAATACCGATTGTGGTAAAAAAGATACAGTCAACCAAAGCATCACCATTCCTGCCCGTGCTGTATTGAGTCTTGGAAATGATACCACATTGTGCAACGGAGGTTCTGTGATACTCAATGCCACATCGTACCCGGGCGCTACTTATCAATGGAGCACCGGTGCCACAAGTCCTTCAATCATGGTGAGTGGATTAGGATTGGGTTTTTACAACGTAGCGGTAACCTACAACGGGTGCATCAGCAGGGACACTGTTGCTGTAAATATCGACCCCATAAACCCCGTAACGCAGTATAAATATGTATGCGGCACTGATCCCGTTTTACTCAATGCATCGCGGGGCCTGGGCGAAAGTTATAGTTGGAGTACAGGGGCTGCCAGTGCTTCCATCAATGTATTTGCGGCAGGTATTTATTGGGTTGATGTACGGCTAAGAGGATGCACCAGCCGTGATACTTTTATTGTATCCAAAACGGCCCTTACACTGGGTAACGACCGGCCAGCATGCTTTGGAACACAATCCGTTGTTTTAAATGCAACGACAGCCGGTGCTACCGGTTACACCTGGCAGAACGGTTCAACGAATGCAATATTTACTGCACCTTCAGCCGGCTTGTATTGGGTGGATATTTCTTTTGCTAACTGCACCCTCCGGGACTCGGTTGTGCTCAGCAATTTGCAGCCACAAACAGCTACTATCAATGCAGCCATCTGCCAGGGGCAAACCTATACATTGCCTTCAGGAAAAATTGTGAGTGCAACGGGTGTTTACAAAGACACCTTAAGAACCACCGGTGGCTGCGACAGCGTCGTAAATACGATTACGCTCTTTGCACAAAATGTAATCGCTGTAACGACGATTGCTGCTATTTGCCCCGGCCAGTCTTACATACTTCCGTGGGGTGTAGTCGTAAATACAGCCGGCATTTACAGGGATACCTTACGCTATAATAATACCGGCTGCGATAGTGTAAGAAGAACCATCAACCTGGGCGTACAAACAGCTAACGCCAATATCACCAACACAGCCATCTGCGCCGGCCAAACCTATACACTTCCCTGGGGTACAGTGGTAAATACAGCCGGCATTTACAGGGATACTTTACGATATGCCGTTACAGGCTGCGACAGTATTAGAAGAACCGTGAACCTCGCCATACAAACGGCAGCTTTAAACACATCCAATGCCGCTATTTGTGCTGGTGAAAGCTATACGCTGCCATGGGGCGTTGTTGTAAATACAGGAGGCGTGTATAGCGACACATTGCGTTACATAAACACCGGCTGCGACAGTATAAGAAGAACAGTAAACCTTACGCTAAAATCCTTCACGGTTACCAACACCAACGCTTTTATTTGTGCCGGGCAAACGTATACTTTGCCCTGGGGGGCGGTTGTAAATACGACCGGTGTTTATGCGGATACATTACGTTATGTTGTCTCCGGTTGCGACAGTGTAAGGAGAACCGTCAACCTGGTTGTTCAATCAGCACCTTCCATTACCAACAACGCGACTATTTGCGCAGGTCAAACTTATACATTGCCCTGGGGCGGCGTAGTAAATACCACTGGCGTTTACCGGGATACTATTAAATACGCTAACTCTGGCTGCGACAGTATTTACCATGTTGTTAGCCTCACAGTAATGGCTGTGGCATCAGCCACAACAAATACAACTATTTGTGCCGGGCAGAATTATACGCTGCCCTGGGGTGTTGTCGTAAATACAGGCGGCGTTTATAGTGACACATTGCGTTACATAAACACCGGCTGCGACAGTGTAAGAAGAATAGTAAATCTTACGCTAAAATCCTTCACGACTACCAATACCAACGCGGCTATTTGTGCGGGGCAAATCTATACATTGCCATGGGGACCAGTTGTAAACGCAACCGGTATCTACGCGGATACATTGCGCTATGTCGTTTCGGGTTGCGACAGTGCCAGGAGAACGGTGAACCTTGTTGTTCAATCAGCACCTTCTATTTCCACCAATGCTACTATTTGCGCAGGTCAAACCTATACATTGCCTTGGGGCGGCGTAGTAAATACAACTGGCGTTTTCCGGGATACGATAAAATACGCCAACTCCGGCTGCGATAGTATTTACCATGCCGTGAACCTTACCGTAATGTCCGTGGCTTCGTCCACCACAAACGCAAGTATTTGTGCGGGACAAAACTATACACTCCCCTGGGGTGCCGTGGTAAACGCCGCCGGCATATATGGCGATACTTTACGATACAGTTTCACTGGCTGCGATAGTGTAAGAAGAATGGTAAATCTTACGGTGCAGTCGCCCATTACCAACAACATCAATGCTTCTATTTGTGCCGGTCAATCTTATACATTGCCCTCTGGAACAGTCGTAAGTGCTGCCGGCGTTTATAGAGACACACTATATTACAATTCTTCCGGTTGCGACAGTGTGTGGAGAACGATCACGCTTTTTGTAGGGATACCATTGTCCACCTTTATTGATGCCGCTATCTGTGCGGGTCAAACCTATACACTTCCCTGGGGCACGGTGGTAAATACTGCAGGTGTTTACCGGGATACCCTGCGCTCTGTTGCTTTTGGTTGCGATAGTATCAGGAGAACGGTCAGCCTTACCATCCAGTCAGCTGTAGCAACCTCAACAAACGCTACCATTTGCGCCGGGCAAACCTACACGCTTCCATCGGGTAATGTAGTAAGTGCAGGAGGCGTGTACAGTGATACATTGCGTTACACTGTAACAGGTTGTGATAGTGTAAGAAGAACGGTGAATCTAACCATGAAACCGGTAGTTACGCTCACTACCATCGCGGCTATTTGTGTCGGTCAATCTTATAACTTGCCCTGGGGAGTCAATGTAAATATTGCAGGTGTTTACAGTGATACATTGCGTTATATTGTTTCAGGTTGCGACAGCATAAGAAGGATCGTAAACCTGGCGGTACATGCATCTGCTGTCTCAATAACCAATGCTGCTATTTGCTTAGGTCAGAATTATACTTTGCCCTGGGGTTTGGTTGTAAATGCTGCCGGTGTTTATAAGGATACTTTGCGATATACTGGTTCAGGCTGCGATAGTATACGAAGAACGGTGAACCTCGCCATTCAAACTGCAGTTTCTACTACCACCAATGCCGCTATTTGTTCGGGGCAGTCTTATACACTTCCCTGGGGTGTCGTTGTAAATACATCAGGTATTTATAGCGATACATTGCGTTATGTCGCTGGCGGCTGCGATAGCGTCAGGCAGACAATAAACCTCTCGGTAAATTCATCGGTTGCTACCATTAATAACGCTGTTATTTGCGCTGGTCAAACTTATACATTGCCCTGGGGAACCATTGTAAGTAACGCTGGTGTTTACCGCGATACTCTGCGTTATAGTGTTAGTGGTTGCGATAGTGTAAGGAGAACGATAAATCTTGCTGTTCAATCGCCACTTGCACCTATAGTAATCAATCCCGCTATTTGTTCAGGCCAAAGCTATACCCTGCCCTGGGGATTGATTGTAAATAGTGCTGGTGTTTATAAAGATACTTTACGATACACGGGCAGCGGCTGCGATAGTATCAGAAGAACTGTAAACCTTTCTGTTCAAACAGCGACCGCCACCAATTCTAATGTTGCTATTTGTGCGGGTCAAAATTATACATTACCCTGGGGTGCTGTGGTAAATGCCACTGGTGTTTATCGCGATACCCTGCGCTACACCGTTACAGGCTGTGACAGTACCAGGAGAACGGTGAACCTGGTTGTCCAGTCTGCGAATACGACGGCTATCAGCGTTACGATCTGTGCAGGTAAAACATACAACTTGCCCTGGGGCATCGCGGTGGGAACAGCTGGCGTTTATAAAGATACTTTGCACTACAGGAACACTAATTGTGATAGCCTTATCAGGATTGTAAACCTCACGGTAACACCAGCCGCCATAACTGCAAGTTCAGCCTCTATTTGCGCCGGGGAAACATACGTGCTGCCATGGGGCGTTTCCGTAACAAACGCGGGTATTTACAGGGACACCCAGCGTACTGCATTTGGCTGCGACAGCCTTGTGAGAACAGTAACCCTGTCGGTAAAACCTGCACCATCGCTGAGCCTCACAAAATCAAATGATATTAATTGCATTATTGGCATCGCCAATCTCAGTGCTTCCGGCGGTTTGAATTATCTATGGTGGCCTGCCAGCTCCCTGTCTGATTCAACTACCAGTAGCCCGGTGGCATCGCCAAATTTTACCACCACTTATCATGTACGGGCAACGAATTCTGCCGGTTGTATAAAAGAAGACAGCATTATTGTGTTGGTGAACAAAAACGATATCGCAAACGGCTTCCAATTGCCGACGGCATTTACACCGAATGGCGATGGGTTGAATGATTGTTTTGGTGTAAGAACCTGGGGTAATGTTACCAACCTGAAACTGGAAATTTATGACCGCTGGGGAAGATTGATCTTTGTTACCACCAATCCTGCTCAATGCTGGGATGGTAACGATAAAGCCGTGCAGTTAGTCACCGGTGCATTTATTTACCAGGTAGCCGCCGATACCAATTGCGGACGGGTATTTAGGAAGGGGACGGTGATGCTGATCAGGTAGGGTGCATGCCTGTACGTAAGTAATGCTGGTTAGTTGTCCTGGGGTTACAATGACGGTACATTAATAATAAAACACATTATTATGAAACACTTCATGCTGCTTACGTTTATCAACATTTTTATTAGCCAATACCTGCAGGCACAGGCAATACCCGATACCGCAGTGGTTACCACAAAAGCAGGAAACTGGAGCGACCCCACAGTATGGAGCGCCAGCCGTGTACCTGATAGCAACGATAGCATTGTGTTAGGCCACAATATTGTGGTGGATGTAAATGCATTTTGCAGGGCCTTAAATATTAATGGGAACAACGTTATCGTAAATACAGGTGTTCAGTTCAATATTGCAGGTTTTAAACCAGAAATCAGTCCTCAGGCAAAGATCATCGACACCACCTTAATGCGGCTGATAAGCACACCTCAGCAACTTGGCAGCGGTATGTTCAGGTATATAGTATTGGGGGCAAACCCTAATCTGCAGATAAATAACATCATTACAGGAAACGATACACTGCATTACCTAAGAAAAATTACAGCCATTTCCAGCATTGCAGATACCCTGGAACTAACTACAGTACAGGCTAAAATGTCGGAAGTATTTACCAATGCACATTTTGGTCATGGCATTGATATTTCGGATATGCAAACCACCTCGAATGAAATAGGTCAGCAAAAACCCACATTAGCCCAGCAGGACCCCGCAAGCTTTACCTTTAATGTTTCCGACAGAACCATTTTTAGTGCTGGTCCGTTTTTAGTAAAAATCACCGCTGCAACATTTACCATTAAACCAAACTTCAAATTTGATTATGACTTTCGCAACGCCACATTAAAGTCGTTCGAAATGCTCTGTAACAATGCCACTTTAACCGGCTCGATACACTTCAACATGAGCCTTAGTGGTTCAATAAATGAAACGGACGAATACGACCTGTTCAGGGCTCAAAAAAAGGTGTTTTTTTCTATAGGAGGATTGCCAGTTTGGGTTGATCTGGACTTTGTCACAACGGTAAAAACAGCAATTACCGCTGATGCCATATTGCAAAAGGATTTTATCTACACTTTCAGCAAAAACATTACGACCGGAGTAAAGTATACTGCAGGTGCCGGCTGGTCAAGCCCATTTACTATAAACAGCTCTGACGACAGCTATGTTTTTAATGATGCCAATGGTGAAGCGCAGGTAACCATGACCTGCGAAGTGCAGCCCAAATTTAGTATCAATATATACAGTGTAGTAGGCCCGTATATGTACCTTGGCGTAAATGAAGCAATAACGGGAAGGGTGCAGGTACCCAGCCTCAATTGGGACCTGGCCTTTAAGGCACAGGGTGAAGCGGGTGTCGGTTGCAGTGTTACTATACTGGACAACGACATTGATTTATTTACCCCAAAAGTTTGGAAAACGGCCGAGAAAACTTTTGGCACACCTTACAAAATAGTAAAGATTTCCGGCGACAACCAGGCTACTACTGACACTATTACACCTTTGCCCGAACAAATAAAAGTGAGGGTATTGGATGAGAAAAATGCGCCGCAAAAAAAGGTGCCGGTTTACTTTGAGGTGAAAACTGGCGGCGGCACAGTATCGTTTCCTAAAAGGTTTACCGACGATCAGGGGTACACGTATGTTATGTGGAAGCTGGACACGACTAAAAAACAAACCCTTGAGGTTTCGGCCAAGAGGGGTGATGGTAGCAACATCATAAATGCCCCGTTGGTATTTAACGCTACCTATGGCAGGGATACTGCCCAGGTAATACAAATATTTAATCAGGCCAACAGCCCGGCTTTTACCACCAATGTTTTTAAAACAATTGGTACCAGCAGAGATGGCGTAGTATGGGCTGGTACTACCAACCAGGGGCTTTACCAATATAATAATGGACTGTGGACGAAATGGAATGTACCCCTGTACCAAACCGTTAACTATCAGGATTTGAAACCAGACCAGTTTGGCCGGATGTGGGTGGCACATTCCGGTATCAATGGTTCGCAATCTACCAACGGGGGTATCATTTGTTTTAACGGCTCCGTAATTACAAATTACGAAGTGTACACACCGCTTGTAAATAACCTGCCTACAAGAAGTGCCAGAAGTCTTTTTGTAGACACCACCCGTTCTGCGGATATTTTAGGCATAAAGCCCGTCCTCTGGTCGGCCCATTATGCTACTACAAGCCCCAATCTTTCGGGGGGCATTGGCCGTGGGGTAAGCGATACTGTTCCAAACTTTACTAAGATTAATTATTACATAGATAGTACTCTCAATAGCGGCGGTGTATTCTATATAGCCGGCAATAGCACAGAAATATGGGCATACGCCAGCAATAATTATAAGAAGAGCCAGATACTGCGTTATAATGCCGAAAACACAGGTGTAAAAGATAAATACCCCTATGATGTCAGCAATGTATTGGCTGGCCTTCTTGATTCAAATTTTACGGCGAGGGGTTTGTACTTTGATGCCCTGGGCAACAAGTGGATGACAGCCAATGGCGAAGGTGTTGTGGTATGTTCCAATACAGGCACCTGGTCCAAAATAAATTTTCCTGAATTATTTACAGCCAGTCCGCTTTATAATGCCAATGCCATTGCAGGCAACGCTTCGGGTGATGTGTATTTTGGTACCAGCTATGGCTTAATAGTTTACAGGGGCGGGTACCCCACCCACCTCCTTTCTTCTTATAAAAGATATACTACTGCCGATGGTCTCCCATCAGATAATATAACTGGAATATCAGTAGATTTTACAAGAAACAAATTGTGGCTTACTACCAGCGCCGGTATTGTGTTGTGGGATCCGCCGTACAATGGAGAGTAATTATACAAAATGCAATTCTTATTGATGCCGCCCTATATGACAGGGTTATTTCAGAACCGGGGCCAGCAAAAAATACTACAATAAAGAATAGTTTATTAAGGCAGAAATATTGAAGAGTAAGTCCGAAAAAAAGGTAGCCAACACTATTGGAGTTGGCTACCTTTAAAAATCATCCCGCAACCTTCTCAAACCCCTGCTGTAAATCATCCTTAATATCTTCAATATGCTCTATCCCCAGCGAAATGCGGAGCAGCCCGGGCTCTACGCCGGCCGAGATTTGTTCTTCCTCACTTAATTGCTCGTGGGTGGTAGTGGCCGGGTGAATAATAAGCGTTTTGGCATCGCCCACATTGGCGAGGTGGCTGACTAATTTCAGTTCGTTTACAAAGGCATCGGCCGCTGTTTTACCACCTTTTATTTTGAAAGATAGAACGCCGCCAAAGCCGTTGGTCAGGTATTTTTTTGCCATCTCATGGTATTTGCTGCTGGCAAGACCAGGATAATTTACATATTCCACCTGTGAATGCGCCTCCAGCCAGGTGGCCAGTGCCATGGCGTTCTGAACGGTACGTTCTACCCTGAGCGACAAGGTTTCCAGGCCCTGGATAAATAAGAACGAATTAAACGGACTCATAGAAGGTCCCCAGGTACGCAGACCGCTAACCCGCAGGCGAATGATAAAAGCGATATTGCCAAACGGCCCGTCGGTGCCGAAAATTTCCCAGAATTTCATGCCGTGGTAACCTTCATCGGGTTCGGTAAACTGGGGGAATTTGCCGTTACCCCAATTGAAATTGCCGCCATCTACTACCACACCTCCAATGCTGTTGCCATGGCCGCCAATCCATTTAGTGGCCGACTCTATCACAACATTGGCACCGTGCTCAAAGGGTTTAAAAAGAAAGCCCGCCGCCCCAAAAGTGTTATCTACCACCAGCGGAATATCATGCTGTTTCGCAATGGCGGCAATGGCAGCAAAATCAGGTACGCTAAAGCCGGGATTGCCAATGGTTTCCAGGTAAATGGCTTTGGTTTTTTCGTCAATTTTCGACTCTATGCTTTTGGGATCATCGCCTTCGGCAAATCGGCATTCTACACCTATGCGTTTAAACGACACCTTGAACTGGTTATAAGTTCCGCCATACAAGAAAGAGGAAGAAACAAAGTTGTCGCCAGGCAGCAGTATATTATGCAACGCCAGGAACTGCGCGCCCATACCAGACCCTGTAGCCACGGCACCTACACCGCCTTCAAGAGCGGCGATGCGTTTTTCGAAGACATCGGTGGTGGGGTTCATAATGCGGCTATAGATATTGCCAAATTCCCGCAGTCCAAACAGGTTGGCCGCGTGTTCACTGCTGTTAAAGGTGAAAGAAGTGGTTTGGTAGATGGGAACCGCCCGGGCGTTGGTTGCCGGATCAGGTTCGGTACCTGCATGTATCTGCAGGGTTTCAAAGCGCAATGGTTTGCTGGCCATAATAGGTGATTTTTTTAGTGACAAGAATGGTGTCTATAAAAGTAGTGGACTTTTTTTATTGCTGGCAATGTTTTGAAAATGACAATGATGGGATAATGTATCGTTTAAGCGGGAACTTTGAAGAAATGCATGACGGAGGACCAGGAAAGCAGTAAATTATCGGGCATGCCGTATATTGCCTTTCCTTTATTTTCGGCCCCACATCCATTTCCCCTCAACGATAGTTTTTTAGTAAGCCTAAACACATGTTTATGAGTAAAATGATGCTGCTGATTTTGGTATCAGGTCTAACTGTTTTTACCGGGATGGCGCAGGTAAAAAACTACGGCAACCCCGTTCCGGACCCCGATGCTTCCTGGACCATGGGAGAATATATTGGCGACTACTCCGAGTTTTCAGTTAAGGAGCGGAAGCTCATTAACAAAGGCTACATTTTTTTTAATGGGGTAGGCCTGGGCCAGGGTTCTAATAAACTTTTTGGCCTGGTGGATCAAAATGAGAAATGGGTGGTTCCTCCGATATACGATGCGATCAAAGCGCCTTTCATTTTTGCAATAATGCCGGCACGTAAAAAAACAAAATGGGGTGTAATAGACAAGGATGGCGAGTTGATTGTTCCGTTTCTCTATGATGAAATTGAATTGAACGGAGAAAGTAGTCTCAACATGATGATGATGGCCAGGCTCAATGGTAAATGGGGCGAGCTGGATAAATGGGGCAAAAAGATTGTTAAGGATTTTTTATATGAAGAATACCAATGGCTGGATAGCGAAAACTCAAATTTGTTACTGGCAAAAATGAACGGGAAATGGGGCATGGCGGATAATTGGGGTGGCAATACCATTATCCCTTTTTTGTATGATACCATTCAACTGTCGGATAGTAACGGGGAACAGATCATAGCTACCATTAAAAACAAAGACGTTACGTTTGATAAGAGCGGTATACCACAAACCGGGATGGCGACTGCGGCGAAGGAAATGCCTGTAAAAAAGCAGGAGCCCGCTATCACCGACACTAAACTGGAAGCGATAAAAGCACCACCTAAAAACACTGAACCCGTGGTTACAAACGAGGCTCAGAAGTCGGCGCCCACAAACGCGAGAGATGTCAACATGGAGCAGAAGATCAGCCGGTTCTGGCAGGCTTATTTATTTAACGACGGCAGTGGCTGGAAAACCTGGACGGAAGATTTTGGAACGATGTACCAGTACTTTTTTTTCCATTTCAGATCCAATAATAAATTCACTGAGTATGATGGGACGGATGGGGATGATGGCACCTGGAAATACGACCCCGCTACAAAATCATTACAAACCACTATTAAAGGAGAGGAAGATGCTTACATAGACACATTTTTTGTGAAGTCCGTTAGTGAAAGCGAAATGGAGTTAACGGGTACCAGTGGAACCGGCGGCATCCGTTTTAAGGCCATCACAACGCCCGCCTTTATCCCCAACCCTAAAACGGCTTCTGACCTTACTTATAACCTGTCGCTTTCAAAGAGCGAAGTGTTTGCCCACTTTAAGTTGTTTGGGGCAAAATCGGTTAAAAACAGCAAGAATGGCGATGTGCGGGCGACGGAATTCGAATACGACAAGACCGTAACCTATATCGATGATGATGTTTGCGGTTATTCTACCGAACTGTCTGTAGATGCTTACAAAACCATTTTAGCAGGTTTAAAATCCAGGGGTTTCACAGAATATAAATCCAATGTGGAAGGCGTTGACAAAAGCCTTAAAAGCGGCCGCTATGCAGTGAGCTTTTACAACGTAGGTGGCAATGAAGCCTTCCTGGGTTTAATTCACGACATTTTTGTAAAGATCATTGATACAGACGTGCTAAAGATCAATTGATGAACAATCATTGTTACCTTAACAAGAACGATTTTAGTGCAGCATAGTCTGCATCGATGATGACACTGATCTTTTCCTTATTCAGCAAGTATTCCACACTGTGCGGCATCGGTACTTTTTCGCCAATGATCGGTTCTACGACATCGTAAAACTTTACCGGGTGAGCCGTTTCCAGTATGATACCTTTTTCACCTTCATGTTCAGAAAGATATTGTTGTAAGGCAGCGTAGGCTACTGCGCCATGGGTATCCAGTAAATAGTTTTGTTGATCATACACTTCTTGCAATACCGCTTTTGTTTCATCGTCGCTGATACTAACACTGCTGACCACATTTTTCAGCGATTCAAACTGCTGTTCGAATATTTCCAGGACGCGTACAAAGTTGCTGGGGTTGCCTACGTCCATCGCGTTGCTAATAGTGGCTACTGCAGGTTTTGGTTCGTATTCCTGCGTTTCAAAAAACTGCGGAACAGTATTGTTGGCATTGGTGGCAGCGATAAAATGTTTTACAGGAAGCCCGCTGCGATGTGACATTAACCCTGCGCATATATTGCCAAAATTTCCACTGGGTACACAAATTACAGGCAGGTTGTTTTTATACGCCCATTGCTGGTAGGCAAAGAAGTAGTAAAACTGCTGTGGTAACCACCTCGCGACATTAATGGAGTTGGCCGAAGTGAGAAATAGCTGGCTGTTAAGATCGGTATCTGCAAAGGCTTGCTTAACCAGGTGTTGGCAATCATCGAAGCTGCCATTCACCTCCAACGCCCTGATATTTTTTCCAAGGGTTGTAAGTTGCAACTCCTGTATGCTGCTCACTTTCCCACTTGGGTAAAGGATTACAACCTCTACACCTTCCACATCGTAAAATCCATTAGCTACGGCACCACCGGTATCGCCGCTGGTGGCTACCAACACGGTTACTTTTTTGCCTTCACCTTTTACAAAATACCCGAGACAGCGGCTCATAAAGCGGGCACCCACATCTTTAAAAGCAAGGGTAGGGCCATGGTATAGTTCCAGCGAAAAAATATCATCGGTAACCTGCACAAGGGGGAAACCGAAATTGATGGTCTCGCTTACAATGCGTTGCAGTTCATCTGCCGGGATGGCATCTCCCACAAAAGGTTGTATTACTTTAAAAGCGATTTCTTCTTTGCTATACGCATTGATGTTTTCAAAAAAATCTGCCGGCAATACCGGGATGCTTTCCGGGAAATACAATCCCTTATCCGGCGCCAATCCTTTTATGGTGGCTTCTTTGAAATCTACTTTTGGGGAATCGCTGTTGGTGCTGTAGTATAACATTGTTGATAATGAATAATGAGATAATGGATAGTTCGGGATCAACCCTGTCTGGACTTGGCTTTCGCCCCCGATAAAAATGCGGGGCAGGCTCTGACAGGGTTTTCGGACGCTGATATTATAAGAATAGATTTAAATGATGAAAAGCTCAATAGTACCACTTCATTTGAACGGAGCGTCGCCAATGTCGCTTCATAGCAGCACTATACCCTGGCCAAGAAAATCTACTCCACCACAATCCCCGTTTGGTTAATGGTGGTAACATACGTATGATGATCAATTCCAATCCGTGAATAAATGCCTTTCATAATGGTTTCTACGGTTTTTGCCGTGGTTTCTTCCCTGCACAGCATAAAAATAGATGGGCCCGATCCGGAGATACCACCACCTAAGGCACCGGCTTCTATACATTGCTTCTTCACTTCATTAAATCCAGGAATTAAAATGCTGCGAACGGGCTCTATGATCACATCTTCGAGCGAACGGCCAATCAGCTCGTAATCGTTTTGCATAAAGCCAGCCACCAGGCCAGCAATATTACCCCATTGACGGATGGCGTCTTTCAGTAATACTTCCTTGCGGAGGATTTGCCTGGCATCGGCAGTACGTACTTCTATCTGCGGGTGAACCAACGCCACATACATCGGCGGAGCAGGTATGCTGATAATATCTAATGGGAAAATGGACCGGATAAGTGTAACGCCTCCGTAGATGCAAGGTGCAATGTTGTCGGCATGTTTTACACCACTGGCCACTTTCTCACCAAACATCGCAAAACGGACAAGGTCTTGTTTTGAAAAGCGGTTGCCGATCAAATGATTGGCTGCCACTACAGCACCGGCCGCACTGGCTGCGCTGGAGCCCACACCACTGCCGGGTTTTATGTGTTTCTCAATCGTGATTTCGAAACCGATATTCTCTTCAATTTCTGCCAGCATTTCCAGCAGGGGTGCACCTGCCGTATTGTTTTCTGGCTCAGTTGGTAAGTCGTACCCTTCAGTTGGATTGATGACCACTTTCTTTTCATCCAGCAGCTTTACATGCATAATGTCGTAAGGCTCATGCAGGCAAAGGCCGAGGACATCAAAACCACAAACAAGGTTGGCAATGGTGCCCGGACATCGAACGGTTACTGAGGTGTTTGTTTGAAGCATAATTTTTTATTTATCTTAATGTAACCAAAGTGAGCCGTCATTGCGAGGGTTCTCCGCGTGGGCGGAGCAGGCTTTGCCCGTGGCAATCCCCTGCTATTCGGTAACCTGTTTGTACCTGGGTGCGACCAGTCATTACTAATCGCGGGGGATTGCTTCGTCGGGCAAGAACCCTTCTCGCAATGACCGCGATTTTTTACCGCACCGTTCTGATAATATCCGCAAACACACCTGATGCGGTTACCTCTGCACCAGCACCGGCTCCCTTTACTACCAATGGCTGTTCGGGATAGCGGTTGGTGTAGAATAGCACCACATTATCTTTTCCATATAGGTGATAGAAGTCACTTTGCGGGTCTATATGTTGCAGGCCTACTGCGGCTTTTGTGCCATCTGCCTGTGGTGAGAAAGTGGCCACAAACTTCAGTTTTTTACCGGCATAAGCGGCGGCGGCATATAGCTTTTTAAAATGCTCTTCATGCTTTTCCATTTCAGCGTAGAAGTTGGCCACATCGCCGGTCATGCAACTTTCAGGCATGAAAGATGTGTTGGCAATATCTGCCATTTCAAGCTGCTCACCCGCCTCCCTGGCCAATATCATGATCTTTCGCATAACGTCGGTGCCGCTTAAGTCAAGCCTTGGATCTGGTTCGGTGTAGCCTTCATCCTGCGCATCTTTTACCACACCTGCGAAGCTTTTTTGCCCGTTGTAATTATTAAAAACAAAGTTGAGCGTACCGCTCAAAACCGCTTCTATCCTATTGACTTTATCCCCGCTTTTTATCAGATCATTCAAACTGCCTATTACTGGTAAACCCGCACCTACATTGGTTTCAAAAAGGAACTGCGTGTTGAATTCCCTTGCATGATCTTTTAGTTCTTTATAATAGGGATATGGTGATGAGCAGGCAATTTTATTACAAGCCACTACCGCAATACTTTTTTCCAGCAACTGCAAATAGCATTTGGCAATATCGGAATTGGCCGTAACGTCTGCAAACACACTGTTACGAAGGTTTTTGGTGCGGATGGTATCAATAAAACCTTCATGGTTCATTGGTTCGCCATCCTGTAACAATGTCTGCCAGTTATTAAGATCGATGCCGTCGTCATTAAACAACATTTTTTTACTGTTGCCCATACCCACCACACGTACCTGTAGCAGCAGGTTATCCTGTAAGTATTGTTGTTGCTGGTGTAATTGTTGCAGCAATTTGCCGCCTACATTTCCTACACCGATAATAAAAAGATTGAGCTGCTTGTAAGTCGTTTCAAAGAATTGCTCATGCAACACGTTGAGGGCTTTTTTTACATCGTCAGCAGAAATTACGGCAGATATATTGCGTTCCGAAGAACCTTGAGCGATGGCGCGAACATTCACACCATTCCTTCCCAGTGCACCAAACATTTTACCGCTGATACCCGTATGGCTTTTCATATTATCACCCACTAACGCCACGATGGCCTGGCCTTTTTCTACTACTAACGGATCGAGGCTTTTGGTGGCAATTTCATATGCAAAAACATTATCTACAACGTACCGGGCCTGGGCAGCATAGCTTTCCTCAATTGCTACGCAAATAGAATGTTCGGATGAACTTTGGGTGATCAGGATCACATTGATCTTTTCGTTGCTCAGGGCTTCAAACAGGCGTTTAGAAAAACCAGGGATACCTACCATGCCACTGCCTTCAAGGCTCAGCAAAGCTATTTTACCAATGCTGGAAATACCGGTGATGCTGTTTCCTTTATAATCAGGTTGTTCTTTGATCACGGTGCCGTAATCATCGGGTGCAAAAGTATTTTTAACCCAAACAGGGATGCCCTTGCCCATAACAGGTTGTATGGTAGGAGGGTACACCACTTTGGCACCAAAATGCGACAGTTCCATCGCTTCACGATAGGATATCTGTGGTATGGACTTGGCGTTGGCAACATGCCTTGGATCGGCTGTCATCATACCGCTTACATCGGTCCATATCTGGAGGTTGGTTACATCTAAAGCAGCGGCAAAAATGGAAGCGGTGTAATCGCTGCCGCCGCGGCCAAGCGTAGTGGTGGTAGCAGTTCTGCTGCTGGCGATAAAACCAGGCACTAAAAAAAGTTGTTCTTTACTTGCCGCAAAATATTGCTGAATATTGTTATTGGTTACTACAAAATCAACAGCCGCATAGGTATAATGTTCATCGGTTACGATCAGTTTACGGGCATCTACCCATTCGCTTTTAGTACCGTTAAAATTAAACGCCGCGGAAATGATCTGTGATGATAGCCATTCTCCATAACTAACGATCCTGTCCTGGGTACGGGGCGACAGCTCCCTTAACATGTACACGCCTTTACAAATGTCTTCGAGTTCGTTACAGCGCTGTTTTACCAGGCTCAGCACACTGCTTTGCTGGGTTACCGGTACTAGTTGCTGAACGGCTTCAAGGTGGCGCTGCTCCAGTTTTTTCAGCAGTTCATCAAAAGATTCGTCACCTGCCGCCGCCAGTGTACCGCATTGAATTAAACTATCTGTTACCCCACCCAGGGCCGAAACCACCACGATTGTTTTTTCGTTAGCCAAAGCTTTTTCTACAATGGCCATTACCTGTTTTATTACAGCTGCACTAGCTACGGAACTACCGCCAAATTTTAGAACTTGCATTTCTTACTTCGTTATTTTTTGTGGTTCAATTTAAGGTCATTGAGTCATTGGTCAATTGTCATTTTTACAGAGTGAACTATTATTGATCCATGACTATTGACTTAATGACCTATTGACTTATTTATTTGATGACTTGAAAAGAAGGAAACTCTTTAGATGTAAACAGCTTTTAGTAAAAGCCCATGTGGTGATATGGAGAAGTACAACCCTAACGGGTTGTAATAATAGTAATCGTGGTAGCCGGAGAAGCTACAATTGATGTGGATGATATGGATGGAACTGCATTTATCACAACGGACGCAAGTAAGTGAAATGTTTGGAGAATATCAAAAATATTTTAAAGATCATCGTAAAATATCTATGTATTGACCTGATTTATTAAAAATTGGTTTACCAGATATTGGGCTGGTTTCTCCCCTTCTTCTTAAATCCAAAAACCAGTAGTCAATGTACAGATGGTAAATGTATAGTGAATCTTTCCGGTTGCCTCCCTAAAACCCTGTTGGCGCGAAATCCAGCCATGGCAGTGACTTCTAACGCAATCGTTTCCGACATCGTTTGCATAGATAAATAGCAGAATCCTTTTGTAAGCCGATATTTTTAGGTTGTCAAAACGACTTGCTATATGAAATTGAAATGTCTTTCCGGGAGGAACTATGTGGTAATGATACTGCTGCTGATGGTTTCTTCATTTGGTGCTTCTGCACAAACGGTGTTGTTAGATTACCACTTTAATACAACCTATCCTGCGGCTATTACCAGCGATGGCACTTTGAGTACCACCAAGGCTGCCGACGGTGTTTGCAGCCAGGGCGCCACCAATGTTATCAGCGGCGGCTATTTACAGGTGGATATTTCCAGTTGCAGCCTTTTTACCATTAACATGAAATCCAGCGGCGCCTCTTCAAGGACGGTTACCGTAAAATATAAGAAAAACGGGGACGCCAGTTTTACTACAGCCACCACAACCTTAACCGTACAGGCAGCTGCTTCCTTCAATTTTACCACGCTATTCCCTGCTATTGTTAGTTCAGGTGCAATAAGCGTTCGTATAGAGCCTACCAACGGTACCATACAGATCCACGATGTATATGTGGAATCCAATAACGCGATAAGTAACGCTGCGGAGATAACAGCCTTTAAGTTAACCGGGCAAACCGGTTTGGAGGTGATCAACACAGCAGCCGGAACGATAGCCATCAATGTGCCACTAGGAACAGCCGTAAATCCGGTAGTACCTCAAACCGTTAGTATTTCTTCTTCGGCTACAATCAGCCCATTGTCTTCTGCAGCGCAAAATTTCTCAGGCCCCGTGAATTATACGGTTACCGCCCAGGACGGTACTACCACCAAAAACTGGACGGTAAATGTGACGCAGGTAGCGTCCACGGCAAAAGAGATCACGTCGTTTAAATTGTCTAACAGCCAGATAGGATCTGCCACGATTAACTCCGCTGCGGGAACTATTGCAGTGAATATGCCCATTGGCAGCAACCTTTCCGGGCTGGTTCCGGTGATATTTACCTTGTCAGCAAATGCAAACGTTGCTCCCGGAATCGCTACAGCACAGGATTTCAGTGTGCCAGTGGCATATACCGTTACCGCCCAGGACAATTCCACAAAAACCTGGACTGTTACCGTTTCGTTTGTTGACCCCAACCTTGTTTTTACCGACTACCAGGCCGAAGAGGCTGCTTATACCGGAACTGTAGATAATAACCATACCGGGTACACCGGCACCGGTTTTCTCAATTTCCTGGCTACGGGAGAAAATTCCATTATTTTTTCTGTGTGCCAAACCCAGGCCGGGGAGCGCACTGCTAAATTCCGCTATTCACTGGCCAATGACACTTACCGCAAAGGCAGGTTATTTGTAAACGACGTGTTTGTAAAACTGTTGGATTTTCCACGAACCACGGTATTTACAGAATGGCTGGATGAAGTAGCTACGGTAACACTATTGCAGGGTGTGAACAATATCAAGGTAACATGGGATACCACAGACGGGCCCAACCTTGATAAACTGCAACTTTCAGGTGCAGCTTGTAACAGTTATAC
Organism: Bacteroidota bacterium; assembly: GCA_040386335.1. Lineage (GTDB taxonomy): Bacteria > Bacteroidota > Bacteroidia > Chitinophagales > Chitinophagaceae > JAZKFT01. The sequence goes on from JAZKFT010000005.1 coordinate 134,829, forward strand.
CCTGAATGTATCTGCCACCAATGGCGGTTCGGTGAGTAAAACACCCGCCCGTACCAATAATAAATATTTCGAAGGAGAGATCGTGAGCTTGCAAGCGCAAACCCTGCCGGCATTGACTTTCAGCAACTGGAGCGGCGATCTTACGGGAAGTGTAAATCCTTCGTCCGTTACCATGAATGCCAATAAAACCATAGTGGCCAATTTTACTGCTGTTCCCACTTATAAACTTAATGTAGCTGTTACTGGTGTGGGTGGTGTAACACTTAGTCCGCCGGGAGGAGAATATGCAGAAAACACGGTGGTAACACTTACAGCAAACCCCATTTTGGGCTCTTCGTTTGCCGGCTGGGGCGGCCATCTTGGTGGCACCAACCCGGTAGAGACGATTACCATGAACGGTATAAAAAACGTAACTGCCAGTTTTAATTCGGCCATTACCATAGATTTTGAAAAAGTGATTGGTTTTGCTTCTGTTACAGCCGATGGTTTTACAGGACCTACAAAAGGCGGGCAATGTGCACCGGATACCGTTACGATCAATGGCCCGGCCGAGTTTAATAAGCTTTGCGAATCATTGTACTACCGCCAGCAGGCGTATAAAAATAATACCACCACAAATGGTATGAAAAAGGCGCCATTGGTCATTATGCTGAAAGCAGGTATTTACGATGGTACACAGACCTTAAGTACCAATGGCGCCAAGGTTTTTGGCAACTATATGCTGGACATCCCGGAGCAGGGAGACCTGAGTTTTGTGGGTGAATCCAATGTGGTATTTAAAATCGGTATCAATGTAAAACGCTCGTACAACCTGCTTATCCGGAACATTTTCTTCCAGGATTATTATGATGATGGTATTAATGTCGGCGGCACCGAGACGCATCATGTGTGGGTAGATCATTGCACCCTTGGCAGCCCGCTCGGTTTCCCGCTTGATAGCGAACATCCGGATGGCGGCTGCGACATAAAAGATGGGGCCAGCTATGTTACGGTTTCATGGTGTTTAATCCGCAATAGCTGGAAAACCAGCCTTGTTGGACATAGCGATAACAATGGTGCTACCGATATCGGCAGGTTAAAAGTGACTTATGTCAATAACCATTTTTATAATACCAACAGTCGTAATCCAAGGGTGCGGTTTGGCGAAGTGCATGTGCTTAACAATCTTTTGGAAAATGTTCAGCTTTATGGATGCGTGGCCGCGAATGGCGCGCAGGTTTTTGCCGAAAATAATTTTTTCCTGAATACCGACTGGCCGATGTATGCAGACAGGAGCGTAGCAGATTTTAAAGCGGTGTTTGGTAATAACAGCGATAATACCTACACTTCTAAAACCGGTAACTATCCTGCTATTGGTTTAAAACAAACCGGTAATGGCTACGATGACAGTGGTTTACCTGTGATCACCGCCCAGATAAACCCAGCCATGCTCAATCCGGGCGGGCGTTCCATCAAATTTGATGAGCTGAACCCTGCAGGTGTTTTCACTGCCAGCAACTATTATACCTATACGCCATTAACAGCATCGGAAACAAGGATACTCGTTCCATTATTTGCCGGTGCTGATAAAGTAAGTTTTTCCACCAGCTGCAGTGCATTACCGTTGAAGCTTTTGTCTTTCAATGCCGAAATAAATGGCAAGGATGTAAAAGCCAGCTGGAAAACCGATAACGAAGTAAACACAAGAGGTTTTGATATAGAAAGAAGCACCAACGGTCGGGACTTTGTTGCCATTGGCTCAGTTTCATCGAACAATACCAGCGGTGTCAATAACTATTCGTTTACCGATACAAAGCCTGTGGCCGGCATATCCTGGTATAGGCTGAAACAGGTAGATAAAGATGGCCGTTTTACTTACAGCAAAACGGTAGCAATAAACAGCCTCGAACGTATTGGGCTGGGCATTTTCCCCAATCCTGTTTCATCAACCCTTTCTGTTACGCACCCTAAGGCCCTGGTTGGTGCATCGATAAAAATATTTACTGCCGACGGGCGGGTGGTCGCTTCGTTTAAAGTTGCTACAGGGGCCGGCATCACGACGACCGGCATTGAACAGTTGTCTGCAGGCAATTATTTATTGGTAATGCAAAACGGCCACGTGGAGTTTACGGCAAAATTTGTAAAACAATAGCGGTTTATGAACTTTCGCTGTTTACAACTCACTGTGTAATAGCATCCAAAAAAAAGGGTAGGCAATTGTGTTGATACTAACGCACGATTGTCTACCTTTTACCGTGAAAAAGAGATAGGTATAACCCTAGGCAACGAAAACGGTTAAGTACTTGTCTGTATTAAGTTCTACGGAAATTGGGGTGTAGGAAACAAAATGATCATGAGGCACCCATTTTTTTATATTATTTGGAGTAAATTCAGGATGCCGCAGGACGGTTACCTGTAGGCTAATTGCTAAGTTTACACCCAGATTGTAGCATTGAACCCTATTGACGTAGATTGCCCAGTGAGTAAAGGTTGTACCAATAAACCCAAAACAGCTTGCCATGAAAAGAAGTATTTTTTTGGGCACGGATTCCGTGTTCACTTTGCCACCTCCCATCTACTCAAAATATAGATTCCTTGTTAGAATTTAGCCATTATGTTTATTCCTGTTCCAGGTATAAATACACGCATAATTAGCCGAATCCCGCTACCCGAAAAACACTTAAAATAAATTCAATTACATACGCCTGCCATGAACAAAATACTACAGAGAGTCCTTGTACTGTTTGCATTTAGTCTGTTAATTACCAGTTGTCGTAAAAAAGCTTTTGACGAATATTATGGCCGCCCTGAAACTTTGGAGCCGCCTATCTACCAGGTGTTGGAAGCAAAAGGGAAATTCAAGAGCCTGCTTGCCACGATTGACAAATCTGGTTACACGTCTACCTTATCAACAGCCGGATACTGGACATTTTTTGCGCCCAATGATTCTGCCTTTTCGGCGTTTTTTAAAGAGCGGGGCGTTACAGGAGTTGATGCGCTTGATTCGGGTACCTGCCGCCAGATTATTACCTATTGCCTGGCCTATAACGCCTTTAAAAAAGATCGTGTAGACGACTTTCAAAGTACCATTGGCTGGGTGCCTAACAGTGCTTACAAAAGAAGGACTGCTAACTATACTTATGTGTACGATGGCAATAACACAGCCGGTACAGCTATAAAGGTTATCGCATCCAACCGTAATAATAATGCGGCTGGTGTGGGGTTTTATATAGATGCTGACAACAACAACAAAAACATCCCCATTTTCACCGATACCTTTTTTGCATCAAGGGCGCTTACAGCTACCGACTACAATTATTTCTATCCTACCTCCACTTTCTCCGGGTTTAATGTAATGGATGCACAGGTGGTGGCAAAAGATATAGCTGCAGAAAATGGCGTGATACATGAAGTAAATAAAGTGCTGATGGCTTTGCCCAGCATCGATCAATACCTTGCCAGCAAGCCGGAATACAGTGAATTCAAAAAACTTTTCGACAAGTTTTTAGTGCAGTATATCCTGAACCCTACCGTTACCAACAACTATCAAAATCGCACCGGCTCAACGGCCCAGGTTTTTACTAAAGTCTTTAACGGTAACCTTGCATTTTCACCCAACAACGAGAACTTTTTAAAACAGCAGGACAATGATGCCCAAACAAATGGTTATACGTTGTTTGTTCCCACCAATGCTGTCTTGCTGAACTATATCAATACGGTTTTGCTTGAGAACTACACGTCTCTGGAAACAATGCCGGTAAATATTATTTATGATTTTGTCAATGCCCATATGTGGCAAAGTACCGTTTGGCCTTCTAAATTCAATTCTACATTAAGTTATTTAAATGAAGAAGCCAGGTTTAACCCCACAGCAGACATAGTAGATAAAAAAATATTAAGCAACGGATTGTTTTATGGAGCCAGCAAAGTGCAGCAGGCTAATGTGTTTACCACGGTGTATGGTCGTGTGTATTTAGATCCTAAGTATTCCATGATGCAAAGTCTGATGGACGCCGAACTGAAAGTTGTAACGACCAATCCGGCCCAGAAGTACACCATTTTTATGATGAGCAATGCGGCTATTGCAGCAGCGGGTTATTCACAAAATCCACTGTTGAGTGCGAATGTGAACCTTCAGTGGACCTATGTGCCCCCAGGTGGTGGTACTACGCTTACGGGTGCTACTGCGTATAACAGGTTGCTTCGCATTATCAATATGTCGGTGGTACCAACCCCGGCCGGCGAACTGGATAATTTATCTGGCAGTGGCGTAGCACAGAGCTATGGCGGCGAGTTTATTAAATACAATGCCAACAGCGTTCAGGCATCCGGTAATGTATTTTCCAATACTTCTGTAAATGTTACCGGTTCTAAAACATCGCTTAACGGTAAAGTATATTACTGCGATAAACTACTCACATTCAGCGACACCACTATTTCGAGCGACATAAAAAAATTGGCACTGAGTAATGTACGGTATTCTCCATTTTGGCGGTACCTGAGTAATTCGGCAGGTGTGTACAATTCGGCTACAGGCGAAATACAGGGGGTAGCTAACGGTTTATTTTATACCGTATTTATTCCGGATTCTGTTCAAATACGTGCCGCTGTTAATGCAGGCTTATTACCAGGTACCGGTACTGCTCCCAATAAAGTGCCTAATTATACGCCAACACTGCCAGCCGAGCAGCAACTGGTCGTAAACTTTATTCAATACCATATTCTGAACAAAATATGTATCGGCACAGATGGCAAGACAAGTGGATCAATTGAAACAGTTCTAAAAAATAATGGGGGGGATGCTGTAAGAATATTTGTTACCAATACCACTCCCAATAATATTTTGCTAACGGATGCGGCTCAGCCTACGGCCAGGTACGGGAATGTTATTATTGGAGTTACCACCAGTAACTTCCTCTCTAACCGATGCAATATTCACCTGATAGACAATTACCTTAAATACACCCTGTAATAAACCCAGAAAACAGCATTTGAAATGAGTAATATTTTTAAAAGAATTGCCTGCCTTTTTGCCCTTACTGCCTGGTGTTTTTTACAGGTAACAGCTCAGGCACCAGCCGCACAACTGGTTCGTGGTAAAATAACAGACAAAGTAACCAAGCAACCTGTTCACGGCGCTTCAGTGTCTGAGCTCGATGCAGACGGCCGTATTATCAAGGGAGCTTCTACAGATATCGAGGGTAATTATGTTATCAAGTTATCTAACCCGAAAAATAAGTTGTCTGTATCCTATATCGGCCACAAAACGATCGAACAAGCAATCAACGGTCGCACGGTTATTAATTTCCAGTTGGAAGATGATAAGGCTGAACTGGATGGCGTAACCATCGTGGTAGCTAAAAAGTCGGATAATGGTTTGACCAATATTTCTGAAAGGGAATTGACTACCGCCACAGCGAGAATCAGTGCAAAGGAACTGGAAGAAATGCAGGCCACTTCTATCGACCAGGCTTTACAAGGCCGTCTTGCTGGTGTGGACATTGTAGCCAACAGTGGTGATCCCGGAGCAGCCATGAGTATCAAAATTCGTGGTACTTCTTCTATCAGTAATGCCGGTAACCCGTTGATCGTTGTTGATGGTCTTCCCTACGAAACAGAAATTCCGGGCGACTTTAACTTCGGTACGGCTGATGAACAGGGTTATGCCCAGCTTTTGAATATTTCACCATCGGACATAAAAGATATTACCGTTTTAAAAGATGCCGCGGCTACTGCAGTATGGGGTAGCAAGGCAGCGAATGGTGTTTTGGTTATTACAACAAAAAGAGGTTCTATTGGTAAGCCGATCATTACCTACACTTTTAAAGGATCTTTTGCCAAACAACCCAATGCCATACCGCTTCTTAATGGTGGCCAATATTCCACATTGATCCCTGAAGGCTTTATCAATCGCATAGGTAGTACGCTTAATACACAGAACAACAGGGAATTTAATTACGATCCCAACGATCCTTACTGGTATCATAACTACAGCAATAATACGAACTGGGTAGACGCTCTTACCCGCACGGGGTACACGAACGATCATGCTATCTCCATGAACGGTGGTGGCGAAAAAGCTAAATACTTTGCATCCGTAGGTTATACCAATCAAAAAGGTACCACTATCGGTACCGACCTGAACAGGTTAAATACCCGTATTAACCTTGACTATGTAGTATCGGATAAAATCAGGTTTTTTAGTAGCATCGCATACACCAACTATACACAGAACCGCAACTACACCAGCACCAACGACGGTGCAGTAAGGGGTGTTGCTTTTATTAAGATGCCCAATATGAGCGTGTTTGAATACGACGAGTTGGGTAATTTATCTCCGAACTATTTCTCACCTGCATTTAATGTGCAAGGAACCTATACACGTATCTACAACCCGGTGGCGATGGCCGATAAAGCTATTTATACCATCCAGAGTAACCGTATCGTTCCGCGCTTTCAGTTGATGTACGAAATCGCTAAAAAAGTGCTGACTGCATCTTTCGATGTGCAGTTCGACATTAACAACACCAAGAACAAAAGCTTTTTACCACAGATAGCCACCGGAAGATCCAATACCGAAAACGTGGTGAACAGGGCTTACGATGGCGATATAGATGGCTTTAGTGTAACCACTAAAACATCTCTTGCCTATACTCCAGTATTCAAAAGCCTGAAACATAATTTCAAAAGTTTCTTTAACCTGCTTACCAGCGATTATAAAGTGGTCAACCAGGAAATCATGATCTCCAATACAGCTTCTTCTTTATTGGTGGATGCGTCTATCCCAGGCCGTACGCAGAACGCAGAATCAAGGGCTGTCAGCGGCATCTCGCAATCGCGTAACATGGGTGCTGTGATCATAGCACAATACAGTTTCTTAGATAAATACATTATAAACGGTACCATGCGTACAGATGGTAATTCTCGTTTTGGTAAGGATTACAAGTTTGGATATTTTCCTTCTGTATCAGTAAGGTGGAGGGCTTCAGACGAAGGTTTCTTTAAGAAATTCAAGAAGCTGGACGATCTGAGTTTCCGCGCCAGTTATGGACAGGTAGGTAATGCACCGGGAAGAGACTATACATTTTATAATACCTATACCACTTACGACTGGAGTTATCTTGGTCAAAGCGCTGTATATCCTGCCAGTCCCGAGTTAAAAAACCTGCGTTGGGAAACAGTGATAGGAACCAACTTCGGTGGTAATCTTTCACTCTTTAAAGCAAGGGTTCGGTTGGATGTGGATGTGTACCGTAACCGTACTAAAGATCTTATGTTTGACGGTTTACAGGTGCCTGCATTTTCCGGTTACAATGCTGTAAACATGAACGTTGGTACGCTTGATAACCAGGGCCTGGAAATAAACCTCAATACCATTCCTTACAAATCGAAAGACTGGACAATAGGATTTGATATTAACGTGTCAAAGAACGAAAATATCATCCGTGAAATTTCTGAATTCTATCCTTCTACAAGAGGTAATGTGGCCCTTAACGGAGAGTACCTGCGCCTGTTGCAGGTGGATAATCCTTTCGGATCTTTCTATGGCTATAAATACAAAGGCGTTTATACCGACAAAGAGGCCACCCGCGCAATTGGTGAAAACGGTAAACCTATCGCTGGTCCTAACGGCCAGGTAGTGTATATGCGTTTTGGCTATCCTACTATTGATTACACATTTCAGCCGGGCGACGCCATGTATGAAGATATTAACCATGATGGTAATATCGACTATAAAGATGTGGTGTACCTCGGCAACAGTAACCCCAAACTTTCCGGTGGTTTTGGCCCATCTATTGGCTGGAAAAATAAGTTGAGGCTTACTGCTTTCTTTAGCTTCCGTTATGGTTACGATGTTATTAACGGCGCTAAGATGAGCACTACGAATATGTACAATTTTGATAATCAGAGCACTGCTGTACTACGCCGCTGGAGAAAGGATGGCGATGTAACAGATATGCCACGTGCCCTCATCAACGGGGGGTATAACTGGCTGGGTAGCGACAGGTATGTAGAAGATGCTTCTTACCTGCGTTTCCGTACCATTACAGCCCGTTACACATTCGATAAGAAATTCGTTACCAAGCTGGCGATGAAAAGCTTAAGCGCTTATATCACGGCTGAAAACCTCGTAACATTTACAAAGTATACCGGCCAGGATCCTGAAATCAGTGCAAGAGGTGCAGATCCTTTCCGTATAGCTACAGATAATTCGCTTACTCCGCCATCAAGGCAGTTTACTATTGGCCTGGTAGCATCGTTCTAAACTTCGATTATAAATTTTTTATACCTGTACTGATGAAGAAAATTATTATAAAATGTACCTGCTTCCTGGTTCTTGCGACGGGTTTTAGTTCCTGCAATAAATGGCTGGACCTGAAACCACAGAACGGAATTGTAAGAGAAGATTTCTGGAAAACCAAGGAGCAGGTTGCTGCTGCTGTCACCGGCATTTACGCTTCTTTGTTATCGTCACCTACTGCTACATCCACCACGATTAATACCACCGACCGTGCATTGGCAGAATATTTATGGGTATGGGGAGAAGCCAGGGCCGATATGGCCACTCCGGGTATCTTTATTTCTCCGGAGGAACTCGAAATGGTCAATGTAAATATGTTGCCTACCAATAGTTTGGTAAACTGGCGTGCTTTATACCGTACAATCAATTATTGCAATACGGTAATACAATTGGCCCCCGAGGTATTAGCTCTGGATCCAACCTTTACCCAGGGCCAGTTGGACGCAGCAGTAAGTGAGGCGTTAGCCATACGGGCGCTGATGTATTTCTATTTGGTGCGTAGCTGGGGCGATGTGCCATTAAAACTGGATGCTACCATTAGCGACCAGGACATTGTTCCCATACCTAAGACAGGGCAAGACAGCGTTTTAAATCAAATAGTTGCCGATCTTAAAAAGGCTGAAACCGGTGCGGTATTTACCTATGGCAATAAAGCATTTGATAAGGGCCGTGTTACCAAATACACCGTAAACGCCATCCTGGCCGATGTGTATTTATGGATGGAGAAATATCCCGAGAGCGTAGCAGAGTGTAATAAGATCATCAATTCAAATCAGTTTGGTTTGCTGGAAGGAAATGCGTCATGGTTTAATAACCTGTATGCAGTGGGTAACTCTAACGAAAGCATTTTTGAGTTTCAATTTGACGTACAAAAGTTGAATCCTTTTTACAGAATGTTTGTACAGACCCGCCGCTGGCAGTCATCTTTCAGGGTTTTGGAAGACATGTACACTGTTGACCTTGTAGACGACACCAAGAAAGACATCCGTGCCGAAGGTTCAGCACTACGTGCAGCAGATGCCACCATCTGGAAATTTGTGGCATCCGATTTTAATAGCTTGAAATCACTGGATCAATCTTATACCCACTGGTTTGTGTACCGCTATGCCGACATTTTATTAATGAAAGCAGAAGCCTTGAACCAAATAGGTATGGGTGCTGACGCATTGGCACTGGTGTACCAGGTTCGTACCCGGGCAGCTGCGTTGGTGGCTACCGACCTTAACCCTTCGCCAACCGATAAGAATGGCATTGCTGATTTCATTTTGGAAGAAAGGGCCCGGGAATTTGCATTTGAAGGCAAACGCTGGTACGATGTTTTGCGTAATGCTAAAAGGAACAATTATGAAAGGGCAAGTATTTTGTATGATGTAGTGGCCAACAGTGTTCCGAGTGACAGGCAGCAGGCAGCCCTGAACAAATACAAGGATAAAAACAGCCATTATTTTCCGATTTTTGTATACGAAATGCAAACTAACAAACAGCTCATCCAAAACCCTTTTTATAAATAATCTTTAATCACTCGCATTATGAAAAAATCGCTCGCAAAATTACTGTTGTCCGCCAGCGCAATGGTATTTGTATTGGTACTTATGACGGGTTGTAAAAAACTCATCATCAAGGAAACCACTACGGAAGATGTGAACATAGTCGGCTACCTGGATAAGAACCTGGATTCATTTTCCCTGTTCCGGCAGATATTGGAGCGTACCGAAACAGCTGCCTATTTGAATGCCTACGGTGCCTATACTCTCTTTGCTCCCACCAATAGTGGTGTAAGGGCTTACTTGCCTAAAATTGGGGCTACTTCGGTAGAGACAGCTGATATAGCCGTATTAAAAGATATGGTGCGTTTTCACCTGCTGGAGGATACTGTTACCACTGGAGCCTTTACAGATGGTAAACTTCCAGTGATCACCCAGTACGGACAATACCTGATCACCAGCGTAGGTCAGAAAGCAGGTGCATCCACCTACCTGATAAACAGGCAGGCTTTTGATATACAACCTGATGTGAGGGTAGGTAACGGCATCATCCATGTTATCGACAATGTACTGATAGCTCCAAAACTTACTGTTGCCAAAGCTTTGGAAGCCAATCCCAATTATTCCATTTTCACCCAGGCGTTAAAGGAAACAGGTTATTTTGATCTGTTGAACATCGACAAAAACCCGGATCCATCTAAAAGGTGGTTAACAGTATTGGCAGAAAGCAACCAGGTTTTGGCAGATAGCGGGATTACCAGCTATGCTCAGTTAAAGGCTAAGTATTCAAAAACCGGGAACCCGAAGCTGATTACAGACAGTCTCAATTTATATTGTGCTTATCACATATTAAGCGGTATTAAGTTTTTGGGCGATATTATCATCGCTACTTCGCATACAACCCTGGCACCACAGGAAGTAGTAAGTTCAAAATTGGAAAACCAGGAGGTACTTATTAATGATGATGTATTTAATGGTGTATTGGAACCAGGGGTAACGCTTAAAAGACCCACCAGCGACGTGGCCAGCAACAATGGCGTAATACACGATGCCAGTGCGCATTTCACCCTTAAATACCGTAAGCCAACAGCAGTGTTCTGGGACTGTTCTGACTTTACCGAAATCAGGAAACTACCTGCTTATTTCCGCAAGCAGAACTACAATTTCGTGAAAGCTAACGACGTAGATTTCCCAATAAAAGATATCATCTGGCCGATGGGAGCAGCTAATGGTACGTCTACACTTCAATATTCATTTAGTACAGCAAGCTCCATTACGAACTTCGCTTGTAACGCCGATGTAAACATATTACCACTTGGTGCGCCTAACAGGCCATTCTGGGTGGACTATCGTACACCAACTATTATCAAAGGCCGCTACAAAGTATGGGTAGGTTACAGGGCACAAAAACAAAGTAGCAGTTCTAACATGCAATGCAACGTGTTAATAGATGGTGTCACTATGCAACGTCCTTTCAACTTTACCGAAGTAAGACCAAACGGTACCGATGGTGAACTGGAGTCTATCGGTTGGAAACGTTATACCGAAAACACCAGTACGAATTGGGCCGCGAGATTGGTTGGAACAGTAGATATCCTGACCACCGAACGCCATATGCTGCGCATCAATTCTATTAACGGAACACAAAACAATAATAACCTGGATATGATCCATTTTATCCCGGTTGATGAGCCACAGGTATTGCCAAGGTTTAAGCCAGATGGCAGCAAGCTGTTCCTGTAAGATATAAGTGCTATTTGTTGGTGCATTTTGCCACTGGTAATACTGCTGGTGGTAAAATGGCACCCAATTTTAAGCGGCGATTTTTAAAGAATGTTTATTAAATACGAATGCTAATGTTTCGAAAGATTAATTATTTATTTCTGTTGGCTTGCAGCACCGCGTTATTCCTGGGTTCCTGTAAGAAATGGGACAAGCACAACGAGCTTACCGACGCGTCTTTGGGAAAAGACCTGTTTCAAAAGGTGAGCGAAAGCAGTGACCTTAGCAAGTTTGCCGAACTGCTGGTAAAATCCGGTTACGATAAGGTGATAGCCAGTTCTAAAACTTTTACCGTATTCGCCCCAACCAATGCGGCATTGGCCACTTTGGATGCCGGTATTGTTAACGATTCTACCAGGTTGCGTTTGTTTGTCGGCAATCATATTGCCACTCAATCGTACTATACTGCCTCGGCTGCCACCCAAATGCGTATTCCAATGTTGAATGGTAAATACACCAACATACTGGGTAAAAAGATAGAAGATGCCACGATAACTATAGCTGATCAACTGGCTAAAAATGGCGTGTTACAGGTAATCGATAAAATGGTTCCTGCACTTAGCAATACCTGGGAAGCTTTTGAAACAAATACCGCGATACCTGCTAAGCAAAAAGCTTACCTGCAGTCTTTGTATCGCAATGTATTTGACATTACCAATGCTATACAAACCGGTGTAGACCCACTTACCGGGAAGCCGATTTACAAACCAGGCACCGATTCTGTACGCAGTAATTTGTACTGGACCGGTGTGCAGGATTTACGCGACGAAAGCAAACAGTTTACATTATTTGTATTGGCCGATGCTGCCTGGGATGCAGAAGTAAACAAAATGAAACCTTACTATATTACAGGCACGGTAGATAGTACCACGAGTCTTTCAAACTGGGACGTAGCCCGTGATCTTGCGATTGAAGGTGCTTATTCTACCCTTGGCACCGGCCTGGGAACGGATACGCTGGAAACTAAATTTAAAACAAGAATACCTGTTCTCAAATCAGCCATTACACAAACCATTAAAACCAGCAATGGCGTTATCTATGTTATTGGCCAGGTAAATACACCGCTTGAAAACAAGTTGAAACCTTATTATATAGAGGCCGAAAACTATTTTGGAACCAGGGTAGACCGCCGTGGGAACACATATTTCCGCGATCGATTTAACCCACTTACCGGCAAAGATTTCAGGGATGTATTGGTTACAGGTCATGGAGTGGCACTGTTCAATATTAATTACAGGGTAAATAATGCATATTCTGCAAAATACAAGGCATATTGGGTGGCTTTAAACGATTTCCAAACGGCCACGTATACACAACGTTTAGCACTTGATTCAGCCACTGCCACCGGTTTTCCATATACCACGGTTGCCCTGAACAATTACAGTGAAATATACCTGGGCGAAGTGACTTTGTTGCGTTATAAATCCACACTGGATGTGTTCCTGGTTTCGGCTAATAGCACTACGGCGGCTGTAAACCCGCTGGTATGCGACTATATACGATTGGTTCCGGTGCCATAAGCATAGGCAGTATCGCACCGGCAGCGATATAACAACACACGCCACGATCAAATACTGGCAGCTACTGTCAACTGGTAGCGGCTTGCAGCCACCGGTTGCGCTAGTAAATCAATTTTGTACATTTTATAAGATACCAATGCTCCTTATTAAAAAACATTTTTTGGCTTCTGTAAGCATCACAGCTTTGTTACTGGTTGCTGGTTCTGGTGTTGCTTTTGCCCAACAGGAAAAGCAGGATACCGTTCAGATTAGCCGGGCCAATGCAAAGAAAGGCGTGCCCCTCACCGGTGTTATAAAAGATGCAGCTACAGGCAAACCCATTGTGGGAGCCAGTATTTCGGTAGTAGACTATTCTGCGGCCATCACCGATGAAAATGGAAAATTTACAGTCAACGTGCCCAACTACCAGTCTAGTGTATTGGTAACTGCCGAGGGTGAGCAAACAAGATATATTTCCCTTAACGGACGAAAAAATCTTGATTTGAAGCTGAATGATGAAAGCCTGGTGTCTTTTTCTGAAGAGTTAACGATGCCGTTTGATAAAAAGCTCAAAAGTAGTATCACCGCAGCAGCCGGTCAATACAATGTAGATGGTGCCTGGACGCAGCCTTACGAAATATCCGATGCTCTTTTGCAGGGCAGGGTGGCCGGCCTGAATGCCACCAGGCGCTCCGGCGCACCGGGTGCAGGTGCTAATTTAACATTACGCGGGTACAACTCTTTATTTGGTACCAACAAGCCACTTGTTGTTGTAGATAATATGTTGTTTGATGCCAATGACTATGGCGAATCTATCATAGCCAATAACTACACGAATCCACTTGCCTTAATAGATGCAAAAGATATCGACAATATCACCGTTTTAAAAGATGCGTCGTCGATGTATGGTACCAAAGGGGCAAACGGTGCGATCATCATCACTACTGCCCGGTCTAAAAAACAGGCTACTCAAATTGACTTTGCTCTTTATACTGGCTTCAATTTTGCCCCTAAAAACCTGCCGGTACTGGATGCCGCCGGCTATCGCATTTACCTGTCGGAAATATTGCAGAGCAAAGGATTAAATGCTACGCAAATTGCAGCACTTCCTTACATGAACGATGATCCCAAAAACCCTAACTATGCCCGGTACCATTACAATACCGATTGGCAAAAGCAGGTTTTGGATAACAGTATCAACCAGAACTACTTTTTGAAAGTAACCGGTGGTGATAATATTGCTACCTATGGCCTGAGTGTAGGCGTGGTAAAAAACCAGGGTATTATAAAGGAAACGGATATTTCCCGTTACAATACCCGCTTTAATGCCGAGTTTAATTTTACTAAAAAACTTACAGGTATCGCCAATCTTTCTTTTTCTTACAACGAACAAAATTTAAAAGACCAGGGCATTGCACTTAAGACTGCTCCTTTATACCTGGCATTGACCAAAGCTCCTTTCCTGGCGGTACAGGAAGTAAATGATGCAGGATTGGAATCCCCGAACCTGGCTGATGCCGACACATTAGGCCTGAGTAACCCAACGGCTCTTATACGGAATATGCAGGCGATCAACAAATACTACCGCTTTTTTGGAAGCTTTACTTTTAAATATGATATATCAAAATACCTGAATGCCAGCGCCATGATTGGCGTAACTTATGATAAGGTGCGTGAGAGCTCTTTCATTCCACGTAAAGGCGTAGCTAACGATACACTGGATAATGCCATTGCAGATAGCCGTCTTGGTACACAGGTGAAGCGTTTATTTACCGTGTATGCAGATGGCCGCCTTTCTTACAACCGCACTTTCCATTCGGTAAATACACTGAGTGCAAATGTAGGCTGGCGTTTTCAGCACAATGAATCAGAGCAGGATTATGCATTTGGTTTTAACTCTGCCACCGACCAGTTGGTAAGCGTGCAGAATGGCCTGAATGCCCTGCGCCAGATTGGTGGTGATGGCGGTGAATGGAATTGGACCAATACTTATTTTAACCTCGATTATGGCTATCGCAACAAATTATACCTGTCGCTGAATGCAGCAGTAGATGGTTCATCCCGGTTTGGTACAATGGCGCCCAACGGACTCGGTTTGGGAGATAGAAAATACGCGATCTCGCCTTCAATAGGCGCCGCCTGGTTGGTTTCCTCAGAACAGTTTATGGCTAACTCCGGAATTGATTTGCTGAAATTAAGAGCCACTTACAGCATTACCGGTAACGATGATATTGGCAATTACTCAGCCCGTCAAACCTATCGTTCGCAGAACCTGTTGGGTATGCAAGGTTTGGTAAGAAACAATATCGCTAATCCTGCACTGCAATGGGAAACCAATACTAAAATCAATGGCGGTTTAGATCTTAGCCTGTTTAATGAAAGACTGAGCTTGAATTTCGACGCCTACAGGAACAAGACCACCAACATGCTGGTTTATGAGTCATTGCCAACAGTAACAGGTTTTAACACGATGCTTACCAACGACGGCAGTATGGAAACCAAAGGCGTGGAACTTACATTAAATGCCAGGATCATTAACCGGAAGAATTTTAAATGGGATTTTGGATTTAACGTAAGCAAGTACAAGAATAAGATACTGGCAGTGCCAAACGGTAGCTTCACCACCAACTATGCTGGTGCTACCATTCTTACTGCGAATGGTAATGCAGCCAATTTATTTTATGGCTATACTACCAATGGCGTATTTGCCAGCACCGCAGCAGCCACTGCCGCAGGACTGAGAATACGCAACCCCGATGGTTCATTTAAACCGTTTGTTGCCGGGGATATCCAGTTTTCTGACCTGGACGGCGACAAAGTGATAGATGATAAAGACAGGTCGGTGATTGGTGACCCTAACCCGGATTGGGTTGGCGGTATTACCAGCCGTTGGGCGTATAAGAATTTTTCACTCGATGCCTTGTTTACATTTAGCCAGGGTAATGATGCATTTAACTATATCCGTTACAAATTAGAGTCAGTTAGTACTACCGAAAATCAACTGGTAAGTGTAAATAACAGATGGCGTACAGAAGGGCAGGTTACCAACATGCCTAAAGCAACATTTGGTGACCCTAATGGCAATAGCCGTTTCAGCGATCGCTGGATCGAAGATGCTTCTTACTTCCGCCTCCGCACATTGTCGCTTAGCTACAATATGCCGATAAAGCCGAAATTTTTTACAGCGGTTCACATTTATGTAGCTGCTCAAAATTTGTTTACACTTTCAAAATATAAAGGTTTTGATCCTGAATTTAGTGCCAGGCCAAGTGTATTTGCACAGGGTATCGATACAGGATTGGATCCCATTTTCCAGAGTGCCACATTGGGTGTAAGGCTGGGTTTATAAAATCGTTTTGAGAAGAGGAGTACCGGGGTTTGCTATTTTAAAAACATTATTTATATTTTTCCGATGAAAAATTATTTTCTTAAGTGTGCTGTTGCGGTTGCCATGCTGGCTGGCACTACATCCTGCAAAAAGTTATACGATCTTAAGCCGCAAAATGAACTGGATGCCACCCAGGCTTACCAGACCGTAGGCGATGCAGATGCTGCTGTAGTGGGTATCTATGGCCAGTTTATGGGTTTGGCCGAAAGGTATGTATTGCTGAATGAGCTGCGTGGAGACATGGTAGAGTATACCGAAAATGCCGATGGTTACCTGAAAGAACTAAGCAGCCATACGGTGTCGGCGGATAACCCATGGGCCAATCCCCGGCCTTTTTATGAAGTCATCATCAATTGCAATGATGTACTTAAGAATTTTGATATCATGAAACGGGATAACAAAATGAAGGTGGCTGAATACAACCAGCGTTATTCTGATATTGCCTGCCTGCGTTCGTTCCTGTATTTACAACTCGGTATACATTATGGCGAGGTACCTTATGTAACCGATGCCCTTACCAATGTAGATGCTATCAGAGATGCCAGTAAGTTTCCAAAACTTACTTTTAAAGTCCTGCTGGATAGCCTCGTTAATTTTACAGCGGCATTGCCTTTTAAAGAGCAGTATCCTACCGGAACATCACTAAATGTAAGCGTGGATGGATACACAACGCCGAAATTTTTTGCATTCAAGAAAATGATTATTGGTGACATTAACCTGTGGAAAGGTAATTACAATGCTGCAGCAAGATCGTACCGTGAAGTGATGGAACTGGCTACTTCTGGTGCCACCGGAGAAAGATATTATGTGCAGTATAAAATGGCCTGGAGCGGTTCTTCTGTAGACCATTATATCACTTATTCAAGAGGGGGAGATGCTTCCACTTTGGTGACCGAAGGTCAGCAATGGCGCTATATGTTCGAACGTCCACAGGACAACGGTTTCGACTATGAGTGGCTTTGGGTAATGCCATTTGATTATAAGTTCAAGCCTGATAATCCATTTGTGAAGTTGTTTTCTCCTATTGGCGGACAGTATTTATTGAAACCCTCGCAGGATGCTATCGACAGGTGGAATAACCAAACCCAACGTCCAGTTGCTGTTGCAAGTGCTACCAATGGCCTGCCTTTCGATGCCCGTGGCCAACTTAGCTGGAAGATGATTGCCGGCCGCCCGACCATCATGAAGAACTTGTACAATTATATTCAGAATAGTACCAACCTTCCACTAAACCCGTTGCAAAAAACAAGCAAATGGTTTTTGATGCGGCAGACACACCTGCACCTGCATTTTGCCGAGGCTGCTAACAGGGAAGGTCGCTATGGTCTTGCTTTCGGGCTGACCAACCAGGGTATTGCATCTGTTTACCCACCACCCACCGGCGACCGCACCAATTACCAGAATACATTATGGGATGCATACCCTTACAATTTCGATGCCCGTAATGGCGATGCCCCTTATTTCAGGTCCGACTGGTATCGTAACCTGGGTGTGCGCGGAAGGGCTAACCTAACCAGTTTCCCAATAAGCTCACCGGCTGATAGCTTGATACAAATAGAAAATGGTATCATCGAAGAACTGGCATTGGAGAACGGATTCGAAGGCACAAGATGGCCCGATTTGGTAAGGATAGCCTTACGTCGTAACGACCCGGCTTACCTGGCTGATAAGATCTACGCCAAGCTTCAGAAAGATGGGATACCCGGTGCCGATGCTACCCGTGCAAAACTCATGAACATGGCCAATTGGTACCTGCCTTTTAAATTATAATCGATAACTTTTTCACAGTTTGTTTTGGTTAAAATAAAGGGTTGTGATGGCTTGCCGGGCACAACCTTTTTTCTTCTTTTTATTTGTTGCTTGCTATGTGTTACCGGGTCTTAAAACGGTCCTGCCAATGGTATGCCCGGTTGTGTTGGATCACAGTTTATGTAACGGGAATCGATAAAACGCGATATCTGATCTAAATGAAAGTTTTTCGTCTTTTACAGTTAAGTGTCATTGGTAGTGTCCTGGTACTCGCCGCGTCACATGTAAGGGCACAAACTGTTGCTTTTCCCGGCGCCGAAGGTTTTGGCGCCTTAACTACCGGTGGCCGCGGGGGTGAAGTGTACCATGTAACCAGCCTGGCAGATTCGGGAAAAGGTTCCTTCAGGGATGCGGTGAGCCAATCCAAACGCATTGTCGTATTTGATGTTAGCGGCATCATTAAAATTGGCGATAAAGTAAAGGCTGCCACTGACATTACGATAGCCGGCCAAACCGCCCCCGGTGAAGGTGTTGTGGTGTATGGTAATTCTGTTTCTTTTTCTTCCAACACCATCGTAAGGTTTATGCGTTTCAGGGGTAGCATCGACATGTCTAAGGGTTCATGCACGGTGGTGGCCGATGATCTGAAGGACATCATTTTCGACCATGTGTCCATTCAGTGGGGCAGGTGGGATAATCTCCATATAAAAAATAGCAGCAATATCACTATGCAATATTGCATGATCGGCGAGTCTATTCAGCCACAGCGTTTTGGTGCCTTGCTGGAAGGTCCCACTAATTTTTCGATGCACCATTGTCTTTGGATAGACAACCAAAGCCGCAATCCTAAAGCCAAAGCAGGCATATCTTATACAAATAATATTGTGTACAACTGGGGCAGCAGCGGTTTTGTTGGAGGCCACTCGGCGGCCAATCATTACCAGGACATTGTGAACAATTATTTTATTGCCGGCCCCAATTCTTCTAAAAATTTTATGGCGATGTTTTCCGCCACCGACCATGTGTATCACAGCGGTAATTATGTAGATATGAACAAGGATGGTTTGTTAAACGGCAGGCTGATCGCTGATTCCGATTTTGTTGCTGCTACAGCTACATTGCTGCCAAAACCCTCGCATCAACCTGCGGTCGCTGTTGCTGTGGACGACCTGGAGACTGCTTACAAAAAAGTGCTTCAAACTGCCGGTGCTTCCCTCGTACGGGATAGCGTCGATACCCGGCTTGCTGCCTACCTTAAGTCGCTCGGCACCAAAGGCAACATATTCCAGACAGAAGCGGAGGCGGGGGGACAGCCACCGCTGCAACACGGTAAACTGCCGCAAGACACGGATGGCGATGGCATGCCGGATGCCTGGGAAAAACAACACCATCTCAAACCAACCGTTGCCGCTGATGCCAATGCCTATGCAAGCGGTAGCAATTATACCAACATAGAAGTTTATATCAACAGTCTGGTAAAGCCATCTCTCAAAAAATAAATGCTCTAATAATTCCACTATGAAGAATTCTACCACTATTATCAGCCGCAGGATATTTTGCGGCGTAATGCTGTTCTGTAGCCTCTTACTGTCAGCGCTGGGTGACTTATTTGCGCAGCAACTTGCGTTCCCAGGCGCAGAGGGTTTTGGTAAATATGCTATCGGGGGCCGTACCGGAACCGTTTACCACGTAACCAACCTCAATAATTCAGGCGCAGGATCATTAAGGGATGCGGTAAGTTCCCCAAACAGGATCGTGGTTTTTGATGTTGGCGGCGTGATAAGGATCACCGACCGGATAGTGGTGTCGCCCAATATTTACCTCGCGGGGCAGACAGCACCTGGCGAAGGTATTACCGTGTATGGCAATGGCTGGTCATTTTCCAATTCGCATAACACGATTTGCAGGTATATAAAAATCAGGATGGGAGCCGTAGGTACCAGTGGTAAAGATGCCAACGGAATAGCCGATGGGCACGATATCATCTTTGACCATTGTTCCGTATCCTGGGGCCGTGACGAGAACTTTTCGGTGAGTGGTTCCAATGCCTTACGTATCACTATTCAGAATTCTATTATTAGCCAGGGCCTGCTTACGCACTCTGCCGGTGGATTGATACAAACCGATGGTGGCGTAACCCTTTACCGTAACCTGTATGTAGATAATGGCACCCGTAACAATAAGATCAAAGGTGTAAACCAATATGTGAATAATATCGTGTATAACTGGAGCGCCGGTGCCTATATCATGGGTGGCGACAGCGAAGGCGAATCATTTGCCAATGCGGTAGGTAACTGTTTCATACAGGGCCCTGTGGATGGCACCCGCCCATTTAGCGTGGGTAATAACAAATACCATATTTACGAAAATGACAATATCCAGGACAGCAACCGGAATGGGGTGTTTGACCCTGTACTGATACAGAAACCGGAGTTTGGTGGTGGCCCGGATTTCCAGGCCGTTCCTTATAATTACCCGGTATTGCCCACAATCCCCGCCAATGGCTTGCTGTCAGACAACCTGCCGGTAGTGGGTGCATCACTCCCTTATCGTGACTATGCAGATTATTATGTGGTGAATGAAGTAAAGTCATATGGAAAAAAGGGAGCATTGATTGGCAACGAGTCTGTATTGCCATTTGGTGTTCCAACAGCATGGGCATTATGGCCCGGCACTGCCCGTACCGATACCGATAATGATGGCATACCCGATGCATGGGAAACAGCAAACGGACTCAATCCGGCGCTGGCCTCGGACGCTATGATCATTACCCCGAGCGGGTACACTAATATTGAAAACTATATCAATGGCATTACAGCTGCCTATTCTCAGCCTTATCTCCGGGCCCCGCTTAATCTTAAATACGATTCAGCCACGCAAACCAGTATCTCTTTTTCATGGCTCGATTATACTGAAAAAGAACTGGGCTTCATATTTGAGCGTAAGGTAAATGGTGTGTTTGAAGTGATAGACAGTACAGGTCTCAACGAAAATTATTTTACCCTTACAGGCCTGGTTCCTGAAGAAAAGGATACATTCAGGGTTAGGGCCTACAATGCATTGGGCAACTCCGGTTATAGCAACGAACTGATTGCAAAATCAAAACCGGTAGAAGTGCCGGTAATTGACCCAGCCACATTTGTTCCCGATCTTACCTGGACTGGCGCCGCCAACCAGAACTGGGATTTGGCTTCCGTAAACTGGAATAATAGCACTAACACACCCAGTGTATTTACGGATAGCAGTAAACTATTGTTCCCTGAAGGACCGACACAAAATATTACGATTGGAGCCCAAATGGGACCCAAAGACATCGTGGTAAACAGTACCGGCGACTATAATTTCAGTGGGGCAGGTTTTATAGCCGGTACCGGGTCGGTGAATAAGACAAATACCGGAAAGCTGTCGTTACTAAACAACAACGCCTACAATGGTGCCACGGTTTTGTGGAATGGAACTTTGGAAATCAATAAGCTGGCCAATGGCGGACTTGCGAGTTCCATCGGCGCTTCTGCCAACTATGCTTTTAACTGGGTTTTAAAAGGAGGTAAGATCCACTACACGGGCGGTAATACCAGCACCGACCGTAATATTGCGCTGGATGCCAGTACGGAGTTTAATGTCACCAATCCGGCGTCGGTGGTTACACTCACGGGTGTTTTGGCAGGTTCCGGCGGGCTTATCAAATCAGGGCCGGGCAGGCTCCAGTTAAGAAGTGCAAATCCGTATGAGGGAGAAACAGTTATTAAAGGAGGAGTGCTGGAAGTAACACCTGTTAGCATCGCTTCTGAGGAACTGGATATTATCCATAATAATGTGGCCGTCGGAACTTCGAATATTCTTAAACTACAGGGCGGCACCTACCGTACCACAGGCGGGTCGCAGGTGATTTATGAAAATTATCCATTTGAAATGTACGTGCAGGATAGCACAGAAAACGGCTTTGAGCCCTATCGTAATGCAAACCTGAATTTTAATATACATGGCAACGGAAAACTAACCTACGCCATTACTTATTCAAGAGAATTGATCCAGGGAGACTGGACAGATTTTACCGGAACACTTGTGGCTAGCGGGGTAGGGACACTTACCGGTGCTGAGCGTAGCACGCTTATGATTGACAACGGCATTGGTTTCCCAAGCACAAGAGTGGTAACGGCGGGAAACACAAAAATAGCCAGCTATCAAAACGACCAGACCCTGTATCTAGGCGGTCTTTCCGGTATTTCCGGAACCAGCCTTTCCTGCGGTAGTAAAACCTCGGGAGGTGTCATTACCTGGTCGGTAGGTGGCGCAGGTACTAATGAAACTTTTGCAGGTGTGATTAATAACGAAGCCTATGGCAGCACCAGCAATACCAGTGGCGTTACTACGATTGTTAAGGAAGGCAGCGGAATCTGGCGCCTGACAGGCACTAACACCTACAGCGGTACTACTACTGTTACTGATGGTACACTTGTTGTAAACGGAAACAACACCGGTACTGGCAAAACCACGGTAACCGATGGGGGTATATTGGCCGGAACAGGAAGCCTGTCCGGAGATGTGGAAGTACTGGAGGCTGAGTTGCAACCGGGCGATAGTTCTATTGGAACCATTACCCTGAAAGCCAAGCTGGACCTGACTCCCGGAAGCGTGGTAAAAATGCAACTCAATAAAAATACAGCTACCTGCGATAAGGTGGCGGTACAAGGCGCCTTAGTTTATAATGGTACACTACAACTCGATACTACCGGTACCCTGGCGGAAGGTGATATGTTCAAAATATTTGTACCAACCGGTACCGTAACAGGAACCTTTGCTCAAATAATACCTGCCATACCTGGCCCGGGACTTTCCTGGAAATTTAAACCAGCTACCGGTGAATTGCTGATAGTGTCCCCGGGTTTTGTAGATGCCCCTTCAAATCTTTCATTAGTTGCCACCACAGATATACCAACGGCCAGTAGTGCGATTGCCGTTACCTGGACCGATAACAGTGATAACGAGATTTATTTCATCTTAGAGAGATCACTGGATAGCATGAACTTTAATGACATTGCACATCCCGTTTCAAATGCTACCAACTATAACAATACAAGCCTGACCCCTGATACCAAATATTATTATCGCATCAGTGCGGTGGGCAGCACCGATACATCGGCTTACAGTGCTATCGTGGGGGTAAAAACACCGGCATTGTTTACAACGCCATCTCTTCCATCTAATCCTTCGCCTGCTAACAATGCAGTAGATGTGCCATTAATCAGTGCTAACATCGACCTCGGTTGGACAGGTAGCGCTAACACAGACAGCTTTGCTGTTTACTTTGGCACGGGTGCCGGTAATATGACCAAACTGGCTAATGTACCTTATTCGGCTGCTCCGACTTACCAGGTAACCGGTCTCACCAATTATCTTACTTATTATTGGCGTATCGATGCCATCAACGCTGCAGGCACCACCACCGGAAGCCTATGGAATTTCCGTACAGCGGCCGCCGCGGCAGCTTCGGGCGACTACCGGGCTATTAAAACAGGTAATTGGGACAGTACCGGAACCGGCGGTACCGTAACTGATATATGGGAAACCTATAATGGCACCGAATGGGTGGCCACTACGGTATTGCCAGGAAGCAGTGTCAACAGGATCACCATAAAGACAGGGGCGGTTGTTTCTTTACGTGCCACTACCCGTGTCAATAACCTGGTGATAGAATCAGGGGCTACTTTAAAATCTGTTACCAGTACGCGGAACCTGCGTGTGGCTGGCAGTGTGATTAACAATGGAACGTTTGGCTCCAGTTCATCCTCATCAGAGCGGGTAAACTTTGAAGGCTACCTGGCTAACGGTACCATAACACTAAGTGGAACCGGTAACTGGTACCTGGTAAATTTTAATGTAAACAACCTGGCACAAACCCTGGAAATAATTATAGATGCAAACCTTGGCATCAGTAGTTATATGCGCACGATGTACAGCAATGCTACCAGTGGAACAGCCCCGGTAGGACAGGACGATGACAACATTACCGTTACCATTAACCCCGGCCGGACAGTGACGATATCCGGTAGCAGCTCGTACCTGATGGAAGGCAGTAGCCCCAGGACCAATACCATTGTTGAGTTTGGCAATTATACTTACAATATCAATGGCACGCTTGAGATGAGAACAACCGGCACCTCCTGCATTATACCTCATGCTACAAAAGCTAACAGCACCATTACCATCAATGTAAATGGTACCTGGAATACCGGGAATGCCATGCGGTTTGCTGCCGAAAATGCCGCCGTTGCAGGTAAGCTTTTCGTAAATATTGGGGACAAGGGAGTGATAGACGCGGGCAAGGGAACGAACAATACCAACATGGTGTTTTACAATGCTAGTAACACGCAGTATTTCTATAATATTACAGGTAATGGTGTTCTGAAAAACAGGGTGGGAGGTACAACAAGCGAGTTGGTGTTCCCGATTGGAACGGATGGTGCCTATTGCCCGGTACGTCTTGTTAATTCAGGTACGTTGGATCTTGTTGCCGTAGGTGTAAAAAATGTGTTCGACTATCCTGTCGCAGATCCAAATAAAGTGGTAAACAGGCAGTATTCAATAGCGCCGGCGACCCCAAATGTGGTTAATCTGTCAATAAGCCTCGGCTGGCTGCCACCCGCCCAGGCCGCAGGTTTTGCTACAGCTGCTGGTGTGGTAATTGGCCACTACGGCACCAACACCTGGGACGAAACCAGTGCTGTATTATCTGGCGCAGGCACCATTGCCAGCCCTTACTACGCCAAGGCTTCAGGCTTCACCTCTTTCTCGCCATTTATGGTTGGTAATCCTAATTCGATCTTCCTGCCGCTGGACCTGCTTAAATTCAATGCCTCCTACAATGGTAAAAAGGTAGACGTATCGTGGAGTACCGCAAGGGAAATAAACCTGAAGGATTTTACTATAGAGAGAAGCAATAACGGCATCCATTTTATTAGTGTCGGGCAGGTGACTGCTACCAACAATGCCGGTGGATACCAGTTTGCCGATTTGCAGCCTTTAAGCGGCGTATCTTATTACCGCCTGAAAATGACAGACAAAGACGGCAGTTTCAAATACAGCAGAATCGTTATTATCAATACCAACCTGCTCCACACCATTTCTATTTATCCAAACCCAGCCAGTAGCAGTATTTCTGTGACCCATAAAATGGTAAGCAAGGCCGCCACGATGAGAATTTATACACTCGATGGCAAATTGGTTCAAAACGTTCCCCTCGCAAACGGCACCACTCAAACCAATGTGGATATTAATAGCCTGGCCAGTGGTTATTACCTGGTAGCCATTAATGACGGAGCGGTATCGACGAGGATATTTGTAAAAAGGTAGTGTTTTGTAAAACGGTTTTAATGAAACTATTTGAATATTTTCAAGCCCTGTAGGGCAAACTGTAAAAGCCCGGGCCTGCCCCGGGTTTTTACAGTTTTGGAAAATTGTACATGGCTTATTTACAATGAGAGCAATAGGCCATAATCAACCGCCGGAACTGTTATTTTTATTAATAATTTTCAATTTCAATCACGCCATATGAAACTAATAAAGCCCCTGTTGCTGTCAGCCTTGTTGCCCAACATGGTGATACTCAGTTCTGCCCAAAAAACAGGTAACGATGTAACCGCACCATTGCATGCATTGAAACCGGATTATAAAATCCCCTACGGCGCCCCCACTACAGGAAATGTGAAAGAGGTGCTTGATAAAGTGTTCAATTATCTCAATACCACCACACCGGCAAAATTCATGGACAAGCGTACCAAAGCCGAAGTGACCGACCTGGCCAAAATAGACACCAACACCGTATTGGCGCAGGCCGATTTCCGCCTGAGCAGTTACGAATGGGGTGTTACCTATGCAGCCATGCTTACTGCGGGCGAAGCCACCGGTGATGCCCGGTATACAGCCTATACCAAAGAGCGTCTGGGATTTATTGCCGACGGTATGCCTGCCTTTACTGCCTTATACAAAAAGTTTCCACAACGCGGCAACCCGCTGAACCAGCAAATGAATCCACATGCGCTGGATGATGCAGGGGCCGTTTGTGCAGCCATGATCAAAACGCTGAGAAACGGTGGCAATGCTAATCTCCGGCCAATCATCGACCACCTGGTCAATTATATCGCCACGAAAGAATATCGTCTGCCCGATGGCACGCTGGCCCGTAACCGGCCACAAAAAAATACGCTTTGGCTGGATGATATGTTTATGGGAATTCCGGCGCTGGCTCAAATGGGCAAACTTACCGGCGACAACAAATACTATGATGACTGCGTGAAGCAGGTGCAGCAATATTCGGCCCGCATGTTTAATAAAGAAAAGAATGTGTACATGCATGGCTGGGTGGAAGAGATGGATGAACACCCACAATTCCATTGGGCCCGTGCCAATGGCTGGGCATTGATGGCCATGACCGAACTGCTGGATGTATTACCCGAAAATCATGTTGGTAGAAAAGCCGTTCTCGATCAGTTCCGATTGCTGGTAAAAGGCTTAACTTATTATCAATCCGGCGAAGGCTTCTGGCACCAGCTGCTTGACAGAACCGATAGCTACCTGGAAACATCGGCTACCGCTATTTACAGCTACTGCCTTGCCCGTGCCATTAACAAAGGGTGGATCAATGCCAAAGCTTATGCCCCTGCCGCTATTTTGGCCTGGAATGCGATAAGCACCAAAGTAAACGACAAAGGCCAGGTAGAAGGCACCTGCGTAGGTACCGGCATGGCCTTTGACCCTGCATTTTATTATTACCGTCCTATCAATGTTTTTGCCGCACATGGATATGGCCCGGTATTATTGGCTGGTGCTGAAATTATTACCCTTCTGAAAACGCATACACTGGAAATGAATGATAGTTCGTTACAGTTGGTGAAATAAAATTGATACCAATCGAAAATGTAAGGACGCCATGTTGGCGTCTTTTTTAATGCCGTATTTTATGGCAGATCATTCACCTATCATAAAAAGGAATGGTTATGTTTGAAATCTAACATTTGCCAAGCCGATACATGCAGGAAATCAATTGTGAAAATTAAAGGCTGAATTATGGCTGGCGGCCGACCAGCCCGTCCTTCTAATACTCCAACCCATCAACTTGATTTTTCTAAATCCCCCGAATTTGGTAGGTTTAAAAAATGAAAAATTAAGGCTGGCAGTGACATATCTGCCGGCATTTAAAACTATCATATGGCAAAAGGAAAAAGCACTACAGTAAAAGGGTTGTCAATTACCATCATTCAAAAAGGTAGTGAAGACTATCTTTCACTTACTGGTATGGTAAAGGGATTTGAGGATGGGTTGGTATTGATTGAGAAATGGCTTAGAAATAAAAATTCGATTGGGTTTATTGGTATTTGGTAACAAAAATCAATAACCCAGATTTTAATTCTCCGTAATTCGGGGAAGCTAAAGATGAAGTATGGTTAAACCGTTTTAATAACACCAATCGCAATAGATGCATGCCTAAGAATATAAACACCACACCAGATGGCTTCAGCGAAATACTGCTCTACACCACGCCCAATGGCAAAGTGAAGGTGGAGATCTATTTGCAAAACGAAACAATCTGGTTAAGCCAGCAAAAGATTTCTGATTTGTTTGGGGTAGATAGAACTGTGGTAACAAAGCACCTCAGTAACATTTATTCAGAAAATGAACTAAGCCGGGAAGCAACTTGTGCAAAAATTGCACAAGTTCAAAAGGAAGGTGATCGAACGGTGAACAGGCAGATTGAATTTTACAACCTGGATGCCATTATCTCCGTTGGTTACCGGGTAAACAGCAGCCAGGCTACTGCTTTTCGCATTTGGGCTACTGAGCGGCTAAAGGAATACATCATCAAAGGCTTTACCATGGATGATGAGCGGTTAAAGAACCCGAATCAGCTTTTTGGCAAAGATTATTTCGAAGAACAACTGGCCCGCATACGGGATATCCGGAGCAGCGAAAGGAGGTTCTACCAAAAAATTACCGATATCTACAGTCAATGCAACGCCGATTACAAGGCAGACGAAAAAACCACGAAAGACTTTTTTGCCACCGTACAGAACAAACTCCATTGGGCCATTACCGGGCAAACCGCAGCGGAAATAATCGCAGCGCGGGTAGACACAGTACCAAAGAGAATATGGGTCTTACTAACTGGAAGCTGGCACCCAAAGGCACCATCCGGAAAACGGATGTAAGTATTGCCAAAAACTACCTGGACGAAAAGGAACTGGACGGTCTTAACCGGATCGTAACCATATACCTGGATTATGCCGAAAGCCAGGCACGTAAAGGTGCCGTGATGTATATGAAGGACTGGATACAAAAATTGGATGCCTTTCTGCAGTTCAACGAAGAAGCTATTTTAAACCACCAGGGAAAAGTATCACACCAGGTTGCGGTAACGCTGGCCGAAAATGAGTTTGAAAAATACCGGATTGACCAGGATCAGCTGATTGAAAGCGATTTTGACAAAGTGGTAAAAAAACTAAACAAACAATAATGTCGTGGGTTTTCTCCGAAAACCAAGTCATAGAAAAAATGACGGGTTTCCACGCTGTCATCTTTTTAGCCAGGCAAATTAACAATCGTTCCCCTACATAAACAACCTTGCAAAGTGATTTTCCAAATGGTTTCTCATTCCAATCCGGAATTCTTCAGGGTTACCATGTTCCAATATATCCACCAGGCCTTTGTGGGATACAAAGGTTTTGAGTTCTGCCTGTTTTTTTAGCAGGCCGCTGTTGTGTACATAATCAAAGACCGGGAGTAGCATTTTCTGAAATTTTTTCAGGGTGCTGTTCCCGGTCATTTCATATAGCTTGCCGTGAAAGGCAATCTCGTGGTCAATATTGAACAAATGGTATTGGGCTGCCGGTGGTTCGTTGCTTACGATATCCCTTAGCTCGGTTATATCTTCCTTTTTTAAGCCGTGAAATATAAAATCGGCCATGCCAATTTCCAATACCAGGCGTATTTCAAAAATCTCTTTTAATGTTTCCTGGTCCAGAATATGGGGATTCATGCTTTTGGCCATGATCCCAAACAAATCAGGGCTGGTAATAACAGAGCCTCTTTTCTTTTTGGATTCGATAAGCCCCATCAGCCGCATTCTCGTTAATGCTTCTCTTATAACCGTTCGGCTAACGCCAAGAGTTTCTGCCAATTCCAGTTCCTTCGGTATCGTATCCCCGGCTTTTAACTTCCGTTGCTGAAGCAGTTCTACCAGGTTGTTTTCCACTTTATCTACCAGGGAACTGGTGTCTATCGTCTTAAATTTTTCCGTGAGGTCGGGTGTTTGCATATTATGTTATACTTAAAGCGCAGTAAAAATCGCTGTTTTTAATTAAAAAAATCGCTCCCGATTACCGTTGGTAATCAACTGTTTAATTTTTTTCTAAAAATAAATTTGGTGGCATCGGAGAAATTATTCTACTTTTATTATGTCATACATAATACAAATCTAAAACAAATTGCGATGAAACTTAAATTTTTGAAAGTCTGGGTGGTACTTTCTTGCTTGCTGTGTTCGGCCACAATATGGGCACAGGTAAAAACAATTTCCGGCAAGGTTTCATCTGAAGATGATAACAAACCGCTACCAGGAGTGAGTATTACCGTAAAAGGAAAAACCGCTGGTACGCAAACAAAAACAAACGGCGAATTTTCCATCGATGCGTCGATGGGTGATGTGCTTGTTTTTTCTATTACGGGTTTTACTTCAAGGGAGGTAAAAGTTGGAATGCTCTCTGTTATTGAGCTGTCACTTGAGGCAAAAGTCAGTCAACTGGATGCGGTTATTGTTACCGGCTATGGCACTCAAAAAAGGAAGGAAGTAACCGGGGCCGTAGTCTCAGTCAATCCTAAAACTTTTGAGCATAGTCCCACAACAAATGTGGCAACAGTGCTCCAGGGAAATGCACCCGGTCTAAGGGTTCAGCAACGCACAGGCCAGCCGGGAACATCTCCAGAAATGTCATTCAGGGGTGGGTCCGAATTTGGCGGTGGCGGTACCCCGCTCTTTATTGTGGATGGCGTAATTCTGCCATCGTTATATGGAGTGGACATCAACGACGTGGCCAGTATTGACCTGTTAAAAGATGCGGCAACAACCGCAGTTTATGGCGCAAGAGCAGCCAATGGCGTGGTGCTGGTAACCACCAAAAAGGGTAAAAAAGGCAAAGCCCAGGTGACCTATTCTTTTAGTCACACCACCAACTTTATACGCCCCAATTCTTCTGAATACCTTACAGCAGCCGATTATATTCGTATGAACCGCATTGGTATTCAGTCCCGTTTCAGGGGTGATTCATTGGATAACAATACCAACGCAATGAATACAGACAGGGGCCAGATAGCAGGTTCATGGGGTTGGGCAGTGAGCCCCGGTTGGAGGGCATCAGAAGGATTATATTCAACACAGTTACTGGATAATCAGAATCGTAAACTCTTAAATGACCCAAGATGGAAACTGTTGGTTGACCCGAATCCTTTTAACACCGCACTGAATGACAGTATCCTTTTTACTGATTTAAGCGCAAAGGAAAGAGAGGCATTGATTCTCCAGCAGGTAAATACCGATGAACATAATGTAAGTTTCTCAGGCGCCAGTGATCAGAGTTCTTACGCCCTGTCTATGGGAACAGTGAAGGATAACGGTATCATTATCGGTTCATCGCTGAAGCGGCTTAATTTGAATTTTAATGGTGGTCTTAATATAGGTAAGAACCTGAAAATTACCACAACCATCGGGGCGTATAACCTGGAGCAGGCTTTGCCTTACGGCGGCTTTAGCGGCACCGATCCCGAAGGCGGTGCTTCAGGAGGTTTGATGCAGCGTTTTGTAGGAGTTGCTCCTACAGTCAGGTATGTAAACGACACATCTGGTGTTATTTTGCCTGGCCCCAATGACGTGACTCTTGGCAACCCACTATACTGGAGCAACCTGACAGTTAACAATACCAACCAACAGCGTTTCCTGGGTAGCATTAACCTGGAATATTCAGTATTGCCTTTTTTGAAAATACTGGCCCATGGCTCAGGGTATTTTCAATATACCAATAACAATTTTTTTACAAAAGCCTTTCAGCAGGGTAATGGCGGTGCTTTCAATACCAACAGGGCTGCAAGTTTCAACAATACCAAAACAATACAATATAGAACGAATGCCTTCCTGCAATTCAATAAAAACTTCTCCGGCCATAATGTAACTGCACAGGCTGGATACGAATTTTACGATTTTAAGAATTATGTAAACTCGGGCTTTTCGCAAGGCTCGCCAACTGATCTTATTCCCTGGCTGACAGCTTCTACACCTCCCGGTTTGCAGGGAACTACAATCATCAATCCTGCAGGTGCATCCTCTAACTTTAACCAATGGGAAAGAATTGCCTCGTTAATAGGAACAGTAAATTATTCATATAAAAACAGGTACCTGCTTTCCGGTACTGTACGGGTCGATGGCTCCAGCAGGCTGAAGAAAGGAAATTATTACGGCACATTTCCCGGCATCTCTGCTGGCTGGAACCTGCACAACGAGAATTTTTATAAAGGCTCAAAGGTTTCTAAGTACGTGAGTAGTGTTAAACCAAGAATCGGCTACGGTGTAAACGGAAACGTAAACTCACTCGGTTTCTTTGCCACCTCGCAGGTATACAACAACGCAGGTACCTATAATGGCTTTGGCGGCACCTATGTAGGTTCTTATATCAATTCTGATGTAAGATGGGAAAGGGCAAACAGCTTGAACCTTGGTGTTGATATGGGTTTTATCAACGACCGGATTACATTGAACTTTGATTATTTTGTCCGCAATGTATTTGACAAATTAGCCGGATTAGGCATATCATCTCAAACTGGTTTTTCAAGTTTTACCACCAACCTTGGCCAATTGCAAAACAAGGGTGTTGAGATTGCAGTAAACGCCCGGATAATCGAACCCAAAAAAGCGGGCGGATTTAGCCTTGAATTGGGAGCAAACTATTTTCATGTTAAAAGCTTTGCGAAAAAACTTCCATATAACGCCCTGCCCGGTAACAGGAGCAGTGGATTCTTTGTATGGGATCCAAAGAACCCCGGTCAGCAGATATATGTGGCAGGGTTAGTGGAAGGTCAGCGAATTGGGACGGATGAAGTATGGGCGCCTAAATGGGATGCTATCTATACAGACCTTTCTAAAGTGACAATGGATGCCAATGTATATAATGCCTTTTTACCATACACCAATAAAAGGATAAAGCAACTAGGAGATGCACAATGGCACCAGGTGTATAAAAATGATACCATCGACAACCGCCAGTTCGTAAAGGTCGGCCGTACTACGCCACAGCACATCGGAGGTTTTAATATCAGCAGTGGTTTTAAAGGCATCCGCTTGTATGCCGGGTTTGACTATGCTTTTGGATTTGTCATCCTTAACAATGAAATCGTAAGGGGCCTAAGCCAGGTGCAGGGTTCTCAAAACGCAACGACTGATGTTTTGAAAACCTGGTCACCCTCAAATCCTAACGGCACCATGCCAAGGTATTATTGGGCCAACCAGGGTAGAAACTATGCAACCGATGCAAGTGGCAATAACCCCGCTGCCAATTTATGGGAGAAAGGCGATTATGTGATGCTGAGAGAGCTTACCCTGGCCTATGATCTGTCACCCCAAATTTTGGGTGACTATCTCGCCAAAAGGTTAAAAGGTCTGAGCGTAAATGTTACCGGGAGCAACCTTGCCTATTTCACAGGTTATAGCGGCAACTTTCCCGAAGTGGGTGGCTTTGACCAGGGCAAATTTCCGTTGCCAAAACGGCTTACCATTGGTGTAAGAGTTACTTTATAATTGTTTATTCAACACAAAAAAATATTGAGATGAAATATAATAAGCTAATCATAACCGGGGTACTCATGTTGACGCTTTGCACCCTGTCATGCACAAAAAAACTGGATGAAGTGGTACCCCAAGATGCCATCAGCAAAGACCAGGCATTAAAAGATCCCAATGCCGCCAGGACACTGTATGATGGCGTGTATGGTTTATTCAGGACGTATAATGCTACTTTTTACCAGTTGGGAGAAATGCGTTCCGATATCTGGGTGGATGGCCTTTTTACTGAATCCGTAGATGCTGGTTTACAGAATTTATACAGGCACAATATCAGTAGCCTGAATGTGCCGTTTACCAATTGGGCAGGATTTTATAATCTCATTTATAACTTTAATAATGTTATAAAGATATTGCCGCAAACTCCATTACCGGATGCTGAAAAAGGCCGGATGCTTGCAGAGGTTTACGGGTTAAGGGCCTATGTGTATTATACCATGATCCGCACATGGGGCGCCGTGCCTTTAAACACTGAACCGATAGAGTCAATCAATAATACTGCTGAAACCTATAAGCGCCGGACAAGTGCTGACACTATAATGGCGCAGATAAAAACGGATATTGAAAAATCGCTTCAAATGTTTGGTACTGCCAATACCTTGTCAACAGCAAAAAGGGTTTATTGGAGCCGGATTGCTTCTCTTATTTTAAAAGGAGATGTTTTCATTTGGTCGGGCACACATATGGGCGGAGGTAATGCAGATCTCACTACTGCTAAAAATGCTCTGATGGATGTCAGGAACCTGCAGGGAGCCTCCCTGGACCTCCAGGCTAACTATGCTGATATATTTGACCCGACGAAAAAAGTAAACAACAAGGAAATCATATTTGCCATTAACTACGAGTTGCAACAGGCCCAGAATGGGGTGTTTGGCAGCTTCCTTGTCAATTCAATTCAGGCAGGTACTTTATCTTTTGCCAAGGCCGCTACGCCTACGGTATCTTCCGCATATCCATATGTAAATAGTGCCAACAGGGTGGGTATGAACCAGGCAATGATTACCAGGCTTACGGCCCTGCCGGCTGACCAGCGGATCAGCAATACTTTCCGGGTGATGTACTCCACAGCATCTCCTTTTGATGCCAGGGGTATTTTATTGACAAAGTACATTGGAACAACCGCAGGTACATCGCAAATTTTTAATAACGATTATCCCATTTACCGGTATGCGGATGTATTGTTGTTATTAGCAGAAGCGAAAGCAAAGCTGGGAGAAAGTCCTTCAGCAGAAATCAATGCCATCAGGCTAAGAGCCTATGGTGCCGGTTACACACCGTATGTAAGTGGAAGTATTGCTACAAATATGACTGCCATTCTTGACGAATATCTCAGGGAGTTCATTGGTGAGGGCAAACGCTGGTGGGCATTGAGAAGGGCTGGCAACGCTGATGTGTATGCCAATCTTAATCCTACCTATTTTTCGGCATCCGGTATCGCGAAGTTTTTATTGCCACTTTCACAGGCTATGCTAACGGCAGACCCATTACTGACGCAAACAACCGGATATTAATCGTATCATTTTTTTCGTACAATAAGCAAGCTGCCAAAGTCCCGTGGGCCGCTTTATCCCAACGTTATTTTGAAACTTGTCATTACAAAAGATTAAAAATATTTTATGGCAACTAAACATTTGGAAGGGCTCATCGCAGCTCCTTTTACACCCATGCACCAGGATGGCTCGCTTAACATACACGTCATTCCACAGTATTACGAAATGCTAAAGACCAATGGTGTATCAGGTGCATTTATCTGTGGTTCCACCGGCGAAGGGGTATCCATGAGCATGTCGGAAAAAATGGCTGTGGCAGCGGCCTGGGCGGACTGCACGAGGGGGGATGATGATTTTAAGGTGATGCTGTTTTTGGGTGGCACCAGCATTGCTGATTGTAAAGAATTGGCCATATATGCACAACAGATCGGGCTGTACGCCATTTCATTCACAGCACCTTATTATTTTAAACCGGCTAATGTGGGCATGCTTGCCAGGGCCTGCATCGAAGTGGCATCAGCAGTGCCGGAGATGCCATTTTATTATTATCATATACCCGTACTCACCGGTGTAGGCTTTGCCATGTACGACCTGCTGCAGGCACTCGATGGAAAGCTGCCAAACTTCGCGGGTGTAAAATATACGCATGAAGATTTTATGGATTTTCTTTCCTGCATGCAATACAAAAACGGGAAGTACGATATGCTTTGGGGCAGGGATGAAAACATGTTGCCGGCATTGGCTTTGGGAGCAAAGGGTTCGGTAGGCAGTACCTACAACTATGCTGCGCCTTTGTACTTTGATATGATCAATGCCTTTGAAAATGGCGACCTGGAAACGGCCAGGAAGCTACAGCAGCAATCGATAGATATGATCCGCCTCCTGGGTAAATATGGCGGCATCGCTACCGGTAAGGCGTATATGAAACTATTGGGCCTGGATTGCGGAGAATTTCGCCTCCCGGTAAAAAATATGAGCAGCGAAAATTTTACGGCATTTACAAAGGACGTGGAACAAATAAATTTCGATAGCTTTTCCTCACGGATGCCCGTTGCCGTAAATACCTGATCTGTTTTAGCATGCTCCATTCAAAAAACATTTTCACCCTGATATTTTTTATGAGTCTTACCACTCCTGCTTTGGCACAAATTAAAAAGTCACCTGTCATGCAATGGCAGGTAGCGGCATCGTTTCCGGCGGGTGCAGGACAAGCCACCGCGTTGGGGTTTGCCGGTCCGGTGTGTGGTGTACACGGCCCGGTAATGTTGGTGGCAGGTGGCGCTAATTTCCCAGACGGTATGCCGTGGCTCGGTGGTAAAAAGAAATACTATGATGACGTGTATGTATTCAAAAAGAAAGGTGACAGCATTGTGTTGACAAAGGGTGAATTTAAGCTGCCATCAGCCATTGCCTATGCTGCCTCCTGCTCCGTGCCAAACGGAATTTTATATGCCGGTGGTGAAAACGACAATGGCATCAGTAACAAGGTTTGGCTGTTGCAATGGAACGAGGCAACAAGCGCTGTCACAACAGTATCATTGGCCGATCTGCCAATCGCATTAACCAACGCTGCAGTTACTGTTCACGGAAATATGGTGTATTTGGCCGGCGGCGAAACAGCAGTGGCGGCATCTGATGCTTTTTACTGTTTAGACCTTTCGAACACCGCTGCAGGCTGGATGCAATTACCATCTGTTCCGATACAAGTATCACATACAGTACTGGGCGTTTTAACCGCTGGTGGCCATGGCTCCATCTATTTGGCCGGGGGGCGCAAAAAAAATGAGAACGGTATTAGCGACCTGTACAGCCTGGTGTACGCATTCAACATTGAAAAAAATCAATGGATTCAGAAAAAATCATTGCCTTACCGGTTATGTGCAGGCACAGGCGTTGCTGTTAATGACAGTCGTTTAATAATGTTTGGCGGTGATAAAGGGGAGACATTTCATAGAGTCGAAACCCTTATTGCAGCTATCGGCGCCGAACAGGATCCAGCACAAAAAGCAATACTGCTCCGACAAAAAAACGACTTACAATCAAAGCATCCGGGATTTAGCAAAGAAGTGTTGATCTACGATGCCGGAAAGGATCAGTGGAAGGCAATTGGTTCCATCCCTTACGATGCTCCGGTTACCACTACAGCATTTAAATGGGGTAATGATGTCATAATACCAAGCGGTGAAATAAGGGCAGGCGTGCGTACACCAAATATTTTGAAGGTGAAATTACCAGGTAAGTAACAGTAAGGTTTTGACGAATTGAAAGACGAAGCTTAGCAATAGAAGCAGGCAGTCACAAATATTATTTTTATACAGCAAATAATGCCATACAAAAAAAATTATCACTGGGTTGTCGTAGGCTTGCTTTGGGTAGTTGCCTTGCTTAACTATATGGACCGGCAAATGCTTTCCACCATGAAGCCTTCGATGATGATTGATATTGCGGAATTGCAAACTGCTACCAACTTTGGCCGCCTCATGGCCATCTTTCTTTGGATATATGGTTTTATGAGTCCCGTGGCTGGTATGATTGCAGATAAGGTAAACCGCAAATGGCTCATCGTAATCAGTCTCTTTGTGTGGAGCGGGGTAACATTCGCTATGGGCTACGCAAAAACATTTGACCAACTCTATTGGTTGCGCGCCATAATGGGCGTTAGCGAAGCGCTGTATATCCCTGCCGGGTTATCGCTCATTGCCGATTTTCATTCTTCCAAAACAAGATCACTGGCCATTGGTATTCACATGACCGGTCTGTATGTAGGACAGGCACTGGGCGGCTTTGGCGCCACTATTGCCCATAAGTTTTCATGGCAAACTGCATTTCAATCCTTTGGCATCATCGGCATCTTATATTCGGCGGTATTGATCCTTTTTTTACGGGAGAAAAAATCAGAACCGGCACCACAGCTCCCATCAGATGCAATAGGTATGCCCTCCCAAACAAACATTTTTAAAGGGTTTGCTTTATTGCTTTCCAATATTTCTTTCTGGATCATTCTCATGTATTTTGCCATCCCCAGCCTGCCGGGTTGGGGTGTAAAAAACTGGCTGCCTACTCTGTTTGCAGAAAATCTGAAAATTGATATGTCGCAGGCCGGGCCTATCTCCACCATCACCATTGCCGCATCTTCTTTTATCGGGGTCATCTTTGGCGGTATCTTATCCGATCGCTGGGTACAGAAAAATGTACGGGGAAGAATTTATACGAGCGCCATCGGTTTGGCTTTAACCATCCCTGCATTATTGTTTATCGGTTTTGGCCATTCCTTGTTTGCAGTTATTGGTGCGGCATTTTGTTTTGGCTTCGGGTATGGTATGTTCGATGCCAATAATATGCCCATTCTCTGCCAGTTTGTTGCCGCCAGGTACAGGGCCACAGCCTATGGCCTGATGAATATGACCGGTGTATTTGCGGGTGCTTTCATTACTGATTTATTGGGCAAATCTACCGATGCCGGAAACCTGGGAAAAGGCTTTGCTATGTTGGCAGGTATTGTTTTAGTAGCACTTTGTATCCAACTATATTTTCTCCGGCCTAAGACAAACGATTACACGGGCGTATACAAAATCAACAAATAGAAACTGCGATATGAATTATTCCACAGCAGAATTAATAGCGCTGAAAAAATTCTATTCAGATCAATTACTGAATAATACGATACGGTTTTGGTTCCCCCGTTCGATCGACAAGGAGTACGGTGGTTTCTTATTGATGCGGGATGCAGATGGCAGCCTGATAGATGACGATAAATCGGTATGGTTCCAGGGAAGAACAACATGGATGTTGAGCACGCTTTATAACACTATAGAACAAAAACAGGAATGGATCGATGGAGCAAAATCTGGCATTGATTTCCTCAACAAGTATTGTTTTGATACCGATGGGCACATGTTTTTTCATGTGACCAGGGATGGCAAACCCATTCGGAAACGCAGGTACTTTTTTTCAGAAACTTTTGCTGTTATTGCCCATGCAGCCTATGCCAAAGCCAGCGGGGACCAAACTGCTGCGGACACAGCAAGGCAGCTCTTTGGAAAATGCATACAATACGCTACCACACCGGGTTTGCTGGAGCCAAAATATAGTAATACACGCCCTGCCAAAGGCATTGGCATACCCATGATCATGATGAATACGGCACAGCAATTAAGAGAAACTATTGGAGATGACCGGTGCGATGATTGGATCACTACATGGATCAAAGAAATCAGGACGGATTTTGTGAAGGATGATATTCAATGTGTGATGGAGCAGGTAGCACCCGATGGCAGCATCATCGATCATATTGACGGACGAACACTCAACCCGGGGCATGCAATGGAAGGCGCCTGGTTCATATTGCACGAAGCAAAGTATCGCAACAACGATCCGCATCTTATTGAACTCGGTTGCAGGATGATCGATTACATGTGGGAACGTGGTTGGGATAAGGAACATGGTGGTATTTTGTATTTCCGTGATGTACACAACAAACCCGTACAGGAATACTGGCAGGATATGAAATTCTGGTGGCCGCACAATGAAGTGATCATTGCAACCCTGCTGGCTTATTTAATGACCGGCAATGAAAAGTATGCTCAATGGCATAAACTGGTACATGATTATGCATACGAAAAATTTCATGATAAAAAGAATGGCGAGTGGTTTGGCTACCTGCACCGGGATGGCAGTGTTGCACAAACTGCCAAAGGAAATTTATACAAAGGACCTTTTCATTTACCCCGGCAGGAATGGTATTGTGCACAAGTATTGAATGACTATTTAAATGCCCAGGACAAATGAGATGTATACTGGCTGTCGCATTATTGAGTCCATTTTTTGCTACGGCACAACTGCAGTTGGCAAAGATTTTTTCGGATAATATGATCCTACAACGAAATGAGCCCATTCATATCTGGGGACGGGGAGTGACCGGGCAGAAAATCACCGTATCATTCGCAAACGAAAAAAGAATTGGGGTTGTCAATGCAGATTCTGGATGGAGTGTTTATCTAGCCAAACAACAAGCAAATTCACAAGCACAGAATATTGTTGTCAGCGATGGGTTTGATAAAATTGAGCTTAAGAATATTTTAATAGGTGATATCTGGCTTTGTATCGGGCAGTCAAATATGGAGTTCCCGATGAGCCAGGAAATGCATTACAAGGAAGCATTACAACAAAGCAATCAACCCCTTATTCGTTTCTACAATCCTGCTTTTGTCGGGAAAAATGTTTTCGGTAAATCCTTTACAGATTCTATGGCAGCACTATTGACGGCGAAGGATTTTTACAGGCCCACTGACTGGCAAACCTGCGACAGTACTACGTTTACAACAATGACGGCGGTTGGTTATTACTACGCAAAAGAGATCGTGAAGCATGAAAATATCCCCGTTGGCCTTATTCATTTGGCCATAGGCGGTAGCCCCATTGAAACATTTATTAGTAAGGATGCATTAAGGAAAAGCAAAGCGTTTTTCAATAAGTTAAATGGTAACTGGTTAATAAATGAAGCACTACCGGTATGGGTAAGGGAAAGAGGTAATCAAAATATAGGGACTATTCAACGTGTGGCTGCAGATGAAATGGGACCCAATCATGGCTACAAGCCAGGCTTTGCATTTGTCAGTGGTATCGAGCCCATTCTTGGGCTGCCCATTAAAGGCGTTATCTGGTACCAGGGCGAAAGCAATGCCCAGGAAATAGAAAGGGTAAATGAATATGCAGCTTTACAAAAGCTGATGATCAATGATTATCGCAAACAGTGGAACCGGCCGGTCATGCCTTTTTATTGGGTGCAGCTATCATCTATTGATACTGCCAGTTATAAGTCACAACTATGGCCGGTTTTCAGAAATGAACAGCGAAAACTGGTAGCGGAAATTCAGAACGGTGGTATGGCGGTTTGCAGCGACATCGGTTCCAGGAATAATGTCCATCCCACAAACAAGAAAGCTGTAGGTGAGCGGCTGGCGCGATGGGCTCTAAATAAAACCTATAAAAAGAACATTATTCCTTCCGGTCCCTTGCCTTTACAGGCGAAGTATGAAAAAGATAAAGTGGTTGTTTATTTTCAATATTGCGCAGGCGGGCTACAAACTTCGGATGGCAAACCGATAAGAGGATTTTCAACAGACGGTGTAACAGATGCTGACGCAGCGATTAAAGGGAATGAGATACACATGATCAAAAGGCAAAAGCCACAATACATTTATTACGGATGGAAGCCATTCACAGATGCCAATTTGATGAATTCAGAATCTTTGCCGGCCTCCACTTTTAAACTTAAAGTACAATGAAAATTAAGATGAGATTCTTCGCCATACTAATTGGCTGCTTTTGTTTTGGCTTCAGTAATGCACAGCAAAAAGTGCCGGTTTTTGTTTCCGGAACTGAAGGACATAAGAGCTATCGCATTCCTGCAGTTATCGGTTTACCGAACAATGATATACTGGCTTTTTGTGAAGGTCGCGTAAACGGCGCCGGCGATTTTGGGGATATCAATATTGTAATGAAACGGAGTAGCGATAAAGGAAAAACATGGAATGCTGTGCAAACAGTTGTAGATGCTGATGATTTGCAGGCCGGCAATCCCGCGCCGGTGCTGGATTTGGATGATCCTGCCTTTCCTGACGGGAGGATATTCCTGTTTTACAATACCGGCAATAACCATGAGGGCGAAGTGAGAAAAGGAAAAGGATTGAGAGAGGTTTGGTTTAAAACTTCTGCAGATAATGGCGCAACCTGGAGCAGTGCCGTAAATATTACCACAGAAGTTCACAGGCCGAAACAGCCACAGGTAAATGCCTCGTATAATTTTTCAGAAGATTGGAGGAGTTATGCCAATACGCCGGGTCATGCAATGCAATTCCAGGCTGGAAAATACAAAGGGAGGATCTATGTGGCAGCCAATCATTCCGTCGGCGAGCCCAAACAAAAAGCAGCAGATTATTTTGCACACGGATTTTATACAGACGACCATGGAAAAACATTTCATCTAAGCGAGACCATCAATTTGCCAGGGGGCAATGAAGCAACGGCTGCTGAAATTTCAAATGATGGATTGCTGTTCAATGCCCGGAATCAGAAAGGAGATGTAAGGGCCAGGATTGTTGCCAAAAGTAATGACGGCGGACAAAGCTGGAACAGCATTTCCTTTGACAAAAATTTACCCGACCCTGTTTGTGAGGGAAGCATATTAAATATTGGAATGAAAAAAGGAAAACACCTGCTGGCATTTTGTAATGCCGCAGATACCGTAAACAGGAACAACCTTACCCTTCGTATAAGTTTTGATGAGGGGCTGACCTGGGAGAAAAAAATACTGATTGATAAAGCTGAAAAAGGGACAGGAAAGGATTTTACCGCATATTCTGATATTGTACGGATGAATAAAAAGGGGATTGGTGTTCTGTATGAACGGGATGGCTACGCGCAAATCGTATTTACAATTATTAAGTGGAAATAAAGAAATGATAAGGTTTAATAATGCGGCAACGATATGCAGTGAAGGAGTAAATTTTTCTGCTTGCCTTTCCCCGTCTCATCACGCAAAAGGCATTTTACTAAACTACACAATACAAAGCCGATGGGTCTGATAAAATTGGTTCGATTCTTTTCTTTCCTTTTGATAGTAGCAAATGTATCAGCGCAGCTAAGGCAACCGGCATTTCCTGATTCTTTGTTTACTACCTATTACCATCAGCGGGTCTCTCTCTTCAAATCATTGCCGCAGACAAAGGGAGATATTATTTTCCTGGGCAATAGTATTACCGATGGTGGTGAATGGAGTGAACTGTTTCAAGATAACAGGCTAAAGAACCGTGGTATCAGCGGTGATATTTCTGCCGGTGTTATGCATCGCCTGGATGAAATAACACAACGCAAGCCAGCAAAGCTTTTCCTGATGATTGGCATCAACGATCTTGCAAAAGGTATCACCCCGGATAGTCTTTTGAAAAATCTTTATTTCATAGCTGAGTATATGAACCAGCACACACCTGCTACGCAGGTATATGTGCAAAGCCTTTTGCCTGTGAATAATGGATTTGGAAAATTTGGAGGGCATACCGGCAAGGCAGCAGAAATAGTTTATGT
The DNA here is from genome assembly GCA_040386335.1 of Bacteroidota bacterium. Classification (GTDB taxonomy): domain Bacteria; phylum Bacteroidota; class Bacteroidia; order Chitinophagales; family Chitinophagaceae; genus JAZKFT01. Next base: position 177,465 of record JAZKFT010000005.1, read on the forward strand.
GAATGCGCAGTTGAAAAAATATGCGCTGAGCAAACACTATAGTTTTATCGACCTGCACACGGAATTTTGTGATGCGTCGGGTAAATTAGATAAACGCTATACCAATGACGGCCTTCACCTCACAGGCGAAGGCTATTTGTTGTGGAAGCACTTTGTATATCCTTATGTTTTTGACCTGCAGCAACAACCAGCATTGATTCCTTTGCCTCAACAATTACAATGGAAGGATACAAGATTCCCTTTGAATGACTGTAGAACCATTTTGACCGATGACAAGTCTCTTTCCAAAGAAGTGATTTGGTTAGAAAAGGCCATGCAGGAAAAAGGTCTGTTTGTGTCATCAAAGGATAAAACAACTGGCAGTGAACCCTACATCCAACTTAAGTTGGAAAAAGTGCAGGCACCTCAATTATCAGAAGAAGCTTATCGCCTGAAAGTTACTGCTGATAAGGTTTTGTTAGTAGCCAATACGCCAAAGGGAATTTCCAACGGGCTGCAGACACTGCTGCAATTAATGCGCGATGGCGTAATGATTAACGGCTGTGAAATAGTGGACTGGCCTGCATTTGCCTGGAGAGCTTATATGATTGATGTGGGAAGAAATTATATGTCGATGGACTTGCTGAAGCAGCAGATTGATGTGATGAGCCGCTACAAATACAACATCTTTCATTTTCATTTTACAGAAGACATTGCATGGAGACTGGCAATAAAGCAATACCCCCAATTGACGGCACCGCAAAATATGCAACGGGATAAGGGGCAATATTATACGGAGGTGGAAATGAAAGAGCTCATTGCTTATTGCAGGGAAAGACATATTACATTGGTTCCTGAAATTGATATGCCCGGCCATAGTGCCGCTTTTACAAGAGCGATGGGGTTTAGCATGCAATCAGATTCGGGGCTTGCTGTTGTTAAAAATATTCTCAAAGCGTTTATTGAAACATATGGACTTGATTATTTACATATTGGTGCCGACGAAGTGAAAATCACCAACAAAAATTTCGTTCCCGAAGTAACAGCGTTTGTTCAAAGCTTTGGTAAAAAGGTAATTGGATGGGAACCGGGAGGAAATTTTACAGGGAATACGATCAGGCAATTATGGATGGATGACAATGGAAAGATTTCCCGTAATGGACTCATTCAATACATTGACTCAAGACATCTGTATCTCAACCATATGGACCCTTTGGAAGCCGTGGTTACGATATTTAACCGCCGCATTGGAGACAAACCAAAAGGAGATAAAAATTTGTTAGGCGGTACGCTTTGTCTATGGCACGACAGGGCAGTTGCAAAAGAAGAAGATGTTTTAAAAATGAACCCTGTTTATCCCGGTATGCTTGCATTTTCAGAAAGGAGCTGGCGTGGTGGCGGGCAAACGGGCTGGGTCGCCAATATCAACGATGGTGATACCACTGGCTTCACCGGATTCGAAAACCGCCTGCTCGACCACAAAAGAATGGTATTCGCCGATAAGCCTTTCCCTTACACAAGGCAGTCAAACGTTTTGTGGCAACTCTATGGCCCTTTTCAAAATGGCGGCGATTTGTCAGAAAAATTTGAGCCTGAGCTACCGGGTTTCGATAACACCAGGCTAAAACCTTATAAACTGGTAGCAGGTGGCACTGTTGTGTTACGCCACTGGTGGGCACCTTTGATAAAGGGTGCATTAGATCAGCCCGCTGATAGCACCACCTGGTACGCTACGACTAAAATCTGGAGTGAGGAAGATGGACAGAAGGATTTTTGGATCGGGTTTAATAATCTTTCACGTTCACCGGCTACCGATTCTCCGCCTGTGGGTGCATGGGACAATAAAAAAAGTGAAGTATGGGTAAATGAAAAATTAATTGAGCCGCCACACTGGAAACGGGGTGGACAAAAAGGCGATTCCGAAATTCCATTAACTGATGAAGGATACGAATATCGGCAGCCAACAACGATCTTTTTAAAAAAGGGATGGAACACCGTTTTAATTAAAGCGCCGGTAGGCAGCTTCAAAGGAAAAGACTGGCAAAACCCGGTGAAGTGGATGTTTAGTTTTGTACCGGGTTCTTCTACTAACTGATTTATAATAATGCATTTTTGCCATCGTTGCTGCTTTACCCTTCGTTAAATAACTAACCATCGGAAACAGAAAACGGTGGATATAGACGGCAGCCCGAAGGGATATTTTTTTATTTGAATGGTATAGCATTGGATGCCGTAGCTACCTAATAGAACTGACGATGAAATAGTCTTTACAAAAAAATTTCCCCTGTTCTATTTGAAAATGGAACAAATAAAAACAGGGGAAATGTAAAAATTTTAAGGTAATCAATCAGCCTGTTTACCTGCCTTATATCCCTTTAGTGCATAAAACAAAATGTACAAATAGCAAGGCACCATTAATACACAAAATACAGTTTGGAAATTGTAGGTTTCTTTCAGGCTCGCAAATGCTTTTGGTATCAGTGCACCACCGGCGATACCCATGATGAGCAGGGCAGAACCTTTCTCAGTAAACTTCCCGAGTCCGCTGATGGCCAATGGAAAAATAGCGGGCCACATTAACGCATTCGCCAGTCCCAGTGCTGCTACAAACCCTACTGACACATAGCCCTGGGTAAGAAAAGCGGCGACCGTAAAGGCAATACCCAATATGGCTGATATCTTTAAAGCAGTTTGTTGCGACAGGTATTTAGGTATAGCCACAAGACCAATGAGATACCCCAACAGCATCGCGGCCAAAGTGATGGAAGTGAAATATTTTGTAATATCAGTAGAGATGCCAAAGCCTTTTCCATAGGTGCCAATGGCATCACCAGCCATCACTTCTACCCCTACATAGAAAAAGATACAAAGGGCGCCCAGTAACAAATGCGGGAATTGTAAAACACTTGTCTTCTTTTTGGATAAGGCCGTACCTTCTGGTTGAACATTGGCTTCCGAAGATTTAATTTCGGGTAGTGGAGATTTTAAGATCCAAAAACCCAGTAGCACCAGGGCGCCTGCCATAATAAGGTAGGGCGTATATATTTTTGCCGCAAAAGCCTTTAAGAGGGCGTCTTTCACTTCGGGTGAGGCTGCGGAATTTACCTGGTCTTCCAGTCCGTCGATGCCTTTTAACACAACGGCACTAATGATGATGGGGCTGATAATACCAGCTATTTTATTACAAATGCCCACCACACTGATTCGCTTGGCAGCACTTTCAATAGGCCCAATAATACTGATATATGGATTGGATGCGGTTTGTAACAACGAAAGCCCGGAGCCAATTACAAACAAACCAACCAGCGACATGGTGTAATCTCTGTTGGTAGCATAATGGCCAAAAAGAAAGGTACCGACAGCCATTACGAACAAGGCCATACTCATACCTTTTTTCATCCCTGTTTTTTCAAGCAGCCAGCTGGAGGGTAAAGCCAGGAAAAAATAGGCCATATAAAAAGCAGTGGTAACAAGAAATGCTTTTGAATCTGTGTCAAGACCAAAAGCCAGTTTTACGTATGTGATCAACGGCCCGTTGAGCCAGGTTACAAATCCGAAAACGAAAAACAGGATACCGATAATTACAATGGCACTTCGGTTGCTTTTTACGGCTTGCTGCATAAGTGGTTTTTTATGGGATTAAAAATGAAAATAAGGGAAACTTAGCTGATAGGGCATTTCAGTGATTAGAAGAAATGTGTGTGTTACAGGCCGGGGAAAGGGGTGCGGGAAAAATATAACCTATAATCTTTGATGCGGCCATTCTTTCCGTCCTGCCTGGGTAACAGTTTTAGTTTTGAAATATTGTAGGTCTCTCCAAGATCGATCACCAGCTGGTGCGGATGTTTGGGCGATTTTCCCTGCCATTCCGTATGCCAGATGCTGGTAAACTGCAGGTCAAATACATTGGCTGCATCCCCGTCATCGCCTTGCAGTTCTTCACTGTCTGCATACACTATTTTCCATTTTGACCGGGGGATCTCAATGCCTTTTTCATCCAGTAGCATTATTTCTGCAACGCTCGTAAACGGCTGGCCGCCAAATTCATTGAGCGCTTCCAAACAAAAATATCGCGAAGCCACAGTTGTAAAACCCGCCGTTTGCCATTTGTCACTGTCCTCAAATGCTGAACTATGGTGGGCATCAGACGAAGATAGTTTCCATTGTTGCCCTGCTTTTTTATGCGATTGGTGCTGGACCTCTTTTACCACGTCCAAAACGGGTTGGGCCAAACCCTGCATGGTGGGTTTCGTTGAACCGTAAAGGTCGAAAACAATGACTTCGTTTATGCCCTTTTTTAGCCAGCAGCCTGGCAACATCATGGTTTGGGTAGGTCCAATGTTCCAATATCTGCCAAGGCAAATTCCATTAACCCATACAATTCCTTTGTTCCAGTTGTGCAGGTCCAGGTAAGTATCTTCATCACCGGTAGCGGTAAAACTGGCTTTGTAAAAGGAAGCAGCAGTATCTGTTTGGGTATTAATTGGCTGATAGGTTACAGGGATATTTTTGTCCCCTAAAGCAATGGAGTAGTGCTTCCAGTTTTTTAGTTCGGAGTTCGTTATTCCATCATTCAAAAATACCGGTCCGTGAATACCTTTCCTGTCATGCATCAGCCCTCCGTAGTTTACACGGCCCATAGCTTCTACCAGTATTTCAAGCGACACTTTCTTACTGCGTTCCGGTAATTCGATGCTGAATTTATTCTTTCTCCGGTCAATGATACCCACCAGTTTTTTGTCTGCATATACCAGGGCATAATCATGTATCGCTTTAAACTGAAGTGTGGCTTTGGCACCAGGCTGTATTTCGGTTTGATAAAGAACACAACCAAAACCCTGGTTCAGTTCTTCCATCAATAATGTTGAATCCGCCAGGACCGGCCTGGGCAAATTTTTAAAAACCGGCGCTACTGACTGAAAGCTGAATGGAGCAATGGACTGGAATTTCTTTGGTGCCGGCACATCTGGCAACGTTTCTCCAGGCTGCAGATAGTTTGAGAACAATTTCCGGATGGCGTAGAACTTATCGGTGGCATTACCCGCTTCATTGATCGGCGCATCATAGTCATAGCTGCTTGTTTGCGGCAGAAAAGGTGGCGCATTGGCGCCTGAGCTTAAACCAAAAGTAGTGCCGCCATGTGCCATATAGATACTGAATGAGGCTTTGTTGTCGAGCATCCACTGAAGTTCTTTTACCACTCTATCACCACTGCCGGTATGGTGTGGACGGCCCCAGCTATCGAACCAGCCTGGATAGTACTCGCCACACATCAACGGACCCGTTGGCTGTATTTTTTGGAGGGCTTTGAAATTGGCCTCAGGGTTGCTCCCAAAGTTTACCACAGCAAACAGGTTCGATGGATGGTCGTTTTTTAACTGAGATGGACCATCGCAATGAAAAAGCGGCACCGTAAACCCAGCAGCTTCCACATACGTTTTCATGGCCTTCATATAAGCCGTATCGCTTCCGTAGCTGCCATATTCATTCTCCACCTGCACCATTGTAATGGGGCCGCCATTTTGTATTTGCAATGGAGCCAGTTGTTTACCTACTGCCGCCAGGTATTTTTTGCAACGCTCCATAAAATAGGGGTGCCTGGTGCGGAGTTGTATGGTTTTATCTTGTAACAACCACCATGGAAATCCGCCAAACTCCCATTCTGCACATGAGTAGGGGCCGGGCCGCAGGATTACATACAGGCCCTCTTCTTTTGCCATTTTGCAAAAAGCAGCTGCATCACTTTGGCCCTCCCAGGTAAACTGATCGGGCTGTTTTTCGTGCATGTTCCAGAATAGGTAAGCGCAAACCGTATTTAAACCCATCGCTTTTGCCATCTGCAGGCGGTGGCGCCAGTAGGGTTTGGGTATCCTGGCAAAATGCATCTCTCCGCAACGAATAATATATGGTTTGCCATCAAGTAAAAAAGAAGATTCACCGATGGTAAATGGCGTTGTTGTAGTTTGTGCCCACAGCTGCAGGTTCGAAAACAAGAGTACAAGGACAATAATCAGATATTTATTTTTCATATAACCTCAGTAAAGCCAAAGATAGCAGGAATGCTATCGCCTGAAAAGCAAAGCGCTGAACAACCGATTGCACAGGATTTGAACCAAATTTTGTAGTTTGTCTTTTAATAAATCTAAGTTTCATGGAGAAGTTGCCCACTATTAAAGAAATCGCCCGTCGGTTAAAAGTTTCTGTTTCAACAGTATCAAGGGCATTGAGCGACCATCCGCGTATTGGGCTTGGCACCAAACAAAAGGTACAGAACCTGGCAAACGAACTGGGTTACGAGCCAAACTCCAAAGCCATTTTCTTTAAACAGAAGAAGTCCTATGTCATTGGGGTCATCATTCCCTACATACGGGAAGAGTTTTTTTCACAGGCTATCAGCGGAATAGAAAATGCGGCGACGGAGCACCACTATACCATTCTTTTCGGGCAGAGCTACGACGATGTGGAACGTGAAAAAGCCGTGGTGGATGCCATGAAAAAACAGCGGGTAGACGGGTTGATTATTTCATTATCCAAGCAAACAAATAGTTACGATCACCTGGAGGCCATGGAAAAATATGAGATACCCGTGGTGTATTTTGACAGGGTGCCTGTAAATTTTGAAGGCCATAAAGTGTTTTGTAATTTATACAAAGGCACGGTGGAAATGATCGGGTGGTTGTTTAATAAGGGATACAGGCGAATTGCTTTTATTAACGGCCCCGATAAGCTAAAAGCCAGCAAGGAAAGGCTGAACGGCTATATTGAAGGTGTATCCAAACACAAGCTCAAGGTGGATATGCAGATGGTAGAGAAAACCGACCTGTCGAAGGAAAGCACCGAAGCTGCTATGAAAAAATTACTTGGGCTAAAGAATCCGCCGCAGGCTGTGGTCACCTTTAATGATTATGTGCATATGGATGCGGTGCAATATGCCCAGAAGCACAATATAGCCGTGAACAAGACCATGATATTTGTGAGCTACGCGAACCTGCCCATTACCAGTTATACAGCGTTTCCTCCACTGGTTTCAGTGGAGCAATATCCCTATAGCCAGGGGGAGAAAGCCATGCAGCTCATCATTAAGATCCTGGGCGATAAACTCCAGAACAAAGCAGTCGCCGGTGAATATCATACGGAGGAAATCTCCCCGGCACTGGTAGTGTACCAACAGCCTACATTATAGGCATCCATTTTACATAATCCTGATTAAGATTATTGTGCGTACTGCAGGCCCGGACTGTACAATCGGTTGCGCTGTACGCAATACTTATCCTCATTGCGTTGCAGGCCAGGACGCCTATGCTCTTTTCTGAAATTTTGCGCACCCGTTTGCACTGCATCTTTCCAAAAAATCGAGTTAATGTTGATTACAGATTTGCCTGAGATGGCCTTATGGAATTGCTTCAGCTTGTCACTTGTAATGTAACTCAAAACAAGATTATTCCTTATCCTTCTACGGCCGATCATGAGAGTATCGCTTTATACCAACCTAATTTACAACATGACTATGTACAACAGGATAAGTCAGGGAAACGCAGTATACGCAAGGCTTTTATTTCTAACACCACTCGCCAGGCTAATTTTCGCACACAAAGCTTTCGCCGGAATTCCATCGTGGAACCCGGCGCCTGCACTGGTTTGGTTACCCGGGAAGCATTTTTGCCCTCCTTATTTTTTTAAAGCTACTGGTAGTTTATTATGAGAAAAATAGCCACAATTTTTGGGGTGTTTGCCTGCCTGTGCGGTTACGCTCAGCAGCCGTCGCCTGCTGCAAAGAGAAATGTGGCGGGTTACAAAGCAGATATTCAAAAAGAGGAAGGCGAAGGAGATGAAGACCTGGAGTATGAGATCAGGCATAAAAGCCAGCCCTGGTTTAGCCAGATGAGCCGGCCGGGCGCTGATTATTTTACTGTAAAAAAGAACTTCGAAAAATATTTTGCGCAACACCGCTGGGAGAAAAGCAAACCCAGGGAATTGGGCGAAAGCTGGTTAAAATCCAATATTTTCTACCTGGACAAAAATGGTAAAGTACAGGCACCGCCTGAGTTTGACCCGAACAGGTATGAGTCATCAAAGGCCAACCGGGCTACCGGATCCACCACGAGAACAGTTGGGTCATGGTCCATGATAGGGCCGGTGAATAGTGCCACGACACGTTATTCCGGTAGTGGCAACCACGGTGGCTATGCGTATATGGTGCGGATAGATCCGACCAACACACAGAAAATCTTTGCGGGTTTTGTTACCGGAGGTCTGTGGATGTCGAACGACGGTGGCGTCAGCTGGACACTTACAGACGGAAATGCCCCCGCAGCCACGTATATAGATGTGGATGTATGCGTGAGGAAACCAAAAGTGGTGTACGCCATAAGTCAAAAGCAGGTAATGAAGTCGGTAGATGGTGGATTGAACTGGAAAGCCACTGCATTAAATGCAATTAACTATCCCGGCACCGCCTACGATATCGCGGTCTCCCCGACTGAACCAAATACTGTTGTTGCCCGCTGGGGTGATAAAATTTACCGCAGTACCGATGGGGGCGATTCATGGGCGGTTATTGTAAGTGACCTGCCGAATTATTCCATTTGGGATTGTAACAATACCGGCGAAATGCTCGACTGGAGTACCACTGACAAAAACGTGGTTTACTTTTTGAGCAGCCGCGAAAAAAACCAGGTCACTGTTTACCGCTCACCGGATAATGGTGGTGGCTTTACCGCTATAACGACCATTACCCTTGATACCGCGGCTAACGGCCAGGTAGTTGGCTGGGCAAAATTGTTATTGCCTTCTGATAATGCATCGGATATCTATGTTGCCATCGGTACCGGCACTTCCGCCTATGGTCATCATGCGGTACAGTTGTATAAACTGAATAATACCACCGGTGCCGAAGTGATGAAAAGAGTAAACATGGTTAGTGGCAAAGGCCAGGATGAACTGCACCATGGAGATGTGGCAATGGACAGGAACAACGAGAACAGGATGGTTTGGGCAACGTACTCTCAAAACTATGTACACTACTCAACGGATAATGGTGCATCATTTGTGAAGGCTGCGAGTACTACCCATAGCGACCTCCGTTCACTAAGTATGGTAGATAATAAAGTGGCGATTGGTTCTGATGGCGAAGTGGCCCTATCCGGCGACGGTGGCGTACATTATGCTACCGTATCCAATACCATCAGTAATCATGAATTGTGGGGATTTGGCGCTGCTTTTAAAACCAATATTGTTGCAGCAGGATGTAACCATGGCCCGGTAATGATATTAGAGCCCAACGGGGTTTTCGAATGGTACAATGGAACCGGCGCTGACCAGGGGAATACCGATGTAAACCCGTTGGATGACCGTTATGTGTACAGCCAGGGCTATAGCAACTACCGCTATTTCCGCACCGGTGTTCATAAACTCATCAATGAATCCAACATGCTGGATCTCGGAGGCATCTATGCATATTATAATTCGATTGAGTTTCACCCGAATTACTATTATTCCATTATTACCCATCATGCCGGCCAGTATCCTTCCAATAACCCCGACCGGGCCACCTGGAAAAATTCACTGGTTAAGACTGAAGACAATGGCAAGACAATTTCAATAGTGAAAACGTTTGGCAGCCAGGTTTTTCGTGAGAAGATATGTATGACGAATCCGAATTACATGTATGCGGTAGTTGGACTTACCAGCAACAGGCTTTGGCGTACAACGGATGGCGGCACCACCTGGGCTGATATTACCCCGTCCCCGGAAGCAAGCAGCGGGCAAGCCAATATCTCAGACCTGGCGGTAAGCGATGTAAATCAAAACGAAGTATGGCTTACCTATAGCAGCGTTCAAACTGGCTGCAAAGTGCTTAAAACCACCGACGGTGGCGGATCCTGGGCCAACCTTACCCAACCCATTTTAACGGCCAGCCCCATTACAAAGATCATTTTTCAAAGAGGCTCCGACGGTGGGGTGTACATAGGCAATAAAACCGGCATTTATTACAGGAATAATTCGATGAAAAACTGGGAACAGCTGGGCAAAGGCCTGCCGGAAATGGATATCAGGTTTATGTTCATCAATTATAACCTGGGCAAACTGCGTATCGGCACCTCACGTGGTGCATGGGAGCACGAACTATACGAAGTGTCACCACCTAAAGCGCAGGTATCTGCCAGCATCAAAAAGGTAGTTTGTTCTGAAACAGACACGGTACAATTCAAAGATTATTCTGTTGTGCGGAATTCAAGCGCTACCTGGGCCTGGAGCTTTCCCGGTGGAACACCATCCACCTCCACGCTGGAGAATCCCGTGGTATCGTATAAGAACGCACCAGATGGATCTTACAATGTAACACTAACGGTGACCGATTCACATGGTACCAGTTCCCAGACGATCAAAAACATGATAGAGGTATATAATAAATGTGGCAGCCCTCCGGCGGACACCAAAACAAGCCATAAACCATAAATCACAATTCATAAATCACAATTCACAAATCAAAAATGGATAGAAGAAATTTCATCAGGAATACCGGCCTTACAGCTGCCTCTGCGGCCGTGCTATCCGGCACCGAATTATTTGCCCAGAAGCCAGGTGATGGCAAGGTGAAAATTGGCATTATTGGTGTGGGTGCCAGGGGCCTTGGCCACCTCGACCTTGTGCTGAGAAGGGATGATGTGGAACTGGTGGGCATTTGCGATATCGACGATAAAACCCTTGAAAGGGCAAAAGGGATGGTTACCAAAAGTGGTAAAAAAATGCCGCCGATATTCACCGGCGATGCCAATGCGTGGAAAAAAATGCTTGAGGTAAAAGGTGGCCTGGACGGCGTTCTGGTTGTAACTCCATGGGAATTGCATAAGGAGATGATCATTGCGTCATTGGAAGCAGGGATTAAATACGTTGGCACCGAAGTGATATTGGGTATCACGCTCCAGGATCATTGGGATGTAGTGCATGCTGCTGAAAAGCATAAGGCGCATGTAATGATGCTTGAAAACGTATGCTATCGCCGCGATGTAATGGCGGTGCTGAATATGGTACGCCAGGGTTTGTTTGGTGAGATCATTCACCTGCAGGGCGGATACCAGCACGATTTACGTGAAGTGAAATTTAATGACGGCACCGGTTATTATGGTCGTGGCGTTGAGTTCGGTGAGAAAGGTTATTCTGAAGCCAGGTGGAGGACTGAACATTCTGTACATCGCAACGGGGATCTGTATCCTACACACGGCATTGGACCGATTGCGCACTATATCAATATTAATCGCGGTAACCGCTTTGTTTCATTGTCTTCGTTCAGCAGCAAGGCACGTGGATTGCATAATCATGTAGTTAAAGGTGGAGGGGTTAATCATCCGAATGCAAAGGTGAATTTTAAACTGGGTGATGTAGTGACAACTTCCATTAACTGTGTAAATGGTGAAACCATTTTGTTGCAGCACGATACCAACCTGCCACGACCTTATTCACTGGGCTTTAGAGTACAGGGCACGGAAGGATTGTGGATGGATGTAAATAAAGGTATCTATGTAGAAGGCCAGTCTCCTAAACCGCACCAATGGGATGATGCCAAAATATGGCTGGATAAATACGATCACCCGCTTTGGGCGAAGTACAGCAAAGACGCTGCAGGTGCAGGCCACGGTGGTATGGATTTCTTTGTGATCCATTCTTTTGTAGAATGTATAAAACGCAAATTGCCGACACCCATGGATGTATATGATGCCGCTGCCTGGAGCGCCATTACGCCGCTAAGTGAACAGAGTATTGAACTGGGAAATGAGACAGTGGAGTTTCCTGATTTTACAGGTGGACAGTGGATGTACCGGAAACCTGTGTTTGCATTAAATGACGATTATTAACATTTTGTTGCTGTTACGTGGCCAGCTTTTATAGCAGCAATTTACAACACAAACCACATGCCTCAATTAGTATTAAATGCCTTTGGAATAGACGAGAAAGAATCGGAAGTTGTGCCTTTTGGCACAGGCCTTATTAATGATACCTGGAAAGTGATCAACCACACGGGAACTTATATTTTACAACGGGTGAACAATACCGTTTTTAAGCAGCCGCATGACATAGCTAATAATATAAGCCTTGTAGCAAACCATCTTGCACAGCATTTTCCGGAATACAGGTTTATAGCACCTGTGGCAGCGCAAACAGGTGAGGAGTTGGTATACAGCCAGGGAGACGGTTACTATCGCATGTTCCCGTTTGTGCAAGGTTCGCTTTGCCACGATGTAGTGGAAAACCCCAGCCAGGCTGGTGAAGCAGCCCGGCAATTTGGAAGATTTACCCGGCTGCTTTCAGGCTTTGATGTGAGCAAATTAAAAATAACCATCCCATCATTTCACGACCTGGCACTCCGTTACCAACAGTTCCTGTTGGCGCTGGAAAGTGGTAATGCCCAGCGGATCGAAGCTTCAAAAGAACTCATTGCAACATTGAAGCAACATTCAGTTATTGTAGATGAGTATATTTCTATACGTTCTAATGCGGGTTTCAAATTGCGGGTAACGCATCACGATACCAAGATCAGTAATGTTCTTTTCGATAATAATGATAAAGGGATATGCGTGATAGATCTGGACACACTGATGCCAGGATTTTTTATCAGCGATGTAGGGGATATGATGCGTACTTACCTGAGCCCGGTAAGTGAAGAGGAAAGCGATTACAGTAAAATAGAAGTAAGAGCAGATTTTTACAGGGCCATCGTGCGGGGCTATTTTAATGAAATGAAGGAGGAACTGACCCCAACCGAGAAAGGGTATTTCTTTTACGCAGGCAAGTTTATGATCTACATGCAGGCCCTGCGTTTTTTGACCGACTACTTAAGCAACGATGTTTATTACGGAGAGCGCTATTCGGGTCAAAATTTTACCAGGGCGAAAAATCAACTGGTACTGTTGCATAAACTGTTGGAAAAAGAACAGCTGCTGTCAAACATTGACCTGTACGACTATGAAGGTAAACGCATATAACCGGATAAAACAATAGTGGGATACCGGTAATCGTTGTATCCGGCTTTTTGTATAGTTACTTTTTTCTTTTAAAACACCCCAAAACCTGGATTTGGGGTGTTTGCTTTGTAGGCCTTACTGGGAGAAAAAATGCCGTGCAGCATAACTATTTCGTTTCTATTTATACCACACTTAGGGGGGCGTTTTACTAATATTAGTTATTGTCCGGCTTTTTTTGAACGCGTAATTTTGACTTCATCTGGTCAACTATTAAACCATTTTATATGAACCGATTTTTCCGCTTTTTATCCAAAGGCACAGCTGTTCTTTTTTTGTTATGCATAGGATCCCGGTCTCTATTTGCTCAAAACAGCAATGGCCTTGTAAGAGGCAGCGCACAAACGTTTTACTATTTTGGCAACAACAAAATAGCACTTGCAGTAAGTAGCGAGATTATTTATTACCGTACTGCGTCAGCCGGTGTTGTAAACCAGGTGAAGCAAAAAATATCGCAGAGCGGCATTGTTCCATCGGCTTTTAAAAGCCTGGGAGATGGGCAGCATATGATGATTGATCTTAGGGTTGGCGGAAAAACCGGTTTGTTCAACTCTATTACCGACTATTTAAAAGCTGACCCAAACGTAGTGCTGGTGCGGCCTGCACTGGTTAGTGAAGATGGTAAGGCCAACCTGTACGATGAACTTTTTTATCTAAAACTAAAGCGCGGGATCAGTATTGCAACCATGCAGGCACTGGTGCAAAGCAAAGCCTGTACAGTGCTGCAACAATATCAATACGATAACCGCACCTTCATTGTCAATGCCACCGCAGCCAACGGGTATGACGCATTAAAAATGGCCAATGCTTTTTACGAAACAGGCTTGTTTGAATTTGCAGAGCCTGATTTTACCGTGCCCGATATGTCTATGGCGCCGCCAACACCGGCTACAGATCCTAATTATAGTTTGCAATGGGCATTAAAAAACACCGGTTCTGCTGCACAGTTTAACGGCGTGGCCGGTTGTGACATTAACATAGAAAATGCCTGGGATATTACCAAGGGCAGTGCAACAGTTAAAGTGGCTGTAATAGACGAAGGTGTGCAAAGTACCCACCCCGATTTAGCGGCCAATATGCTGCCAGGTTTTGATGCGACCACTAATACAGTGGGTGGTACTGCTGGTAATCCGCTGGCTACCGCCAGGGCACATGGCACCAACTGCGCAGGTATTATTGCAGCTGTCAGCGATAATGGAATCGGTATTGCCGGTATTGCACCGTTGTGTAAAATCGTTCCTGTAAATGTTGCCAGCAGTTCGGGCACATTCACTTCTTCAGCCAATCTTGCACTGGCTATAGATTGGGCCTGGCAAACGGGAGGTGCCGATGTTCTCAGCAATTCCTGGGGTGGGGGAACAGCTTCTTCGCTGGTACACGACGCCATTATCAGGGCCTCTTCTCTAGGCCGCGGCGGCAAAGGCTGTGTGGTTGTTTTTTCCTCAGGTAACAACGATGCAGCCGTGGCCAGCCCCGCTTGTTTTGACGAAAATATTGCTGTTGGAGCCATCAATATGCACAACCAGCGTAAATCGCCCACCAGCCTGGATGGTGAAAATTTTTGGGGCGGCAATTACGGGCGGAAACTGGATGTTACTGCTCCGGGCGTAAAAATTGCCAGCACCGATATTGTTGGTTCTGGGGGTTACACTGCTACAGATTACAATGATATTTTTAATGGAACTTCTGCCGCAGCCCCACATGTATCTGGTATTGCGGCATTGATCATAAGCCAGTTTGGTTCACTCACGGGCCGGCAGGTAAAAGAAATTATTGAACAAAGCTGTAGAAAAGTGCCTGGTTATGCTTATGCCGTAGAGGCAGACCATGCTAACGGCAAATGGAATAGCGAAACCGGTTACGGAATGGTAAATGCTTTCAATGCATTGCAATTGGCCGGTACTTTGGCCTATTGTCCAAAACCACAGATAGCTGCAGCCGGTGACTTGTACATCTGCAGTGGGAGTTCCGTGGCTTTATCCGTTACAAATATTGCTGGCGGTGCCAGCTACCAGTGGAAACTGAACGATGTGCTGGCCGGCACCGGTACTTCCATCAACGCCAATACAACAGGTATTTATACCGTGGTTTCTACAACTCCAAATTGTACCGATACCAGTGCAGGGCTTAGAATAACAGTACAGGCTTCTTTGGGTACTCTGATAGCCAGCGCGGGTAACGATACGGCTACCTGTCCTGATGTAAAGATTTTAATTGGCGGCCGCCCTTCAGCCAAAGCCGGGGTGCCTTTTGTAAAACGCCAGCGGGGCTATGGCTGGGAATTTACTGCCAATTCCCTTGTTCGTTTTAATCCTCAAAGGGCCGATTATGAATACTCAATCGTAAAAGCAGGGTTCTTAAATGCAACTGATAATGCAGCCGGCAATTTTACCGCGGGTGGCGATTTTACCGCACAAGGTTATTATGCCATAAAACGCAATACCAACCAGTTGGTACGTATCGACACCATTACCGGAAGTATGGATATTATTGGAGTTTGTAATTTCAATTCTTCTTCCAATGCGCCGACAGGGCTGGCGTACGACAGCACCACGGGAAATACCTATATCATCACCTCTAATTTTTCCAATCAAAATCAATTGTGGCGGGTAAACCTGGCCACAGCACAAACTACTTTAGTGGGTACTGGCGCCCTTACTTCGCCTATCTGGCTTACCTGCGACCGCAGCGGTCAATTATACACGCTAAACCTGAATGATGAAAAGGTTTATAAACTTAATAAAACCACCGGCGCTACTACCGCTTTACCGGGTACCGTAGGTGTGGATGCTAATTTTGCCCAGGATGCCGATGTTGACCCGATAAACGATACGCTTTGGATGGCGCAATACAGTAAAGCTTCAGGAAGCGGCACTTCTGCGCCATACACAAATAGCTGGCGGATGCTGAATAAAACAACTGGAACCGCTACTACGATCAGCGATATAGGTGAACCGCTAAATGAGCTGGATGCCATTGCCATTGGTGGCGGAACCTATCAGTACCAATGGAGTCCGGCCACGAATTTGAGTAACGACAAGGATGCCAATCCTTTTTTCTTAAGTTCTACACCAGGTGTTTACGCATACACACTTACTGTAACAGATTTGTGTGGCAATACCAGTACCGATGCGGTAAATATTACCGTGCATCCCAAACCCCTGTTGCCTGTCATTACTTATACTGATACTTTCCTCAATCATAAACGGGCTTTTTCCGACACCTTCCGTTTTGCACGGCTGGCAGGCAATGTATACGACTGGATGCAGAATGGCTTTACGACCGGCGTTACAGATTCTTTCTTTGCTGTTACCCGGCCATCATTGCAACCGGTGCCTTTAAGGGTAAAAACGACTTCAACCCTAACCGGCTGTACTGATACCTCAGCTGGTGTGAATGTGCGTTATGGTGCCGGCATTTTGCAAAATGATCATAATGAGCTATTGGTTTGTGATAGCAACTTTTACGATAGCGGCGGACCACTGGTTAATTATGCCGGCAATTTTACCAAAGTGTACAGGCCGTCAACGGCAGGAAAAAAATTGCGGTTGACCATCTACAAATTAAACCTTGGTGCCAATCACTTATTATCTATCTACGATGGGGCAGGCACGGTGGGCAATGCGGAAATAGGCAGGCTGAACAGCACATCAAATAACGAGGTAGCAAAAGTATTTACATCCTCTGCGCCAGATGGAGCCATAACGGTACAAATTGCCGCCAATACCAGTGGTCCAGGCACCACCGGCGGTTGGCTGGCTGGCTTTTTATGTGTTGATCCATTGATTTTCAGAAGCATCAGCAACGGATTATATAGCAATAAGGCTATATGGGAAAGCAAACCAGTGGGTGCGCCGGATAATGCCTACACCGCTGCCAGCGCACCTCCGGGTAAGGGTGATGATACGGTATACATAAGACATAATGTAGGCATTAATACAGACCAATTCGCCGACCAATTGGTCATAAACAATGGCGCTATACTGGAAGTGCAGGCTGGCGGCGTACTCTACATTCCAAAAACAATACCTGCTGCCGAGGTGGAAGTAAATGGTACACTCAAAGTGGCCAGCGGGCGGTTTATTCTGGGTTCGGGCGCGGCCAGGGGTGTTATTCTTTTGAAGAACACATTGGACAATGCCGGTGAGATCAGTTGCGATTCGGTGGTAACAGCAGGTAGTGGCGCTGTGGTATTAAAGGGCGTTGCTGGCAGCAGGATCAACAGGCTTCGGATCGATAACCCAACAGGTGCTACAGTAGACGGCCAGTTGAATATCGGCGGCAGTGGTTCCGGGCATGCATTGATTTTGGTCAACGGCATTTTAAGAACACTTAACGCCGCGGATTTTGTGCAGATACAATCCGGTGCCGGGATCCAGGGCGGCTCGGCCACCAGCTATGTGGATGGCAAACTAAGACAATCGATTAATAGCAGTAATACAGATGTGGAGCGTTTTTATCCTGTAGGCGACAACAATCTCTACAAGCCGGTGGAGATGATTACCAACCACCAGGATATCAGCGAGGATGCCAGCGTAAACTATGAAGTGGAGATGGTGAAGGCTGCCGCCACTACCCGAACATTGCCGCTAACACTGACTTCCGTTAATAATAGTTTTCACCACAAAGCTTCCATTGTTGGCTCAGCCACCAGGTTTGTCAATGCCCGGATGAAAATTTATTACGGTAACGACGGGGTATTAAACGCCAGCCAGTTGCGGGTGGCAAAAGATGATGGAGGTACGAACTGGGTAGACCTTGGTGGCAGCGGAACTGCCAATGGAACGGGTAGTATAACCAGCGATCCGTTTACCAGCTTTAGCGATTTTGTACTGGCCGATGCCGGGGGTGCATTGCCTGTAACCTGGCTCTATTTTAAAGGTTGGAAAAGCAACCAGCAATCAAACCTGGAATGGGCCACAGCCAATGAGTTCAACACCAAAGAGTTTATTATTGAAAGAAGTATTGATGGTGTTCGGTTCAGCAGGATGGCTACCGTGACAGCACAAGGTACCACTGCCGGTACGCATACCTATAATACAACAGATGCTGTACCGTTTAAGGGTGTTAACTATTACCGGCTTAAACAGTTGGATAAGGATGGCAAATTTGTGTACTCCATCATTGTAAAAATAGATTTTGATCAATCACGTGGTTTGGTCATTAATCCCAACCCGGTTAGCGACTGGATGATGCTGACTTTACCAACGGGTGGTGCGGCTATGCAATCGTCTGTTTACGATGCAGAAGGCAGGCTGTTACTAACGCAGAAATTGGGTACTGCCACGCAGGCCAGGATCAATGTAGCCATGTTGCCAACCGGCAGCTACCGTATATTGCTCACTGATGGCAGCAAGAACTATGTATCGCATTTTATAAAGAGATAGATAAGGTTTATATCGAAATTGAAAAAGCCGGTGGAAAGGGTCCACCGGCTTTTTGTATCATATTCGTGATCGTTCCGGTCGTGAGCAATTTTCCAATTGTTCGGCAGGCTGGTGGGTTATTTTTTGTTTCAGCTTTCCTACATTTTCTTCACCACGATCTTCTCATTCATATCTACCTCTACCGCTTTTCTGAATTCCATCAATTGTGGATAGGCAGCGGCTTTTACCTGGTGTTGGGTTATTTCCAAAAAGGCAATAACAGTTAGCAGTTTGGTGGTTTCATCCCATTTGTACTGGCTGCTGTATTTGCCAAAAGGATAGCTGATGGTTTTTTCTTTAGGCAGGTTTTCTACCCCAAATCCTTCTGGCAGGTGAAATGTAGTGGTGTCTTTCGCCTGGTAAGGGTAGGTGAAAAAATAATCCTGCGTACGCTTGTCGTTATCCGGTACATCTTCATCAAACAAAGGGTAGAGCCGTGGCTGTAAAAACATTTTGCTGCCCGCTTTAAAGGATGGCAACTGATCGTATTCCATTTTTGCTTCCAGGCGGTATGGCTTTTCAAAACGGCTGCCGGTCGTTACTGTTACCACATCCGGTTGTTTCCATTCAAGGGCTTTAACCAGGTATTTTCTTTTGTCGTCATCGCTTTGCTGGTGGGTATATACTACCTGCTCATGTTTAAATTCACCGGTACCAGTGATCATCGCATCCGCTTTGCCGGTGCCATCGTCGTTTAGATAGACATGGGTGCTGCCTGTAAAAATATTGTTGGATGCTTTGCTGGTGGGAGTGTTTACCAAAACACCACCATTTTCTGTAACCAATAATGCTTTCCTGTTTTCGGTAAAATCTCCCAATTCGCCAAAGTCGAGGATTTGGCTGGTACATTCCAGCCAGATAGAATCCTTAGGCTGTGGTATACAAAGTATAATATGATCGAATGGGTCTGAAGGAAAATCTTCCATGGCAGGTTCGGCATTGGCTCCGGAATTTACAATGGCATAATAACTTTTGACGCCTGCAACACTCAACGCAGCCTGCGCATAATTGCTTAATGCCTTGCAGTCCCCATATTTTTTTTCCTGTACAAAATCTGCGGGAAACGGTTGTAGTCCACCTATACCTAGCTGAATACTGATGTACCGCATGTTTTTTTGCATATATGCGTAAATAAGCTTTGCTTTTTCAGCGTCGGTGGTAGCATCTTTTGTAAGCGTTTGTATCAACGCTTTACCCTTATCCGACAATTCGTTTCGTTTGCCAATGAGGTCGTAAAACCATTTGCCAAAATCTTTCCAACTTGCCATGCTTCCCTCATAATCTTCCAGTTTAAATTTATTTGGTGCCAATATTATTTTAGGCGCATACCTGGACGATGATCCATTATGCTTTTCGGATTTTTTTGCTACGAGGTTGCTCGCTTCCCAGTTAAAAGAGGCGCCATCCGTAGTGGCTGTTAAATTGGACACCATGTCTTTATTCAGCACTTTATAACGGAGCCCCAATTCGGGTGGTACCGTTACGGCGTATTTAAAGTGCTCTACAGACGTATAAGGACTCTGAATGGTATTTTGGGGGTAACTAAGTATGCCCCTGAATTTAATACTGTATATTTTTTCCACTGTGAAAGGGTACGACGGAGCGCTCACCTTGAAGTAAGTTGTTTTGCCGTCCTCTACCAACCCCTCGCCAAAACTGGCGGTCTGCATTTCTTTTTTTGAATAGGTATTTAGTTTTGTACCAACGGCGTTATATACATTTATTTCGGCATCATCCAGGTAGCTAAACTTGCTCGATGTGGCACCAAAAACTAAATGATGGCTGCCATCTTCGTTCAAGATGGTGACAATTTCATGTATTTCGAGTGTGGCACTGTTTACATCTTTTACAATAAACTTTTGATTGTCTTCCCGCATTACCGCATCGGCATTTTTTATCAACGAATCGGGGATACTAAACGCAGAATATTTATTAGCAGTTGCAAAACCTGCTACCTGGGCCATAACAGGCCCTCCCAGGCTGATGGCAGTGAAAAGCAGCATCCGGATTTTGCTGTACGGTGTGTGTTTTCTCAGGATCATGTTGTAAGGTTTAAGGCTTCTTTTTTAAAACGATCTGTTCATTATGCAGTGTGTACATTTCCGGTAACATTCTCTTTGCAACAGGTACTATGGACCCTTTCTAACCTGGGAATTGGCAGCCACGGAAAACGAGGTATGTTTTTATTTAGGCTTCTTCTTGATCACAATTTGCTCATTAAGCAGTGCATATAATTTCTTATAGTATTCTTTTACGTCAGGATATTCTTCGGCACTATACTGTGGCCGTTTGAATTCCATCGTTATCCTGAAGTTGAGGTTGTTCTCATCTTTTTGCATGAGCCGGCTAACCACAATACTGGTGTCGGGCATGATCATGGTCATGTTCTTGGGTAAGTCGTCGAACACATAATTATCAGAAAGGCTATAACCACCCATAATGGTATAGGACTGGTTAAATCCGAAATCCACATCGGTTTGGCGTCTCTCCGCTACGAATGGGTTTTTATCAAAATTCGTGAACAGGTTGTAGGGGATAAAAGTGTATTCCCCGGAAGACTGCAGCTCGCCGGTAAAACTGACCTTTTGTTCCAGTGGCAACGAATCGTTGCCCATGTTTTTCACCTCAATAGAGTCGATCTTTAGCTTGATGCCTTCATTGCTGGAAAGTTGGTCTTTCAGCCTGCCCTGTTTGAAGGTTTTGGTGCGCATATTTTTTCCGTAATCAAAACTGTTTATCAGTCCTTCCCCGGCGATATGTCCTTTTTCATCAACCTCAATATGTAGTGCGATTGAATGCTTCAGTTTTCGGTCGTAGTCGCTGATGGAGGCAAAGCCACCCGTTTTTTTATCTACAATAAAACCCTCTGTAAGTTGCACATCGTACGGTATCAGGTTGGGCGGGTTGTATTTATCAGCAGCATTTAAAATATAAGTAAGGTTATCGGCTTCCGCATAAACGTAAACAGCATCGAACTGGTCGAGGAACGGATAGGCCGTATTTACCCTGCCATTGTCGCGGGTACTTACCAGCATGGGGTAAGCATTTATACCAGCATCTTTAAGCAGGGTAACCAGTATCAGGTTAATGTCGCCCGTTGTGCCACTTTTTTTATCCCAGGCCTGTTTAATGCCGTCGGAGCCAATTGTGCTGCCGCCATTCCAGTCCATGTTTTTCTGAACGTATTTATAAATCAATACAGTTTTTTCTTTGGCAGTCCTGGCCAGTTTTAGCATGAGGTTCAGGTCAGTAATACCTGAAATGTTCTTACCTATTTGAGCGCCAAAGCGCTCCCATTCCAGTAATTCCTCGGTCAGTTTTTGCCAGGTGGTTCTAAACGAGCGGTTGTTGCCGCTGGGTGGATTATAGCCGGCCAACTGAAAGTCGATCCGCTGGAAATAATCTTTTAAACCGGCCTGAAAGGGCTCGTTTTTAAGGGCGGGGATGTCACGCATAATGTACCAAACCCCTTCTCTATCATTTTTCGGCTTGGTAATTTCCACGGCCTGCCTGCGTGTAACCTGGTAAGTAAAGTCAAAGTAGGAGGGTATCACGAGGTTATATGCGCTGTATTTTACGGCCATATTGCTCTGGAAAATCCAGTTGTCGATATTGATTTGGCCATTTTTCTTATAGCTGCGGTATTTGTATTCTACTACGGTTCCCACTTTTACATTCGGAAAAGCAAAGGATATTTCGGAAAAGTACTCATTCACTTTTTTATCGAAAACGAGCGACTTATCCAGCTTGGTGGTGATAATATTTCCTGCATCATCCAGGTTGTACACGAAACCACTGAGGTCGCTGATATCCTCGTAGCGGTCCTTACTGTAATAACGAAACTTGATGTCGGCTTCCTTAATCCCTTTTTCTTTAAGAATTTTGATCCTTACCCTTCTGTCGGTTTGTACATTAAATGAAGCAATGTTTTCGATGATCTGCACCTCACCTACATCCATCAGGTACAGGGCCTCTGTATCGGGATCAAAATCGCAGGTTTTCAGCTCCAGGTCTGCCTTTTCTATTTTGCCAAATGCAGGAAGTTTATCCTGGGCTGCTGTATTTAAGACAAGCAGCGATAAGCAAATAACTGCGAATAAGTTTTTCATGTAGTGGTTTAAGTATTGCTTATCAATATTAAGTGAAGCAAAACTATTGACCAACGAAAAAAATAACACCAGCAAAAACCGGGAGGAAGTGAAGAGAATCGGAGGCGAAAGGCCTCATTTTTATCAAAAAACCATATTGGGAGGGGTATAAAAATGAAAAGGGCGGTGAGACCGCCCATTTTCAAACCCTAAACCCTTAAAACACTATTTACTTTTCAAACACCGTGCCAAAAACTAAAAACAGGAAATTATTTTCGATTTTTTTCTATTTTTTTTACTGCTACTGCTATCAACTAGCCAATATTGTGCCGAAGCAGTGATATCCGCTTATTTTTGGCGAAAAGGATCTGTATGAAAATGAGTTTTGTGATGAGTATACTTGCATTTTTAGGTTTTAGCTGTACTTCGCAGCCCGCTCCCGAAAAAGCAGCGGATAATAATACCCTGCTTTGGCAAGTAACTGGCAATGGGCTAAAGCAACCTTCCTATTTTTTTGGAACGATGCATATTTTGTGTGCAGCAGATGCTACCATCAGCCCCAATTTTAATAAAGTGATCAATAAAGTAGGCCAGGTGTATTTTGAGATAGACATGGACGACCTGGTTCAGTTAGTTGGCGGTATGGGCGCGATGAGCATGACTGATGGCAAAAAGCTAAAGGATCTGTATAGCGAAGCCGAATATGAAAAAGTAAAAGCCTGGTTTGATGATCATGGCCAGCTACCCTTTAATATGATCGAGAGCTTTAAGCCCTTGTTGCTGAGTTCAATGGTGGGTGAAGAGGCGATGGCCTGCCCCCAGAAAGATGGTATGGAAATGCGCATCATGGAACTGGCCGGTAAAAGGAAACTGGATATCAAAGGGTTGGAAACCATGGCTTTCCAGGCGGGCATTCTGGACAGCATTCCTTATGAAGAGCAGGCCAAAGAATTACTGGAGTCGATAGACAGTGTGGGTGCACAAAAGAAGCAGATGCAGCAGTTGGTGTCCGAATATAAGGGGCAAAACCTGGATTCGATAGACGCACTTACCAAAAGTGAAGAAGGCGGCGTGAGTAAATACCTGGATATTATGCTCTACAGCCGCAACCGCAATTGGGTGCAGCAATTTGATGCCATAGCCAAAACAAAATCAACGCTTTTTGCAGTAGGAGCGGGTCATTTGCCCGGGGATCAGGGGGTGCTTAATTTATTGAGGCAGAAGGGGTATACGTTGACGGCTTTGAAGAATTAGGAATGGGAAACTGGTTTGTACTTAGTTAAAACGTAAAACTTCCAAAATTTTATATCAGATTGAGGAGTTTTAATCGCCGGAACAACAACTCTACCAGAACGATCAAAATGAACGCATGAAAAAATACATTCACCGGGAGCGGTTGAAAAAAAGACACTAGTATAAACGGAAAAGCTATAAATCCATAAGCTATAAAATACAGACATGCAGTTATGAAAAGACGTTTTATCATGGAATCAAATTCCAGAATCGGACTTAGGAATTTAATAACACAATAGCTACAAATTAAGATGAAACCATCTTTCCAATTCATATCGCATATAAAATCTGCATCTTCGGAAGAACTGGACATACTACAAATTATGTGTTTATAAACAATGCCTATACCCAATACAAATACAATAGGCATCACGGTTTGCAAAATGTATGTCGTTATTTTTTTCATAATGACCACTTGTATTTTCAAACAAGCTTAAATCTTACAATTTTGATGAAGCCTAATTTTGCATCGTTTGTTCAAAGTATTTTACCTACAATTACTTCACCCATTTCTTGTATTTTTTCATTATCTCTTCGTGCGTAGTTAATTTCCCAGCTTGCATTTCAGCCACTGCCATATCAATACCCGCCTGTTGTTCTTCGCTTATTTCATTCCACCAATCCTTTTGTCCCTCAGCCATCGTTTTCATCAGTAATAATACGGCCTTCTTTTGCCTTAGGTTTAGACAGGCAAGCTTGTTTGTAATCTCATTGTTTAATTCGGTAGTGATGCCCATAGATTAAAAATGACGAGTAAAAAAGTGTAACAATTGACCAATGACCCAATGAAAATTGACTTCTTAAAACGCCGCCATCACCCCAGTATAATTATGCGGCGTAATCTTCTTCAACTCCTTTTTTAGCAAACCAGTTATTTTGAGTCCCTCTATAAATTCATGGATATCCGTTTTGGTAATGGAAGTTTTACCACGGGTGAGATCCTTCAAAGCCTCATAGGGATTGGGATACTTTTCACGGCGTAAAATGGTTTGAATGGCTTCAGCTACCACAGCCCAGTTGTTCTCTAGGTCTTCTTTTAGTTTGGCTTCGTTCAGCACCAATTTGCCCAGGCCTTTTTCTAAAGATTTTATGGCAATTAGAGTATGAGCCACCGGCACGCCAATATTTCGCAACACTGTGCTATCTGTCAAATCCCGCTGCAGGCGACTCACGGGTAGTTTGGCAGACAGGTGTTCAAACAATGCATTCGCCATACCCAGGTTGCCTTCGGCATTTTCAAAATCAATGGGATTTACCTTGTGTGGCATGGCGCTGCTGCCTACTTCTCCCTTTACCGTTTTTTGCTTAAAATAATCCATGCTGATATAGGTCCACACGTCGCGGCAGAGATCGATCAGGATATTATTGATGCGTTTGAGGCAATCAAAATGAGCAGCGAGGTGATCGTAATGTTCTATCTGCGTGGTAAACTGCATCCGCTGCAAGCCGAGTACATTTTCTACAAAATGGTTTCCAAAAGCCACCCAATCAGTTTTGGGGAACGCAACATAATGGGCATTGAAATTTCCGGTGGCGCCACCAAATTTGGCGGCGTAGGGAATATAGCTGAAAAGTTGTACCTGGTTATCGATACGTTCTACAAAAACCATCCACTCTTTACCCAGTACAGTTGGGGACGCTGGCTGGCCATGCGTTTTTGCAAGCATCGGTATGGTTTTCCAGCTGGTTGCCAGACCGTGCAATTTCTTTTGCAGGTTCATCAACGCAGGCAGCAGTTCATGCTCCATGGCATGTTTCCAGCTAAGGGGTATTGCGGTGTTGTTGATGTCCTGCGAGGTAAGGCCAAAATGGATCCATTCCTTTGCGTCGGCACCCTCAGTTTCGGTGAGTTTGCTTTTTAAAAAATATTCCACCGCTTTTACATCGTGGTTGGTGGTGGCCTCTATACGTTTTATTTCCTGCGCATCTGCCAGCGAAAAATTGTCCATTACCACTTTTAGCTGCCGCCGGGCTTTAAGGGGCAGTTTCAAAAATTTCTTGTCTGCCAGCAGAAAAAGATATTCCACTTCAATTATAACCCGGTATTTAATAAGCGCATATTCGCTGAAATATTCGTCGAGATGTTGTACCTGTTTACGGTAACGGCCATCAATAGGGGAGATGGCAGAAAGGGCTTGTAATTCCATGTAGTGGTTTAAGGCTGCAAAAGTAAGGGTAGGGGGGCAAGCTGCAAGGTTCAGGGATCAGCCGTTTAGCACACGAATAAAATTGTTATTAAACGGTGATGTACAAGCTGTACTGGGCAGCATTAGCAGCATCTGATGGCTATCAGAAAGAGCTGGTATTAAATTGCAGGCTTCTGTGGGGAATTATTCTAATCCCGATGCTATGTTATTGCCTTACATTGGGGTTATGTAACCCTTTTTGTATGGCAAAAACCACGAGGTCTGTTGTACGGTTTACTTTGAATTTTTTCATCACCGAACGCAGATATTCCTGAATAGTATGCAGGCTCAGACCCGTGTCGATGGCTATTTCTTTTGGTATTTTGCCCATGCATATTTTCTCCAGGACCAGCTTCTCCCTGGGCGACAAATGAAACAGGATCTGGTCTTCAGCAAACATATATTTAATCATGCCGTCTCTCAGGTTTTTTCCAATATACTGTTCACCTTGCGAAACGGCTGCTATGGCTGATAATAATTCATCCAGCGGTGTGTCTTTGGATAAATAGCCGCTGGCTCCCTTCCGGATGGCGTTTTTGATGGTAAACACATCCGAAATAGAACTGAGCAGAATAAATTTGCAATTTTTATCAAGCAGTTTTAAGGCGATCTCCATTACTTCTATACCGTTGGGACCCGGCATCAGCATATCCAGGATTACGAGATGGGGCTGCCAGGATGCAAAATTGGAGGAAAGGAACTGGGTGCCATTTGTAAAAGTGCGAACCTCAGGGTTACCCATGTGTTGCCGCAATGCATTCGCGACTGCTTCAGACAAAAGTAAATGGTCGTCTATAAGTGCTATATTCATGAAGGAGATTTTGCAGTTTCCTTGTAATAATTTAAAAATACTAAGACAGTGTTGGAAAATTTCCTGTGATCGTTGTTCCTGATGCTGCTGATGCAAATACAACAGTTCCCGCCAGTGTCTCTACTCTTGACCTGATACTGTTTTGACCCAGCCCCTCGTTGAGAATCTCCTCCTTAAAACCAATGCCCTCGTCCCAAATAGCAAATGCGCAGTTCCCATCGGCAAACTGAATAGAAACTCCGGCCTTGGAAGCATGGGCATGCTTAACGATATTTGAAAGCCCTTCTTTTACAATATGGTAAAGTTGGTTATGCTGGTGTGGTGATAACTTGTCTTGAATGCCCGTTTCATCGAGAAATAGCTCAATATGGAGTAGTTTTTTTTCTGCAAACTTTGTCCGGATACCATATAAAAAGGCTACAACATCCGGCTTGTCATCCGCCATACCCGAATTGAGGTTATGCATGTATTGTCGCGCATTTTTATAGATCGCATCCACTTCGGCACTTATTTCGCCAAAAATTTCCTTGAAGCCGGGTTCTGATTGGCGCTTCTGCACATCCTCCACAAAGTACCGCAGGGCAGTTAACGAACTGCTGAGATCGTCGTGCATATCGTTACTGATCCTCCGCCGTTGCATAATAATCGCTTCCTGGTGAACGGCCTGCAATTTTGTCTCCTGTAGCTGAAGTTCCCGTTTTATTTCCTGTTCTTTCAGTCTTTCCTTTTCGGCCATTAGTTCTTTCAGTTCCAGCTTACTTTTTTCCAGGGCTATGTTTAACAATAATTCCCTTTTATACATTCTTTTTGAACGTCTGAAATTGAAAAATATCACAGCCGCCAGTAAGGTCAACAGTGCGGTGATAATAAGCGTAGCCTCAAAGTACATGCTTTGCAGGCGGCTGTTTTTTTCAAGAAATTTTAAACGGTAACCTTCCTCAATTTTTTCATATTCTGTTTGCGGGTTCGTGGCTAATATTGGTGCTTCTTTTAGTGTCATTGAATCTTTTAACACATAGTACTGCTCCATATATTTCATAGCCAGGGCTGGATTACCTTTCATTGCTGTTATTTCCCACATCAGTTTTGTCCAGATTAAGTTACTGTTTGTATTCAGTTTACTGAGACTTTTGCTGGCAGCCAGTAAGAGGCTTTCAGCCTGTTGTGGCCTGCCGGTGAGTTGATACACTTCGGCAAGCCTTACATTTATTGTTTCGTGCACAGCCTCGTCTTCAAGGTGGGTAGTGTTGATGGTGGCGCATTGTCTAAGAATTTCCTCAGTCATTTTATAATCGCCTTTTTCCGTATACAAATCTCCCAGGTTTCTGTACGCAGTGTACAATGCCTCGTATGGAAATTTTGGCTCGCCGGGATATTGGTTTATATTGGCTTTTATGTAGTCAATCGTCTTTTCAAAATACTTTTTTGCGCTGTCCGACTGGCCCATTTCAGCATAACTCAGTCCCAGGTTATCCAGGTTTCCCTGCATAAGATAAAATTTGTAACTACCATCTGTACAGTGGTGAATACAACTGATAGCCTCTTTGTAGTAGGTAATAGCATCCGGGTATTTTCGTTGTTTGTAGGATATAAGTGCGAGAAGTGCTGTATTTTCTCCCATGGTACACGAATCACCATTTTGGCGGGTAATATACTTGCAGAATGAAATAGCCTGGATAGCATCCTTGTGTTTACCATTGTAGAAAAATAACTCACCCTTCATTTTGAAGGCAATGCCATATTCTTTTGACATTTTTTCTGAAAGGTCATTTTCTTCAATTAGATGGATAATACTGTCGATATAAAGCATTCCTTTACCGGCGAAGGCATTATCTGTACTGTTACCCCCATCTAAACTTCTCAGGTATTTATAGTAGCGACATTTATCTGCAACGCTGATCGCTGGAAATGTTTGGTAGACAGAATCAACATATTGCGTGGCCGCAACAGCAGAAACCTTCTCCCTGTATTGGTTGGCCTTTACAAAAATATTTTCATTGAAATGTTCGACCAGTCTTTTATCTACATCCTTATTACAAGCACATACAGCCACTAACAGTAGCATTGATACGGTTGCGGACACAGAGAGGTATGGATTTATTTTGGTATCGCCAGGCAACAAATAAGATTTGTGAAGATTGGATTGAGAAATGGTAAAAACAGGTAACAATTCTTTTTGAATCCCGACCTGTTGCCTTGATGCCATAACAAACTATTCTATAGAAGGTTTAGCTAAACTAGAAAAAATAGTTGGACTTTTTTGAGGGTCCAGGTAGCCGGGTATTTGTTTAAGATGGTGTGGCATAATCTGACCTAAAAGTAAACACAAACTGCTGTAAGGGGCATTAATAGTATTTATATGCCAAAAGCGATTTCGAGCAATCCCCTAATTTTTGGGGATATGAACATGGGGTATTTAGGGATACTATTTTGGTATAAACATGACAATCTTTGCGCCGAAAGGGAGGAGTAAAATCACGTTCCTTTTACACCCACACAGTACAGATGGTTTTCCCGGATCGAATTCAACATAATCTATAAATCTCCTTAGTATTTTTTATTAAGGAAATATACCGACCTATAAACCACCTGGCAGAACATATTCTGTTTCTGCATCTACCCAACACCTTTTATAGTTATCATCCGCATCAGGGTCTCATTTGCCGGTAGCAATACCCTTTAATAGGCCTGTAATCTATCTCCAAGTATCTATCTATTGACCATAGTGTCACTCCTGTAAATGGACGTGATCTCCTAATCTATTTGAATACTGTTCAACCTAAAACAACGCCTGATGATTTATCGAATCGGACTGTGTAACACAAAACAACCACGGCCAACCAATAGTCTAACACAGCATTTTGTCGCGCTGAAATTAGCAATCCTTTCAGCCATATTCTTTGGCTTTGGATTTTTATCTAACGCTCAAAGTACCCAGATCGGGTCCTACACTAACCCCGGAACATACAGTTTTACTGTTCCTGCAGGTGTAACGAGTATCATTATACAAGCCTGGGGTGGTGGTGGTGGAGCAGGCGGTAGTAGTGCTTCAATTGGCGGTGGTGGTGGTGGCGGTGGTGCTTTTTCCCGTAGCCAATTATCGGTAACTCCAGGCCAAACTTATGAAGTAGTTATTGGCACAGGTGGCCAAATTGGCTTATCGTCTGGCACAGGTAATACAAGTGGCGGGACTGGCGGTGATACCCGTTTTGGCGCCGGAAGTGGTTTAGTACTTGCTAAAGGTGGCTTTGGTGGGGTCAGGGCTAATAGTGGAGGAGGTGGAGCCTCTGGTGGACAAGCTTCTGCTGGTATTGGTACGTTAAAATTTTCTGGCGGCAGTGGTGGCAGTGGCGGCGATGATGGGGGCGGGGGCGGCGGCTCATCTGCGGGTACTGCTGTAAACGGTAACAATGGATTTGGTAACGGAGGATTTGGTGGTTCGGCGCCCACTGGTGGCGGAGCTGGCGGAAATGCCTCCGGTGTCACAAACGGAAGTTCCGGTCAGGCACCAGGTGGTGGGGGTGGTGGTTCGGATGACGTAAGCAGCTCTTCCGGTAATGGCGCCGGTGGAGCCGGTGGTCGCATGATCATAGAATGCGCTAATATCGTCGGTACTCCTGTATTTAACCTGGGTGCTACTTCTACCCGTTGCCAGGGTGCAGGTACCGTAACCTACACGGCTACCGCCAGTAATACTACAAATATTACTTATTCTTTAAATGCTTCCAGCATTAGTGCCGGAAATACTATAAACACGTCAACAGGTGCGGTAACCTATGTAGCGGGATATACAGGTACCGCAATTATTACCGCCACTGCTACAGGCTGTGGAGGCCAGAAAACGGCTACGCATACAGTGACTATGACTCCATTTGTCGCTACACCTGTATTTGCATTGGGTGCTACGAGTAACAGGTGTATAGGTGCAGGTTCGGTTACGTATACCGCAACGGCTGCTAACAGTACTGGTATTTCTTATTCATTAGATGCTACCAGCCTGGGATCCGGCAATTCGATCAATACAAGTACGGGCCAGGTAACTTATACTAATAACTGGAGTGGTACTGCTACAATTACTGCAACTGCAACAGGATGTGGTAGTCCCGCAAGTGCTACCCACCAGGTAACAGCTGGAAAAATTATTGCAGTTAATGATTCTTATGACGCCTTGATCGGCGTTCCATTGACATTTAATGTATTGGCAAATGACTTGTGTAATATCAATCCTTCCACGGTTACCATTACGCAGCAGCCATCAGCTGGCTTCCTGCAGGTGGGTGCCAACGGATCAATTACCTATGTTGTAATCGGAACTTTTACGGGAATTGATCAATTTAAATACCAGGTATGTTCTAACCCCCCGGTAGAATGTAAAGAGGCTACGGTGTCCATATCAGTAACAGATGGCGTTGGAAACGCTTGTGCTGAAGCAAACAAGAGTGCCGTATACTACCTCCCATTTCCTGAAAATAATACACAGTTAAGACAAAGTTTATTGAGCGCAGCAAGTGCTAATAATCTTTCCACCAACGCCAGGACGATTGTAAGTATTGCCATTCCATACCCTGGTACAATTATTCGCTACGACCATTGGGAAGACGGGTATGAAGCAGATATTGAGAATTCAAACCAATCAACCACCCTGGTTTGGGGGGATGCCGACCTGACGAATGGCGTAGCCCCTGGCTACCCTACCGATCTGATACCTGCGGGTGGTAAGATTGTTATTGACAATTCGTTCCCATGGAGCAGACCTACCAGTACCATTGTGTTTGATGGTAAGGATAAGATATTTTCGAGCGCTGCAATTACTGTTTCCAAAGTGTCGGGTGATGCCGGAATTGTAGATGGAACAACCGCGCTTTTCGACGTTCAAACTGTAAAAACCAATGTTTCCGATGTGACGCGTTTCGGACAGTTCTTTGTGTTGCCATTTGGTGAGAATGTGACCTTAAACAGCACATCTGCATTCAGGTATGCAGGTTTATTTGCAAGAGCGGAGGAAAACGGTACCATTATCACAGTGGATTTAGATGGTAATGGCACTATCGATGTTACTTCTCCAACCATTAACCAGGGGCAAGTATGGTTTTACAACGGTACAGGCAGTACGCCGGGTGTGGCAACTGACATAAACACATCAATAGATATTAAAGCCGGAGCGAAGGTGTATGCCAATAAAAATGTTGGTTTAGACCTGGTATTTGGTGGAATCGATACCTACGGCACCAGGAATATCCCGATATTACCAGGTCAATTCTATGGGAGTACTTATTACTCGCCGGTTTATTCTACCGATGCAGCTGCTCCAGTTTACGCTTTTTTTGTAAATCCCAACACAACTGCCATTACCGTCAACTGGTCAAGAGCAGTTGGTAGCCCTCTTACAGGTTCTTTTAACGTGGCTGCCAACAACGGCATCAGCGTTTTTAATATGAATACCGCCTCCGGAATGAAGTTTCAAAGCACAGGCGGCAAAGCATTTACTGCGGTCAGTGTTGTGGACGGCGATGCCGCCGGCGCTGATTTTGACTGGGCTTTTAACATGATTCCGGAGCAGCGCCTTACTAGTTTTGCTTCGATCGCCTGGGCGCCCGGATCCTCTAATAATTCGGCGAATTATAACCCCATTTGGGTTACCCCCTCACAGGCTACTACCATTTATGTAAAATATAATGGTAATATACTGGCCGGGCCAAATACCAGTCCCTGCGGAGCAAAATATGATGTTTCCTATACGCTGTCGGCACTACAATCTCAACTAATTGCTGATCCGGACAATGACAACTCAGGCCTAGCCGTATGGAGCTGTAATGATATACCCATGGCTGCCGTTTGGGGACAAAGACCCTTTGGTGGTACACCCACATTTACACCTGCAATCGATGTAGGCTATACTATGGAGCCAAAATGCCTGGGAGCGTTGGTTTTTGCCAATGACGAAAGGAGGGTAACACCTCAAAACACACCAATCCTGATTGATGTTCCCGCCAATGACGCTGCCTACCTGACCACGCTCAATTTAAACAGTGTAACAATAACCACCCAGCCGGCTAATGGAACTGTATCAATAGGAGCAAATGGCCAGGTAACTTACACCCCAAAACCCGGCTTTACAGGGGAGGATGAGTTTAAGTATACTATTTGCGGGCAGGCTCCCGATAATTTTAACTGCGATGAAGCAACTGTTTATATAAGAGTGCCCTGTCTGTATACGCCTGGGTTCACTTCAATTGCAGGATCTACATTTACAGATATCAATCTGAATGGGGTGGCTAATAACGGCGAAATCGGCGTTGGTAGCATTAATGTGGAATTGTATGAGGACCTGGATGGCGATGGTGTATTGGATGCCGGTGAACCGCTGCTACAAACCCAGCCTACTGCCACAGGAGCAAACATTGGTAAATACCAATTTGACTTCCAGTCAGCCTTCACTTATATCGATAATTTCAATACAAATGGAAGCGCCACCGGTACCAATGGTACACAAAACTGGAGCGCTGCGCCATGGACAAAAATTGTTGATGCTGGTAATTTCTCCAGTAACAATATCCAGGTAATATTAAACCAATTGCAAATCCAGGGGAATGCCCTTGCCACCCAGGCAGGTGCACAGCGCACTGCAAATATGGCTGGTGCAGCTACTGCCTCGCTATCATTTAGTTATAACAAGACAGTGTTCAGTTCTGCAACAACAGACTTTGTGGATGTCCAGGTGGCAAGCTCTGCCAGCGGACCGTGGACAACATTGGTAAGATATTCAGGTACAGCCGATGCAACAGGCAGTGCGACCTTTATCGTTCCACCGGCATTGCTATCGGCTACCACTACCATAAGGTTTATCGAGTCAGACAACTCAAACTTCGCCACCACAGAAAGGGTGTTGTTTGATGATGTTAATATTACTTATGAATATAATAAAAAGTACCTGGTAAAATTAGCTTCACCTATACCAAATGGATGGACGCTTACCAGCTCTCCTGCAGTGATTTCGCTTGCTCCAATTGGCTCGCCGGATGGCTTCTGCGGCAAAAATTTTGGATTGGCCAAGGCTGATTTACAGGTCGTGAAGCAGGTGGATAACTCAACCCCTGTTGTAGGCCAGAACGTGGTATTCACAATCGCAGTGACTAACAATGGTCCAAATGACGCACCTGCAGTTGTTGTATCAGATGCTTTAACCACTGGATTCACTTATGTGTCTGACAATGGCGGCGGTGCTTATAACCAGGCTACAGGTGTTTGGACTATTGGTGCCCTTGCATTAAATGCCTCAGCCACGCTTCAAATTACAGCTAAGGTGAAAGTAGCGGGCGTATTCACCAATACAGCTACCGTTAGCTCAGGCCTTTCCGATGGTAACACGGCGAATAATACCTCAATAGTTACGCTAAGCCCTGTGTGGCCCCTGGTAGCTGTTAATGATGAAAACAGTACCTGGGCTGGTTTTCCGGTAACGGGAAATGTACTACCCAATGACTTTTCACAACAGGATTTCGCTTTTAGTTTTAGCAGTTTTACGGATGCAGTTGGAACTCCGATTTCAAGCGGAAGCGTTGTTGGCGGGGTTAACAGTGCAGGTGTCCCCGTGGCAAATGCAGGAACACTAACCTTCGATGCCAACGGCAACTATACCTTTACCCCGGCACCTGGATTTATAGGTACTGTTAGCATACCGTATAAAATATGCTACCTGGCTTACGCAACAAGTTGCTCAACTGCTGACCTGGATATAACAGTTTCTGAATTACCCTATAACGGTAATAGCGTCATAGCAAATAACGATGAATATTTTAGTCATGGCAGCGCTGTATCTGGTGATACACGCGTAAACGATTCAGATCCCCAGGGACATAGTTTTACAGTAACCAGCTACCGTTACGACAGTAATGGCGATGGTGTACCAGATGCAACTGGCTCGTTAGGCAGTGCAGTAAATATAGGCGGGGTGGATTTTGCGGGTACCCCGGTTACCAATGCAGGTAGCCTGACCTTTAACAGTAATGGTACTTTCAACTTTGTACCTGTACCTGGCTTTATTGGAACAGTGGATGTATTGTATAATATATGCGATGTTGCAAGTCCGCAAGCATGCACACCCGCTATCGTAACGATTACGGTGTTGCCCAATCAAAACGGAGCCGCTAATGACGCACCAATTGCCGGCGATGATTTTAGCTACACTAAAATTAATAAAACGGTCAATGGGAATTTTATAACAAATGATATTGACCTGAACGCCAATCCGGTAAGGCTGAATGGAACCACCATTAATACGGCAGGAGCTGCCACCAGCATTACGACCCTTGCCACAGCAAAAGGTGGTACAGTAGAATTTTTTGCCAACGGCACTTACAAGTACACGCCTCCTGCAGGTTATGTTGGTCCTGATAACGTAGTATATGAGATTTGTGATGTAACCGCCATAGCACCACAACCATTGTGTGCCAATGCAACGATCCACATGTTGGTTGGATCCGACAATACTACGCATGCAGTAAATGACCAGAACAACACATGGGTAGATGTACCAGTAGGGGGAAGCGTTATTATAAACGATTTCGACCTGGAAGGTCATACCCAAACATTCACCAACTTCCTGAATTCAGGTGGCACGCCTATTAGTTCTGGTGCTGTAGTTAGCGGTGTAGATCGCAATGGCAGCCCTGTTGCTAATGCAGGCACACTCACTTTCGATGCCAGTGGCAATTATGTATTCACACCGGCTGCCGGTTTTACAGGAGATATTAAAGTTCCGTACGTTATATGCGACAATGGATACCTGCCGGTCTGTGATCAGGCCTTGCTGACGATTACTGTGTCGCCAATGCCATATAGTCAAAACAGCGTGATAGCTAACAACGACGCATATTTCACATTTAACACACCCATTAGCGGTAATTTGGTGCTAAACGATGCAGACCCACAGGCTAATAGTTTTGCGGTAACCAGTTTCCGTTTTGACAGCAATGGCGATGGAACTCCGGATGCAGCAGGTACATTGGCCAGTCCGGTAAATGTAGGTGGTGTGGATGCTTCTGGCATCCCTGTAGCCAATGCTGGCAGCCTAACCCTTAACGCCAATGGCACATTTACTTTTGTACCTGTGGTGGGTTTTATCGGAACTGCAGATCTTGAATATACTATTTGCGATAATGCAGCGATACCATCCTGTGATAAAGCAATCGTTACACTTACAGTGCTTCCTGACCAAAATGGCGCGGCCAATAACACGCCAATACCAGGAGATGATTTTACATACACCAATGTTAATACGCCTGCAACAGGCAATTTCGCCGGAAACGATAAGGATCCGAATGGTAACCCGATAAGTGTAAATGGAATCACCATCAACACTGGCGGACCTGCTACAAGTATCACTGTCCTCACCACTGAGCACGGTGGTACAGTAGAAATGTTTGCCAACGGAAGCTACTTATATACACCAACTTCAGGCTACCAGGGGCCGGATAAGGTTGTGTACGTTATATGTGATGTAACAGTGGTAGCACCGCAGCCACTATGTGCCGATGCCACCATATACTTATTGGTGGGTACAACTATCAGACCTACAGTAACTGTATCCGGAAATGTGTGGAACGATGTAAACGGCAATGCGGTAAACGGCGGAGAAAGCCCCATCACCAGCGGTGTTTGGGTAAATTTGGTAGACCCTGCCACGAATGATGTGATCCAAAGTGTACAGGCAGATATTAGCGGGAATTACAGTTTCCCTGGTGTTTGGCAAAACACGGGTTACAATATTATATTAAGTAATCTGAATCAAACCGGCAACCTCAACCTAACGGCCAGTGTGCTGCCACCAGGTTTTGTAAACACCGGTACCAACCTCAGCGGTATCGCCAACACTTCGAACCAAACCGGTGTGATCGCGATAACTACGGGCACCATCGCGTTGACCAATCAGAACTTTGGCATCGAGCAACCGCCAACAGCAGGAAGTGGTAGCAATAACGGTGGTACAAACCCCGGAGGCGCGATCCAGGTTGTAGTACCTGCCAATACATTTACCAATACTGCCTTCAGCATTGACCCAACTTTGGTTACTGCCATCCGCCTTACTGTTTTCCCAACAGGAGCCACCACAATTGTTATTGGCGGTGTGAGCTACCCTACGCTTACAGCCATACAGGCAGCATATCCCAATGGTATCCCAACAGATCCTACCGGAGCACCGGTACCATCGATCACGGTGGATCCAACCCAAACCGGCAATACAAGCGTTACGATTTCATTCAAAGCTGTGGATGCTGCCGGCCAGTTAAGCAGCAATACAGGCACTGCGGTATTGAACTTCACCGCCCCCACTACGATTTCAGGTAATGTATGGAATGATGTAAACGGCAACGCTATCAATAGCAGTGAAACTGCCATCACCAGTGGTGTATGGGTAAATTTAGTTAATCCTGCCACCAATGATGTGATACAGAGTGTACAGGTAGATGGAAGTGGTAACTATAGCTTTAGCGGTTTACCACAAAACACCGGTTTCAATATCATATTAAGTAGCTCGAACGAAACCGGCAATTTGAATTTAACCGGAAGTACACTGCC
>JAZKFT010000006.1:0-128717 GCA_040386335.1 Bacteroidota bacterium
CACTCCCGCTGCAGGGCGTGTACGGCAGGCCGGCTGCCATCATTTATACAATTACAGATATCACCAGCAATCTGGCTGATATTTTACGTGACACACCTCCATAGGAGCTGGTCTTCCTCTATTGGGATGTTATTCTATAAACAGGGAGCTCCTATGGAGCTTATCGTTTGGTTTGTCGTCAGGTTTTCATTGAAAAATAGATAGAGTGTTCCGGCGCGTAGGGTCGGTTTGGTGGGTATCAGTTCTACAGTCCCGATTTTGTATCAGGATACGCAGCTGGCATTAAATATAATCCGCATGATAATTTGAGCAATATTGGAGCTGTTCCTAAATAGCCTGATCGCATTTTCAGAAAGAATTTCGTATCCCTGCATTGACAGTCTACCCGGCTATCCGGGGCCAATGCGCCTATTGCGGCGTTGTTTATGCTTGTCCAGGCTAAAGAGATGGCAGATTAAGTTCTCTTTACTTCAAGGTGACTGCCATAAAAAACAGGTAACCGCATTATCGCCCCTAAAGGCTTCTTTCAAAATATAACAATTTCCCATCTTCAGAAATTCCTTCAATTACTACTCTGAAAACTTTAGTACTATCATTATTGTAAAAATGTATAGGAATGAAGTTAATACGCTTCGATGTTGCAGCTTTGGGATTCCAAAGTAATGTTATCCTGTTATCTGTCTTTACAGTAGTGGGTTGCCCTGGTTGATAAACCGGGCTATAAAATTGTGCGGGCCTGGAGAAGCCATCGTAATATTTAATGGCATAATTACTGTTCGCTGCTGTGTAGTCTATGCCCTTTCTAGTGTACATCGCAATGGCTGTTTCTCCGGGCACCAGGTTCTCTACCACTTTAATAATGGCTATGTCTTCCGCTATGACACCAAATAGGTCGGTCACTTCCCATACCAGGACTTCATTCAGATAAATAGGCACGCTGGCAAACTCTCCACTTGAATTTCTGGCCGTCACTTTATAATTACCCGTTGGATCCAATTCCACTTGTATTGCGGGGTAGCGCGCCCTTAAATAATCCAATATATTGCCCGAACTGTTTTTGACTTCGGTCAAATCGTAAACCTCTCCATAAAGTTCTTTGAACCGCCCCTTCGCATAACGCCCTTCTAATAGTTGAAGCCTGCTTTTGCGTTTAGCCTGTACGACCACGTCATTCAAATAGCCCCAGGATTTGGCCAGGCTGTCATAAATCGTGCCCGGCTGATTACCTGCTGACATTTGAGTACCGATAATTTTAGGAAATCGAAACGGTATTGTCATGGCACGGGTTTGATCCAGTTCAACGTCGATAAAATCGCTCTTCTTTTTCATACTACTAAAAAGAAGCCGGTTCCTTCCAACGAGGTTTACTTTACCTGTATTAAACCTTCCTGCACTATCCGTTAAAAATGCAAGCGTTTGCGTGGTACTATCTTCTGTCGACAAGGCAACCAGCAACACTGAGCTGTTAGCAAAGGGTTTGCGGGTTCCCCTATACCATATCTTCCCGGATAAGATTTCTCTTCCTGTTGTTGCAGTAGCAAGTATATTTTTTCTTTCTTCCCATTTAGGGCCGCCCCAAGAATTTGTAAGCACTACCAGGTCCAGCAACGCCCTTGAATTTTTATACCCGCCATTAAAATACTTTCCGGAATTGTACACCCTGTTTTTTAAATAACAGGTTAAAAGACTTGAAGCGTATATATTTTGACTTTCCGCCCCGGGCTCTTCAAAACCGGCATCAGTAACACTTACGGAAAATGTTCCCGGTACTGGTTCATCTAAATTCAGAGAGAACAAATTCTCTGCCCTGTAATCCTTACTCAGCAAGGAAACGGTAAGGTTCGCAGGTAGTACATATTCTTTATTGTCGATAAAGCATAGCCTTTCAGCCAACAGTAAAGTATCCTTACTAAATACACTCAGTCGTGCTACACCCGAAGGGAAATCACCTACAGGAATAGTTCCATTATTCATTGTGCTATCGGCTTTCAGGAAAGCTTCATACACCTTTTTTTTGCCAATTTGCACAACCAAAAAAGCTGGCTGGTTACCAGGATCGGTAAAATGAGCGCTGATGGAAAATGAGATAGCATTGCTGTCATTTTGAACTGAGAGGTTTACTCCTTTACCTGCAACCGGCAACGGGTATCGAATTCGGTTCGGGTCACTATCAATTACAGCAAAATAAGATTCCTTCGCCTGCGGTTTTATGGAAAAAACGCCCATCCCGTTGTGTGAGCTTGCAAAAGTACAGATGAAGATTCCTGCAGCATTCAAAATCTTCCCCGACATGTCAGCTGGCAGACCGGATTTTCCGGTAAAAGCGAAAGCAACACGATTGGTTTCCGCTGCAAGAAAATGTCCTCCTTCCGGGTAAAACGCAAGTTCTTCTTTATAAATCAGCTCTTCCTTTTCTTTGTTAGACAGATTATGAACTTTAATAAGCTTCGTAAATATCACGCCCTCCTGTTCCACAAGTCCCCTTGAATAAGCCCTGATTAAATAGGTTCCTGTTGGTAAATCTGCTGGCAAATTGATGATAGCGGAAGCAGCGTTTCTGGTAATGGAAAAAGTTTGTGAAGACAGCACTTTCAGCTCTTTCATATCAGCCAACTCTGCAGTTAAGGAATAAGGAGCACTGCTGTTTTCATTGCTGCCCGTAGCAAATCCTTTTGCCCAGATGGTGTCTCCGGAAAAATAAGTATCCCTGTCTGTTTGCAAATACAATGTAGAACCTGGATTACCTAAAATATTCTTTCTGATCAGATCAGGCGATTGACTGATTGCTGAAGCGGAAATGAATAGCACAAACAAGAGAGACAAGGCTTTCTGCATAAAAAATAATTAATAATCAGACGGAAGCATATTTTGTACATTATTTACAGTGTACCAGTAACCTTGCACTAAAAGTATCTTAGCCGGGCTTACCCTTCCATTAGGAAATACAAAAACGCTATTGTTATCTTTTAAAGAAAGAAAAGAATTCTGATACGCCTGACTAGCTTCAAGCGTCCGCATTACAGGGTTTAGCCCGGGTTGACCAGATTTGTTGCCCTTATAAGTAACCAATAAGTAATTATCGAAATACAATTCTTTAAATAACTCAACGTCAGTAATAAAAAGATCCCCGGCATTTAAGCGTATACTATCTATACTTATAATTTGATCTGCCTGCCTAACATACACCGTATAATAGTAAGCTGAACTGTCAGGAGAAGATTTTGCGATTTGAAGTGTTCCAGGCCCAATACGTACATTATGTTTGTTCTTGTCCATCAATTCTTTAATCCTGGCTCTCTCAGTATTAGGAACCACACGGGCACCCCTTACTTCAAATCCCTGCGAGTGAAGGGAATCATTGTATAACGATTTTAAAAAATGTGGAAGAGAGCCATGGTAAACATCCTCCCTTCTTTTCTGAATTTTCCTATTGCCATTGCTGATATCTTCAAACCGGGCATATCCCTGATTATAAAAAGAATTTGCATTCAGATCAATGGTGCATTCTTCCAAATCAAAATAAATTTTATACCCAAGCCAGTTGTTGATTATTTCTATTGTTTTGTTAGCCCGGGCTCTAAGAACATCCTCCTTTTGTGACAGTTTTAAAACAATGTCCTCAAAATTTTTTATAACGCATTCATTAGTGCCTTCAACAGTTCCAATAAAATAATCCCGGAATTTTTTTCTCCAAAACTTATTGTCAACTCCATGATAGGTTACTGCCTTTACTACTACTTCCTCTAATTCATTTTCTTTTCGAATAAGCTTAATCACAAATTCAGAACCTTTCGGATTCACAATATCTTCTGTACTAAAGAGCACCGTATTGAAACCTACAGCAGAGAATACCAATTGTTGTAGTGTGGAAGGCAGCTTCAGGTTAAATATTCCCTGTTTATTGCTGGTGGTACCAGTCTGCGAGCCGTTAAAATAGATACTGGCGCCCTCCACAGGTTTTCCGCTTAAACTGTCCAATACCACACCTTTGAGGTTGGTCTGGGCCAGGCTAAACGCCATGAAACAAAAAAAGAAAGTGGAAGATAACAACCCTTTAATAACCATATGAATGGGCACTTGATTCAGGAAGTGCCGGATCAATGTAAATCAAAAACTCAAAAGACAAAAAACAACAACCTCTTTCACGCAATCCTTCTGGTAGAGAAAAAAGGGCCCAGGTGGAACAGGTATTGCCTCAAACGCACACTGGTATTCATCTCTTTGTCTGGCCAGTATCATTTCCAAATCAACCAGACAACCGTTTGCGCAAAATGAAAACTAAAAATTATTGCGGGAAAAGAACGTTCAAATTTCATTCAGAAAACACTTACCCGACACCGCAGGGTGCGTACGCAAATGGGCCATAAAAAAACCCGCCAGGTTCATCACCGGCAGGTTAGTTGTTGATAACCCAACGCCCTTTGGCTTTCTTAAGATAACGCAATGCAGCCCTTAAATGCCAAATAAATTAGTTCCGATTGCTTCGGAACTAATTTGTTGTGCCCCTTCAGGGCTATGAAACTTGAGCCCCCGGGAGTTGGAGTTGGGAGTAGGGCATAAAAAAACCTGCCAGGTAATCCCGGCAGGTTAACAATTGAACATTGGTTTTTTCTAATTCTTATCAGAGCCCTAGCCCTTTCTTAAATACGATATCAACTATTTTATCAAAGCCGGTGTACACATTTGCAGGTGTCGTATTTATTTCACCGGTTGCAGTAAGATTAAAGAAATACACTTTGTGACCAGCACCACTCGCTGTTTCATCGGTAGCCACCACCAGCACCCTGCCTTCTGTGGAGGGAACAGTTGCATACCCTGATTTGAAAACCTTCATTGTTTTGATAATGGTGCCTGCAGGAAAACTGTATCCCGAATGTGAGGTAGTGGTAGCAGGCAAAGTGCCGGTGTAACTAGGATTGCAAACATAAATACTGTTAGCGCTGTTACCAGGCACATAATAAAAAACATTGCTTGGCGACGTTGCTGAAAAGGCCGGTACCGCAAAAATAGAAGCGGTGTTAATCCCGGCAACATTGGAGGCAGCATCCTTCAAAAAATACCTGCCTGTCGTAAAATTATTTGCAATGCCCGTTGACCCGGAATTGAATTGATACAGAAATGTTGAATCATTGGCTGTATTCCGGAAAATGCAAAAATAAGCCGGGTTCGCAACACCTGCCTCAATCACCTGGGCATTTTCGCTGTAGATTAAATTTCTTCCAATATTGTTAAGATCGAATCCCCTTCCAGTCACAGTGAGATTGGCAGCACCACCGGCTCCTGAATAGGCCGGCCAGTGCTGGTTAGCTATGTCGGCTTGCGTTGTTGGGATCAGTGTGTTATTGCTCAAATTATAATGTAAAAAGCAGCGGTTCACCTTGTCGAAGAAAGTAACATAAGAACTGTTTGAGTTCAACATAAAATAAGGGCTTAGTGAGGGCCAGGAGCCAATCAGTGGCGCACCAAAAACCACTGGCGGTGCTTTTATGGTGTTGGTATTTACAATTTGGTAATGCAATTGCCCATTGTTGATCATTACCTCATAACTGCCACTCAACGAACCTACTGCGTTCGACTCAAAATTTACAACTGAAGGAAGATTTACGAACCATCCATTTGAATTACTGGAATCCAGGTAATCCGTGGACCTTACCTGCAATCCGCCATTGGGATAAAAGAAAGAAACCTTTTGAATACGCAATGAATTCAGGTAGTTCAATACAGTTACTTTATTTGTACCGGCCGAAAGCTTGCGGCCATTAGCCAATGAATAAACATTCGGATAAATAGTGCCCCGCACAACACCATCACGGGTAGTTATAACAGAAATATCGCAGCCCTGCGCAGCCTGGTCCTGCAAAACAACCCACCCTTCACCACCCCAGGGCGATGTGTCTACATTCAATGAGTAAAATTTATAAAAAGAAACGCCGGTTGTTTTATCAGTCACTTTCACTACCAGTTTATAAAGATTCGGCGAAAGCGTGATCTTTGTTCTCAACTGCATGGTATTTCCCACAACCCATTGAGGAGGATTGGCAAGTGTAGCGGCACTCTGAATGATCATCCACTCATATCCCAAATCAGTGGAAGGCTTTGTTTGAGAAATGAGAATATTTATCCTGAGGCTGTCATTCTGTTTTACTACAATGGAATCATTGTTGATCACGACGGCAGGGTCAACATTGGTCATGTCCGTAGTAATAGTAACCACATTCGCATTGACGTAGTCGTAATCACCCAGGTCTTTTGAACAAGAGCAAAATGC
This sequence comes from Bacteroidota bacterium, assembly GCA_040386335.1. Lineage (GTDB taxonomy): Bacteria > Bacteroidota > Bacteroidia > Chitinophagales > Chitinophagaceae > JAZKFT01. The sequence continues at coordinate 6,269 of JAZKFT010000006.1, forward strand.
TAAAGCGATCAACGCCGGTAACATTATATAGCTAAAAACTTTTTTCATTGTACGTTTTTTGAAGCATTTTCAGTTTAATCAATAGTTAGCAGGCCCTACCTGTATTACATTATTGTTGGCGTCAGGGTCCCGCAACGTTGCACCTACGCCAAGCGGTGTTGAATAATTGCCCGGGTATTTCGTGCGGATATGATTTTTTACAAGCTGGAGATACTGGATATAAATAGCCGGTGGCCCAAACCTGGTAAAAGGAAACTCACTCACTGTTGTATCGCTGACAGGGTCATATAAGGCGTCAAGGACCGCTTTATATTTTGTTTTAGTCCAGGTGCCGAGGTTGGTAGAATAACCTGCCCATTGAGTGCCGGTAAGGTCTCCCCAGGTTGGCGGCTTTTGAAGGAAGCCCATTTTTACTTTCAGTGAAGTCTTTGCAGAAATACCCAACGTAAAATTCGCGTCTGCCTTCAATTGAAACCTGACACTGATGGAAAGGCTATCCATATCGCCGGTTTTGTAGATCACAACAGGCAGCATAACAGAAACTTTACCTGCAGGGAGTGTATAGGGCGGTAATAATTTGTAATGAACACCTTCGGTGCCATTTATATCCGCACCGGAAAGCTTTTCAATACTGATCGTTCTGTCTATGGCAGCAGCCTTACCTAATACAGTTACAGGGATCATAAGCGTGTCTGAAACCCGCTTGGGATATTTAGCAAATGTATAGGTGATGCTATCTGCAGGAGCGCTGAAATAGATGCCATCGGGCTCACCAAAAACGGTTGGTACGGCTTGCTTGCAGCCCGTAAATATGGAGGCAAAGACGATTAAATAAATAATTCCTTTTTTCATTGTATAATTTTAAACTGGGTCTGGTTAGCGATTGTATTCTTTCTCTTTGTCAGGAATGGGAAACACATACACACCGGCAGGTATTACAGCGACAGTTCCAGTTGCCTGTTTGAGATCCTTATTCAGTCTTTTATAATAAAAAAATGTTTGACCCTCCTGTATAAATTCCTTTTGGTACTCTCTCATGATCTCTGTTGACAAACTATCTGTGTTCGTGATACCAGCTGCATTCAATGCATTCAGCCCACGTGCCGCTCTTACCTTGTTGAGTAAGGAAGCGCCGGAGGCGATATCATTCTTATTGTTGGCGCACTCCGCAGCGATATAATACATTTCAGAAGCACGGATAACGGGTACATTACCCTGCAGCTCATAGGGCAGGTTATTATCCTGGAAAAATTTTGAAGGAACATTTATAGCTGACGCGTTATTGTCAAACCAGGACGTGTAACGATAATCACTTGCATTGCCGCTGCCTGAGGTGTAAACGGTGTTTTTACCTGCGGGTAACAGGCGAAGCGCCGTGGCAGTTCCAAAAAGACTGCCGCTATAGTCTTTGATGCTGGTGGAATAAACCGAAAACAAATGCTCCTGGGAGAATGTTCTGTCGCGGATGATATTGGCCGCGCCGGCAACATTCGAACTGATCAGTGGAAATTTATTACTGCCAATGACAGACTTTGAATAGATCTCAGCATTTTCAAGATCACCTTTGTATAAATAAACACGGGCCAGCAAGGCCTGTACAGCCCAATAGTTCAAATGATTTTGCGTATACGAAGTAAACGCATCATCCACTCCTTTTAACACTGCAGAAGTATCGGTAGCAGCAAGCATATCTTTTGCAGCAAGAAGGTCTACGATACAGGAATCAAGCCCTGCCTGGAGTGTAACAAAAGGAGTTGACCTGATAGTGAATTGCGTTACATAGGGAATCGCCTTTACAGCCGGTCCTGACAAAGGTGGTTGACCAAACATTCTCAGCAGGTCAAAATGGAACAAGGCCCTTAAAGCAGTGGCTTCGCCTTTTACCCGGTTATAATTATCACGATTGAATATCTCTTCCTTACTCCCTATCTGGATTAAGATATTGTTCAGGTTGGCAATATTATTATACATGCCTCCCCATATACCATCAATTTCCTTTCTTACTTCTCCGTCTAAATAAACATAGTACACCACATTGTTAAAGAATGCACCTCCCACCCCGATATTGGGTACCGTAGCATTATCATAATTATAGGCCAGTGTCGACATCATACCCATAGATAAATTAGTGGTGTATAAACCATAATTGGCGCCATTCTTTGGCTTGTCCATTCCCAGGTAAACACCGGTCAAAGCATCTTTAAAACCCTGCTCATCTTTTAAAAGGGTAGCTTGGGGAACCAGGTCCTTCGGTGGCACATCCAGGAACTTTTTGCATCCCGGGGCAAACAACACCGTCACCGCTATGACAGCGGGCAATGTCAGTTTTTGAAAGTATTTCCAGGAAATTCGCGACAGCTTACTAGTCATGATTATTTTTTTTAAAAAGTAGTTGATAGTCCAAAACTGAAAGACCTTGAAAACGGATATCCGGTTCCTCTTTCTGTTTTTATGGTGGCAAAACGAAATACATTATTCTGCGTAATAAATAATCTCGGCGTTGATAATCTCAGCTTCTTCACCCAGGCCAGGTTTGTTGGGAATGTATATCCAATCGTTGTGCTCGCTGCTTCGAGGTAATCATTGTCCTGCACAAAACGGGATGTGGCATTTGTCTGCTGTAGACCATTGGTACCATTTGCCACCAATGATTTATAAGAAACAATATCGCCTGGTTGTTTCCATCTTTCTGTAAGCACTCTTTCGTCTGCATTTGTGACAAGCAGGTTTACATTCTCAATTTTATCTACCAGCGTTTGATTATACATTTGGCCACCAACTTGGTAGGTCAGGTTAATATTAAATGTGAAACCCTTGTAGTTGAAATTTGAACCGATCATTCCTTTTAATTTGCTGTTTCCATCTCCAACAGGCTTTTTATCATTCGGATCCCAAACAAAAGTTTTACTGCCATCAAGTTTTACAAACACTTCTTTGCCGGTGGCTGGGTCAATTCCCAATGATGGCACTGCCCATATACGGGTCATAGACTGCCCTACCTCAAAGCGGGGCAATGGAGTTGTTTGTTTCAGCTCAGGGTTAGTGGTGCTGTTATTGGCTTTGTTCAAGGCCTCAATCGCCGGCGAAAGTTTAGTAATCTCATTCTGGTAATGGCCAACATTAAAACTTAGCGACCAGAAAATATTCTTCGTCCTGTTTTGGATGATGGGTGAAGAAATGGAGAATTCATACCCTGAGTTTTTAACCGCACCAAGGTTGTCCTGGTAGTTTACAAAACCTGTTGACGGCGCTACATCGAGCGGCAGAATAAGGTTATCCGTATTCTCAGTAAAGTAGTCGAATCCAATATTTACTTTTCCTTTTAGCAATGCTGCAGTAACGCCAAGGTTACTCTTTAGTGTTTGTTGCCATTTCAAATCAGGGTTGGCATAGCTTTGAACGACTGCTCCCAATTGCAGCCTGTAATTATTCAGGAGGTTATACTGGAACACCGGTTGCGACATGTGTGCAGCAAAATTCTGGTTACCGGTGATACCTGTCGTTAACCTGACTCTCACGTTCTGAATGATATCGTTCTTTTTGAAGAATTTCTCCTTGTCCACATTCCATGCAACCCCTCCTGCCCAAAAAGGCGCCAACCTGTTATTAGATCCGAACTGGGAAGAACCACTTGCATTGGCTGTGATCTCCGCAGTATAGCGATCTGCATAATTATAACTAACACTAATGTATGAGGAAAGGCTTCGCGTAACATTGTTGGTTGCCGCTGGTTTAATAATAGTGCCATAACCATTTGCCATGCCTAACTGGTTAAGGTAATCGTTTGGCAGACCTGAAACCTGGACAGTAGTCGAGTTACTCTCCGTGGCTTGCATTGAAACACCGAATGCAGCCATTACGGTGTGTACGCCAAATTTCCTGTTATAGTCAAAGTTTATCCTGCCATCAATCGATTTATTTTTCCCCCGGCTCTGTGTATACGATCCCAGGTCAGCAACCCCGGCTGCTAAAGCATTTACAAACATGGTATGGTCGGCTGGAAAAAATGCCTCAGAACCCGGCATGTTATTGGAAAAACCGACAGCTCCCCGCAACCGCATTTCTTTGTTAATGGTCCATTCAACGTTGGTGTTATTGGAAAATGTCGTGGTATAGCCATAGTTATTCATATCCAACCCGGCATTATACGCGGTATTGGTAAAAACACCCCCGGGTGGCGACCCCGGAATTCCAAGTGCTGTACCCGTGGGTTCAAATATTTTTATCGTGTTTCCTGCGGAGTCGGTGGGTTTGAAAAAAGGAAACTGGGCGGAATACTGACTATAACTTCCCCATGGAGTCGTATATCCTTTGGCATGGCCAACAGTGGTGTTATTCGAAAAGCGCAAACTCCTGTTTGTATAGCTAAGTGTATAATTTAAGCCAAACCTTTCCCTGCCGGATCCTTTCATTACTCCTACTCCATTATTATAATTAAGGGAAAGACTATAACGAACCGATCTTGCACCGCCACTGATACTGAGGCTATGATTGGTGCCAATTCCTGTACGTATGGGTTGTGAAAGCCAGTAGGTATTTACACCACTCGCAACCTGGTATTTGCGGTAATCATACCATTGCTTTAAAGAAACATCATTAAAATGATTATTCGGATCGGTATAAACGCCTGCCAGGCGCTGTGCCTCCAATAACCCTTTTGCATCCAGCAAACGATAGGAACTAAGATCGGCAATTTCCACATTCATATTAACTGCATATACTATCTGTGTCCGGCCGGCAAGAGGTTGCTTGGTTTCCACTACGATCACACCATTTGCTGCTTTGGATCCATAAGCCGTGGTAGCTGCCGCATCTTTTAAAACGGTAATACTGGCGATCCGGTTGATGTCCATATCATAAATGATTTGCAACGTAGATTGAAAACCATCCAAAATGATAAGGGGTTGGTTAGGATTCAGTAAATAAGTTGACATGATATCTCCATTGGAAACCGGCGTGGCACTTGTAGCAGCACCGCCCTGTGTCGTTAATGGCAAATTATTTTGTCCCCTTATCTGGATGATCGGCAATTGGTTAGGATCACTCCCCAGCGCATTGTTTTGTTCAATGCGGATTGAAGGTTCCATCACAGCCAATGCCTGTAAAACATTCGAAGGATTCACAGATTTTAATTCTTCACCGGTAAACGTTTTGGCCGCGCCTGTAAAATTTCCTGCAGGTCTCCTATACAAACCGTTATTGACAATTACTTCAGTGAGTACAGCACTGGAAGAGGTCATTCTTATTGTTATTTCTGCCTGGCGCGGTTTTAACTTTATTTCTGTTCTTGTATGTCCCACATAAGAAACGGACAACACCGCTTCTTCCGGTACATTTTTTAATTCAAATGTTCCGTCGCTTTTAGTGGTCGTAAGAATCTTAGTTCCCCTGACGGACACAGTAGCGCCTGCCAAAACATCGCCGCCGTCATTTTTTACAACACCCTTTACTGTCGGAATTGTCTTTTCCTGTCCATACACAATATTGGTTGTTATAAGGAACAGAAACAGTGTACAGGCTGCCATCATTGAAAAAATGCGGCGCTTACCTGTCAGTTTATTTTTAAAGTAATTCATGATATGGGCTCTCTTTTATTCAGTTGTTTGTGGTACACAAATAGTTTGTTGCTTATTCCGGTTTTATAAAAACATAGGAGGCATCTGCCACCACCGGCACCTTGGTAAAAGGCAATGAGGCGAATGGCAGGTTTTTTCTTTTATAGTAATAAAACATTTGTCCCTCGCTGAGGAATTCCTTTTGATATTCCTTTCTTATTTCAATATTGAGGCTATCTGTTTTTAAAGCGGCTAGTGTGTACTTAGGCAAACCGCGATGCACCCTTACTGAATCAAGCAGGTCTGTAGCCTTGATCGAATCAAGAGAAGCGGTAGCACACTCAGCAGCGATATAATACATTTCTGTAACCCTGATCATCGGCAGCACATTGGCAAGATTGGTAGCAGTTGCATAAGCTTTTCTAGGCATAATAGTATTGCCAAGAGCAACACCTGTTGTGGGATCCAGGAAAGCACGACGAAAGTCGGTTGTGGCACCACCACCTGTTACATACAATGCAGTCTGGTTTTGAGTGGTAAATCCCAGTGCAGGGTTGGTATTCAACACCGATTTGTAATAGTCCGTAGATATGTTGAGACTGCTGTACAATGAGAATACATGCTCCTTTGTCATCATCCAATCATTGTTAACTGCAGTGATTAGCGGAAATTTATTACTGTTGATCACCGATAAAGCATAAGTCTGTGCATTTTGAAGATCCCCTTTATATAGATAGATACGGGCCAGTAAACTCTTCACGGCCCAATGTGTAAAACGCGAAGTGGTCATATCTGTCTGACTGAGCAATGATTCAGCTGCTTTCAAATCTGCGATACATAAGTCAAGGGCTGCACCAGTAGTTGAGGCTGGCACCGCATATGGACTTATTTTGCTAACATAGGGAATAGACACAGCATTTAAGCCTGCAGCAGCCGGGGATGGCGCAAACATGCGCAACAGTTCAAAATGCAGGAATGCCCGAACTGCCAAAGCTTCTCCTTTGATTGTATTGTAATTATTTCCTGTAAAAACAGTTTTCCTTTTCTCCGCACTTTCAAGAACATTGTTCAGGTTAGCAATACTTACATATAGATTGTTCCACATGTCTTTAAAAGTTGCTTTCAGTTCCGGGTCCTGGAAATTGTACCGTGCACCCTGGTAATACAAATTGGCTATTGCAGGCGAAATGGTAGTATCATAGCTTCTGCCCAGCACAGACATTAAACCAAAGGTTAAATCTCTTCCATACAAAGTTTTGGCTCCCATCTGCAGGTACACGCCGTTCAATGCTTCTTTGAAGCCCTGTTCGGTTGATAAAACAATATTTTCATCAACCTGCAATGGAGGATCTGCAGCCAGCCACTTTTTACAGCTGGTCAACGACACAATGATCAGCGCAGCAGACAGGAAATAAAATTTGAAACCTCTGTTGTACATATCAATACTTTTAAAACTTTAAAAACTTGCGGTGATAGAAAATGAATACATGCGGTGGAACGGGTAATAAATTCCTTTTTCAGCTTTTACACTCCCCGAGCTGAAAACATTGTTGGCAACAAAACCCAGCCTTGCATTTTTTGCTTTGATCTTATCTGCGATGTTTTGTGGAATGGCATAGTCCAATGAGATCGCTGAACAGTTGATGAAATCATTACTTTCAACAAAACGGGTAGTGGCATAGGTTGGTGATGTAGCCATACCATTTAATGACAGTGGCTTGTACAATGCATTATCGCCCGGTCTTGTCCAGCGGTTGCCTGCAGCCCGGCTGTCTACATTATAAGTAAGATCAGCATTCTCCAGCCTGTCTGCCAATGTTTGATTGTACATTTTTGCACCAAACTGGTAATTGAAATAAATACCGGCGGTGATATTTTTTACTGTCACGTTTGTTCCGAAAGAGCCCAACCAATTTGGCGACATATCTCCGGCAGTAATTTTATCGGCTGCATCCCAGGTAAATGTTTCCGTGCCATTCGCCTTCCGGAATTTTTCTTTGCCAGTGGCCGGATCAATGCCTAATGAATGAACCGCCCAGATGGCTGTAAGAGATTGGCCGTTTATATAACGTGGCTGAGGCCTTGTCTGATCAACCGGCATGGCATCATTGGCTTTATTGACTTTGTCCAGCCACTCTGAAGTAGCGATGATGCGATCTTCATTATGAATGCCATTCAAACGGATATTCCATACAATGCCTTTTTTAGCATTTTTGATGATGGCGTAGTTCAGATCGAACTCAATCCCTTTATTTTCAATGGCGCCCAGGTTATCATAGTATGTAAAGTTGATAAACCCTGTTGATGCAGGAGAAACAACCGGCAAAACGATGCCATTAGTTTTGTTCCTATAAGCATCTACACGAAATGATAACCTGTTTTGCAACAACACAGCATCTATTCCTATATTTTGCTTCTGTGTTTCCGGGGCCTTAATATTTTTATTTGCAAAACCTGTTAAGAAAGCGCCCAGCCCGATACCTCTTGTTCCTGAATTACTGCCGCCTTGTATATATTGCCTGTCTGTATAATAATTATAATAAGTGTGACCGAGGTAGGATTGGAAAAACTGGTTGCCCGCTGTACCCACACTGGCACGGACACGCAACTGGTTTAAGATCTTGTTTTCATGAAAAAACCTTTCCTGGTGCAGGTTCCAGCTTGCACCTGCAGACCAATGTGAAGCCATCCTGTTATTTTCACCAAATTGAGAAGAACCGTCTGCATTTATGGTAGCTTCCACCTGGTAACGGTTATCATAGCTATATGCAAAATTTCCGTAACCTGAAACTAAACGGGTTTCAATGACACCGGTTGTGGGGCGTGTATTGGAATAAGCGTTTCCAAAAGCGAGATCAGACAATTTATCCGTAACAAACCCAACCAGCTCAATTCCGGCAGATGTGCTTTTTGTTTGCAGGCCTGTTACACCAGCTGATGCATAGAACTGGTGCAAACCGGATTTCTTATTGTAATTCAGATTTAGGGTTCCTTCCAGGCTGGTAAACTCACTGCTGGTTTGATTATACTTTCCCCTTTGGAAAAACTGGGTGGGGGTATAATTAGCAAAAGCAGTATGTGTAGGCGGAAGGAAATAATTCAGTTCATCAGATTGTTTACTGATCCCAAACCTTGCATTCAAATTGAAACCGTAACCCATCATCCAGTTGATATTGGTTGTATTGCCCAGGCGGGAGTAGACCGTTTTATCTGTTGTTGAAATAGTGCCATTGTACGCAGGATTAAAAAAACGTACCGTATTACCCTGGAAAGTATAGTCTTCCAATATCCTGGCCATTTCACCCGTTCCCGGATCATAGGGATTCCAGTAAGGATTTTGCCTGGCATAGTCACTAAAGCTGCCATAAGTTGAATTAGAGGCATCTGATCTCAAGTAACTGAGATAATTGATGATCACAAGGTTCTTAAGCCGGGTACTTATAAAGCCCCCCAAATTTACATTCTTCCGGTCTGATCCTTTCATTACACCCAATATATTATTAAGGGAAAAATCCAGGCCATAGTTGATATCATCATCACCACCTTCTAGTGATAAGGTGTGTTTGCTGCCGGCACCTGTGCGGGTCGCTGCGTCCAGCCAATTTGTATTGGTCCCTTTATTAACCTCGCTTATACGGCTTTGGTATAAAGAAGGATTGTTGGTATAAAAGCCAGCACCCTGTTCTAACTGTAGTTTCTCTGTAGCATTTAAAACGCTGTAAGAAGAAAGGTCGGGAGTTGTAACCTGTACCTGCCCGGAATAAGTGACGCTGATATCTCCTTTCCGCGGCAATTTGGTTTGTATGTATAAAACGCCGGTTCCGCCACGCACACCATACACAGCTGTTGCTGCAGCGTCTTTTAAAATGGTGATCCTCTCAATCCGGTTGATATCAATATCGAGTGCAGTTTGTAGTGCCACCTGCACACCATTTAATAAAATAACCGGTTGATCGGGATTGGCGATATTACTGGCGACAAAATCACCAACTGAAGGGTTGATTTGTGCACCGGTACTAATAGTTCCTGATTGACTGGCAATAGTAGCCGAAGCAGGAAAATTATAGGCGCCCCTGATCTTTACAGATGGCGTAACATTCGGATCATCGCCATTCAGAATATCTCTTGTAACGATGAATGACGGAGCATAAAATTTTAAAGCTTCAATAAAATTTACCGGGTTTATTTTTCGCAGATCATTGCCCGATACGATCGTAGCGGCGCCGGAAAAATGTTCAGCAGGCCGTTCATACAATCCGTTTCGATAATCATTGGCGGCGGATGCTATTTCTTTTTTGGCGAGACGGATCTGCATATTGGCTTTAACCTTTTTTGATTGGGCCAAATAACCATTCTTACTTGCAAAAACCATCGTTCCGCCGGGAACACTGTCAATTTCAACGATCCCTTTTTCGTTTGTGTACTGTCCTTTTTTTCCGCCAGTGATATAGACACTATCCAACCCGGTGCCATCCATCAGGTCCAGTACGCTGATTCGTACCTTTTCAATGATCTTTGGCACTTGCCGGGCTTCATCCTTTTTTTGTGCAAATACTTCAGAGAAAATACCGCTATTAATAAATAGGCAGGCGATAAAAGCAAACAGTAGTCGTTTCATTGAAAAACTTATAGTTGTTGATTGGCGCATGTCTCTTTCAGTTTTTATACCAACCCTTTCGGGAATGGGTGATTTGTTTTGGTCCTGTTTTTCTTTCCGATGATCAGCTTATCGCTCCTGGAGTACTCCTGCATCTGGCTGATGCAGTTCTATTGATAAATTCGGATGTTAAGGTAGAAAGCTTTGGGGGGTAGCAGGTTAACTATTCAACAAAATTTCACTTTCAGATGACCAAATCAGGAATCCGGGAGATGAATTTTCATCGTCCAGCAAGTCAGCTTCATCCTTTGAAATTGTGGGGACGTCAAATCGCCCGTAGTGATAATCAATAAATTGCCAGCTTGCAGGACTCAAGGTTTCCAATAAATTGTACATTGTGTCCCAAGTTTATCTAAATACTGATCTTTTGACCTTACAACTTTTTTCAAGGAGGCCGTGGCTTGTTTTTTTTATCCACTGGGTAGCCTGGATCCTGCTGTATTTTCTTAGCTACCTCCCCACTATGTTTAGCTCCGCAAAAATTATGTGGGACGGCATCCTGTTTAATTATGTAATACTGGGGTCAGTGAACTTCCTGCTGTTCTACCTGGTGGCATTTTACCTGCTTACACGAATCGGTATCAAACAAAAAAGATGGATCTGGGTAACGGTTATTTGCCTGGTTTTAGCACTGTGCTTTGTTTACCTCAAGTTCAGGATCACGAGCTATCGTTCAGAGCGAGTGTTAACAACCATTTTCGAGACTGGTAAATGGGTCACAAAAAAAGTTGCCATTAATGATTCATTAAGTCCTTTCAGCTACCGTTTCAGAACCTACCTGCAAACCAATATTTACTTTACACTCTCTATTATTTTCATTGCATTCGCTTACCGGCTGATGGTTGCCTGGTATTTCCACGAAAAAATAAGAAAGGAACTTGAGAATCAAAAACTACAGGCTGAGCTGTCTTTTTTAAAAATGCAGGTGAACCCGCATTTCCTGTTCAATGCTCTGAATAATATTTATTCATTGGCTGTTATTGAAAAAAGCAGGAAAACAGGCGACAGTATTATGAAGCTGTCAGAATTAATGCGGTATGTGCTGTATGAAAAAGAAGACGCTGAGCACAAAGTGAGCCTTGATAAGGAGATCAGGCATATCAACAGTTATATCGACCTGGAAAAATTGCGCCACGAGGGGGATATTTTTATCAATTTCTCGATGGAAGGAGATATTTTAGGGAAACGCATCGCTCCTTTGCTATTATTCCCGCTTATAGAAAATTCCTGTAAGCACGGTCTACTAACAGATCCGGACAAGCCGGTGGATATTTATTTAAAAGTAAGCGATCACCAGCTTGATTTCACGATTGAGAACTTCAGTAATAATTATCAGAAAGACAGTGTTGGCGGCATCGGCATTCCGAATGTGCAGAAGCGGCTCGACCTCCTTTATGGCAAAAATCATTCGCTTAACGTAACCAAAAGCGGGGAAAAGTTTATTGTGAATTTACAGCTACCTTTATGAGCCAACCAACAACCCTCCCGATGCTCAAATGCCTGGTGATTGATGACGAGCCGCTGGCTATAAAACTGCTTGAAGATCATATTAGCAGAGTTCCTTTCCTCGAACTGGCCAACACCTTCACGAATCCCATGGAGGCTTTGATACATTTCAACAGTAACCCTGCTGACCTCCTTTTTTTAGATATCCAAATGCCGCAACTCAACGGCGTACAGTTTATGCAATTGTTGCAAAACAGGGCACTGGTCATTATCACTTCGGCTTACCACGAATATGCGATAGACGGTTTTGAACACAACGTTGTGGATTATCTTTTAAAACCCATTTCCTTTGAGCGGTTTTATAAAGCAGTTGAGAAAGTATACAACCTGAAAAACCCGACGCAGAAAATAGATCGTTCACAGGAAATGCATCCCGCTACCGGTGGTTACATTTTTGTAAAGGTGGAAACCAAAATGGTAAGGGTGGAACTGGACGATATCCTGTTTATTGAAGGACTCAAAAATTATGTTTCTATTTTTACTAAAACCCAGCGTGTCATTACATTGCAGCTCATGAAACAATTGGAAGAAGTTTTACCAGCTAACCGTTTTGTAAGGGTTCATAAATCGTTTATTGTTGCGCTGGATAAGATCAATTCCATTGAGCGCCAGGAGATCTATATAAAAGACCGTATCATCCCCATCGGCAATACTTACCAGGAACATTTTAATAAATTACTGGAGACAAGGAAGGCCTGAAGCATGAGGTTGAAGAACCATATTGGATTAAAATACGTCAATTGAAAATCCTCAGCCAATTCAGTTCATCCCCCTGTACTCATTAGGCGTAACACCGACCTGCTGCTTAAAAAAGCGGCTGAAATGAGACGGGTATTTGAATCCTAATTCATAAGCGATCTCGCTAATGGATTTGCCGGGTACAAAGATCTTTTCTTTTGCTGCATCGATCAGTTTTGATTGTATATGATCATGTGCAGACTTCCCCGTTTCCTTTTTCACCAAATCACCAAAATAGTTTGGAGATACATTCAATTCCCCCGCGCAATAAGCCACGGTAGGCAAGCCAATACTCTGTAGCCTGTCCGACTGGAGATAGTCGTTCAACATCGTTTCAAACCGCTCCAGGATGCCTTTGTTTACTGTGTCGCGGGTTATAAACTGGCGTTCGTAAAAGCGAAGACAGTAGTTTAGAAATAGTTCAATGTTCGCTATGATCAATCCTTTGCTATGCTTATCAATGGCACGTTGCAACTCATATTCTATCTTGCCCAGGCAATCCATGATAATTGACCTTTCCCGCTCCGAGACATGAAGGGCTTCGCTTGACTGGTAGCCGAAGAAACTGTAGTCAGAAATATGCTTTCCAAGTGAGGTGCCATGGATAAAATCAGCATCAAAAACGAGTCCGTATCCTTTAGGCTGGTATAAGTCTCCATTACTGTTTACACCAGCTACCTGGCCTGGGGCAAGAAATACCAGCGTACCTTCCTGGTAGTCGTAGGTTTGTTTCCCATAATGCATGTCACCGCATTTCACATCTTTCAGCAGAATGGTATAGAAACCAAAATACATTCTTGAGCCTTCCCTCGGACTGGCGTTTGAAAAATTGATCACACTCACCTGCGGGTGAAGTGTCTCGGTATTATTGAATATATTGTAATCGTTGATGGTTTCAAAACGCCTCATCGTATCCATAATTATATTTTTTCTGAGTCAAAACTAACTATTCCCACCCCTCTAATTGGTACCACGGGTTGCAATCAGTAAAACTGGTTGGTAAAACAGTAATCCGTATCACTACCAGGCGTTGGTATGGACCGACTTTTGCGGAGTAAAGTGAAAAACAAAATGGCTGGAGGAAAGAAAATCACCAGTTGGATTCACTGAAAAAAACAAAAAATGCAAAAAAGAGTATTAGGAAAAAGCGGCCTGGAAGTATCAGCACTGGGCCTGGGTTGTATGGGACTCAGTTTTGGATATGGCCCTGCCACCAATAAGCAGGATGCAGTCAATCTCCTTCGTGCCGCTTACGAAAAGGGCGTTACGTTCTTTGATACCGCTGAAGCTTATGGCCCGTACGCCAACGAAGAACTGCTGGGTGAAGCATTGCAACCGTTTCGCAAGGAGGTTGTGATAGCTACAAAATTTGGTTTCAAAGAGGGAAAACCCGTCGCCGGATTAGATAGCCGGCCCGAAAATATAAAAGCCGTGGTAGAGGCATCCCTTATCCGGTTGCGCACAGACGTCATTGACCTCTTGTATCAGCATCGCGTTGACCCGAAAGTTCCCATTGAAGACGTGGCAGGCGCAGTAAAGGATTTGATAGCTGAGGGAAAAGTAAAACACTTTGGCCTATCGGAAGCCGGGGTAAAAACCATTCGCAAAGCGCATGCAATTCAGCCGGTTGCAGCGTTACAAAGTGAATACTCGCTTTGGTGGAAAGAACCGGAACAGGAGATACTACCTTTATTGGAAGAGTTGGGAATCGGCTTTGTCCCTTTCAGTCCGCTTGGCAAAGGTTTTCTTACCGGTAAGATTAGTGAAACCACTTCCTTCGACAGCACAGATTTTCGCAATTCAGTCCCGCGTTTTTCTGAAGAAAACCGAAAAGCAAACAGCGCATTGGTGGATGTGTTAAGCAAACTGGCAACCGAAAACCAGGCGAGTTCAGCCCAAATAGCCCTTGCCTGGCTGCTGGCTCAAAAGCCCTGGATTGTTCCGATCCCTGGTACTACCAAACTGCATAGGCTGGAAGAAAATATTGGGGCAGCAGCTATTTCCCTTAGTACAGCTGATTTGAAAGAAATCGATGAAGCCGTTGCCGGCATTACGGTGCAGGGTAATCGTTATCAGCCACAGGCGCAAAGTATGATTGACAGGTAGGCAGTTCTGCTACGTGCAAAATTTTAAACCAGTCCTAATAAAAATTATGAATAAACGAATATATCTCTCCTTCTTAGTTGGCTTGAGCCTTTTATCCAGCTGTTCTAAAGCCCAACAGCCCGTGCCGGGAGAGAAGATTTTGATCGTTTACGTTACACGTACCAACAATACAAAAGCCGTAGCTGAGATCATCCAAAAAGAGACAGGAGGTAAGCTGGTAGCACTGGAACTTCAAACCCCCTACCCCAAAAATTACCAGGCTATCGTACAACAAGTAGCAAAGGAAAATGAAACAGGATTTTTACCACCGTTGAAAACCACAATCGATAGCATTGAAAAATATGACATCGTTTTTGTTGGGTTCCCAACCTGGGGCATGCAACTGCCGCCACCAATGAAAAGTTTTTTAAAGCAATATAACCTCAGCGGAAAAACGGTGATTCCATTCAATACAAATGCTGGCTATGGCATTGGAACCAGCTTCCAAACGGTCAGGGAACTTTGCCCGGGTGGTAAAATCCTGGAAGGATATCAAATCAAAGGCGGGATTGAAAGAGATGGAATATTATTTGTAATGGAGGGAGCAAAAGAAAAACAGGCAAAGACAGAAATCAGGAAATGGTTGCAGAAAATCAAAATGATCACCAACTCAAAGTAAGGATGGGATTTTTGATTCAATAATATAACGAAACATGAAAACTACCATCACATATCTCATCATCATTTGTACGACAGTTGGTTTATTTAACTGTTCAAAAAAAGGCACAACCAGTGGCGGTGGCCAAAATCCCGCTACGGGGAACCCGGTTGAAACCAATCCACCAAATGCCAACTATCCTTCTGCTTTTGCAGGGCAAACGAGGATCAACGGAGTAAAGACCACCACTGCTTACCGGGCGAATGCCGTCACCACCACCCTCGCCAGCCCATGGGGAATTACAAGCCTTCCGGATGGCAGGTTGCTGGTGACGGAAAAAGCAGGACGCATGCGTATTGTAACAGTTACAGGGACAGTTGGTAATGCAATAACCGGTATTCCTGCCGTCAATGCCTCCGGGCAGGGCGGCCTTTTGGGTCTGTGCATCGACCCGGCTTTCCCAACGAACAGGATGATATATTGGGCATTTTCAGAAAACGTAACCGGCGGCACCATTACCGCTGTTGCCAAAGGCAGGTTATCAGATAATGAAACTACAATCGAGGCAGTTTCAGTCATCTACCGCTCCAATAGACCACATCCGGGAAATGCACACTACGGGGGAAGGGTTGTTTTTGATAACACCGGAAATCTGTTGGTCAGCGTTGGTGAGCGTGCCGATAACTCCACCCGGACCCTGGCACAATCGGTAATCACCAGTTTAGGAAAAGTGATACGCATCACAACGAACGGACAACCCGCCGCGGGGAATCCGGTATTTAGCCAACCAGGAGCTCTGCCCGAATTATATAGCATGGGGCATAGAAACCCGCAGGGCCTGGCCGTGCATCCCGTTACGGGCGACCTGTGGCAAAGTGAGCATGGGCCCCGTGGTGGCGATGAGATCAATCGTGTACAAGGCGGAATGAACTATGGCTGGCCCGTTATTACCTACGGTATCGAATACAGCGGGCAAACCCTGGGTGCGGGTATTCAGCAGCAAAATGGTATGGGACAGCCGGTCTATTATTGGGACCCGGTGATATCTCCAAGTGGCATGACCTTTTACAAGGGCGGCCGCGTCCCCGAATGGCAGAACAATCTTTTTATCGGTGCGTTAAGCGGTATGCATATTGTACGACTGGTCATCGAAAACAATCGTGTTACGGGTGAGGAAAGATTACTTGCGGGCGAAAATCAACGTTTCAGGGATATCACCATGGGTACAGACGGGGCTTTGTACGCAATTACGGATGGAGGCCGGCTATACCGGATAGACAGGGAATAAGCTTTACACCTGGCAATTAACCTTCTACCATTTTCCAGTATTTACATATATCTATTAAATAAGAAAAATGAAAAAATCAATGTTCGGATTTTTATTAATCATCCTGGGTTCGCAATATTCGTTTGCACAAAATGCTGCCCCTGAACAAGAAATTAAGGATCTCTCTAAAGCGAAATGGCAGTGGATGGCTGAAAAAAATGTAGATAAGCTGGCTTCACTCTTTCACGACAAGTCAAAATTTGTTCATATGAGTGGCACCTGGAAAAAAAACGAAGAACTGGATATCATTAAGACCGGCAGCATCTGGTACAAGAAGGCCGATGTCCACGATGTGGCAGTGGAAATTGATGACAACATTGCCATTGCCTGGAATCGTATTACGCTGACGGCCGAGGTCCGGGGAACTGACGTAATAACGGAATTTACGGTTACCGAAGTCTATAAAAAACTGGGGAAGGAATGGAAGTTGTTGGCATTGACATTTAGCAGTGTCCGGGACACACACCAAATTGCGCATTAGTGAAATCAATCTCTAAATTGTTTTCGTTCCTGCCAAAGCTTCCATTATAAAGAATAAGGCTAAGGGATAGACAATCTCTTGTTATCTCAATTTGCGGTTAGAAAGTTTAAAGGCTGTACGTGAATAAATCATAACTTCAATTTGACCATACACGATCAATAGGTTTTAAAAATATAATTCCGAAAATGATGCTTGAAAAAAATCCAATTAGCCGAAGATCATTCCTGAAATCTTCAGCGCTTGCAGGTGGCGGAATGATGATCAGTTTTACCTGGTTATCTGCTTTCAAAAATCCTGGTGAAGTGCCCGATTGGCTGGAGATAAACGGCTATATCAAAATCACGCCGGATAATATCATAAAGATCCTCAACCCAAACCCGGAATTCGGGCAAAATGTAATGACGTCGCTACCAATGATGGTAGCCGAAGAGTTAGATGCAGACTGGGATAAATTAGTGGTAGAGATGGGACACCACGATAATGTAAAATTAGGGCCCCAGTTTACCGGCGGCAGCAATTCGATCCGGATGTATTGGAAACCACTCCGGGAAGCAGGTGCCGCAGCCCGTAATATGCTCATGCAAGCTGCCGCTGAAACCTGGAGCGTACCCTTGGAAGAACTGACCACAAAAGCAGGGATGGTCCATCATGAAAAAACCGGCAAGTCTGGAACCTATGGCAGCTTTGCCTCAAAGGCGTCGAAAATTCCCATTCCAAAAGGTGTTAAGCTAAAAGATGTCAGGAGTTTTAATGTGGTGCGAAACTCAAAGAAAAATGTAGAGGGTTTAAAAATCGTCTCCGGCAAACCCTTGTTTGGAATGGATTACAAGCAGGATGGCATGTTGATTGCCATGATCGAACATCCACCCGCCTTCGGTATGAAACTGAAAACTTTTGATGCCTCGGAAGCTTTGAAGATGCCAGGCATCAAAGATGTATTTAGCCAAAAATTATATGAGGATGGTTTTGAACAGGGAGGCTTTGATACACGTAGTTTCAACGATTTGCTCGTTGTAGTCGGTAAGAGCACCTGGGAAGTAATGAAGGCGCGTAAAAAATTAAAAGTTACCTGGGAGCCGGCGGGCGATACCAAGGATACGATGGGCGGCCGGGGCCAGAAAAGAGAAGTTACGGTACCAGGGGAACTTGAAAGCACCGACAAGCAGCTTAAAAAAATGAAGGAATATGCCGCAAAACCTGCCCAGCAATTAAGAAAAGATGGCGACCCGGAAACGGCCTTTAAAAATGCGGCTCAAATCATCGAACGTACCTACAATGCACCATTCCTGGCCCATAACTGTATGGAGCCAATGAATTTCTTTGCCCACGTTATGGATGACAAGGCCCTCGTAGCCGGACCACTCCAGGCACCGGGCTGGTCAGAACCCACTTTGGCGAAACTCTTAAACCTCCCGGCCGACAAAATTGAAATCCAAATGACCCGCATGGGTGGTGGCTTCGGGCTCAGGGCATATGCTCATTATATCTATGAAGCGGCCCTGATCTCTAAAAAAGTAAAAGCGCCTGTAAAGCTGATATACACCCGGGAAGATGATATGACCTATGGCATCTATCGCCCCATGTACACGGCTACTTACCGGGCCGCTTTGGATGCCAACAAAAATTTAATCGCATTTCATGTAAAAGGCGGGGGTATTCCTGAACATGCGATACATGCAAACCGGTTTCCTGCCGGTGCCATCGATAATTACCTGGCCGAAAGTTGGCAGATCCCATCCAATATAACGATTGGTGCATTCAGGGCACCGCGATCCAATTTTAATGCGGCGGCAGAGCAATCATTTTTAGATGAGCTGGCAGAAGCAATGGGTAAAGACCCCATCGATTTCAGACTGGAACTTTTGAAAAAAGCCAAAGAAAACCCTGTTGGTAAAAACAACGAATACGATGCTGACCGGTATGCCGGGGTTTTAAAATTGGTAAAAGAAAAATCTGGTTGGGGTAACCTGGAGAATAAAAAATACAACCGCGGAGTTGCCGCTTATTTCTGCCATGCTTCTTATGCGGCTCATGTGGTGGATATGGTGATGAAAGACGGCCAGCCTTACGTGGAAAGGGTCACCAGTGCTATGGATTGTGGCATCGTCATCAATCCTGATGCTGCAACAAATATGGTCCAGGGCGCTGTTGTTGATGGCATCGGAAATGCCATGTATGGCGGCTTAACGCACAAAGATGGAGCCGTTGAGCAAAAGAATTTCTACAACTACAGGATCATCCGGATGCCCGAGGCACCCAAAAAAATCGAAGTTCATTTTGTTCAGAATGATATAGACCCGACTGGTTTGGGCGAGCCGCCTTTTCCACCGGTATTTGGCGCGGTGGCAAATGCATTGTACAAGGCTTCCGGCAAGCGGTTTTATCAACAGCCTTTTGCACCGCAACTGATCAGCTGATGTTCATTTAATAAATAATATTCACCGACTATAATTTCAACATGATCACATTAACCGTTAACAAGAAACCGTACAATCTGAATGTAGACCCCGAAACGCCTTTGCTATGGGTGCTTAGAGATGAGCTCGGATTGGTAGGAACAAAATATGGGTGTGGTGTGGCACAATGTGGCGCCTGTGTGGTGCACCTCAATGGCGAAGCTGTTCGTTCCTGTGTTACCAAACTCAGCCGTGCTGCGGGGCAAAAAGTGGTTACGATCGAAGGCCTGGCAGAAAAGCACGATCATCCCGTACAGAAAGCCTGGCTGGAGCTCGATGTTGCCCAATGTGGCTATTGCCAATCGGGCCAGATCATGTCGGCGGTAGTGCTGTTGAAAGAAAACAGCAATCCGTCTGACCAGGATATTGATGATGCTATGGCCGGCAATATTTGCCGTTGTGGCACCTATCTCCGCATCAGGGACGCGATTCGCCTGGCGGGTGAAATGCAGCGAAAATTGTAATGTATCTAGTGCCGGGGCGAACGGGGAATATGGAAGCATTTGGCACACGATCATTTTTGTGCTACCGAAATCAAAATCATTATTGTGACTACACAACAAACATCCTTTAGCAGGCGGTCATTCTTGAAAACTTCAGCCCTTGCCGGAGGTGGATTAATGATCAGTTTTGGTTGGTTGAAAGGGTTCACCCAGGTGAATGAAATTGTGCCAATCGCTAACGGAGGTGCGATGTTGAATGGCTTTTTAAAAATAGCTGAAAATGGCGTTATTACTATTATGTCGCCAAATCCGGAAGGCGGGCAAAACGTCAAAACATCTATGCCGATGATCGTGGCGGAGGAACTGGATGTGGATTGGAAGGATGTGGTGGTGGAACAGGCGCCTTTAAACACGAAGCTTTATACACGCCAATATATCGGAGGTAGCCAGGCCATCCGGACAAGCTGGAAAACCCTCAGAACAGCCGGTGCAACTGCCCGCGTGATGCTTCTTGAAGCCGCGGCACAAAGCTGGGGCGTACCGGTAGCTGAAATCACTACTGAAAATGGCACACTTTATCATAAAAAAAGCGGCAGGTCCGGTGGCTATGGAACAGTGGCTACTGCTGCTGCAAAAATCGCTGTTCCTAAAGATGTAAAACTGAAGGATAGGAAGGATTTCAAAATAGTTGGAACCTCTCCAAAAAATGTGGATGGACTAAAGATTGTAAGCGGGAAACCCCTCTATGGAATAGATGTTCGGAGGGAAGGGATGCTATACGCTGCAATCGTACATCCACCAGCATTTGGCATGAAACTAAAATCCTTCGACGATTCAGTGGCAAGAAAAATGAAGGGAATAAAGGACATTTTTAAGATCAAGGTCTTTAATGATGACTATGTAAGGCAATTTTTTGACACCTGCACGTTCCCTGAAGTCGTTGCGGTTGTGGGCAATAATACCTGGAGTGTGATGAATGCTAAAAAGGCATTAAAAGTTGAATGGGAGCCAATTGCTGAACACACTATAAAGCGAGTGGGATCCTCCGGCGGTCGCGAAGCACAGGTTGTCACTATTCCCGCAGGCCTCGAGAGCACTGAAGATCACGAGGCAAAAATGGCTGAAATGAAGGTAAAGCCTGGAAACATTGTGCGGAAAGACGGCGACCCTGAAACAGCCTTTAAAAATGCAGCTACTATTATTGAACGCACCTATACTGCTCCTTTTCTTGCGCACAATTGCATGGAGCCGATGAATTTCTTTGCGCATGTTACACCCGGCAAGGCTGAATTGTCCGGGCCATTGCAGAAGGCGGAATTAACCGAAAAAACACTGGCCGCCCGGTTGGGAATTCCAGTTGAGAATATCGACATTCAACTCACCCGTCTTGGCGGTGGATTTGGACGGAGATCATATGCGCACTGGCTGGTAGAAGCCGCCCTGATTTCTCAAAAAGTAAATGCACCGGTTAAGCTGACATATACCCGGGAAGATGACCTGACTTCGGGTATCTACAGACCTACTTACAGCGCCACGTACAGGGCTGCATTAGATGCCAACAAAAATTTAATAGCATTCCATGTAAAAGCAGGTGGCATCCCGGAAAGTCCGTTGAGTGCCAACAGTTTTCCTGCAGGAGCTGTAGATCATTACCTGGCGGAGAACTGGACATTCAGATCCAACATTACAACCGGGTCATTCCGGGCACCGGGATCCAATTTTATAGCAGTAGCAGAGCAATGCTTTATGGACGAAGTGGCAGAGGCCGCCGGTAAAGATCCGATCGCCTTTAGGCTTGAACTCCTGGAACGGGCCATTAAAAACCCGGTAGGTAAAGAAAATGGGTATGATGCCAATCGCTATGCCGGTGTACTAAAACTCCTCCGCGAAAAATCGGGCTGGAACAATCCTGCTCCGGGTGTTTCAAGAGGGCTTGCGATATATTACTGTCACAATACCTACGCAGCACAGGTGCTCGACATCAAACTTCAAAACGGAAAGTTTGTAATTCCACGGGTCTGTTGTGCGATCGACTGCGGCATTGTTATCCATCCCGATGGTGCTACAAACCTGTCGGAAGGAGCCATTGTGGATGGAATTGGTAATGCCCTATTTGGGGGCATCAGGTTCAAAAACGGTGTACCGGACAGGAATAATTTTCATGCGTATAGGATGATCCGGAATGATGAAGCACCGAAAGCTATTGACGTTCACTTTGTGCAGAATGACATTGACCCAACAGGTATGGGTGAGCCTGCCTTTCCACCAGTTTTTGCGGCACTTGCGAATGCTTTGTATAAGGCAACAGGAAAGCGATTTTATGAACAGCCTTTCTTTCCAGCCCTGGAAAATATTTTAAAAAGTGGATAAGGTTTCGATACCCTTAAAAGTGGTGATGCGTTTGTAAAATGATTGGGACACCTTGATTAACACGCTTACTGGTCAGGCCAGCATATTTAGACAATAAATTAATTTTTATGATTACACTGAACATTAACCAAAAAAACTACCAGCTGGATGCGGACCCAAACATGCCCTTACTATGGGCGATTCGTGATTTGGCCGGCCTCACCGGCACCAAATATGGTTGTGGCGTGGCGCAATGTGGAGCATGCGTTGTGCATCTTAATGGTGAAGCCGTAAGGAGTTGTGTTACCAAAGTAAGCCGGGCCGTTGGTCAGAAAGTAGTCACCATTGAAGGACTTTCAAAAAACAACGATCACCCCTTACAAATAGCCTGGCACGAAGAAAGTGTGCCGCAATGTGGTTATTGTCACTCCGGGCAGATCATGTCGGCAGCCGTCCTGCTGAAGGAAAAACCCAACCCCAGTGACAAGGATATCGATGATGCCATGGCCGGCAACCTGTGTCGCTGTGGTACGTATTTGCGAATCCGTAAGGCCATACATCTTGCGGCTGATATGCAAAAAAAACAACTTAAATAATCTGATCCCCCACCATCCAAACCAATAGTATGCAATCATTATCTAGCAAAAAGCGCTACATGCCCGGTAAAACAATTATCGTGTTGGCGATTCTCATTTCTGTCGTTGGCATTGCCACATCCAGTTTCAAAGGCAAGGGTCGCTACCAGGGAAAGAAAGTTGGCAAGGACAGCATCGCATCTGTAACTGCTTTCATGGACGTGTACAAAGTGCTCATGCACCCCCGTTGCATGAATTGCCACCCCGCAGGTGAGATTCCTTTACAAGGTGATTCGAGCCTGGTTCATACCATGAATCCAAAAAGGGCCAAAGATGGACATGGCCTGTTTGCCATGAAATGCAACAGCTGCCACCAACCCGCCAATTCACCTGGTCTTCATACACCTCCCGGTAATCCAAAGTGGGCTTTGCCACCGGCTGATATGAAGATGGTATTTGAAAATAAATCAGCCCGGGAACTGGCCTTACAGATCATGGACTTTAACCGTAACGGCCATAAGAACAAGGCACAGCTTATATCCCATGCCAGGGACACATTGGTAAAATGGGCCTGGAACCCAGGTGAAGGCCGGACAACGCCGCCATTGGGTTATGCAGCTTTTGTAAAGGCATGGGATAAATGGATCAACACTGGCGGTTACGCACCGGCTAAGTAAGCAGGATGCAACGCAAAGCTTCATGGAATGATTTTATAAACGCTATCAACAGTTTTTTATGAGTACAAGCAGTCTTTCCAGGAGAACCTTTCTTCGAAATTCCGGGCTCAGCGGCGTGGGGCTTTTAATTGGGCTCTATTTGCCCACAGGTGCTAAAGCGGAGTTCTTTAACGGAGAAGATGAACTGGTCAATAAGGATATAGAAATGTGTGCCTGGATCATCATCAGCACCACCGGGCAAGTTACCATCATCGACCACCGGGCCGAAATGGGCCAGGGCTCCCATCAATCGGTGCCGCAGATAGTGGCCGAAGAACTGGAGGTAGATCTAAAAGATGTACATGTTCAATTTGGCCAGGGCGATAAAAAATATGGAAGCCAGATAACCGGGGGCAGTTCGACCATTCGTTCTGGTTACAAAAAACTACTGAACCTCAGTGCCACCGCCCGGGAAATGCTGATAACAGCCGCAGCGGCAAAATGGGGAACTACGGCAGCAGAATGTTATGCAAAATCAGGGCATGTTTATCATAAACCCAGCGGTAAAAAGCTACACTATGGCGAGTTGGTGGAAGCCGCCTCCAAATTGGAAACACCAAAGAATGTAGCACTAAAAAAACGTTTGGACTACAAGCTGATAGGCAAGCCGTTGCTTCGCAATGACACCCCCATGAAAACGAATGGTACCGCCATCTTCGGGATCGACAAAAGAGTACCCGGAATGGTGTTTGCAGCAGTGGAACGTAACCCGAGGCTGCGGGGCAAAGTAAAAAGCTATGATGATTCGGCGGCGCTCAAAGTGCCTGGTGTACAGAAAGTCTTTAAAGTGCGGATGGCCGTTTGGAATACTTACCGCGAAGGTGTAGCTGTGGTGGCCAACTCAACCTGGGCTGCTTTCCAGGGCAAAAAGGCATTAAAAGTGGAATGGGATGATAGCGGTTTCGAGCATATCAATACACCAGATATCTACAAACGGCACCGGGAATATTTACAGGATAAGGAAGGCTTGTCTTTTAAAAAACAGGGAGATGTGAACGGTGTCCTCGAAAAGGCAGCCAAAAAACTGGACGTCATTTACGAAACGCCTTATCAATCCCATAGTGCTATAGAACCCATGAACTGCGTAGTGCATTACCAGGGCGACAAAATAGAGGTGTGGGGTCCACTACAAGCACCCGATTGGATACAGGATCATCTCAGCAAAGAGTTTGGCATTGCCCGTGAAAAGGTGATTGTGAATATGACCTTTCTCGGCGGAGGTTTCGGGAGAAAAGCCTTTACGGATTATCCGCATGAAGCAGCTGTTATTTCAAAGGAAATTGGAAAGCCGGTGCAGGTAGTCTGGACGAGAGAAGACGATGTCATTCAAGGTCCGTACCGGCCTGGTATGTCTTACCGTTGCGAAGGAGCCATTGAAAACGGAGCCATCAGTGCACTCAAATTCAGGATGGCAGGACAGAACAACGACCATTGGATGGTAGGCGACAGTGCAAAAACCAGGGCCAACCGCAGCACTTCCGAAGGCTTTTTGGAGCCTTATTATGCCAGCATACCTAACATCAGTTTTGCAGAGGTTCCTTTTGAAACACCCATCCCTACTATCTTCTGGCGATCGGTATACGCATCTACCAATGGTTTTGCCTATGAAAGTTTTATGGACGAACTGGCTATCGAAGCCGGCAAAGACCCTTTGGCATTCCGGAGACAACATTTGAAAGAGGAACGGTGCCAGCACCTGATTGATAAAATGGAGGAAGTCTCAGGTTGGAAAAGCAAATCGAAGAATTCAGGCTATGGGGCTGCTATCACTGAATGTTTTAAATCGACGGTTGGGCATGTGGTTAAAGTGTCGAAAGGAGCTGGTGGAAAGATACAAATTGACAACGTTTGGGCAGTAATGGATTGTGGCTGGTATGTAAATCCAGATATTATCCGGGCCCAGGTGGAAGGCTCTATTATCATGGCATTAGGCGCAGCCACCATGCATGAAATTACCTTTAAAGATGGCTTAACTGAGCAGCGGAACTATTACAATTACCACATGCCGCGTATCCACGACATTCCACCCATTGAAGTGTTTATCATGGAAAACAATGAAGATGCGGGTGGCGTAGGTGAACCGGGATTACCGCCGTTTGCCCCTGCCCTCACCAACGCGATTTTTGATTTAACAGGTAAGAGAATCAGGAAACTTCCGTTTAACCTGGCTACGGTGTAGCCACCTATTATTATGTCCCAATAAAGAAGCAACCATAAAATGCGCAGCACTTCATAATTATGGCGAAAGAGATCAGAGATATCATTACAGCTTTCAGGGAAGCATCAAAGCAGGGACGACATACTGCCCTTGCCACTGTTGTTCATGTGGAAGGTTCTTCCTACAGGCGGCCGGGTGCCCGTATGCTGGTCGAAGACAATGGCAAAATGACCGGCGCCATTAGTGGAGGTTGCCTGGAAGGCGATGCGCTGCGAAAAGCCCTGCTGGCCATCACTCAACGACAAAACAAACTGGTAACCTACGACACGCTGCATGAAGACGAAGCCCATGTTGGCGTTCAATTGGGCTGTAATGGCATCGTTCATATCTTGTTTGAGCCGATTGATCCCAACCAACCCAACAACCCGGTTGAGATGCTGGAAAAATGCCAGTCAAACAGGAGCGATGCTGTTTTGGTCACTTTGTTCTCGCTCAAAAATTTTCAAGGCTATCAACCCGGCACACGCTTATATTTTGATGGAACCCGGGTACATGGTACGATAGAAGTCAAAGACCTGGAAACACTGGTAACTGACGACGCTTCATTTGTCTTTGCCAACGGCCACTCCTTGAAAAAAGACTACACCGGTTATGAACTTTCGGCCTTTGTGGAATTAGTAAAACCCGTTGTTTCATTGATCATTGTTGGTGCAGGCAATGATGCGATACCACTAGTCCAAATGGCGAAACTATTGGGTTGGGATATTACCCTTGCCGACGGAAGGGTGACGCATGCAAATAACCAGCGGTTCCCGCAGGCAGATAACATTTATATTGGAAAACCTGCTGCTATAAACAGCCAGCTGGTGTTAGATGAAATGACCGTAGCTGTGCTAATGACGCATAATTATCACTATGACCTGGAAATGATGGAGTTACTGTTGCAATCAGAATGCAGGTATATTGGCAGCCTTGGCCCAAGGAAACGACTGGATAAGATGTTGACCGAACTGGATGAAAAGGGAGTTGCCCTGACAACCGAACAAAAGGATAAAATATTCGGACCAACCGGGCTGGACCTCGGAGCCGAAACCGCAGAAGAAATTGCTTTATCCATTTTAGCAGAAATAAAAGCGGTATTGGCCCATCGCGGGGGCAGCTTTCTCCGTGATAAAACGGACAGCATTCATTCGCGTTCGGGAACTTTGGTGGACGAAACCGGGATATTATCGTGGTAAAAAACACAAGCATACCGGCACAAGAAAGTCACAAGAAAAACATTGGCGTCATTTTACTTGCGGCAGGTGCATCGTCGAGACTGGGGCATCCCAAACAATTGCTGCCTTATGCCAATCAAAGCCTTTTAGAGCATAGTTTACAGGAAGCTGTTGCATCTGGTGCAGCTCCCATCATTCTCGTGCTTGGTGCAAAAGCTGACAGCATTGAGACTCAAATAGAAAAAGGTGACGCATGTATTGTGGTGAATACCAAATGGCAGGAAGGGATGGCATCGTCAATCCGATTTGGTGTCGATACCTTGTTGACCGTTACCCCAGATCCTGATGGTGCCGTACTGATGGTTTGCGATCAGCCTTACGTATCTTCCGCCCTTTTAGAGCAATTAATGGAGACCTACCAACAAACAGGAAAGCGGATAGTGGCATCAGGTTACGATAATGCAGCAGGCCCGCCTGTGTTTTTCCACCGCACCCTGTTCCCGGAATTACTGCAATTAACCGGTGATGTTGGCGCAAAGAAGCTCTTGAATAAATACCCCGGTGAAGTGGAAATCGTATTATTCCCCGAAGGAAATATTGATATAGATACAGAAGCGGATTATAGAAACCTGGAAAAGTAAAAGTGAGACATGATCAAAGATTTGCATAACCGCATACACAATTACCTCCGCATATCATTAACCGACAACTGTAACCTCCGTTGTTTTTATTGTATGCCGGAAGAGGACTATGTTTTTACCCCCGCATCCCAATTGATGCAGGTGGCAGAGATTGAAAAACTGGCGAAGATATTTACAGATGCAGGCGTGAATAAAATAAGACTTACCGGTGGTGAGCCGCTGGTACGGAAGGATGCTGCTGCAATTATCCTGGCGCTATCAAAACTGCCGGTGCAATTGACACTCACCACAAACGGCACCCGCTTGCACGAGTTTGTTGATGTATTGCAGGAAGCAGGCGTGCGGTCGCTGAATATCAGCCTCGATACGTTACAACCTGAAAAATTTACCCTGGTTACGCGCAGGACCGCATTCGACACTGTTTGGAACAATATCCAGCTGGCGTTGGAGAAAGGTTTCCAGGTAAAAATAAATGTGGTGGTGATGAAAGGCCTGAATGATAATGAGATCAATGATTTTATCGCCTGGACAAAACACACGCCGGTGGATGTTCGCTTTATCGAATTTATGCCGTTCAGCGGCAACCGGTGGACGAGCAATAAAGTGGTGACATTGGACCAGATCCTGAACACCATTTCAGCGAAATATGATTTTCTTCCAATACCCGGAGAAAAACATGATACTTCCAAGAAGTTTGCGGTGCCGGGTCATGCCGGAACATTCGCGATCATCAGTACCATGAGTGCGCACTTTTGTGGCGATTGTAACCGCATGCGCCTGACCGCTGATGGTAAATTAAAAAACTGCCTTTTTTCAAAGGAAGAAACAGACCTACTCACTGCGCTTCGTAAGGGAGAGGAAGTGTTGCCGCTGATTCATCAAAGTATTTCAGGAAAAGCGCAACAGCTGGGCGGACAGTGGACCGCCGATTTCGAACACCTGCATGCGGAAGAAATCCAAAACAGGAGCATGATCACAATCGGCGGATAATGTTCCCATACATGAAAATATTGAGTCATCTACTTTATCCCAGGTTGAATAAATGATCAGTACAAAAGAAGCAACAGCAATCATTCAGAATAATGTTCACGCAATGGCCCCGGTGATGTTGCCGCTGCAGCAGGCTGCTGGCTGCACCCTTGCGGCTGATGTATTCGCCGGTTTGGATATCCCTGCTTTCCCACAATCTTCGATGGATGGCTACGCTTTTTCTTTTAGCGGCTGGAACACTTCACAGGAGCTGATCATCGAAGGTGAAATGGCCGCGGGTAGCAGTTCGGTTCTAGAATTGGAAGCTGGAAAAGCGATCCGCATTTTTACAGGCGCACCTGTTCCTGCCGGGGCGGATACTGTTGTGATGCAGGAAAAAATAAGAAAGGAAAATGGACAACTGATTATTGAAGATCAAAATATAAAGCAGGGAGCCAATGTAAGGCCAAGGGGTTCAGAAATTACCGCGGGTGCATTGGCTTTGCCCCGGAGCAGCCGCCTCTCCCCTGCCGCTATCGGTTTCCTTGCAGGCATTGGCACCACTGAAGTCTCTGTTTTCCCCCGTCCTTCTGTCTCCATTATTGTAACTGGTAACGAATTGCAACAGCCGGGCAGGGACCTGGAATACGGCCAGGTTTACGAATCCAATTCATCTACGCTCCAGGCAGCTTTAGCGCAGTTGCATATCAGCGATGTATCCGTTCAGCGGGTTCACGACGATCCGGATGCCGTAACGGATGTGCTGAGCGAAGCATTGCAAAACAGTGATGTGGTCTTGCTTTCAGGCGGTATTAGCGTAGGTGATTATGATTTTGTGCTGCAGGCAGCCAGCCGTTGCGGTGTGGTACCCATGTTTCATAAGATCAAACAGCGGCCCGGCAAGCCTTTGTACTTTGGGAAGAAAGAAACAAAACTGGTCTTTGGACTCCCCGGGAATCCCTCATCAGTATTAACCTGTTTTTACATGTATGTTGTCCCTGCGTTGGCACAGCTAAGTCAACAAGAATTTCGCTTACGCACCGCAACAGTGCCGCTTGGTAAAACTTATCAAAAAACAGCAGGCTTAACCCATTTCTTAAAAGGACATTATGATGGTGCATCAGCGTTACCACTCCACGCGCAGGAATCGTACCGGATGCATTCATTTGCTGAAGCTAACTGCCTGCTGGAAATAGAAGAATCAATGACCGAATGTCCGGAAGACAGTTTAGTGAATGTTCACCTGTTACCCGTTTAAATACCAGCGATGGAACCTGTCATTTTGTTTTATTTTTTGTTGTTCCTGGTGGCTTTCCTCTATGCATCCGTAGGGCATGGTGGCGCCAGCGGCTACCTGGCCCTGATGGCGTTATTTAGCGTAACCCCAGAAGTGATGAAACCTACCGCGTTATTGTTGAATCTTTTTGTGTCACTGGTTTCCTTTGCCCAGTTTTACCGGGGCGGATATTTTCGATGGAAATTGTTTTTACCGTTTGCGCTGGCTTCAGTTCCTCTTTCTTTCCTCGGGGGATTGATTGTGGTGGATGGCACGATCTACAAACACATACTGGGGCTTCTATTGCTGATACCGATTGCCCGTTTCCTGTTTTTCAACAATACAGCTGCCAAAGATTTGCGGGAACCAAACACTGGTCTGTCATTGTTAATCGGGGCGGTCATTGGCTTTTTGTCGGGGCTGATAGGTATTGGTGGTGGCATACTGCTTTCGCCGGCTGTGCTGCTGTTGCGCTGGGCGGATCAGAAACAGGCTGCGGCCATCAGTGCATTATTTATCTTTGTGAACTCTTTATCAGGATTGACCGGGCAACTGATAAAAGGGGTGCATTTCAGCAGCAATATGTATCTATACGTGGTGATCGCTTTCTTGGGAGGTATCGGAGGTGCTTATTTTGGAGCCATGCGTTTCCCGCAAAAACTTTTAAAAAACATATTAGCACTGGTGCTTATCCTGGCCAGTTATAAATTGTTGTTTACCCATGCCTGAGGATGATTAAAATATGCCTGCCGGATTAGCAACAGGCAGGTTTTAAAATTTATTATGACGATACAAGTGAATTTCTACGGTCAGTTGGCCGATATAACTGGAAAACCTGGCCTTGAGTTGGAGGGTGTACACGATACGCAAACGCTTCAGCAAAAAATTCACGCAGATTTTCCCGCTTTGATCACGGCCACTTACCGAATAGCTGTTGATAAAAAAATAGTGACAGAAAACACGCCATTCCACGATGGTGCTACCGTATCTCTTTTACCCCCTTTTTCCGGAGGATAAATTATGGATAAACAAAGCAAGGGAGAGCGCTATCATCGCCAAACAATCCTGGAAGAATTAGGTGAGCAGGGGCAGCAAAAGCTGTTGTCAGCCAAAGTACTGGTGATTGGTGCCGGCGGCTTGGGTTGCCCGGTATTGCAATACCTTGCTGCCGCGGGTGTCGGTACGATCGGTATCGTTGACCAGGATGTGGTGGCCCTTAGCAACCTCCACCGGCAAGTGCTGTATATCACCAGCGATATCGGTCTTTTAAAAGCCGAAAGAGCAGCGACAAAATTACAACAGATGAATCCGGATATCCGGGTGAATCCTTATGAATTGCGGCTTGACAATAAAAATGCCCTCGACATACTGAAGGCCTATGATATCGTCGTAGATGCATCCGATAATTTCCCCACCCGCTACCTCGTGAACGATGCCTGTTGCCTGTTGCAGAAGCCACTGGTACATGGTGCTGTTTCGCAGTTTGAGGGACAAGTCGCTGTATTCAATGCAGTTGGAGAAGGGGGGAAAAGAACAGCGAATTACCGCGATTTGTTTCCCGTGCCACCGAAGGAAGGCGAGGTGGCCAGTTGTGCAGAGGCAGGGGTCATTGGCGTATTACCCGGCATCATTGGTAGCCTGCAGGCAGCCGAAGTTATTAAGTTAATTACCGGTATCGGCCAGCCCCTTGTAAACCGCCTGCAGACCTTCAATTTTAAGACCAGTGACTGGCTCACCCTATCGTTTCAACCTTTGTTGGAAACAGCAGCCACGCAGCCCGCCAATCCATTGGCATTCATAAACACTGTTTATGATTGGACCTGCACCAGTGGAAATGTAGCGGAGATCAATGCTGCAACATTCCAATCGTTATTGGCTGAAGAAGGGATCACGGTTATTGATGTTCGCGAAATTGGCGAGCAACCGTTGCTGAATGAAATTGAGCACTTGCAAATCCCCTTGTCGCAATTAATGGATCATTTAGACACCATAACAGGAAGTACCATTGTAGCTGTTTGCCAAACAGGTAAGCGGAGCAGGCAGGCAGCAACTATCTTAGCCAACGCCTTTCACTCGAAAAAAATTTACAGCCTTCAGGGCGGCATTGCCGCCTATCTTTTATCGTTACAAAATAAATAATATGAGTGAGCGGAAACCAAAGAATATTTTTACACAGGGCGCCATACCGACATCTTTTGTGGCTGACAGCATCCAAAAGCACAGTACGCAAACTACCATTGGTGCCCACAGTCTTTTTTTAGGACAGGTGCGCCGCGATATGATCGATAACAAAGCCATTGTTGCCATAGAATACACAACACATGAGGAGATGGCCCTGGAACAGATGCATGTGATAAGGGAGGCGATATTTGAAAAGTATTCCTTAACCTGTATGCATGTACATCATAGCCTGGGGAGCGTTGCAGCCGGGGAAATTTGCCTGCTGGTTTTTACTTCGGCTCCCCATCGTAAAGCCGCCATCAGCGCCTGTGAAGAGCTGGTGGAGCGGATAAAAAACGAATTACCCATCTGGGGTAAAGAACTATTTGAAGATGCCTCTTATCAATGGAAATTGAATCAATAAATTATGGTCAACATCACCAAAAAAAATACCACGCTACGCAAAGCCATTGCTACCGCGATCGTGAAAGTGTCAAAACAGGAAACCATTGACGCAATTCAATCGAGACAAGTGCCAAAAGGCGATGTTTTTGAATTCTCAAGAGCTGCAGGATTACTGGCAGTTAAGAAAACCAGTGATGTGATTCCTGACTGTCATCCGCTGCCGGTTGAATACACTGGTATAAGACACAGTATTGATGGATTAAATATCATCATCGAAGTGGAAGTGCATGCCATTTATCGCACTGGTGTGGAAGTGGAGGCGATGCATGGCGCTGCCATCACTGCGCTTACCATGTACGATATGCTGAAGCCCATTGATAAAGCAGTAGAAATAGGAAGTATCAGGTTATTGAGAAAGGAAGGTGGCAAATCGGCCATGGTAAATGACAGGGCAGCTGATTTGAAATGTGCCGTGATCGTTTGCTCCGATACCATTTCGAAGGGAGAAGGAACGGATGTCTCTGGTAAAGAAGCCATTGAACATTTAAAAAAATATGGCCTGGAGACGGTGGTTTATGAGATCATCCCCGATGACCTGGCAACGATCCGTTCCAAAGCGGAAGCTTTAAGCGCCGCCAATATTGACCTGTTGCTTTTTACGGGTGGTACAGGGTTGTCGCCCCGCGATGTGACACCAGATGCCATTTCGCCGCTGATAGATACACCCATACCTGGCATCATGGAAAAAGTACGCCAGTATGGGCAGGAACGCATGCCTTACGCCATGCTGTCGCGGGGTGTAGCCGGCTTTATAAAAAACGCCCTGGTCATCACTTTGCCCGGATCTCCCGGAGCGATACACGAGGCAATGGATGCACTGTTTCCCCATATCCTGCATGTTTTTAAAGTGAGAGCGGGACACAGGCATGGTTCAGGAGAGAAGTAGTGTCCGCTACCATAACAAGTAAAAAAGAGAGGCTGTCCCAATTTTGGTGACAGCCTCTCTCAGTAATTATAGGAATTGATTATAATATTGAACAAGCACTTTCTTCATCATCTTGTCTTGTCCGTTCACTCTTATACGTATAAAGTAATTACCAGATGCAAGCATGCCGGTATTAAACTCAATGGCTTTTGTGCCAGGGCTCCACCGCCAGCCACAACCGTTAAACACAGTCTATTATTGCATTACCCTTTATTTGTTGCGAATCATTTCCTTCAATTCCTCTATTTGCTTTTGCTGTTCCTGTATTGCTTTTATCAATACCGGGATCAGCTCATTACTTCTCATACCCAATTTCCCATCACTATCAACCACCACTTCTGGTATTATTTTTTGCACATCCTGGGCCAGCAGACCAAGCATTGTCTGCTCACCCGCTGCTGTGTTTATCCATTGATAGCTTACCGGATTCATTTGCATCACATCATGTAATCCGTAGTTAAGAGCCTGAATATTTTTTTTCTCCCTGGCATCGCTGGTGTTAATAACATTATTGGTGGAGAAAACTGTTGTCCAGCGCCTTGAAGCAGCGCCTAATGAATAGACATTGTCATTAAAAGGCAGCAAAAAACCTGCGGAACCGTTACCGTTTTGAAAAACAATACCCTTATCAAAAGGTACATTTATGTCAGCAGTTCCATTGCCATTTATAAGCATTAGCAAGGAGCCGTTTGTCTGATCCACATTTATATGTCCGGCATAGCCTGTAGCTATAAATTTCCTGGTATTGTTATAGTACGCATTAAAACCGATTCCGGGCCAGTTGCTTTCTATTGCCACGCCGCTGGTATTGCTCCCAAACATAGCGTGTACATTTCCCCCAACTGTTTGATTGACAACCAGGCCTGCCTTAGTAGGGAATGCCGTACCTATACCTACCGTAGTGTTTATTGTAGAATCCCCTAATGATATGGCACTGCTGACCCCCACTTTGGCATTTCTGCCTATGGCGGTTGCATAATTTAGATTATTGGACAGGGCATTTGCACCGTAGCCTATAAACGTATTTTGAGAACCGGATGTTATACCTGCCCCGGCATCAAAACCTACCCCGGTATTACCTCCCCCGCCACTTGAATTGGATAAAGCAAATTGACCTACTGCTGTGTTTGCATTTCCATTTATATTATTTACTAACGCAGAAAATCCTATTGCCGTATTGCCCAGCCCGGAAGTTGCTGAAAATAATGCCCTGCTGCCGAATGCCGTATTGGCCTGTCCGGCAACTAGATTAGCTAATGAATAGTTTCCGACAGATGTATTGAAATTTGACTGGATGGAATTTTTCATCGCATTTTTTCCAATAGCAATATCGGCTGCAATGGGTGCGAACGAAGTTGTTTGAGAAGACAATGCTGAATCTCCTATTGCAATTGAATAGCTGGCCGTTGTATTATTTTTTAGAGCGGCTGCACCTATAGCGACATTGCTATTACCGGAAGCGTTATTTTGTAGCGCCCCTGCCCCGTAGGCTGTGTTATTATTTCCAGTCACATTTGCATTCAATGCATCTATACCAGTCGCAGTATTACTATTTCCTGTTGTATTTGAAACTAGCGAATAGAATCCGCTTGCTGTATTACCAGTGCCGATAGTATTGGTATAAAGGGCATTATAACCGGTGGCTGTATTGCCACTACCCGAGGTATTTGAAAAAAGTGATTGAACACCTATTGCTGTATTTACTGTACCAATAGAATTGTTAGTCATTGATAAAGTGCCAACTGCAGTGTTATACCCGCCAACATTGGCATATAAAGCCTGTGCGCCTACCGCCGTATTAGCGTCGCCTGCATGATTGAGAAATAATGCCTGGCTGCCGATACTGGTATTTGATATCCCTTTACCGTTGGAATACATCGCATTGAATCCAAGGGCTGTATTGTCTCTTCCGGTATTGTTCAGGTACATGGCCTTGCTTCCCACTGCGGTATTATTTATGGCATCTGATGCTACTATAGCGCCGGTACCGTTATTGAATAAGCTGCTGTCACCAATTGCTACCAGGTTGGAACGGCTGGTATTAAGATACAAAGCTTGTGTCCCTATTGCCGTGTTACTATAACCGCCACTATTCGAGTAAAGGGACAATGAGCCGAACGCCACGTTACTTGCACCCGTTGTATTGGTGAAAAGTGCCCTCGCTCCCCCGGCCACATTTGCAGAGCCAGTGGTGTTGGAATATAATGCTGATGCACCATTTGCGGTATTGCTATTGCCGCCGGTATTGTTTTGAAGCGACTTGTACCCGAAGGCTGAATTGTATTGTTGGGTTGTTGCTGAAGACGCAGCATCCAGCGCACGGAAGCCCAGGCCTGTATTCCCTGTGATGCTGTCAATGATACCCGAATGAATGCTGTTGATCTTGAAACGCAGCGCATTGGCATCTGTTGTGCCGATAAAATGGCCAAATGCATTGGCATTACCGTTTAGTGTCCAGCCACTGGAACTGCTCAGCAATTTTAGCCATGCGATGCCGTTGTACCAATAAAAACTGCTATCAGCATCCGTTTGGTAGACCAATAAACCTGTTGCAGGACCGGCAATAGTGGCACGCTGCGACTGTAGTAACCTTGGTATTAAAATACCCTTGCTGCTGCTGCTCACATCCAACTGGGCGGAGGCGTTGGGCGTGGGTGTACCGATCCCCACAGACTGCGCAATTGCGCTAATGCAGCAAACAGCAAACACGACAGATAGAAATACAACCTTCATATATTACTCCTTTTTGTATAAATAAAATTTGGTTGCCGGCTGAATTGATGAGCTCCTGACCTCAGCCAGCTTTACAGGGGTAACTTTATAATTGTACACGGCAGTACTGCTTATATCTAATTGTACAGAACTATTGGGCGTAGCAGTTCCGATAGCTACCGACTGTGCGTACACACAAACCTGTACCAGCATTACACCACAAATAACAAGTATTATATTCTTTGCATTCATATTATAGCAATTGAACCACCGGATTACTGATGGTATTGGTTTGTGTTTTCCCGCCAGGAATAAAATCACCTATAACCCTTACTTTTTTATACTCCCAGCCTTTTTCCCATTGGGTCATCCCTTTCATAAAAAAAATACCTTCTTTATCTGATACCACTGCAGGCTGGCCATTGATGTTACAGGCATTTCCGGTAATATCAATCAGCATTTCTGAGATCTTTTTCATACACTATTTACATTATTATGTCTGTACCAGCATCCTCATACAACATCAATGGTTCCAACATTATTCTTAGGTAACACCGCATACAATGAAACCCTTCGACGACTCACCGTTACAGTATCCATTTTACTGCGACTACCTGTACAGGGGAAAATTGGCCGTATACAATCAGCCTGTTTTGGCCTATTGTTTTGTGAGCTTGCGTACGCAAAACTGGTCGCTCACCAATATATTCCCATTGCTGTCGATACTCAATCCCCCAATATGCCGAAACAACGCATTTGTGCCCGCAGCATCCCGCCAGTCTTTGGTCTCACTACCAGCTAATGTGGTCACTACTCCGGCAGGTGTTGCCTTCCTTACTCTTGTCTCTTCGCCAATAACCAGGTTGTCATCTTTATCCATTACCAATGCATTAATTTTCATAAACCTGGCAGCCTTGCCGGTACCATCATCTTTTACACCGGATGCTGCAGATTCATCGATATCACCAGCAAAAACAGTCACCACACCGGCCGGGGTAATTTTTGCAATACAACTTCCTCTATAATCGTTCTGTGCAATAAATACATTGCCTTTACTATCAACCGCTATCGACCTCACCTCACGAAACTGTGCCTCCTTCCCCAAGCCTGGTTTAAAATCCCCTGTTTGCCCCTTACCAGCCATTGTGGTTACTTTTCCATCCACACTTATTTTTCTAACCATGCCGTTATGGGTATCGGCTATATACATATTTCCTGCTTTATCCATACATAAACCAGTCGGGTTGTAGAATCCTGCCTCCAACCTTGGGCCGTCATCTTTACCTTTATACCCTTCCGATCCGGCAAAGCGTTCTACCTTCATATCCGGCTGAACCCTGTAAATCGCATGGTCTCTTCCGCTGCTCAGATACAGGTTCCCGGCTTTATCCATGCAGATACCATCCTGCCCTGCCAATGCCTTTAAACCCAAATCGTAATAGTTAGAGTCCATAGCACCAACCCCAAACAGGCTGGTGACATTTGTGGCGGCATCCACTTTACGCAGGTTTGTCTGATCAATTACATACAGGTTGTTTGCAGGATCTATAGCAGAGTTGCCCAACTGCCACGTAAAATGCGCCTTGTGGCCACGGCCATCTATGGTTTTATTATCTTCCTCCCAGCCGGCAATAGTCGTTACATGCCATTCCTGCGCCCATGTTTCATGTTTCAGGCCACTGAATACCAGGATGAACAAAGCCACTAGTAATTTGAAATTAGTTTTCATATATAGTATACTTTTTAAATTTTACTTTGACGCAACCTGGCAGAGACCAATGCCTTTAAAACACCACAAAAAAGAAGGCGAATTGAATGCCTTCTCCAAAAGAATTCTTCTTCTTCACCTTAAACTGGTTACTGTTGATAATGTGGCAGGATGCTGCATAGGTGGTTGCGGTTACTCCTGTAGTTCTCTCCGTAATTACAGGCAGGTTCATGGCTGTGCCATCGTTTGTGAAAACAATCGTGTATTCTTTATTGGTTGCATCCCAGGAAGCCAGGAAGGTTCCTGAACCCTTAACAACAGTTCCGTCACCATTTATTTCACCATAAGCTGCCGCCATCATATTTTTCCCCCAGGTAGCATTTCCGCCTGCATCGCCTCTAAGCACAGCTCCCGCCTGCTCATTGATGCCTATAAATTTCAATTTTCCCTCAGTAGTCAGTGCCCTCTTGTTGCTAACCTGGTGACCAGCAATACGGGCTGCGTAATCGTTTGCCGTGGATGTAACCCAGAGAGCAGATTGATTGCTGGCGTTGCTATTTGATATGTATGCGCCAATGTAATTCTCGCTAAATGCCTCCAGTCCGTAGTAGTTGCTTGATTTAGCAAATACAGCCGGACCATCTGATCCAAACCCCGCCAGGCCCGCTGCATGAGAACCAGCATCTCCGATAATTGCCGAATTTGTTTGGCTAAGGTCATAGCCGGAACCAGTCCCAAGGGTGCTTGCGAATACAGTGGTAGATGCTAATGGGTTCGAATAGACTTTGATTGCCGCCTGAGTAGTGGTAATGGCATTAATAACCGGGTTGCCGTGGCTACTTGTGTCGGATCTGTTCAAACGTTGCAGGAAACTATCCGGCACGGAAGTACGTGCAGTTAACTTTCCATTTACCTGGGCGTTGGCAAGGCAAAACAAACCCATGGTGAGAATAATAATGGCAATAATTTTCATTACATATTCGTTTAATAAATGAATGTTGATGGAATCCCGGATCAATATTTCCAGCCCCTTACTTCAGCAACAAATGATTTCAGCAATGCCACGACAGCTTGAAATTTTTGAATATCCCTGGTTGTTTGCTGGCAGCAAAATACCCCACCAATTTCTGTCGTGATCCGGGAACGGCGGCCAAACCATGCGGCTATCACGATATCCCCACTGTATTCTAATATATAATTAAAAGTACCCCGGCGTACATGAATTGAAAAACACAAAACAGGAAACGGCGGGATTAAAACAGGATGTGGTACCCGGATGGTTCCTTAGTCATAACATAATAACAGGAAGAGAATTGCAAAACAAATCCATGGAAAATGAGCAATGGGAGATATAGAAAAATGATCGTTAGGTATTTCATTTTAGGCAAAGGATTCGTCAACAATGCCCTCATTGATTTGATGTTAAAAAAGCCGGGATTGATTCCAGGGATAACCCCCTGTTGTAGCAATGAATACAATCACGATTTGGTTACCCGTTTGCTTTTGATGAGGGATCAGTTTGTCTTCTATCTTTCTCCAGGAGCTATGGTATCAGGCATAAGCATTTTCGTCATTATACAACCGGGGAAAGGCTGGTTTTTCAGGAATGAAATCCCTTGGCACCTGGCATATTGTGTGCAGCAAGGACAAACACAAAAACATGAATAATAACGGTTCATACAGATGATAGTTTTTGGAATAAGCCCTTATGCAATGTATCACACTTAAACAAGCGCAAACATTTTATACAAGCATAAACAGGAAACGGCGGCCGGGCGGTTGTATCCGGCAGGGCTGAAACAGTGTTTGGAAAAAAGACAGGTTATCAAAATAAAATGCCTTTTTTAGTTAGCTTTAATTCAAGTTATTACAGAAAATGAAAAGCTACACCACTCTATTTTTTCTACTTGCTATGCTTTTTGTACGCCCATTGGCGCAGGCACAACAGATCATAAAAATAGATTCTTTAAAAAATGTCCTGGCTCGGGAAGCGACGGACAGTGCAACGCTAAAAAAATATCTTGTACTAGCCGTGAGCAAACTGCAAACGAACAATACCCAGGCAAGATTGGTCATATTGGATTGGTTGACAGCCGCAGCAAAACAAACAAAGCATCAACAGATGGAAGCGAATAGCTACTGCTGGAAAGGATTTGTTTACCAGGCGAGCGGACGTTCAGATGCATCAATAGAATGGTTCACAAAAGCATTGGAACTCTCTCACAACATTGGATATGCCTATATAGAGAACAATGCAAATATCGGGCTGGGCAGCTTTTATTTTAATAATGAGCAATATGATAAAGCGCTGCCCTATTTCGAAAATGCCATAGAAGTATCCAAAAAAAATAATTTTACCGCCGCCCTTGCGAGCAGCTACCTGAATATTGCCAATGTTATTTTCGGATCCGGCAAACAGTTGCCGAAGCCAAAATACGATGAAGTGATTGGCTACATGAAGCTGGCGATTGAGGTAGCTGAAAAAAGACAGGATACCACTATACTTATCAAAGCCAATACTGGAATTGGCAACATGTACAATTTAAAAAAGGAGTATACGCTTTCTGAAAAATACATGGCGCAGGCTGGTGTTTACCTGGCCTCTCCCCAATGGGAGCATTTGACATCCAATTTCTATGGAAACCTGGGAGAAATCTACAAGGTGCAAAACAAACATCATGAAGCGATAGAAAATTTCAAGAAAGGGTTGGCGGTTTTTGAAAAATTTCCTGAACCAGACGTTGAGTACCAGCTATACGGATCAATGGCAGAATCGTACCAGGCAATTGGTGATTTTGCCAATGCTTACAAATACCAGGCTAAATATTCTGCCCTGCACGATTCGCTAATGGCCAAAGAAAAATTTACGATATCAGCGGAACTGGAAAACAAATACCAACAAGCGGTCAAAGACAAAGAAATCATCCGGCTGGGTACCGAACAAAAAATAAAACAACTGGAACTGGCAAAACAAAAAGCCATCATTGCCGGCAATATATTAGAAGCAAAACGCAACGAGGATGAGATAAAGATCCTGTCTCAGGACAAAGAACTACAGGATTTGGAATTGGTGCAGCAGGAACAGTTATTAGCCAAAAGCAAACTTCAGGCTAAAGCCGATTCGCAGCAATTGCAATTGGGTAAACAAGCTTCGCTATTACAGGAAAAACAAATCAGTAGCCAGAACCGGACCCGCAATTACCTGGTTGCCGGGCTGGCCTTACTGGGTATATTGTCATTTATTTTGTACCGGAATATTACGGCACGAAAAAAA
Organism: Bacteroidota bacterium; assembly: GCA_040386335.1. Lineage (GTDB taxonomy): Bacteria > Bacteroidota > Bacteroidia > Chitinophagales > Chitinophagaceae > JAZKFT01. The sequence continues at coordinate 47,320 of JAZKFT010000006.1, forward strand.
GCATACGTCCTGCTGCAGGACAAAAGCCAGCAGATTAAAGAACAGGCCCTGCAGTTGAGTAAGCAGGCGAAACAAATCGCCCAGTTTCAAAGCCAGATGAACCCTCATTTTGTATATAATGCATTACATAACATTCAGGGGCTTGTATTGACGGATGAAAAGCAAAAAGCCAATAACCAAATACTATCGCTGGCACAACTGATGCGTAAAACATTTGCCAATGCCGACAAAGATGATATTCCCCTGGAAGAGGAAATCAACTACCTGAATAAGTATATAGAGTTTGAAAAAGGGGCTTTTGGTAACGACTTCAATTTTGAAGTGTTGGTGGCAAAAGAAGCAGAAGGTGTCCTGGTGCCACCTATGATGATTCAACCGTTTATTGAAAATGCGATCAAACATGCCGAACTGAAAAAAGTGGACAATCCATACATAAAAGTTCTGATTGAAACAGAAAGCAACCTGCTGGCTATCAACATAAAGGATAATGGCACCGGAATAAAAAAAGAAGCAGCTGAAGCAGACAAGCTTTCCCATTCGCTTTCCGTTATAAAAAGCAGGCTGGATCTATTGTTCAAAGGAAATGCAGATGTAAATAATCAACCGGTATTTTCTATAAAAACAATGCCTGAAATCCATGAAGGCACCAGTATTAAGTTTTATCTGCCGCTAAACTATTCTTACTAATGATTAAGGCAATTATTATTGATGATGAAAAAATGAGCCGGGTCACATTACAAAAGCTGCTGGAAATGTATTGCCCTGCCGTTGAAGTCATTGCAGAAGCACAGAACACGACCGAAGCAACCGCCCTTACAAGAGAACTAGTGCCGGATCTGGTTTTCCTGGATGTGGCCATGCCTGGAAAAAACGGGATTGACTTTTTAAAGGAGCAGGAGGAGATCAACTTTGAAGTAATTTTTGTGACGGCACATGATAAGTATGTGTTACAGGCCATACGGTTTGCGGCAGTAGATTATTTGCAAAAACCGATAGACGGAAATTTGCTGATTACAGCAGTATCCAATGCCGCCAAACGGATACAGCAAAAAACAAAGAGCCAGCAAATTGACACCTTTTTGTATAACCTGAAACAGCAGGCAGGGCAGCAGCCGATGCAACTTTGCATTCCCAGTATAAAAGGCTTTCAGATCGTTGAGATAAGCGATATTATTTATTGCGAGGGAGAAAATACCTACACCAATATCCATTTTAAAGATGGCAAAAAAATAATGGCCTCCCGTACGCTAATGGACTATGAACTGATGTTGGTGGATTCGTTTTTCTTTAGAACCCACAAGTCTTTTTTAATAAACCTGAAGCATATTAAAGAATATCAGAAAGGAGAAGGTGGTGCTGTATTGATGAGTAACGGGGATGTGCTGGAGGTAAGCAGACGCAAGAAAGAAATGTTTATCACGAAGATGAAAGAACTATTTAAGTATTAAGGATCATTATTAATCATTTGTTTGGGTTAAGTCTTTCTAAACCCGATGATGGTGTCATGAGGCACAGGCGGCGCACCCACTACTGTTCGAAACCTCAAACTGTTGCGTATTCTAACATACACGGCCTGCCGATTATGCTCCAGCGGAGCATCCTGTTTATAGAACCGAAACATATTGGATGACCATAGACTCCACTAGGAGTCGCCTAAAATCACAGGAGGCACCTGACGGAGCCTTGCACGCCAAGGTCTTCTGTGGCTATAAACAGGAAGCTCCTACCGGAGCTAGTCTTAAACAATTATTTTTTGCTCCCAGGAAGGTTTCGAACAGTAGTGGCGGCCTACCCGGCGCCAATTTCAGCAAGTCCGGGCGAAATCTGATAATAGATGTCGCCACCAGTCCAGAGGATATCGGGTGTTCCACAATTTTAATTTTCGAAAAGTTGACCCATAGCGAAACGGAATATCCACCAGCAAATACAAAAAAGAGCGGCTGTCTCCTTTGCAATGGTGACAGCCGCTCTTAGTAATTATTGTAACTCAACTTAGTGTTGAACAAGCACTTTCTTCATCATCTTGTCTTGTCCGTCCACTCTTATACGTATAAAGTAATTGCCAGATGCAAGCATGCCGGTATTAAACTCAATGGTTTTTGTACCCGCACTCAATCTTGTACTTGCAACACGTTGCAATACCTGCCCGTTGGTGCTGAGAATATCGATGTCTACCTTCCCTTCCTGTGGCAGCGAAACAGCTATCATTCCTTTCGCCTGGATTGGGTTAGGATACACATCTACATTATACACAAGATGCCTTTTCAGCTGTACAATATTTGAATAACGATCAGCGCCGCTGAATGTGGTCCATTTCAACCGGTAATAAACAACCCCATCCAGTCTTATCAGGTCATTGTGAGAATACAGTGCCTGTGCGGCAGAAAGGGATAATTCTCCTACGTCTGAAAAATGAGTACCGTCCAGGCTGCGCTGTACTTTTATCCGGGGCGCATCCAGTGTACCGGCAATTTTCCACTCCAGTTTATTCGTATAATTTTCGCCGGCACTACCCTTGAAATACAAGAGTGTAATCGGCAGGATCTGCGTTTCGCTTGCTATGGAGAATTGCGAAAAAGAACTGATGGCAGCACCCGGGAAGCTGATCGAATTATTGTCGGCCACACTTGCATTCATTGCTGTCCCCACACTGTTGCCCCAGGTTGCGCCAGTCGCATTGTCTGCCCTTTTGAAGAGCTTGAATTGTGATGGGGTGGTTTCATTGCTGCTGGTCACTAAATCGGTGCTATAAAACTTGATACTGTCCAATGGATCAAAGCTGCTGGTGCCATAATTATTTACAACCCAATAATGACGGCCATCATTGAAACTCGTTGGCTTTTGATCAGGACTTTGATTAATGCGGCTTACCCATACATCGCCATTTGGTGCCACCTTACCAAAGGTGATATCGGCGCCTGGAGCAGCATAGGCGAAAGTTCCTGCTGCAGTAACTGTTTGTTTGGCAGAAACGCCGCGGCCAACAGGTGCAGTGGAAGCGCTTAGTTGTGCAGCATTGATGAGGTATGCATTTTTGCTGCTCACTTTGTCATCAATGGCCTCACCGTTTAATTCATTAAACTGGTAGTAGCCCACCAGGTTTGGTGTAGATACTTCCTTGGTTAAATGGCGGCTGGCCCTTATTTCATCTGTAGTGAGCGTTTTATTCCAGAAGCATACTTCATCTACCAGGCCCAGGAATTTACGGCTGGTATTGTAGCTGGATCTTGAATCTGAGCCGATGGAAAACCCGTCGACAAAATCAATAGCAGCAATGGTCCTGGTGGCAGTAAATGACTTCCCATTTACATAAAGGGTAACGGCTGTTGGACTAACCGTCATCCCAACATGCGACCACTCATTGGGTAAAACCTCCAGGCTTGTATTAACATCCCAACCTGCATCGCCCCAGGTAAACCTTAAATAGTTTTTCCCGCTTGTCTGATTGAGAAATAACCCGGTATTACCGCCGCTGCGGCATAGTAAAATCCCTGCGTCTGCAGACTGCAAACCCGTCGGCTTAATCCATGCACTCATGGAAATGGCATTGGTATTAATATTGAGCGCATCAGCAAGTGCAAATTTAGGATCCGTATTTCCGTTACAGGCAAGCGCGTTACCTGGAATGGTATCTACCAACGACAAAGGCAGCACAGGTGTAGGTGTACCATAAGTAATAGCAAACTGCGATACAGAATCGATTACACAAGTATTGTCAAAACTTAATGTTTTGGTGGCTATGTCAGCCGACACTGGATGGGCCTTAACGCCTCCCCAGGTCAGGCTGTCTCCATTTTGAGTACGTTGGTATAAATTGAATTTGCTGAGATCAGTTACAGTAACCGCGTCCACCTGGCTTATATTGCTAAGGCTTGCATCTGCCAAAGCTGTAAAGCTGGCAGCAGTACCATAGTTATTAAAGATCCAGTACTGATTTCCTGAACCGTTTACATCCGGCTGTGCATCAGGGTTTTGATTAATACGTGTGGCCCATACTTCACCATTAGGCCCGGCATTGGTAGTTGTCAAAGAAGTACCGGTTGCACCAAAGGAGTAGGTACCCGCCGCGATGATGTTTTGCGAAGCCGAAACACCGCCGCCAACCGGAGCGGTTGAAACCACCCTACCGTTGCCCGATATAACCGCATCATTTCCCGCAATTTTATCATACACTGTTGCCCCGGCGGTTTCGTTAAACTGGTAATAGGCAACCAGGTTGGTGGTATTAGTTGCGTTCTTTGTTAAATGCCGTAACTGGCGTATCTCGGTTTGCGTAAGGGCGCGGTTCCACACACAAACTTCATCAACAGAGCCATTCATCGTTCTCGATCCTTCCCATCCGCCTCCCATAGTTCCGAAAGAAAGAGGTGCATTAAAGGATGTGGAAGCATTGGTGGCTGTTTTGGTTACTTTTTTACCATTAAGATAAAATGTAACCTGGGTGGGTTCTACCACCATTGCCACATGCGACCATTGATTTGCAGGCACCAACAGACCGGAAGAAATATTATAATTACTTCCACTACCCCAATGATATCCCAGTTCATTATTGGAACCCCTGAAATTCATAGCCACCCTACCCGGTGATGTTTCAGTACTAAACATCGCTGCATATGCAGCCTGGATGCCTTTTGGCCTTACCCATGCACTGATAGTAATTGTATTGGTTGTGATCCCCGGGCCCCTGGTTGTGCGGGCATAAGTTTTTATAGCGTTACCCTGGGGATCTAATGCATTACCTGGTATCGTGTCATAATTGGTGCATGCCGAAACTGCAGGAACGGTTATCATACCAGCTACCGTTTTACTTACAGGACCGCCGGGTGTAGTAACCGTGAGCGTTACATCGTAGGTACCGGGCGTTGTAAATGCGGCACGTGGATTCCTGGTGTTGGCGTTGTCTATCCAGGCAGGTGCCGGGCTAAAACTCCATTGCCAGCTGGCACCAGCGTGGTTTAATACCGAGTAATCATCAAATTGAACAGTATCCCTGGTGCAATTAACGATGCTGGTACTGGCTATAGGCTGTACCTGCGGTGCAGAAGGATTCTTAAGATCTATTTCCCAAACACCCATATTACCAGCTATCCTCAGTTTTCCATCACGGTAAAAAGGGAACATGCGTAAGACCTTCATGTTGGCGGGTAAACCGATTGAAAAATCATCCCATACAGACGCATCGGTATTATAATAAAACACTTTACCGCCGGCCATTACGCCAGATGCAACGGCTGCAAAATCGGGTGAAGCGGCAATGTAAACGGATCCGGGATTCCTGCCATCAAATACGACGGCCCTGACCTTGCGGTTATCCAATACCGAAGAGGTAATGTTGGCAGGGGTTGTTGCAGCCCCATCTGTTGTTCTATATACCTTGGCTCCATTGGCACCATTCCGTTTTACAAACCATACATGGTTTTCATTAAAACTACTGACGGCCATCATCCAATCTCCGCTACCAAGTGATGATGCTATCTGGGTGAAACTTGCCCCACCATTGGTACTTTTATACAGGTAAGATTCTGTGGCCACATAAATATAATTCGGGTTGGATCGGCTGATCACAAAACGTCTCACTTTAAGTGGAAAGGTTTTTACAGCTGTAAAAACGCCGCCATTGTCTTCCGATTTCCAAAGCGTATTTCCTTGTCCTATGTAAAGTGTTTTAAAATAATTGGGATGGATCAACAGGTCCGAATAATCATACCCGTAGCCATCCATTGTTGGGTATTTACTGAGATTGCTTTGCGCCAGGTTAACGCCGGAAAAAGTATTTGGTAACACAAACGTGGAAAGATCGCTGAAAGAAACCCTTCGTGGCTGACCAGGATATAAGTGGCCGGTGGGAGCCTCTGCCCCGCCAAGCCGCAACGCTTTGCTGTATGTATAGTCTTCACTGATAACAGTGTTGCCGTTATGGTAACGGCCACCAACCATGATGTCTTCGTTCCAACCCTGGTTAAAACCCCAGAACTCCGTGGCATAAATACCACTGGTACGACTTTCTGAATTGGTAGTAAAAAAATCGGTTGAATAGTTAACACCTCCATCTGTTGCCACCCAGGTATCGTTGCCAAGGGCAATCGCACACTGCATATCCGGGTGCGTTTGAAATGTTCCGGCCCCGCCGGCATAACCACCGATGGGCGTAAAACTGGTGCCACCATTGTCGGTACGGTACAGGCTGCACCAACCAACAAGCACTTTATTGGCATCATTGGGTGACGCCACCAATACAAAATCATAAAAGCCCTGTCCGCCGTCCGGATCAAATGGAGTGATTAAAGAAGCAATGGGGCTGTGTGTCCAGTTGGCACCACCATCGGTACTTTTGATGAACCGGGGTCTTTTTCCACTAACCGCTTCATTCACAACCCAGGCCGCATACACCACATCGGGGTTGGCGGGTGTTACTGCGAGCAGCGCTCCGTCTTTGTTGGTAACTCCTGTAGGCCAGCCCGCATTGGACACCGCAAAGGTTTCGCCGCCGTCTGTTGATTTTACAAACTCAACATTCGTTCCATTAAGCCTTACCGCATAAACGGTGGTAGTATCCCCGGGTTTAAACTCAACGTCAAAAGTTTTATTGGCAAATTTGGAAACCCAGGTAGCACCGCCGTTGATAGATTTTAATATGCCTGCAGCAGTTGCTGCAATGATTGTCTGCGGATTAGCAGGGTTAATCAGCATCGTTACCGCGTCTACATTTGCCGAGGCATTATAATACACCGAATTCCATGTGACACCGCCATCAGTTGTTTTAAAAATATTACGCGCAATACTTACATACACGGTATTGGGATCAGTTGGGTGAACCACTATTGAACTCGATGAAGCCACAAAATTGTAGCTGCTGCTCACAGAAACCCAGTTCATCCCTTTGTCGGTTGTTTTAAACAGACCGCCTGTTTCTGTACCACAATACAGAATAGTAGGATCGCTGGGCGCTGCAGCCAGGGTATATACATTTACCTGCCATGGGGCCGCTGGCTGAGCCGCATTATCACTACTTTTCCAATAGGTATTTACAGGGCCTACCAGCGACCAGTTTACCGAGCTGGACCCCTGGATGCCAGCGGGAGCACCAACTTTTTGCGCCAGGCGCTGATGAAGTGTCTTCATCTCATCCTGCGAAAATGTTTTGATCATGCCATTGGGCATTATAAAATCTGCAATGCCCCTTCGCCATCTCTTATAAAAACTGGCATAAGGATCTCCCTCTTCAAATTCTTCTTCTCCCTCCTGGTTGCCACTTCTTACTATTGGGTCTTCCTTTTTTTCTTTTGCTTCTTTTTTTTCTAATGCTTCTTTAAATTCTTCGTACTCGTGGTCAATTTTCTTAATACTGGTTTCTCCTGTTTTGATCAGCTTAAAAAACATGGGAGCGGAAGCGTTTAATGGAGGCTCTTCAAAAGCACTCACTACTTCCGGGATCTTTTTTACATTTTGTGCTGTAAGCGGCAGTGGCCGGCATAATAATACAGCAGCAATCGTCGTAACGACAACGGCAATTTGTTTCATTGACAATCGAATTTTCGTTTAAGTTTATGTGATAGGACACCCTCTCTTTTTACCTCAACGAAATGACTGATTAGCCTGGTGATATCTTGCATGTAGTTTCTGGTAAGTCAATTGAGTACGGAGTCAATATCACCAGCAAACTATTGTTAAAATTTGGGACAGATTGGGACAAACGGTTGCACAAAAATGCACAAACGATTGCGCAAGCGAACGAACGGTTGCCACCTAAATAAAATCCTCTGCAGGACTATTTCACTTTATAGTAATATTTATAGGATCTGTAATACTTTTTTGAAAACCCTGCAAATACCGGAACCAATCGCTGGCTGATAAGATCAGCCCGGCTTTGTTCCAGGCAGCGCCACTATAATAAATCAAGGGGATTTTACTTTGCGCAGCTGTCTTTGCCAGCAGATGTTCACCGGTGACCAACATTTGGCTAACAGGTGTTTTCATAATACATGCTACACCTGTTATACCGTCTTCGCCATGTTTCGGTTCCCAATAGGCAAGTATGCCTTCTTTTTCATTTAGCAACATCTCGCCGGCTTCCTTTCTTTTAATAATTCCTGTTACAACCGGTAAAGGATCATTTGCTTCTGTTTCAAATATTACTTCATTCTTACTCAGCTGCGATCCTGCATCTATTGAGATCGTCTTTTTCACTTTCACTTTTCGCCCGGCGGCCGTCCACTCATCATAACCCACTTGAAAAGTAGATCGAAGCGGACCATTATCCAGCACTTTCCATTCACTGTAATTCCTGGGAAACCAAATGGTGTCGTGGATATATGGAGCAATACTACCCGCTCCCAGTGTTAACCCAACATGGTAATAGTCCATTCCATCTCCGTGATCCACATGGTACTCCCCTATTCTGTATCGCTCATTAATGACCAACCTGTCTGTCCGCTTCACCCACACATCAACGCCATAGGCCATTTCGCCGGGTGTTTTCTCCAGTGCTCTGCCATACATGCGATGTGCAATGCGGTCATTTTCCCAGGCAAAGTCATCTTTGCGTTCTGGAACATAGCGGCAAAAGGTTTTTGCCACAACCGGCTTAGCTTTTCCCTTAACTAATTGCAGTCTCACAGCACCCTTTGCAGGAATGCTTAACTGAACCAGCAAGTGCTGCACCTGTGATGTTCCCTTATATTCCAATTGATAGGGATACTCTTTTTTTGTTGTGGCATTAATTACTTTAAAATTCGCGGTATCCAACGAGGAAAATGCATTCATCACCTGTGTCCAGGGAATTTCAATCAATTCTTCACGCCCCTGCGTCAGCGAATTTGAAACAGTGATCGTACGCTGCTGCGCTTGCACGGCAACATATAAACACAAAGAGAAAAAACAAAACAACATTCTTTTCATACAGACTTTTTTTAGCTATTCAATCAGCAATACTAATATCAAAATGCATCTCTCCATAAATTTTGAAGAAGAACCTGTTATGAATGTTTTCGTGATTCCAAAAAACAGTACTCTTTTTAGCCCATCGCAAGAAACGACAGGCTAAAAACCACGAATCTACCTGGGGTGATTATTCGGGGTTTACAATAAGAGAATAAGTGGAACATTTGATTGAAAAAGCGTTCCCTGTCTTATTGTTCCGTACTTTTTACAAGGGGAATTTTTGCATAGGGCCACTTTCCATTTTCGATGGGATAAGTCTCCAGTTTATTGGGATCTATCACGACATGTTTTATCCTTGTCCGGTGCCAGGTGTAAACGATATGAACCAGGCCGTCGCTGGTTTGAATGACCGCGGGATAGGAATACTGCATTTCTGGCTGGTCGATATAATCTAATACCAGGGCGGCATCCCAATGTTGACCATCCTTACTCACAGCGACGTTGAGTACGCCCCTCCCCTTGTGGCCCATTCCCTTTTGTGTACGCGTGGAGTGATTGTACACCAGCAGTTGGCGGCCATCTTTCAAGGTGACTGCGTCAATGCCTGAATTATTGTTAGGCAGGCTTGTCGCTTTCATCTCCGACCAGGTAAGTCCTCCATCTTTCGACCAGTTTTCTGCAATGTATCCGTCTTCATCATAGGATGTCCGGCTAAGCATTTGAATGTCACCACCCGGGTAAGTAAGTAATGTTGGTTGTATTGCTTTCACTTTTTTAGGATCATTAACGGGTCCAATCATGGTCCAGGTTTGCCCACCGTTTTCACTGCGTTCCACATGGCACTTCCAGCCATTTTTCTCATTGCTTGAACCAGAAAGAATGGTACCATCCCGTAATTGAATCGGCTTATTTTTAACGGGTCCCAGCAAATTGCCTGGTAATCGTTTTGCCATGCTCCACGTAATTCCTCCATCATTCGAAGTCTTTAGTTCACCCCACCATTCACTGGGGCTCGGACCCACTTTATAGAAGAGCATGAGAGGCCTGCCTTTCGGTTGAAATAAAACAGGATTCCATGTGGGCAGCCGGCTGGTATCAGTCTGTATCCCATTCGCTACGCTGACAGGCGTTGTCCATTGCCCGCCGGGCTTTTTACGGCTCAAACGGATTTCAACATCAGGATGCCTTTCGTAGGTCCCACCAAAAAATGAACAAAGCAACTCCTTGTTTTCCAATTCCAGAATAGTTGCCGAATGACATTGTGGAAAACTGGCGGTGGTATAGAGAAACTCCTGGAGAACAATGCCCGCAACATGCGCCTTAGTTCCGGAACCTGTATTTACCGTTTGGCTTTTACTTTGCAAGACTGAGCATGCAAGCAATACACAAAGGATCAGAAGATTTTTTATAGCTCTTTTCATTGACAATTAGATTAGGAGTTTGATACAGCATACCTGCCATTTCGCAAAACTTCCAACAAGCTGAAGGTGTAAATATATCCAGCGTGCTGGAAACAAAGGTCCGCATTTTGATACACGGGGTTCAAATATTGATATAGTTGATAGAAAACCAACAGTCCCGGTAAATCAGGTAGCATCAACGGGAGGAATTGCTCCCAACGTTGTACTGACAATAAGCACTATTTCCATAGGGCATATTTATTGCAGGGCTGATGGTTTGCAACCTGGTAATCAGCCAGATTTATTATCGGGTTAGCTATTTTTATGATTAATATTGAACCCGATGATTCGATTAAAATTAACCCCGCTGGCCATCGCATTGACCCTTTCCTCTATCGTCATGGCGCAGCACAAAGACTATTTTCCGGACCCTGACACGGCTATTCAAAGAAGAATCAGCGAATGGCAGGATTTGAAATTTGGCTTGCTGATGCATTGGGGTACTTACAGCCAGTGGGGCATTGTGGAAAGCTGGAGTATTTGCCCCGAGGATTTAAGTTGGGCTGCCGGCGCAAGAAAAAACCAGGACATTGGCTACAATGAATACCTGCGGCAGTACGAAGCGTTACAGCATACATTCAATCCTGTAAAATTCGATCCTCAACGATGGGCCGATGCTGCAAAAGAGGCAGGAATGAAATACGTGGTATTTACCACTAAGCATCACGATGGTTTTTGCATGTTTGATACAAAGACCACTGATTATAAAATAACGGGCAAGCGCACCCCATTTTCAACCAATGCAAAGGCCGATGTAACAAAGGAAATCTTCAATGCCTTTCGGGCAAAAGGTTTTTGGTTGGGTGCTTATTTCTCCAAACCCGATTGGCATACCGATACCTACTGGTGGAATAAATTTCCTCCGGCCGACAGAAATCCGAACTACTCCATCCAAAAATACCCGGACCAATGGAAAAAGTATGTGGACTTTACGCATACCCAAATCGATGAGTTGATGAGCAATTATGGCAAGCTGGATATTCTCTGGCTCGATGGTGGTTGGGTAAGAAAAAAGACCGCCGAAGAATTAAATGTCGATTTGAATGAAGTGTATGAAGGCAGCCGCTGGGCCCGTAACCCGCAAAGCCAGGATATTAATATGCCGTTGATCGTAAAAAATGCAAGGACAAAACAACCGGGATTAATCGTGGTGGACAGGGCTGTGCCGGGCGTTCATCAGAATTATTTAACGCCAGAACAACACATTCCTGAAGAAGGCTTGCCTTATCCCTGGGAAACCTGTATGACGATGGCCAGCAGCTGGAGTTATTCGCCTGCCGACCAATATAAACCCACCAATGAATTACTTGAAAAATTGGTTGACATTGTAAGCAAGGGCGGAAATTATTTATTGAATATTGGCCCAGGTCCCGATGGTGAGTGGAATGATACGGCCTATCAGCGTTTGCGTGAAATAGGTGCATGGATGAAAGTGAATGGTGAAGCCATTTATGGCACGAGGACATACACTCAGTTCTCGCAGGGTGATTCTATTCGTTTTACCCAATCAAAAGATGGAAAGACAAAATTCATTTACCTGTTCAATTCCCCCAACAATACAATCGTAATTAGTAAAATGCCTTTTGAAAAGGGAGCCACCCTTTCAATGACCGGTTCTGATAAAAAGCTAAAATGGAAACAAACAGAAGCCGGTGTAGAAATAATACTACCGGCCGAACTAATGAAAAACCGGGAGCATGTATGGGTTTTGAAAGTAACTGGTAAATAAAAAATCTATCGAAGTATACAACGCACAAAAGCCCCGGCCAAAGCAGCACAATAAGTCTTGTGGATTTGCGCTGCGGTGGGTGGCGATTACAGGTTGCAATCGGTATTATTGCTGGTGATAATGGGGGTTTTGTATTTTGTGTTCAGATAAAGAAGAAACGGTTGAATGGATTGTACAGGCCTTAGAACTTTCTTTTGTAAATTAGTTTTTTCATGATCATTTGCGCCATATGAAGCTTTTGTTCGTAACGATAATTCTATGTGCTGGTTGCGTTACCGGAATTAGCTTTTTGTCGTGTAACAATGAGAAAGCAAGCGGCAGCGACAGCTTGCCGGAAACAGTTAGTTACAATTTTCATATCCGCCCGCTACTTTCTGACAAATGTTTTAAATGTCATGGCCCTGATGCTGGTCAAAGGCAAGCTGGTTTACGGTTGGATATTGCAGACAGTGCTTATGCACCACTTACAGAAACCAAAGGGGCTTTTGCTATTGTACCAGGAAAGCCGGAATTATCCGAACTCTACAAGAGAATATCTTCTACCGACACTTCTTATGTGATGCCGTCTTATGATTCACATTTAGGCGCATTGAACAAACATGAAATCAGCTTATTCAAAAAATGGATTGAGCAGGGGGCAAAATATGAAACCCATTGGGCTTTTACACCACCGGTGAAAAAAGCATTGCCCGAAATAAAGGATAAAAGCTGGGCGAAGAATGAGATTGATTATTTCATTCAGCAAAAATTAGAAACACAGGGGCTGGAGCACAATGAACGGGCTGATAAAGAACGATTGCTAAAAAGAGCGTCTTTCGACATTACCGGTTTGCCACCGGCTGAGGAACTGATGAATAAGTTTTTGGCTGATGAATCTGCCGGCAGTTTTGAAACAGCGATAGATGCATTATTGAAAACACCGCAATATGGCGAAAAGATGGCGGTGCATTGGATGGACCTGGCCCGCTATGCGGATAGCTACGGATACCAGGATGATAATGTCAGGACACAATGGCCCTGGCGGGATTGGGTGATCCATGCTTTTAATACTAACATGCCTTATGATACATTTATTAGCCGGCAAATAGCCGGCGACATGTTACCCAATGCCAGCAAAGAACAAATTTTGGCGACAGGTTTTTTTAGAAATCACAAATACACAGAAGAAGGTGGTGTGATACCGGAAGAATATCGTATCGAATACCTAATTGATAAAACAAAAACATTTGCCAAAGGGATACTTGGCGTTACTCTGGAATGTGCACAATGCCACGATCATAAGTACGACCCCTTCTCTCAAAAAGATTATTACTCACTGCTGGCATTTTTTAATAATACAAAGGAAGCGGGTTTTGAAGGCGATGTATCTGTGTCAAAGCCGGCTAAAAATCCTTTCTTAACAATAACAGATGCAGACAGGAAAGCGGTGTTGACCTTCATCAACGCAAAAGACACAAGCAGCCTTAACGTATCTGTGATGGGTGAAAGAGACACACTGCGAAAAACTTTTGTGCTCAATCGTGGTGTGTACGACCAGCCCGGTGAAGAGGTAAGACCCAATGCGATACCCGCAGTAATGAAATTTGACACCGCACAATATCCGCGAAACAGGCTGGGACTTGCTGCATGGACAGTGAACAAAAAAAACCCGCTAACAGCAAGAGTGTTTGTAAACCAACTGTGGCAAAATGTTTTTGGAAGGGGGCTTGTAAAAACATCCGGCGATTTTGGTATGCAGGGTGAAATACCGTCGCACCCGGAATTATTAGATTGGCTGGCGGTAGATTTTATGGAACATCAATGGGACATTAAGCGCTTGTTGAAACAAATTCTAATGTCGGCTACTTACCAGCAATCAAGCAAAGTATCAGCAGCCCAATTAAAAAAAGATCCGGAGAATATTTACCTGTCAAGAGGCCCACGCAACAGGCTGCAGGCCGAGTTTATCCGTGATATGTATTTGGCAAGTAGCGGTTTATTGGTTCCATCCATTGGAGGCCCCAGTGTAAAACCTTATCAACCGGGTGGCTTATGGGAAGCTGCAACATCCGGCCGCGGTGAACTGGCAGTTTACCGCCAGGACCACGGCGATGCATTATACAGGAGAGGCCTGTATACTTTTATTAAATTAACCGTTCCACCACCCGGCATGATCATGTTTGATGCCAGCAACAGGGATCAATGCGAAGTAAAGCGTTCAAAAACAAACACGCCACTGCAGGCATTGGCATTGATGAATGACCCTGCTATATTAGAATCGTCAAGGGTACTGGCACAGCAATTACTGAAAGACAAAGAAGCTGTCAATGCCATTGGCATTGCCTTTAGAAGAATTATTTGCCGTAAACCGGCTGCCAGTGAAGAGAAACTATTGGAAGATTATTTTACAGACCAGTTGTCTTTGTTTCAACAAAAGAAACTGGATGCTGCAAACATTTTAAAGAACGGTGAATACCCATTAAATAAAGAAATAGACGCCAACCAGCTTGCCGCATTGATGAAAACGATCAGCATTATTTATAATATGGAAGAAGCAGTAACGAAAACGTAAAAATGGTTCTGAAGCGATTTTAAAATACCAATCATGGAAAAAGAAATTCTTGAACGCCATTTAAACATCAACCGCAGAAGGTTCTTATCCCGCCTGGGAATGGGCGTTGGTGGTGTGGCATTGGGTTCTCTATTAACGCCCAGCCTGTTTAGCAGCGGTAGCGACGAAGAATTGGCTAGCACAGGACTGGCGCAATTTGCGCCCAAAGCAAAACGGATTATTTACTTGTTCCAAAATGGGGCTCCTTCGCAATTAGACTTGTTCGATCATAAACCCTTACTGCAACAGATGCAGGGACAGGATTTGCCCGCATCCATCCGCATGGGACAGCGTCTCACGGGAATGACATCCGGCCAAAAAAAATTTCCATTGGCTGGCTCCATATTTAGCTTCGACAAGTATGGAGCATCGCAGGCATCGATCAGTGAACTATTACCGCATACATCCAAAGTGGTGGATGACTTATGTATCGTTAAATCGATGTACACTGAAGCCATTAATCATGATCCGGCCCTGACATTTTTTCAAACAGGTGCACAGGTTGGCAATCGTCCCAGCATGGGCTCCTGGCTGAGTTATGGATTAGGAAGTGAAAATAAAAACCTGCCTGCATTCTGTGTATTGTTGTCAAAAGGGAAAGGAAACGGGCAGGGTGTTTATTCCAAATTGTGGAGCAATGGATTTTTGGATTCCATTTACCAGGGCGTGCAATTTAGCAGTGGAGATAACCCCGTGTTGTATTTAAACAACCCGGATGGTATTGATAAAGCCGACCGTCGCAAGATGCTGGATAAGCTCGCCGAATTGAACACCCAGTCATACAAAGAATTTGGCGACCCCGAAATAGCTACGAAAATACAGCAATATGAAATGGCTTATCGCATGCAAACGGCCGTGCCTGATGTTACAGATGTAAGCAAAGAGCCGGAAGACATCATTAAATTATATGGCGCTGACTGTTTAACACCTGGCACCTATGCCGCCAATTGTTTATTAGCCCGTAAACTTTCGGAAAACGGTGTTCGCTTTGTGCAATTGTATCACCAGGGATGGGATGCACATGATAATTTACCCACGCAAATAAAAGGCCAGGCGAAGGATGTAGACCAGGCATCTGCTGCACTCATTACCGATTTAAAACAAAGAGGTTTGTTAGATGAAACACTGGTGATATGGGGCGGTGAGTTTGGCCGTACCAATTATTGCCAGGGTGCACTTACCAAAGATAACTATGGTCGTGATCATCACCCACGTTGCTTTACGGTATGGATGGCAGGTGGTGGTGTTAAACCCGGTGTATATGGCGAAACAGATGAGTTTGGATATAACATTACCAAAGACCCCGTGCATGTGCATGATTTCCATGCTACCATTTTGCATTTAATGGGCATTCATCATGAACAGTTAACATTCAAAAGTTTGGGTCGCCGTTACCGCCTGACTGACGTGGCGGGAAATGTGGTAAAGGGTTTGATCGCATAGAACCAGGCGCTGCGGAAATGATATGCAGTGCTAGTCATTCTTAACGGGATTGACAGTTGTTTGAAAGCACCAAAGCCAAAACTAAAACACAAACATTGCAAAGAAGAACATTCATAAAAAACACTTCATTGGCTGCGGGGCTTTTGTATGTTCCCGGCATATTGCAAGGCCAGCAAACTGGTGATATTATCCTCGGGCACAACAACAAACGTTATCGCATCAATACAAAATGGAGTCAGGCAAATGCAGCGCAATATCCTGTAAAAGATTGCCATGAAATGGTGCAGGATAAGCTAGGCCGTATTTTATTACTCACCAATGACACCAACAACAATGTGCTGATCTATGATAAAAGCGGTAAAGTCATTTCCAGTTGGGGAAAAGAGTATCCCGGGGCGCATGGACTAACACTATTCAATGAAAACGGTGACGATTTTTTATTTATTTGTGACAACAGCAGGCACCAGGTTATTAAAACAACCATCACGGGCAAAGTATTGCTGACACTGGATTATCCAAAAGAAACAGGTGCGTATGCCGATGCCGGTGAATATGTGCCTACCGAAACCGCCATTGCCCCCAATGGTGATATCTATGTGGCTGATGGTTATGGGAAGGATTTTATCATCCAGTATGACTACAAGGGCAACTACATCCGTCATTGGGGTGGAAAAGGAACGGAGGCCCGCCATTTAAACAATGCACATGGCATTTGTATCGATAACAGGGACAAAAACAATCCCTGCCTGATCGTTACATCCCGTCAGCAAAATGCCTTTAAGCGTTTTACCCTCAACGGTGTTTATATGAATACCATTCCATTGCCCGGCGCATGGGTATGCCGGCCTGTCATCAAAAACGATTATCTGTATGCCGCGGTTTTACAAACCAATCTTCGTCAGTGGGAGCAATCAGGCTTTGTGCTGGTGTTGGATAAGCATTACAAAGTAGTTTCAAGTATCGGCGGCAATCTGCCGGACTATACTGGTAATGTTCCCGAAGAAATGTACCAGACCATTAAAGTGTTTCAATACCCCCATGATGTGTGTATTGATGACGAAGAAAATATGTACGTAGCCCAATGGAATTCGGGGCGGGTTTACCCTTACAAACTGCAACCGGTATGAGAAAGCTGTTTTTTTTATTAAACACCCTGGTTTGTTGTTTGGCCTGCTATGGCCAGGCCTTTCAATTGGCACCGCCGCTGGTTACTTATTCTTCGGTTTATTTTTCGGGCCGGACCAGTGTAAATCTTCGCTTTAATGAACCAGGTACCAGCATTCACTATACGCTGAATGGCACGGAACCTACAATCAACTCGCCCGTTTATAAAGGCGCGGTTACTATTAAAAAGAACACAGCATTCAGGGCAAGGAGCCTTGGCAATTCCTTTTTGCCATCGCCCGTAGTTGCAGTGGATTTTGTAAAAGAAGGGATGCCTTTCCGGGAAATAAAATTTACAAAGCCCAATGAAAAATATGACGCGGGGAAGCAAAACATTTTAAACGATACGATTGGTGGTATACCCAACTTAAATAACGGCAATTGGATTGGTTATAACAGCGACTCTGTCGTAATAGATATTTCCTTGCAGAAAACGACGGCAATAAAAAAACTGCTGATAGATGTGTTGCAAGACCAGGGTAGCTGGATTTTTTTACCTGAAAGAATTGAATTGTATGCGCTTAACGAAGTAACGAAGCAATACCATTTAATACATGAAAAGAAAATCACCTGTGATAAAACTGCCACCAAAGAACCGGTTCCGCTGGATATGCCTGCAGGCCGGGGGGTAAATGCCAAAGAACTTAGGTTGGTGTTATACCCGGTAAAAAAAATACCAGACTGGCATGATGGCAAAGGCAATACCGCCTGGTTGTTCATAGATGAAATAAATGTGTACTAAACAATGATCTACTACTAATATCCTTCATCGCATAATTCATTTCCTTTGCTACGATACAAGCATACATTATTCACAATCGTCTTTTCACTAAACTGCGTGCTGGTTTTCTTCTTAGTGTTTGAAAGTAAACTACAGATACCAGGATGGCTGCAGGTAGCTGGCCGCATGCATCCATTGCTATTGCATTTCCCGATAGTGCTGTTGATCATGTATGCATTGATGATCATTTATGAAAAGCTATTTCTTCGAACGAAACCGGCATTTACACATTTCACCGACAGTATATTGTTAATAGCAGCACTTACTGCCGCTATTACCGCCATCGCAGGCTTGTTGTTATCAAAAGAAGGTGGTTATGATGCGCAGGCTCTTGAAGGGCATAAATGGTTTGGAGTAGCTGTTTCGTTCATTGGGTTGGGCTGGTATTATTTCCGAAACGCTTTGCATTCAAATAAGTTGGTTGCTGTTGTTAATTCCTGCATTGCACTTTTAATCGTTACAATTGCTGGTCACAAAGGGGCCAATATCACGCACGGTGAAAATTTCTTAACCGCACCTTTGTCACCCGCATCCAACAAACAAACGCCGCAAGTTCCTATTGAGCAAGCGGTGGTTTATTCCGATGTTATATTCCCCATTTTAAAAGCCAAATGTATGGGCTGCCATAACAGTAGCAAGGCAAAGGGTGAATTGATCATGGAAACACAGGCTTTGCTGTTAAAAGGCGGAAAGAGTGGCGCATTATGGGATCCGCAGGAAGCTGACCTGGGGTTGATGTTGCGGCGGTTGCATTTGCCAATAGACGAAAAAAAGCACATGCCTCCAAAAGGTAAACCTCAGTTAACCGAAGAAGAAATTGCAATTATTACCCAGTGGATAAAAAAAGGATCTGATTTCTCATTGAAATTATCCAGCTTGCCTGGAACGGACACCTTATATCAATTAGCTGCTCCCCTATTTGCCACTGTAGAAACCAACACCTACGATTTTGAAACTGCTTCACAGTCAACTATCGAAAAACTAAATACCGGGAATCGTGTGGTAAGTAAAGAGGCCATTAACTCCCCGGCATTGCACGTTTCCTTTTTTAATGCCGCTTTGTTCGACAAAAAACAATTGGATGAATTAACGGCTATTAAAAAACAAATCGTGTCGCTAAACCTTGCGAAGATGCCCGTGACAGACGAAGATCTGAAAACAATTAGCGGGTTTGAAAATCTGCATACACTTAATCTAAGTTTCACGCAAATTACAGGGAGCACATTGGCTGAATTAAAAAAACTGAAATTCCTGGAAAGCCTTTCGTTATCAGGAACAGCCACTACATCAGCGCAATTGAGCCAGTTAAAAGATTTTCCAAAATTAAAATCTGTATATGCCTGGAAGACCAAAGCAACACCATCCGACATTACGGCAGTTCAAAAGCAAATAGCGGGCATCCGTTTTGAAACCGGTTATACAGGAAGCGATACCATCGTATTACAACTTTCACCACCGGTATTTTTAAACGCCGAAGGTGTTGTAACGGAAGCAGTATCACTCAGGCTAAAGCATTATATCCAGGGAACTACCATCCGTTATACCACTGATGGTACCGAGCCGGATAGTATTCACTCAAAGGAATTTAAACAGGCCGATATGGTGAATGACAATGTTTTTATCAGGGCAAAAGCATTCAAAAAAGGATGGACCAGCAGCCTTATAGCAGAAGCCAGTTTTTTCAAAAACACTTATACACCCGACTCGGTATTGTTTATTTTACCCCCCGACTCATCTTACAGTAATAAGGGTAGTTTACTGATTGATCGTATACGGGGCGACCTCAATTTTAGAAGCGGTACCTGGCTGGCATGGCGACAGACTGCCATGGAAGTAATGCTGGTCTTTAACAAACCTGTACCGGTTAAAAATATTACACTGAGTGTATTGAAAGCAACCGGTAGTTATATTTTTCCGCCTCAGCAAATTGAAGTGTGGGGAGGTGCCTCTAAAAATAGTTTACGGCTGATTGGCAAAACAACTCCGGCACAATTGACGGCTATGGAGCCCATCAGCATAAAAGGCTACGGTTGCGATATAAACAGCACACCTGTTAATTGTATAAAATTAAAAGTGACTCCCATACCCAGGCTACCATCCTGGCATCCGGGTAAGGGACAAAAGGCCTGGATATTTGTGGACGAGATATTGTTGAATTAAGAAAATATTACTGTATTTTTTGTATCAGCTGTTCATCATGCACCAGCAAAATAACCGAATGCAATATCCGCAGCCATTTCATTTATTTAAATAAATAAATCGTGAACCATTTTTGTTCAGTTATTTTGAATGTGCTGGAAAAAGTTGTAAAACAGGGATCATGCTTCATTCAATAAAATTGTTCATCATTTGCGCATATGCGATTTGCACCATTCCTGCTGTTGCACAAAAGGAACAAAGTATACCATTAAAAAATTACCTGGCTCTCAGCTGGAAGGAGGTGGCAAACAGGATGCCCGCAGCCTGGTATGGTTCTAAAGAAGCAAAAGCGGTAGCAGAAAATGTATTGATTGCACAAAAGGAAATTGGTGGCTGGGCCAAAAATATACCGTACCACCATTTGCTTTCAGAGGCTGAAAAATCGGAATACATTAGAGATAAGTCAAAAGCCGGTGCAACATTTGACAATGAGTCTACCACTACCGAGTTGAGATTTCTTGCAAAAGTATATGAGCAATTGCATGACCCACGATACAGGCAGGCATTTGATAGGGGCGTAGACTACATTCTTAAAGCCCAATATAAAAATGGTGGGTGGCCACAGTACTTCCCGGTTAAAGATTCAGCAGATGAAGTGCTTTTAGATCATACGGTGCCTTATTCCATGCACATCACTTTTAATGATGATGCGATGGTGAACATCATGCAATTCCTGGACAATATCTTTTCTGATAATGAAGCCTTTGCATCATTACAAATTAGCAGGCAGGTAAAAGCCTCCGCTAAAAAGGCCTATGATAAGGGGATCGAATGTTTCCTCAAAACGCAGATCATTGTACATAACAAGCCTTCGATATGGTGTGCACAGCATCATGAAATAACTCTTGTACCCGCGAACGCACGGGCCTATGAATTGGCTTCATTCAGCGGGTCAGAGTCCATAGGCATCATCCTGCTGCTCATGGAGATAGATCATCCATCCAGGGAGGTAATTGCGTCGGTTAATGGTGCTATCACGTGGCTGGAAGAACATAAAATGGAAGGAATAAAAATAACTACAGAAACCGACAGTGATGGCCGAAAGAACCGGGTTGTTGCAAAAGATAAAAATGCGCCGGCCTTATGGGCACGGTTCTACGATTTGCAAACAGAAAAGCCATTCTTCTGCAGCAGGGATGGTGTTAAAAAAGATGCTCTTTCTGAAATTAGCTACGAGCGCCGGAATGGATACAGTTGGTACACCACCAGGCCTGCAGAGGCCATAAAAAAATATCCTGAATGGGTGAAGAAATGGAATGTAAACACGGAACATTAATGATACTTTGCAAGGCATAAACTCTTGAGTACTCATTGGTCATTAAGTCAATAGGTCATTGGTCATTAAACTGCTATACTTATTATGAGTGTTATTCAATGACTTACTGACCAATGACTTATTGACCTGTCACTTACACATTTGTCATTTATTATACGATGTTACAGCGCTTATCTATCGCAATTTTATTGATGCTACCAGCGGCTTTCACAATGGCCCAGCCTACAAGCAACAAACAAAGAGTTTTAATTTTAACCGATATCGAAAACGAGCCAGACGATGCCATGTCACTCGTCCGGTTTTTAACCTATTCCAATCAGTTTGATGTGGAAGGGTTAATAGCTACAACCTCTGTTCACCAAAAAAACAAAACGGCTGCATGGCGTATTCGTGAAATACTGGAAGCTTTCGGAAAAGTGAGAGCCAACCTCCTGTTGCATGAACAAGGATTTCCTACACTTGATCATTTGTTGTCAGTTGTAAGGGATGGGAGGCCGGATTATGGCATGAATGCAGTTGGGGACACGATGCATTCACCCGGATCTGACCTGATCATCAAGGCGGCTGATCGCAATGATGAGCGACCTCTCTGGGTATTGGTCTGGGGTGGCCCGAATTGCTTGGCACAGGCGCTTTATGATGTTCACAAAAACCGGCCTGTATCTGAAGTGCAGCAATTTGTTTCGCGGCTCCGTGTCTACACTATTTCCGACCAGGACGACAGCGGTCCCTGGATAAGAAAAACTTTCCCCGGTCTTTTTTATATTGCCAGTCCCGGGTTTCATAGTCTTGGAGGTTACCATCATGCAACCTGGACGGGCATTAGTGGAGATCATTTTCATGGTCGCTTTGCCGGTGGTAATTTTGAAATAGTTGATAATCCCTGGCTGGACAAAAACATCCGCAGCAAGGGACCGCTGGGTGCACAATATCCGCAGGCAAAGTTTTTAATGGAAGGAGATACCCCGAGCTTTTTATACCTCATCAATAATGGGCTGAGTAGTTCAGAACATCCCGACTGGGGAAGCTGGGGTGGCCGGTATGAATGGTACAGGCCGCGTACGAAAAAATGGTTCCTGGAGCCCGAAACGCGGCCACTCTGGAATGATGCGGAAGATGAGGTGTTAGGTATGGATAGCAGTTGGCATACCAGTAACAAAGCGACCATCTGGCGCTGGCGTTCGGCTTACCAGGATGATTTTGCATCACGTATGGACTGGACAATCAAGTCTTATCGTGATGCCAATCATCCACCTGTAGTACAGCTAAGAACTGGCGGGGAGATTACTGCAAAACCCGGCGACACTATTCACCTGGGTGCAGAAGGAACAATGGACCCTGATGGTGATCGCCTGTCTTATAAATGGTTTTATTATGGTGAACCCGGAACGTTCATCCTTTCAACAGCAAGAACAGGTGATCCGCTGAACATAAAGGATAATGATAAGGTAAACGCCTCATTTGTGGTTCCTGAAAAATATGGCAGATTGGGAACCCTTCATATTATCCTTGCTGTGACAGATAATGGAACGCCTGCCCTCACCCGTTATCAACGGGTTATAGTAACAGTGAAGTAGTGTGAATGCCACAGGGTAGTTAAATAGATGACATTATCCCTAAAACACGAATAAAACAGTACTCAATAAATTGCCAATGAAATCTTCCTGCTTCTTAATGATAGCCCTGGCTTTCGGCTGGCACCTTGCTGCTGCCCAGGAAGGAAAGAACAGGTTGAATAACAGCCTTGAATTTCATGGTGATTACATTATTTATAAAGGCAATAAGATTTTCCTGGGACCGAAAGCGTTTTATATTGACGGGCAATTGCCTGCTGGTGTTTCTAAGACCTATCCGAACGTCTACCATTCTGTGAACGAAGCTGCCAGGCATCTTACTGATGGCTCTGAAGGATCACCGATGGTTTTATACATCGCTCCTTATGTTTATTGGATCGACGATCCGGATGATACCGCGATCCGGGTACCGGCTGCAAACGGATCAACGCCTTTTGGGTTGGAGATCAAATGTGAGTGGTTGAAATTCTTTGGCCTGGCTGATGATGCCAGGAATGTAATCCTTGCTTCCAACCGCGGGCAAACGATGGGCGCCAAAGGAAACTTTACCATGTTTAAAATATCCGGCCAGGGCACTTCCGCAGAAAATATCACTTTTGGCAATTATTGCAATATTGACCTTGAGTATCCGCTGCAGCCGGGTTTGGGAAGAAAGAAAAGAGGATCGGCCATTGTGCAGGCACAGCTTGTTTTTTGTGATGGCGATAAATTGGTAGCCCGGAATACCCGTTTTGTAAGCCGCCTGAATTTATGTCCCTTCATTGGCGGAAAACGTACGCTTTTTGATCGCTGTCATTTTGAGTGTACAGATGATGCATTGAATGGCACGGCCATTTACCTAAACTGTACTTTAGATTTTTATAGTGGCAAGCCTTTTTATAGAACAACAGGCACCGGTGCGATATTTTTTAATTGCGATATCAAGTCGTTTACCCGTGGGCAACAATACTTTACAAAGAGCGGTGGACAGGTAGCAGTTGTTGATACCCGCATCGCTGCTTCAAATGCAACTTACCTGGGTTGGAGAGATATTCCCGGAAAGGAATCCCGCAATTATCAATACCATGTTCAACTAAATGGGAGTCCAGTATTCATTGGTACAAAAGATCGTTCATCAACAGTTGACATGACGGGCAAACCAATCCTGGATGCGTATGCGTTTACGCATGAGGGAAAAACCATCTACAATACCTATAATCTTTTGCGTGGCAACGACGATTGGGACCCGATGAATATAAAAGAACTCATGCTGAAGCACGAACGGGAATTGGGAAAGCCCCTCACAGGTTTGCCAACACAACTGTTGATGTCACCTGCTAATGACACTATTGAATCCGGTAGGGATACATTACTATTAAAAACAAGATTATTTAGATTCGGCAACTACGAATTGAACGACGAAAAGATTAACTGGAAGATTGCGCCAGAGTACAAATCGTTGGTACAGCTACACATTAATGCAGATGGAAGTTGTACCGTAATTCCAACGAATAGCAACAATGAAATAAGACCTGCCATCATCCAGGCATCAACCGCATCCGGCCTGGAGGCTGCCAAACTTATTTATGTGTTGCCCAGCCTCATTGAGGCGCCTGCATTTACGAAGCTTCCTTCAATCACGAATCATAAAAACGGAAAACTCACAATAGCATATAAACTGGACAGCCGTTTCCCCGACCAGTCGTTGATCAGTTGGTATCGCTGCACTGATGCAACTGGAAATAACGCCATTGAAATTACAGTATCACGATTCAATCACCCAAAACTGGACTACAGCCTTTCCGCCGGAGATATTGGATTTTATATCATGGCGAAAGTATCCCCGAAACATCTACGCTGCCTGCCAGGAAACCCGGTAGTGGCAATAATGAGCGGACCAATAGTTGCAAATGATATAAAAGCTATTGGTAAAACCTGGGATGTCGATTTAAAAAGCATGTCAACAAAATACCAACCTGAAGTAAAACCAGGTTTTTGGTCCCTGGATTGTTTTGCGCCGCCCGACACCTACGATTGGAAGGCAGATAATAGCGGCGACCCATGGTATTTTGGAAAAGGCGTGGATGGAGCTGCAAATGATACCGGGCTTGTACAGGCAAACAAGGGAGCCCGTTTGCGCTTTACTCCTGTGGGGAATAGTTTTGGTGATATGAAAATAAGTTTTACTGCGGTGCCCGGTAAAACTGCCGGACAGGGATTCAGTAGCGCCCGTGCTCAATACATGGATGTCTTCATAAAATTCGATACAAAAACCGGAAGCGGATATGCATTAAGGTTGATCCGTACCACGAAATTCAGCGATGCTATTGATTTTATACTAATGAAATATGACGCTGGTATTGCTACAGTGATCAGCAAACCAATAACTGCTGATTGTTACAGGCCCAACTGTACGATTTCAATCGAAACGAAAGTCAATAAATTGATTGTTCGAGCAGCAGCAAAGGCTCCATATTATGTAATTCCCGGCCGGTCTGAAGTTGTTCAGAAAGTGATGCTTGAAACAAACATTGTCGACAATAATTTTGGCGGTTTTGGATTTCAACACACGGGAACGGTAGCGGGTGGGGCGACACTAATTAAGGATTTGTTTGTAACGTGGAATTAATTCAGCCCTGAAAAGTCGAAGGACCACCCGATTCAAGCTTGCCGAAAAAAGCACGATGGTTCAAGCGCCTCGTGGCTGTTGCACAAATATGGCTATTCTATGTTATGTAAATTACTGAACAACTTGTAACTGCTCCGTGTTCAATACTCCATGATGAAACCGCACTTCACTGATCAGGCCTTTAAACCAGTTCACCTGGTTTAATCTTACACCCAAAGAAATTCTCCCGCCAGACATCGGTGGAATATCAACCTCGCCTTCCAGTTCTTTTTGCGCGTTTACATAACTGTACATCTTTTTACCATCATATACCATTGCTGCCCAGTACCATTTGTCTGCAGCATGCAATTTCGTGGAGTCAATTAGTGTAAGTCCTTTGTTGGTCTTCCCGTTTTTCAGAAAGGCATCCAGGTACCATTGCCTGTGCGGGGTGAGGCGGAGTTCCATCGTTCCCCTGTTTAATAAAGTATCTTCAAAATGCATAAACCTTGGCTCAACAGGGCCATCGCCTGACGGTTTAAATTTTACTTCGATTGTAAACTGCTGCCAGCCCTCAATAGGAATGCCCGGAAGTACAAGTCCATCGTTGATGCCGTTAAAAAACAGGGATGTATCTGCTCCTTCAATATGGATTTGCGGATTGCCGATAACAGTGGGTTTGATTCCCCCGACTACAGCTGTTCCCGTTAACCTCCAGGTAATGCTATTTTCAATATTGAAAAATGTGCATGCCAATGATCCAAAGGCCAAAATAATGGCTGCCAGTTTATTTCGATTTGTCATTGGGTGTTATTGTTTTTAGGATTAGGCACATTATTCGAAAAGTCAGCAACAGCCTGTATTTTCACCCCAACCGATGAAATGTTCATGCCAACAAATCAAAAAATTTTTTATCGTCTTTTTTAATGATAACCTTGTTTAAGAAGGTGATACAGCATTCTTTGTCATCCCGCAAAAAAAATCCATGGGCGGACAGTGTAAATATATTCAACACCTTACACAAAAAGCCCCGCATTTTGATACACCCCGGTCAAATAGTGACATTGCTGAGCCATCAGCTTTCCTGTAAATCGGCTACAAATTACAGACGGTGTTGCTCCCTGAATACAGGGCTTTTGTACTCAAAGACCGTGCGGCATCATAGCAACCCTTTGATTTATTCCGGCTCTACTCCGCCACGATGAAAACCGGGGAAAAATAAATGCCATGATTCGCGTCTCCGCGAACCATGGCATCAGTACAAAAGGGATAAAATCGCACCCTGATTAAAAAGTTTCACAAGCTTCCCGGGGCTCCTATTTATTGTGACCCGTGAATTGCTGTTATCATCTCACTACCTGCAACAGCATGTTTTCTATGTGCTTGTCAGCAAACATTATCGAAACAACGTAGGTTCCCACCTGCAGGGAAGATACTTTTACGTCCTGGTTCATCTGACCGGTTAAAGTATTTTTCTGCATGAGTCTTCCCTCAATATCATACATGCTGATCTCCCCCTTATGACCTCCTGTATTCTTTAGATAGACTATCCCTTTACTCACAGGGTTTGGATGAATGACAATTTTTCCTTCCACTTTCACAGTTATGGTTTCCGTATTTGAATAGGAAACGATTCCCGCCGCATCAGTAATTTTTAACCGGTAGAAGTGTCGGCCTGTCATCAAATTATCGTGCTGGAATTGCATAGTGTGGACCCCGGCTTCTTTCAGAGCGATGTAAACAGGTGCATAATCAGCACCGTTAACACTATGAAGTATTTCCACTTTTGTGGCCTGTGTTTCTTCAAATTTCCAGCGCAATAGTGCTGCGTCCTTATTGGTCAATTGTGCATTGAAATAGGTTATCTTAATGGGCAATATAACCGGGGCGCTGGCGTGAATCAAAAACTGGCTGAAATTGGTGATCTGTGTGTTATTAAATGGAACATCAATCAAATTGGTACCGTTGGAGGAGAGTTGAACGCTATCTAAATTGGCGCTCCAATGCACCAGGCTATCCTTATTATCACCTCTTTTTTTCAGGTACAATTTTTTACCCTCAACATATGCCGGGTTGGGCAACGACACATTATTAAATGTCAGCCCTGGTGTATTGAATGTGGTGTTGCTACCATAGTTGTTGATGATATAGTATTTCGCCTGTGGATAAAACAGTGAATTGTCGGTATTGAAAGGCAAAGTATTTAAGCGGGTCACCCAAACTTCGCCATTCGGAGTGGTCCCAGCCTGGAAATCAAGAGAGACCCCTGGCAAGCCATAGTTGTAAGTACCGATTGCGGTAATGGATTTCTTTTCACTTGTTCCTGCACCTACAGGGGCTGTACTTATCGTATAATTAGTGCTATTGAATGGACGGCTAGCTACTGAAGCAACCCTTTTCTTGTCGAGCACACAATCTTTGGCATCATTAAACTGCAGATAGCCAATCAATCCATTTTCCGTTGCAACATCCGGAACAGTAAGGTGACGCAGGGCACGGATCTCATCCCTGGAAAGTGAACGATTATAAATCCGGAACTCGTCGAGGAGGCCATTGTAATTCCTGTCCGATCTCGTTGGGAATGACCCCAATAGTATATCCTGGAAATTAGCGGCAACAAACGGAAGATTATATTTATATGATTTGCCGTTCAAGTACAGGATAGCACTATCCGGGTATACAACCAGGGCAACATGGTTCCATTCATTAGGAACGGCCACCAGGCCTGTATTGTACGACCAATAGCTGGTTCCTTTCCAGTGAATACCCACCTGGAAGCTATTAACAGCCCTAAAATTAACACCACAGCTGCTGCTTTCATTTTGTGCCATGAAAACAGCCGAATAGTCAAGATGCGTTGCCTTGGGTCTGATCCACCCGGTAATGGTAAAGCGGTTGGTGTTTGCCAAACTATTATAGCCCGTAACAAGTACGGGACCAGCTACCGGTGCCGTTGTGGAAAATGAAGCAGCATTCCCGGCAACCGGTTCTGCCTGCTGGCAGCTGGCGCAAGTATCTGCGGTTTTAACCAGGTTTGCCATCGTCAATGTTTTCGTGTTGCCATCTACGGTAACCTCAAGTGAAACACTTTTAAATCCCGAACCCGAAAATGTAACCAGCGGCGTGAGCGCCGTGCTTGTAGCAGGTGTTCCATCCTGGAAAGTCCACAAATAAGTAGCTGTGGAGCCCTGGGGTATGATACTGGTGTTCCTGAATTGTACCTGGTTATTTGAACATACGTCTACGATTGCTCCGTCGGCTGTAAACTGCACCCTTAACCTTGAAGGTTCAGCCAGGGCATGCTCCCAGGCGCCCCTGTTTGTTCCCAGGATAATCGTATTTTTTGTATAGTTAAAATTGAACCAGTTTGCAGTGGATGCTGCCAGCCCGTTGCCTAAAATCTGCCAGTTGGCTTCACCGTTCGTTTTATGGTAAATACCTGCATTTGAGAGGGCCATGTAAATATGGTTGGATGTGCCACGCTGGTATCCAATTTTGGTAATAGCATTGGTAGGCATACCGGTACCGGTAATATTAGCATAACTCGTACCCCCATCATTGCTTTGCAAAAGCTTACAGGCAGTTTGATTGTTAGCATACGCTACAAACAATACATTTTCGCTGGTATCGCATAAGGCAATATCAGCAATATTCGTTTGATTGCTGCTTTGTGCAAGGGTAGGTGTGATATTTATAAAGGTTTTACCCGAATCCACACTTTTCCATAGTTTATTATTGTTGCCTTTACCTACCACCACATACACATAAGCACTGTTGGTGCGGGCTACTTCCACACGAAATACAATATCAGAAAAAGTGGCCAGTGTGGATGCTGTAATACCATTGTCATTAGATTGAGCCAATGTGTTTGCCACGTTGCCATTGTACGTAACCATACGCCTGGTATAGTGTGGATGATACGTGGGGGTACGCGACGATCCACCCGGGCTTACTGTGGCACTATACGTTTTCAGGGTAAAAGGGGCAGTATGCTCATATACATTATATCCATAACCCCAGTGACCAACAAGCCATTTATCATCATTTGGATTGATACCCTGGCCATCGGAGTCGGCACCGCCAATATTCCACCATCCACCATCCGCATCATGTTCTCTTAATGTAATGGGTCCATGATTTTCGCCTCCGGACATAAAATCGCCAAACTCACTGGCAGAGAAACCCCATAATTCTACATTGCTTATTTTATCGCTGATAGAGCGCAGCTTGCTGATGTCGCCAAGCCGGTAAGTGGCTATCTGTCCATCGTTGCCCACTACCACTTTGTCCTGGACAATATCAATGGTGCGAATGTCGGGATGCATGTTCCCGCTTGATACACTGGTTTTTCCGCCATCGGTGGAAACATAGGTCACACTGGGCGAGTAAGTGCCACTTACAATATTATTATGATTGGTCGTACTCATGGCAATGTCGCCATGATGAATATTCCGGTCGATTTTCCAGCCCTCTATTGTGTCTTTTGCAGTTAAATCGTACACCTGGATATGGGTAGTATTATGAGAATAGGCACTACCAACACCTTCCCCAACGGCCAGGTATAACTGGTCGGCCTGCGTAGAAGCTTTCATTATTTTCACCCAGGAAACCACACTACCTGCAGCAAATCTTCCCGGTACAAAAGTTTTATCCAGTGTAAAATTCTGGCCGGCATTGGTGGATACATACACTTTTACGCTGTTGCCAGATTCGCTATAATCCGTGTAGATAACGCGGTTGTTATCGGACGGATCCCAGTATAAAATTTCGGAGCTATGGTTGTTCCACGGAGCGGTAAGATTACTAAGCCCTGTTAAGATTGTGTTCCAGCTGGTGCCGCCATTCGTAGTATATAAGAGCGAATTGCTGGTACGTACCACTACTTTATTGGTGTCTGTTGGAGAGGCTGCTATGTCCCACACTGTGCCCGGATCAGCTGCTACAGCAGCCCAGCTGGCGCCGTCATCCTTGCTTTTAAAAACATTGCTATTCGAACAGGTATACATTTGGCTGGGATAGGCAGCCACCACGTCCAGGTCAATCATTTGTTCTTTTCCAAGGTTTACATCCACGAGTTCCCAGTTGTTTCCATTATCCGTCGTTCTCCATAAACCCCCGGTTTGATAACCGGCAAAAATCATGTTGGTATCAGCCGGATTTATACGTGCCATGATACAATAGCCACCGGCAACAGCGGCTGAGCTTTGGGTAACAGCAATATCTTTTACTCTAAACTGGAAAGGGCCAATCATTTTCCAACTGCCGCTGTATGGATAAGTCCCTGCTGTTGTTTGAGACAAGGTGTTGCCAATGGCCGTATTTTTTTTAACCGGTAAAATGGGCCGGGGTTCATCTACTCTCCCATTTGCATCCAAAAAAAATGCTGATTTTTCCAGCCATCTTTCCACATCTCTTCTTTGTTTTGACCGAACAGATGGGTTAGCTTTTACATAGGCCTCAAATTCCTTTTTAACCTTAATGTATTCGGGATTTGCTGTGAAGATGGCCTTGAACCAGGACACATTCATTAATTCGGGAAGGTAGGGTGCTTCTTTTTCCTCCCGCTCCTCCTGTGCTTTCGCAACAGTAAAAGAAAGCAGCAAAAGGATAAAACTGATTTTTTTCATGCAATTGGTTTTTTGAAATAAAAGATTCAATGCCGGGGATATAGCCTTGCCTGGAGCTAAACGCATTTCAAATCATTCAAACGACCCCCTGTTCTTTTGTGGTCAATCAGCTTTACTCAATCGCTCTGTCTTGCTCAGGCCTTGCCTGGAGAAAGAATGTAGTATTGACCTTTAAGTAAACATGGAATGTTCAAATCATATGGAAGCGTAAACAGGCAACGAACTGCCACACTGGGTGACTGGTAAATGCAGCCCTTAGGTTACATATTTGAAGTGTGCGGCCTTGTGTATATCCAAATGTAAATGAGTAGTTTATCTATAAACTGCGCAACCGTTTGACCATTTTTGGGGCGGCAACTTTCTGGTTACTGAATTGAATACTGGCTGAATAGTACAAATGGTGCTGAGCCATTTCTGGATCCCGGGCTTTTAGTTCTTCGCTGATGTGGTCAAAAAAATACGGATACATCCTGCGGAATCTACCCTAACTAGCCTGGGTAGATAACAGCATCTTACCCTGATGAGGTCTGATCCGTCAATTCCCGAATAAGAAAAATAGTGCAGGAACTTAGCCAGGAGCAACTCAACTGACATAAATGGGCAATTTTATTATTCAAAAAAAAGCCCCACTTCCCATGATTCCCCCGGTTTCGCGAAACCCAGTCAGCGTGAAAACCAAACCTGGCGGGGTTGCCGGACATGGAAACGACACAAAATTCTTACTGATAACGGGTTGAGAAACGAGGGGCAGGGCAATGGTGTTTCTGCAAACGGCAGGTCATCACATCCGTTATTCCGTTGATATGATTTGTATACCCAAGGCGATGTGTGTGGTGCTTGCGGACACAATCCATGGCGATGGGATTTCTAATGAAACCATATGTCCGGAAAAAGCTCATTTCGTCCTTTTCTTTAAAAAACATTAGGGAGCTGTTTTAATTTAGCTGCAATGAGCACAGTCTCCTTTCATCTTTACAGATTCCAGGTTTTAGGCCGGTGTCTATATGTCACTTTATTAGTCTATGATTCCGCCTCAATTTTCCTGTTGTTACCTGGCAAACACTCCCGGCATGGAGTAAAAAAAATTAATTATTCATTAAACTATCAAACAATGTGTTGTTTTTCGGAGAAAACTAATGTGGCGACACCCATACGGAGTCCTCAGTTGAAATATTTAATTATGCAACCATATATTACATTCGTTAATTTTATGTTAATGGTAAATTGTTTAAAGAACTAAACGCAATTTATTAACAAATACGCCAAACCCGTTACCGTTCACTTTTGACAACATTTATAGCAGCTTTCTTTTTTACCGAAGTTGCACAAAATGTGATGAACGGAATCTCCATTTTGATTTTTGGGGTAAATTTTGATTTCTGATTTCTGATTTTCTAACAGCAACATATTGTTGTTTAAAATCTTTTTTGCTATTTACCTATTATTTTTTTACCTAAAATGAAAACCAAATCATGAGAAAGCTTTTCGGCTTATTAGCTGCAATCCTGTTGTTTTCAGGACACCTGTTTGCGCAAAGCAGGACTGTAACAGGAAAGGTTACAGATGAAACAAATGCGCCAGTAGCAGGGGTTAGTGTAACCCCCGTACCAGGCAGTGGGGGCACCACTACCGACGAGTCGGGAAACTTTTCAATTACCGTTCCTCCGGGAACGAGGTCTTTATCTTTTAGTTCAGTCAATTTCGCAACACAGAGCGTGCGGATTGGTACTGGCAGCACAGTAAATGTGACACTGGTGGCAGCAAGTTCCACCAATCTCACTGAAATTGTAGTAACAGCGAATGCGATCAAGCGGGAAAAACGAAGCCTGGGTGTTTCTGCCCCTACAGTTTCTGCTGAGGACCTGACAAGAGGTCAAAACGCCAGTGCCCTGAACGCTTTAGCTGGTAAGGTTTCCGGTGTCAACATTACCACAACTGCGGGCGCACCCGGTAGCAGCAGCCGTATTGTTATTCGTGGTGGCTCTTCCATTGGTGGCAACAACCAGGCCCTGATGGTGGTAGATGGTATTCCGATCGATAACTCCAGTATTATGGGTGGTGGAGCTTTAACGAGCGTAGATTTTGGAAACAGGGGAAATGATATTAACCCTGACGATATTGAGAGTGTGACAGTGTTGAAAGGCCCGGGGGCCGCGGCATTATATGGTTCACGTGCATCAAACGGCGCATTGATCATTACTACAAAATCCGGCAAAAAAAATGCAAACAAAAAAAATGAAGTAACCTTCAAAACCGGTGTTACATTTTCTAATGTGTTGAAGCTACCTGAGTTCCAGAATTTATATGGACAGGGTTATGACAATGTGACCAATGATTTAATTGAAAACTGGAGTTGGGGTCCGGCTTTTACTGGCGTAACAACGGGCTGGGGCCAAACGATCAATGGTGTACAGCTGCAACGTCCATACAGTGCTGTTGAGAACAACGTAAAAGACTTTTTTGAAACCGGGAAAGCGTACAATAATACCTTGTCTTTCAGCGGTGCCGGTGAAAAATCAACCTATTATTTGTCTTTGAACGCGTTGAATTCCAATGGTGTGATGCCTTCAAGCAGGGACCGTTACAATAAATACAGCCTGCGTTTTAACGGAACTACGCAGTTAACGAACAAAATCAGTTCCACGCTCTCAGTCAATTACAACAAGGTAGGCGCCGATGAAGTTGGCGGTGGCCAGGGTGGTGGATCTGTGTATAATGCTGTTTTGCAGACCCCGCGCAATATTCCGCTTACAGAATTGAAGGATTTGCGTAACCCATACAACAGTATTGGTGGATTTTTTGATGCAAACGGCAACGAGACTTTTGGATATTATGGGGGTTATACTGTAAACCCTTATTACTTAATCCAAAACTACCACAACAAAAATGATGTGGATCGCGTAACAGGTAATTTCTCGCTGACCTATAAGCCTAATGACTGGCTGGATGTGACCGAGCGTTTGGGTACCGATGTATACTCGGACAGACGCCAGGAAACGGATCCGAAATATAGTTTAGTGCCAGTAGATAACACCTGGGGTCCGGCTGCGAAGAACTCACCTGGTCGTTACTACGAAGCCAGTTATAATATCAGCGAGATCACCCACGATCTAATGATCACAGGGCGTAAAGAGTTCTCCAAGGACTTTACTGCGTCTTTACTGGTAGGTAATAATATTCGTATGCGTGGTACCAACCAGTTAACTGCCCAGACAAATGCTGCGGGCGGTTTAGTAATACCTGGTTATTATAATCTTGCCAATAGCAACGGGCCACTGGTGAACACAAACTATAATTCGAAACGCAGGCTGGTAGGATTGTACGCCGACTTGAACCTTTCCTATAAGAACTTCCTGTTTTTAGGTGCTACGGCCCGTAATGACTGGTCGTCTACCTTGCCGGAACAATATAATTCTTTCTTTTACCCAAGTGTAAACGGTTCTTTTGTTTTCACCGAGTTACTGAAGAATGGGTCAACTTCGAAATGGTTGAACTACGGTAAGTTAAGAGCCAGCTGGGCGCAGGTGGGTAACGATGCTGATCCTTACTTATTGACTTCTTATTTTGGAGCAACAACGATCAATGGTGGTTTTGGTACAACTGTGTTTCCATTAGGTACAGTTCCGGGTTACACTATGGGAAACCAGATTGGGAACCCTAATTTAAGGCCGGAAATAACTTCGGCTTTTGAAGTGGGCACAGAATTAGGCTTGTTCAGAAACCGTGTATCAATCGATTTCTCTTATTACGAGAATAAATCGAGAGACCAGATATTGGCGGCCGCATTACCTAATTCTACCGGTTTTACATCCCGCATCAGCAATGTTGGCCTGGTTACCAACAAAGGCATTGAGTTGGGCGTACGTGCTACGCCTATCAAAACAAGGTATGGCTTAACCTGGGAAGTATACGGAACATATACCAGGAACTCAAACCTTGTGTCAGAATTGGATGCCCAGGTTGTTTTAGGTGGTTTTGGTGGAATGAGTATCGTTGCGGCAAACGGTAAACCTTATGGTAACTTCTATGCACAAGACAACTTAAAGGATGCTGAGGGTCGTACGATCATCAATACGGCGACAGGATTGCCCATTTTAACTACCGGAGCAGTTTACCTGGGATCTTACAATCCAGATTATATCGCTTCCTTCGGAACCAACCTTACCTATAAAGGATGGAGCCTTGGTATCCTGTTCGATACCAAACAAGGTGGCAAATTCTTTTCACGCACCAAGGATATTATGGCATTTGTGGGAACGTCTGCTGAAACTGCCGCTGGTGACAGGGCCGGTTATATCTTCCCAAATTCTGTATATCTTGATGGAGGCGGAAAATCAGTTGCGAATACGCAATACCAGTTCCACCCGCAGGACTATTTCCCTAGCATCGTGGATGGCCAAAATGTGTTGGATGCGAGTTATATCAAATTGCGTGAATTGAGTCTTTCGTATGCATTACCGAAAACTGTATTGGCAAGAACTCCATTTGGAAGCGCCGCTATCAGTCTTTTTGGGAACAATCTTTGGATTAAAACTGCGTCTGAAAACAAATACGCAGATCCGGAAATCAACTCTTCTGGTTCTGGTAACGCTCAGGGTTTCGATTTCACAGCCCAGCCTTCTGTACGTAACTACGGCGTAAACCTTAAAGTAACTTTTTAAATTATTTAAATATGAAACAGACATATAGAAATACTGTCATTGCAGCCCTGGCCGGAGCTACGATGCTGGCATCAACAGGTTGCAAGAAGTTTTTGGATGTTAACGACAATCCGAATTTGCCGGTAACCGCAACGGATAACCTGATCCTCCCATCAACGCAGGCCGGCATCGGGATGGTGGTTGGAAACAACCTCCAGGTTTTTGGTAGTTTTTATGCGCAATACTGGACGCAAAATCCAACTTCGTCCCAGTATAAAACCATTGACCAGTACATATCGACCTCTTCGGCTTCTGATCGCTTATGGGGCATTTTGTACAACGATGCGCTGGAAGATATCAGCATTCTGGAAAAATCAAACAATAGCCAATACGTTGCTATAGCATTGATTCAAAAAGCATATATATTCCAATTATTGACTGATGCATTCGGCGATGTGCCGCTGAAAGAGGCCCTCAAAGGCAATGAAAACCTGGCACCGCGTTACGATACGCAAAAGGAAGTATATGATAGCATTTTTGCGTGGACAAAGAGAGGCATAGCGCTTGCAAGCACCTCAACTATAGGCGCAGCTGATCTTGTTTTCAATGGCAACATGCCACTTTGGAAAAGCTTTGGTAATACATTGTTGCTAAGGGCCTACCTGCGTTTATCAGAAGTAGACCCTGCTGCATCGCAAGCAGGCGTCAGGGCTTTGTATCTTACAAATCCTACCTTTTTAACAGTGGATGCAAAAATCAACTACCTGAATGTGGGAGGCAATCAAAACCCGCTGTATGCAGAAGGTGTAGGCCTCAGCCGCACTCAAAACCCCAAGGCCAGTAGTACGGCAGTAAATGCTTATGTGGCGAACAACGATCCGAGATTGAAGACTTTCTATACCGTAAATGCGGGAGGTAATGTAGTTGGCATTCCGCAGGGAAGTTTTGGCACCCAGCCGGCAATACCACCTACTGACCCCGCACCAGTTACTGGCGGCAGATTTGCAACCGCTACTGGCGCTGTGGCAGCAGTTGCGCCTGTTAAACTGATATCGGCCGCAGAATCTTATTTTTTGCAGGCTGAAGCCGCAGCCAGGGGATGGAGTTCGGGTGACGTAACCGCATTGTTCAAGTCAGGTATCAAATCCAGTTTCGACGCATACGGTACCGCCGGATACGATGCTTATGTATTAGCAGCCCCGGACGCACAACTACCAGCTGATCTTGCCGGCAGGATTAAAGCAATCATTACCCAAAAGTATTACGCCATGAACGGCAACCAGGGTTTTGAAGCCTGGACGGAATGGAGAAGAACCGGGTACCCCGCAATCCTGGTTGTTTCCAAAGCTTCAGCTTTAGGCTCAACCGACCTTCCGGCCCGCTTGCTCTATCCTGATACAGAAGTAACAAGGAACACCAGTTTTCCAGGCGTTCAATTAATTACAGCAAAAGTTTGGTGGGATAAGTAATTATCATATATGTTATTCAAAGAAGGCCGTCTCAAAACTATGAGGCGGCCTTTTTCTTTTGGGATTCGAAATTAAGGGCACTGATGATCCCCGGCCCAGTAACATCAAGATTTGGCAACCGATTATCTGCTGTCGGGAACCTAGCCTATTCAACTTCGGGTGGATTTTCTGCTCAAGATGATGCTGCACTAAATGACTATTCACCCATCTGCATTACCATCCAGTAATCCCTTGGATAGATCCTGAAAAGTTTGGTATCTGCGCCATCTTTGGATTGAAGGTAGGTTTCGTAGGCGGCCATTTGTTTTTCCGGTCCTATCACAAAATAGGCTCCGCCTTTTACATCTTTCATTTTAGCGCCGTAGCCGGGTAATATTTTTTCGTACACGGCATCCTTGTATTTATATACTTCGCTCATTAAAGCAGGCCGTTTACGCAGGTGTAGAATGGCTTTCCTAAAATTACTCACGACCGTTGGCGTAGTACCATCCACCATATCTTCCGCCATCGATTCCCCCCTCGATTCGTATTCTGAGGAAGCACGGCTCCCACTTGCTGACAGCGAAATAATATATTCACTCATAGCCGGATCATCAGGTGTTTTTTTAATTTCATCAATCACAAAACTGAGCGTTTGAGGCAGCAATGGTGTGCGTTCTGCATAGTAATTAAATGATCCGTCGTATGTAGAAGCCCATACACCTGTACTATAAGACAAACCTGCTCCCGTGGTTTTTGTATATACGCTGTTTTTGCCGCCACCACCAAAGAGTTGTGCTGCCAGGAACTGTAATAGCTTTTCACGGGATGTATCCGAGTACGTCACTAACGGTGCCCAGTTGATAAACACCCCGGTTGTTGAGCTTGGGTTGACAAGCCCCACAAACAAAGGCTGAGCGGTAGTTCCCAGGCGTTGCATTACTCTTTCATCTACTATTTTTTTAACAGCGTATCCAACTCTCGGTGTGGGGGCAGTAGAA
Source organism: Bacteroidota bacterium (assembly GCA_040386335.1). Taxonomy (GTDB): domain Bacteria; phylum Bacteroidota; class Bacteroidia; order Chitinophagales; family Chitinophagaceae; genus JAZKFT01. Next base: position 85,719 of record JAZKFT010000006.1, read on the forward strand.
AGCCCCGCAACCAACGTATTCATATTTTTTCGCAAAGCCAGTTGCGTAGCGCCGGAGGAAATCTCAAACATTCTTGCATTGGAAGTATACAGCAGCGCCTTCCGGGTATCATGCAAGTCGGCCAGCGTTTTTTCAGCGGTTTGCAGCAAGTCTGTCTTTATTTGCTTGCACAGGTATTGCCAGTCGGTAGCAAGTGACGCGTCTGGAATATCATTCAGAATTTGTTCCACGTCTTTTGCGGCTTCGATAACTGTGGCTTTTGATTTTGGATTGAGCTGCGCAAAAGTTGAAATGGTGCTTTGTAAGCCACTTGGTAGTACGATAGCTGTATCGTTAATGTTTTGCATTTTTCCTACCAGTTTTTTCAGGTCTTCTTTCCCCGCGGTTGCATTGGCCAGCAGTTCTAAAAAGCCGGCCGCTGCATTCCTTTCCTGTGCATCACCGCCATCCATCAGCATCCAGCGAAGCCGGTGGATATTATGTTCTTTTGTCAGAAAAGAGGAAGTTGCCAGTAGCAGGGGCTGGTCCTGTACGCGGTACGCATCAGCGGGGTCATTTACCCAGGCTTCCTCGCGGCCCTGCATCGTCTTTCGCATACTGCTGAGCGACTGGTTTACGAGGTCCCGTATGCGGGAAATATTTTGCATCGTCCAATTAGGGTTTTGTAAAATATCGTTCATCCATTGCACAGAACGTTGCGACTCCGCAATATTATTACCCGAACCTTTTACAACCAGTTCAGCCCGGCCATTGCTGAAATTGGTGCGGTAATAACAGCTGACACCCAAAATCTCCTGCCGCTGCTGTTGCACCATGTCTTCGTAAGAAATGGCTTTACCATTTTTGATAATCCCGGTTTGTGTGAGCAGGTCAGGCAACATGGAAAGGTACACCCATTTATTCGCAGGCACATTATTTAACCGCAAAGCGATGCCGGTGCTGGAGCTTGTCATATTATTAAATGTAGAAACAGCCAGCGGTATTTTATTTGGGAGTGTTATGGTTTTAAAATCGAGCTGATCGTCCAGGGTCAAAGGCGGGTTGTCAATAAACTTTATGGTATTGGCCGCCTCCGCTTTTTCAAGAACAACTGTATTAGCGTCATAATCCGCCTTGTATTTACGGATGGCTTCCTGGTCGTCGTTTACATGGTAGACCGCTTTTAACCTTGCGAGTTCAGCAGTGGCTCTCTGCAAGGCTGCACTATCCTGCTGTGCCAGTAATGTAGTATTAGCCTTTCCGAAAACGACATATGGTGTAGAACTGGTAAGTTTCCATTTTTTAAAATAATCACCCCAAAAGTTTTTACCACCTGCCAGCAGGCGATCGATCTCTTCAAACTGTGGCTTCAGGATGATTGATTTTTTAAATCCCCCCATCCGCTCCATTTCCTTTATTTGCTGGTACCAGCTTTCGTAGGTATTCCTGTAACCAAATTTGGGTGGCGTATTGGTAAATTTTGCCAGGCTGCGCTGGTAATCAGTGAGGCTGTTTTTAAAACGCTGATTGAATTCTTTCAACTCAGCAGACCCATCCTTAAATGACGCAATGCGATGAAGTTCCTCTAGCATCTTTTGGACAGCCAGCGTAGCTTTTTCCGTGGTAAGACTGGACGTATTGATGTCGGTAATGCCAATAAAAATGGGATTTCCCTGGTTGTTGTCAACGTAAGCATACAATCCCTGTGCGCCGAGATCTGTCTCTTTCGTTTTGCTATCAATAAACTTTTTGTACAAATTGGTAGTAGCATCACCCGCAAAACTGGTAAGAAAGGTTCCCAGCATTAATTTTTCGGTGGTGTTTAAAGAAAGCTGAGCGGGGTAACCAATTAACATATTACCCGGGTCCTGGGCATTGGCGCTGGGGTATTCCACCAGTTTCACTGTGCCGCCTGCTGCGGGTTTTGGTTGCGGCAATTCATTTTTGTATTCGTGATGCTCTGGGTTGGGTTGCAGCCTGGAGAGTAGTTGATCCGTTTGTTTCAGTACGGCTGTTAGGGTCAGTGTTTTGGGTAATGAGGTGATGGCGCCCATATTTCCCAAATGATAATTAAGGCCATGAAATTTCTTAATGTCTGTCGCAGACAAAATCCTGATATCATCCGGGTGGCCACCTGCATTGTAGGAAAGCGGGTGCGCATTGCCGTATAATAATTTACCCATATGATCGTACACCTGCGAATACGGGTTGTTCATCGAGGTTTTCATTTCATTATATACAGAACCCTTCTCCTCTATTTTTAATTGTTTGGTGGCGGCATCTTCCGCCACGCCCCAATTGCACACCTCGCGGTGTACTTCTTCATCGCTGTAATCAGGGTGCAGTAACGCATCCAGGTAACCTTCAAATAATGTAAAAAATACATCGCTGCCTGCTGCGGTATTAAAATGGTAGGCGGTATAGGTTTGTTGGGTGAAAGCATTTGAAAAAGCCAGCGACATATTCTCCCGGGTATTCAGTGCATGTCCTTTGTTGCCTTTAGTGATGAGCAAATGTTCCTGGGTATGAGGTTCGCCCTTATTGGAAAGCGGCAATGAATTCACCCAGATATAAGTTTGCGGCACAGACTCTATTTGCAACAGGTCCAGCGTGAATCCCGTTTTGTCGTGTACAAAACGACCGCCCATCGGCTGTCCCGCATCGTTCAGATATACTGCGGCAGCGCTAAAACCATTGAGTTTTTGATTTGGCTGAATGGTGGCAAGTGTTGCCCCGGTTTTCAATTGTGCAGCAACATTGCTTGTTCCTGCAAATATAAAAAAGGCGGTGTTGACAATGCAGCAGAAAATGGTCCGGGTGTTCATAGTGGGTTGTTTTGGGTATCCTGGAATTGAATGGTATAAAAACGGGTGGTAAAATACGATATTCATGTTACAGGTGGAAAATTGAAGATGTTTTAAACCCCGGCCACCGTATTTTAATGGACAATATTGTAGAGACGCCATGCTGGCGTCTACCTCCACATCGATAAGACATTAGTAAGTCAAACCATTTAATTTTCTAACCCATTGCCTGATAGGACCTGGTTAAAGTAGTGAAATATCCATTAGTCGACCACCGCCGGCAGGATGAATTCAGACAGCATTTTCGCAACCTGTGCATGCGCATAAGGCTGACCATAAGCGGTCGCTGTGATCACGATGACCAGTGGCTGGTCTTTAAATACCAGGATATAATTACCGCCATTGCCGGCAGCATAAAAAGCCTCATAAGACTTGTCGCCTACCCGGAAACTTTTGTTCCAAAAAAGGTAACCATAAGATTCATTTTCTCTTCCCACAATCTTTTTCTGTTTGGAAAAACTTGCCTCCACCCAATTTTTGGCAATGATTTGTTGTTGGTTCCAGGTGCCGCCGTTTTTGTATAGCTGGCCATATTTTGCAAAATCCAGGGCATTCATTTGTATGCCACCTGCTGTGTTTGGTATATGTTGTGGCGTGTACTGCCATTTGTAGTTGTGAATACCCAATGGTTTAAATAATTTCCTGCTGGCATAGGTTTCCAGGCCACCGGGCACCTGCTTATTGAGTATATCGCCCATGATGATTACCCCGGCCGTAAAATAATGCCATGCGCCCGGGGGATTCGTTTGCTTAACAGGCAGGTCCAACGCAAACTTAACCCAGTCCGAAGTCGGGTACATGTTTTCTTCGTTACCAGGTGATTGATAATCCTGGTCATCACCATCAAAAATGGAGCTCATCGTAAGTAGCTCCCGGATGGTAATACTCTCCTTCTCCGGGCTTTGGTTACTGAAGTTTGCTAAAGTGTAAAATTCTTTCAATCGTTGCTCCACATTTTTAATGAACCCGTCCCGGATGGCCATCCCGGTTATGGTGGAGGCAAATGATTTTCCCACCGAACGCGGATCGTGAAGCGTGTTCCTGTTGGCACCATTAAAATATTCTTCTACCAGCATGCTGCCATTTTTGATCACGATCACACTGCTGATTTTTTTAAAAACACCTTCATTAATATTTGCCTTTAGCAACCTGATCTTATCCTTGTCAAAATCTTCCTTTGAAACCGCAAAACCGTTGTAAGGTCTTACCTCATTCAGGCTGATTTTTGACGCATCGATCCGGGGATGTCTTAATACCTGTACAGGCAACCTACCGCGGGCTAATATATCACCAACTATTAAAGTGTCGGTTTTGATGTAGGGCCGGATTTGCATTTCAAGAACGTGTTCTCCATCTGTTAAAGCGCTGTCGCCGCCTTTTGAGATAAAGCGGTTCCAGAAAGATTCACTCCAGGAACCGGTACCGTTGGCATTATCGATCAATGGCCGGTTAATGCTTGTTGCTGTATCCTGGATCCGGGCATATGGCGCACCGGGCAGCAGGTTACTTTGGTAGATCAGTTTGTTGTCGACCAGTAACGTGAATTGGTAGTTGCCTTTTTTCACCAGCGAATCAGCCGTTAAACCGGGTGCCAGCCGATGCAGATAGTTGGTAAGTGAATTATCAAAATAAGCGACGAAGAAAAGGTCAGACTTATTGGTAAGCGCATAGGATTGAAGAAAGTCCTTTCCTGTTAGTGTTGCAAAAGGTATTCGCTTGTTGGTAAAAAAAATGTTCCCAACATTATTCTTGTGTAAAATGGTTGCAATGCCTTCTGTTGCTACAATATCCGGCACCTGGCCCAATATTAAAAGCGGGAAACAAGTACTCACAAAAAATGCCAGGCGAACAGACTTTATCATTAAATTTTTAATATTAGAACCCAAAGCTACCTGAATGCCACGGTGGAAAATAGAACAGAATTAACGTCTGCACTAAAACAGCAACATTTTGCGATAGGACAGCGGGCTGATACCCATATGTTCCCTGAAACAACGGGTAAAATGGCTTTGATCAGCAAAGCCACATTCAAAAGCAATCCCGGTTAGAGAATGCTTTTTGACTGCCAATAAATCCAATGATTTTATTATTTTTTGCTTCCGGAAATAATCACCGAAGCCGCAATGGAAATACCTGGAAAAATCCCTTGAAAGATGCACCGGGTGAACGCCAAGTAAAGCAGCCAACCGGCTAAGCGTTATATTTTCGGCTGAGGGGTCATGCAATATCTCGGGAATTTTTCGTACCCATAATGGTTTGCCTTTTAAAGCAGTTTCCTCTACCTGTTGCATACCAGAGAGCAACTGCAATAACAATCCTTGTACCGATAAAGTGGTGGCAGTATCCTTCAATTTTGATTCCTTAAAAATTTTGTAAAGGAGCAGGGTATGGTTTGGGTTCGAGATGTGAATATTGCCTTGCAGATCACGAAAATCAAATCCAACATTGTCTGCCCATTCCAGCCCGGGTTCAATTTGAAAACCCCTGGTAAAACCTTCCGGCTTGATATTATAATGAGGCTCCTGCCAATTGTGAAATAGCAGCGTTCCCGGCGCGCAGTGGTACAATTCCTTCTTATTACCTTCCAGTATATTTCCCTGGAGTATAAATGTGAAATACGGTAGCTCATGGTAATGCCAGCCGACATGGGCATGTGTGTATTCTGTATCGGTTAAGGTAATGCCATCCAGGCAAAGGGTTTCGTTGGTTTGCCCATAAAATTGGCCCCTGGTTAACTGTTTCATTTGCTTCTATGTGAAGTTGCGCACTAAAATACGATCATTGACAGCTTGTCTACATAAAATGGTACACCAAACAAAACCAGGTGCATTTTGAACATTAAGTAACGTACCAAACTTGTAATCAAAACTTTCATCCACGTAACTGTGTTTGCAGAGTCCAACAGGTCTCATTGCTTGAAATAATTATTAGGTGTAATTTTCTGCCGGATAAAACCTTTTACATCACAAATAATGCAAATTGCTGAAAACATGAAACCGGATTGGTATAGCATAGATGACATCGATACTATTGATTCACCTGCATTGCTGGTTTATCTGCCCAGGGTCCTGGAAAATATCCGCTTCGCAAAAGCGATGGTTAAAAATGTAGACGCTTTGCGGCCGCATGTCAAAACCAATAAAATGACGGAGGCCTGCTTACTAATGATGCAGGAAGGCATTACAAAATTTAAGTGTGCCACCATTGCAGAAGCAGAAATGTTGGGAATGATCGAAGCGCCGGATGTGTTACTGGCCTATCAACCGGTGGGTCCGAAACTGGAAAGGTTTATATCACTGATGGTAGCTTATCCGCATACCCGCTTTTCATGCCTGGTGGATAATCACAGTAGTGCAGACCTTATTAACAGTGCCGCTGCCCTTCATGACATTACGATAGATATTTTCATCGATATCAATGTAGGCATGAACAGGACAGGCATCATTCCCCCGGCTGTAATGAAACTGGCCGGTCATATCCGTAATTTATCGAACCTGGGACTGTCCGGCCTCCATGCCTATGATGGGCATATAAACGAAAGCGATTTGCTATTGCGCCAGCAAATGGCAGACGAGGTATACGAACAAGTAAACCAATTGGTATTACAAGCAGCCTCCAAATTCGATGTTTCTTTGAAGATAGTTATCGGTGGGTCGCCTTGTTTTCCGATGCATGCCACAAGAGACAACGTAGAATGCAGCCCGGGTACATTTATTTTTTGGGATTGGGGGTATAAAATGGCTTTCCCTGATCAACTTTTCCAATATGCGGCATTGGTGATTACAAGAGTCATTTCAATTATTGATGATCATTTTCTGTGCACCGACCTGGGTTATAAATCCATCGCCTGCGAGAAGCCGCAGCCACGTGTGTATTTTTTAAACGCCCCCGACGCGGTGGCTTTTGGCCATAGTGAAGAGCATTTGGTACTGCAGGTGCCGGATGCAGCTGCATTTAAAATCGGCGATGTGTTATACGGGGTGCCATTACATATTTGTCCTACGGTAGCTCTATACGATGATGCAAACGTAGTAGAGGATAAAAGAATAATCGCTTCGTGGAAGATTGTTGCGGGGAGCAGGCGTATTGTTCACTAGGCTGTGCATGCCTGTCCACGCCACATAGCCTGTTTTACTTTATCTTACCTGCTAAATCTCAGAATTAATACCTTGACAATAAAGCAGATGTATAACTTTAGCAGGCAAACCCCAACCCCAAACATATATTACTTTGAAAAAAGCCCTTTTCCTGCTGCTCATGCTGCTTGCAGCACAACAGTTTACACTAGCGCAATCCCCTACTTTAGGCACTTATCCAACAACCATCATAACCAACGCGGGAGGCAATGGAACAATTATCCCTTCCGCTGCACCCGGGAACACCACGAATATTACAGCCATCTCTTCGACCGGGTTTAAAGGAGTTTTATATGTAAATCCCATCACTGGTATAGTAAGTGTTACCAATGCACATCCTGCCGGAAGCTATACAGTAACTGTAAGGGGTTTTACCGGATCGGCTTCCACGTCGGCATCTTTCTCTCTAAATGTAAACAATGCCATCGGCACAACTGGTTGCAACCAAACTTTGTTCAATAACCGGACGACCGTCGGTGTGGCAAATGCTCCCCGATCGATAACTATCGGGGACTTCAATAATGATAGCAAACAGGATATGCTTTTTGCCAGTTTCGCCAGCAACACCGTTACGCTTGCTTTGGGTAATGGCAGTGGCGGGTTTACAATTACCGGTACGATCCCGGTGGGGAATCTTCCGTTTGGGATTGCCGTTGGTGATTTGAACGGAGACGGAAACCTGGACTTTGCATGCACCAATGCCTATAGTAACGATGTATCCATCTGCCTTGGAAACGGTGCAGGTGCATTTGTAAATGCGGGTTTGGTGTCAGTTGGCATAAATGCTAATCCTGAAGGGATAGTCATTGGTGATTTTAATGGGGATGGAAAGCTGGATTTCGCTACAGGCAATTCAACAACGGGGAACGTCTCCATATGTATTGGGGATGGCCTGGGCGCTTTTGGCAGCGCCACTATCGTTACCGCTGGTTCACGACCCGGGTCTTTAACAATTGGAGATTTCAACAGTGATGGCAAACAGGATATTGCTACCGCCAACTACTTTGATAATAATATTTCAGTCCGGCTTGGAAACGGTGCCGGTGGTTTTACTAATGCCCCAAATATTGTTGCCAGTAACGGCCCGTTCTTTATCACCACCGGGGATTTTAATAATGATGGCAAGCAGGACCTGGTTACCGCTAACAAGGTAAATAATTCGGTTTCGGTAAGGCTTGGTGATGGGGCAGGCAATTTCTCAGGAACGACCAATGTGCCGGTTGGCAAGGAACCGGTTTGTGTGACCATTGGGGATTTTAATGGCGACGGCAACCAGGATTTTGTCACATCAAACAATGGCGACTCTACTGCTACCATCGGGTTTGGAACCGGCTCGGGTAATTTTGTAACCCCAACAAACATGAGCCTGGGCTTTAAGCCGGACTATGTTACCCTGGGTAATTTCGACATTGATGGTAAACAAGACCTTGCCTTTTCAAACTTTTCCCAGGGCACCATTTCAGTGTTCTTAGCAAGTCCTGGCATTGCTGCTATTGATATTTTAGGTAATGGAATTCTGATTGCAGATGGTGATATTTCCCCGTCGTTAACTGACAGCACAGACTTTGGCGATGTAAGCGTGGCCCTCAGTCACCGGTATGTTATTAAAAATGCGGGTAATTATCAACTCGTAGTCTCTGGTGTTAATACCCGTGGCGGAGATTCGTCGCTCTTCACCGTCAGCGGTATCAGTTTTCCGAAGATTATTGCTGCAGGCGATTCAGCGGTTTTCAGGGTTGGTTTTGCACCGGTGAGTCTTGGGGTAAAGACTACAACGGTTATGATCAATAGCGACAATTGCAATAAACCGACATATGATTTTGCCATAAAAGCAACCTCCCTTTCACAGGAGTTTTCATATCCTTCTACTACGGTAAAAACTGGCCATAACGCTATCATAAACCCTGTAGTAGCACCATCGGGTTTAACAGGAATCACCGCTTTAACCAATACCAATTTTAAAGGAATGCTGAATGTGGATCCGGTTACAGGTATCGTGAGGGTTACCAATGCTCATCCTGCGGGAAACTATGTTGTAACAGTAAGGTCATTCACCGGAGCATCGGTCTCGACGGTTAGTTTTAATTTGAACGTCACCCACCCCGCCAACTGTTCGAATATCAAATTTGTGAATGGTGGCAGCACGACAGCAGCAACCACCCCTTCCTCTGGGGCCATCGGAGATTTTAACAACGATGGAAAACAGGATTTGGCGATTACCAATACGGGAAGCAACAACGTTTCTATCAGGCTGGGCAATGGGAGTGGCGGATTTTCCGGAACGACCACTATTGCGGTGGGTACCTCGCCTTATTCTGTTGCGGTTGGCGATTTTAATGGTGATGGGAAACAGGATCTGGTAACTGCAAATTATAACAGTAACAATGTCTCCATTCTCATGGGCGATGGATCAGGCGGCTTTACGAGTGGTGGGACTGTGACGGTTGGAACCAAGCCTTATTTTGTTGCCCTGGGCGATTTTAATAATGATGGTAAACAAGACCTGGTTACCGCAAACCCCGGCAACGGTACGATATCCGTTTGCCTGGGAAACGGAAATGGCACATTTGCCGCGGCTGCATCTTCATCGGTTGGCACCAACCCTGAAGCAATTGCGATAGGCGATCTAAATAATGATGGCAAACAGGATTTGGCCGTGGTAACTTACGATAACACTATCGCCATAAGACTGGGAAATGGCAGCGGAGGGTTTACGAATGCTGCGAACGTTTCCACCGGTTCCGGGGCATTTTCGATAGTAATCGGAGATTTTGACAATGATGGCAAACAAGATCTGGCAACTGCTGGTTCCATGTTTAGTTCAATTTCCATGCACACGGGTGAGGGTAACGGCACTTTTGTTGCACCAATTGTATCTGTTGGTGTTGGGGCTGCACCGTACTCCCTGGCGATGGGCGATTTTAACGGAGACGGACTTAAGGATTTGGCAACAGCGAACTACAATGCCAACACCGTTTCAATAAGACTGGGACAAAGTGGCGGTGGATTTGTCTGGGCTGGTGAGGTTGCAACGGGTACGCAACCCCGGTGTATCATGATCGGAAATCTCAACGGAGATAGCCGCCAGGATTTGGCTATTATTAATGAATCCGGCACTCCCGTTAGCATCCGCCTGGCGACGCCGGCATTTGCGGAAATAGATGTGCGGGGGAATAGTACCAATATTGTTAACGGAAATATTACGCCGTCTGTAGCGGACCATACTGATTTTGGAAATGTTAGCAGCAGTCTTACAAGAAATTTTACCATCCGAAATACAGGTAGCGATAGCCTTACAATCACTGGTATTACAATCACAGGGGCTGATTCTGCTATGTTTGTATTAAATGCTATTACTTTCCCCCTCACTATACGTACCGGGGACACCATCGGTTTGAAAATTCGTTTTACACCTGTGAGTGCCGGCGTCAAATCCGCCAACCTTACTATTAGCAATGATGATTGTGATGAAGGTTCTTTTAGTTTTTCCCTGAAAGCTACCGCGGTGAGTTCGCCGCCTGTTCTTGCCTCTTATTCATCAGCGATTATTGCTGCACCTGGCCGTAACGCATTTATCAGTCCTTCAATTGCGCCTTCCAATGCGGCATCTATACTGGCTACGACCACACCCAATTTCAAAGGCACGATACACGTAAATCCGGTGACCGGGGTTGTAAACATCACCAATGCACATCCGGCAGGCATTTATACGATTAGTTTAAAGGCAATTAACTTTTCAGCCACCACTACCACCAATTTTACTCTAACCGTAAACAATACCGGTTGCAGGCAGGCCTCTTTTAGCGGCTATGTGAATACACCAACGGGTAACAACCCAAGGGCAACCATTGTATGTGACTTTAATAATGACGGCAAGCAGGATTTGTTGGTGGCCAATAGCGCAGGCAATTCGGTTTCTGTCCAGCCAGGAAATGGATCGGGGGGATTTACCGGAATGGGTACAATTGCAGTTAGTGGTGCTCCTTATTCCATTACTGCCGCGGATTTTAATGGTGATGGTAACCAGGATTTTGCCACGGCTAATTATTCGAACGCTACTGTCTCTGTCCGCATGGGCGACGGCTCAGGAAATTTTGGCGCCCTGCCAGATCTGGTCGTAGGAACAAATCCGTATGCCGTTGCTACCGGCGATTTCAATGGTGATGGAAACCCGGACCTGGCCGTGGCAAATGGCGGAACTAATAACGTTTCAATCTGTCTTGGAAGCGGCAGCGGTAGTTTTAGTACACTGACTTCAGTAGCTGTAGGAACAGGCCCGCAATCATTACATATCACAGATGTGAATGGTGATGGAAAGGCCGATTTCGTCACGGCGAATTTTGGTTCCAATAATATGTCTGTCCGGCTGGGGAATGGTGCCGGCGGGTTTACCAATGCTACAAATGTTGCTGCCAGTACAAACCCTGTTTTTGTTACCACGGGTGATTTTAATAATGATGGCAAACAGGACCTGGCTGCGGCAAATTTTGGAAATGGTACTGTTTCGGTTAGGTTAGGTGACGGTGCCGGTAATTTTACAGGCACCAGTAATGTTTCAGTGGGCACCAATCCTGTAGCGGTGGTGTTAGGCGATTTCAATGGCGACGGCAACCTGGACTTTGGCACAACGAATTATGGAGACAGCAGTGTTGCGTTGAGATTAGGCAATGGAACGGGCGTTTTTACGGGCAGCAGTCTTCTCTTCCCCGGTTGCAGATCACGCTCGTTGGTAGCGGGAGATTTTAATGGAGATGGCCGGCAAGATCTGGCAGTGACTAATGAAAAAACAAATGCCACCGTATCCACCCTGGCCATTGCCGGCACGGCAGAGATTGAAGTGTCAGGAAATAATAACCTTATAGTCTCTGGTGATATCACAACGTCTGTTACAGATCATACTGATTTTGGTAATTCCACAAGCGGCAACCTCGTTCGTCCTTTTGTCATCCGGAATACCGGGCTTAGCGGCCTTACTATTTCCGGTATAGACGCCAGGGGCGGCGATTCAGCAATGTTTAAGATCAACGGAATCAGCTTTCCTTTTTCAATAGCTGCAGGAGATTCGACCGTTTTTGAAGTGGGCTTTTTACCTCAAAATACGGGCATTAAGTCTACCACAGTTCTTATCCGGAATGACGATTGTGATGAAATGGCATACACTTTTATGTTGCAGGCCACTGCTGTAGCCGGAAGCCCCATAATGGGCACTTACCAGAATGCTACTATCGCAACAGCCCACGGAAGAACTGTTATACATCCATCATCCGGTCCGCTCAATGCTGCGAATATTACCGCCTATACATCGCCAAATTTTAAAGGCATTCTACAGGTAAATCCTGTTACTGGATCGGTTACAGTCACAAACGCTTATCCTGCCGGCATTTATAATATCACCGTAAAGGCCACAAATTTCTCTGCTGCAACGACTACCGGGTTTACCCTGACTGTCAACAATGGATTGTGTAGCGCTTATCCTGCACAGCCGCCAGTCACCATGGCTGTTGGTACCAGCCCAACTTCATTAGCGGCAGGCGATTTTAATGTAGATGGTAAACAAGATATCATCGTAACAAATGCTGCCAGCAATACCGTTTCTGTAAAACTTGGCGATGGAAATGGTGGTTTTTTGAGTGCTGCAAGTGTAGCTGTCGGCAGCAACCCGAATTCTGTGGCAGCAGGAGATTTTAATGGGGACGGCAAGCAAGACTTTGTTGCCGCAAACTATAACGGCAGTACTGTTTCTGTTCGCCTGGGAGACGGTGCCGGTGGCTTTAATAATGCTGCCGACGTTGCAGCGGCCACAGGCATCAGTGCCTATTCTGTAACTGTGGGCGATTTCAACAACGACGGCAGACAGGATCTTGCGATAACAGACCCGCCAGCCAGCAGAATTGCATTTTGCACGGGAAATGGCCTCGGTGGTTTCAGCAGCCCCACATTTATTACGGTAGGCAACGCCCCGGAAGCTATTGCGGTAGCGGATCTGAATGGTGATGGCAACCAGGATATGGTAGTGGCGAATTATGGTAGCAATTACATTTCAGTGCTCCTGGGCAACGGCGTGGCAGGATTTACCAGTGCAGCCAACGTTCCGGTGGGCGCCAACCCATTCTTTATTGCAGCCGGCGATTTCAATAATGATGGCAAAGTGGACCTGGCCACTGCCAACTATGGAAGCAACAACGTTTCCATACGAACAGGAGATGGTACCGGCAGTTTCACAGGAGGTAGTAATGTTCCCGTGGGCATTCAACCTTTTTGTGTAGCAATAGGAGATTTTAACGCTGACGGAAAACAGGATTTTGCAACCGCTAACTACGGAGAATCCAGTGTGTCAATAAGGGCAGGCAATGGACTGGGGGCCTTTGCAGTAATGCCAAATATAGCTGCCGGCCCAAAAGGCCGTTCAATAATTCTTGCCGATTTTAATGGAGACGGAAGACCAGATATTGCAGCAACCAGTGAATCCGGCAATACCGCCTCGGTTACATTGGGAAGTAGCAGTACGCCTGAAGTTGAGGTAAAAAGCAATAACCAGGGAATATTCAGCGGTGCCAATAGCCCTTCCATTTCAAACAATACTGATTTTGGAAATATTGGAAATAATACTACTACAAAAAGCTATACCATTAAAAATAGCGGAACCGGTAGCCTGACCATTTCAACGCTAACAATTCGGGGATCAGATTCAGCGCAGTTTAAACTGGCCAGTCCAGGGTTGCCTTCCACGATTGCCGCAGGGGATTCAAGTGTATTTACAATTAAATTTATACCAGGGAATCCGGGACTAAAAACTGCCAGTGTTTCAATGACCAATGATGATTGCGATGAGGCTTTCTATGATTTTGCCATACAGGCCACTGCTGTGGCGGCCCCCACCCCTGTTCTCGGAACCTACGCTTCTGCTACCATAACATCTGCCGGCGGCAATACTACCATCAGTCCATCTGTTGCGCCAACCAACGCACCATCTATAACCGCTTATACATCTCCCGGTTTTAAGGGTTCCTTCCAGGCGAACCCGGTCACAGGAATCATTTCCATCATTAATGCCCATCCTGCCGGAACCTACCAGGTTACTGTAAAAGCTACAGGTTTTCTTTCTGTTGCTGCCACCAGTTTTACTTTAACTGTAAACAATCCCGTATGTAGCCAGGGTTTTAATAATATTTCCGTGGTGCCGGTAGCTTACACTCCTACAGCTTTGGCAGTAGCGGATTTTAATAATGACGGCAAACAGGATCTGATTACAGCAATTATTGATAGCAATGTACTCAACCTGAAAATGGGAAACGGATCGGGAGGCTTTACAGGAACATACCGTGTACCTATGAATAGACCGGCATCGGTTACAACAGGCGATTTTAATGGAGATGGTAACATGGATTTTGCAAGTGGAAGTGGCAATAGTGTATATGTACGGCTGGGAAACGGTTTGGGGGGCTTTATCGCTGCAGACACTGTTGCAGCCAATCATCCGACATCTGTTGCTGTTGGCGATTTTAACAGCGATGGAAAGCAGGATCTTGCGATTGCGAATTACGGGGCCGCCCAGGTTTCGGTTTGCCTGGGGGATGGGTCCGGAAATTTTAGTGTAACCAGTAATGTGCCAGCAGGTAACGGGTCTATACACGTGATTATTGAGGACTTTAACGGTGATGGGAAGCAGGACTTTTTAAGTACGAATGATTTTGCCCAGACATTCTCCATTTATATGGGTAATGGTTCGGGTGGGTTCACGGCTGCATCTGAATTTGGTACCGGGGGGAGAGCGAATTTCTCAATATCAGCCGATTTTGATAGTGATGGCCTGACGGATCTTTTTGTGGTAAATTATGTAAACAGAACCATTTGGGTATACAAGGGCAATGGCGCCGGCAATTTTGCAAAAATATTTGAAGTCGCAACCGGGTACAATCTATTGGCTACAGCTGTAGGTGATTTTAACGGAGATGGAAATTGTGATTTCGTGAGTTCCAATCCAGGCGATACAACTGCTTCCATATGGACAGGCAACGGGGCGGGATCTTTTACACAGATACCTGCATTTACGTTCGGGTCTAACTGTAAAGCCATTGCTGTAGGTGATTTTAATAATGATGGACGACAGGATATCGCCAACACGTATGCAACCGCATCCGGGTATGGAATTGCAGTACGACTGGCAAGCACAGTAACAAGCGAAATTTCCATATCTGGAAACAATGCCACTATTTCTGATGGCGACAATACCCCTTCATTTTTAAACAATACTGACTTTGGAAATAGTGGAAGTAATAATGCCTACCGCAGTTATAAGATCAGGAACACGGGAGCGGCAAGCCTGTCCATCAGAAGCCTGGCGATTAAGGGCCCTGATGCCGCCCTGTTCAGGCTGAGTGGCATTGTACTTCCCCTTAATATTTCAAGTGGCGACTCGGCTAGCTTTACGATAAATTTTGTCCCCGCAAGTGCAGGGGATAAATCTGCTGTGGTAGAGATCTATAACAACGATTGCGACGAACAAAACTTCGATTTTGCCATCCGGGGTAGTGCATCTGCCACTTCACCGGTTTTAGGCACCTATGCACCGTACGTTATTGCAAGTGCCGGTAAAAATGCTACGGTGCCAGCTTCGGGAGCACCGGTAAATACAGCGTCCGCAGTAGCCTATACTTCTCCAAACTTTAAAGGCCTGTTACAGGTAAACCCTGCAACCGGGGCGGTTGTTATCACCAATGCCCATCCCGCAGGCTCCTATATAATTACGGTAAAAGCATTTAATTTTCACTCCGCTTCAACAACCAATTTTACCCTGACGGTCAACAATACATTTTGTGGCGGTCCGGCTTATGGAAGCTCCGGGGCAAGTAAAATCCCTGTTGGTACTGGTCCTTCAGCAATGGCTATAGCGGACTTTAACAATGATGGTAAACAAGATATGCTGATTGCAAATTCAGGCAGCGGTTCTGTTTCATTAAAAACAGGCAATGGGCTTGGCAGTTTCACCGACGCTGGTAGTATTGCGGTAGGTGCCAATGCTACCTGTGTTGCCGCAGGGGATTTTAATGGCGATGGTTTCCAGGATTTTGTGGCTACAAACTATAACAGCAATACCGTTTCAGTGAGATTGGGTAATGAATCTGGTAGTTTCACCAATGCTCCCGACCTTAATGCCGGGGCAGTTCCCTATTGGGTAACAGTGGCCGATTTTAATGGGGATGCAAAACAGGACATTGCAGTATCCAATGCTGTAAGCGGTAAAGTTTCTGTTTGCCTGGGCAATGGATCAGGCGGTTTTGGAGCTGCTACCGCGTTTGCGGTGGGCACAGACGCGGAATCTACTGTTGCCGGCGATTTTAATGGCGACGGAAACCAGGATTTTGCTGCGGTCTGTCATTTTGATCATGCTATCGCCATCCGGCTGGGCAATGGTGCTGGCGGATTTACCAATGGGGCGAATGTGGCTGTTGGCACCAACCCGTATTTTGTAACTACAGACGATTTCAATAATGACGGCAAGACCGACCTGATTACCACAAATTTTAATGGAAATTCGGTGTCTGTCCGTATGGGTAATGGAACCGGCGGCTTTACTGCATCACCCAATATTGCTGTGGGAAAGCAGCCTTTTTCTCTCTCCGTTGGCGACTTTAACGGTGACGGCAACCAGGATTTCGTCACAGCAAATTATGGCGACACAACGCTATCCGTCAGGCTTGGAAATGGCATGGGTATATTCACAAGTATTCCAAATATGGGTGTGGGTGTCAGACCCCGTGCGGTGGTTTTAGGAGATTTTAACAACGATGGCAGGCAGGATATTGCGGTGACGAACGAAACAGGTGCTAGTGTGACCGTGCGTCTCGCAACCACTCCGGAAATTGATGTATTGGGCAACAATATTTCTATTGCAGACGGAACAAATACACCGGCTGTGTCAAATCATACCGATTATGGAAATGTTGTAACCAACCTGTCCCGCAGTTTCACCATTAAAAATACCGGAACAGATACCCTTATTGTCAGCAATATTTTCTTCACAGGTGCAGATTCTTTAATGTTTACTAAATCAGGAATCACGCTTCCGGCTAAAATTGTTGCAGGAGCATCCGCTAACTATACCGTAACATTTACGCCCTCAGGATTTGGTGCCAGGTACGCCAGGGTTAATATCACTACAAACGATTGCGATGAATCTACCTACGATTTCGCCATACAGGGTAATAAGATCAATTTGGTTTTGGGTGCCTATCCGGCCACAACTATCGCTCATGCCGGAGCTGCGGCCACCATTGTACCTGCAACGCCCCCTTCGACAACCGTTCCTATTACGGCACGCACCTCTTCAAACTTTAAAGGATTGTTGCATGTAAATCCCGCTACGGGTGTTGTTACCGTCACCAATGCCTACCCGGCAGGTGTCTACATCGTAACGATTGGTATAAGTACTGTCACGACCAGCTTTACCTTAACAGTTAATAACCCGGTTTGTAGCCAGGCATTATTTAGCAAAATTTATAATCTATCTGCAAGCAAACCTGCTGCTGCTACCGTTGGTGATTTTAATAGTGATGGCATTCAGGATTTGCTGATCACCAATAGCGATACGAATTATGTTACCATTCGCAGCGGTATAGGCAATGGAACCTTCACCGGCGGGACCAATATTGTTGTTGGCACAAAACCCTACCGCGCAGTGGTTGGCGACTTTAATGCGGATGGTAAACAGGATTTCGCCGTTACAACCAGTGGTTTTGTAGCCATCAAACTGGGTGATGGTTCCGGCGGTTTTTCGGGAACCGTAAAAATTGCCATTGCCAATAATGGTGCTATCGCTATAGGAGACATGAATAACGACGGCACGCCGGACCTGGTAGTTCCAAATTATGGTGCTGCAGGCTCGGTATTGATGGGCAATGGAATGGGAGACTTTAATATCGCGGCCAATAGCAATGCGACCGGTGGTTCCGTTGAGATAGCGGTGGGCGATTTTAATAACGATGGCAACCTTGACATTGCAGGAGCCGGCGACTACAACACTGTTTTCATCAGGCTTGGGAATGGCGCCGGGGGTTTTACAGCCGCCCCGGATATTCCGGCAGAAGTACTGCCCAATGGGATCGCCACAGGCGATTTTAATGGCGATGGCAAAATGGACCTGGCAGTTTCCAGTTTCGCCAGGTATACCGTCGTACAGTACCTGGGAAATGGATTGGGCGGCTTTACGCAAAGTCACAAAGGATTCGTTTCAGATCCCTTATCTGTTACGACAGGTGATTTTAATGGCGATGGCAAGTTGGATTATGCTGTGTGCAATGCTTATCCCTACAATAAATCTGCTATCGTTATGCTGTGTAATGGCAGTGGCGGTATCATTGGCAGTACAGTAACTCCCGCAGCATTTTCATCACAATATATTGTAACCGGCGAATTTAATAATGATGGTATCCAGGATTTTGCTACCGTAAATAAAGATGACAATAATGTTACTGTCTTTTTAGGAGAGGCAGGTGAAGTGAATCTAAAAGGCAATGGCACAGATATCACGGCCGGGGATATGACTCCTTCAGTTTCAGATCATAGCGATTTTGACAGCACAGCTACGGGTATCCACAGCTTTACCATCCAAAATACAGGCAGCGGCAGAGTCACGATCAATAGTATCACCATTCGCGGCGCAGACTCCGCTATGTTCCTGATAGGCAGCGCGGTTCCTGTTACTATTCCTCCTGATTCATCGGTAACATTTACCGTAACTTTTATGCCAACTACTCCCGGGCTAAAAACGGCCGTTGTTTCAATTGCAACAAACGACTGTGACGAAAGTCTATACGAGTTTGCTGTACAGGGAACGGGTGTAAACGCTATAACGATGCTGGCTACCTACGCCGGAGGTACAGTAGCCGCCGCTTGCGGGAATACGACCATCATTCCTTCGGCACCACCGCAGCATGCATCCGGCATATTTGCCTACACTTCATCGAGGTTTAAGGGGCTATTGCATGTGAATCCTGTTACGGGTGTGCTTACAGTAACAAATGCCTACCCTGCCGGTGTTTACAATATTGTGCTTAAAGCCATTAATGGGTTTTCCACCACTACCACCAGTTGCACACTAACTGTAAATAAAAACGTTACCAGCACCGGTGTTTTTACAGCGGCCCCCAATCTGAATATGTCTGATCTCAATCTCAACCAACCATTTTCCGTTGTTACAGGAGATTTTAACGGGGATGGAAAACAAGACCTGGCGTCGGTCAAAACAAATTCCCCGGCAATTGAGATTAGCCTGGGTAGCGGCGCGGGTACTTTTTCCTACAAAAGCAGTATCGCGTTTAGTTATCAAAATGCCCCGCTATCTGCTGCTATTGCTGATGTTAATGGTGACGGGAAACAAGACATCCTATCGGCCATCTATAATAATCCCAGCAAAGTAGTAGTCCGGCCAGGCGATGGTACAGGAAACTTTGGCGGTTCTGGTTTCCTGGCTACCGGCAACAACACTGAATCCCTGGCAGTTGGAGATCTGAATGGGGACGGTATTCCTGATGTGGTAACGGCAAATTCATCTGGCAATAATTTGTCGATAAGAACCGGCGATGGCCGGGGTAATTTTGTAGGAACGACGAGTATTGCGATGGGCAGCAGACCGAGGGCTGTCGCGATCGGGGATTTCAATAACGACGGTTATGCAGATATCGCAGTAGCCGTTGCTGGTACAAACAGTATCGCGATATTATTGGGGACCGGTGGCGGAAATTTTGGAAATCCCAGCAATGTCTCTGCAGGGGCAGAGCCCATTGCAATAGCGATCGGAGATTTCAATAATGATGGTCTGCAGGATCTTGCCATAGCGAATTACAACAGTAACAACGTTGCTATCAGGTTAGGCGATGGTTTGGGGAATTTCACAGGTTCTATGATGATTACTACCGGCAATAACCCCAGGGCTATCACTACCGGGGATTTTAACGGTGATGAAAAACCTGATCTTGCTGTTGCGAATTACTCCGATGGCACTGTGTCTATTCGTTTTGGCGATGGCCTTGGGATCTTTTCCGGCGGCACTGATATCAGTGTTGGCATGGGGCCACGATCAGTAACCATTGGCGATTTTGATGGAAACGGACTCCAGGACATGGCTGTTGCAAATAGTTTAAACAAATATGTTTCCATCTTACTCGGTAGTGTAAACGGGATCGACATAGAGGGCAACAACACAAGCATCGCCGATGGTGACGCCGCTCCGTTTTCTATTGATCAAACTGACTTTGGAACAGTGGAAAAAGAGGATAGCCTCGTACATACTTTTACAATCGATAAAAAGGGTAATGCGCCGGCCACCATCAATAACATTTCATTGGAGGGACCCGACACTGCTTCCTTCAAAATTGGCGGCATCAATCTGCCGGTTACTATTCCAAATGGGGGAACTGCAACATTTACGGTAACCTTTAAGCCTGGAACGGAAGGGCTCAAAACTGCGATGGTCAATATCAACAACAATGCCTGCGACGATTCGAAATATGAATTTGCCCTGCAGGGTGCAACGGCTGGCAACAACCTGGATTTCGATGGAATCGATGATTATATCACAATTAATTCCAGTACAGGCAACATTGGCAGTTCAGATGCCAGCTTCTCGGCATGGGTTAAAACATCCGGCACTACTGCCGCCTCTATCATCAGTAAGCACAACTCTTGTGTTCAGCAAAATTTTATGGATTTTGGCCTCACGGCTACAGGCCGTATTAGCATGGAATTCGGCGACGGCCTTGTTTCCAGTCATTTACTTACCAGTAAAAAATCCGTCAACGATGGTGTATGGCACCATATAACCGCTGTAAGACAAGGGGCCAGGCTCACTATTTATATAGATGGTTTAGCCGATACTACAAGAACGACCACCACCCCGGTACCGGTTTTCAATAATGCGCCATTATTGATCGGGGCTTCAGGTTGCGAAACACCGGCTAATTTCTTCGGTGGCCAAATAGACGAAGTACGCTTATGGAGCAGGGCGCTCAGCGAATGCGAGATACAAAACAGTATGCAATGCGAACTTGTTGGTTCCAAAACAGGATTGCTAACCTACTACCAATTTAACCAGGGCAGGGCTTTGGCGAATAATGAAGGCATTGTTACGCTCACCGATTCAAGTGGAAATATCAATCCGGGTATTTTGAACAATTTTGCCCTGGCCGGCTCACAATCTAACTGGTCAGCCCTGAGTCCTGTTACTACCGGGGTCACCTGTAACAATGCCAATACCTGGCTGGGTATATCCGCGGCGTGGAGCCTCCCGGCTAACTGGTCACGTGGTTTTGTTCCATTGGAATGCACCGATGTTATTATCAACAATGGCGTTCCATTTATGCCTGAGATATCCGATCCGGCAAGCACCTGTTTTAGCCTTATGCTTAATAATGGCTCGCAGCTAACAGTCAAGGGAATTGGCAAGTTGGTGATTTCGGGAAAGAAATAGAGAAAATATCTACTCATACTGCAGGTTCCGGATGCAGCTGCATTTAAAATCGGCGATGTGGTATATGGGGTGCCATTACATATTTGCCCTACGGTAGCTCTTTAGGATGATGCCTTTGTGGTAGACGACAAAACAATTACCGATTCTTGGAAAATTGTGGCCCGAACCAGGCGGATCATTCAATAGGCAGTGCAGGATGGTCATTTTATCATATCCAAAACCATCGTCACTATCGACCGGGGAGCCAGTATGATTTTTTGCAGGTTATTCAAGGGATACAACTTTAAGTTATCCGTAGCACTATCCGTAGTTAGATATTGCTTCATCGATTTTACTTTCTTTGCCCCTTCCAGTTGCAGGGCCATTTCTTTTGCAGTTGTTGTGTAGTTGATGGCAACCACCACGATTTGTTCATTGTTGGTAAAAGCTGAGAGCATGATGTTTTGGGCCCTTTGAATTTCATTAAGCCCATCGCCTTCTGTCACCTTCAGGCGCTGCATACCCGGCCTGATAAAGCGGCTGAAATGACCCAATGCCCAAAGGTTCTTTGTGACGCTAAAATCGCCATCTGTATTGGCAGGATTGCTTTTTAATGCGAGCAGGTAATACCGTGTATTCGCATCTGCCCGGCCCGGTTCCCAGGAATTCCAGAATTGCCAGGCTGATGCATTGGCGATGGCCAGGTCGTGGTAGATTATTTTGGACAAGAACAGGGCACAATCCATTCCGCTTACCCTTCCTTTCTGGCCTTCGCGGTAGCCATCGCCGAGCATACTGTACTCCGATTGCCAAAAGGGCACCTGGTATTTTTCAGCCGTGTCTCTTAGCTTTTTCCTGACGGTTACGATAGCAGTATCTCCGGAATCGGTAAAATAACTATGACCTGCAAAGACCGGTTTCACATGCCTCAGATTTCCCATATAATTTTTACTAGCTGATGAATAAAACTGCTGGATCTGTTTGGCCGCGTGCCCATTGCCTTCATACAGCGCGGTGAGGGTAGCGGCCTCGGGCAAAAGTATTTTTGCAGATAATTTCCTGGCGGTTAAAGCACTGTCCAGGCATGCAGTTACCCGGTAAATATCCTTGTTCAGCCAGGGGCTTCCCTCCTGGTTCATCTGTCCGAATTTATTCGACCAATCCCATTGTGGTTCATTTACCGGGCTGATATAATTAAAATGAATGCCATCTTTATCAAAATGCTGGATAACGGTTGCTAAAAAATCTGCATAAGCACCATAACGGTCTTCACGCAGGTTGGTTTTAAAATCTTTTTCCAGCTTAAAGCCGAGGCCATTTTTGGTAAACTGTACCGGTGGTGTATTGCTGAAAGCAATTAAGTTTTCTACGCCATAAGCGGCCGCTTTTTTTGTAAACCAGGTATAGCCCTGTTGTTTGCTCCAATCGTAACTGCCGTCCGGGGCAAGGAAACATTCCACGCGTTTTACCGGGTTGCTGATACCGCTGCTATCGCCCTGCTCAGTAGTGCCACCACCAATATTGAAACGCCATGCTGATAGCCCGATGCCCAATGGATTGCCCGAGGAATCAAAACCTTTGCTAAAAAGCAATTCAGCCATCCGCTCTTTTTTCTCAGCAGCCCAATGTTTCCCGATACCTTCAGAAAACCAGGCCCCGGAAGCGCCGAAATTATCGACAGTTTGTACCTTTTTCTTTAAATCAATAGTAAATTGGATCGGTTGCCCAACGGTGATTTTTGAGAAAGAAAGTAAAATGCCGATAAGCAAAAAAGCTTTCACCAGGTTTATCATATACTCGTTCTATTGGGTTGGTACAAGGTTCCATGAAAAGCAGGCTCCATCTTTCCTGTCGGGTCTCGTGCCCGGTGCATCTGCCGATGCGAGACTGCGGGCGCCGGGATCTGCAAACAGGTATCGATGCGTCGCCAGCGACATGAGCATCAAATCACCCTGGAGCATATCCTGCCATTGAAACAGGGATGCAGTTCCGCTTTCTTCTTTATTGATACGGACCTGGGACATGCCCCCGTCACCTTCAACCGTTACAAAGCCGCCAGTGGCAACTGACTGTAATGCAATTCGACCCTGCCCACGATCCAGCACCCGGAACTGAGGGGCTTTACCGGCGGCGAACCTGTCGCCTGCAGGCACTGGCCTCAGCGCATTGTTCCAGTTCACCAACACGGTGCTGTCTGCCAGCGAACTGAGGGTAATAATTTGGTTGTAGGGAATCGGACTTGTTAGTCCTTTGCTACGCGGTTCATCTACGATAAAATCATTGAAGTCTGCAAAACCACCCGCTGCTCCCATCGTGTTGAAATTGAACAAGGCGTATCGGATACCCTGGAACGTGCGAAGCTGGTAAGGCATGATAACAGAATCCCCTAGCGGCAGAAAATCTTTTCCGTCAGTGCTATAACTGAACCGGGCTTTATCAGTATCGAAATTACAATAAGCCCTCAGCCATAGTTTTTTGTTGGATACCGTTGTGCTATCCGAACTTCCGTTCTGCTGGTTGAATGTTTTAATCAGCATATTGCTACCGCTTTTCCTGATACTGATAGAGGCATACGGAAAATTGAGCAGTGCCAGCCCGGCGACATCACCGATTTTTAATCCGCCTGCGTCAATTTCAGTGGTGGCATAGGATTCCGGCCCGATAGCCCGTTGCGTAAGTGAGTTCCGGGCACTCCAAAAAGACGTGGCAGGCAGTGAATGCAGCCGGAGCCAGCCCCGGCGTTCCGCCAGGGAAAATCTGGCACTATCAGGCACATGATTCCACTGCCATAGAGGTTGAAAAGTATTGGCTGAAAAATCATCTGAACGCTGGTAGGTTGCAATGGGTAGCGATGTGTGCCCCGTGTTTGGTTTGATCCAGGTCCGTGGCGAACGGGTAAGATTACCGGGCAGGCCAAAGTATGGCCATTTGTCTTTCCAGGTAACCGGCGACAGGCAGGTTACGCGCCCTACTGAGTTATAATCCATCATGCTCCACCCCCACCAATCACCGTTAGGTAATTGCACGATTCCGCCCTGGTGCATGGGCACACAACCCACATAATTTGGGACCGGCGGAACCAGTTGAAACTTTCCGTTGCGTGTATCGCCAAGACGCCATCCTGTTCCTACACCCAGGTTTTCTTCGGCGCTCATCACGTTTATTTCATAGGGCCCTTCCGGCTTATCGGCCCGAAGGCATACCTGGTAGCAAAGTGGGTCGTAGTTGGTATTGGTGATATAATACTTACCGTTTATTTTATAGAAATGGCAGCCCTCTCCTGCCCCACTGCCCTTGGGTACAATGATTTTTTCAGTGCCGGGTTTTGCATCCATCAAATCATCAGTCAGTTCGGCCATATGCAATTCCTGGTAGCCCCATATCACATACACTTTGCCATCATCGTCAAATAACACCGATAAATCGTGAAAGGATTTCTTCAGAGCCTTTTGTATCCAGGGGCCTTTCGGATTAGTGGCGGTAAAAAGTTGGGTGGTTTGCCCGTTTACATTGGTGAAAATGTAAAACATGCCCTTGTGGTAACGAATGGTGGGCGCCCATATTCCCTGCCCATAAATATCCTTCCCTTCCTGCAGGCGATAGGCAGGGCCGAAGTCCAGCTTGGGGCAGGCGTAGGTGAGAAACTCCCAATTCACGAGGTCTTTTGAATGCAGCACAGGTAGCCCCGGCATCGCATGCATCGTGGTGCCGGTGAGGTAATAATCCTTCCCTACCCGAATCAGGTCCGGATCGGAGAATTCGTCATAGAACAGCGGATTCGTGAAAGTTCCGTTTCCATTGTCAGCGGTCCATGTTGGCGTTTTTGCTAATGGAGCTGTCTCATTTTCTGCTGGTTGTTTTTTCTTTGCAGTTTTTTCTTTTTGCGCATATGAAAACGTAGTACAAGCAATAACAAACCCGGCCATTAATACTTTTCTGTTTACGCTGTTCATTTTTATCATACTAATGTTTCAGAGATGTTCAATCTTCATTTGTTTTTAAAAAAGATTTGGTACAGCGCAAAATGCCAGGTTATTTGCTTTTGCCTGCTACAAAAAGATAATTCCCGGAACCGACTTCCATTATCACCCTGCCATCCTCAATTTTTTTAACCCTGATGCCTTTTGCCTTCGACAATGGCTGGCCGCTTTCCCTCACGGCACTTGCAGCTGCAGCCGGAATATAGACTGTCGCCGACGTGTTGGCCGGAACTGAAAGTTGTAATGAAAACTGCGGCTGCCCCTGCTTCCATTCAACCGATATAGGACCACTGGCGGAATGATAAGAACTTTTCACCCATTTTAAATCACCAACAACAGCGGGCCTGATGACGATCTTTTGAAAACCAGGCCCGGTCTCATCAGGCCCGATACCGGCAAGGTCATTAAAAAACCATTCATTGATTTGTCCCGACATGAAATGGTTTTGTGAACCAAAACTACCCACACCGGCATCCCATTTTTCGGTGAGGCTGGTGGCGCCCATTTTTAGCTGGTAACCATACCCAGGCCTTTCGCTTTGGTTGTTCATATCGTACACCACATCGGAGTGCCCGCCATCAGATAAGCTTCTTAGCAAAAACCGGTATCCAACTTCGCCGGAAGTAAAACTATTGTTGCGCTGCCGGATATCGCTAACTAATTTTTGCAGCAATTGCTGACGATTTTCCGGTGCAACTAAATTGAAAAATAGCGGCATAGCGCATGTCGTATTGGATCCGGTGGCATAGTTGTTCTTATCAGTATTGTAAAAGGTTTTATTAAATGCTTCGCGGATGGTTGCCTGCTTTTGGGCGAATCGTGCTGCGTCTTCTTTCTTACCCAGGATGCCGGCAATTTTGCCCATAATCTCATAGTCGTAATAGTAAATGGCCGTAGCGGTAAAAGCGGTTGGTGTAAGCTGTGAACCCCAGGCTGGTTTTGGGCCTATATCGTACCAGTCGCCAAGGCCAATGGTTACAATATTATCTTTTGTCGCTCCGTCAAGAAAAGAAAGATATCGCTTCATGCGATCGTAATAACGGCTCATTAGCGTTACGTCACCCGAAAACAAATACTGCTGCCAGGGAACGATGATAAATGAACTGCCCCATTCAGGTGAATTACGAAAACCGTTCTTCTCCCAATCAGCACCTGCATGAAAAAACTCTGGTGCTATATTCGGTATTAATCCATTGTCCAGCTGGGCATCCGCCATATCATTCAAGGCCTTGGTAAAAAAACTGTTAAGGTTGAAGTTGTAGCGCAGCGACGGGCCGTTAAGATGGTATTGTTCCAGCCAGGGCATTTTTTCGCGGTGCGGGCAATCGGTCAGCACGCTCATCATATTGCTGCGCTGCGCCCAGCGGACAAGCGCGTAAATTCGGTTGAACAAGTCATTGGAACATTCAAATTTCCCTGCCGGATCTGCGGTGCCATGCACTACCACGCCGGTAAGTTTATCAATCGCAGGTAAAGTTGTATCCCCCGGTGCCGGAAAAAGTTCCACCTGTAAATACCTGCCACCCTGGTAAAAGAATTTGGGGAAATAGCTGGCTCTGCCATCTTCACCCAGCGTGTATTGCCACCATGCCGGTTTTACGCCATCCTGCGTGGCAGAGCTGCGGTCAACCGTACCGTCTTGCTTTAATAATTCAGCAGGAATGATCCGTATAAATGCACCTTTTTTACCATTGATTGTTACCTGGGGCATGACCGATGCATTCTGGCCGAGGTCGTACATCAAAGTAGCCGGCTTTAGACGGGTAATTTTTACAGGCTCCAGTTTTTGAATGGCTTTAATGGGCGGCGCTGAGCAGGAAAGTCCCTTTAGCATCGCAGCGTTTGTCGTTTCGATAGCATTGGCCCATTGGGTGACTGGTTTGAAGTAAGGCAGGTTCCAGCCTGCGGGTTCCAACCGGGCATCGTAGTCTTCTCCGCCATATAGGTTCATATAAGTAACCGGACCAGGGGCAGCCTGCCAGCTGTCATCGGTTGTAACAAATTTTATGGAGCTGTCAGCGTACTCCAAACGCAAGTGTACAATGGCTTTTACCTGACCATAGGTATTCAGCATTTTTACAAATCGAACCGAATCTGGCAGAATGTTATATACGCCATTACTTACAATTAACCCTATAGCATTATAACCCTGTCTAATCATCTCAGTTACATCGTAGGTATCGTACAACACCGTTTTGTCGTAAGATGACCATCCGCCGGCTATCAGATCGTCCCCTACTTTTTTGCCATTGATGGAGAGTTCGTAACTGCCAAGGCCAGCCACATGTACCACAGCCCGTGTCAGTTTTGAAGTGTTTGTAAATTCCTTACGCAGCAACATGGATGAAAAATTTGGATCACCTGGTTTTGGCATGTTAACCCAGGTGGAGGCCTTGTTGCGGTGGGCTGTAAAGTCTGTTTTAAGCGGCTCTATTACCGGTGCATATTTTTCAGCCCCAGTGGCTGAAATCCATTTGGCCTGCCAGTCGCTTTGTTCCATCAGCCCCATCGTCCATTGTGCGGGCTGGCTCCAATTACTAACAGTGCCTTTTTCATCCCATATCCGTACTTTCCACCAATAGGTTTTGCTGGAGATTAGTTCTTGTCCCCCATATGGTATTTGCAACATATTGGCTGACGCCAGCTTGCCGGAATTCCACTGGTCACCTTTATTTTTTTTCAAAATTTCCGGTGAAGTAGCCACCAATACCTGGTATGCAGTTTGCCGCATGGCTTTCCTTTTCGTTTCCGTTTGAATGTTCCAGCCGAGATCAGGATTTTGGACATCAATTCCAAACGGATTTTCCCAAAAATTACAGCGAAGATTTACCGGTATTGCGGTGCTGATTTGCGCTTGGATGAGGAGCGGAAGCATACTGCACGAAAACAGTATTATTTTAAAAAATTTCATGGTTTAAATATCGCTTTCATTTTGTCAAGTCATTGTTCCTCCACGATCTTAAAACCCCAGGCCTCCAGTTCCAGGGACGTATTTTTATCAATGTTTTGGCCGGAAAGCAATTTCTTGCCTCCGGCAAATGGATAGTACCAAATTACTCCCTTGACATCATTTCCCTGTACGAACTTCATGCGCCCTTATATGCCCTTATATTCCTTATATGGTTAGAAAATAAATACGACTACCACAATGCAACAAACAAAAGCAATTTGTTAGTTGAATAAGATTTTAGACTAACCATATAAGTAATATAAGGGCATATAAGTTCCTACATTGCTCATATTTAATAACAATCACTCCTAGTTACTAAACAACTGTATGCGTTTTACCTGGAAGTAACTCCCGGGATTACCGTTGCCCACCACATTTCCCAGGAAGCCGATAGACACTACCTGCGGCGTAGCAAGGGTAAATGTAAAACTGCGGGTATCGGTGGCGCTTGGGCCAGTAGTGCCGGTAACTGCTCCATTATACAGGCCCACATAGCCGAGTGCAGTGGATAAATTGGCCAGTACAGGAATACCGCTGCCACCTGCAGCCGCTATGCAATAAACAGTAGAATTGGCCTGTATCTCCGAGTATTCATCGAAAGAAACAGTATAACTGCCTGCGGGCAATGGAGCCGATGTGGCCTGGTACAATATACCGTTTACAACCGGCGTATTACCCCAGGTTTCCCAGTTAATAACGCCGCCTGCATCTGATGAGTATCCTCCATTAATGCCACCCTTATTTTTAGCAGCAGCATTGGTATTCCATGGGGCGCCCAGTGTTCCCCACCGGCCATCGAAAGTGGCACGTGCAAAACCAGGTCCTGTATTGGCCAGGTAAAGACTGGTTACATCCGCCTTTACATTTCTGTTTTGGGCTGTCGCATAAAATGTGTCGATAGTGGTAGGTGTAGGCAAATATTTTGTTCGCAGCGAAATAGTCGTTCCTGCCTTTAACCCGGCAAAAGTCGTGACTGCCTGGCCAACCGGAACGAACAACGAATCCGGGGCGTTGGTGGTGCGGGTAAAGCGTACCCAGGTGCCTTTGGCGCCGGTAGTGGTATCAAATGCATCCCACGTGATAATGGTGTTGCCGCTGGTTTGCAACTCGGCGGTAGCTACCGGGCGATTGGTGAGGGTAGCTTCATACTTGGGGCCATAAGCCGTGCCGTTGGCGTTTACAATCACGGATCCATTACCTGCGGCATCAAAGTTTTGTATTTTAAAATTGATAATACCTTCGGGCACGTTCACGATCTTGCTAAATGTATCGATGCCGCTGGTTTTTACAATGGCGTACATGATAGAATCCGCCCCACTATTCCAGGTGATTTTTGTTTTTGTTATTTTAGGATCTGCAGGTAGCAGGCCATTTATTTTTACCCGCAACCTTCCGGGAAATATTTTTACCGAATCCATTTTCCCTGTGTACAGGGTTTCGCCGGCGGCGGTATATTGTTTGTACTCATCCCATTTGGAGCAGGATAGCAAAACCAATACAGCCAGCAAAAGAGAAAAGATGACAGGTGTTTTTTTCATGATGATTATTTTGAAAGTAACCGTAACAGGGCTTTGCAAGCATCTGATTTCGGTTACCGGTTTTTAAGTTTAACGGGGATCTCCATACACAGCTAATTCATTAATGCTTTGGCTGGTGCCGCCGGCAAAATTCTCCAGGCAGCGGATGCGTATATACCGCACTTTGGGCGCCGATACGTCTGCCTCCCAGCTATACCCGGCTGCAGCCGTTGTTTGGTCTATTGAATTATCGTTGCCATATGGCAGGCCCGAGGGCTTGGTAATTGTGTAGGTACCGAGCAGCGTCCACGAGGCATCCAGCGCACCATTCAGGTTTGGACTTGCAGACCCATAGATTTCAAAGCGCCGCATGGTAGTAAGGTAGTACCAAAGGTTTCCCTCGGGAAATGGGCGTATATACACCCGGCTTATTTTGGCCAGCACCCCGGTGTTGAATGTAATCATGTGAGGGCCTGCGCCGCCGGCAACCTGGTTTGTAAAGCTTGTATAAGGCCAGCCAAAACGGTTATCCCAGGCATATACCAGGGCAGCGCCATTGGTCACCTGTGGCGCATCGTTGGGCAGCGCAAAAGCACTGTAGTTTGTTTTGGGCAGCAGGGTTTCGTACAATGGCTTGATCGTTTTGTACAGGGTATCGGTCTTATTCCCCCAGCGATCTTTCACCAGGAATCCATACACAAATTCCAACGTATCCAGCCCTCTTACCTTTGATAAAATGCTATCAGTATTCGTGTAAACACTTTTATCGTTGTCGGCTTCAAACTCGTTAAATACATTCTTCTTTAAAACGATAATTGACACATTGGCCTTGGTGGCGTTTACAGCGGTAAGGTTGTACCCGCCAAATGCATTCAGCACCTGGATGCTTCGGAACACCTGGAAAATAGGAGAAATCAGCGGTCGTATTTTTACTACCACCGGGGCCGATTCGATATTAGACCGGCTTACTGAAATAATTTTTACTTCATGCTCCAGCGTATCGGCGAAACCTTCTACCAACAACGTGTTTCCATAGTACGACGATTTTGCTTCATATTGTTGGCCAGTAGTAATGGTGTACACTGCCTTTACATACAGCAACCGTGAATCATTGGGCAAAGTGTAGCTAATCGTGGCATTACCATTACCATTGACCACTTTCAGGGCGGTTACCTGGGCGGGAACGGTTGGATCATTTTCAATGGGTTCGTGCGATTCCAGATCCTTTTTACAGGAATGGAAAAGAAGTACAATAACCAGCAGGGTGGCAATATTTTTTATCATCAGTTTCATGTAACAAGTTTTTTGAGTTTGTGTATTCATCATTACCATCCCAGGTTTTCTACCAGGCGTGGATTGCGGCGTGTATCATAATTGCCAATTGGCCAGAAATAATCACGCGGTGCCACAAAACGCTGGCCCAGCACAAAACGCTCGGTGTAGTAAGCATTATCAGTTTTGCCCTGTATGCTCCAGCCGGTAATGTCTTTATTGAGTTCATCGGCTGCTTCTTTCCAGCGTTTTAAATCCCAAAGGCGTTGGCCTTCAAACATTAACTCTATAGTACGTTCGCGGTGAATGATCGCCCGCAAACCGGCCTGTGTGGTGTACTTGCCAGGGTTGCTGGAGTAGGCGGTCCAGGAAGCAGCAACACCTTGTAAACCGGCACGGCTCCGCACTTTATCCAGGTATTGGATGGCAGTCGCCGATCCACCTGTTACTTCATTTTCAGCTTCAGCATAGAGCAGGTACAGGTCGGCCATCCTTACCTCGGGCCAGGGGTATTGGCGCCATACGGGTGCACCGATGCCGCGGGTGGTAGATTCCCAGCTCACCAGTTTTTTTATAAAATACCCAGTTTCGCTCCAGTAGGTTACCGAACCAAAACCTGCACTCTGGCTGTTTTTGGCTTTGAGGTAAAAAGTAGCCTGGTCGCTGCCCGTATTATTACCATCTTTCATGTACCAGATACCTCCGTCAAAACCCAGGTCGGCATAGAAACGGGGCTCGCGGTCGAAATTGAGGCGGGCCGTAGTAAAGCCGGTTTCAATATTAAACCGTTCGGCAGTGACCGCTGTTCGCAATTGATCGTAGCCGTTAAAATTGAGGGTTTTATCTTCTTCAATAGGAACGCCGTTCTTCGAATAAAATAGTTTAGCCATTTTAATGGGTGGCGACCAGGCACCCTGTAATGCAAAGCGGCTGGTATTGCTACCCCGCTCAGTAGGCGGCATACATAATGCTTCGTTTACAAAATAAGATTGCGCATTACCCCACACACATTCTTCACCCCAGCGCTGGGTAATGGCATTGCGAATGCTTAATTGTGTTTTAGTGGTATCGCTTAACCCATAGATATCGTTGGTGTAACGGTATAGCGCAAATCCATTCATCTCGGCTGATTCCACTGCAGCCTTTGCTGCATCACGTGCCTTTACCCATTTGGTGGCATCAAAAGCAGGGTTAAAAAGTGCAACGCCTTCTTTATCCTTAAAACCTGCATAATCCGGGTTGCCATTAAAAAGAGGGCTTGCAGCCATTACCAATAAACGGGCTTTTATAGCAAGGGCAATGGGTTTTGTAGCCCTTCCCAGTTCATTATTGAGGTTGGTGATACGGTCTGGCAGGCGGGAGGCGGCGCTATCCAGCCAGCCCGAGATGGTATTGACACATTCGTCTACCGGTGCCCTTTTCACATATGAACTTGTGAGATCGGCATCAACCGCTACGTTTTGATTAATAATTGGGATAGGGCCATACATCCGCAACATGTAAAAGTGGTAATAAGCTTTTAGAAACAGTCCCTCGCCTATCCAGCGTGAACGCTCGGCGTCAGAAATGTCGGGCACCCTTGACATGTCGCCCATGTTTTCCAAAAAAATATTGCAGTTACGGATGGCGTTCCAGATACGGAGGTAATTAAAGCGTCCGTCGCCGCCTTTAAGATTTCCCTGCCATTCATTAAAGAGCGGGTCGCTTACATTTTGCTGGCCCTGCGCAATACGGAAAGCCGGGTGCCATGTATTTTGTTCGGCCTGCGGATACCAGATTTCGTCGCCGGTAGTAAGGGCGGCATTAAACCAGCCATCGCCATTCCGGGGCATATACGAGTAGCAGGTAAACAGGTATTTCTCGGCCTCTACCCGCAGCTTGAATGCATTGTCAATGGTGGAAATATTGTCTGGAACTACATCCAGGTATTTTTTGCAAGAGCTAAAGCTACCTGCCAGCAGGAGTACCAGTAAGGCATACCTGGCTGCCGCTGATTGTATTTGAATGATTGTTTTCATATTTATGAGCTGTCGCTGTGTTTTATTATTATGGTTGAAAATGCAACTTCAGTTAAAAATTAAGTTGTGCACCAATGCTGTACACGGACTGAATGGGGTAACCAAGTCCATTGCCACCCATTTCCACATCCCAAAGCTTGAAGCTGCTGAGGAGAAACAGGTTGGTGGCCGACATGTAAATACGGGTGCCTTTCAATTTCAATGCATTGATGCTGGGGATGGTGTAACCCAAATCCACACTTTTCAGGCGTAGGAAATCGCCCTTACGCATCCACCATGTTGAAACTGCATTATTAGATCCAATGACGGTGGTACCGCTGAAGCGTGGCCAAAATGCATAAGGATTTTGGTTGTCTTCCGACCAATGGTCGTCTGCCACAACTTTCAATAGATTATTCTGATAACCGCCATTGGTAAAGAACGGAGCTATGTTGGCGGGATTCACGAAGAATGAAGAACGTGCTGAACCCTGGAAATAAAAGCTAAAGTCAAAATTTTTAATCCCCATGGAAGCACCAAAACCATAGATAATTTCAGGTTGCTGCGGGTAACCAACCGGCACCATATCGTCGTTATTGATCAGGCCGTCTCCGTTGATGTCTTTATACTTTATGTCGCCACCTCTCAATGTATTGTCGCCAAACTGTACCGGGGAATTTGTTACTTCTTTGCCATCTATAAACAGGCGTTCAGCTATCAGCCCCCAGGTTTGGGAAATGGAATGGTTTAATCTTGACAGGTAAGCAATACTGGCAGGATAGGTTATTTGATCAACTACTTTGATCTTGCTGGTAGCATAAGTAAAAGTACCCCGAACATTGACCCAGGAGCGCCGGCCCAGTGAATGCTGGTAGTTGGCTGCTATATCGATACCCTGCGTCTCCACTTTTCCATAATTGGCAAAGGGGATAGCGGCAAAACCAGCAGCAGATTCCGCGGTGGACTTAGGCTGTAATATGTTCGAACGCCACTGCTTGTATACATCCACAGTCAGGTTAAAGTCACGGAACATTTTCAAATCCATACCCAGGTTGAGCGACCGGGATCTTTCCCAGGTGATATCGTTATTGGCATAGCGGGAAATAGAAACACCCGGCCTGTAGTACGTGGCAACGCCATCGTTGCGGCCGAAGGAAGTGCCGAAACCGCCATCGTTCAGGTTTACATTTGACAGGTAAAAAAACCGGTCATTAATATTACCAATCTGGTCGTTTCCTACCAGGCCGTAAGTAGCCCTGAACTTAAGATCGTTTACTACACCTTTCAGTGGTTCAAAAAACTTTTCATTGGAAATACGGTAGCCGACACCCGCAGACGGGAAGAAGCCAAAGCGGTTATTTTGGGCAAAACGTTCTGAGCCATTGTACCCGAAGTTAAATTCGGCCAGGTAGCGGTTGTCGTAACCATAAGTGAAGCGGCCGGACAAGGTTTGGTTACGCTGCGGCAGCGATGCAGTGACACTGCCGTTGTTGCCTGTTTCGTAGTTCGAAGCCACCGCGATGATGGTGCCACCTACGGTGCTTTTCCCAAAATTGTGGTTATATCCAAGGGTACTTTCAATCCAAAAACGGGAGTCTACCACCTTGTTGCCCTCGCTATAGTTAAGATATTCGGTACCCACCAGGCCTACAGAGGTCGGTCCTCCATCATTCAACACCTGCAGGTTGTACTGTTGGGTGGTAGGGTCCACCTGGGCGGTGTAGTAAAAAGGATTATAATTCCTGTTAACGGTGTAAAAAGAATACCGGCGCAGGTAACCCATGGTGCGGAAGCTGAGGCCGGGCAAAATGAAGTTCAGATTTTGCTTTAATTCAATTTGTGGCTGAATATTGGAGGTTTTGTACACCGAATACCCCTTCACCATTTCAGCATACGGATTTACATACAGCGTGCTGGTAACGCCACCACTATTCACCACCTGCGCCGAACCAAATAACGGATGTTCGATATACGGCAGTTTCGACTGCGGAAATACCGCAGGAAATGCTACCGGGTTGGACCAGAGTGCATTGTTGAAGGTTGCAGCACCGCCACCAATCGGGCCGGTATAGTCATCAAACTGGCCATACATCCTGATAATCAGTTCCGTCGTAGGCGTAAGGTTCAGGTTTACGTTGGTTCGGATGGAATAATTCTTCAGCTTGATATTGCTGTTGAAATCGTTGATGGGATTTACCCTTAACACGCCGTTATCCTGGTTGTAAGTGCCGGCGATATAGTACCGGGTTTTGCTATTGCCGCCATTAACGTTCAGGTTATAGCCCTGGTTGAGGGTATATTTTTTTATCAGTTGTTCTACCCAGTTGTTGTTTGGGTACAAAAACGGATCGTCGCCGGCAATCGTGTGATTGATCTTATTCTGACTGTAAGGTTGTATAGCCAATGGCGACCTGGTGACGGCCGCTTCGTTGGCCAACCTCATATAGGTGATATTGTCCGCGAAATTGAAATTTTTGGTGTTGGATGATACCCGGCTTTCGGCGCGGAAATAGAACTTGGCCGGTCCATCTTTTCCCGTGCGGGTATTTACCAGCACTACACCATTGGCACCACGGGCACCATATACAGAAGCTGCGGCAGCATCTTTGAGTACCGAAAAATCAGCAATATCGTCTGGCTGCAGGCGGGCCAGGTCGATGCTGGACGATTCCACGCCGTCAATCAAAATGAGTGGATCCTGTTTACCGGTACCAAAAGTGGAAAGACCGCGGATATAGAAAGCCGAGTTATCGCTTCCCAGGCCGGGTTCACCGCTTCGCTGAAATGAAATCATGCCCGGGATACGACCAGCGAGCGTGTTTGTAAGGTTACCGGTCGGGCCCTTTAGCTCCTTTACATCTATGGTAGTGATGGAACTTACGGCGCTGCCTTTCTTTTGGGTACCACCAAAACCAGTAATGATCACAGCGTCCAAAGCGCCCAGTGTTATTTTCATTAATGCATTTACGGTGCTGTGCCCATTAATCGCAATTTCCTGGGGTTCATATCCTACCACGGAGAACACCAGCGTTCCGTTGGCAGGAACCTTAATGGTATACCGGCCGTTCTGGTCGCTTTTCACCGCCCTTTTTGCATCTCCTTTTAGCTGGATCGTGGCACTTTCAAGCACCGAAGAGTCGGAGCTTACCTTACCCGAAACGGTAATTTCATTGGTTTGGGAAAAGCCAGCCAGGTAAAAGCAGCTAAGCATCGCAAGGGCAATCAATCGCATGGGTCGGACGATCAATCGTAATTTCTGTTTCATAAGCAATCGGTTTATATATGGTATGGAAATAAAAGGCGGGCAGGTGTCAGTTGCTTTCCACAACTTTTTTTTACCTGGCCAGGCAATAGCAGGGGTTGAAAATCAAGGTTTCATTGTAATAGCGCAAGCAAATCATACTGATCTTTGGCAGGCTGTTCTAATCATAACAAAGCACCGTTTCAAGCATTCAGGTTAATTAACGTTAACAAATCTATCACCGGCCAAAGGGTTTATGAGGGGTATAAACTCACATAAAAAGGTCACAAATTCTCCAAAACATCTCTTTTGTGGGTTTCCGGCCACGTAACAGGCAGCTGGCAGGAAAATTCTGAAAGTTTTATGGTATGCTCAGTGCTGTCATTTCAGCGTGTTCTGAAACAAGGAGACGGGGTAACACCAAATAACCGGAGAACGGGGTGCGGAAGACCCGGGGCCCTCTTTCTGAGGGTATGATGTTGCTTATTATAATGTGGACCAGGAGAGAGGTATTCGTCAAAAAGGGAAACAAATCGGTCTTGTAAATGGAACGCACTTGTTTGGCAGATGTGAAATGGGCCCCCGGAAGCGACTAATCAACCTGTTTTGGTACGGCAGCTAAAACACCACGGCGGGAGTAATCCCACATATTTTTCTACAAATCGCTTTGTATGATGGCCGCAAAGGCATAAATAAGGTAGCATCCTGGCTAAGTCTCCGGATCCTCACCAAAAGCGTCTTTGTTTACCCGGTAATTGGTACCGAAGGCCTTCCGGTATTTACGGATATATTCGGAGGGATTTACCCCAAACAGCTTATTAAACTGCTCCCGGAAGTATTTTACATTGGTGATACCCACTTCAAAAGCCGTTTCATTTACGTTCATATTAGTCGTAACAAACAAAGCTGCTGCCTTACGAAGCCGGATGAAACGGATAAAAGCATTGACAGATAGCCCGGAAATGGATTTCACTTTGCGGTATAATTTTGAATGGCTCATACCTACTTCGGCGGCGAGTGCCTTAATACTAAAGTTTTCATCGTCCAGGTGCGCTTCCACGATGGCGATACAACTTTCAAGAAAGATTTTATATTCCTCTGAAATTTTGAGGTCGCTCTTTTGAAGGGTAATCTCGTTGTAAAAATAGTTTTGTAGAATAGTCCTGTTTTTCAAAAGATTGGCCACCCGGGCTACCAGCAGGTCTTTTTCGAAAGGTTTGGTGAGGTAATCGTCGGCACCGTGTTCGATGCCCTTCAGCCTGCTCTCCGGCGAGAGGCTACCGGTAAGCATGATCACCGGGATATGGCCCAGGGCAGCATCTTTCTTGATGCTTTCGCAAAGCTGCATCCCGTTCATCTCTTTCATGATGAGGTCGGTGATGATGAGGTCGGGCAAGTGCTCCCGGGCCAATGCCAGGCCATCCTCGGCACAATTTGCCTGCAACACTTTGTATTTATCAGTAAAAATGGAGGCGATATATTCCCTTAACTGGTCATCATCCTCCACCACGAGCAAGGTTATGTCAGGATCCAGTAAGTCTGCCACTTTTGGCAATTCCGCCGTTGCCGGCTTCTCTGCGGCAAGGGGTTTCGCCAAACCATGGTCCTGCTCCGGCCCGATCTCTGAGATAGTTTGAGGGTCAAAATGATCTTTGCCTTTCAATAAGGACAATATGAAACTGGTACCATTTCCAGGCTGGGAAACATAGCTAACACTACCGCTATGGCTTTGGGCAAAAGACTTCACCAGGTAAAGACCAATACCGAAACCGCTTTTGGTTGTGGAGTTCTTGTCCACGGCCTGGTAAAATTTATTGAATACCTGGTCGCCGGTACCTGCAGGAATACCCGGCCCGCTATCCTTTATTGTTGCTATGATCTCGGAATCGTTTTCCGACACCTCAAAATGAACCGTTCCCTGGTTAGGCGTGTATTTGATAGCGTTGCTCAGCAGGTTGTATAAAGCAATCTCAGCCCGCTGATAATCGGCGTAGATATACAGGTGATCGGGGCAGGTAAATTGGTATTGAATACCGCGGGTTTGAGCTTCCTGCGAAAAATTCAGGTAGACTTCCCTGCATAATAAACTGTAATCAAAGCGGCTGACTTTAAGCCTCGCCCCTTCCGCATCGGCCTTACGAAAAAGCAGTAACTGATCTACCATTCCAATAAGACGGCGCGCATTGCGGTAAATCGTATTCAAATGATGGTTATGGCTTTGCCCCTCTTTTTGCAGCAGGTCTTTAGCCGGGTTAATAATCAAGGTCAGCGGGGTGCGGAATTCATGCGACACATCCGTGAAGAATTCCAGCTTCTTTTCGTTGAGTTCTTTTTCCTTGTGTATTTCCAGCTGCGCCAGTTCCTTTTCCTTTTGTATTTCCAGGTGTGCCAGTTCCTTCTCTTTCTCTGTTTCCAGGTGGAGCAACTTCACCTCGTATTGCAGCCGGTTCTGGCGGTTGCGGTAGCTTATATATATGTATAGAAGCGAGATAACGAGAGCGGTATAAAACAGGTAAGCCCACCAGGTACGGAACCAGGGTGGCAATACTTTTACTGTGAGTTTAACTTCCTGCGGGTTCCAGGCACCTGCTGCATTGGTGGCTTTAATATGCAATTGGTAGGTTCCTTCCTTTAAGCGGGTATAGTTGGCAGTGCGTAGTGTTCCGGTATAATTCCAGCCTTTGTCCCAGCCTTCCAGCCAATATGCATAGGAGATTTTTTCGGGCAGGGAATACTCCAATGCACTGAAATCAAAAGACAACACCGCATCGTCGTAAGGAATAGTGAGTTGTCGCAAACTGTTGGAATCGGATCTTGTAACATAGG
The DNA here is from genome assembly GCA_040386335.1 of Bacteroidota bacterium. Lineage (GTDB taxonomy): Bacteria > Bacteroidota > Bacteroidia > Chitinophagales > Chitinophagaceae > JAZKFT01. Next base: position 124,927 of record JAZKFT010000006.1, read on the forward strand.
AACTGGAAGAAGTAACTGGCTGATTGTTGATGCGTAAGCCGGTTAAAAACACCGGGGGCGTATTGCTCCGGAATTGCAGGCTATCGGGGTGAAAAATGGTAAAACCGCTGATACCTCCAAAAACCATTTCACCCGACTGCAGGCGAAGCGCGGCATTGTACTCAAACTGGTTGCTCTGGAGGCCATCTTCCTGGTAATAATTTTTGAATGTACCGGTGGCGGGATCAAATCTCGAAAGCCCATGAAACGTGCTGAGCCATAAATAACCCTTCCCGTCTTCCAGAATATTCAATACCGAATTGTTGCACAAGCCATCCGCATCGCTATAAATTTTCTCTATGCGGCCCTTTATCCTGTCAAATAAAATCAACCCAAGGCCCTCCGTGCCAACCCATAGGCGGCCCTTCTTATCTTCCATAATCGCCCGCACGGGTTTGGGAATGGTGTATTCGATGAACTTCCTCGCCACTTTATCCACCCGGCATAATCCATAAACGCTCCCGCCCCATAGCGTGTTGGTAGCATCTTCCATCAAACAAAACAGGTCGGCGGGCTCCTGGCAAAAAACTTCAAAGCGGTCTGTTTCCCGGTTTAGCCGATACAACCTGCCATCGGCATAAGTGGTTGCCCAAAGATTGTGGGCCGCATCTTCATACAGCCGCCATACATATTTGTTTTCAAGACCATTTTGATCATTAATGCACGGGTAATGTTTGAATGTTCCCGTCTTATTGAATTTGTTGATGCCGCCTCCAAAGGTGGCGATCCAGGTATCGCCCAAATAGTCCCTCAGCATGTATGGCACCGCGTCATGACTCAACGATTGCGGGTCACCGGCCCGGTGGCGGTAGTTGGTAAAAACATTGGTTTTCCTGTTCCAGATACTGATGCCGCCGCCATCGCTGCCAATCCAGATATTGCCTTGCCCATCGTTATAAAAAGAGGAAATAAAGTTATTTGCCAGGCTATTCGCATTCAGCGGGTCATGTCGGATGGTTTGAAACTTCCTTTTTTGCGGATCGATAATACTCAGCCCGCCTTTATGTGTGCCGATCCATTTCCGGGATTCTGCATCCTCGTAAATAACGTACACCGTTTCACTCGACAGGGCATTTTTGGTGTCGCCCGGCAGCAGGTAGCCAAGGCTGTTCGTAACTGTGTTCGATAGGTTAATCCCTCCACCTTCTGTGCCGATCCACAATTCATGCTCCCTGTCAAAAGCCAGGCTGAAGATAGAATTGGAAGTAAGTTTTCCGGGTGCAGTGTCAAAGGGACGATTCAGGGTTTTGGAAGGAATATGATAGCGGTATAATCCGTCGAAAGAACCGATCCAAAGATTTTCTCCATCATCTGCCGCCATGCAACGTACCGCCCTGGGCGTACTATTCACCAATTCCAGCTTTTTTGTATCCGGATGATAAAGAAACAAGCCAGCATCGGTTATTGCCACCCATACCCTTTGTTGCTTATCGATCACCAGGCTGCGGGCAAGATTATAACAGTTGCCACTGGCATCTTTGGGGCAATCCACCTGTATGGCCACGTCTTTGCCATCCGGAACTACCAGCAGTCCCCCTCCACTGGTTGCCATGTACAGGTTTCCGCCCTTATCGGTTGTAATCGCATCAATATTAAATGGAATCCTTTGCTGCTGCCTGCCGCCAAAAGGTATGTACATGCCTGTGCGGAACGAAGAGCTAAGACTGTTGTAGATACTAACACCCTGGCCGGTTCCAACGAACAGGTTACCATGGTGGTCTTCTCCAATCGTATTGATATAGTTATGGGGGATCGAAGCGGAATCATTTGGCTTGTTCCGGAAAATTTTGAAACTATACCCATCATACCGGTTCAACCCATCATAGGTACCAAACCACATAAAACCATTGTGATCCTGGAAAATGCACCGTACAGAATTATTGGAAAGTCCCTGGCCTATTCCAAGATATCGTAAATCGAAGGGGGCACCTGAGCCTGCAAAGTGCTGGCTAAACAGGAGCAGTAGTACGCAAATCTTTGCATAAAGTGTTGGCAGTGAACGTTTTTTATCAGGAACCAGGAAGCTCAATGGATTAGATTAAAAGGACTAAGATAGAGCCATTTCCAAGACTTCAGGCAAGGCAATTAACTGTTACAAACGGCAGCGGATGCTGCAATATAATGGGTCCGGGTGGACACCCGAACCAGCGTGCTGCTTTCAGCAGGATTCACTCAACTACAACCTCTACCTGGACGAAGACAATTTTGAGCAAACGGTTGCAGTGATTTTTATACGAAGGAACGCATACTTTCAAAAGGTATGGCTGGCACCAGGGCTGAGCACTGCCGGTAATACAACACAATATTCACGATCAAAATAACATGTAATGCCAGAGAAAGAATTAACCATGCAGCGGAGAAATTTTCTTGGAAATATCTCCAAGGCAGGTCTGTTGGGTGCCATAGCTGCCACTCCGGCGGCAGCCATGGCCAGGCAGTTGGAAGAATTGGCACCGAAGCCTGCAGAGGGACATATTTTCCTGGCAAAACCTTATTTGCAAAACCCTGCGCCGGAGACCATGAGCGTTATGTGGATCACCAATAAACTAAGCTACAGTTGGGTGGAGTATGGAACCGGGGAGACCCTGAACCTGAAAGCTCATGAAACAGTTAATGGTTTGGTGAGTGCCTACAACCGCGTAAACTGTGTAAAACTCGAAGCGCTGAAACCCGCAACCCGTTATAGCTACCGGGTGATGTCGAAAGAGATTACAGATTTTCAACCCTATAAACTTACCTATGGCGAAACCATCAGCAGCGAAGTTTTCAGTTTTACAACACCTGATCCAAAAGCAGATACAGTAAGCTGGCTGGTCATGAATGATATCCATGATCGTCCTGAATCTTTTACACACCTTGTGAAGTTAAATGGTACCGATCCCTATGATTATGTGTTTTTCAATGGCGATATGTTCGATTACCAAAACGACGAACAACAGATCATTGATCATATGCTGGCGCCATGTATAGAAGGTTTTGCCAGCCGGGTTCCTTTCATGTTTGTACGCGGCAATCATGAAACAAGGGGAAAATTTGCAAGGGAATTACCATCTTATTTTTCAAATATTGGCGGGCAGTATTATTTTACTTTCCAGGCAGGACCGGTATTTAATATTGTGCTGGATACCGGTGAAGACAAAGAAGACACACACCCTGTGTATGGCGGCATTGTTGACTTTGATAGTTATCGCCGCCAGCAGGCAGTATGGCTTGAAAAACAAATGCAATCGACTGCCTTTAAAAAAGCAAAATTCCGGGTGGTGATGATGCATATCCCACATTATTATTCCGGTGAATGGCATGGCACGTTGCAATGCCGTGAGCTATTTGCACCACTGTTTGATAAATACAAAATTGACCTTTTTATGGCCGGCCATACACATACCTATGGCGTCCATGCCCCGGTGGACGGGCAGCATAGTTATCCCATCATCATTGGCGGTGGCCCCGGAAAAGGAACCCGTACGCTTATCAAAGTGAAGGCAGATAAAAAGGTGTTGCAGTTAAGTATGTTGAAAGACGATGGAACAGAAGTGGGGAAATATACGATCAACAGTAAGAGGTGAGAACGATGATAATATTCATTTGAAAAACATGGAAACAACAACGTCACGGACTAAGTCGTTAAGTTGCGTATTGTCACCCTTAGGTCCACATAAAACCATTGCAATTTTTTTATATGACAAGTTATTGGCTATTAGGTCGAGTAGGCAAGGGCATTTCAGCCCAAGCCTCTCACAGAACCGTGCTTG
>JAZKFT010000007.1:0-18939 GCA_040386335.1 Bacteroidota bacterium
GGCTCGCAAAGGTACCCTCAGTACGGTTGGTAATCGTACGTAGAGCGCATTAGTAGAAGGGTGCTTAACTGTGAGACAGACAAGTCGAGCAGATGCGAAAGCAGGCTAAAGTGATCCGGTGGTTCTGTATGGAAGGGCCATCGCTCAAAGGATAAAAGGTACTCTGGGGATAACAGGCTGATCTCCCCCAAGAGCTCATATCGACGGGGAGGTTTGGCACCTCGATGTCGGCTCGTCACATCCTGGGGCTGGAGAAGGTCCCAAGGGTTCGGCTGTTCGCCGATTAAAGTGGCACGTGAACTGGGTTCAGAACGTCGCAAGACAGTTCGGTCCCTATCTGTGATGGGCGCAAGTAAATTGAGAGGACGTGACCTTAGTACGAGAGGACCGGGTCGCACGTACCGCTGGTGTATCTGTTGTTCCGCCAGGAGCAATGCAGAGTAGCTACGTACGGACAGGATAAACGCTGAAAGCATCTAAGCGTGAAACCTACCTCAAGATGAGTTTACTTTTAAGGGTCGTCAGAGACTATGACGTTGATAGGCCACAGGTGTAAAGTTAGCAATAGCAAAGCCGAGTGGTACTAATTGCCCGTAAGCTTTAATTTTATTATTCAATTCTATATTTCTCCCAATATGACCTTATTAGTTGATTAGTGAAATAGGGATTAGAGATTGGTTTTACCAATTACTAGTTGCCAATTACTAATTACAAACTCCTTATGGTGGTTATTCCGGGGGTGTTCACCTCTTCCCATTCCGAACAGAGAAGTTAAGACCCCCATGGCCGATGGTACTGGATTTAGTTCTGGGAGAGTAGGTAGCTGCCATATTTATTATAAAGAACCCTGCAATTTATTGCAGGGTTTTTTTATGCCCGTAACTGACGGATTTGGAAGGTATTCCTGTATGACAGCATGTTTAGCAGGGTTTAAACGGTTTCCTGCAAAATGCAGGGGCGTTTTTCCGGGTTTTTTTACCGGGTTTGAATTTAATAAAACGGGTATAGTTGCTTTTGTTGAGCAATCAACCGAATTAGAAGCCATTTCCATTAATACAGATCCCAAACTTTAAAAAGCAATAAAGAAGGCTTTACTTTCTGTGTATCATCACGATGACAGAATTTAGTGTCAGGACAATTTTCACACAGTGCTGGTGCAAGCATTTTATATGTAAAATCTAAAACAGTTGATGCCAGTGTTTCTATAACGTTACATATTTTTCGGGGGATAAAGGCGGCGATGCCGAAAAGGCAAATGTTTACTGACCTACAACCCTGTCCATGTGTTAATAAAAAGAATAGTATAACTTATTACCAGGTAGGAATCCTTTGCGGGATCACTGTTTAGCTTTCACAGACCAGCAGTTTACAAATGCTGTTTAAAATAATACGACCCCGATAGGCCCGCCAAAAATGAAAAATAAATTCCGGGTAATAGAACATGCTCATGACCGTCGGGAAATTAATCGTCATAACTTTTTTTTCAACACCAGCTCCTTGGCTGCATCGTAGCAGCAAAGCCATAATGTCTCGAACATAAAACCTTTTGAAAATTCTATTTGATAAGTGTCACCATTTAGTTTGGTAGCATAATCTTTGGTGTCACCTTCAATGGCCGCTGTACTTAATTGTAATTCCCATCCTGCTTTGGCCGAATATTTTTTTAGCGCGTCTTTAAATGCCTGGCTTTGTAATACCGTTTCTTCCAGCGACGAGAAACCTTCATATCCCGATCGGCCGGACACTGGTTCCATATTGTGTTTGAGTAGCACGGTATACAATAATTTTCGGGTATCCGCTACCAGGAAATAATACTGGATGCTGCGAAGAGGAAATGCGGAAAACCGACCGCGGGAGGCTGAAAAGCTGGAAAAGATATGCAGACCCTTGCCGGAAGTATCCGGGTATACTGCCATTACACTATCGGCACGTTCACCTAGGAAATGAAACAAGGGAGCGAACACCACATATATTAAGAAGCAAATGAAAATAGCCATTAAGCCGGTGCCCACGTGGCTGGCAATATTAGGGTAGTAATTGATGACAAATAATACCAGTGCTGTCAAAGCCGCCAAACCGAGGACGAAAAGTAAAAAGCGTTTAGTCGTGGCAGTGAATCGCATGGAGTGTAAGGTAGAAAAATTTGGGAATGCAGTTGCCGTTTCGGTGAACGGTCATAGAAACGCCATGCATGGCGTCTCCCTCGTAGTAGACAAAATAGCCACTATGGATTTATGGTCAGCAGTATGTATTGAAAATTCTGCCAGCAAGTGGGTTAGGTTCATAAATTTCATTTACCGGCAAAAGGGAGATGCAATGCATGGCGTTTCTACAGCGCCAATTTTTCTACGGCTACCTGGGCAGCGATCTGGCTGGCGTCTTTTTTATTGTAGCCCCGGCCGGAGGCGATGATTTCGCCATCGAGCATTACACCAATCACAAAGAGGCGGCGGCCCTTCTCCACTTTTTCTTCAATAATATCGAAAGTGAGCACCTTATTGTTTTTGCTGGCCCACCCTATAAGTTTGTTTTTGATGTTGATATCCTGGAGTTCCAGGTCGTCCATAAAAAGGTGGGGGATAATGATTTGTTTCATAACCCAAAGCTGGGTTTTGCGATATCCCCGATCGAGGTAGATGGCACCCACAACGGCCTCCAGTGTGTTGCCAAAAATGTGGCTATTTTTCAGGCTGCCATCTATTTTATTGAAACGGGTAATTTTTTTCAACCCCATTTTCAGGGCTATATCGTTGAGCTGCTGGCGGTTTACCATTTTGCTCCGCATTTCAGTAAGGAAACCTTCGCCCTTTTTGGGATAGCGTTTGTACAAAAAATCTGCTACAATGGAGCTTAATACGGCGTCACCCAGGTATTCGAGGCGCTCGTTATTGTCTTCGGCGGCATCTTTTACCGAACGGTGGCTAAGTGCCGCAATATAAATATCGAGCCTGCCGGGAGTGAAACCCAATACATTCTTTAATTGCTTTTTAAAAGCTTCGTCTTTGCTGGGAAATATCTTACTGAAAAAACTCACAAATAAAGCCTTGGTTTGTTAGATTGCTTGGTTGAGTGGTAAATCTAAATGAAAAAACCAAATACCTGAACCTAAAATAATAGGATCATAGGTATTTGGTTCTTAAATCTTTAACTGCAAATGCCGTGCTAAGTTTAGCCTCAGTCATTACATGTATTTCATCGCTTCATAGCCGAGCAACCTGCGCCAAAGTGCAATCTGGCCTAAGCAGTTGGCTTCGCGGTATATCGTGAAAGCAATCATGTCGAAATGTGACATGGTCATGCCGGGCATCATCTCAAACTTTGTATCCAGTTTCTCATCGCTAACGCTAATTAACCCCTCTTTCAACGAAGGACTAATGATGTCCCAATCTTTTTTGTAGGCCTCAATGGTAGGATACACTGTATCATCCTGTATGCCCTTGTTATCTTTAAAAAGCTCACCCGCTTCCTGATTTTTTTCGATGCCAAGTAACCTGGCCAGTTCGAACCTGCTGTGCACCAGGCTACCTGTTATCCAGGCAATGTGGTTGGCTTTCGTGCCGAGCCTTTTATGGGCATCTTCGTCAGTAATTCCTTCCAGTGCATTAGGGAAAAAATCCGTATGCATTTGGAAAAGCACAACCAGCGATTGCATCCTGGTGGTTTTAGTTGTTTCTTGCATGGTTATTTTTTATAAAAGTTTATTTAATTACAATACCAGTTTTAGCGGCATCAATCCACCGTGTGCTTCTTTCAATTTTGCGATATCGAGTTTGTCCATTTGCAACATGACCTGCATTACTCTCCGCGATTTTTCAGGAACAGGGTCGCCCCTCAAGCGTCCAGGTTCACATGTATCACTTGCCAGGAAAGCCCGAATTTATCTTTCAGCCTGCCGCATCTTGACTTTTCGCCACCCACTTACGACTTTTCCCAAAGCTCGTCAACCTCTTCCTGCCCTTCACAATTGATAAAAAGCGAAACAGCTTTGGTAAATTTGAACATCGGCCCGCCGTTAAAGCGTAAAAATTCTGCCCGGCCATTTGGAATGTTACAAACATGGCTTTTCCACCATGGCCTGGCATTACACTCGTAACCTTTGAATCTTTTAAAATACCAGTGTAGAAATTCGCAGTTTCTTCAGCCTGGCCATCGTACCACAGAAAAGGTACAATTTTTTAGTTAAGGCTTTCCTCTGAAACTTTTGGTTGCTCTTTAGGTTTTGGAGGTCCGTTTTTTACAGGATTTCCTTCGGCCAATGCTTTCACATTTTCAAGCGCCAGCGGAAATATTTTTTCGAAGTAACCCTTGAAATCGTCTGTGATGTCTACTTCTGCCAGGAGTTCGGTGGCTCCATCAGTTTCTGAAAGGGTATAGTTTTCATGCGCTCCCGCCCATGCTTTTACCGCGTCGCTCGTGGTATCTTCCACGCCGTTTTTTACTTCGCCCTGGTGTTCAAAACTCATAAACTCGTTTGGACGGTTTGCCGCCACTTTACTTACCATGCCGTTATTGTCTGGTGCCATAAAAAGTATTTTGCTACCTTCTTTGTAATCGTCGGTAACAAGGTAGGACCCATCGCAAAACGGGAGTGTCCATTGGCGATAGCTGGCATCATCCCAAAGTGTTTCCCAAACCTTTTCTTTAGGTGCATTGATGCTGGTAGAAAACGTCATTTTTTCCATAAAACTTTATTTTTAAATGGTTATTTATTGTCGATCGATTTTATGATTTCATTGATGATCCTCGCAATTTCTTTCTTATTTTTTTCTGCATCGGCCTTACTCTTAAAATGCACCAGCCGCCGGTCTTTATAATCCCCTTCCAACAAGGGCGAAGCTATTTTCACGACTTCAGGATGATGAAAGACAAGGAGTAATTTATGGGTTTTATGAGGGCCAAAAGTTACAATGTCAAGCTGCAAATAACGATAGCTTGGGGCATTCCATTTTATCCTCTCATTGAGTTGTGAACTTGATGTCTTAATGATTTTTCTTAATGCATCTATCTCCTTCCTCACTTCTGGCTCCAGTTGATTCAACCAATTGCTTACTTGTTCTTCATCGGATGGCTTGACTGTTTTTGCCTTAGTTGTTTTTTGCTTGGCCGCGGTTTTTGTTGTGGCGATCCCGGTTTTAGAAGAAGTGCCGGCGGATGTTTTAGAAGCTTTTTTCTCAGCGAATTTTTCTTCGTTTTGTAGCACCCTGAATTTTACGATATCGCTTATCAAACCCAATGGCAGCGGCTGGTCCAGAGGAAATTGAATGGTCCCTTTTGATACGACATAGCCAGCCAGATCTTTCTTAAAGTCGTTTACAACCGAAGCAGCCGGGTAGAACCCGATATGAGTTTTCCACGCAGCATAGTACACCAGCATGCCATGGTATTTGAGGGCAGGCATTTGGTAGCTGATTACTTCTTCTGCACCAGGTGCGGCAGCCTTAACTGTTTTGCGAATTTTTTCCAAAGCTTTCTGTACCGTAGGCGGAAATTGTTTAATGTATTCATCTGTATTTTTCGCTGCCCCGGTTTTAGACATTGCCATAATAACAGTTTATAAGATGATGATGGTTTTAGTTTTTTTCAATATTGGCCTTCATGTTCTCCAGGTTTTTTTGCATATCCCTTCCTATCAATTTGTCCATAAAGAGGTTCATAATGTTCATCGGAAATTTTGACTTGCCGGTAAAGATGGTGGTTACCTTGGTTTGGCCAGATCCAACAGCAGTGATGGTATTAGTAGCATAGTTGGTAGCTTCAAATGGTTTCTTGAACCGCAGTTCCATTTTTATACTTTCGCCGTTGGTAATTCCGACGATTTCCTGTGCACCAACACCTACATTTTTGTCGTTGCTTTCCCATGCGGCAATAAATCCAACCGCACCATCTATTCCCGTGTAGGTGAGTTTTATATTGGGATCTTTCATCACCCATACACTATAATACTCCTGGTTCCGAATAAGTTTCATATAATCAAATACTTCCTGTTTTGGCTTATTGATGACGACGCTTTTCTCAACAATGCATTCCCTTTTGGTGAAAAAGGCGACCAGGAGAAGCAGGGCAATAATGGAGGCCAATACTAGCAGGATGGTAGTTACAATCGTCATGATTTTTGTTTTAGAGGGTTCAATAATTTTCTACCAATGTTAATAATGCTTTGACAATAAATCATCGAGCCTCTCAAGACTTTGTTTCCAACCAATATCCATGCCATCGATAAATTGGGCCATGCCAGGCTTGGATTTTGTAACTACAGCCAGCAGGTTTAACACTGTTTTTTTTCCCTGTTTATCGAAAGTGATGGTATTAATCATTTCAAAAAGTGGTTTCCTGTTTTCATCCAGTGGGTTACTGGTAAATACAAGCCTGCCTGGTCTATTGATTTCCAGGAAGGTACCGTCCATCGGAAAATTGGAGTCATCAGGTGCTTTCATATCGATATAGAAATAGCCACCCGGCTGCACATCCAATTCAGAAACGGAAATCGAAAACCCCTTTGGCCCCCACCAATCCGCCAGCCATTTTGCATCTGTCCAGGCTTTGAAAACCAATGAAACCGGGGCATCAAAAGTTCTCGTTATCCTTACCGGCTTTACCAGGGGGACGTCTTCAGGGCTTTCATGTCTCATGCCCTTTTTTTTTAATTCCTCCAGGATATTCTGCAATTGTACGGTGTGTCTTTGCGTATGGTATAAAACAAAATGAAAGATCTCATACTTTGTAATGTTGCCAAAAGCAGGGTGATTGATCATTTCGCAGAGGCTGGCTTCGAGGGCTGCTTCTTTGATCCTGGCTGTTGAATTTGCTACATTAGCCATCACCAGGTCTTTACTGTAAATAGCCTGGGTTGGTAGAATAAAATCGGGCGATTTTAGTTTGGAGGTAAAATCCAGAAATATGTCTTTTAGTTCACCCACTCTTTCATCTGGCTTCCTGTTTGTGGCAAGTCCCTTCAGCGACAATGCTTTTACAATAGAACTGTTAGATTTTGTGATATGATCCGCCACCTGAGCGGCCGTCCAGGAATCAGTGGAAGGTTGCACATTAATGCTTTGTTCGTCAAATGCACGCAGGGTAGCTTTGAAATGATTAACAGTGTTATCAAACCATTGAAGCAATGCTTCCTTCGGGAGTATATCGGTGATCATAACGCAAATGCTTTAAAGTTAGATTGCTATTAATTAGTTGCATACAATTGCCGCCTACAGGTTTTCCTTTTCAGCATCCAGGCCTACCATACAGAGTACATCATCAGGCCCCTTGTACCACTCAAGACAATAGCCATTTGGATCCAGAAATGGATGTTTAAGTAGTTCCTGGAACGTAGTACCGATAGCGGAAATATCTTTTTTGAAGTCAGTGATAAACTGACTGGCGTAGTCTCCCTTTTTTATGATGAAAGTTTCAAGTCCATATTCCGTGGCTTCTCCTTCGTATTTTTCCGCTGCAGCTGCTTTATAAGAAATTGTTCCATCCTCCAGCCAGGAAATTCCGAAAATTTGCCGGTCACTCTTCATGGGAAGTAGCTTACCGAGTTGATCAAATGCGGCCTGGATACCGTCCGGGAACGAGGTTGCCCGTACATACATTGCGGTAATATCTTTGTCCAAAACGATCTTTTTCATTGTGTATTTTTTGCTTGAACAAACCTAATTAGCCTATTTTGATTTTTGGGGGTGCAAATGCGGCAATCTAAGGGGTTGATTGCGACGGAACTTTCTTTTAGTTTTGGAACATGAAAATGAGACATATATCCATACTCGTTCCATTGGGACATACCAGCCTGCCTAATATCGATGGAACCCACCAGATACTCACCGAAGTAAATAAGTTTTGCGCAGCAATGGGAAGGGAGCCGGTTTTTAAGGTGCAGCTTGTTGGAATCGCCAATGAAGTGCCGCAGCGCAATGGCTTGTACACCATTCAGCCCGATGTTTTGATTGGTGATGTATCAAAAACAGATCTGATCATTATCCCGGCGATGCACGGAGATATGCAACAAGCTATGGAGGCGAATGCCGGCTTTCTTCCATGGATCGTGGACCAGTATAAAAAAGGTGCTGAAATAGCAAGCTTTTGCATTGCTGCTTTTTTCCTGGCTGCTACTGGTTTACTCGATGGAAAACGCTGTGCCACACATTGGATAGCCGTAAACCAATTCAGGGCCATGTTTCCACAGGTGAACCTTGTTGACGATAAAATAATGACCGAAGAGGACGGCATTTATACCAGCGGGGGAGCCTATTCATTTCTAAATCTCCTGGTGTACCTGGTAGAAAAATATGCAGGGCGGGAAATGGCAATTATGATCTCCAAAGCCTTTATGATAGATATAGACCGATTCAGCCAGTCGCCATTTATTATGTTCAACGGGCAAAAGGAACATGAAGACACATCCATAATACAGGCACAGAACTTTATTGAAAGCAATTACCAGGATAAGATCACCGTGGACCAGCTCGCAGACATGCTGGCCCTTGGCCGCCGCAACCTGGAGCGCCGGTTTAAGAAAGCAACTGCCAATACGGTGGTGGAGTACATTCAGCGGGTAAAAATAGAAGCCGCAAAAAAGGGTTTTGAAACCAGCCGTAAAAATATCAACGAAGTGATGTACGAGGTAGGTTACTCAGACACGAAGGCTTTTAGAACCGTATTCAAAAAAATTACCGGACTATCACCCGTTGGTTACCGGAACAAATACAATAAGGAAACGGCGATGCATTGATTTTTTAGTTGGCAGTTATTTAGCTGGCAGTTAATCGGTTGGCAGTTCTTCAGTTGGAAGTTGGCAATTCTATTCAAAAAAATGATTGTTTGATTGAGATATTTCTTCAGTGCTTTTACGACTATTTTTAACCTTTGACTTTGTTTGCCAACTGCCAACTGCCAACTGCCAACTGAATAACTGCCCACTTAATTTGCCCTTTGCTTCAATGGTAATTTAATAAAGAATGTAGTTCCCCTACCCAGTTCAGTTTCAAACCAGATCGTGCCATGTGATTTTTCAACGATATCCCTGCAAATGGCAAGCCCAAGGCCAGTTCCGGAGGTTTTAGTCGTAAAGTTGGGGGTGAAGATATGGTCGTGTAGTTCTGTTGGTATGCCACTACCCTTATCAGTAATGCTGATGGTAATATGGTAATCATTAGCCTGTTCGGCTATGGTAATATCAATGCCTTCACCGCCATCGCTTGCTTCGCAGGCATTCTGAAGCAAATTGGTGAACAATCGGTTTATCTGTGTCTTATCTGCTTCTATAAACAGGGGTTTTCCAATCAATTTCCATTGTATATGTGCATGGCGGTTTTTTTCATACAACAGCACTACCTGTTGTATGGTTTCATGAAGGTCAAAGATTTCTTTTTTCGCCAGGTCGATTTGTGCGAACTGTGAAAAATCAGATGCAATACGCGACAGGTGGTCGATTTGCTCTACCAGGTTGGTGGCTACCTGCCCCGCAAGTTCTTTTACATTGGGCGTATTGTTGTCTATAGCGCGTTGCAGGTATTGCAAGCTGAGTTTCATGGGTGTAAGTGGGTTTTTTATTTCATGGGCTACCTGTTTGGCCATCTCCCTCCACGCACTTTCCCTTTCACTGCGGGCCAGTTTTTTAGCACTTTCATCCAGGGCTGCGATCATTTTATTGTATTCCAAAACCAGGGCGCCTATTTCATCATTCCGGTCCCAAATGATGGATTCGTTGCTTTTACCAAAGCCGATCGCTTTCATTTTTTCACCGATCAATGCAAATGAGGAGGTAATATTATTGGCAATGAAAAATGCAATGATACCCGCCAATAAAAAAATGAAAGCATTAAAATTAATAAGGGCAACCAGGAAGTTGGAAATTTCCTGGTTCAGATCGTTCTGCGAGGAAAAATAAGGTATATTAAGAAACCCGATGGTTTCACCATTGCTGGTGCGTACGGGAAGATAAATGCTGGAATATTCAAGGGTACCAATACTCTCGTTTTGAAGAAACTGCACTTTCTTTTTGATAGCAAGATTATAGAAAGCCTGCTCATTCATCTTCTGGGAAATGATACCTCTTTCGAAAACGATTGGTTGCGATGTGGCTACCAGGTCCCCGAATTTACTGTAAAGGTTAATGTCTACATTTTGAAGTTCCGCCACCCTTTTAATCGACGGCTGGATCGCTACTTTGATCGCTTCTGTGTTAGCAATGCCACCCATTGTCAAATAATAATGCAGAGAAGATGTTTTCTGCAGATCATTATTTACCAGCGTAATGGCCTTTGTTAGCCTGTTGGTATTATTTTGATGGAAGCGGTAGATGAAGAACTTGATGGTTACAAATCCAATCACGACAAAGGAGATGAAGCAAATCAGATAAATGGTACCATGTATCTTTTGGTTAATGGTGAGGCGGGAAATATTGAAAGAGAATGGCTCTGACCGACGCTTTCGGTTGAAAAGGCTGGTTAGAAATCTTTCAAAAAATGTTAGTAATATAAATGTGCCAAAAAGGTATGCAAACAATGTGATGCCATCGCTGAGTTGGCTGCTTTGTCGCACCACAATAATGGTTCGGCCATTGCCTGCATTGTACCATAACTGGTCGGTTCCTGAAAGTGTTCGAATCTCCCTTTCTGACCTTGGTAAATCTGTTTTTTCGAGCTGTGTTACAAAAGGATAATCTTTATTGCTACTTACCAGTTTGCCTTTGTCGTACACCGCATAGCTGTAGTTGTCGGTGTAGTCTTTGTTGTTTTCCTGCAACCGCTTCAGCAGTTCAGGCACCATAGCATCTTTTTTAAAACGGGTAGGTGTACTGGTGATGAATAGAAATGCTTGGCTGCTGTCGGCTGGCAACAAAAGCGGCTGTTTTATCACATAGCTGAATTTTTCGAAAGTCCTTTCATAGTAATTGATCCCCGTAAATTTTGTCTTCGTGGCTTCTTCTTCTGAAATGGTGTTTAGCGTTTCAAACGAAACTGAGTCTTTATTGAATATGGGTTTGCCCTTTGGGTCGAATAAATAAAAACTCGTTTCAAAGCTTGCCAGTAAGCCGGAGAAATACCTTGCCCGTAGCCCGGAAAAGAAAATATTGTGATACGTTGAATCGTAAAATAAATTAAAACTGTTGCCCATATTTCTTATCTCCGGGCTTATCAATGCGAGGTTCAACAGTTGTTCGGCGGTAGCATCCGATTGGATCCCCAGTTTTTGAGCTACCCTTATTCTTTGCTCTCCTTCCTTTGCATTGTTTTGGCCCAGTACCAGCAGCATTCCGCTAAGTGCATACCAGATCATCCAAAATAAAAAACTGGCTGAGGGGGTAATTTTTGCGACTAGCCTTTGCGGGATGTTGTCTTCCAATAAAAATGAAACAAGGATCCAGGCCAGTACTAATAACAGCAGTGTTGTGTTGTGCCATTGTATAGAAAAAGATAGGATGATCAGACCCGTAATCGCAACCAGGAAATATTTATCAAATTTTCTGAAAGGCCACAGTAAAACAAATACCTGGTTAGCCTTATGCAGGAAAATGTAATGGATTACCGCCATGATATACATGCAAATGATGGCTAACAAAGTATCCCAGCCGAGACTGAAAAAATTGGACACGTCAAATGATACTGCAGGGTGGAGGATCAATTGGCCTGTAATTTCTGCTACAACAAAAGTGAATACCACAAGGCATACAATTGCACCCAATGCTACCAGCGCTTTTACAACTGACGGCAATCTTGTTAATCCCGGCATCCACCTGGATTCCTGTGCCCTTAGAAAATAAAAAATCCATAGCGTCGACAGCAGGTTAAGCAGCAGGTCGCCCAGGGATCGGAAAAACAAGGATCCGTTTCCACCGGTAAAGAAAGTCAGCTCACTGAAATTGACCGGGAAATTCAGGTGCCGGATAGCGAGCCTGGTGCCAACAGATCCTATCACTATAAAAAGCATTGCCGCCTTAAAGCGGTCAGCCGACGCCAGGCCAGTAGCGCAACGCTGAAAAAAAACAATGAGGAATAGCGTGGCAATCATCTCGATAAAGAAAGACGGCCAGTTAAAAACCTGGAGTGGTTTCGCTGCTATTTTTTGCAGGTAAAATGCAATTTTATCGTCAGACAGCCTGACTGGGTCAAGGGTGGCTGTGTCGGTAATGGAAATATACTTTTCAAGCCCGTCAAAACCAGGATACCTGGGTGCCAGGTATTCGTTCTCAATAAAATATTGCCATTTTATTGGCACCAGTTGCACAGCAATAAGATTATGTGAGCGAATATTACGTGCAGATAGCAGGAAGGTTCCGTTTGGATAGGTAACCAGTTTTACCGTGTCATTATAAGGCACTTCGTTTGCTGGTGGAATGACAACGGCATTACTCCAATATTCTAATTGCAATCCATCCGGCCGGTCTTCAAATAAATAATAGTAAGCGTCCTCATCATGCAATGGTTCGCTTTTGGTAGTACTGCTCAGTTTTTTCAACAACAGGGTATCAGCAGAAAATTCGTCAAACTTTTTTATTTGCGCCTGTACCTTTTTTTCAAATGACTTTGCGATAGACGGAAGTGAAGAAAATCGGGACCAGTAGTTATTAAAAACGAATGTGAGGGTGTATACCCAGGCTGCGCCAATAAGCCACCATCCGTTTTTAAAAATTATTTTCTTCATATTTTATCGTCAATCGTGAGTGATGAGATGTGAGTAGCATGAAATGAGTAATGAACGATGAGTGATGAGAAATGGTAAAGAGAAGTGGGACGCAACCGATCAGCCAGGTTGCTTCACCATTTCACTAATCAACCAATCAACTAACCACCTTTTCCGCAACTTTCGCTTCATTCCATAATACGTCTAATTCTGAAAGGGTCATCGAGGCCATCTGCAAGTTCCGTTCCAATGCTGCATTTTCCATAAACTGGAAGCGACGGATAAACTTACGGTTGGTGTTTTCAAGGGCTGTGTCCGGATCTACATTTACAAACCTTGCATAATTCACCAGGCTAAACAAAACGTCTCCCATCTCTTCTTCAACGGCAGCGCTGTCTTTTAGTTGCACGGCCTCTTTCAGTTCTGCTATTTCTTCTTCTACCTTCTGCCAAACAGGTTCAATATCCGGCCAGTCGAAACCGATCTTTGCAGCCTTTTCCTGTATCCTGGATGCTTTGATAAGTGACGGCAAAGAAACCGGGACACCTTCTAAGACGCTCTTTTTCCCTTCACGCATTTTTAGTTGTTCCCAGTTTTTCTTTACATCCTCTTCGTTGTTCACTACCACATCGGCATAAATATGTGGGTGCCTGCTTACCAGTTTATTGCAGATGCCATTCAAAACCTCTTCCATGGTAAACTGGCCCTGTTCCTTGCCGATCCTGGCATAGAATGCAATGTGCAGTAGCATGTCGCCCAACTCTTCTTTGATGCCTTTCCAGTCTTTGTTGATAATCGCATCAGTAAGTTCGTAAAGCTCTTCAATGGTCAACGGTCGCAGGGTATCAATCGTTTGTTTCCTGTCCCACGGGCACTGTTCCCGTAATTCATCCATCACTGTAAGCAGCCGTTGAAAGGCTTGCTGTGCCTCAATATTTTGCATGTTGAATTATACTTTTAAAAAAGTGATTAACAATAAACCCAGTGTAAGAATAGCTGTAAGCGTGCCTGCGACCATACACAGCAAAATAAACTTGATAATGGTTTTGCCCCTCCGTTGCTGGTAAAAATTCCGCATGCTTTTATACAGGTAAAAAAGAATGTATAACAAGCAACCGATGCTCATATATTTAAATACAGTCCATCCTGTGGCATTCCAGAGTTTTTCCAGGCCTAACAGGAACAACATAATAATAAACACGGCAATAAAATGATAGATACTAAATACCCCGTGATCTGTATAATAAAATTGTTTTCGCCGGATATAAAGCAACTGTAATACGAGAGCAAACAATGGCAAAGAGATAAAAAGCATTTGGGGCAGGCTATGAATAAATTTCTCTTTAAGAACCATGATGAATCCGTTGGCATCATACCGGTATTTATTATCAAGAGAAATTTGTTTTTTCAAAAGTGTCCTTATGAACCAGCCATCTCTTTCTCCTTTGGGTAAACCAGCCTGGTATTTTTCATATTGGTCTACCGAATGCACGGTATCGGGGTATGAATAGGATAAGCCAAAACCAGACCCTGATTCCCGTTCAGATGAGTCTTTTAAAACTTCTAAAGCTGAATCCGCGGCACTATTTTTTTCAGAAGGCTTAATTTTTTTGTTTTTAGATTTGTTTTTATTGTCTTCCGCTTCTTCTGCCACCCTGCTGATTGAATCAATTGCATCATTTTCTACTGCGTATTTTCTCTTCTGGTTTTGCAACATGACCAGGATAGAACTGTCTTTTGTATCGGCTATCAGCGAATCGATGGCATCCATTTTTTTTTCGTTAGCCATTTTTTTTGCACCATTGCCGCTCCTTACTATTTCCTGGCCACCGGTAATTGAAAAAAAGATCAAAAAGAAAATCGCCGATGTAAACACATACATCCTGATAGGGTGGAGATAACTGGCCCTTTTGCCCCTTAAATATTCCCGCGGTAAAAAGCCGGGTTTTAGCAAAAGTAGTTTTGTAGTGGTAAAAAACTTACCTTCGAAATGGGTGATATCGTTAAAAAAATGAGTGATCAGGTGCCAGAAACTTTCTTTCGGCACTATATTTTCCTGCCCACACACCTGGCAGTATTTACCGGCTACGATAGCATTGCAGTTAAGGCAGTTTTTCTCTTTTCTTTCTTTAAAATGCGACACGCTAACTGTTTGTTGGTTTTGTTAAAAAAGCAAAGAAATGGGCACGGGGTCATACAAAAAAACCATCTTGCTTCGTCTTGTGAATATCCATTTAATTTTGAAGCAAAATAGAACTATGTATAAAGTGATTGGCCTGTTGTGTATTTGCGTGGTTACCCAAACCAAAGCGCAGTATTATTACAACGATATTTTAGGAAATAAACAGGCAAAGGATAATTATCTCCTGCTAAAGCAAAATAACATCAAGAAAATAACGGTAAACACTACGGATCCCAATGGTGAACCGACCGAGGGCTTTGCTATTTTGCAGGAAATAAATGCCCGCAAAAATGAGATGACCACGAGTACCCAGAGCGCACTCAGCCCGACCTCCATCCTCAGCACAAAATACCTTTTAAACGGTTATCCCGCCACTACCACCGATAGCACCGAGGCTGCTGTTTCCATAACTAATTATACGTATCAAACGGACAATCTTTCGGTCATTAATTCCACCACCCACGAGCCCGAGCAACATATTGTTAAGTTTTATGAACAACGGCAATACGTTTTTAGTGCAACCCAACCCAAAACGATGCTTCGTATAAAGAATGGTAAGGATAGCCTGCTGGTAAAATTTGTAACAGACGAGCATGGCTGGATAGGTGAGGAGCAGTGGACCGAGAAGGGCAAGCGGACCGAAACCTATTATTACTATTACGATACCCGGGGAAAGCTTACCGATATAGTTCGCTACAGTAATAAAGCCCGTCGCCTACTTCCAGATTACACTTTTGAATACGATGCAACAGGCCATATTGCTCAAATGACCTCTTTTGTAAATGGCACCAATCAATACAGGATCTGGCGCTATACCTATGATGAGCGTGGTCTAAAAACCAAGGAAGTGGTGTTTAATAAAGACAAGCAGGCCGAAGGGAAAGTGATTTATAATTACGAGTAGGGACTGTCCGGTTGCAGTGTAAAGAAATGATACATCAGCTAGGTAAGCAGCAAACTGGCCACCAACAAAATAACAACACAGCCAAACATGATCGAAAGACTGAAAATTCTGGCCTGTTGTTTCGGCACTACGTATCCGCGTATTCCTTTTTCGTACAGTAACCAAAATATATTTATTACAGCTCCCAGAGCAAGAGCGGCTATTGCAGAATACCAGTAATAATATCGAATGGTAGTTTCATGATCCGAAAGCAGGTGCATATCATAGTGGCTGGTTCCGTCGTATTCCAGTACAATAATAAGTTGATCGAAATGATACCAGACCAGTACGGCGAAAAGTGCAAGGCCCGCAGAAATGCATATCAGGGCCCTTCCGAAGAATGAAGTACGGAAGACGAAGGCTCTTAAAATGATGGTCAGCCCAAAAGCAATACAGCCATATATTAACCAGAGTTCGTAATGCGATAACTCAACATTCATCAGTCACTGAAATTTAGCCCCAAATGTAGGTATCGCAAAGAGGTTCTGCGATTATCAATAATGACAACCAGGTATAGTGCGGCATTTTAACCTGGGTTGACAACAAAATAATCCCAGGTTGCTTTACCTATATCCGCAATTATTTTTTCATTTGTTGTTGCATCTTCTGTTGACTGCGTAACAAAAACACTTATGAAAAAATGCCGTCCGTTGGGTAAGAAAATAATACCGATATCATTTACGGCTGCCGTAAGACCGGCTTTATTGGTTCCGGAAGACCCTGTTTTATGGGCAATGATGGTTTTCCCTGGCAATTGCGCTCTTAACCGGTTCTCACCGGTTTTTGTACCCCTCATCACTTTCCAAATAAAATCATGGCTTTTTTTTGATAGCAACTTTTTGCTGTTGTTAAAGAATGCGTTCAATAATTCATTCGAGGCTTTTGGGGGCGTCCAGTTTTGATACTGCATATCCCAATTAGCTTGCATCGTTTCTTCGTTGATCTTTATCGAAATATCCTTAAATCCCTTTTTTTTGAAAAAATCTTCCACTGCCCCGGGGCCACCGAGTAGGCGTAACAATACTTCGCATCCCACATTGTCGCTCTCTGCCACCATATAGTCTATGATTTGGGCGATCGCTAATGATACCCCTTTTGGATACTTTTCCATTATTGGGCTGTAGAAATCCGGCAGCATGTCTTTTTCATCAATTTTTATTTTTTGATTCAAAGAAAATTTTCCGCTGTCAATTTTAGACAACATAGCCAATGCAATGTGGAACTTGAACACACTTTGCATTGGGAAATGTTGCCCGCCATTGATAGATAAACTGTCTTTGCCATTATGCCCAACAATTGCCACGCCAACAGTGGCATTTTTTGATGCTATGAGCTGTTGGATTTTCTGTTTTAATGAATCTGTTCCCCGGGCGGAAGACTGAAATGGCGTACACAGTAATAGTAAGCCGACTGCAAAAAATAGCCGCGTCATAATGGATCTCCGTTTTTCTGATAAAGTCTTACTTAGATGCGGCCCCGGGTATCATTTTAAAATTTAGCGCCGAAAGTCAACATCACATTGCCTTTTATATTCTTGCCTTCGGCAAAAGTGTTTGGCCTGTCTGCCAGGTAATAAGGTGTATGGGTATCTTTCATGATGCTGTGCACATAAGTAAGATCTACAAATACGCCCTTGTTGCGATAGCCGAGACCACCGCTCAGCAGCATCCTGTTATTGGTTAAAACATCCCTGTCTTTGTAAGGGTTGCCATAATACGCAAAACCGGCACGTGCCATTATGGTAGTGAATTTCACTTCGCCACCCATCCTGAAATTGAAGGTGCCTTTAAACCGATCATCAATGGCTTTGTTTACGCCTTTGTAGTAGGTTTTGTCGCCATCGCTGCCACCTTCGGTGATGTCGTATTGGGTGCCCTTGTGTGGTACAAATTCAGCATCTACGGTAATAAAAGCTTTCTGCCTTCTTACATCACTCACCTCGTTAAACACATAGGAGCCGCTGATCAACGCTTTCCATGGGGTAGTCATCGTGTACTTGAACACACCGGGATTACCACTGTTCAGTTTGTCGCTGCTTTCTGTCAGTGTTCCTTTGTAGCCTTCCGTATTGGTCGTCATACTGGTCCGTATCTTGTCTTCCATATTGGCAAACGTTGGGGTATGAATGGCTAAACCCAACCGTATTTTCTCAATCGGTTTGTAGATAAGTCCAAGTTTCACATTGACACCAACACCAAAGCTTTCGTAGGTTTCCTGGTATTTAAAAGAGGCAAAAGAATCCGTGGTGCTCGTGCTTACCGATGTTTCGGAGTAATCCTGGGTACGTTTGTAACTGTAAATGGGAATATTAATGCTACCGCCAATGTACAGTCTGTCTTCACTGTTACTGGCAAAACCCAAAGCAACTTCGTGGGTACCGCCCCTGGTATCCAGTGTATTTTCCTGCATCACACCTTTGCTGATGGGAACAAAGCTCTGGTAGCCGGTTTGCTGGCCATTTTTAAATTCGGCGTCCACCAGGTAGGTGCGGAATGCAAGTGTGCTTCCAAAAATATAATCGGTCAATGCCCTGAAGGTATCAACATTGTTTTTTACTAGTTCTTCCAGGTATTGCTCACTCCAGCTGCTCACATTATTCAGGCCTTTGTAATGCACATAATTATTAAAATTTGCCGTTTGGTTAATGGAAAATGAAAAGGCACTGCTTTTCTTCTTATTCCATTTATCTCCCCAACCTACAACCACACCACTGGTTCCATAGCTGAAATTATTTTTCTTATCATTTTGATCTGTACCGCGGAACCCGAATTTGTTGTTTAGAAAGTTAAAGCCGGGACTTACCACCCATTCTCCTGTTTTATAAAAGCCAAGCCCGGCGGGGTTTATATGGGCGGCCGTAATGTCGCCCCCCAATGAACCCATTGCTCCGCCAATGGCCATGTTCCGGGCAGTCCCTTGTGGAATTTGATAGGATTGCCTGATGGCATCATCCGGTGTTTGAGCAAATGTTGCTGCTGATGAGAGTAAAAGGATTGGAATAAGTATATGACGTTGCATAGCGTAGTGATTTTTGGGTCGTTTAATAGTGAAATCCATGGAGATTTGGATACCGTTTGGGCAATAAAAAAACCTGTGAGGTAATAGTAGCGCTGCATCCGGGATGCTTATAAGAAAATGCATTATGCATCGCTACTAATACCGAACGGATAATCATCCACACAGGTTTGTTGTAATA
>JAZKFT010000008.1:0-299050 GCA_040386335.1 Bacteroidota bacterium
TCTTTGAAATGATACCTGAATCGTTTTAAGCCAGTAATTAATTTAGGTTGATGACTGTGCAGGTAAGTTACAATGTGGCCTACATTCAGTGGTCGGTGTCTCTCCGACCACCAACGGAAAACAAGCCGGTCAATCAGCAATAGATCAATTATAGTCTCTTCAGCCACGGCCTCCGAATGGCGAAGGCGGCGGCGTTCGGTGGGGGGTAATTTCCGCAGTGATTTTGATCGGGGAGGAGTTTGGTTGATGAACCTTATTGTTTAAAAACCATAAAACTAAAAGGGGCATCCTGCCCATCAGGCCCTGAATAACTGTCACTGACCGGCATGATTAAAAATCCAGGATAGTTTGAACCCAGGCCTCCGTAAGTGGTGTATACCCGGTAGTCTGAATAATGAATGCTTACCATCACAATATCGCTGGAACTCATGCCGGGGTAGGAGAGCACATAATTACCATAAAACGGATGGCTAATAGCGGCGGCGGATGAAGAGCAGGTACAAACACCCGGAGCAGTGACCCTGCCATAATAGCGCGGAACCATATTGGCAGAGCCGGTGGCTGTTTGATTCACTTCTGTGGCTATCTCGACATTTGAGGCAGTTATAATTCCAGAGTTGGTGGTAAGGTTGCCACTGCCTTTCAGTGCACCCTGTACATTGAGCGCATAACCGGAAAAAGGTGTGCTGCCAATGCCAACCTGTCCCTGGCCGTCAACAAAAAAGCGGTCAAGGCCGTTGTTACGGATAATGAAGCGGCCATTCGTATTGCTGCTGTTGGTGCCGAGGCGGAAATCATTTCCCGCAAGCTGTACAAAACCTTTGTCAACACCGGCATTTTGCAGTTGCAGGGTGCCATCAGCCGCTGTAAAATTGCTTACCCCGTTCGTTTGAATACTAAACTGGGTAGCTAACATGCCAAAATCAATGCGATTCTCCATGGCATCATCAAATTTACGGTACTGTAAAAAGGCTCGTCTTGTGTTGCCGTCATAAAAACCAAGACTATGGTTGTATCCGTCTACATTGCCGCCGTTATAGTCGGTGATTAGTTTTGAAGCGGTGCCGGAAGTTTCGCTAAAGAGCAAATCGCCATTGGTGGTTTTAACGGTACCATTTACCTGTAGTTTTTCGTCGGGTGAAGAAATGCCGATACCGATGCTATCTGATAGATTGTACACATCTGTGCCATTCATTCTCCAGGAATCGTTATCCAAAAAATACCGCCACAAAGTGCCATCATGTCCATACAATTCATTTCTTGTAGTATCATACACCATCAAGCCAGCCACAGGTGATGGGATAGCTACACGTTGTGTAGATGACATCCGGGGAATAAGTACGCCTTTGCTGGTGCTCCTGACTTCCATCATGGCTTTCGAATTGACAGTGCCACTACCCACCAAAACGCCCTGGGCTCCGGCATTATAAAAGCCGGCAGCAAAAATTAAAACGATCATCAGTTGTTTCATAACAAATTATATTTTTTTGTTGTAGTCAAATTCGATGTTGCTTAAAAGCGTTTATAGACCACAAAATTAAAATCTGCATCCCTGGCGGCGGGAGGGGCGGTAGACCTGTCCAGGAAAATACTAACACCGAAAGAATTAGTACCTGTGGAATTACAATTTGCCAGGTGCCGCTCAGCGCCCGCTGTTACCAATACTACACAGGTATTGTCTATGCCGGGGCAATCAATGGTATAAAAGCCGGTGGATGTTTTTGTAATCGTAACGTTTGGGGTTACTGAACGGGCGGTGCCATCTGCATTTACGGAGCCGTAGCAGAAAGGTATAAGCTGTGCCGTACTCTCCGAAGGCTTAGTCAGGCCACCGCTCAACTCAATACTGGCAGCAGTGGTACGGGCATTCACGGTAATGCCGTTCAATACTTTTATATCGCCGTTTACATGCAAGGCATTGGTTGGGTTGGTTACGCCAATACCCATACGTGATTCACCGCTTACTTCAGATATTACCACATTGTCCGCACCGGCATTGCGTATTACTACGCGGCCAATGGTGTTGCCGCTATTGGTGCCCATCCGCAGATCATCACCCGTAACCTGGAAAAAGCCCACATTTAGATTATTGGAACGGAATTGAAATGTAGGTCCGCTAACCGAGCTGGCACTAAAGCGATACTCTCCTTTACTGTACACATTAAATAAATGAGTGCTACTTACAGATGGATAAAACCGTAACTCATCTTCGCCGGTAGTAGTGGAAGCCACAAAATTGATATAGGCATTCCGGGTAGCACTATTGGTGCGGTAATCAATGCCCTGCGCAAAATTATTGGATGCGCCGCCAGTGTAATCAAAGTCAATTTTTTGCAATAAGCTGTTGGAACGGCCAAGCGACAGGTCGCCGCTGGTAATTTTTATATTTCCGCCGGATACATGTAGTTTTTCCTGCGGGCTGCTTGTACCTATGCCAATATTGGAGGTGGCATTGTAAACGGCACCGGTAAAGCCCTGCCAGTAATCATTATTAATAAAACTGCGCCACCCGCCGCCGGGAACGTAGCGTTGCAGCAATTCCTCGGTATTGTTGTACAGCATTAGCCAGTTGGCCGGGAAAATACCGTTTCTCTGTGTGGTGCTTAGCGATGGCCATAAAAAACCTTTGTTCACACTTTTTACATCTAAGGCTGCACTGGCAGCCGGTGCGGAACCATCTTCATTTACAGCTGCCCGTTGTGCAAAAATGGATACGGTAAAAAAAAGCAACCCTGGTAGTATTATAAAACGTAACATAACTTAAGGTTGAAAAATGATAAAATAGAATGGTGTGTCCGCCCTGGAGATCGTTTCTGCGCCATCGTAGTTGTCACGGTAATTAACTACCCTGCAGGTATTGGTGGTGGAATATGCAGCCGTGGTTGTTTCACCTCCATACGCTATAATGGTGCAGGTGGAAGTAACACCGCTGACGGTAATATTATACTCACCTGTGCCCTCCCTTGACACCGATACATTAGATGTGGCATTAATAATGGATCCATCAGAGTTGATCTGTCCGTAGGCCAGCGGTATGAGACTGTAAGTGCCTGTGCGGCTTTGGTTTCGTATTTCACTACTTATGGAAATATTATCGGTAACCAGGTTACCCGATGCCGTAACATTGCCATTACCTGATATATCACCATTAACATCCAGGCGGGCAGCGGGCGTGCCGGTTCCAATTTTCATAAACCCATTATTGGCAATCATTACCCTGTTGCCACCATTCAACCGGAAATAAAATTCGCCGGCAGTATTGGAAGAATTGGTACCAATTCGCAGATCATCTCCAGAAAGTTGGATAAAACCTTTTTCGGCTCCCGAGCTGTTTAATTGGATCGTTGGATTGGCTGCTGCGTTGAAGATGAAATGTCCGGATGATTTTATTTCCGCAGCGGTGCCGTTATAGAAACCAAACCGGAATTTATCTTCACCGGCGTCATCAGAATGACGAAAAGTTAGGAAGCCGCGGTTGTCGCCACCGATTTTAAAGAACAAACCCTGTGTAAGGTTATGGGATGAAGATCCGGTAAAGCGAAAATCAAAATTGTTGGCAGTGCCGGAATAGCGGGTAAGCTGCAAATCGCCTCTCAGTCTTATATTGCCCCACACATCCAGCTTTGCAGCGAGTATCGCTGTGCCAAGACCTACATCATCAATGGTATAAAGGTGGTTGCCACTGCGCGACCAGAAATCGTTGGTGATGAAGTTTTTCCAGGCAGTGCCATTGTACTGCTCAAACCTGCTAAAGCTGGTATTGAAAATGGTAAGCCCTGCCGGTGGGCTGGTAATACTGTTTTTGTTGGTGTTGCTCATCCGTGGCAACAACAATCCACCGTTGCCACTTTTTATTTCAAGCATGGCGGTGGCGTGGGGTGTGGTGGTGCCAATGCCAAGGCTTTGGGCCACCGACATACTATTTGCAGCAATAGTCAGTAACAAAAAGAAAAACGTTTTCATAACTGGGTGTGTTTATTTGAACGTAAAGGTGAAAAAGAATGGAAGGAAAGGCAATAGCGAAAACGGGTGAACTTTATACAGGCAACTCAGCCGGTGTATACCACATTTAACGGCGTATATTAACAGTAGAAATTGACGGTGTATTTTTTCTGCGCATAACAATGGTAAGTCAATTACAGGTGACCTGGCCTGTAAGAATACGCAACCGTAACATAAAATTCTTCCTTAATTTATTTTACCAAATAGCACTTTACCCGACGATAAGCCATACCCATTAGCGCCGCACAAAAACCGTTTTATATTACCATCTATAGCTACCGAGACACCAAAGCTTTCTGACCCTGTACTACCAGGATCTGTTACTTTTTGAAGTAATTGCCATCCAAAGCCTACTCTTAGGTAAATAAAAACAGTACCCGGTGTGCCATTCATACCTTTTCCATACCGGGCACCAACAATGGCATAGTCTTCCGATATGCATACACTGGTTCCAAAATCTTCTTCTGCTGCTCCTCCACCGTCTGTCATTTTCTTCATCAAAACCCAGCTGCTACCCTCACGTTTATAAATACTGGCCGAGCCCTGATTTGTATTTAAACTAACATCGTCTTGAAATGACCCAATAATGGCATAGCTGCCGGAGATGGAGACATTGTTTCCAAAAAAATCATTTTGGGCACCAACGGCATCAGTAATTTTTGCCTGCAATAACCAGCCATTGAGAAACCTTACATAAATACTGGCCGAACCCGCATTTGTAATGCCACCTTCATCATCTTGAAATGCCCCAATAATGGCATAGCTGCCGGAGATGGATACACTGCTTCCAAAATCATCATTTGCTTCTCCGGCGGCATCTGTGATTTTCTGCATCAATACCCAATTACTACCATTCCACTGGTAAATACTGGCCGAACCCTGGCTTGCATTTGCCCCAACCTCATCACCATCTGCCCCAATAATAGCATAGTTGCCGGAGATGGATACACTTCTTCCAAACTGGTCAAATGCCGCCCCGCTGGCATCTGTAATTTTTTGCATCAGTACCCAACTGCTGCCATTCCACTGGTAAATACTGGCCGAGCCCTGTGATGAATTGGCACCTACATCATCCAAATACGCACCGATAATTGCATAGTTGCCAGAAATGGATACGCTGATCCCGAAGCGATCGCCTATATCACCGGTGGCATCTGTAATTTTCTGCATCAGCACCCAACTGCCGCCATTCCACTGGTAAATACTTGCCGAACCCTGGGCGGAATTTGTACCCACATCATCCTGAGATGCCCCGATAATGGCAAAGTTGCCGGAAATGGCTACGTTGGTTCCAAACAGATCTCCAGTGGCCCCCGTGGCATCTGCCACAGGTTGATACTCCGATATGTTTCCATTGGTAGCACAATCGCCCCAAACACCATAACCAATATTACCGGCCCCGGCCAGCATGCTGCTTGCCTGCCAGGTGCCAACACCTGCCGCATCACTTATTAAAATTTTACCAGTACCAGCATTCGGAGTTAGCTTTATGCCATTGGGCTTTATGGTGTCAGCCTTTATATTTCCCGTTACCTGTAATTTTTCTGTGGGTGTTGTGGTGCCAATACCCACGTTTTGCGCTGTTACGGCATTGTGTGTGATCGCTATAACTAAAAAAAAGAATAGTGTCTTCATATCAGGTTGTGTTTATTGAACTCAAAGGTGAAAAGGAAGCAAAAGCAAGGCAATAGCGAAAAGGGGTGATTTAAGGAAAGGTGCAGCGCACCTAAACGGAAACTATTTTATGATCAAAAAGTTTAATGGTTGAGAATGGCCAATACTTTCTCGTGTGCTTAACCCATAGCTAAACATGTCGCGAATTCATTTAAAAACGAATGAAATTCGGTTTTCACAGTATCGGCCTAAAATCCTGAGTACACAATAAAAGAAAACTCTCCGTCGGAAAGGGCATGGCTGATATTTCTCACCTCAAATGTGATAGTCACCCCAGTGGTTTGGAGTGCAGTAACAGTATTACCTGACTTCAGCGATGTTGCTATTGGTACAGCGATAATGGGTATCTGATTTGAAGTAACTGAATAAACACCAACAGATGGATGCGTGACAGTAAAATTTCCAGTACCACCCCGAATTCCTCCATTTTCAGTTACTATCCCCAAACATCCAGGCAATAATGATATGTAGCCTGTAACCGCAGACCTAGTAATCTTACCATCCAGGTCAATACTCCCTGAAGGACTAATAGTAACCCTATCAGTTCCATTCATCCGGATGATCAAACTGCCTGTAGTATTGCCGATGTTGGTACCCAACCTTACGTTTTCACCTGCCAGTTGAAAATAACCCTTGTTTTCGCTGCTGCCGTTCTTTAATTGCAGCGTAGCTCCGATGCCATTTATAATCAGATCTCCATTGGTGGAAAGATTCCCACTGGCGGTAAAGTCTCCACCTACAAGACCATTATTGCTTACAGTCAGGCCACCCGAAGTTTGTAAACCACTGCCGGATATCGTTCCGGTAGCAATCACACGCCCATCAGCCAGTAAATCATCCCTGCTGCGGATATTACCATTTACATCCAGGCGTTGTGCTGGCGCAGTCGTTCCAATACCAACACTATCAGTTAGATTATACACCCAGTTACGGGTTGATGATTGTACCCAGTAATCATTACTGATTAGAAAACGCCATAAGCCGTTCTGGTACTGGTATATCCGGTTTGTCGTGGTGTCGTACACCAGCAGGCCATTGGCCGGAGAAGAAATCCCCACCCGGTTGCTGCTCGTCATCCTGGGAATAAGCAACCCTTTGTTGTTGCTTGCAATATCTAATTGTGCACTGGCATTGGGTGCTGTGGTGCCAATGCCTACGTTTTGTGCAATTACCGGATTGTATGATATGACTACCAATATAAAAAAAATAAGGTTCTTCATTTCAGGTTACATTTTTATTATAACCCAAAGGTGAAAAAGAAGCAAAGGCAAGGCAATAGCGAAAAGGGGTGAATTAGTGAGCTGAGGCCAGGTAATAGTACCTTTCATTAAGGTAGGCGCAATAGCCGCATTAGTGTCAGGCTAATAAGATCGACACAATCGCAAAAAAATGGAAAACACATTTAAGGATTGTCGCATAATCAGTTTTAGCCCAGATAAAAAGGAAATACGCCAACGGCGTAACCTGTCTGTAGCAAATGAATAATTTTGTCGACCTGGCCCAGCGGGCAATGTCATTAAGTTAAGGACGCTAAACAAGGGAATGAGCCCAACGGGCTCAAATGTTTATAGAAAATGCACAATTATTGTGCCCGACCCCAATGGGGTCGTATGTAAGTTTGTTGCATCTGAAAATTCCCAGGTTAACTTTTCACCAAATGCAATTTCTACCTCTTTAGTGCGAACAGATCCCTGGCGCATAGGTTGGCAATGGTTTTGCAAGTCTAACCATTCACATGCGACCCCTTTGGGGTCGGGCTCACAACTTCTAATTCTTATCTATAAATCTGAGCCCGTTGGGCTCAATCTGCAATTTAGCCAACCGGCTTAACTTAATGACATTGCCCAGCGGGGCAGCCCTGAATTCTCAATGTTTCAGGGTTGCGTTGCTCTTGCAACAGGACGAGGCCCGGGTGATTTTATTTACACTAACTTATCACGTATCGCCAGTGATACGGCTTCCGTACCTGAGTGTACATGCAGTTTGGCGTAAATATTACTGATATGAGATTTTATGGTGTCGAAGGATACAAATAAGGCCGCAGCTATCATTTTATAGCTTTTTCCTTCTACCAATAATTTAAGTACATTTTTTTCTTGCGTAGTAAGGTTGTAGTCCTGCCCGGGGCTGGTGGGCTGGAGGTTGGTTTTAAATAATTCCAACACACGGCGGGCAATGCCGGGCGTCATGGGTGAGCCGCCCGATTGTACATTTTTTATAGCATCTAAATACCCCTCCGGTGTGGTGCTTTTTAGTATGTATCCGGATGCGCCTGCACAGATGGCATTGAAAATAAATGCATCTTCAAAAAAAACGGTTTGTATCAGGATATTGATTTCCGGAAAATGTTCTTTCACCAGTTTTGTCGCCTCTATGCCATTCATGCCGGGCATTTCAATATCCATCAACACAATATCGCAGGGATGGACTTCAAGGTTGGCAACGATGTTGCGGCAATTGGGCCATGCACCCGCGCAAATAAAACCATCTGTATGGTTCAGCAGCAGTTCAAATGTTTCGCGCAGGTGTTTGTTGTCTTCAAAAATGGCTACACGTATCAAGGTTTGGGTTTTTTACAAAGGTTTAAAATTTTATCCGCCTGACAATAGCGAAATGGGGTGAGAATTTATATGGTAAGCGGCATGGTAAGTTTCACGGTTGTTCCGCCGCCCGGTGTAGAATCGATAACCAGTTTACCGTTAATGTCTGCCGCCCGGTTTTGAATATTATCCAGACCGTTTCCTTTTACCAAAGTACCCATATCAAAACCTTTTCCTTCATCCTTTACAATCATCGTCAATATCTTTTGTCCGTTGGCTGCAGACACCGTAATTTTTTCGCTGCCGGAATACTTCACCGCATTATTAAGTGCTTCTTTAAAAATAAGGTACATATTTTTCCGCTGTTCCATCGTCAGGTCCTTTGTTTCCAGCTTATCCAGTTGCAGGGTAAGTGCAATATTTTTAGCCCCGCAAATTTCATAGGCAAATCGCTCCATTCGTTGCTTCAGGTTGCTGCCTTCTGCTTCTTCGGGCTTTATGGTCCACACGAGGTCACTCATTTTTTCCATCGTTTCTTTGGCATTCACACGCATCCTTTCCAATATATTTTTTTGAAGGGTTTCATTGCCTGGCTGTGTGGCCATCTGACTTAACATGTTGATGCTGCTGAGAGAGCTGCCCACTTCATCGTGCAGATCGGCAGCAATTTGATTTCTTATTTCCAATTCCCTCATCCGCTGTTTTAAGTTATTGCGATTCATTAGCAGCCAGATCGCTGCTAATGAAAGCAGGACAATAAATGCCGCGCTAAAGATGAGCAACCGTTGCTTCTGTAATTTTTGCTGTTGTAATTCTTTGTCTTTGTTCAGTACTACAATCTCCCGTTCCTTTTCTTTTACATTAAAAGAAGCCTGTTGCTTCGCGGTTTCTACTGAAAATTGTTGTTGTACAAGGCTGTCTTTTAGAGCAGTGCTCAACTCCAGGAATTCCAGCCCCTTTGTGTTGTTGCCGTTTTTTAAATAGGCAATGGCCAGTGTATATACAACGCCCTGCTCCCGTAATAAATCCGTTTCCGGCTTTATCAATTCGTAAGCTTTAAGTCCATATTCAATACTTTTTTGAAAACGGTTCTGTTCCAGTTCCAATGTGCTGAGGTTTATATAGCAAACACTTTGCTGACTGGTGTTTTCTACTTGCGTTGCATAGTTCAGGCTGGTAATAAATGCGGCTTCGGAAGCTTTATAATCTTTTAGTTTTGAAAACGCATCACCCATGGCACTATAAAAGGCAGCCAGTTCATTTATATTTCCAAGGCTGTCGGAAATCACAATGGCCTTTTTGTACCATTCGATAGCCGTTTCCGGTTTGTGTAATTTCAACAATATATCGCCCCGCTCAGAATAATTCATGGCAACCATTTGCCTGTTCTTCGTAAAACTTAAATGATAGGCCGATTTATCCAACGCTGCCCACGCCTTGTCGTATTGTTTCAGATTGTCATAGATATCGTTCATGATACTATAGATACGAGCCAATCCTTCATTGTTTTTTATCTGCGTTGCATAACTAATAGCGGTGTCGCAATCTTTCAAAGCCGCCGGGTACATTTGTAGATTGGTGAATACATCAGCCCTGTTCAAATAAGCAAGTGTCAGTCGTTTTATATTGCCTGCTTGTACGGCATAAAAAACCGCTTTGTTAATGTAAACCAACGCTGAATCATATTTTGCATTGAATGAGAAAGCAAGCGATGTGCCATTGTTACATTTTTCCAGGCCGCTTATAAAACCTAATTTTTCTGACAACTCAATGCCTTTTTTAAAATAAGGCATTGCTTTAAATGGGTCCTGGAAAACAATAGATGCACCTATTTTCCAGTACAGGTTCACCTTGTTGGTGTCTTCCGGTGATTTGTTGAGTACGCGGATAAGGGAATCTGTTTCCGGGTTTTGAGCCTGGACACCATTGAGTAAGCAGGCAACAATTAAAAGAGATAAAAAGCACGACTTAAGCATGTACTAATTTACAGGAAAATGGTACGCGGAGCCAAAATGGACATTCTGCATGAGGGTTTAGTGGCAACAATCACCGCGCTAAATAATCCTGGTGTTGTTAAACATGGCCTCAGACGTTATTTTAGCTGCATGAACCTCACTATCACCGGCTATTCCACCGCATTATTTTCCACCTGGTATTTTGTAGATGAACTGGGCTTATTGTTTGATGCAGGTGATGGTGTTGCTGCAGGGTTATTGCAAAAAAGCCGGAAGATCAGGCAGGTATTTATTTCCCATGCCGATCGCGACCACCTGACAGGATTGCACCAGTTGAACCAATTAAATGCAAGGAATGGTTTTCCGGTAATCCATTTTCCAAAAGACAGTGGATCGTTTCCGGCTATTGAGGCTTTTTCAAAAGCCTTTGACCCGCATGTTTCAGGTACGATCTGGAAACCGGTGATTGCCGGAGAAAAAACCTGGATCAGGGATGATATGTACGTAGAAGCTGTGAGAAATAGCCACGTAAAAGCCCCGGATGACGTATTTAAAAGCCTCGGCTACAAGGTGATTACTATAAAACGTAAAATAAAAGCAGAGCTTGCTTTATTGCCTCCGGCGACTATTAAATCTATCATCATGGAGCAAGGACAGGAAGCCACAACTGTTGAGACATTCACCACAATACTCAGCTATTCCGCCGATACTCCAGTTGAAAATTTTGATCATTGGAATGGCTCGGAAACACTCATTCACGAAGCAACTTTTTTAGGTGGGGATGATGCAGCCCACCTGGGCGCTCATGGCAACCGACACAGCACGCTGGATGAAGTGTTGCAACAGGTGAGCATCATCAAAATCGGGCAATTGATCCTGGGCCATTTTTCATCCAGGTATGCGCCGGAGCAAATTGATGCCGCGATACAGTCGGGGTGTAAAAAATATGGGATTAAAATTCCGGTTTACAGGGTGTTACCAGGGGAAAAGGTTGTTGATATTTTACAGCAGTCGCCGGTAAATATGTAATGGTTTTAATTCTGTGGCTGGAAGCCGTGGTCGGTGTCCTCACCGACCACCAATGGAGCGGCCGTTCCTGCAATAGAAAAACTACGGTTGAAACATTCATCAAATTCAGTGGTCGGTGGGGACACCGACCACGGCCTCCCATAGTCACACCTGCTATGATCCCTATATAATTGGAAGTCGTGGTCGGTGTCTAGCCGACCATGGCCTGAACGATGAATCTTGTTGGTAGGCCTAATCTCTGGCAGCCCTTTTTCAGGTATTTTTACAAAAAAGCCTTAATGCATAGTATTCTACCATTTTTATTGGCAATGATTGTGGCCATTGTCTTGCTGCAAATGTGGGCCACCAAATTAAAAGTAGCGTATCCCATATTGTTAGTGGTGGCCGGGCTGCTCATTGGTTTTATCCCGGGTTTACCCATGCTCAACATTAGCCCTGACCTGATATTCTTTATTTTCTTACCCCCATTGTTGTTTGAAGCAGCTTGGTCTATCTCATTTAAAGAGATGAAAAAATGGTGGCGGATTATCGGAAGTTTTGCCTTTTTGGTTGTTTTTTTTACAGC
The DNA here is from genome assembly GCA_040386335.1 of Bacteroidota bacterium. Taxonomy (GTDB): domain Bacteria; phylum Bacteroidota; class Bacteroidia; order Chitinophagales; family Chitinophagaceae; genus JAZKFT01. The sequence continues at coordinate 11,766 of JAZKFT010000008.1, forward strand.
ATTTTCGGTGGCGGTAGTTACCCATTACTTAATCCCTGGTTTTACATTGGCGTTGGGTTTTTTATTGGGCGGTATCGTATCACCCCCCGACGCTGTAAGTACCGGGGCCATCACCAAATTTGTAAAAATACCCAAATCTACGGCCACCATCCTGGAGGGAGAAAGCTTGCTCAACGATGCTTCATCGCTCATTATTTTTCGTTTTGCATTGGTGGCAGTTGGCTCCGGTCAATTTATCTGGCAAGATGCTTCCCTCAGTTTTTTGTGGATGATCGCAGGCGGCACAGCCATTGGTTTAGTTCTGGCCTGGATTTTTGTACAGGCTCATAAACTGTTACCTACCGATGCACCTTCCGATGTAGTATTTACCATTATTGAACCCTACGCCATGTATTGGATAGCGGAGCAATTACATAGCTCCGGTGTATTGGCTGTAGTTGTTGGCGGTTTGTATATGTCCACCCAGAGGCTCACATTTTTAAACAGCACCAGCCGTATCAGGGGCTACAGTGTATGGCAGAGTTTTGTTTTTATATTGAATGGCATAGTGTTTTTAGTGATCGGTTTAGAATTACCCGAAATTGTTGAGGGTTTAAAGACCAAAGGTATACCGCTCTCCACCGCCATTGGTTACGGGGTGCTGGTGACCGGGGTATTAATAGTGGCCCGTATTCTAAGCTCCTATATCGCCATGATTGCAACGATCATTTTCAGGCCCAATGTGGTTCCGGCAATGCGTGACAACAGGCGGAGGTTGTTGATACCACTGTTATTGGGATGGACTGGCATGAGAGGTGTTGTATCGCTGGCTGCCGCATTAGCCATACCTGTAACCCTTAATGGCGCCGGCTTTCCGCACCGGAACCTCATCTTGTTCATTACGTTTACTGTGATTCTGCTCACACTGTTGCTGCAAGGCCTTACGCTTCCTTACCTGATAAACAGGAGCGGTTTGTTCAATACATTTAATGAAGACAACGAAGAGGATAGCAGGCAAAAGATGAAAAAAGACCTGCGGGAACACATTTATAATTTTCTTAAAAACAAATACGACAACGAAATGCATGACCATGCCGGTCTGCAACTGATGCTGAAGCATTGGGAAGAAAAAATTAAAGCCGCCGACGAAGAGGATTGGATGACCGACAAAACTAAAGCCATCTATTTAGAGGTGCTGGAAGTACAACGCAGCTACCTCGTAGCACTTAATAAAGATCCGTCCGTTAACGAAGAAATGATCCGTACCCAGCTTTACCAGATAGATTTAGAAGAAGAAAGGCTACGTATACTTTAACCAAAGTGGACAACGGCCTGCTCCCTGCAACCTGCATGCCCTAATGCGGGTAGGTCGGCTACAGACCGGAAGTCGAAAACAAGTTCGGGGGTTTATTATATTTTTTGAGGGGGCGCCAGGATTCTTCACGCAATGATTTAACCAAACAAATCACGGCATCAATGTGTACTTAATAAGCAGTTAGCTGTTGCAATGCCACATTATAGCCAAAACTTAAACCCGTCACCCAATCCTTAAATCCATAGTTCTCAAAGCTTAATGATATGTTTTCAACGTATGCATCGCCAACAGTAGCTCCGTTGGATGTAAAACCTGTAATAACAATATTTTTTAGCTGGTAAGAAATATATGGGTTAGTAGCCCCGGCAGCATACACTTTAAATTCGATAGAAGTAAGTACAATGGGCATTGCCACCCGACGGTTAAAAGTTGTTGAGTTTCTATCTGGTTTTTTTGTGAAACTAAAATCAGCAAATTGTGACTTGCCAATAGGTCCACCAATGCCAAAGGGCAACTCGGTAGTTACCTCGTGGGTTAAAGAAGTGACCGGGTATGGAAGTAAATTAAATCCTGTACCATTAACGGAATAGGTAATCCGATCGGTTGATACAGCTGTTAGCGTTGACCACATTCCACCCAATGAAAGCCACCTGCTTCCATTATAATAATAGGGTGTTTTGGTGCTTTTGTTGAAAATAATCATTCCTTCCACGGGGTTAGTCACACTTGTAGTATCAACGATCCGGGGGATTAGTATTCCTTTATTAGCGCTCACAATATCGAGGATGGCTTTGTTATCTGGCGTTGCTGTGCCAATACCCACCGTTTGTGCCAGTGAGGCGAAAGTGCATGTAAGTAAAGCAATAAGAAGGATCGGCTTTCTCATAAAGAATATATTCATGTTAAGAAGGGATTTGGCAGGCTGGATGAGATGGCTGTAAATGTGATTCTTGGTCATTGGTCAATGGCTAGCGTTCATTAGGTCAATGATTTGTTTTAAATTTTAGCTTAAGTATCCAATGACCAATGACTGTTTTGGCTCTTTTATTAACAGGGTAATTAATAAGCCGAAAACACCCCTGTGGTCAAATTATAATTGAAATTCGCATTCGTCACCCAATCTTTGAAGCCGTAGTTATCAAACACAAATGAAATACTTTCTACAAAGGGACCGCTACCTACACCTGGTTTAATCCTTGTGAAAACAATATTTTTTAACCGGTAAGACATATACGGTGTGGCTGCTCCCGAAGCATAGAACTTAAATTCGATTAATGTTGATTGGTTATTATGTAGAGTAGCCCCCCGGTAAAATGCATAGGAATTAATATCAGGTATTTTGGTGAAATTAAAATCATTAAACTCTATCCTGGAAGGAGAGCCGCAGCAACTAATTCCATTATTCGTTACGCCCTGCGTAATAGCACCTGCCGGTAGTTCCGTGCTACTAAATCCCGTACCAGTAACCATATAGGTAATGCTGTCGGTGGATGAAGACGCACTGCCTGTAGCCGCACCAAACATCGACACCCATTTTTTGCCATCATAATAATAGGGTGTTTTGGTGTTTTTGTTATAGATAATTAAACCTTCTACGGGGTTGGTAACATTTGCTGTATCGTTAATGCGTGGTAGTAATACCCCTTTGGTTGTGCTCACGATATCGAGTATGGCTTTGCTATCAGGTGTTGTAGTACCAATACCAACCGTTTGGGCCCGGGAGCCATAGGTACCTGCAAGGGAAACAATGAGAATAAACAGCTTTTTCATTACAGTGTGTATTGATGTTTTTTATATGGAATGGGCCTTGCCGGGAGTCGTGATGGTTACAATTCTGCAAGCTATTGAGAATCGTGGATTACGGAGACTTCTCCAAAAACGGTGATATTGAAATTATTAGCTCGTAATTAATAAGCCGTTGGGTTTCTGTTTACAATACTCCAGCCAAAACTTAAGTTATTCAGCCAGTCTTTAAAACCCCAGTTCTCAAAAGCAAGAGAAATATTTTCAATAACGGGGCCGCCACCGGCAGTAGCCGTCTGCTTAAAACCAGCCAGTATAAAATTCTTTAATTGGTAAGAAATATATGGGGTAACAGCTCCTTGCGCATAGACTTTAAATTCGATCGATGTAAGTTTCGACCCCAAATCAGCAGCCTGGTTGAAACTTTTGGAGTTAATGTCTGTTGCTCTTGTGAAATTGAGAGTAAAGTTTCGGGGACCGATTGTCGGAGGATAGGGCGTACTAACTTCTGTCGTTATATCCTGTGTTAAAGTCACCACCGATTCTTCTGTGGTACTAAATCCCGTACCGGTAACCATATAGGTAATTCTATCTGTCGTTTGTGCTTGTGCGGTGAAAAACCATGCCAGGCATGCTATGAGGAGAAACTGCTTTTTCAAATGAATTGTTTTAATGGGTTTTGGAAAGAGGGTACAAGATAGCTGAATATAGAGGGGGGGATAAAAAAACCGGGATGAGAGAAAAATGGTTGCCGCGCTGCCAATTGATTACCGGCAACGCAAAGCTAACCGCCGAAACTGCCTTTGGCTATCAGGATTGGGTCAAAGATTCTCAATTTTGGGTCAAAGTTGCTGAAAACGAACAGGGTTTCTAACCTTCAATAGGTCAGAAGCCCTGTTCAGGAATTTGCAATATTTTACAAAGCCTTTCCGCTGACGGCCGCTTCGATTTTACGCATGTCCATCGTCGCTTCGAATACAAGTTTCGCAAAATCTCCGCCCTTCGCCATCCCCCGGGTCAACAACTTCTGCGTTATCTGTCACGAAAGACCCACTTATCACTGCATCAGCCGCACTGGTTTTCGGCACCAGTATTATCAACAATCGCATGCCAATGGCAGGGTGTGTTGTGTGGTGCCGCTGCTTCTTAAATTTGGATATTTCGTTCTGAATGATTTTGGGTTTCAGAAATTTGGCGGTTGTTTGATAGCACCTGGCCGGATGACACTGTAACGCTATTGGCCTAAAACTTGCAGAAACCAGGTTGGACATTTAAATTACTTACCTGAAAATTATCAAACAAATGAAACAACTCAGTACGATTGCGGCTGCCATAACCATTCTTCTTGCAGCCTGCTCCAAAACACCCATTTTAGAAGAGCAGCCTATTTCCCCAGGTAGCAGCCAGGTTGCCAATGCAGCAAATCAATCCTTTCCGGCACAGGATATTGTTTTTACCCAGCAAAATCTTTTTCCGGAAGGCGTGGTGTACGATAAGTTTAATAACCGCTTTTATGTGAGTTCCACCACCCGTGGCGATATTGGCATCGTAACCAGCGACGGCGTTTATACCCCGTTTATTACAGACTCTGCACTTATTGGTACTACGGGTTTGGAAATAGACGAAGCCCGTAAATTGTTATATGTTTCCAACTCATCCAATGGCAGTGTATGTATCTACGACATTAACACCGGCGAACGGGTAAATTTTATCGACCTGAAGCCACTTTCGCCCGGTGCCAATTTTTTTATAAATGATATCGCAATAGACCCACAGGGCAATGCCTATGTTACCAACAGTCGTGCCCCGGTTATTTATAAAATTAGTGGCAGTGGAATCGCCAGCATCTTTTACCAGGATGCAGCTTTTGCTACCACCGGCTTTGGCTTTAATGGCATTGAATACGGAAACCAGGATAGTGGCTACTTGTTGGTGGCTTATTCCGTAAATAACCAGGTAATAAAGTTTCCAATTACCAATCCAGCTGCTTATAATGCCGTTTCTTTAAATGCCACCCTTGCCGGCCCCGACGGTTTGATGCTGAGTAAAAATGGCAGAGACTTAATTGTAGTAAATAATGCAGGTGGCGGTAATGGTAAAGTCATCACATTTACCTCCAATAATAAATGGGCAACCGGAACCGCTGTCAACACATTTGAGACCGGACCCGTGTTTCCAACCACCGCCACTTCCACCGGCAAAATAGTGTTTGTATTGTATGCTTATCTAAACAAACGTGCCGTTGGGCAGTCGGTTTTTACGATTAAGCAGGTACCGGGCACGGAGAAGTTTTAAACCCTGCAGGTTAAAGTGTTATGTAAAGAGCTTTGGCAAATGCCAGGGCTTTTTTAATTTTGAGGCCCCGTTTTCTTCAACAACCAGTTGCCATGGCAACTGGTTGTTGAACCATGAAGTGGAAGGGACACAAATCCGGGGCGTTGGACATTGTTATGTTACGGCCTGTTGAGATTTTTTACAGCCGTTAATCAACCATACCATTGACCGCCGCTTCGATCTTGGCCACGTCGATTTTTCGCATGTCCATCATCGCTTCAAATGCCCGTTTCGCAATATCTCCGCCTTTTGCCATCGCCTCAGTTAGCACCTTCGGTGTTATCTGCCACGACAGCCCCCATTTATCCTTGCACCAACCGCACTGGCTTTCGGCACCACCATTGTCAACAATCGCATTCCAGTAGCGGTCTGTCTCCTCCTGGTCCTCTGTGGCGATCTGGAAGGAAAAGGCTTCGCTGTGTTTGAATGTGTCGCCACCGTTGAGGCCGATGCACGGCACACCGCATACAGTAAATTCAACTGTCAGCACGTCGCCTTGCTTGCCACCAGGGAAGTCGGAGGGTGCACGATGCACCGTGCCAACGGTACTGTCCGGAAAGGTTTGGGCATAAAACTGTGCAGCGGCTTCGGCATCATGGTTGTACCAAAGGCAGAGGGTATTCCTGTTCATATGGTTTCAATTTAATTGGGTGTTTGATAATCGCCTGTATAAATGTAGTTTGCCATTTTCAACAGGCAAATCCTTTGCCAGTTTAAATTGGCCAGGCGATGCTCTAAACGCCATGATTCTTGTCCCTAAACGCCATGGTTCTTGGGACACGAACCTTTATTTATTTACAATCAAATTTCCAACAATCCTCATTTTCTTACCTGCCTTCACTGTTATTTGGGCAACATTGCTGACGCGCTGTACGATATTCAATACACACTCGCCGCCAGCCGCAGGGTTAATATTAATGCGGTCATTACCCGATAATATAGCAGGGGGAATCGCATTGTTCGCCCAGTTGGAGGCAACATTCCAGTTGCCATTTCCTGTAAAGGTGTAGGTGCGTGCGGTGGTATCAATTACTGTAATGGCATAGTCTTCTGTTTCGCCAATAACCGTGGTGCCACAGGCATTGGATCCATCCAACGAACCCAGGAAATATTCACTTCTTACCCGCATAGGCGTGATGCCCGGAACCGCATTGGCAGGCACATTTACGGTTTGGGTAAAAGTGACCGGTGTTGCTGTAGGATTGTTACCGAGATATACAAATTCGTTGGCATTGTTTTCAAAAACACCATTCCTGTTCCAGTCGAACCACGCGCCTGCTTTTCCATACTGGGCGATGGTAACGGATAATAAATTTTCCGGGTAAAGGGTGCCCCGGTTTACCGAAGTTCCCATGGGTGCATAGCTGGTATAGAATGGAGCAGCGGCTGGTACGGTGGTGGTATTGTTAAGCGTTTTGAATGTTACGTTGGTAATGGCTGAATAACCGTTGATGGCAGGCGCGGCAGAACTGCTGGCTGTGCAGGAACAATTGGCAGGACTGTTAACTGTTAAACCTATTGCCGCTGAAAATGCTGAAGCCCCGGAATTAGCGCAGGTTACTTTACAGAAATAAGTATCCGCTGCAGTAAAACCGATAATCGTATAGACACTGTCCGTTGCGCCGGGAACCGGGCCGCTGGTGTTATACCATTGATAGGTAATTCCCGTTCTATAGGGTGAAGCATTTTGCATACTTAATTTCACATTGGTATTAATACAGGCAGGGTTTGCACTGGCAAGGGTATTACCCGGAGCGGGGGGCGCACCGGTACACGGCGCAGTTATGTTGACCAGGTAATCTTCTGCCTCGCCCCGAACATAATAAAGACATGGGTCTTTTGGTTCTACCAATGCCCACAGACCGGGAAAGGCACCAGGTGTTTCGCCCATACGGAAACGCATGAGTGTTGGGCCCAATAAGGCAGTCGCCGGGATCGTTACAGTACCCGGGTGAATATAATAGAGAGGATCATATACTGTCCCATCTGCTATTAAAAATGCCTCGGATTCTTCAAATGTCCGGCTATGATTATAATCGATCCAGCCATGCCCATAATCCTCGGATCTGGTGGTCACCAAAAAGGGGACAGTTGAATTGACAGGAACGGAAGGAGGGTTAGGTAAAGCTGTATAATCTGAATACCCAATATGTGTGGACGAACCCACACTGCTATTATTGATAGGATTTATGGGTGCAGAGAATGTGACATTTGCAATTTCATCATAATAAAACGGATTTAGGTTCGCAGATGGTTTACAGAAACAGTTCCAAGCCTTGAGGCTTACCGGAACAGTGGTTGATGACCTTGTTTGACCGGAATTACTACATGTAATATCACAATGAAAATTATCTGCTGCTGTTATCACTTTGGAATAAACACAATTAGTAGCCCCCGGAATGGCGCCCGCATTATTATACCATTGATAGCTAATGCCCGTGGAATTGTTGATTGTTGATAATCCAAAATTTACAGATGTGCCCGGGCATACATTCGTAGCACTCGCTGTGGTAACAGCTATAGGCGGAAGCCCCGAACAGGCAGTACCATTCCCAACTGTAATTTGGTAATCTTCCACTTCTCCATACTCAGCATCACCACATGCCTGGGTTGCTATGTTGGATAAGTTGGAAGCGGATGCCCTGAGCCGCATTGTGGTTGTTCCGCTGACTGCGTTGGCAGGAACAAGAATCGCATTTGCAAATATTGCGTTAGTCTCACTTGCCAAATTGACTGAAAGTGTTCCTAAAAATTTATATTCTGTTGCATTATTTTCGAATATCCCATTTTGATTCCAGTCAAACCATACTTCGGCTTGCGTTTGTCCTGCAACAGTAACGGACAAAGCATAACTCACTCCTTTATTTACCGAAGTGCCCATTGGCAAATACGAGGTGTAACAAATTGCCCCGGGAACAGCCCCGGGAGAAAGGCTTGAATTATCCAATGTATTGAAGGTTACATTACCGAGAATGCCATATATATTGTCGGGATAAACTACAGGGAATGCATAATAATTTCCCAATCTACTTCCGGCGTGACAATGACATAATGTGACATAAGTTGAAGTTACCAGTACAGGTGTTGAGCGAAAGAAGTCATCTCCACCAATACTATGTTTTTTAATTGTTACTCTTCTATAGTAACCCTGATCCGATGTAAAAAAATAGGGATTGGTATACAATTCATGACCTTGCGTCGTAAACGCATTGTATGTATCCACAGCGCCTGTAACCGAAAACTCCCAATAAAATGCAATATTATCGGCCGGGGCCACTCCACTATCCACTGCAAAACTAACACCCGATCCACAGGTAACATTCAGGACTCCGGTTACATTGTTGGCAGTAGCTTTTCCTCCTACTTGCCCATTCGCCATAAAGCTGGCAAACAGGAATAAAGTAAAGAGAAACATGAAGCAGACTTTTGGTTTACACTGCACACGTAATATTTTTTTCATGATAGGTACCTTAGGGTATTATTTGATTACTGATGCTGGCGGGCATTTCACCAATTTCATAAGTGGCTGCTTCGGTAGCATGGTGTATTCAGCTATGCTTGTTACAGCAGATATGGTATGGGTGGATGGACATGTAAAGAAAGGGTTACCACGATCGGTTTCCTATACCTACTTGGGGTTAGTAATAGTCAATGGTCAATGGTCAGTGGTCAGTAGTCAGTAGCACAAATACAGGTGCTTTAAATTATTTGAGCAGTCAATTAAGAGTTTAAAAAACTGCTGGCTGAAAGGGTGTACTCCATTGACCCGGGTTGAATCCTGGGGAAGAGACGCCGGGTGACTCCGAACCCAACTGGAATATCAAACTGTTCGAAAATAAGTAACCCGCCGGCACAGGAAGCCTGCCCACATTGCCTCCGCCTCATTCCTGCGCCTATCCTGGGGGCCCCAATCCGCCTGCAACCCCCAACTATTCGAAAATAAGTAACCCGCCGGCACAGGAAACCTGCCCACATTTCCTGCGCCTCATTCCTGCGCCTATCCTGGACCTATCCTTGAGCTATCACCCGGAGGGGCGGAATGGCCTTTCAATCCAATACTGGCGAAAAACTGATAGTATTTGACTGATTTGCGATAGCGTTTCAATCGTTGTTGCGGTTATTTTACATACCAGCCAGGCCTGCCTTCTTCCGGCAACACGTCCATATACAACAACAAAGGGTACTTTTCAACTGGCCGGGTTACGCTGTTTTTTTATTGAACTACAATCGCCATCAATGACATCTACAAGCCCCCCACTTGCTCAATTTTTGATTCTGCTGTCGTTCATTTTAATGATTTGTACAGCGGCCGGCTCTATGCCCAAACAGCCTGGACCGGCAGCGTAAACACATCACTTTAACCATAAAAAATTACAAGTATGCGTACATGTTCTTATCTCCTTGCTGTCCTTTTATGTATTACAACCGCAAATGCACAGAGCATCGGTATTGGAACAGCCACTCCAAGTATCAAAGCTGCACTGGAAATTAAATCCACTACAAAGGGGTTTCTTCCACCGCGTATGGATTCTACTGCGAAAAAGGCCATCACCTCACCACCGCCCGGATTGGTTATTTACAATACAAGTATCAACGGTTTTGAGTGTTTCAACGGCATTGACTGGTATTCCACCGTTCATTTTATTGGCGAAAGCTACGGGGGCGGGATTGTATTTTATGTGTACGACAATGGCCAGCACGGCTTAATTGCAGCGCCTGCCGACCTGTTAGATGAACCATGGTACAATGGAACTCCAAGGATTACTGGTAGTTCAGGCGACGGGCTGGCTGCCGGCGCTATGAACACTGTTATGGCTGTAGTCATGCAGGTAGACGCGTCACCAGGCACTTTCGCCGCAAAAAAATGTGCTGACCTTAAAATCACCATGGACGGTGTTACTTATGGCGATTGGTATTTGCCCTCGCAATATGAGTTAAATTTACTCTGGCTGAAAAAAAACGTAGTTGGTGGTTTTAAAAATTTGGATTATTGGAGTTCCACCGAGTGGAGTGCTACGGACGCTGTCGTACAGCACTTCCAGTACGGCACTCTAAATCTCCTGCCTAAATATTACGAAAGACCTGTTCGGGCTATCCGGGCTTTTTAATGTCGTGGTTCAATTTCATGGTTCGTGCCTGATGTCACGGCATTTGTTGCGAAATGAATAAACGACATATCTGCGCCAGGTGCAGGATCGATTTGATTGGGAACATCAAAAATCAAAAGTCATCACTCAAACCAGTAGTTACATGCAGTGGTTCCTGGGCCACAGCAGGAGGATGTGCAGATAAAATATGTTTTTCAAAACGTTTCAGAAATTCTTTGGCTTCACGTGTGATTTGCTTTAATATACCATCGCCTGCATAATCTTTATAATTAATGGTTTCAGTACGGTAATGCTCATTCACTCATTAAATTCGGTGTGCATATGCATTCCAATCATTATGGCACAGCTCCCCGGTGAGGACCACTGTATTTGTGATGGCTGCCACAGTAAACGGAGGATGCATCAAAGAGGAGTTACTACAACCCCTGGTTTACCCAAATGATCAGCAGTTCAGGTTCTACGGCATCTTTTGGATGAATACAACTAAGGTTGGTGCTACCGTTGTGGAGCGTATAGAGTCGCTTCCCACCTTTACTTCCAACAAATAATAAGGGTATTTGATCATGCTCATTGTATGATGTTTTTACAAAATCAGCTTTAGGTTATAGAGGATATATTACTTTTTTAAAAGCATATTAGCATTGGAAAAATTATTATTTTGACACCCAATTAAAATAAAGTGTCCATCAGCAACCAAAAAATCAAAGTATGCACAAGATCAGAACCTTTTTTGTATCAGTTTATGGATTTACAGCAGGTGTTATATTATGTACTTTCAGCAGCCTCTCAACATTTGCGCAAACCACATCGTTCAGCGCCAACAACATCCCTATAGCCGGCGCCAATTGCGTTGGGATAGGAGATGGAGCCTTAAGAGTAAATACCGGCGAATACAATACAGCTATTGGGTTCAGGACGCTCTACTCCAATACCTCCGGCATTTACAATTCCGCCAGCGGGTACCAGGCTCTTTTTACCAATAGCACCGGCGATAACAACACCGCCAACGGGTTCCAGGCGCTCTACTTCAATACCACGGGTAATAATAACACCGCCAATGGCCTCCAGGCGCTATTATTAAACACCATAGGCGAAAACAATACTGCCAGCGGGTTCAGGGCGCTCTACTCCAATACCACGGGCAATAACAACATTTCCAACGGGTATCAGTCGCTCTACTCCAATACCACGGGCAGTAACAATACTGCCAACGGGCTAGAGGCGCTTTACACCAATATTTCCGGTAGTAGCAACACTGCTAACGGGTTCAGGGCGCTCTACACCAATAGCACGGGCATTAACAACACTGCCAGCGGGCTCGAGGCGCTCTACTCCAATAACGCCGGCAGTCACAACACTGCCAATGGGCTCAGGGCGCTCCGAACCAATACCACTGGCAATTACAACACTGCCAACGGGTTTGAGGCGCTATACAATAACACCGGCAGTTTCAATGCTGCTAACGGGGCCCAGGCGCTCCGTGCCAATACAAACGGCAGTAGTAACACCGCCAACGGGTACCAGGCGCTCTACTCCAATACCACCGCCGATAGTAATACCGCCAACGGGTACCAGGCGCTCTTCTCCAATACCACCGGCTCTAAAAACACCGCCAACGGGTACCGGGCGCTCTACTCTAATACCACCGGCAGTTACAACACCGCCAACGGGGTATCGACACTTTCACTCAATACCACAGGCGCAAACAATACCGCTACCGGAGAGGCAGCGCTAAGGGTAAATACCAACGGCAGTGGTAACTCCGCCTACGGGGCGCAGACGCTTGGTCTGAATACAACCGGTGATGATAACACAGCCAACGGGTTCCAGGCGCTATTATTCAATACCACCGGTAGTAGCAACACTGCCAACGGGGTTCAGGCGCTCTACTCCAATACTATCGGCAGTTTCAACACTGCCAACGGGTATCAGGCACTTGTCCTCAATACCACCGGCGGTGGCAACACTGCCAGCGGGGTTCAGTCGCTGGCATACAATACCACTGGCGGTAACAACACTGCCAACGGGGTCCTGGCACTTGCCCGCAATACCGTCGGCAACAACAATTCTGCTAATGGGTCAAGTGCGCTCTTCAATAATACCACTGGTAACCGCAACGCTGCTATGGGCGCACTCGCAGGGGAATTATCCATAGGGTCGGGCAATATTTACATCGGCTATAAAGCTGGCGCGCTTGAAACCGGCAGCAATAAACTCTACTTAGGTAACGACTCTAACAAAACAATCCTATATGGCGATATCAGTACCGGGCAGGTGCTGCTTGGCAAACCCGATGCCACCGGCTACACTTTTAAGGGTACCCGCACCCTTAACGTGCTGGGCGGCATACTTGCGGATAGCATACGGGTGGCCCTCAGCGGAGATTGGGCCGACTTTGTGTTTGCCGACGATTATCCGCTGCTTGCCCCTGAAGCACTGGCTGTTTACATAAAAAACAATAAACACCTGCCCGGCGTACCTACCCAACAGCAGGTAGAAAAAGAAGGTATTCAACTTGCCGGCATGAATACCAAACTGCTTGAAAAAATTGAAGAACTTACCTTGTACATGTTGAAGCAGCAGGAGCAGATGGTAGCATCAAAACAGGAGATCGATCATTTGAAAGAAATTACCACTAAACAGATGGCGCTTATTAATGCATTGGAAAAAAAGATAACAAAGATGCCCTGATGCGGACAACGACAGTTTGTGAAACCAACGAAGCGCCGCAATACTACAGCGACGTCGAAACTTCCGAACCCCAAACCTAAACCTAAACCCTAAACCTTAAGCCTTAAACCTCTCAATAATTCCCCTTAATGATAGCATGCCGGCTGCTCACGGCCAGTTTTTGGTAGATGTTCTTCACATGCACCTTTACCGTTTCCAGGGCAATATCCAACCGGATGGCGACCTCCTTATTGGTAAGGCCGTCGCCGATGGCCTGCACGATCTGGGCTTCGCGGGGAGTTAGTTTCTCGCGGCCGTTCTGGTTGCTACGCGGATTAAAATACTCCACCACTTTGCGGGCGATCCCGGGGCTCATGGGCGATCCGCCGCCGTAGAGGTTCATCACGGCCTCTTTGATCTTAGGATAAAGCGTCTGTTTTAAAAGATACCCTGTGGCACCGGCACACAGGGCCTGGAAAATGCGGTTGGCATCATCGTACACCGTCAGCATCATCACATTACATTTGGGCGCTTTTTTTCGGATGCGGGCCAGGCCCTGGATACCCGATTCGCCCGGCAGGCCGATGTCGGAAAGGATCACATCAAAATAGAGATCGTCGTGCCACTGTTCAAAAAAACTTTCGACAGAACCTGCGTCCAATACGCACTGGAAGCCCGGCTCACTATTGAAGTACTGGCACAATGAAGTGCGTATCATCGTATCGTCCTCTATTATGCCTAAGCGTATCATAAGTTGCAAAGATGTGGATTGTTGCGGCCATTCCTATACCTCTTTGGAGGTAAGCCATCAATGTCGTTTAATTCGAAAAATATTCAATAATCAATGCTCAATTTTAAATATTCAAAGACGCCACACTGACACGGTTCTCAATTGAAAATTGAGTGTTGTCCGTTGATTATTGAATATTTTTTTTTAGTATTCAACATTTAACTAAACGACATTGGGTAGCCTTCAGGATGGTTTGCCTTTTAAACGTACGGTGAATGTGGTTGCAGTCTGGTCTATGGAAAGCCTCGCCCCGATCTTGTCGGCCCGCAGTTGCATACTCTTCATCCCGTGCCCGCCCTGCACCGTGTTCTCTGCCAGGGCGGTGGCAGGCAATTCGTTCATCACTTCCAGCAATAATAGATGTTCGTCCAACACCAGGTTGATGGCCACTGTTTTATCTACCCCGTATTTGATGGCATTGTTCGTGGCCTCTTTAAAAATAAGCAATATGTTTTGCCGAAATACCTGCGAGAGCCGCAGCTTTTCGTAGTTCCCCGACACCTGGAAGCTGCAGTGGCAATCGAGTTCTTCCCGCAACCGGGCAATGTAGTCCCGTATGCGATCCACCATGTCGGCCGCATTGTCGTAATGTGCATCGATGCTCCATACCATATCGCTCATGGAAGATAACGCCTCCTGGCTGCTGGAAGCGATCTGCTGCAAGGCCGCAGCGGGCGGTGGCGCTGCGCCCTTGTTGGTGATCAACATCCCGGCCTGCACGAATATGCGGGTGAGGGCGCTACCTACTTCATCGTGCAGGTCGCCGGCAATGCGGCTGCGCAGTTGTTCTTCTTTGCGTAAGGCTCTTTCCCGGTATTTGATGCCCAGCCATATCAGTGCCAGGGCAACCGCGAAAAGCAAGGTTTTCCACCACCAGGTCTGGTAGAAATGGGGTTGCACCGTAATGGGCAGCGAAAGCATGTTTTCCATCCATTTGCCATCTGGCAAACGGGCTGCTATTTGCATGGTGTATTTGTTCGGGGATATATCGATAAAAGTTACTTCCCGCCGCTGGCCGATTTCCTGCCAGCCGTCATCCGCATCCAACCGGTAATAGAGGGTCAATCCGTTCGCCATTTCGCTAAGGCCGCCAAAGCCAATGGAAAAATTGGTAGCATCCGGGGGTATGGTCAGCGATAGATCCTTGCGATAAGGCACCGTATAGTCGGATGTGTTGGTACTGCCATTGCTAAAAGTGAACTTTGAGAAACATACACCGGTAGCCACCGTGGCCTGCTGTTGCTGTAGCCTTTTGATATCGATACGGATCAATCCGTTGATGGTACCCATGTACACCGTATCGCCATTTACAAAGCAGGCAGACCGGTTGAATTCATTGGCAGGTAAATAGTACTCGGAAGAATAGTTGCTGATTTTTCCCGAATAGGTATCAATAATACTCAAACCGGTGCGTGTGCCAACAAACAGGTTGCTTTTGCATACCGGGTTGGAGAAGATGACATTACCCGCCAGGCCTTCGGCGGTGGTTATTTTTCTTACCAGCATACCTGCCGTATCCAGCACCAGCAAACCGTTGCCTTCAGTGCCTGCCCATACCTGGTTATTGGCCAATTCCAGGCAGGTAAAGTAGGAATCAGCAACGTTGCCATCCATGCCGGTAAGCAATTTCACCAAAGTTTTGTTTCGCATATCATATTTAAAAAGACCAGAATGCGTAGCAAAAAAACAGGCTGAACCAACCTTCAGGATGTCGTACACCCTTAAGTGAGATAGCAGCCTGCCATGGTCAATAGCTACGCTCTTCAGGATCTGACCGGAGTAGGGGTTGAGCAAATAAGCACCCTGGGAGGTGCCTGCCCAAAAACTGGTGTCACTCTGGCGGGTAACACAAATAATCATTCGATCCACTTCTGAATCCGCACCTTTTCTAAACAAGCTTAGGTGCCGGTTGCCGGAAGGTAGGTACCACCACAATCCGCCTCCTTCCATGCCAACCAGCAGTGAATCCTTTTGCCATGGCAAGATGCAGGATATTAAATAATCGGAGCGCTTTTTACTGGTACCGGACACCTCATCGAACTCTACAAAATTGTAGAGGTAAGATCCCACGAACAAGCCACCGCCCGGCCTTTTGTAAATAGTACGGACGCTGTTGGTATTTTCCAAACTGGCCCCAAATACATCAAAAGCGCCATTGGTACATGCCAGGGTTGTGACACCGCCACTGCAGGGTATCAGTATGTGGCCGTTCCTGTAGGTGACGGCCCGCATTTTATTGTTTTTTAATGCAACAGGGTAAATAGTTGAAAAGTCCTCAAAAATGCGCTTTGCCGGGTTGTATACCATAAAGCCTGTTTCGGCTCCTGCTTCCTGTTTTTTACAGATAATAACAGGTAAGTTATCTCCCAGCTGACTTACCGCTATCTCATAGCCTTCACGGTTTCCTGGCAAAGAAGGAATCGCTGCGGGCGCCGCGACCAGCTGTTCCAGGTCGATGACACAAGGGCCTTTTCCCGGAACGTTCACCACATAATTACGTGACGGTTTTGCAGGAGCAGACTGGATAGAAGCACCTGCCGTTAGCATCCTGACATAAACAGGCCTGGTAAATACCTTTTGCTGCTGCCGGACATAAATCATTTTTCCATTAATGGTGCTGAGCAAAAGATGACCTGGCTCCGGCTCACTGATAACGTTGATGAACATGCTTGCATCAGGATTCAGCATCTGTTTATCCAGGTCTGCAATCAATTCCAGGCTATCGTTCGCGATGCGATACAACTTGCGGCCACAGGCTGCGTACATGGTGCCATCCCTACCCTCAGCAAGTGTATTTACCAACGCTTCCTGTGGGTTCGTTGGGGATTGTTTATGGGGTATGATGCGGGTGCTCCAGCGCTGTAAGTCGAAGCACACCAGGCGGTTGCGGGTAGCGATCCATAAATGGTTGCGGCTATCGGCCATCAGCAAATGAATATCGGCATCGGGCAGGGACGGGCTGCTCTGCATATCGAAAGTGAGCACCTGGTTGCCATCGTACCGGTGCAGCCCGGTGTTGGTAACGAACCAAAGCATGCCGGCAGCATCCTCGTCCACCAAACTCGTGTATTGGTTCTTGAATTCTTCCGGCAGGTTGATCATGCGGAAGCGGTATTTATACGCCTGGGCATGGCAGCAGCTATATAAAAGCAACAGGTATAGCAACAGGAAACATTTTCTGAAACAGGGCATGGTTCGGGTCCGCTTTATAATTTTCGGAAGATAAGCAGCATTGGGACGAACCTTGCATGAGCAACGCATCAAAATCTTGTACGGCAGGCAAAGACGCACGAACCATACTCCACCCCGATAATAAGCCTTGGAATCTAGCGCTATGATTTCAAGCTGCTAACCAAACATTTGAGAGCAAAAAACAACCCCCGCCATGCCATGGTTCGTGTCTCACGAACCATACTCCGCCCCGATAATAAGCCTTGGAATCTAACGCTATGATTTCAATCCGCCCACCAAACATTTGAGAGCAAAAAACAACCATCCCCGTGGTTCGTGAGTGAAACCACGGGGGTTGCAACTGATGGGGGGGGCATACAATGTTCGTGCCTCAAACCACAGTATGTGAAGCGGGGAATCCAACACTTTTTTATCGGGGCGGAGTGTGTTTCGTGAGACACGAACCACGGCCCACGGCGACAGACACGAACCACGGCGACAGACGCGAACCATGGCGACAGTGAGACGCGAACCATGGCGACATAAAAAAATAGATGTAGCAAACATCAAGAAGGTATTTCTCATTACCTGTTTTTTAATTCATCGGCCCCAATACGTAGACATTGGCACTGCCGCCCCAGTATTAAACGAATGGTGCCATCCCTGGTTTTGGTTTGAGGCATACCGATGTTATTGTTATCTGCGGACCAATATATTTCGAACCCCAGGGCATATTACTCCATTATTTTTCCAAAAAATGCTATACCTGTATTGCTTTGTACGCCATGTGCACCTACAAGAAACCGGCTTCCTTCTATACTCAACCCATATCCAAATAAATCGAAGTCACTGCCGGCGGGGTCAGTTACCTTTTGGACATGTCGCCACATACCATTGATATTTTGATAAATATAAGCTGCACCCTGTTGATATTTTGATCCAATCATTTTACGGGCAGCACCAACTATAACATATTTGCCGGTTATTGCAACCCTTGTACCGTAAAAATCCTCAACAGCCCCGTCATTAGCAGTAAGCTTTTGAACCTGTACCCAATTGCTGCCGTTGTACATATAAATATAGGCCGCTCCCTGGCTGGTATATGAATAACTAGCCTTATTTCTCGCACCTATAATGGCGTAGTTGCTTTTAATACTAACATCATAGCCAAATACATCATATGCTGCGCCATCATTATTGGTAAATCCGGTGCCAACCTGTGTCCAGGTACCACCCAGGTTAGTAAAGATGTACGCCTTGCCCTGGGCATCATATACCCCCACATCTTTGCCATAGGCTCCTACGATGGCATTATTACCACTGATACTGACACTAAAGCCAAAACAATCATTAACAGCACCATCAGAAGCCGTAATACCGGTGCCAACCTGCGCCCAGGTACTGCCATTATAATTGTATATATAGGCTTTGCCCCTGTTTGTATGGCCGCTTACCGTTTTGTTGTAAGCACCCGCTATAGCATAGTTGCCACTGATACTTACACTAAAGCCCAAATAATCATTGGCAGTGCCATCGCTGGCAGTTAAACCAGTGCCGAGCTGTACCCAGCTGCTACCATTATTTACAAAAAAATACACCTTTCCCTGGCTCACATTTCCACCCACAGTTTTACCTCTTGCGCCCACAATGGCGAAATTGCCATTTATACTTACACTAACACCAAAAAAATCATTTGCCGCCCCATCACTGGCAGTAAGGGTTTGCAGTTGCTCCCAGGTGGTGCCGTTAAAAAAGTAAATATAGGCAGCTCCCTGGCTGGCATTGACTCCAACTGTTTTACCACTTGCCCCAATTATGGCATAATTCCCACTCATACTATTGCAGAGGCCGAAATAATCTCCCACTGCCATATTGCTGTCTCTTACAGGGTTATAACTACTGATGTTGCTGGTGCTACAGTCCCCCCAGGCACCAAAGCCAACGCCATTGGGCGCAGGCGTTGTGGTCGTATTTAATGTTTGCCAGCTACCCTTGCCCGTTGCATCGCTGGTAAGTACTTTGCCCAGGCCCTGCGTGCCATCATTAATTCTAACGTTGCCGGTGACGTCTAATTTGGCTTTCGGGTCTGTATTGCCGATCCCTACATTTTGGGCACTTATTGCGGTTACATACATCAAAAGAATTGTAAGAACGTTGACCTTTTTCATGGTGGTATTTTTTGTAGGGTCAAATATTCCGGCAAGTTCCAGGGAAATAAAAATATGGTAAGCTGAACTGAACGAAAACATAGTTGGACTGAGCAATACTCCAAATAAAATGTAGTGAAGCGAATGTGGTATGGAGGAGATCCATGTATGAACGAAAAGGAAAAAGAAATCGATCCGATGCCGGCCATGCCAGGAGCGGGAGGGACCTGCATGGTGCAGGCACCCAACCATAGTTTTCCTGGTTCAGTGTTCTCACCAGCGGAGGAAGAGCGTTTTTGTAATGGAAAATAGGGCGATTTGAGTATGCATTAAAGTCAGTGTTGGTGGACACTAACCCTTAGGCGGTAACACCGACCACAGCCCGATAATGAGAGACCATGGCTCCAATGTGGCCAAACGAAACTTGCTGTATAAAAACACAGGCACGCCGGTTGTCATGACGAAATATGATTATATCACCGGCAATACGCTCTATTTGCCGGCACTTACATGAGGCAGTTTGTCAAAAACCAGATATAGTGGCCGGGAAAATTATACTGGGATAGCGGGCTGTTTCGTGCTATCTGGCTGGACAAAGTGAAGTCATATTGAAAAAAACTGGCTTCGCTGGTGAACGGAGACTAACCATTTTCTCCGGTACAACTCAATTCATTATATTCGGAATTCAACTCAGACTTCGTTATGAAAAAAATATTAACTGTTCCGGTTTTTCTTTTCTTTTCTTTTTCAGTTGGTTTAGGTCAGGGTAAAGTGGGGATTAACACCAGCAGCCCGCAAGCCATGCTGCATGTAAAAGACAGCAGCGTATTGTTTAGCGGCGATTCGAGTATCAATGCAGGAAACCCACCTGTGAGTGGCACAGGGATAAGGATGATGTGGTATCCTGATAAAGCTGCCTTTCGGGTTGGGGGTATAACTGTTGCTTCACTCCCTGGCTGGGACAAAGATAGTATTGGATTTTACACTGTAGCCTTTGGAAGAGATACAAGGGCAAAAGGAGACCATGCTTTTGCAGGTGGCGTTGGTTCACAAGCAATTGGCAATGGTTCAATAGCCTTAGGCATTTATTCAGTTTCAAATGGTTTTGGCTCAACTGCTCTCGGTTTTGCGTCAAAATCTTCAGGTACCGGTGCCACCGCTCTGGGAAACGCCTCAACTGCCACTAATGGCGCAACGGCTATTGGAAACGGTGTACAGGCAACTGGTTTTGCCGCAACCGCCTTAGGTAATCAATCGGTAGCGTCGGGCTTTGTTGCTACTTCCATGGGCGACAATACACTTGCTTCGGGGGCCTTGTCAACAGCCATGGGTATCGAAACTACCGCTTCCGGTTTCCTGGCAGTGGCTATGGGTTCTAACACCACCGCCTCAGGCGATACTGCCTTAGCTATCGGTTCCAACACCACGGCATCAGGCGATAATTCAATTGCCTCTGGCTTTCTTACCATTGCTTCAGGAAAAAATTCCGTTACCCTGGGAGACCGCACCATAGCACCGGGAAATAATGCGGTGGCGATGGGATTTTTATCATCAGCATCCGGTACGAATGCTACTGCCATGGGTAATTCGAGTGCGATCGGTGTTCTCTCAACAGCTATGAATAAAAGCATAGCTTCAGGCGAAGCCACAACATCTGTTGGCTTTAATGCTACCGCATTTTCTTATGCATCCTTTGCAGGTGGCCAAAACAATGATCCTATTCTCACCAGCAGTCAAACGACATGGGTAAATACTGATCCGCTGTTTATATTAGGCAACAGCACAGATATTAACAATACCCGTAATGCCTTTATAATTGCAAAAAATGCCAAAACCGGCATTAATGTAGCAAACGGCCTTCCGCAGGCTATGCTGCATATTAAAGCTGCTGAAGCATCCAATGACAGACATATAAAATTGGAGGCTTTTAACTCTGCCAACTCCGGTAATATCTTTTACAACAACGACTTCAATTTCAGGAACAACACTATTGGCGGTGATTTTTATTTTATCAATAGTGATGGGTCCAGTGTGCTTTCATTAACCAGCTCTGGCAACGCAACTATTCCAGGGGAACTCAACAGAATTGCCACCGGGAATGCCAACCTGGTACCAATAGCGTATGGTTCTGTCTCGGCTACGGGTGTCATAAACACAGGTACCGGTAATTTTGCCGTAACTAACCCGGCAACAGGGGTATATACCATTAATATTACTGGCATTAGCTATACTACCATAAGTGCTGTTACCAATGTAACTCCTGTAGCCGGAAGCGGCTTAATACGCCTGTCTGCTACCAGCAGTACGGGGGCCAATGAGCTGGTAGTCCGCATCTATGACCTCGGTGGCAACCTTGTAAACAATGCCTTCCATTTTATTATCTACCGACCCTGATAAGTATATTTCTTACGGTTATCATCTACCCGAAAAACATGGTCCGTGATCGTATCTCATTTTTTGCGCCTCCATATTCCATCCCGAATTTTCTTTGGAAACCAAATCGCTGTAAAACGATACTTAAGTTGATGGCCAGGGTAACGACAAAGGCCTAAGCCAGCGAAAAATCACCCCAATTTTTATTCTTGCTGATACTTTCGCTGTTTTTAAAAAAAAAGCATTAATGAAAAATTTCATCTTTGTTCCAGTCATCCTGTTCATTGCCCATACCACTGCTTTCTGCCAGCCGCTAAAAGTAAAATGGAGCGCCCAATTCGAGCAAAAAAAAGGTACCACTGGTGTTGATGCTTTTTTTGCTGATGAAACAGGTTGTTTTTTTCACACATCAAGTTTGAAGCGGTATGGATTTTTATTCAGCAATACCTTCAAGCTGGAACACGGATTTTTCAAAACCGGTAAAAGTCAAAACGTTGAATATGAGAAAATCCTGAGCGACGAAATGATTGACGGCTATGATTTTCTACAGTTCATAGCCATCAAAAACAAGCTCTTCCTGTTTGCTACAAAGTTCTTTTCCAAGCAAGACAAATTTGCTGTTTTCGCCAGCGAAATAGTGAAGAAAACCGGCGACCTCGCCTATCCGCTAAAGGAAGTGTTTTCCATAAACGATTTTATGCCCTTTGACGATGATAAAGACATACTGTCCGAAATAACTGTCCAGCCCTCATTGGATTCCAATGCGATCGTTGTGTACCAAACCATCAGCAAACCGGAGGGCGATAACCTGGGGCTTATCGTTTTGGATGAGTCGTTGGCCAGCCTGCAAAAGAGCTTTATCAACCTCTGCTCAACGGGCAATAAATATTCACTAAAGAGTGCCTACGTAACAGCGGCAAAAAAAATCATTACCACAGGAAGCTTACATGTGTATGAGCAAACGACTGTTAAGAAAAAAACGGAATGGCATTATAAATCTTCCAGTGTGAACCTTCGTATTCATTCAGCAGATGGAAAAATGGAAAAGGATGTAGCTGTTTCGGCAGGCGATAAGATAAGAGATCTGTATTTGCAACCACTCGCTGGCCGCCCCTGGCTGTTATGTGGGTTTACTTCGCTGGCAGACGATCCCGACCATTACAAAGGTTTTTTTGCCGCCAGCTTTGACCTGGGGACGGGCGTTGTTTCCGGGTATCAGAATACTGTTTTTGATGGCAATATTATTGGTAAACTGGACAACGGCAAGCCCGCAAAAGCAGACAAAAAGAAGGGAGCCAGTGAACCAGTCGTAGAAAAAAATATGGGATTGTCTAACTTATATACCATACAAAAAGTTTTGTACAACCCCGCGAATGCAGCTTTTATACTGTTGGCTGAAGAAATAGTCAATAGCACCGGTGGTAAGATATCCGCACGAGAATACAAGTGGAACAAAACCTTAAGCAAAATGGAACTCAGCTATTTCAGTACGGTGACCACTATTATGGCACATGGTAATATACTCATTATGAAGATGGACAATGCGTTTGCCACGCAGTGGTCGAAGGTGTTGTCAAAATACCAACTGGAACAAATAAATGATGTTACGCCATCCAACGGATCTTCTGGTACTGACCTGGGTCAGTTGGCCATAGATGGGGGAGGATGGCCGTATTTTTCCTCTTTCACACCATTTATCAGCAACAACCAATTGCATATCCTATTTAATGACATTGCGGAGAACAAAAACGTAACAGGAATACCTGCGGAAACCTATAAGCCCACTGGCGACTTAGCCAGCAGCAGCATGTTCGATTACACGATAGACCTTGGTACAAACGTGGCCAAACGAAACCTGATGTATACAAACAGGGGTACGCCGGTTGCGATGCCAAAATATACTTATATCACCGGCAACACGCTCTATTTGCCGGCACTTACAAGAGGGAGTTTGTCAAAATCAGATGTAATGGCTGGGAAGATTGTGCTTGAATAGGGCAGGTGTTTCGTGCTGTATGGCTGGTAGATGGTTATTTCACCTTTTTACCAGAGAGACAGTTTTTGAAGAAATCTCCCTGATTAGTTTTTTGACGATTAACGTATATTTTTTATTTACCTGTAATAAGTAAAGCATTAGGTGATGCAACACGAATGGTAGTTCCGGGATTCAGGATTAATTTATAAATGCTGCCACTTACATTTATAGTAGGATAGTTTAACCTGCCGGCAGCTATGGTAACCGTACTATTTTGATTGGGCATTTGATTACATGCCCAATTAGCGTTATTCATCCAATTACCATCTGCATTACCAATCCATTCTACCGACTGGATACTACCTTCTGTAAAATTACTGGTGGCACCTGTTAGTGCAAAATTTTGTAACTGTCCTGTGAATTGGGTAGTGCTTGCGGCGTTTGCCAAGTAATTTATTGCGGCATTGGCACCATCTGCTGCACCATGGTCAAATTTAAAATAAACTTGCAGGCCGGTTTGAGGCAAACTAAATTGATTACAAAAATTACTCATACCCGCTTGTATTTGCGCCTGTGTACGTACAATGTTCCAAACACGTACTTCGTCTAATGTGCCATTCATAAATTCGGCAAAACCACCAAAGCTTCCCAGGTATAAAAAATTATTTATAAGCGGCAACGCGTTATTGGCGGCATTTTTTTGCTCTACCAATACACCATCTAAATACGATTTAAAACCATTCGTAGCACCTTGTTGCCAGGAAAAAGCAACATGATGCCAGTTGCCATCGGTTGCTGCTGCCCCTACAGAAACACCTCCACCTACACCACCATCATTGGATAAAATATGTTTTCCGTTCCACCCCGCAACCATATAATCGTCATCTGTATCCTGTGTGCGCACGGCAGATTGCAGCGAACTACCTTTGAACCAATATTCAACTGTAATAGCATTGCCGCCATTTACTATCGGGGTAGTACAATTTCTTGTCTCTACATAATCATTTATGCCATCGAATTTCAGGCCATTATTGGTAGTAATTGCAGGTGTAGGTATGGCTGTAAATAGTAATTGCCCCTCGGAGCCGCCACCACCTTCGGTAATTCTAAATTCCACCCGGTCATTACTACCCAAAAAGCCTGTCCAAACATTGGCATGTGCATCGCAGCAATCATCATGTTCAAATACTTTGGTTCCATTGATCCATAATTGGGTACCATCATCATGTGTAGGTATACTTAATGTATAATAACTGCATGGAAATCCTTGCCTTTTGGCACTATAACTGTGGTTATCAACAGCTACAGCACAACCTTGATAATTGGCTGCACTTGAAGGAGATGTGTTAATGTTCCATTGGTTTGCAGTTTGTACATTCAAATTACTATTGGTGTAATAGCCACTATAATTCGTAACCCAACTATTTGTATTGCCTGCAATAGCCGCCCCGCCTGCATTCCAGGCGTATACATTCCATGTGTCTGTGCCAAATATTGCCGGGTCGCCTGCTGTGGAAGCTGATGTACCTCTTAGGTTTATAATAAAAGGACTGTTTGTAGCATCGTTATTAGTCAACGTTAATGTGGCATTGTGCGTACCTACCACTGTAGGATTGTAACGAACCGTTACGGTTGTGGACGCAGCACCGGCAATAGGCGTTACAGGTTGGGCAGTAACGCTAAATTGTGTTGCATCCGTGCCGCCGAGTACAGCCAATGGGGCACCTGAAAGCGTAAGATTTGTATAGCCTGTATTTTTTATTGTAAATACTTTGGTAACTGTACCGCCACCAACGCAGGAAATGTTGCCAAAATTGGTATTATTTGTAAGCGTGGCCGCCCCACCATTCGTAATAGGAACATTTAGGGCATCAGTAACGGCTATTACAGGCACCGTGCTAACAATCGAAAAATTGAAATTATCAATATCAAGTGCTTTTAAAATTCCGCCGGTTGTTATTTGAAGGGTAGAAAGCACAGCATTTTCTAACGGCGTTCCGGTAAAAGTTACATTTTGTTGCCAACCTGTTCCGGTATTTGTGGTTGCAGTAATGGTTTTGATGGTAGAAACCGTTCCACCAGTTACCAAAGTACCCGTAAAGGTTACGGGGCCGGAAGAAAAAGCAGCAGTGGATGTACCGGCCCAGGCATCCAGAGAAACCAATCTGAAAGCTGTATTGGGAGTAGTGACGGCAATAGTACCCATACTACCTACCACATTCGCATTTGAGGAAAGGAAAAAACCAGATGATCCGCTGCCATCACTACCTCCTGTTGCACCCACTACTTTGTACCCTCCTGTCGCTGAGAAGCTAAGTGTATTTTCTGTAAAACCAGTAGCGTTATTTGTTTCATCTTCAAATGTTTCTCCAATACTCCCGTCATCATTAACAATGGACCCTACACCAATTTGTTTTAGGTATAGGGTTCCATTAGTGGCGTTCGAAAGCGTCATATTAAATGTTTCTTTGCCTTCGGCCAGGGCATCCCTGTTTATTGGTACAGAAACTGTTTGCGTGAAGGCACCGCCATTGGTAAAGTTCAGCGTGGCACCAACGGGAGAATAGTCTAGTTCTTGCGTAGCAGTCCCATTGGAAGAAGCCACGTTTACTGAAAAGGCAGTAGTATTATTAGAACGGGTTACCGTAAAAACTGCTGTAGTTGTACCAGGGCCGGTTCCTTCCAAAACACTTACATCATTTATAGAAACCTGTGTATTTGTGATGGTACTTGTTCCGTATTTAAAATTATCGATTTGCAAATATTGGATGCCCGCAGGTGTAGAGAAAGAAATAGCAGACAGTGCCACATTTGCCAAAGGCGAACCTGCAAATAGTACCGTAAAATGCCCGTTGACACCAGTTGGTGTAATGGCTGCGGTATGGGTTATGGTTCCGGTATTATCAGCCTTAGTTCCTGTAAAAGTAATGGTACAGTTGGTGGCCGTGTAAATCCAGTTAGGCCCGGTACCTGTAACAACAGCAGACCATAGATCTGCACTAATAAGGGTGAAGATTTTCCCGGGTGTAGTTACCTGAAAAGAACCCTGGTTTCCTGCTGCGAAAGGTTCAGTAGAGGCCGCGTAGCCAGAACTGCCTCCTGCACCAAAACTTCCATTATTTTTTACAATAAGTTTGCCGGTGGCTTGAAAGCTAACCCCACTCTGAGAAAATGCAAGCGAGTTATGCACTTCATCATCAAATGGCTCATTGACGGCATCATCATCTAAAATGGTGCCTATACCGGTTGCATCTAAAAAAATACCTCCTGTTGGATTAGATAGCGTCATGGTAAAAGTTTCATTTGGCTCAATGGTTGCATCGCCTTGTACAACAACATTTACGGTTTGTGTAAAAACACCACCTGCAGTAAAATTAATGGGGCTCAATGCATAGGCGGTGTAATCGGATCCTGCTGTAGCAGTGCCATTAGAAGATTGAACCTGGACTGAACCTGCAGCACTATTATTAGTACGGGTGATGGTAAATGACATATTACTTGTTCCACTATTTCCTTCAACTATACTTACATCATTGATAGAAAACTGGTTGGATACCACTGCCTGGGTGGTAAAATTAAAATCATCCAATTCTATATATTGAATGCCGGAGGGCAAAACGACCGCAAGGGAAGTTAAATAAACCCCACTCAATGGAGTGCCGGCAAAACTGATCCCATTTTGCACATTGGGATTTGCAGGGATATTTATAATGGCTGAATCAAGTGTATTACCCACCTTAGTGCCAATAAATTTAATATTTCCTGAGGTATTGGAATTACCGCCTCTATCAGATGCCACATATCCGGCAAATGAATTAACCCTAAACGCCGTACTTGATGTATTGATGGTAATGGAGCCAACATTTCCGGTAATTATTGTACCCGATGGTTCATTTTGTAAATAACAATCCACAAAGAAGTGAGAACCATTAGCACCATAGTTAGTACTCATGTTTCCAACAGCTCTCAATCTGCCGGTAAGTGTAAAGTTGATACCACCTGCCGAAAATTGATTAACAGAAGCCGGATATACACCGTTCCATGTAGCGCCTTCAGCTTCAAAATCTTCAGTGGCGGTTACCTGCGCAAATGTGGCAGCAAAACTGAGTGGGAAAGACAAAAGCAACAACGCTGCTCTGATTTGTGTGCCAAAGGCTAGCGTGGGAAAATATTTCGCTGTAAAAGTTTTCATAGATAAGCAATTTAAGTAATCGTAAGTGTGGCTTTGTAGTTCGTTAGCAGATGAATAGTCTTATGTTAACCGTGAATTGGTTTTGATGAAGTTGCCAGGCTCGCATCTTACCGGTCACTACTTACGCGTAACCGTGACAAGATACAGGTAACTGACAGTTTAAAATAGTTGTAGAGAAAATAAGCACCAGTTGTAGTGTAGCATGAACTCGCTGCGATAGTCCGATGCCATAGTTCCCGATGCCATGGTTTCACCGATGCCATGATTTCACAGATGCCATGGTTTCACCGATGCCATGATTTCACTGATGCCATGGTTTCACCGATGCCATGGTTTCACAGATGCCATGGTTCGTGTCTCACGAACCATACTCCGCCCCGATAATAAGCGTTGGAATCTAACGCTATGATTTAAACTGGCTGCCAAACATTTGAGAATATAAAAACAACCTCCGCCATGGTTCTTGAGTGAAAGCATGGCGGCCGCAAGTGATGCCGGGTGCTACAATGTTCTCATGCCGTGGTTTCACTCACGCCGTGGTTCGTGTTTCACGCCATGGTTCGTGTCTCACGCCATGGTTCGTGTCTCACGAAACATACTCCGCCCCGATAATAAGCGTTGGAATCTAACGCTATGATTTAATCTGACTGCCAAACAATTGAGAATATAAAAAACGACCACCGCCATGGTTCCTGAGTGAAAGCACGGCGACCGCAAGTGATGCCTTGTCATACGAATGTTTGTGACTGACAGCACAGTATGTAGAGCGGGGCCTCCAACGCTTTTGATCGGGGAGGAGTGTGGTTCGTGAGACACGAACCACGGCAACCGGTGAAACCACGGCAAAGTGAAAACCACGGCGAAAGTCAGTGAAACCATTGCGAAGCTGCTTAATTGCTTCCATTTAATTGTAGCACAAACCCAGCACTTACATTCACCACAGCGCCCGGCATCAGTTTTAAACTTTTTATTTCTGCAGGAGCAAATAGTTTGGGCATATTCAACGCTACAGAAGGTATGATCACCGTACTATTGATGCCCGGGACCAGTAGTCCGTCCCAATTTTTTGGTTCGGTCCATACATTGCTAACACTACCATTCCAGTAATTGCCCGGCCCTGTGATCTCCAGATCATCCACCGCAACACCAGGGCGAACAACAATGTCATCCG
Organism: Bacteroidota bacterium; assembly: GCA_040386335.1. GTDB lineage: Bacteria > Bacteroidota > Bacteroidia > Chitinophagales > Chitinophagaceae > JAZKFT01. The sequence goes on from JAZKFT010000008.1 coordinate 40,734, forward strand.
ATTTAAATCTTATCCTGAACGCCACATTTGAATTTCCGGACAGGAACGAAATATCCCTTGTGTATAATGACCAGGCGGCCATGCTTCCATTAATAAAAGCCTCGTTTTTCGGGAAAACTGTAGTGGCGCCCGGGTTGGCAAAGTTGTACCAGTTTGTATCCGTGGTAGTTCCCAGGGGTAACCAGTTGCTCCCTTTATCTAAGGTATATTCTACTCTAAAACCATCAAATTTAGTTTCGGTATCAAATGTTGCCCAAAATTTAAGGGCATAGGTGCCATTTACAGATAAATTGTAATTGGGGGTCATCATGTTCGTTTCACTATTATCAACATAATTGCCCGTTAGCCCCGTCACCCAGGCATTGCTTCCGCCATGGGTACCGGTTTTGCCTGCTACTGCCGAAGATCCCAATACCCATGATGTTCCTGCCACATGGTCAACGCCAAAGTCGTCCTGGTTAAGCTCCATACCACCGCCATTTGCTACAAGGTAGGGTGTGTTCCGGTTGGGTAATATTTTTATCAATTGCGTTTTGGTCGCTGCACCACCATTAATGGTAAGCGTTACATTGTAATTGCCCGGTACGGAATAAGTATGGCTGGGGTTTTCGGTGGCGGAAGTACCGCCGTCGCCAAAACTCCAGCTCCAGCTTGTGGCTTTGTAAGAAGTGCTGTTAAATTGAAAAGCCGAACCCAGGTAGCCTATCTTATTACTGGCCTGGAATAGGGATGTGGGAACTGTAAACATATCCGAGTAATATAGTCCGCGGCCATAAGTAGCAGCTATCACCAGTTTATCCGACTGCCGCATTTGCAGCATGGTCACCTTCACATTGGCCAGTCCACTGTTGCTGGCACCCCACACAGTGCTGCCGCCATTGAGATTGTCTGTACTCCACACGCCCAGTTCGGTAGCCAATAGTACCTGGTCGCTGTTATTGGGATTAAACAGGGCCCAGCGAACGGGCATATCGGGCAGGTTGCCTTCTACACTGATCCAGCTGCCGCCGCCATTGACGGTTTCCCACACACTATTTACGCCATAATTGCTATAAGTAACTACCAGGTGGTTGTCATTGCCAGTTTGCACCTCCACACATTTCAGATAGGCATCTGGTAATCCGGTGCCAATATTGGTAACGGTGGGTGTGGCTGTATGCGCATTGTCTACCTTAAAAAGACCACCGGAACCCATGCCAAAAAAAACCCGGTTATTGGTGTTGGGCGAAACTTTAATAGCAGAAACCTGCCCGCCGCCAAATGCTGCCGCCACAGCGGTAGAGTTAATGCCGGTTTGGGGATTGTCCCATCGCTTATAACTATCAGCAGGTGCACAGGAGTATATCAGGTTGTTTGTATTGTCCAGGTCGGTGGGGTTTTCAAACCTGGTACCGGTCCCAAAATTGACACCATTTATAAACGTAGCACCGCCATCGATAGAGCGCTTGTAAACACCAAATTGCGAGGATACATATTGAAAGCTGGGATTATCCTGGTCTATATGGCAAAAGAGACCGTCGCCGCCATAGACCATCTTACCGTTATCCACCACATTGGAACTCAATGCATAAGTGCCATTGTCTTGCGCACCGGCAAGATAATAGGGCGTAGCAGCTGTAGGGTGTATGGCACAGGAATAAAATTGGGTGGTGATGTAGTTGTCGCCTTTATTGTCGAAAAAAGGTGCAGCGGTATTGGCATTCGTGCATTTGTAAACACCGCCATCATTTGTAAAATAAACATCAGATGAACTCCCTGGTTTGTAGTGAATGGATTGCTGGTCGGGGTGGAGGTAACCGCCGCTATACACGCTGCTGACATTGGTCCAGGCTCCGCCACCATCGAGTGTTTTAAACAGATCTATTTCTCCTGCATATAGAATGTCGCGGTTGTTGGGGTCCACGGCAATGCACAGGTCGTACCATGCCTGGTTTTGGTTTACTGAGGGGTTGGTGCGGGCTATCCAGTTAACACCGCCGTCTGTGGTACGCAGCACGCCACTAACGTCATCGCCGCTTTCGCATATCGCATATACATAGCTGGCATCGTTGGGGGCGCAGGCGAGTTCTATACGCGTGGCTGCTATGGGCAGGGTTGCTGCTGCTTCAAACGTGAAGCCGAAATCTCCGCTTTTATGGATGCTGCCCCTTAAACTGGCGAACATGTGGCCATTGGCAGCTATTTCTACATCGTAGCAAAAATTATCGGTAGCACCTGGTATACCTAAGCCTAATACTTTTATAAATGAAGTGCCTTGATTGTTGGAGCGGTACAATCCGCCATTTGCTGCCACATACAGCATACCAGAGTTGCTTACCAATACTTTCTGGCAATAGTAAAAAGAGGAATTATTGGTACTGCTGAGTTGGGTAAAGCTGGCTCCGCCATTGGTACTTTTAAAAACACCCAATCCTCTTATTCCATCTCCGTTTCCATATCCTTCGCCGGTGCCGAGGTATATTATTTGAGCATTGGTGGGGTCTTGGGCTATGGAGATAACAGACAGGTTACCTAACAGATCATTGACCGGTACCCAGTTGGGAGATGCCGCCGTAATGTCGGTTGTTTTCCAGAGGCCGCCACCTACGCTGCCTGCAAATATTGTTTTGCCCGTAGCATCGTTCGCATCTATCAGTAGCGCCCTGGTGCGGCCACCCCGGTTATTGGGGCCAACCGGCTTCCAGCTTACACCAGTTATGGGAGCATTAACCTCGGACATGATCTGGCGGTCCTTGTCTTCCTTTGCTTGTAGCAGTCGTTCGGTGGGTACATAGCCCAGGGCAGGGTCTTTAGTCATTTCTATTTCCTGCAGCATGGCTTCCCTGGCACCGGTTTGTTTTTGGTCTTCATCGTTTTCATTCCCTTTTTTTTGAGAAGTACAATTGGCCATTGCCAGGCATATGCAACAAACGGCGATCATTTTTTGTAAGGCCAGGGTAAAGTCAGACTGCATAATTTCTGTAATTAGGTGCCCAAAATAAACCATTAAGTCGAACATCATTCTGCCGGCATTTTTTGGAACCGTGGACCGTGGCCGGTGTCCTTGGAACCGTGGTTGGTGTCCCCACCGACCACGCCAGTGGATGAATGTTGCTATTAAAGAAATCATTTCAAGTCTCAATTCAACCTGAGGTTTATTTCCTCCACGAGGCACGACCACGGCGTCCGTAGTTGCACGACCACTGACCCCGCACGACCACGACGCCGGTAACATCCCCTTCATTAAGCCAATCGATCAATAACAATTTTCATTGGACGTTGGTGCCACCGTCTCCTCTCGGAGGCCGTGGTCTGTGTCCTTACCGACCACCACGGAGGATGGCTGTTTCTGTATCGGAAACAATAGTTGTTACATGCATCAAATTCAGTGGTCGGAGAGGACACCGACCACGGCGTCCACGAGGCACGGCCACGGCGTCCGTAGTTGCAAGACCACCGACCCCGTACGACCACGACACCGGGAACATTCCCTTCAATCAGCCAATCAGACAATAACAATTTTCATTGGACGCTGGAACAACCGTCTCCTCTCGGGCGCCGTGGTCGGTGTCTTCACCGACCACCACGGAGGATGTCTGCTTCTGTATCGGAAACAATAGTTGTTGCATGCATTAAATTCAGTGGTCGGTGAAGACACCGACCACGGCCTCCGTATTAATTTCAACCTGTAAACACTTTGCAGGATTATCTCTAGAAACTGTCAATTGTTTTCAGGACGAGTCAACTGTAAGAATCCTGGTTGTAAGAAAAATTTTTCTTACAAATGTTTTTCTTACACAAAGCGTAAGTATTTCCCTTGTAAGTATTTTTTTACTTACAAAAGTTTTTATTACAAAATCGTAAAAAGCATTGGTATTTATCGAAATCGATTTTTATTCTGATTGTAGCCCCTGGTTGGAATTTGGATCCGTAGCCGGTGTCTCATGCCATGGTTTCACTCACGAACCATACTCCGCCCCGATAATAAGCCTTGGAATCTAACGCTATGATTTAATCTGGCTGCCAAACATTTGAGAATAAAAAGCAACCACCGCCCTGGTTCTTGAGTGAAAGAATGGCGACCGCAAGTGATGCTGGGTGATACAATGTTCTTGACTGAAACCACAGTATGTAGAGCGGGGCCTCCAACGCTTTTGATCGGGGAGGAGTGTGGGTCGTGAGACACGAACCACGGCAAGGGAGATTATATTAGAAGAAACAAATGGAGTAAGAACATTGCCCGAACGCTAGGCATCAAAATCAGCCATGCCGACGGCATTTAATATAAATGAATCTACCAGAAACCTGGCATTGAAATGCCGGGCAACAACATCGGCCGTGCCTACGGCACTAAAAACCTGTCCATGGTTGCTTTAGTTGACGCTTATGGTGAAGACACCGGCCACGATTCCCAAACGATGCTGCCAACGCGGTTGCCATTAGTGAAGAACTGCAGGACGCAGAAAATGAGATCGCCACGGCTACCAGTTATGTAGAGGCCCACCCGAAGGCAAGAAAAAGGAAAAGGCCATTACCGAACCCGACCGCACCAAACTGCGCCGCCGGGTATTGGTAGGCAACCAGCAGAATATGGCAGCGTAGCCTTGCTGGAACGCGAACTGGAACTGGCGTTCAACAGCGGACAGTTAGCGACTGTAAACAATGCCATCGCCGTTGTTAAGCACCCGCAAGTCGGAATGTAAAGATGGTTGCGTTGGCGGAAAAAAAAACAAACACCCCGCATGCGGGGTGTTTGTTTTTAATGGGGAAGTTGAATTGGTGTATTAGTAAGTCTATTTCCAAACGTAAGGAAAAAAATCGAAATTTAAAAAAGCTTTCATGCTTATTGCGAGGGCGATTAAAATAACGGATTAGGGGACAGAGGTTACGATTTTGTCTATTATATTTGGTATTTTGCAATTATTAGGCTAAATCAGTATTTCATGACACAACCCCTCATTAATAGCTTGCCAATTGAAAATTCGGCAAAAAATAGAGAAACAATTCGGTTTCACCTGTTTCAAATCAAATTTAAAGCGCATAGCTCTAATCAAGAAAGCCATACAAGCGTTAGCATTTTAAAGGATGTTATAACTTATATCCAACAACAACGGATTGAGCACAAAGCATACTTAATAAATAGAAATCAGAATCGAGAAGTTGAGGGGCCACGAGAATTATTTATGTCATTTACATCTCAAATGGTGCCCCAAAAGCGCTTTCGATGTTCGTTAGCATTAATTAGATCGGGGCGTACTCCTCAAATAAAAAAAGCCGATTCCTTTGCTCTTGTTCCGTTCGACAAAAGCCAAGGCGAAATAACCGAAGAGACTCATTTTTGGATTGATTATAGTACTGGCAAATGCTATGTCTGTGTTGAATTCAATGCAAATGGTCCGAGGATGTCTGACATCGAATTCTATTTAAGAAGTGTATCACATCGTAAATTAGGAATTGCGAAAAGTCTAGACGTCGAAATAATTATGGAAACTTCGATAGATAAAACTATTGCTAATTTAAAAAATGTCCTGAAAATCGATATTAAAATGGACCCAAAGAAAGTTGCTGATCTACCAATGGAGCATTCAAATTATTTGTCGTCCATTAGTAGCCTTGGAAGAAATTTAAATCCAAAGTGGATCAAAGTTGAAGCTTCATTTCAAACTAAAGGAAAGAGTTTAAATAGTAACGAACTCAATTTTGCCGGTAATAAAATGGTTCGGGCTTTTATGGAACTATTTAAATCTGACATTTCGAGCAGTGAGAGTTTTGACGATTTTGTGATTAGATTTGAAAACAAGCAAGGAATGGAGGAGATATTTAATTTATTGAACGGCAAAAAAGAGTTTTTAAAAGAGGTTGATGTAACGACGTTGAAAAAAGAACGGGATTGGTATGAACTTATTGAAAAGGATTTTGATGACTACATTAAAAGTTTGAAAAATGGGTGACGCATATTTTAGAATGCCATTATTTTGGGATTATACTGCTGGAACATTCATGGCGGGGTTGGTTTATTATCTCAATTCAAGTGGTATTCTAATAAGGCCGGAAGCCAACTACCTAATGTCAAATATCTCGGACTTATCTACAATCGCATTAACTCTGGCGGGATTCATATTAACTCTGTTTACAGTTTTGATATCCTTTAAAGCTGAAAGGGAAAACGCGTCAGTAGATCCGGAAAGGGAAACTGTTTTTACTATTTTCTTTTCTACACCTTTGTATTTTTTTACAATGATGCATTTGAAAAATTGCATAAAGTCGCTCGTTATAACATCTGTCGTAGGTTTTTTTCTGAAGTTAACTTTAACCCCAAGTCAATACTTGTGGCTATACCTGTATAATTTTTTTGGCTTGGTAATTTTAATAATGACCTTACTTCGAAGCTTAGTTATTTTATCTAAAATTGTGCAAATTCAAAAAGAGCAATAGCGTTTCTTAGGTACTATGCTTCTGTTAGATACTGTCGCATAACGCTGTCAAAAAATAGATTGGCGTAACTTATAAAAAATAATATGAATACAAGTAATCAGTTTATAATCATAAATAAACTGGAAAATGAAATTAAAGACCTTTACATTGCTAGTTCACAGACACTTCCTTTTCATGGTTGGCACCATATTTACTTCGTTTATAAAAATTGCGTCGAATTTGCGATTGAATTAGAAGCTGACGTTTTTCTCGTATCTGTCGCCGCATTAACGCATGATTTTAATTATTTGGTCGCAAAGCAAACGACTCCTAACGAAGGGGAAGTTATTCGTAATGAGCTATTGAAAAAGTCCGGACTGGATGAAAAAACAATTGCTAAAATCAATACAATAATTATTGAGGCGGATATAGTTACAAGAAATGACGAGATATCAAATGAAGCAAAAGCACTGAGTGATGCAGATAGTTTATTTAAGGCGCTTCCGATAACGCCAATAGTGTTCGCCTCATTGTATCTGAAGGAGCAACAAACATCAATAGTCAACTTGGCAGAAAAGATATTAAAAGACCAGGCAATTCTTTTTGAGAAAGAGATTTTTTTTTATTCGAAAGCTGCAAATGCATATCTAGATTGGGCTGAGACGAATTATAAGCTATGGATAAACGTAAGAAAATATTATTTGGACTCAAAATTTTCTTACTTTTTGAATGAATTTGAAAGTATGCTATGCGTCTAATTAATTAGAGAGTTTAAGCTCTATCAAACGAAAGAAAATTATTCAATTGACAGTAACAATAATAATTTGTTTCTAAGTTCATTAGCTGTCATCGGTAATGTCTTATTAACGCTTATCTTATTTAAAATCTCGGTCTCGCTATAAATTGACGTTTTGTTGACTCTCGGTTTACTTGTTAGAAAAAGACTCACGGTTGGGACATTCGTTTGTACAGGCACAACTTTGTGAAGTATGTCGTTACTAACACTCATTTGTTCACGGCGATTTAGGATTCCTGTTTCAAATAGTTCTATTTCTTTTATTCCTTGATCGTCAAATTGATATTTCCCTTTTTCAAATTCGTAGTAAAAGTAATGATGCATCGATAACCCCGCTTTCGCTGGTCTATAATTTTCAAATCGATAACTACCTAATAAGAGGTAAGTGCTAAAATCCCACCGATGGTTGTGAATATGTTCATAATGATTTGCCAGCATTGTATATTCACTCCACCAAATGTTAAATCTCAGTTGATAATTACTATTCTCATATGGTGCAATGATTATTTTGTCAAACCCTAAGCTATGAGAATATGAGAGCGATGCCATCGTTGCTAAATATTGTTCATCTGAAGTTAAAGAAGATATTAATTCTTTTAAACTAAAGCTATTTGATATAAGAGTTAGTGTTTGTTTAATATTTGCCACACCCTGTGGCTTGTTCAAGGCGCTTTGTTCTCGTAATATGTCGATTATATTATTATGGGTCATCAGTCCTTTGTTTTTAATAGAGGTATTATATAGGTAAGGTCGGCGTCTGTAAGTACAGCAGGCAATTGTACGCAATGAAAGGCATCATTTACAACCTTAAGAGAAAGATCATTTGGATACAACTGAGTGCTTGCTATAACCGCAGAGCATTTAGCGATGTCAAGCAGCTTTGATGCTTCTTTGGTTGTTTCAAATTCTGTTTCGACTGCAATAAAGAAAGAACTATGATTTTTTACAAGGTATGCCGGAGCTTTTTTATCTTCTTGAGTAATTACTAAATTGGTAGTTGAAATATCGTAACGTAAGGCGGAATATGAATTTTTCAGATACACATAAAACTCTAAGTTTTCTACGAAATTTTGATAGTAAATACATTGAATAATTGTTGCGTAGACATGGAGTTTCACTTGTTCAGCGGTTAGCTTTTCAGCACCCCTCTTATATGCATTTCTATAGGAAGAGTATTTTTCGCATAGACCTTTATCTTCAGGGTCTAATATTTGAAGTGTGACCTTAACTTGTTGACTTCTCCTAGATAGCAATGGGATAATTTTTTGCCTAGTATTACTTCCTGTTCCACCTGAAAATTTCCAAATTTTTGTTCCTTTTATTGCATTCAAAAGTGCTTCATCTATTTTGGGTTTGCCATTTAAAATTTCAAACATTTCTTCAGCTGGTTTTTTGAAGTACGCCCAGAATGCCAGGCCTGCACCAAGAAAGCATGATCCGATAAGAGTATCAAAAATTGGGGACCAGAACGCGATCCAGTCAAAATAAGCTTTCTCATCTATTTTTGGTAACTCAGAAGGAGTTATCCAATATTTTATGACTGCAAAAGCGACAAATACTGTAAATAACAATATCGCTAAGTTTCTACGGTTTTTCTGGTGCAGGTAATTTTCATTCATAAATAGTAACTCGAAATTGTGGAAGTATGACTTATTCTTTTGCCGTTGGACTGTCCAGTTCAAACTTTTGTAATTGAATCATGGAAACTAACATGGGCATAATCTGCTGTTACCATTGAATCCTGAACCTAAACAAAAGTCAGGAAGGTTATATTTGAGTGCTTGATTTATCCTTCAAGTTTTTATATCCTCTCACAACCAGAAAATAGTAGTTAGCGCCTGACCGAATATAGTTAAAATATATTTAGTATTTATGAGCCATTTGTAAATAATTCCTTGACTAATCCTGTTTCTATAATTGCGTTGAATTGTCAACTTTTTACCTGATTCTGCGCTGAAAAAAAGGAACAATAGTGTTGAGTTTGTTCCTGATATTCTTCAATTTTAGCCACTGTTTTCAAAAAAATTCGTGTAGTACGGCCTGGTTAGCTGAAGTTATCAGCTTGTGTTATAGTCAATTCGTGCTTTAGTCAAAAGACAATGTGGTTAATTACAAATACGCAGTGGCTGCGTCACATATTAACTTCAATTTGAAGTATATTTTGTGTTTGCGCTCATCCACTCCTAATCCCTAACCTCCACCAGCACCTCCACCTCCGGCTTCTCCGCCAGAAAATTCGCCAAATCATCATTCATCTCAAACCCACTACTTCTTAGGTCTACGTGCACGTTTTGCTTTTCATCCCAGAGATGGATATTGAGTTTGTGGCCGCCGGTGTTCTTTTTTAGGTTTTTTTGGAGGAAGTCGATCATGTCGGGTTTTACAGAGCGGGCTTCGATGGTGAGTTTTACCTGTTTGGTCATGGTGCGTTTCATGGTTTCGATGAGCTGGATGCCCTGCACTTTAAATTCCCAGCCATCCTGGAATTTTTCGGTGCCATTGAAACGCATGCGCGGCTTGTGGAAACCAGTCACCATTACGGTGAGGCCGTTGGTGAGGAAGGTGTTGAAGCGGGCATAGTCTTCGCTCCAGAGCGTAAACTCAGTTTTGCCGGTATAATCTTCAATGCTCATATTGGCAAAATTCTTACCGGTCTTGGTAACGCGGTGATTTGCATTGGTAATAAGACCAGCCAGGCGGAAAGGCTTGGCAGCGTTGCTCTGCAGGCTGATGCTTTCAACGAACTCGTTGAACTCACCCAACGGCGTGATGCCATAATGTTTCAGCTCAAACCTGAAATGATCCAGCGGGTGGCCGCTGAGGTAGATGCCGATCACATCTTTTTCATGTTCGAGTAATTCGGTGAGGGTCCACACTTCGCAAACAGGCAGTTTGGGTGTGGCGATATCCATCATGCTGGTGTCGCCAAAAAGGCTGTTGCTGGCTTCGTTCTTATTGTTCTGGTACTGGTTGCCAAAGCGGATGATCTTTTCGAGTCCGTTGCTGTTGTCGTTTTCCGGCACAAAGAAATATTGCGCCCGGTGGAAGGCAGGAAAGCAATCGAAACCGCCGGCATAAGCCAGGCTTTCCAGCGATTTTTTATTCACCGTGCGTTGGTTCACCCGTTTTACCAGGTCGAACATATCGGTATAGTTGCCATTCTTCTTGCGTTCTTCTACCAGGCTTTCGATCGCGGCTTCGCCCACACCTTTAATACCCGTAAGTGCAAAACGGATCTCACCTTTTTGGTTCACCGCGAAACCCACGGAACTTTCGTTTACATCTGGCCCAAGCACTTTAATACCCATGCGGCGTGCCTCTTCCATAAAGAAAGTGATCTTGTCGATGCTGCCGGCATGGTTGAGCACGGCGGCCATGTATTCACTAGGGTAGTGGGCTTTGAGGTAACCAGTCTGGTAGGCCACCCAGGCATAGCAGGTACTATGGCTTTTATTAAAGGCGTACTGCGCAAAGTCTTCCCAGTCGCTCCATATTTTATTCAGTTTGTCTTCGGGGTGGCCCTTGGCCGTGGCGCCGCTCATAAACTGTTTCTTCATTTTATCCAGAACCGAGATTTGCTTTTTACCCATGGCCTTACGCAACACGTCGGCGTCGCCTTTGCTAAAGCCGGCGAGGCTCTGGCTCAGCAACATCACCTGTTCCTGGTACACGGTAATACCATAGGTTTCTTCCAGGTATTCCTTCATATCGGGCACATCGTAAGTAATGGCTTCGCGGCCATGCTTGCGGTCGATATAGTTGGGGATATACTTCATCGGCCCCGGGCGGTACAAGGCGTTCATCGCAATGAGATCCGCAAATGTATCCGGCTTCAAATCCTTCAGGTGTTTCTGCATGCCGGGACTTTCAAACTGGAATGTGGCGTTGGTTTCGCCTTTTTGGTATAGTTCGTAAGTCTTTTTATCGTCAATGGGTATTTTCTCAATATCGATCTCTACGCCGTGATTTTCTTTGATCAGTTCCAAAGCTGTTTTTAAGATGCTCAGGGTTTTCAACCCCAAAAAGTCCATTTTGATAACACCTGCTTCCTCAATCACACTGCCCTCGATCTGGGTTACCAGCCAGTCACTTTCCTTGGAAGTACATACCGGGATGATATTGGTGAGATCGTCCGGCGCAATGATGATACCCGCGGCATGAATACCAGTGTTGCGAACCGAACCTTCGAGCTTCACGGCTTCCTGCAATACCTTGCCATGAAGGGTGTCTTTTTGTTTATAAATCTCACGGAGGCGTTTGATATTGTCCATATCCTCCACCGGGTAGTCTTCTTTTTCCTCGAGGCTTTTTTCACCTTCTTTTTTGGTGAGTGGGGCAAACATCACACGGTTGAGATTGGTGCCGGGTTTGTCGGGTACTAGTTTGGAGAGCGCCTTGCTTTCTGCTAAAGGCAGGTCCATTACGCGGGCCACATCGGCGATACTGCTTTTGGCAGCCATAGTACCATAAGTGATAATCTGCGCCACCTGGTTTTTACCATATTTATCTACCACGTAGTCGATCACTTTCTGACGGCCATCATCATCAAAGTCCGTGTCGATATCCGGCATCGATTTACGATCGGGGTTGAGGAAGCGCTCAAACAGCAGCTTATACTTAATAGGATCGATATTGGTGATACCAATGCAATAAGCCACCACGCTGCCCGCAGCCGAACCACGGCCAGGACCTACAAACACACCCATATCGCGGCCCGCTTGTATAAAATCACCCACAATCAAAAAGTAGCCCGCAAAACCCATCGTGCGGATGGTAAAAAGTTCGAACCTAATCCTTTCCTCCACCTCGGGCGTCATTTCGGAGTAGCGTTCTTTGGCGCCTTTCCAGGTAAGGTCTTCCAGGTACTCGTCCTGCGTGGCATATTCCTTAGGCACTACGAAGTTGGGCAGGAGAATATCGCGGGTGAGCTTCAGGGTTTTCACCTTGCTGATAATCTCGTTAGTATTGTCGATGCTTTCGGGCAGGTCTTCAAATACCTTGCTCATCTGCTCCGTGCTTTTGAAGAAGAACTGGTCGTTGTCGAAGCCAAAGCGATATTTTTTATCGCTGTCTTCGTCGTTCATGCTATTGCCTTTATTAATAGGCGTCGCTTGTTTTTCGCCGGTATTGATACAAAGCAGGATATCGTGGGCGTTGAAATCTTCCTGGTTTACATAGTGACTGTCGTTGCTGGCGAAGATTTTTACATTGTATTTGCGGGCTAGTTTGATCAATACCTTATTTACTTTTTCCTGCTCGTAAATACCGTGGCGCTGCAGCTCCACATAATAGTCTTCCCCAAAAATATCCAGCCACCATTTGAATTCTTTTTCACCCTCGTCTTCGCCTTTTTGCAAAATGGCCTGTGGCACGCTGGCTCCGAGACAGCAGGTGGTAGCGATCAGCCCTTCGTGGTATTTCAGGATGAGTTCCTTGTCAATACGCGGGTACTTACTGTACATGCCTTCCATAAACCCGAGGGAAGTGAGTTTCATCAGGTTTTTATATCCCTGTTCGTTTTTGGCCAGGAACACCTGGTGAAACCGTTTATCGCGTTCGCCCTTGGTAAAAGTTTTGCGGTGGCGGTCCTGGGTTACATAAAATTCGCAGCCGACGATCGGTTTCACTTTCAGGCTGCCATCTTCGTTGGTATGTTTATAGGCTTCTTTTACAAACTGGAATACGCCAAACATATTGCCATGGTCGGTGATGGCCAGTGCGGGCATATTGTCCTTGATGGCTTTTTTGTACAACGCATCAATAGGCGCCGCTCCATCGAGAAGGCTGTATTGGGTATGTACGTGGAGATGGGAGAATTGCATATATAGAGTCTTTATAGTTGAAGGTTCCGGGGTTTAGGGTTTAGGTGTTTACACGTTCACAAGTTCACTGGTTCACAAGTTTAAGATTCAAGGTTTTAGCAAGAAATTAAAACGAGCCGTATTGTGGCATTTTTCAAATTCATTTTTGCCCCCTGTCCCCTAAAGGGGTGCCTCTGTGTGAGTTTAAGATTTTTTGTGCCGGGATGCAAATTAAATAATGCAGGGTTGTGGTGTTGCTGCATGTGGGTAACTTGTTTGTGATGTTCGCTTAGCAACCTAAAGGAAAAACTTCCTGCGCAATGTTGTTTGCGAACGCGAGGGTTGAGGGTTCAATATTCAATTAGCGGATTTTAAAATGAGAGCAACCCGCTCCTGCACAGAGTCACCCCTTTAGGGGACGGGGGCAGAAAAGAATGTGAGCGACTACTGAATTTAAGTTTTAAATACATTTCACTCCATCTTTCGGCTTCGCTGCTTTTAAAATGTTAAGATTATGCTAAGAGCAAAAAAATTGGCATGAAAAAATTTTTAAGTGTTTTTGCTACATTTCTTCCGGTTTTGGGAGAAAATTCCACATTTTTCATGCAAAATCGATTAAAAATGACCGTTTAATCGCTGAAATTCCCCGCTTACTCACTGTATTTCCCCAAAGTGTGGTACAAAAAATTTCGTAGATGCTTTGATTTTTGCACATGGGCAGTTATCTTCGGCCGAATCGGAATAAAAACTGTTCACCTCATAAATCTTTCGCCCATGATGTTTAAAACTAGTTTGCCGCTGGCCTCTATCGTTTTGTTGCTCACCAGTTGCAGCAGTTTTAATAATCTCTTCGAAAGTAAATCCTCTGTGATCGCCAATACCGCTGCAGACAAAATACAGCGTTCCACTTTACTTGATAATGCCAATGCCAGGTTTAATCAAACGGAGAACATGGTTTCCAAACAAGGCAATAAAATGGCATCAGCCCCCCAGGAAGTCAGTATCAGCCGCAGTTCCATTCCATCTTCTGTATTTGAAATAGCATCGACCGCATTGGAATCTTTCATGCCCATGCAGTTCAAATATGCCATCATGATGAATGCAACAGTAGAAAAACTGACCAATATTTCTCTATATAAAACGATCGATGAATGGTTTGGTACCCGGTATCGTTTTGGTGGCACCACCCGCCGTGGTATCGATTGTTCGGCCTTCATGCAGGTGTTGGGGCAATATGTTTTCGGCTGGGTGCTTCCACGCACCGCCAGGGAACAATATGGCATTATGGATAAGATAAAAAGGGAAGATATACAGGAAGGTGATTTTGTGTACTTTCATACGGGCCGTCGTGGTGTTAGTCATGTAGGGATGTGCCTGCAGAACAACAAGTTCGTACACGCCAGCACCAGCAAAGGTGTGGTGATCAGCGACCTGGACGATACTTATTGGGATAGCAAGATCATCGGCTTCCGGAGGATGAAAGATGAAGAAGCGACAGCGTTAAGGGACTAACCAGCTTTTACCAAAATATTTAATCAGAAACACCCTCATCGCAGGGTGTTTTTTTTTGCCGGAAAACAAAGGAAATGTTCAATCCCGCAATGAGCGGGACAAGTAAAACAACGATCAATAGTCAATTTGCAAATACAAGGATCCGGGTGTATTTCCATTGATTAACCCATTTTACCTATGAAAATAGGAACAGGTCCGGCGGTGTCTTCACGAGTAGTCGCTTTAACGTAGAACCACTTACCGTGAAACCCCGACGAGTGAGCAGTTTTGAGAAAAGGTGATGCGCGAAAACCAAGCCGATGCTGCATCATGTAGGAGTTGACTTATATTCCAGATACCCTACCCGTTTGGGTGTCACAGGTAACTGCCGCAATTCTGGGGTCGTTTAGTGTGAAAGCCCCGCGACAGGTCTTTATTTCACCCATAGCTTGACGCCAATGCGTTTGTGACAGGATTGAAAATTAAGAATTGATTATTGAACATTTTTTTTCAAACACCGGGTATAAACCGCTTAATAACCCTCAACTGATGCGTTCGCAGGCCCGTATCGCTGCTGATAATTCCCTGGCTATCAATCGTGTCGATGCGAACCTTGCCCGACGCATGGATGATCTCATGGTCGTTGAGCAAAATACCTACGTGCGTAATACGGCCATCGGGTTCGTCAAAGAATGCCAGGTCGCCAAGTTTCGCTTCCTGCAAAAAGCCCAAACCCTCACCGAGCGCCACCTGCAGGCAGGCGTCGCGGGGTATGGCAATGCTAAAATGTTTGAATACCTGCTGTGCAAAACCGCTGCAATCAATTCCGAACACCGAGCGGCCGCCCCACATATAGGCGGTATTCAGAAACGTATTGGCTATAGTTAAAAATTGTGGGGCTGAAAACGGTTGTGGTGTTACCCTTTTCACCCCTGTAAAATCCCATTCAAAGCTTGCAGTTGTTATATGATCCTCTGCTGGTAACATTGCCCCGAAGGGAATATGCATGGGCTTGCCATTTTGCAATACGGTGTTTACCCAATTACCGGCAATAGCTGCGCCAAAGAGAGTTTCGCCGGGTGTCTCGGTAAGATGTGTCTGGGTCACCCAGCCTTCGTAGTTATCGTAACAGCATTTCACCCGCAGCCATCCTTTGGAACCTGTTTCCAGTAATTCCACAGCCTCACCAAAAAGCAACTGGCTTACAATCTCGTGCTGATGCGCGGGTTCGGCCCTCATGGGTGACACAGGTACGGTACAAATCATAGTTAGGAGGCTAAGTTAAAAACGAGAACCTAAAATAGCAGAAAAGGTGCGTCCCAAAGAAAATTTTTAATTTCCCCGTGCGCTACTATAAATTATACAAAAATATATATTACGCAATCGTGTGTTAAATAGGGATTTATTCGGAAATTGGCTGAAAATCACCAATATTCTATGTAATGTGGTATTTCGCAAAAGATTTTTCGTTGTAAAATATCATATTAACAAAGCCGGAATTATAGCATTTGTAACAATTTTATGACCTGGATTATATTTTAGTAACAAAAAAATATTTTGTTAATTAAATTATTCCTATAAATTCGTGTCGTCTACGGCAAAAAAAAAAATGGGCCATCTGTAGAAACAGCGGCCCTTAACGATTGCTTGCCATATGAAAATCCTTAAAAGTCTTTTTTGGTGCTGAACATTTTCAGCTATGTTTTATGCATTTTTTAAAAATGCAGTTACTAACGATTCTTTGCTTTTTTCTTAACGATTGCAGCTATGTGCTTTTCCTCATCTTGCTTACACAAAAGTAGGGTGGGGATTTTTTTTGTTCAAAACATCTTCTGACGCCTTTTATGATGCGTAAAGACCGTTTACCACGCTGAAATCCTTTGTAGTCCTGCTTTTTAGTGTAAAAATTACACGATGTCCAAACACGTTAAGACGTCAAATTATCCTGCATGAATCCTGCATAAAACCTGCAAAAAAAATGCACAAAACTGCAAATAGGGACAATTAACGGTGTTTGAACATTATTTGATTTGAAATTTGGAGGATACTGGTAACATCTGCCTCCAGGAATGTTTATTTGGTAAATGGGATATTTGGAAATGCAACAAAAATTTTATTTTGACCTATGGTTTTTACTTTTAAATTCGTGACTTCAATGGTAAGAAAAAAAATGGGCCATCTGTAGAAACAGCGGCCCTTAACGATTGCTTGCCATATGAAAATTCTTAAAAAGTCTTTTTTTGTTGCTGAACTGATCAGCTTTGGTTTTTCCTGCACCGGGTGCAGCTACTAACGATTCTTTGTCTTTCTTAACGATTGCAGCCTATATGATCTTCTCAACTTGCTTACATAAAAGTAGGGTGAGGTTTCCTGATGCTATAATCAACTTAGGGCCATTACTATGATCCTGAAACTGGCCGTGATGCCGGGAGATGCCCTATAGTATTGAATTTCAGACAAAAAAAATATGATGCCCAACCGCTCAACCGATACATTATTTCAATTGATAAAATCCCTCGAAAAGGCAGAGAAGAGGAATTTTAAACTCTATATAAAGCGTAGTTCAGCAAAAGAAGACCTTAAGATCATCCAATTATTCGATGCACTGGATAAATTGCACGACTACGATGAGCGGCTTTTGTTAAAGAAAATGCCCTCAGTGGAAAAGCCACAACTGGCTAATTTAAAAACCCATCTCTATAAACAATTACTGGCAAGCCTTCGTCTGCTTAAAAGTACCGAAAGCATCGACCTGCAGCTTAACGAGCAGTTGGATTATGCCCGCATCCTTTACAACAAGGGATTGCATTTACAAAGCCTCAAAATCCTGGACAAGGCCCGTGAAATGGCACGTGGTCACCATAAGTTTAATTTTATGGCACAGGTGCTGAGCCTGGAAAAGAAAATTGAAGCACTGCATATTACCCGGAGCATGCAGGGTAAATCCAAGCTGCTTTCTGAAGAGGCGCTGGAAGTAATTGACCATATTGGCATGGTGGCAAGGCTTAGCAACCTGGCAGTACAACTATATAGCTGGTATATTCAAAACGGCCACGCAAGAAACGAGAAAGACGAGGACGCAGTGAAGGAGTTCTTCCGTGAAAACGTACCGAAGAATGCAGATGCATTTACCGGGTTCTACGAAAAGCTGTACCTGTACCAGAGTTATGTGTGGTACGCATTTATTCGCCAGGATTTTTTAATGTACTATCGCTACAGCCAAAAATGGGTCGGTCTTTTCGACCGCGAACAGATGATGATCGCCGTTGAGACCGGGCATTTTATCAAAGGGATGCACAACCTCCTCAATGCCCATTTCGACCTGATGAATTTCAGGCTGTTTGAGAATACCCTGGTTCTTTTTGAGCGCTTCGCATTAAGCACCCAGGCGAATAAGCATGACAATTTTCGCATTCACACCTTTATTTACATTAATAGTGCAAGAATCAACCAGCACCTGATGGTGGGAACCTTCAGTGAAGGTCTGAAATTGGTGAAACCCATTGTGGATCAGTTAAGGGAGTACGCTCTATATGTAGATAACCATCGTATCCTGGTATTCAATTACAAAATAGCCAGCCTGTATTTTGGGGCAGGCAATTATGCCACCTGTATCGACTACCTGCAAAAAATAATTAACAGCCATGTGGATCTCCGAACCGACCTGCAGTGTTATGCAAGGCTGATGCACATGATGGCGCATTATGAAATGGGCAACGAAGACATAATGGAATACCTTACCAAATCGGTATACAGGTTCATGAGCAAAATGCAGAACCTGCGCGGGGTAGAAGAGGAGATGTTTAAATTTATCAGGCAATCATTTCACCTTTCGCCCAAAAAATTAAAACCTGCTTTTGAAGTCTTTTTAAAGACCCTTAAAAAGTTTGAAAAGAACCGCTTTGAAACCCGGGCCTTCGCCTACCTCGAT
Organism: Bacteroidota bacterium; assembly: GCA_040386335.1. Classification (GTDB taxonomy): domain Bacteria; phylum Bacteroidota; class Bacteroidia; order Chitinophagales; family Chitinophagaceae; genus JAZKFT01. The sequence goes on from JAZKFT010000008.1 coordinate 59,146, forward strand.
GTAATAAGCTGGGTAGAAAGTAAAGTACTGGACAAGCCGATGAGTACAGTAATCAGGGAAAAGTATTTAGCCAGTAAGCGGAAGTAGGTTTGTTTCCAAATGCCGGCTGGAATTGCGTTTAAGAAAACTGACTTTTTTTTGGATATTATAAAACCAAACAGGTGCGCCACAAGTATATAGTGTGGTTTTTCATAGAATATTGGATTTAGACGGGCCTGGATTTCTATCCGGGCTCTTTTTTTACCCAACAAAACCGATGAAAACAGAACGCTATTTCGCTTTTCTTGGGATGGATTGCATGCCGCCTTTTTTGGAGGAAGAAAAATTCTTATTGTGGAGTACTGAAGTTGGTTTGCCAAAACTTCCGGGAATTCCGGTCTTAGTTACCATTCCTGACTGAGGGGCTGCTTTTTTTGTGGCTGGTTTTGCTTTTGCTTTGCTCATGATGTAAGGTTTAATTTTTTTGAAAGCTATTTAAGTTAAGGCAAATTATAACCGGTTTTTTTGGAATCCCTTTTTTATTTAGTGCTTACTTCTTCGAAAGCCGCTGTTAGTGGGCGTTCTATGCCATCTCCTTTCCATTCTGTTTCGCCTGGAATAGCCTTGTTTTTGATAAATTCTTCCTTTGTTTTCCCTGCTTTAAATTCAGTTTCGGCAAATAGCAGCAGTTTGCCGAGGTAATTTTGAAACGCTTTTATATCCTCCTTATTGCCGGTAACTTTCTCCGGATCCAATGCATGGCCAAAAACGAAGATGGTATCATCATCGAAAGTTGCCAGCGTCTTGTCCAATACGCTGATCCAGCTTTTTATATTTGCACCGGCAGTCCTGTCAATATATGGGTGGCGGCGGTTAAACAGCAAGTCACCCATATGTGCAATATTCGCATGCTGGAAATGGACAATGCTGTCGCCATTGGTGTGGGCAGCTCCAAAATGGTGCATTTTTATTTTTTCCTTTCCTATTTTCTTTTCCCAGGTTTCGTAGAAAGTAGTATCGGGGTATAGTTGTTGATCTTCCTTCTTTTGTTTGACAGCAGCAGCCTGCTGATTTGCTTTAGAATTGGCATGGGCCACTACCTTTTTTACCAGGTCTTTGAAAGCAATATTGCCACCACTATGGTCGCCGTGGTGGTGGGTGTTGATGAGTAGCTCAAAGGGTTTCCCAGATTGTTTTTTTAGTTCTTCAATAAGGTGCGTGGCAGAATCCGGAAACTGGGAGTCCACCACCACAATTCCTTTCTTGTTAACCATGTATAAAATGGTGCCGCCCTTTTCAGTAAATATGCCGGTATTATTTCGCAGCAATCTCATTTTGTAGGCAGGATCGGCAAAAAAACGGGCCAGTATTTGCTGGTTAGAGAGTGCTACAGCCCCAATAGACAGCCCTGTATTACGAATGAATGATCTGCGTTGCATGATAAGGGTGGCTTTAAAAATCAAGATAACGAAATATGTTAAGGCCCCAATGCTGAATAAACATTAAAATGGTTACAATGTTTAGGGCCTTCAAACATTGTAACCGCATTAATTACCGCCAAAAAAAAATGGGAAGCCTTTAAAGCTCCCCATTTTTACTATTAAATCTTTTGATTTACAATTTCTTCATAAGATCAGTTGCCATTTTTATATAGTCATCATTTTTGGCTTCAGTGGCCAGAGCGATTGTTTTCTCCGCGGAATTTTTTGCACCCGATTTATCACCCATTTTTTCCTGGATACGGGCTTTCAGCATGGTCATCCAAAAGGCTTTTGCATTCGCAGGGTCTGCGATTGCTCTGTCTACCCATGCTTTGGCCTGGGTGAGGTCTTTGCCATTATCATAATAATAACTTGCTGCAGCAAAGTAAGGCTTGTTGTCTTTATTGAAGATATTGTCTATTTGCCCCATCACTTTGGCGTCAGTATTTGTCGAAATAGGTAATACTGCAACGGTGTTGTCCCAAAGTATCTGAAGGTCGGTGCTGCTGTTGGTTACGTTGGCAAACATGATTGTAAAAGTTTCTATGGTTTGCGATATCTGTGTTGGTTTGCAACTCACACGAACCACATCGTTCTCCTGCTTATATGCTGAGGGAGATGTTACATTTAGATCCTTGGTGATAATAAGCGTCCATTCAGTTGCTCCCGGAATGCTCAGCAAACCATATTTACCTGCTTTAACATCTTTGCCACCAATCATGACATCATCAGTAAAAGTAAGCGTGGTGGCATTGTTGGCACCCGTACGCCATACTTTTCCAAAAGGCACCAGGTCGCCAAACACTTTACGTCCTTTAATATTTGGGCGGCTATAGCTGAGTTCAATGCTGCCCACACTAAAGTTCTGCTTAATGGTTTGTGTAGTAGATGGCTGTGGCGTAACAATTGGTTGTGCATAGCTGCAAACCAGGCCTGCTGATAACGCAAGTCCGAAAATTATTTTTTTCATACGAAGTTTTGTTTGAAGCAAATGTAAGGAAGAAATGGCCGAAAGTTAAGCAAAGCCGCAGGCCGTTTCTCCAACAGTCTGTCGCATCCGATTCTTCGATCTGCCAGGGCATTTGGAGGAAAATAATTGACGTTATTTTGCCGTTCGGCCGAAGGGGTTGACGCCAGGTTTAAGGCAATAAAGGTTGGTAGAAAACTATAATTTAAGCGTAACCCGGCCCCGGCTTTTGGGGCCCTTCTTATTCTTCCATTTTGGGCCTTCTTTCAAAAGGCGGATGGCTTCGTCGTCTAATTCTTTGCCCTGGGATTTTTCTACGGTGATATTTTCTACTTCACCATCCTTATTTACGTCAAAACTTAACTGCACTGAGCGTTTACTGGGCAACTCCATGGCCCTGCTGTTATTGAGTGCATAGAGGTTATAATCGTACCAGCCAACACTGGGTTCGGCCGTAAACAGAGAATCCCTTTCTACAATCATGGGTTTATATTGCTGGTTACGTGCCTGCTTTTCCTGTTTGTTTACGACCATTTTTCTTTTAAGGTCCTCGTCTTCACGTAACACAATTCGATTCTCTTTTACATCCGGCTGCATCGTATAGGTTTTCTCCTCGTAGCCCAGGCTCCGGGCTTTTACGGGCAATGCGCTATCTACATACACAAAATTAAAATTCCCCTTGGCATCGGAATAAGTGCCTACACCCTCACCGGGTATCATAATATTACTATAAGGCAAAGGGTTATTATTGGCGTCTACCACCTTACCATTAAAAGTATAACGTCGTGTATTGGCGAAATTATTGGCATTGTTTTCAGCCATTTTATTTTGGTCCATGGCGGCCCGGCCGGTATTATTCTGGGTATTGGTTTGGTCTTTAAAAACCTGCGCCGGAGCTGCACTTTTGCTTGCAATTGCATCGTCAGTGGTTGTTTTGGCAGCATAATTGGGGTCTGGTTTTGCAGACTCTCTTGCGGCCCGGGTATTATTGGTATTAACGGGTTCTTTTTGTGCAAGGCCGGGTGCTGCAACCGGTTTTTCTTTTTTTACAGCAGTGTTATTCTTGTTGTCTGCGGGATTTGGATCAGATTTTTCTTCATTTTTATAGGTTGGTTCCACAGGTTTGGCGACAGTTTCTACAGAACTTACGGAATCCATAGACGAAGGGGCAGAAGGCTCATTTTGTGCTACGATCAGTTCTTTATTCTGAACGGGTGATTTAGTTAGCGACAAAATCCACCAGCCGCCGGCAAGCAGTACCGAAGCAGCAACAGCATATTGCAGCCATTTCCGGCGTAAAAGCGGGATTATTTTTGCATCTTTCTTCTCTTTTTGTGCAGCGTCAATTTTACTTTTAAAGGCATTGAGTTTTTGAGTGACAGTATCCTTTTCAGCTGCGGTTTTAAAGTCTGAATTGGCCGCCATATAACCATCCAGTGCGTCCGCAAGAAAAGCATCTTCCAACGCCGCTTTCTCCAAAGCATGCATCTGCTGCGGAGGCATTTGCCCCTGCGCATAACGAAGAAGGTCAGCGGCATTATAGCTGATATGATTATTGTCTTTTGCCATGTTGTTCCATACAAATTTTCAAATTTCTCCGGCCATTTTGTATATGGCTCCTCACCATATTCCATTCCAGACCAGTAATGGAAGTGATATCGTTATAACATTTTTCTTCAAGGTAAAACAGTTGCACCACTTTTTTCTGATCGGGATTTAATTGTTCTATGCAACCTTCGAGCCGGTTAAACTGGTCCTCTTTTTCCATAACGCCGTTCAGATGCACTGTTTCCCCGGTTTGCATAAGGTGCTCGGGTAGGTCCACAGTCCGTTTGCTTTTCTGGCTACGCAGTTTCATAAGGCAATGGTTACGGGTGAGCGTATGCAGCCAGCCCTTAAAATACTCAATATCGTGTTTAAGCACTTTGCTCACCAATTCCTCATAAATGTCCAGCCCGGCATCGGCGGCGGCATCGGGATCTTTTAAGTATTTCATGCACACACCAAAAACCAGGTCGGTATAACGCTGGTACAGGGTAGCCAGCAGAACCTGGTCACTGGTTTTTTTGTAATGCAGCACCAGTTCACTATCGGTGAGTTGATGATATGGTGGTAGCTGGTTAATTATTTGACTGGTTGATTGGTTGGAAAAATCTAAAATACCAGGATAAAAGCCACCTGGTTTTGTGCAATTTAAGCATGGGAGGGTAATCTTTGAAACTAATCACGAATCAACTAATTATGAATCAGTAAAATGCCCTATTTTTCCGAGCCTTAAATCTTTGTAAAATTATGCCTAACGAAACAAACGGCTTTAAACAAACACTCGGCTTATTTGATGGTACTATGATAGTTGCCGGTTCCATGATTGGGTCCGGTATTTTTATTGTAAGCGCCGATATTACCAGGTACACCGGAAGTGCAGGATGGCTGATAGCGGTATGGCTGATTACCGGGTTCATGACGCTTACTGCAGCGCTGAGTTATGGTGAATTGAGTGGGATGTTTCCGAAAGCCGGCGGACAGTATGTGTATTTAAAAGAGGCATATAACCCGTTGATGGGTTTTCTCTATGGCTGGAGCTTTTTTGCTGTGATACAAACGGCCACCATTGCGGCGGTAGGCGTGGCTTTCAGTAAGTTTTTAGCCTACCTGGTGCCGGAATTGGGCAATACCTACTTATTGGGAGACCTTGGTTTTATAAAAATTTATTCCGGTCAGCTGGTAGCCATTGTTATTATTTGCCTGCTTACCTATATTAACTCCCGTGGCGTAAAAGAAGGAAAAATCATTCAAACCCTATTTACGTCGGCGAAGCTGCTGGCACTGTTTGGGTTGATCGTTTTTGGTTTTTTACTGGTTAAGGAAAGCCATTGGGCTGAAAACTGGAAAACCGGTTTTGATGCCATGCAGGTAGAAAAAGATGCTGCCGGTGAATTTGTACCCAACGGTAAATGGTTGCCTATAGCCGGCAGCGCACTGATGGGTGCCATAGCCGCTGCCATGGTGGGCTCCATTTTTAGCAGTGATGCCTGGAATAATGTAACCTTTATTGCCGGTGAAATGAAGAATCCGAAACGGAATATCGGGCTGAGTTTGTTTTTAGGGACCCTTATTGTGACCATTATTTATGTAGCCGCTAACCTGATGTACCTGAATGTGATGCCGTTAAACGAGTTGGCCTTCCCAACAGATGACCGGGTGGCTGTAGCCGCTGCCAATAAAATTTTTCCTTCTTTCGGCACGATATTGATAGCCTTCCTGATTATGGTTTCAACATTTGGTTGTAATAATGGGTTGATACTTGCCGGTAGCCGTGTGTATTATACTATGGCAAAAGACGGCTTGTTCTTTAAAAAAGTTGGCGAACTGAACAAGAATTCAGTACCGCAGTTTGCCCTTTGGATACAATGCCTTGTTGCATGTGCCTGGTGCTTAAGCGGCAAATACGGGCAATTGCTGGATATGATCTCATTTGTGGTGGTGCTTTTTTACATACTTACTATTGCGGGTATTTTCATACTAAGGAAAAAACGGCCGGATGTTGAGAGGCCCTACAAAGCATTTGGTTATCCTGTGTTGCCGGTTCTTTACATACTCATGGGCCTTGCTTTCTGTATTCTGCTCATTATTTACAAACCGGAATTTACCTGGCCGGGATTGATAATAGTTTTGATAGGCATACCTATATATTATATTACCGTCGCCGGGAAGAGAAAGGCTTGAGGCCAGACGCTTAACGCGTGACGTATGACACTGAACGCGTTGTCCTGGCTTTATGAACTTGTGCCTGAACCTTTTAAAAAAGTATGAATTTTAGATCTCTTTTTCAATCTTTTGGAGATATTAAGGTCGCCGTAATTGGCGACGTAATGCTGGATACTTATTGGTGGGGAAAAGTAGATCGTATTTCGCCGGAAGCACCGGTACCAGTGGTGGCTATCGATCATAATGAGTATCGCCCCGGAGGCGCCAGCAATGTGGCATTGAATCTTCGCAGTCTTGGTGCACAAGTGTATATGATGAGCGTAACAGGAACGGATGAGGATGGCCTGTTGCTGGAGATCATGATGAAGGAAAAGGGGATCAATACGGATGCCGTGTATAAAAGCGAAGCAAGGATCACCACCAACAAGATCCGCATCATTAGCCGCAACCAGCAGATGATGCGCCTGGATAAAGAAATTTCAAAAGACCTGGATCTTGATGATGAGCAAATATTTATTGCAAAAATCAAAGAAACCCTTGCAGTAGTCCAGCCCCGGTTATTGATTTTCGAAGACTATAATAAGGGGGTACTTACCGAAGAAGTGATCACACAAACTATAGGCTATTGTAAAGCCCACCATATTATTACTACGGTGGATCCCAAGCGGAAAAACTTTTTTGCCTACAAAGGCGTTGACGTTTTTAAGCCCAACCTAAAGGAAGCCTATGAAGCACTGAATATTATTGATACCAAGGTAAATAATGCTAACCTCCAAACCATCCACCACCTGCTGCATGAACAATTACAGCATCATATCTCGTACATCACTTTGTCAGAGAAGGGGGTTTTTTTCCAGGAAGGATTGGAAGCAAAAATTGTACCTGCACATATCCGTAATGTGGCGGACGTGAGCGGAGCAGGTGATACCGTAATTGCTGTGGCCTCGCTGGTGTACGCAGCTACAAAGGATAAAAATCTGATGGCAGAAATCAGTAATCTGGCAGGGGGGCTGGTCTGCGAAGAAGTAGGAACGGTGGCTATTGACAAGGATAAGTTACTGGCGGAATGCGAAGAGCTGCTGAAATAGATTTCTAATGTTTGTTTGCGCAAATATGAAACCGGGACCACATTGTGTGATCCCGGTTTTTACTTTTTAGGGTACATTAGAACAGATTGGGGTGTTTTAATCATTTAAAAGGCCGCCTCAAAATTTTATTTCTGAGGCGGCCTGGTGTTAATTGAATTGTCTAAGACACTACAGTTTAATTATTTTCCTGGTTTCTGAATCCACACCATCCTTGCTAATGGTTTTCAGGAAATAGGTTCCCGGTGCAAGCGTGCTGATATCCATTGGGATATTATTGCTGCCAGATGCCAGGGTGATGTTTTGCTTCATCATTATTTTTCCACTCATGTCGCTTACGATAATATTGATGGCTTCGGCAGAAGGGGTTGAAATCACCATATTGATCACTTTGCTGGCCGGGTTGGGGTACACATACTCAAACTGTACTTTTACCGGGTTGTTGCCTTTTACAAGGATCACTTTGGAGAAGGTTTTCTTGCCATCAACATCTATTTGCTTTAAGCGATAATAAGTTCCGGCGGTAAACGGTTTTGCATCGCTAAATGCATAACTAACAGGATTGGTACTGTTGCCATTTGTTGCTTTGCTAGCTACAAAAGACACAAGACTGAAGTTATTGCCATCAATGCTGCGTTCCAGTTCGAAACCCTTATTGTTGTTCTCGGAAGACGTCGTCCAGCTTAGGTTATTTACACCGCCATTTTTGGTTCCGATAAAATTCAGCAGACCAATCGGCAAAGGATTTACGGAAGCATTTCCACCAATTGCAAAATCAGAGAATGAAGTCAGCCCAGACGCAGTAAGTACATTACCAGAGAGGGTAGTAGAAAGGGCAGTCCACCGGTCGTTTTGTGCAGACCGTTTCATGATATACAGCTCCTGTGGAACCGGGGCACCTGTTACACCGCTAATATCGATCGAAATACTATAAGTGGTCAATGAATCATAAGTAACGGTATACCAATAATCGCCGGAAATAGAATTTGGTGTAAAGATGGTCCCGTTTTGTGTGGTGGCTGTAGTGTTGGTATTAAACGAAGTAGCGGGGGGAACACCTGCAAATTTTGCTACCCTTTCTGTTGCGTTAGGAACAGCAGCATTAAAATTGAGGGTGACGCCATCGATAGTGGGCTGAACACCAGGTGATGTTACCAGCTGCGAACCATAGCTTGTTGCATTGCTCAATAATATATTGTCCAAAACCAATTGATTTCCATTATCAGAAATGGCAATGAATCCAATTTTTACATTGGATTGACCTGCGAATGCAGTGAGGTCCACCATCTCATGCCTCCAATCGCCTCTTGCTTGTGGATTATATTGAGTAAGTGAAGCTGGTATGGTGTTTAAAGATGGGCTCCCGGTAGCGGACTTAGTGAAAATAGGCGCTGACCAGGTAGTGCCGCCGTTTGTTGAAACTATAATCTGTAGACTGTCAGCTTCGGCAATATATGTCTGGTGGGTAAAACTGTACGTCAATATTGGTTTTGCAATACCGGTAAAGTCGAAGATCGTTGACCGGAGTGTGTCGCGAACGCCTGCGGCAATATTGTAAAAATTGGCAGCAGCAGCCTGTCCACCAACACCATTTGCCTGGGTAGTGACTGTTACGATAGACCATAAAGATCCATTTGCACTCCAGCCAATGGTCGGGGTAAAAGTTTCGAAAAAAGGCAGCGTTGCTATCGGCGAACTGAGAATATTTATAGCTAAGGTATCATTAGGAAAATTCTGTTCTGCCGGTAAGGCTGTGTAAGCTTTAATAACGTGATAACCACTTGTAGGTGTGTAGTTAGGTAGTACAACATCCTGGATATCGTTCTGGTTCATGGTTCCGGTGGTATTTACGGGACCAACCGGTGCACCACCGTCTATCCTGTAATAAACCGGCACCGCAGTTTGTGGCACAGATCCATTGTTTTTTACTTTCACAGTAATGGCTGTTGAAGCACCTGTTGTAAGTGTGGCTCCATTAACAGGAGCGACCGTGGCGGAAACCGCCATATCGTTTTCAAAAACAAAAGGGGTATAATTGATTTTTAGTTGCGGATGACGTTCGTTGCTGCCGTTAGTGGTGGTAGCTGCCGGTAATACACCCGTTCCATTTGCATATTTGCCCTGGTTGGTCGTATATCCGGGAACCCCGCCTGCATTGTCATAAGCCCATTGAATATTGACAGATTGGGCAGTAGTTTGCGAATATTCAACCAATAATTCCAGGTTGGCTCCTGTATAAATAAAGCTAGCCGACAGCGGAAAGACTTTGAGACCAGCTGTATTACCAAAGATGGCCGCGGGATTTCCACTATAGACCAATGTGGCGGTTCCGGCCTCGGCTATCCAGTCGAGATTTGCAGCGCCGAAATCTGCTGCTGCAGTGTTCTTCAGATAGATTTTACAAGTAAGTGAGCCAACTGCTGCGGCAGCAGCATCCCTGCGGAATTCGATTGAATTGATGGTAGAGCCGGAAGGAATGCTGTTTACCACCGATGTTGGGTAAATGTAAGCGTTCCTGTTCCATTGATTTGCCGTTGTAATGGAACGAAAAGGACCATATACATTACTGGCAGTTACAAAAGCACCACCACCAATGGTTACGGTTTGAGCATTCGTTTCCTTTTGAAAAAAAAGCGAAACCAGTAAGAAAGTAAGAGTGGAGAGTTTTCTCATTTGTTGATTTTAATGTTTAAAAATTAAGGTAGCAGCGAAAGTAGCGCAATTTGCTATCAGTCAATTTTCAAATCAACAGAATGTGAAAGGTTTAAATGTAGATGTGGTATGGATACTACAACAAATTGAAAATAAATAGTTTTAAAAAGTACTGATTTAAGAAAAAGCAGATGCAAAAGCGAAAAAAACTAAATGGGCTACAAAAATGAGACCGCATACACGTCAGTCAATTGCCGTTTACGCATAAAAGGCAGGAATCGATTAAATTCAAACTCGGGCTGATCAATATTTTAAAACCAGGAGCACTATGCCAGGCGTAGTGCTTTCATGTATACCGCATTGTCGGCGGCACTTTTTAATGGAGTAGTGCCGGCATAGCGTTCCTGCTCTACAATAAAATATTTGACACCATTTTCTCCGGCAGTTTTAAGCAGTTTTGAAAAGTCAATGCTGCCCTGGCCAAGTGTGCAGGAGTTATTATCGTCTTTTGGATCAACCGTTTTCAGCCTGTCTTTAATATGGCAAAGCCTGAAACGGTTTTTGTATTTCTTTAACCAGGCTTCAATATCGTCACCGGCATCGGTGACCCAATACATGTCCATTTCAAAATCAACCAACGAAGGATCGGTTTCATCCATCATCACTGCCTGTGGCATTTGACCTTCCAGCATTTTAAATGAATAACCGTGATTGTGGTAGGCAAACCGAAGTCCGTTTTTGCGGCAGGTTTCTCCTGCTTTATTAAATTGTGCTGCAAAACGTTTATAATCAGCAATGGTTTTTTGAGGACCGAGGTAGGGGCAAATAAGGTATTTCATACCTATTTCGCCAGCCTGTGCCGCCAGGGCATCGAACTCCGGACCATCCCACTTACAATGGCTGGAAACCATATCCAGCCCGGTATCGTCCAGGAATTTTTTGAATTCCGTATTTTTCATACCCCAAAAAATGCCCATGGTCTCGTGTGAATAGCTTTCTATTTGTTTGTAACCAAATGATGCCACTTGTTTCAAAATGCCAGTTGGATTTTTCGGTAAATCGTCACGGAGCGAATACAATTGCAAACCAAAAGTGCTGATATTCGATGGCATTTTTGACGCACATGATTCGAGGCCGGAGACCAGTAGACCGGTACCGATCAAGCTGCTATCTCTCAAAAAATTTCTTCTGCTATAGGCCATTGGTTGTCTAGTTAATTGGTTGATTAGTTGATTGGTTCTGTAGTTCACAAGTTTACAAGTTCCATTAGTTCATTGTTCACCGTCCGCATCTTCCTTTTTGTAATTGAAAATTTCAGTTTGAACGCATGTTCTACATGCGAACAAGTAAAATTCAATCCTTGTGAACTTCAGAACCCCAAACTGTAAACCTTGTTATCATGCAAATGCCTTGTCGCCCTTTTTGTAAGGATAGCAACCATCATATTTTGTGGGCACGGGAACATAGCGCAGTGCCTGTGTGGCTCCCACTTCTGAAGTGAAATATCCTGTTAGTGTCAGTTCCTTCATCATCCTGAAATAATGTGACGGGTCTTCTTTCTTTTTGGTTTTCTGATACTCTTTCTGCTCTTTGTCAAGGCTTACTAATAAGCTGAGACGTTGTTCTGGTGTTGCCTTCATGAAATCAGCATTGTTCTTTTCTTTACTGAGTTTATCAATGGTCTTCAGTCCTTCTAAGAATACCTGCTGGTCTTTTTCTGTGTAGCAATCGAGCACCATCACGCTCATAAAGGCGCCCACCTTGGCTTCTTTAGCTCCGGGTGTCTTGGTTTTGGGTAAGATGGTTTCGGCTATTTCGTCCATCATATCCACCTGCGATTGGGTAAAAAGCTTGTTGACAGTTTTCTCCGATTTGCAGCCCTGCAGGGTAAATATGCTACCGCCAACAATACTGCCACCCAGTAGTAAAGCCACATTTTGTAACGCTGTTCTCCTATCCATGGTTTATGTTTTTATTTGTTATGAATTTTTTTTAGTGATTAGGGATCTGGGGTTGGGGATTAGAGATTATCTTTTTTTAAAATGTATATACCAGTTGCTGGTCTCCAATCTCTAATCCCTAAATAGTTCCATTTTTTAATTCAGTTACCGCAAAATCTGCAGCCCTTGCTGTTAACGCCATATATGTAAGAGAGGGATTTTGGCATGCGCTGCTGGTCATTGCTGCTCCGTCTGTTACAAAAACGTTCAGGGCGTCCCAAACCTGGTTGTTCGCATTTAGTACCGAAGTTTTTGGATCCCTTCCCATACGTGCCGTGCCCATTTCATGTATACCGTGGCCCATTGCATGACCGCTGTCGTAGCTATGGACATTTTTCACACCGGCCGCATCCAGCATTTCCTTCATCTCTTTAATAATGTCTTTCCGCATTTTTAGTTCATTCTCTTTCATCTCGGCATCCATGGAAAGTACCGGTAATCCCCATTTATCCTTTACAGTTTTATCCAAGGAAATTTTGTTCTCGTGATAGGGGAGTATTTCACCAAAACCGGTTGCACCAATGGTCCAGCCGCCGGGTTCCGTTAAAGCGTCTTTAAATTCCCCGCCAATGTTAAGTTCAGCAATTTCCCTGCCCCAGCCGGTGCGACTGGCCTGGCCCTGGTAACCAAAGCCGCGGAGGTAATCTCTTTTATCACCGTAAAAATTACTAAAACGGGGAATATAAAAACCATTGGGTCTGCGGCCATAAACATACTTGTCTTCATAACCTTCAACGTTGCCCGATGCACCAAGGTTGTAATGGTGGTCCATTACGTTGTGCCCGAGTTCACCGCTGCTGCTGCCAAGGCCTTCGGGCCAAATATCCGTGGCCGTATTCATCAGCACCCAGGTACTGTTTAGCGCTGAAGCATTTACAAATACGATCTTGCTATAGTACTCGTAGGTTTTATTGGTTTCAGCATCCAATACCTCTACGCCTTTTGCCTTCTTAGTATCCTTGTCATATAACAGTCTTGTGACGATGGAAAACGGCCGAACCGTTAGATTACCTGTAGCTACTGCCGCCGGAAGGGTAGCAGATTGGGTGCTGAAATAGCCACCAAAAGGACAACCTTCCCAGCACCGGTTACGGTACTGGCACTGGGTGCGGCCAGGTGCAGGCGCGGTTAAATTTGCCACACGTCCTATGATCATGTGGCGCGTGCCTTTGTAATGTTCTTTTAAACGGGCTGCAACGTCTTTCTCCACGCAATTCAGATCCATGGGGGGCATAAAGGCGCCATCCGGCAAATGCGCCAATCCCTCTTTGGAGCCGCTGATACCGGCAAATTTTTCCACGTAGCTATACCAGCTTTCAAGGTCACGATATCGGATGGGCCAATCGACTCCGTAGCCGTCTTTGGCATTCGCCTCAAAATCAAAATCACTCCACCGATAGCTCTGCCTGCCCCATAAAACAGAGCGCCCACCCATTTGGTAACTGCGCCACCAGGTGAAAGGTTTTACTTCGGTATACGGGCAATCTTGTTCATTGGTCCACTTATCCATAATGGCTTCGTTGGCTGCCCAGCCGCGGTGAATTACAGGATAGTTTTTGCGCTGCTCCTGTGTGGTCTTGCCACCGTGCTCAAACTCCCATGGATTTTTACTGGCCGAACTATAATCTTTGATGTGTTCGTATTCCTTGCCACGTTCCAGCATCAACACTTTCAGGCCTTTCTCCGTCAATTCTTTTGCTGCCCAGCCACCACTGATACCAGATCCAATCACAATGGCATCGTAAGTGTTTCCCAGCTTTGCGCGAATATTTATCTTAGTTGAATCTACCGGCATAGTTGATTTATGATTTGTGATTTCTTCGTCATTGCGAGGCTGGCTTCTTGCCCGGCCGAAGCAATTTCCAGGGGTTGTTTGAAATGGTTCAACTCCTGAAAGTTTCTAATCCTGGAGATTGCTTAGGGCAAAAACCCTCGCAATGACCCTATTTTAGGTTGCCAATAAAAGCTCCATGGTAGCAACAAGATGAATGGAGCGTCGCCAATATCGCCTAATCAAGGCATAAGAGCTGGGCTCCAAATATTCACTTTTTACAAATTGCCCTTTTTTAATTCATTCACTGCAAAGTCCACTGCCCTTGCCGTTAACGCCATGTAGGTAAGCGATGGATTAACACAATTCGCAGAGGTCATACAAGCGCCATCGGTTACAAATACATTGGTGGCATCCCATACCTGGTTATTGCCATTCAGCACAGAGGTTTTTGGATCCCTGCCCATACGTGCCGTACCCATTTCGTGAATGCCCATGCCCATGGTATAGCTGTTGTCGAATGTGTTTACATTCTTAACGCCGGCTTTTTCCAGCATTTCAGCAGCATCATTCGCCATATCTTTCCGCATTTTGAGTTCATTCTCTTTTATCTCACAATCCACGGCCAGTACAGGTAAACCCCACTTGTCCTTTTTGTTTGGATCAAGCGTTATTTTGTTGTCGTGGTAAGGAAGTATTTCGCCAAAACCGGTGATGCCAATGCTCCAGGAGCCTGGTTCGCTGAGCGCATCTTTCCATTCGCCGCCGATATTCATTTCTGCAATTTCGCGATGCCAGCCTTCGCGGCTGCTGCCGCCCTGGTAACCAAAACCACGAACGTAATCGCGTTTGTCGCCAAACAAGTTTCTGTATTGCGGAATATAAATTCCATTTGGCCTGCGGCCATAAATATATTTATCGTCGTAACCTTCGGGTTTTCCATTGGCACCGGTGCGGAAATGGTGATCCATCAGGTTGTTACCCAGTTCACCACTGGTGCTTCCCAAACCACCTGGCCACACATCTGTGGCTGAATTCATTAATACCCAGGTTGAGTTCATGGCAGAAGCGCATACAAAAACAACCTTGGCAAAGTATTCATAGGTTTTGTTGGTTTCTGCATCCACTATTTCTACGCCCTTGGCTTTTTTGGTATCCTTATCGTAAATAATTTTTGTAACGATAGAGAAAGGCCGAAGTGTTAATTTACCTGTTGCCTGTGCTGCGGGCAAAGTAGAAGACTGGGTACTGAAATAAGCTCCAAATGGACATCCCAGCCAGCATTTATTGCGATACTGGCAATTGGTCCTGGCTTGTATGGGTTGCGTGATATTGGCCACGCGGCCAATGATCATACGGCGGGTATCGTTGTAGGCTGTTTTAATACGGGCGGCCACATCTTTCTCTACGCAGGTCAGATCCATAGGGGGCATAAATTCACTGTCGGGCAGTTGAGGCAACCCTTCTTTTGAACCACTGATGCCTGCAAATTTCTCTACATAGCTGTACCATTTTTCAATGTCTTTGTACCGGATGGGCCAGTCTACGGCATGTCCTTCTTTCGCATTGGCCTCAAAGCTGTGGTCGCTCCAGCGATAGCTCTGGCGTCCCCACATCAGCGACCGGCCACCTACATGGTAACCGCGGAACCAGTCAAATCTTTTTACCTCCGTGTACGGGCAATCTTTTTCATTGGTCCAATACTCAAGATTGGTTTCGTTCAACGGATAATCACGATTGAGCACCGGGTAATTGGTAATCATTTCCTGTGTTTTGCCCCCACGGTGCGGAAACTCCCACGGCCCTTTATTGGCATTTACATAATCTTTTACATGCTCGATATTATTACCCCTTTCAAGCATAATGGTTTTTAAACCTTTCTCAGTAAGTTCTTTGGCAGCCCATCCGCCGCTGATCCCGGAACCAATCACAATGGCATCGTACGTTTCTGGCATGTTACAATCGTTTTTATTTTGTTTGAAATTTTTATAGCGAAAGAGCGATTTACGATTTCGGTTTTACGATTTGATCCCGTAGACTTATCATTAATTAACCGATGAACCAATAAACAAATGAACTAATCAACTAGTTATACATCACAACGCTGTACTGCATCTTTTAAAGAGGCCAGTTTGTCTGCTGCCAGTGGAATGAATTCCTGGGCTACATATCCTTTAAAACCTGTAGCAGAAATTGCTTTCATGATGGCGGGGTAATAGAGTTCCTGGGTTTCGTCTATTTCGTGACGGCCCGGTACGCCTGCAGTGTGGTAGTGTCCGTAATATTGGTGATTTTTCTGGATGGTGGCAATCACATCGCCTTCGTCGATCTGCATGTGATAGATATCGTACAGCAATTTGAAATTAGGTGAACCCACGCGTTTGCAAAGTTCAACTCCCCAGGTGCTGAGATCGCACATATAGTCTTTATGGTTCACCTTGCTGTTGAGTAGTTCCATTTGGATAACAACACCTTTCTTTTCTGCCAGTGCCATAATTTTTTTCAGACCTTCAGCGCTGTTGGCAAGCCCCGTTTCGTCGTCCATTCCGTTTCTGTTACCACTAAAGCAAATCAGGTTGGTATATCCCGCATTGGAAACAAGTTCTATATGTTCCGTGTAATTTTTTATCAGCGTTTCGTGGAACTGTTTATCATTCCAACCTTTTACCAGGCTGATTTCTGCGCCATTACACATGGACGAATGAACACCATTTTTTTTGAGTGTTTCCCAATCTTTTGGCCCAACAAGGTCAATAGCACTGAACCCGATTTTTTTAACGGCGACGCAGAGTTCGTCCACCGAAAGCTGGCTAAAGCACCAGCGGCAAACGGAGTGGTTAATATTACCTTTCAGCCCGGCCGGCGTTTTCTCTTTTTCATCTTCATTTGCCAATAAACTACCTGGAACAGCCAGTGCAGCGGTGCCAGCCAATAAATTCTTGATCATCCTTCTTCTATTTTTGGGAGACGACATGGAGTTGCTTTTATAATGATTACGCTAAAATAGGTTGTGTTTTGTTCTTACGGCCACGCATGTAAAAAAGCAGGCCGGTAAACGCTACAATAAGGCAAAGGGGAATAATCAATGTCGTATTGATGATATCAGGACCTGCTGCGTTTTTAGCATTGGTAAGTGCAATGGCCATATCTGTGCCTGGTGCTGCTTTTGAGTATGCAGCCATATCGGCTCCTGCGGGCAATTTGCTTTCGGTAATTTTCTCATAGTGCTTACCCATAAATATCAAATAGAGCGAAACCGCCAGCATACCAGCGCCTCCCATAAGGTTTAAGCCTACGGCACCTGTCCTGGGTAAATTTTCAGCAACAAAACCAATCATGGTTGGCCAGAAGTAGCATACACCCATACCAAAAACCAGGGCACCGACGAAAATCATATTGCCGGTAGAATGGCCCAGCAGATATAGACCCAGAGAGGCAAGGATTGCAGACATTAGCAGCACACCAACAGGTGAAAATTGTTTAACTACCGGCCCCGCCAGCCCGCGGCCTATAACCATGACCCCGGCTGTAATAGCGAGGATTAGAATTGGACTGTCCGTTACATTTTTCAATAAGACCTCTACCCATTGGCCTGTAAAAAGTTCGGTAATAGCTGTACCCAGCATACAAATGATCATAAAAATAAAAAGCGGGTTTGCCAATGCCTTGTACATTTCGGAGGTGGAAACACCACTGGCCACCCTTTCGGTAGGAGGGAAGGCCAACCTTGAAAATAAAAAACCGTAGATAATAGTAGGAAGTAACATGATAGCAACCTGTATTTGCCAGTTGATACCTGCCTGGCTTAGTAAATACACGAGCAAAGAACCAATAAAAATCCCACCGGGAAACCATAAATGAAAATGGTTCAGTTTCGTTGTCTTTTTATCGGGGTAAAGCGTTGCCACCAGTGGATTACATGCAGCTTCAACGGTTCCGTTTGCAATACCAATAAGTAAGGTCGAAATAAACAATGTCCAATAACCAGTTGCAAAAATGGTTAGTAATATACCTGCCAAATGAAAGAGGAATGCCATGACCAGCAACCGTTTCATACCTATAATATCAACTACAATACCACCAATGATCACAGCCAGTGGAAAACCCCAGAACGCTGTTGCCGCAATGGTGGCAATTTCAGCCTCGGATAAACCAAATTGTTTTTCCCAGGTGCCGAGCATACCTGCCCTGATACCGAATGAGAGAGATGTTACCAGTAACGCAAGGCAACTTGCAATAAAAAGTTTGTCTTTTTGAATGGTTTGGTTCATAGCAATCGTTGAAAAATTCTGTTCAAATTTTTGATGTGGAAAATTAAGGGGCTTATTTCATTTTAGACAAGCAAGTTTTTATACCCATGATTTTATGGTGTAAAAATTGCGTTGGTGAGTGCTTTGAAAAAAGTGAAGATTTGGGAACTGGTTTCATCAACGAATATGGCAATTTTTTGATGACGATCATTCCGCAAACGTTTGTTGTGTCAATTATTAAAAAGAATTTCTGAAAGTAAGGATTTTTATATTATTTCATGGATTCGAAACAAAACTTTATAGGCTGTATGAAACGAAAATTGCGAATGGGAATGATCGGTGGTGGCCGTAATTCTTTTATAGGGGCTATTCACCGGATAGCTGCCAATATAGATGGATTGATAGAACTAAGTTGTGGTGCCTTAAGCAGCAATGCTGATAATGCCCTCGAAAGTGGCAGGACTTTATTTTTACCAGGCGACAAGATTTATACCAGTTACGAACAAATGATAGAGCAGGAAAGCATGGCACCTGCTGATCAGCGTATGGACTTTGTATCGATTGTTACACCTAACCATTTACATTTTGAACCTGCCATGATGGCTCTCGACAAAGGGTTTCATGTAATAATAGATAAGCCGGTAACTTTTTCCCTGGCAGAAGCAAAGGAATTAAAATCGAAAGTGGAAGAAACCGGTTTGCTGTTTGGGCTTACCCATACTTACACAGGCTATCCTATGGTAAAACAGGCCCGGCAAATGGTACGGGAAGGCATGTTGGGGCGAATTAGAAAAGTACATGTGGAATACCCGCAGGGGTGGCTGACGAATGCTTTGGAAAATACCGAAAACAAGCAGGCCAACTGGCGGACTGATCCGGGAAAGAGCGGCATAGCCGGTGCTATGGGAGATATAGGTACCCATGCATTTAACTTAGCTGAGTATGTAAGCGGTTTGGAAGTCGTAAAAATCTGTGCCGATTTAAATATTGTGGTCGCGGGACGGAGGTTAGATGATGATGGAGCTGTATTGTTGAAATTCAACAATGGTGCCAGTGGAACCTTAATGGCCACGCAGGTTGCAGCAGGAGCAGAGAACAATATAAAGATTGCTATTTACGGCGAATTAGGGGGCATTGAGTGGCAGCAGGAAGACGCGAACAGCCTTGTTGTAAAATGGCTGGATAAGCCTGCTGAAGTCTACCGGGCTGGGACAAACTATATCGGCTCATTTGCCAAACACAATACGCGTATACTGGCCGGTCATCCGGAGGGGTACCTGGAAGCATTTGCCAACATCTACAGAAACTTTGCACTTTCACTTGATGCCCGGATGTGTAACCAGGAACCTACTGCTGAAATGCTTGATTTTCCCGGGTGCAATGAAGGCATCCGGGGCATGAGTTTTATAGAAAATGTAGTGGCTTCGGGTAAAAGTGATTTGAAGTGGACAGCGTTTTCTTAATGTGAAAATGTGGAAATGTGGAAATGAAGGAATGAGAGAATGTGAAAATGAGGGAATGAAAGGATGAAGAAATATCTCAAGGTTTTCGTCAAGGCATCAGGATCATAAAAAGCACATCGTAAATCCAAAATCTTAAATCGTAAATAAAAAATGACAACAATAAAAGGACCGGCTATTTTTCTTGCGCAATTCTTAGGTGATAAAGAACCTTTTAATAATCTCAAATCTATTTGCCAATGGGCAAAAGGCCTGGGTTATGAAGGCGTACAGATACCCACCTGGGACAGTCGTTGTATCGATCTGAAACTGGCTGCTGAAAGTAAAACCTATGCAGATGATCTAAAGGGGCTGGTGAATGAATGTGGTTTGCAGATCACAGAACTTTCCACGCACTTGCAGGGACAATTGGTAGCGGTGCATCCGGCCTACGATCTGCTATTTGATGGCTTTGCTCCTGAAGCACTCAGGGGCAATTCAAAAAGCCGGACAGAATGGGCGGTTCAACAACTGATGTACGGCGCCAAAGCCTCGCAGAACCTTGGTTTACAGGCGCATGCCACTTTTAGCGGCGCCTTGCTTTGGCACACTTTTAACCCATGGCCACAGCGTCCGCCCGGGCTGGTGGAAGAAGGCTTTAACGAACTCGCAAAACGTTGGTTGCCCATCCTTAACGAGTTTGACAATAACGGCATTGACCTTTGCTACGAAATACATCCGGGCGAAGATTTGCATGATGGGGTCACCTATGAAATGTTTTTGGAAAAAGTGAATAATCACCCAAGGGCATGCCTGCTTTTTGATCCTTCTCATTTTGTATTGCAATGCCTTGATTATCTATCGTACATCGATCATTATCATGAGCGCATCAGGATGTTTCATGTTAAGGATGCTGAATTTAACCCAACAGGCAAACAAGGTGTTTATGGAGGCTACCAAAACTGGATCGACAGGGCCGGCCGTTTTCGTTCGCCGGGCGATGGCCAGGTGGATTTTAAATCCATATTCAGCAAAATGGCGGCCTACGATTTTAAGGGCTGGGCGGTGATGGAATGGGAGTGCTGCATCAAGCACCCCGAAGATGGTGCCCGCGAGGGAGCGGCATTTATTAAAGATCATATCATAAGGGTTACCGAAAAAGCTTTCGACGACTTTGCCGGTGCCAGTACCGATACCAATTTTAACCGTGCTGTTCTGGGGCTGGATCATGCATGATTTTTTTAACCAATTAAACTACCATAACGATGAAAAAACTATTACCGGGTATTGCTTTTATATTCCTTCTTGCGGCTTGCGGTGGCGAGGGAACAAAAGAAACACCAAAGGAAGAAACTACTACAAAAGAAGACAGAAGTAAAAATCCTGACTATCAGAAAGGTCTTGAGTTGGTGGGCAAGTCAGATTGCCTCACCTGTCACAAAGTAAATGAACCTTTTACCGGCCCCGCCTATTCAGCGGTCGCAGAGCGTTATGCCAATGCTGCGGATACTACTATTACCCGCCTGGCAAATACCATCATAAAAGGCGGGAGCGGCCAATGGGGAGCCGTGCCTATGACGCCTCATGCCGCCGTCAGCGAGGAAGATGCCAAACAGATGGTGAAATACGTTTTACTCTTAAAAAATTAAAAAAAATATCATGTATAAAATTGCATTGACGATTGCTGTGGCCATTTTGATAGTTGCTTGCGGCGGGCAGAATAAGGCTGGAGAAACGGGTGATGGTTTTATTCCCATGTTTGATGGAAAAACAACCAGGGGCTGGCATACTTACAACACTGACACTATCGGTACAAACTGGAAAATAGACAACGGCGCATTGCACCTGGATGCCACGAGAAAAGAAGGATGGCAAAGCTCTGCCGGCGGTGATATTGTGTACGACAGTATGTACGACAATTTTCATTTTAAAGTAGACTGGAAAATAGCAGACAGTGGCAATAGTGGTATCATTTTTTATGCCAGGGAAGACAAACAATTTCCCTATGTATGGCATACGGGCATGGAAATGCAGGTACTGGACAATGAAGGACATGCCGATGCCAAAATAAACAAACATCGCGCCGGGGACCTTTATGACCTGATCGCTTCCAGCAGCGAACCTGTAAAGAAAGGGGAGTGGAACCATGCTGAAATTATCAGTAACCACGGCAAACTGGATCTGTTGCTGAATGGCGTAACTATTGTCAGCACTACGTTGTGGGATGATAACTGGAAAAAACTTATTGCAGGAAGCAAGTTTAAAGCCATGCCTGCCTTTGGCACTTTTAGTTCAGGCAAAATAGCATTGCAGGATCATGGCAATAATGTTTGGTACAAGAATATCATGATCAAGCGGCTTTAATAAACTGCCCAGGTTTTACTTTTTGGAACACAGATGCCGGTTTCGGAATCACGAACCCCAGGGGCGTTGTTTTAAGTACTATTTTCTTTTAACGATTTAATTTCTCCAGCCATATGAAGAAGAAAGATCTTTCTCCAAATAACCAGAATTCACGCCGCAAATTCCTGCAGAATTCTTTAACTGTTGCTGCCGGCTTTATGATATTACCCCGCCATGTTCTTGGTGGAAAAGGATTTATAGCGCCCAGCGATAAATTATTGATCGGTGGAATTGGTGCAGGGGGAAAAGGCGAAAGCGACCTGCTAAGATTTTACGAAAGTGGCAAAGCAGAAATAGCTTTTCTGTGCGATGTGGACGACCGTCGTTCTGCCAAGAGCAGGGAGCGTTTTCCAAAGGCAAAGTATTATAAAGATTACCGGGAGATGCTCAGCAAAGAGCATAAGAATATGGATGCTGTTTCAGTGTCTACCCCGGATCATAACCATGCCATACAAACCCTGGCAGCCATGGAATTGGGTAAGCATGTGTATGTTCAAAAGCCGTTGACCCATGATATTTATGAAGCCCGCATGCTGACACAGGCTGCTGAAAAATACAAACTCGTAGCTCAAATGGGTAACCAGGGCGCCAGCGGCGATGGTGTAAGAAAATTAAGGGAATGGTACGATGGAGGCGTGATCGGTGATGTGCATACGGTTTATATCTGGACCGACCGCCCGGTATGGCCACAGGGCGTTCCGTGGAGTTCAGCCAAAGCCCAGATACCTGCAGAACTCGACTGGAATCTCTGGCTGGGAACGGCGCCGTCAAAAGACTATGTAGAAAAACTGGTGCCCTTTAACTGGCGTGGCTGGTGGGATTATGGCACCGGGGCCCTTGGCGATATGGGTTGTCATTTAATAGAAGCACCGTTCAGGGTATTGGGACTGGGTTATCCAACGGAGGCAGAATGCAGTGTAGGATCGGTGTATGTAGATGAATTTAAGCGTGGATATTTTCCAGAAAGCTGCCCACCTTCATCGCACGTGATATTGAAATTTAAGGGAAAGGGTAAGAAGCCGGATATTAAGATGCATTGGATGGACGGGGGAATACAGCCCGAACGGCCGGAAGAACTGGCGGCGACGGAGTTATTCGGAGACGGAGGTAATGGTGTATTAATGGTGGGCACAAAAGGCAAAATGATGTGCAGTACTTACGGAGCCGACCCAAGACTTTTGCCATTGAGCCGGATGAACGATGTCCAGGTGAAAGAAAAAATTCCACGGGTAACGGGCGGAGCTAACGGACACTATACACAGTGGGTGGAAGCCGCCATAGCCGGCTATGGCAGCGAGCAGCATAAGAATATGAGCTCACCATTTTCTATTGCAGGTCCGCTAACCGAAACGGTGATCATGGGCAACCTTGCCATTCGCAGCTTCGATCTCAGGAAGCAATCAGCCGCGGACGCTAAGAAGTTTGATTACCCGGGGCGCTACATTAAATTATTGTGGGACGGAGATAATATGAAAGTGACCAATTTTGATGAAGCGAACCAGTTTGTAAAAAGAGAATACAGGCAGTTCTAGGATGTAGGATTTATGATTTCGGATTTGTGATCTTTTTTCATCTTAACCAGGCAATTTAAGTAGGCACCATTCTTACTTAAATTGCCTGTTTTATTTTCGTTACTTATAACCCTCCAGCCAGGTTTGGAATGCAACTAATTCATCGGGATGGGTTTCCAGCCAACTTTTAGCACCACTGTCCTTCTCCAGGTCGGCTTTTAGCAATCGGGCAAATGTTTCAACATGACCTTTTTCTTTCATTTCATCAAATATGGGTGCATAGTGTGTCCAGAAAAAGCCTTTTTTATTTTCGCTGTTTTTTAATAAACCAAATACGAGTTGCATCTGGAAGCTAAGTGCTCCTGCTTCGTCTTTGGTAATGCTTTTGAGTGCGGAGTCCGATTTGCTTGCAGTCATCAGCGGAACCATTAACTCCAAAGACGAAAAATCATCTTCCGGTTTTTTCTTTTTGTTAAGCATATCCATCGATATATTGATCGTGGTGCTGTTTGCGCCGGTCCTGGTTACTCCGGCCTCCAGGATTTTGTTTGTCGTTTTCCAGATCCCGGCAGCCCGCTCCGTTTGCCGATCGAACACCAGGTAGGTGAGATAAGCCAGCAGGCCGGCATACTTGTTATCGTTTACTACAAGTTCCGCCAGCCAGTAATTGGTGGAAAGATGGCTGGTTCTCAGTGTTGCTGATTTCTTCAGACTGACAAGGGCATCATCGTATTCCTTGATTTTCATTTGGGTAAGTCCCCGGTTAAAATACAGCAGGGAAAATCCAGGGAAATAATCAATGCCTTTGTTGTATGTTTTTATCGCTTTTTTGGGGTCTCCGGTGTCATCGTAAATGCTGCCAAGATTACAATACACGTTCTCCATGCCCGCTATACCTTTAAAATTATCTATCATTTTTTCGCATAGTTTCCTTGCTTCATCAAAACGTTTTGCAGCGTACAGGCTGAAGGATTTTTCGTACTGCAGTTCCATGTTGCGTGGATCTATTGCCAGTGCTTCATCGTATTTTGCAATAGCATCATCATATTTTCCGCTGTCGTGTAATGTGGCACCCTGTATCATTAACTGTTTAACATCATCGTACTGAGCAGCGGCCTGATAGGAGCATAAATAAGTCAGCAACAAAAGAATGATTGTTTTCATAAGAGGTATTTTAGGGATGTTAATGATACAATATTTGAGTTGGATGCACAAAAAAGGCCGGCTGCTTTTCAATAAAATATTGTTGCTTCGTACATAAAAAACATGGCTGACAAAAAACATATCGTTGTTCTAAGTGGAGCTGGTGTAAGCGCTGAAAGCGGTATCAAGACATTCAGGGATTCAGACGGGCTTTGGGAAACCTATCGCATAGAAGATGTGGCTACTCCCGAAGCCTGGGAGGCTAATCCGCAATTGGTTTTAGATTTTTACAACCAGCGGCGCAGGGATGTAAATACGGTATTTCCCAACGCTGCCCACACAGGACTTGCTGCATTGGAAAAGGATTTTGATGTAACCATCGTTACACAAAACATAGACAACCTGCACGAACGTGGTGGCAGTACGCGGGTTGTACACCTGCATGGCGAAATATTAAAAATGCGCAGTGAAATAGATGAGGAATTGATTTACCCGATATCCGGTGACATTAAATTGGGTGATTTAGCGGAAGACGGCGCCCAGTTGCGGCCTCATATTGTTTGGTTTGGCGAAGGCGTACCCATGATAGAAATAGCGGCAGGAATTATGAGAAACGCCGACATTTTTGTCTGCATCGGCACATCGCTACAGGTATATCCTGCGGCAGGTTTGATAGACTATGTTCCACCGTTTGCCATGAAATATATTATTGACAAAACCATTCCATCACTAAGAGGCTACCGGAATATTGTTGCCATCGAAAAGCCAGCTACAGAAGGAGTGGCGGAATTATTGAAATTATTGAAAACCTAATAGTCTTAAGGATGAAAAAACTGTTGATTATGTTGGGCTGCATTGTTGGTTCCCATTTTTGCCATGCTCAGACCGAAATATATGCACAGGGGTGTTTTAGCTTTGAAAAAGGAAGCAGTTCGTATACATTCAATGATTCTATGAATGTGAGAACAGCACCTCATCTTAAGGCGACGATAGCTGATACACTTACGATTGGTACCGAGATTTTTATAGATGAAAGACTGGACTCGATACTGGTGGCAGGCGGTAAGGCAGCGCCCTGGTACTTTGTACACTACACCAAAAATAACACTAGCCATAAGGGATATATATGGGGCGGAAACCTTTGCCTTACGCCGATGAGGAGAGCAGAAACAAAATTTTTATTTGGTTTAAAAGGGCTGGTAAAGAGAAAGGCAAAGGATAGTAATGAAATATTCGATGTAATGGTTGCCGAGATGAAAGCCCTTCGCAACGACTCTATTATTGCCAAAGTCTCCTGGGATGTAGGTAGCACTGAAAGCCTTGCGTCTAACACTGCTAAAGTGTTGCCGGGTGGCGGTTTAAAGAATGTGAAGTATCTTTTGCTTACCTCCTTGTCCGGGGAAGCCTGTGGGGTGGCTGCCATCACACAGTATATTGCATGGACCGGCGAAAAACTCCTGCTATTACCTCAGCTAATGTCGGTGGGAGATGCAGGTGTTTATTTTCATGATGAAGTGTTTGTTTTTCCCGCTGATAAAAATGGGAAACCCGGAAAGATCTATAAAAAAACAGAAGAGGAAGAAACCGACGAAAAGGAAAAAACAACATCAAAAAAATATACAGTGACTTTTTTGTGGGATGGTGAAAAGGCGATCAAACAATAGAAACGGCGCTATGGCTTTTCTCCACCATCCGGGCCATAAAAAATAACCCAGGTAGCAAAATCTTCGCTGAAATTTATGAAGCGGTGTTCCATTCCGGCAGGAACAAAAAGCAGGTCACCGGTTTTACAGGGAACGGTTTCACCACCCCTGTAAAAGTCAGAATGACCACTGGTTATAACATAAATCTCATCCTGTAAATGCGGTGTCTGCGTGTCATTAACTTCAGGAGCAAAATATTCAATACTCATTGTCTGATGCCGCCCCAACACCGTAAATTTCCGGCCGTTTTCTTTCCGCAACTGTTCTGCTGCTTCTGCTATACTGATGGCAAATTTTTCCATTACAGCGCTTCCTCTGTTTCTGTAAACGAAATACCATTTTGCTGTAACTCTGCTAAAACAGGATTGTAAATTTCTTTTATGATGGGTATATGCAATCCTGTTAATTGTATCGTTCCATTTAGAATCAATTTTGCCGCAATCCCCAGCGGCAATCCAACTGTTTTAGCCATCGCCGTTCTCAGGTTGTCGAGGCCTTTTACAACCAATGAACTCACAAGGGTTGTTTCGTCTTCGCCTATTGCATAATCTATTTCATGCACCATTACTACCATGTCTTTATCATGCGGCAGCAGTACCAATTTTTCCTCCAGGATTTGCTGTAAAATAACCGCAGAACTGCTATGGTTTTCCGGCACTTGCTTGTCACTGAATAATCCCAACCAGGAAAACATCTCCGTGATCTCTTTTTGATCTTCTTCTTTGACGGAAGTCATTTTAAAAGCTTCCCAATCCATGCCCGCCGCCCGAGTTACTTTATGATTAAACCATTCAGCAATTGTTTTGCAATTGCTGATAACTTCTCCGTCGTCATTGCTTGTCATTTCTATGTCTACCAAAATAGCCCAGGCCCTGCAGAATGCCGGGTGCCGCAAAGTGGTGCGGATGAATGTTGCGGCTTCTTCCAGTTTGTAAACGGGAATATAGCTTAACGAATCCCTGTTTGGATACCAGGCAAAGCTGCCTGTGCCTTCTACTTCTATCTCTGCACATTCTGAAAATATGTCTTCATAGGCCACTTCCTCTTCTTCATCCCAAACTTTATACACGGCGCCTGCACTGCCCGCCAGCACTACATTTCGCGGATTCCAGCTTATTTTGTAATGCCATGGATTGTCGTCACTTTCGGGCGCTACCAATCCACCGCAATGCGATTTGAAAGAAGTAATGGTACCTCCTTTTGCTTTAATGCCATCAATCATTTGCATGGCACTCATATGGTCAATTCCCGGATCCAGACCCATTTCGCAGAGAAACAGTAACCCTTTTTTTTCAATTTCGTCAGCAATGCCCGTTAACTGTTCGTCAACGTAAGATGCAGTCAATAAATCTTTACCTGCGGAGAGGCAACTTTGCGCAATCAGGAAATGCAAAGAGGGTGGCATCAAAGAAATCACAATATCCGAACTGGCAATATATGCTTCTCTTGCAGTGGCATTATTGATATCAACGGCTACTGCCGTTGTGCAAACTGCCTTGTTGGTTTTGGCTTCAATAATAGCTGTATTAACATCAGCGATGGTAATATGCCAGTTTTCCGTTCCGGCATTTTGAACCAGGTAATCTATCAGGCAAGTGGATGATTTGCCGGCACCGAATAAGAGAATTTGTTTCATTTGTTTTGTCTAAGCCATGATGAATGCATGATTAATCTGATGCATAATTGGTCAATTTTAAATTTATTAAAGTCTCGTCAGGGTTGCCGACTGCCTTCTTTAAAAAAAATATAATCGGCCTGATCTTACAATTATCCTGGTCAGCCTTTCAATTTATTCACCAAATCGACGTACTGCTGCATCGCCGCATCTTTAGTGGTTCCTATCAATTCCGCCCATGCATTGTGCTTGGCTTTGGCTACAAAATCAAAAGGGTTTCCGGGCCCGTCACCTTCTGCATCCCCCTCTGTACTTTGTTTGTACAATGAATACAATTGTAATAATGTTTCATTAGAAGGTTTTTCGCTGAGGGTTTTGCTGTCGGCTACAGCCTGTTGAAATTGTTCGTTTAATGGCATGGCGATCTGGTTTTTAGCAGGTATTTTTTTCTTTCAGAAAAAAAATACCTCTTTGTGTAAATGTTCTATGCGGCTAATCTAAACCAAAACTATTTGTATGAAACCAAAACTGACCGCATTTCTTTTTGTCATTTTCTTATTCGCAATCTCAAAATCATATGGCCAGCTCATTACAGGAAGGGTACTCGGGGAAACAGGTTTGGCAGCCCCGGCCATTTCGGTAAATTTTATGAACAAAGCCAATGCCGTACTTACCAATGCTGATGGTACATTTAAAATAATGGCTGCTAAACTGCCGGACACATTGGTTTTTAGCGCCGTCGGGTACGAGTCATACAAAGTTCGGGTTACCGATAAAACAGTGAAGGACATTAAATTCGAAGTAGTGTTATTAAAGGCAAGACGTGAACTAAGCGAAGTAGTTGTAACAGGCTATGGTTCCAGTAAACGAAAGGATGTAACCGGCAGCAGTTCAGGCATTTTGTCAAAAGAATCATTCACTGGATCTGCATTGAAATACGAACCGGCTTTAGAGGGAAAAGTTGCGGGGTTAAGTGTCGGCGAACCGGGTGTTGTATCGGCCACCAGAACCCCGGTCAGACTACGCGGCGCCGTATCCGGTAGCCCGGGACTTGCAAGAACCGCAGACCTAAACTATTTCTCTGGAAAAAAAATTTCATTCAACGATTCCATGACCACAGCTTCCGGTGAAAAGGCTTACCATACAAGGCTTGTGACGGCAGGTGAGGTAAATGATTTTAATAAATGGAAGATGTGGGAGGATTTTACAGAATCTGATTTTAAGACACATAGCCAAAACTGGAACCTCTTTCCGCGGCAACGTTATTGCGTGCAACTGCAGCATAAAAACTATACACCGGCAGTTGGGCAACAGGTTCAGCTGGTTAAAAAGCTTACAAAAGAAATAGTGTGGACGGGTATTACAGATAATACAGGGAAAGCGGAGTTGTGGGCAGGTATGAACACAGCAGGCTTTGACACAGATGAACAATATTATATTACCGTAAAAGGCTATGCCGACATAGAGCGGCCAACGGGTTTTGTGAATGGCATCAACCGTATGGAACTCAGTACTGCATGCTCCGAAAACAATATTGTAGATATTGCTTTTGTGGTGGATGCCACAGGCAGTATGGGCGACGAGATAGAATTCTTAAAACTGGAACTTGAAGATGTGCTGCGGAAAACCTTTGACAAATTCAGTAACCTTGATCTTCGGGCCTCTTCTGTTTTTTACAGGGATAAAGGTGATGAGTATGTAACCCGTCATGTAGATTTTAACACAGACCTCCTAAAAGTTCTCAACTTTATTAAACTGCAAAAGGCCGGCGGGGGTGGTGATACGCCCGAGGCCGTCGAATCCGCTCTGCATACAGCTTTAGATAGTCTTAGCTGGAGCGAGAATGCCCGTACAAAACTGTTGTTCCTGGTACTCGATGCACCGCCACATAAAGGGACCGAAGCTGACCTCTATACACTAATGCAAAAGGCAGCAGAAAAGGGTGTAAGGATAATACCCATCGTATGCAGCGGGGCAGATAAAGGCACAGAATTTTTGATGCGTAGCCTGGCACTGGGCACAAATGGTACCTATGTTTTTCTTACTGATAACAGTGGTATTGGCGGCACCCACTTAAAACCCACGACCGATGTTTTTAATGTGGAATTATTGAACAACCTTTTACAACGTCTTATTGGTCAAACATTATACACACCCGCCTGTATGGCGGCTTCTTCTACGGCCCCGCAGCCTTTTGTTAAGATGCCGGAAAACCTGTTGAAAGTAAAAATATCCCCTAATCCTACCAGTGGTCGCATTGCTATTAAAAGCAATAAGTTGTTGAAAGAAGTTTTTATAGCAGATTTTACCGGTAAGCTTTTAATGCGTTTAACCGCGAAGGCAAAACAATCGACATGGGAAGCGGATCTGGGTCAATACCCCGCCGGAACTTACATTGTAAAATACATTACTACCGAAAATGAATGGGGTGCGGAGAAACTGGTAGTGATTCGTTAGCAGGTATCGAACACTGGAAAGTGCTGTTATTATTCGTTTACCACCGTAACATTGTCGCCTGCTATACCCGACCAGCGCAGTTCCCTGAAGAAACTGATGACGAGCAATATGAGATAGAGCAAAGAGATAATAATAATAAACAAAATAACAAAAGACACAAGGATATTCAGGAAGCTCACTTTTGCGGAGATCGACTCTACCGTAGTGGCATTGGAATAGGCCTCGTTGCGGAACGAACTGGCAAATCCTATTTGTTTAGCGCCATAAAGCTGCTCATCTGGCTGTACGGTTTTTTCGAAATAAACTGTGGCTTCTACTAAACTGCCTTTTTTTACGACATGAATAAAACTGTCCATTTGGGAAAGACATTTTTTTCTGAATTCCGTCAATTCTGCAAAACCATTTTTCTGGTTGTCGGTTAAAGGGAGCAGGCTAAATGCTTCGTAGTAAATATCATTTTTAGTGATCAGGTCATAGATCTCCGCAATTCGTTTTTCACTGGAAATTTTGGAATTAACGTTCAGCAAACTATTGAGCTCCACCAGGCGAAGTGAAGAGTTTCGTGCGATGTTTTGGACGGTGGATGTATTCTCGAGTGACGTTTTTAAGATCTTGTTGTAGCTGTCGCTTATTTGGTTGATGTATTTGTGGTTTACATAACCATATACCAACAAAATAATCACCGATAAAAGGCTTGCAATCCTGATGAGTCCTCGTATATTTTTTGTGATCATGATTTGGTCAAGAGTTAATGCAGCGTGCTATAAAAGGTGGTAGAGCCGCAAATATAGAAAGAAGCAGCTTGCTGGTTGCTGCAATTTTTTGCTGGTTCGATTTTAATTCCTGATTTCGCTGGCGGCAATAAAATTTTGTGGCACACAGAGTTGAATTTCCCCCACAGGTGTAATTAGGCTATTTTTACCCGGTGAAAAATTTTAGACAAAGACCCCACCAGCACCGGCCGAAAAAAAATCTTTTAATAGTTGGCCGGGATGAAGTGATGGCCGCCATGAAGGACGGAAAGCAACTGGACCGTATATATCTCCAGGACACAGTTCGTGGTGACCAGATTGAAGAAATAAAAAATCTTGCCCGGGAGTTGGTGATACCGATTAATAAAGTACCGGTTGAAAAGCTGAATGGCCTGAATGTAAGTAACCACCATGGCTGTGTAGCCCTTATTTCCAAAGTACAATACCAGGATTTACAGGATGTAATTAGCCTTGTGGTAGAAAATGGCGAAGTGCCGCTGCTACTGATCCTGGATGGCATCACAGATATCAGGAATATTGGAGCGATAGCCCGAACGGCGTATTGTTGCGGGGTAAATGCTATTATTATTCCCGACAAAGGGGTTGGAGCATTAAATGAAGATGCAATTGTAACCTCAGCGGGAGCGCTGGAAAAAATTGCTGTTTGCCGCGTAAGCAGTTTAATGAAAACGGTGGATGATCTGCACCTGAATGGCATAAAAGTATATGCCAGTGAAATGACAGCGCCTTCGTCCGTAACCGATCTTAACCTGGCGGAACCCTGTGCCATAATAATGGGCAGTGAAGAAAACGGCATCTTTCCGGCCCTGTATAAAATTTGTGACGAGCCATTTAAAATACCAATGAAAGGCGATTTTGAGAGCCTGAACGTTTCGGTGGCCACAGGCATGATTTTGTACGAAGTCATGCGGCAGAGGAAATGATGATTATTGTTAACAGCTTATATGATTGAAAAAGCAGTCCGGCTTGAAAAATTTGACAAACTTGCCTATGCTGGCCTGGTTTCCTGGGTGGACAGCAAGGAAATGTTGATGCAGTTTGGTGGCCCCGGTTTTAATTTTCCACTCACAGATGAACAGTTAGAGCAGTCTTTAGCGGATCCAAATCGCTACGCTTTTAAAGTGGTGGACAATGCTACAAATGCCATCATCGGCCATGCCCAGGTTTATTCAACGGAAGATTCTGCAATACTTGGACGGATATTGATTGGCGAAAAAGCAAACCGGGGACGGGGACTTGGGGAACAAATAGTGGAGCTATTGCTGGAATTGGCGTTTTCAGGTTTTGGTAAAACCAGGGTCCAACTAAATGTTTTTGATTGGAATGCAGGTGCCATCAAATGTTATGAAAAAGTAGGGTTTGTTGTCGACCCGTCTAAAAAACTGGAACGGAAAATCAACGGTGAAACCTGGATTGCATTGAATATGGTAATCGACAGGCAAACATGGGAAGAGCGGAAAAATAGCACCAAACGGTGGTGACAAATTTTCTCAATCTTTTCAACCATGGCAACAAGTGTATTATAATTTTTAGCTTATGCAATCACCCATCCATTTGGTAGAATGCCCCCGTGACGCGATGCAGGGCTGGAAACATTTTATACCTACAGAAAAAAAAATTGCTTATCTCCAGGCGTTGCTGGATGTGGGTTTCGATACACTGGACTGTGGCAGTTTTGTTTCGCCAAAAGCCATTCCTCAAATGGCAGATACAGCTGAGGTGATTAGTCAATTGTCACTAGCTAATAGTTCAACGAAATTGTTGACGATAGTCGCTAATACGAGGGGCGCAGAAGAAGCTGTGACTTTCGACCAGGTAAGTTATCTCGGCTTCCCTTTTTCTGTGTCACCAACGTTTCAAATGCGGAATGCCAACAGCACAATCGAAGAGTCGCTGGGAAGGGTAGATGAGATTCAGGAGTTGTGTATCAAAAACAGCAAGCAATTGGTGGTGTATATTTCTATGGGCTTTGGTAACCCTTATGGCGACGCGTATAATGAAGACCTGGTGAGATATTGGGTGGGCAAATTGGTGGATATGGAAATCGGTATTATTTCGATGGCAGATACGGTGGGTCTCGCTACCCCGGAGCAGGTAAGTTCGATTATGAACAGCCTAATTCCCCAATACCCCGATACACAGCTGGGTGTTCATTTGCACAGTACTTCGTTAAACTGGAAAGCCAAAGTGGACGCTGCTTTACAGGCAGGATGTACTCGTTTTGACGGGGCGTTAAAAGGTATTGGTGGTTGCCCGATGGCCGATGATGAATTGGTGGGGAATATGGATACTGAACTGATGATTCCATATTTTGAAACCTTGGGTTTGCTCAAACATTTAAACAAAGATGCCCTCCAAAGATCATCGGCGATGGCAGGGAGTATCTTTGTTTGACACTTGTTAAATGCTTTTTTGGTTATAGGTTGCCAATGAAAATTTTCACCCGACATCATACAACATAAATCATAAATACACGTCGCCCCTTAATTACCTATCATGGATTTCAGGCTAGAGCTACAGGTGAAACCGTTTGCCAATCAGATACAATTGCAGGACCCGATCCTGCTGATCGGCTCTTGCTTTACCGATCACATCAGCAAGCGGCTGGCTTTGCATAAGTTCAAAGTGCTGGAAAATCCGCATGGTATTTTGTTTAACCCGAGAAGCATTGAAACTGCGGTGATGGCATATATCGGTAACAAACAGTACCAACAGCAGGATCTTTTTTTGTTCAACGATTTATATACCAGCTGGGATCATCATGGTCAGTTTTCACATCCCGATGCTGATACAGTATTAAAAACGATAAATGATGCTGTGAGCAGTGCCCACGGTTTCCTGAAAGACGCAAAATGGGTCATCATTACCCTTGGTTCTTCATGGGTATACGAACTTAAAAATGATTCTCTGGGTGGTAAAGAAGATCAGGCCGCAGCTAATTGCCACAAAGTACCGCAGCAGCATTTTAAACACAGGTTGCTAACTGATATAGAGGTAAATGAAAGCCTGCAGCATATCGTGTCTGCTATCCAGGCATTCAATCCTTCAGCCAATATCATTTTTACCATCAGCCCGGTGCGCCATCACCGTGAAGGACTCGTGGAAAATAACCGTAGCAAAGCATTGCTCATTTCCGGTGTTCACCAGGTACTGGAGTCCAATAGCAACATTTTTTATTTTCCAAGCTATGAACTCATTATCGACGACCTGCGGGACTATCGCTTTTACGCAGAAGACCTTGTACATCCGAATTACCAGGCAACCCAATATGTATGGGAAAAATTCGTGGCTGCAGGTATAAACGAGTCCACGCAAAAAGACATGGAGGAGATCAATAAACTTGTTCATGCAAAAAACCACCGTTCATTACACCCATCATCTAAGCAACACCAGCAGTTTTTAGCTACCATGCTGGAGCGGGCAAAATTGCTGCAGCAGCGGCTGACCGGGCTTGATTTTAGTGATGAACTGGCATATTTTTCAAAACAATTGTAGTAACCTCTTGCCCTTACCCGGAATGCTGATACGCCTGGAAATTTATCAGGATGCACATTCAGATTTTTCATTTACTTGCTGCCTTATTCATCAAATATTCTAAATGAAATTATTGCTTGCCCTCTTCCTGGGATCATTCCAAATACTTCACGCCCAAAATCGTTATCACTACAAGGCCGACCTGCTACACATAAAAGATGATAAGGTGGCAGTGCAACTTATTACGCCAACGATAAGCGAGCAAGAGATTGTCTTTTCATTTCCAAAAGTGATTCCCGGTTCATATAACGAAAAGAACTTCGGCAAGTTTATTGACGATTTTATCGCCGTAGATAAAGATGGTAAAAAATTGAAGACCAATAAATTAAACCCCAACCAGTATTTAATCAGCAATGCCAGCACACTCGCCAGTATTAGCTATTTGGTAAACGATACCTGGGACAAGCCCGACAAAGATTTTATCTTTCAGCCGGGCGGCAGCAACATAGAAGCTGGTAACAATGTGGTGATGAACAACCATGCTTTCTATGGCTATTTTGAAGGATACAAAAAGCTGCCAGTTGAAATAGCGGTTACTAAGCCGGCTCAATTTTTTGCATCCACGCATATGGAGGTGGTTCACAGCAGCGCAGAACAGGATATCCTGAAAGCTCCCGATTATTTGTACCTGGTTGACAACCCCGTGATCTATAGCATACCCGACACGACGTCATTCATGATCGGAAACACAGCCATCAATATCTGTTGTGTCTCAGTTAATAAAAAAGTAACCAGCCGGCAATTGGCTGGCTATATCAAACCGGTGGCTGAAAGCCTTGACAAGTTTTTTGGAGGTTTGCCGGTTCCATCCTACCAGTTTCTTTTTTATTTTGACGATGTAGATAATATGGGCAAAAAGAACATGGGCAATGGATACGGGGCATTGGAACACAGTTATTCATCCTTGTATTATTTGCCTGAAATGCCCTACGAACCCAGGCTTAAATCAACTGTCTTGGGGATCGTAAGCCACGAGTTTCTTCATATACTTACACCGCTGAACCTGCATAGTGAAGAAATAGAAGCGTTCGATTTCATCAGTCCAAAAATGTCAAAGCATCTCTGGCTTTATGAAGGTGTTTCCGAATATTTTTCCAACCTGGTACAGGTGCAAAGCGGGTTGATAACCGAAAAGGAGTTTTTTGGAAAAATGCGTAAAAAAATCAGTGAGTCGGAAAAGTTTGGCAATTTTTCGCAGACCTTAATGAGTGAGCACGTGCTGGAAGACGAGTATAAGGAGAAATACAGCAGTGTTTATAGCAAGGGGGCTCTTACAGCTATGATGCTAGATATTCTTATCCGTTCCAAAACCAGTGGTGCTAAAGATTTGAAATCGGTGATTATGGAACTGACCAAAAAATATGGCCCCGGTAAACCTTTTAAAGACAATGGACTTTTTGCAGAAATAATAAAAGCATCGCATCCGGATGTACGACCTTTTATTGATGACTACATAGTAGGCGATAAGCCATTGGCATATGCGGAGTTTTTTGCCATGGTTGGATACGATTTTAACGAATTTAAAAAGACAAGCGTGTATTTCATCAGCAAAACAATCAGCCTCGGTTATAATGAAGAAAACAAGACTTTCATGATCACTGAAATTGACAGGAATAATGCCCTGGGCATAAGGGAAGGCGATGAGTTATTGCGTATTGAAGGCAATGTTTTGACCGACGAAAACCTGGAACAACTCTGGGGCGAGTACATAGAAGGGAACACCGCGCATTCCGAAGTAACATTGACTGTCAGGAGAAAAAACAACGAAAAGGAACTTACCGGGAAGTTATACAGGGGTCATTTGGAGCAACATAATACCGTAGACCGGATTGTAGGTGTTGGTACTACGCAAGGTCAATTATTGCGGGAATTGATTCAGTTCAGAAAGCCCGCCAACTAGAAGGGTTCCCCATTCTACTGGTTGAGATTTTGCATTTGAGCTGTATGTTCTAAAACGATCTTAAACAAAAAGCCCCGGCGTGGAAACGTCGGGACTTTTGGAATGGTTTGATTAAGAGAATTCTAAAGTAGAGATATTTTTTCTGATTCCACCAAATTAATTTTCAGGCACAGAACCTTGCGTCACTTTTTCTGATGTTTTCTGTGTGTTTACTGTCGTTTTAGCCGGTGCATCTGCGACCGGATTTACTGCAACTGCAGCTTTTGTATCTACCATTTCGGTTGAAGCAACCGCATCGTTTTTTGGTTGATTTATACCTTCAATAGTAACCGTTTTATCAGCAGGAGCAACAGTTGAGCTGGCGCCCAATTGTTGTATCGCTTCCATTTTTGCTTTGCGGTTACTTTCTATTTTATCGTGGTGCAGTTTAGCCAGTGTAGGTGCAATAACCAGCGACACGATGCTCATCAGTTTGATAAGAATGTTCATGGAAGGACCAGAAGTATCTTTAAACGGATCACCCACGGTATCTCCTGTAACTGAAGCCTGGTGCGGCAAACTCTTCTTGTAATACATTTCGCCATTGATCTCTACGCCTTTTTCAAAGCTCTTCTTAGCGTTATCCCAGGCACCGCCGGCGTTGTTCTGGAAAATACCCATTAATACGCCACTAACAGTTGCACCGGCTAAAAATCCACCCAACACTTCAGGTCCGAAAACGAAACCGATAACGATAGGAGTTATGAGTGCGATTGCTCCCGGTAACATCATTTTTTTAAGTGAAGCCTGGGTAGAAATGGCTACACATTTGTCATACTCCGGTTTGCCGGTACCTTCCATAATTCCCGGGATGGTACGGAACTGGCGACGCACTTCTTCTACCATTGCCATTGCTGCCTGGCCTACGGCTTTAATGGCCAGTGAAGAAAATATAAACGGAATCATGCCGCCAACAAACAGACCACTCAATACATCAGCACGATAAATATCAATGCCATCGATACCGGCAATACCTACAAACGCAGCAAACAAAGCAAGCGCAGTTAAAGCAGCCGAAGCAATTGCGAAACCTTTTCCGCTGGCGGCAGTAGTGTTACCCACTGCATCCAGGATATCTGTTTTTTCACGAACATCGGCGGGCAATTCGCTCATCTCTGCAATACCACCGGCATTATCAGCAATAGGGCCAAAGGCGTCGATGGCCAATTGCATCGCTGTAGTGGCCATCATACCTGCCGCAGCTATAGCCACACCATATAAACCGGCGCAAGCGAAAGAACCATAAATACCACCAGCCAAAACCAGTATCGGTAGCATCGTACTTTCCATACCCACAGCCAATCCTCCAATAATATTGGTAGCGTGGCCGGTAGCACTCTGGCGGATAATACTCATCACCGGGCGTTTGCCCATGGCAGTATAATATTCTGTGATGATGCTCATTAAAGCACCTACAACCAGGCCCACCATGATAGCACCAAACACACCATTTTTAGTAAATGAGTAGCCTCTTAATACCATGTTTTCCGGCAACAGGTAGTTTACCAGGAAATAACAGCCGATCGCAGTTAAGACCATTGAACCCCAGTTACCCATATTCAGGGCGCTCTGTACTTTATGTGTACTTAACCCGGCAGTTTCACTGATGCGTACAAAGAAGGTTCCTACAATTGAAAAGATGATACCCATTGCGGCAATCATCATTGGCAAAAAGATAGGGGAGAGGCCACCGAAAGCATCGCCTACGGCGGAAGTTTCTCTGCCTAAAACCATGGTGGCTAACACTGTGGCAACATATGAACCAAACAAGTCAGCTCCCATTCCGGCCACATCGCCTACATTATCACCTACGTTATCGGCAATGGTTGCGGGGTTACGAGGATCATCTTCGGGTATACCAGCTTCTACTTTACCCACCAGATCGGCTCCTACATCGGCAGCTTTGGTGTAAATACCGCCGCCCACACGGGCAAACAAAGCGATAGATTCAGCACCTAATGAAAAACCGGTCAATATTTCAATGGCTTTTTCAAGTGCAAGCCTGTATTCTTCAGATCCAGGATTTAACCCGGAAACGAATGTGATGTATAGTAGGATGAATAAACCACCGAGTCCTAAAACGGCCAATCCTGCTACGCCCATTCCCATTACGCTACCCCCGGTAAACGATACATTGAGGGCTTTGGATAAACTCGTTCTTGCGGCTTGTGCCGTACGAACATTGGCTTTGGTAGCTATACGCATACCAATAAAACCTGCGAGCGCACTAAAAAATGCACCTACCACAAATGCAGCTGCAATACTCCAATGGCTATTGGCATTGCTATAGCCCATGATGCCCAATAAAATAGCACCAATAATTACAAAATAGGTCAGGATCTTGTACTCGGCCTTTAAAAATGCCATAGCACCTTCAGCAATATAAGCGCTGATTTCTTTCATCCGGTCGTTACCTGCATCCTGTTTAGATACCCAGGCAAACTTGAGGAACGTGTACAGCAACCCTACAATACCCATAGCTGGTACTACGTAGATCAAATTGTTCATAAGCGTTTTACGTTAATTTTTGAGGCGGCAAAGATAGGGTTTGAGGTGGTACACAAAACTGCTGTGGAAGATTGTGTAAAAATCACATGAAAACTGTGTTTAACCGAAAATGGGGTGGACATCATTCCTTCATCCAAAACTTTACAAGCTCATCCATATCGCTTCCCACTAATAAATAATCTTCAGGAATTTCGTTTTCGGTACTGTGATAGGTAGCCAGCCGGGTACCGGAAGGCCGCTTTTGTAGTTCTTTGTATAGCAGCCAGTTGTATTGGTTGAATATGTCAGCAGAATAGGGCAGGCTTTCATCTATCATTGACTCTCCGGCAATATTCTCATAAAAGGCGTTGTA
The DNA here is from genome assembly GCA_040386335.1 of Bacteroidota bacterium. Lineage (GTDB taxonomy): Bacteria > Bacteroidota > Bacteroidia > Chitinophagales > Chitinophagaceae > JAZKFT01. The sequence goes on from JAZKFT010000008.1 coordinate 98,416, forward strand.
AAAATAAAAGTGGTCGTAGTGGCTGAAATCGAGGTCTTTAAAATTGCCATGGATGAAATGCACATGGTTGAATTTCAGTGTATTCCTGGCTGCATCTGCGTACCCTACCAGGTCTTTACGTTGCTCCACGCCAAAATATTGGGCATCTGGCTTATAATGTGCGGCAGCCAGGCAGAATTTGCCGACGCCACTGCCGATGTCTAAAATTTTTGCTCCTTTTCCGGCAGCCAGGAAATTGGCTGCGCTCTCTGCTACTTCCAGGTTGGTCCAATGCCTGGAGCCAAGTTGACGGATATGCAAGGGGTATAATTTGTCAAAACGTGAATCGGAATTAAACCAGTTTTCTGTTGGTTGAATAATATGTGACGATTTAGAATCCTTCAATTTTTACAGTTTACATAGTCAATTATTTTTCTGCACCAGCACTACCACCCCTGCTTTTGCCTGCGGCAAAACCTGTCCCCGCCAGCGGGGAACAATTGTGCTTGTTGTCCTGCGCGATTCTCCGACCAAAATTTTCTAAGAACAGTATACATGCATCTGACCTAATGACCAATGACTTATTGCCAATTGACCTATTTCACCCGCACCCGCGGATCTACCACCCCGTATAAAATATCGGCAAGTATATTCACCATGATAAAGAATGTGGCGGTGATCAGCACACTGCCCATCACTACCGGGAAATCGAGTTTTTCAAGAGCATCCACGGTTACCTTTCCAATACCCTTCCAGCCGAAAATATATTCTACGAAAAAAGCGCCGGCCAATAGTTCGGCAAACCATCCGGTAATAGCGGTGATCACCGGGTTCAATGCATTTCGGAGCGCATGTTTCCAGATCACTGTCCGGCTGCTGAGCCCTTTGGCATAAGCCGTACGGATATAATCCTGTTTCAGAACATCCAACATAGCACTACGGGTGAGCTGGGTGATAATGGCCAGCGGCCTGATGCCTAAAGTAAGTGCTGGAAGGATCAGGTTTTGAAACGAATAGGTTCGTCCATCAAAAGGATCAAGGTCGAACCAACTGCCGGTCATGCTGAGACCGGTGTAATTATTTAAAACAAAACCAAACAGGTAGGCCAGCACAATACCCATAAAAAAAGAGGGGGCTGAAATACCGAGGATACTTGTAAAAATGGCAGAAGTATCCATCCATGTGCCTTTTTTAACCGCTGCCAGTACGCCCAGGGCGATACCTAATACGGTAGCAATAAACATAGCTGCAAGGGCTAATATTATGGTTCCGGGTAAGGCTTCCATTAACACCTCCAGCACTGGTTTTTTTGTTTGATAACTCCTGCGCAGGTAAGGCACTTTTAAACCCACTTTAGTATCGCCTCCGACAAACAATCCTTTTAATTGTTTGCTTTCAATGTCCGTTTTGCTATTGATGCTGAGTGGTGAAACATCATTCAGGTATAGCACAAACTGTTTCCATTTGGGTTGATCGAGGTATAGCTCTTTGCGAATATTCTGGATGGTTTTCTTATCACCTGTTTGCCCCAGCGTCATCCTTACCGGGTCGCCAAAACCCTGGAACAAAAAGAACACGATCACCACCACGCCCAGCAATACCAGGAAGCCGTACATTATTTTTTTGGAGATGAAACTGAGCATGTTGGTTGATTAGGGACCAGGGATTAGGGATATGGGATTAATAGTTAGTTTACTTGAATTGATTTGTGGAATATGATGGGCTGAAATTAAATGTTTTGGATTAAGCAATACTAATTACAAGTCCCCAATCCCTAATCCCTGATTCCCAATCCCCGGCTAATGGATCCTGTCGCCCCTCACTTCCATTTCATTCATGATGCCGGCTTCATATTCCAGCCATTGTTTCCAGCGGAGGTTTACTTTTTCTTCGTTTATATAGGTTCGGGCCAGTTCTATAAACATTACATAATGACCGGCTTCGCTTTCCATAAAACGGCGGTAAAAGCTGCGGAGGTATTCATCATCCAGGCCCTCGCTCAGGCGTTTAAAACGTTCACAGCTACGGGCTTCTATCAACGCAAAAATCAGGAGTTTGTCCAGCAACCGGTCTTCGGGACTGCCGCCTTTCATTTCGAATAGTTGCAGGGCATTTACATAGGTGTCTTTACGTTGTTTACCAAGTAGTAACCCTCGTTTGCGAAGTTCGGCCAGCACCAGTCTGAAATGGCCCCATTCTTCGGTAACCAACGGAGACAAACTGTTTACCAGCTCTTCAAGTTCATTGTATCGCTGTATCAAACTAATGCAGCTTGTAGCAGCTTTTTGCTCACAGTATGCATGGTCTGTGAGAATATCTTCCAACGAAATACTGGCCAGATCCACCCATCGGGGATCAGTGGGTAGTTGCAGGCCGAGGATGTTTTTTTGGTAGATGGATTCGCCGGATTCGGTCATTTGGTTGATTAATTCATTTAGTTGATTAGATGATTGTTTCACAGGCTAAGCTACGGCTCTTACAATTCGGAGTCCGTGGTTGGTGTCCCCACCAACCACTGAATATCAGCCGCTTTATATTATTTGTCAACTGTAGTGACGTATTTAATTGGAGCGTGGTTTTAAGCAGTGATTATTCGTGCAGTCATCAAATTCAGTGGTTGGTGGGGACACCAACCACGGCCTCCGAGAATTTTAGCGGCTTTGTTCAATTTTTTTATACCAGGCCGCATATAATTGCAATCGTTGCATTTCACTCAGAGATTATTCTAGCAGTCGTCAAATTCAGTGGTTGGTGGGGACACGAACCACGGCTTACGAAGGGAGACCAGCCACGGCTTACGATTGGACGTCGACCACAGCCTTTGCGTGCCTGACCGGAGCAGAAGGACTTTTAACGGCCTCCCGTTTCACCAACTTCCTCGTTCTTTCTTTCATTACCTCAATAGCTTCTTCCCGTGAGGAAAATGCATTGTTGACATTTACCAAATTGTCAGCCATCTTGTTGTAGTTGCGGGTCATCAGGTAGAGAAACAAATGGAGATAGTGAATGCCATCAAAAACCAGCGATTGCTCATTGGCGATCTTGTTCTTTTGCCTGATAAACATACCGGGCATTTCGGTATAATGAGCACCGGGTCTGAGGTGATGCATCAGGTGATAACCATCGTTCCAGCATTTGTGATTGTATTTCGTGTTGATACAATTGAAAGTGCTTTTGAAGGCATTATCAGGTTCATCCGGATCTATAAAAGCGTGTTGTGTCCAGTTGCCCAGCATCATCACCAGTCTTGAAAATACCATAGGAATAATAAAGATCCAAAGCGTGGCCTTGAAACTAACAAAGCACAAAGCTGCAACAACGATGTACAAAATTATCTGTCCCGCGCTAAGCGCAACATAGTACCTGGTTTTTTTGCGGGTAAACAGGTAAATAAAAGTACTGGTAGCCCCATGTAGTATAAAGCGACCATAATATCTCAAAAAGTCCCTGACTGAATCCCGTTGATAGCCCATAGTACTGCTGGCATCTTCAGGCATGTTATTTTCCACGTGGTGCATACCTACATGATGGGCAAAATAAGATTCCGGTACCTGGCCAAACAAAGGACATATAACCCATGTAATATACTTGTTCAGCCAGTTGGCAGTTGATTTTTTGAAAAGGCGGCGATGGGTGATATTGTGGAGCATCAAACCAAAAGAACCACGCATTAATATTTGCGACAGCATAAACTGTGGCACCAGTAGCAGCCACCACCAAATGCCGCTCAGTAAGTTGGTGTACAGAATAACAGTAAGTGGAACGATAGTAAGATGGATACGGGTGAGCAGGTGAATGAATGGTAAGTCCCGTTTATCATTTATCATCCGCAACCAAAACAACTCGTACCGTGTAAGCGAACCCGGTTGTGCATAGGTTGGATCGGTAATGATTGGAAAGGCCTTCATAGAAATAGTTCTGTTTTAAATGGACTGGCCCCTAATGGTCATTAAGTCAATAGTCATTAGGTCAGTCGGACCTGGGTCTTCTTACGGGCTTGAAAATGAATTAATCTACAATTTTGTATTTAATGACCTTACGACCATTGACTTAAATTGAAGATGGCTGCAAGATAACCCACAAATGGCCGTATAGGTTTATTTTGATTGGAAAAAATCCAATCGGGTAGTATACTTGCGGTGCTAATGTTGCTATATTCACTCCTATATTAGTTGTCACCCATGCGCATTATTCCTTTTCTTATTTCAACCGCAGTCACTGCAGGCCTGGTGCTTTCCCTTAATCACCGGTGGACACTCAAGGGAAACAAAACCCCGAGGTTTGGTAGTTTTTTAAGTCCGCAAAAAGGTTTTTGGAGAAATGCAGAAGCAAGAGATGAAAATTTTACAATTGACCTGAAATCACCGCTGCTGCAGGATAAGGCAGAAGTGTATCTCGATGAAAGGCTGGTGCCGCATGTGTTTGCCCAAAACGAGCATGATGTTTATTTTGTACAAGGCTATTTGCACGCAAAATTCCGCCTTTGGCAAATGGAATTTCAAACCCACGCTGCGGCCGGGAGGCTGAGTGAAATAGTGGGAGGGAAGAAGGGAACAGTAAGTATTGTTGATACCATCGACCGTCGGTTCAGGCGATTGGGTATGGGTTGGGCTGCCGAAAAAAGTTTGCAGATGGCTGAAGCAAACCCCGATTCCAAAGCAGCACTGGATGCATATCGTGATGGCGTAAACTCTTATATAGAAGCACTTCAGCCTGAAGATTACCCGGTGGAATACAAGTTGCTTGACTATGCACCCGAAAAATGGACTAATTTAAAGACAGTTCTTTTTACGAAGTATATGGCTTTTGACCTGGCTGGTTTTGAAGAGGATTTTGAAATGACCAATGCCAAAACATTCCTGACTAAGACTCAATTTGAAAAAATTTACCCTTATGGCCAGGATTCGCTGGATCCAATCATTCCAAAGGGAACAGTATTCGAAAAACCGGGGCTGGAGCTAAAAATACCGGCAGATGCCGATTCGTTGTACACCCGTTTTTCAGACTCAGTGCCCATCAACCAAACGAAACCAAACCCCGAAAACGGTAGTAACAATTGGGCTGTTGCCGGTAGCAAAACCGCAACCGGAAAACCGATATTGTGCGGCGATCCCCATCTTGGGCTAAACCTGCCTTCTATTTGGTTCGAGATGCAATTGCATACACCACAATGGAATGTTTATGGGGCTTCCTTTCCAGGCGCACCGGGCATACCTATTGGTTTTAACGATAGCATAGCCTGGAGCGAAACCAATGGTATGCGGGATGTTAGGGATTACTATACCATTAAGTTCAGGGACGAAACACAAAAAGAATATTGGTTTAACGGTGAATGGAAAACGACTGAATGGCGGATAGATACCATTAAAGTGCGTGATGAAAAAGATGTGATCGATTCTATACCTATGACCCTATTTGGACCGGTGATGTACGAAAAACGATATGGCGGCAAACTAAGAGACAATAAAGCCTATGCTGTAAGATGGAAAGCACATGATGCAAGTAATGAAGCCTGGGTCTTTATAAAAATGGCCAGAGCGAAAAATTATACGGATTACCTGGAAGCCATTAAATCGCTTGATTGCCCGGGGCAAAACGTGGTTTTTGCATCTAAATCCGGTGATATTGCTATGTGGTGCCAGGGAGCCTTCCCTGCGAAATGGAGGCGGCAGGGCGATTTTGTAATGCCGGGTGAAGACAGCAGCTATATGTGGCAAGGCATTATTCCAATGAATGAAAATCCACACATGATAAACCCTGTACGGGGTTTTGTAAGCAGTGCCAACCAGTTACCTGTAGATAATAATACATACCCCTATTATCTTGGCGGAAATTACGACCTGTATCGTGGCATCATTATCAATAAAAAACTGGCGGACATGGACAGCATCACTCCGGCAGATATGCAACGGATGCAAACCAATAACTACAATCTTTTTGCCGCTACGGCCTTGCCGCTCCTGCTTCGAAACCTATACGACAGTACACTTAAACCCAGTGAGCAAAAATATGCTGAGATACTAAGGCAATGGAATTACCGAAGTGACCCCGCCGAAACAGGTCCTACTGTTTTTGGCAGGCTTATATATCACCTGGAAAGCCTGGTTTGGAACGATGATATAAGAGACCGGTCAGCCTTGCCGCTTTCCAAACCCGAAAGATTTACATTGACCGAAGCAATTTTAAAAGACACCAATTTTGCATTTATCGATATCCGCAATACCCCGCAGAAAGAAACGCTGAGAGACCTGGTGCAGGCCTCCATGAAGGCTGCGGCCGTAGACCTGGACTCGATGCAGGCGGCTGGCACGGTTCTTAGTTATGCAAACGCAAAGGGCACCAAAGTGGATCATCTATTAAAACTACCCGTGTTTAGCAGGGCAAATCTGCCGATAGGTGGTGGTGTAAATATTATTAATGCTACTACCAATAATCACGGCCCCAGCTGGCGGATGATCGTGAGTCTTACAGATACCACCCAGGCCTGGGGCGTATATCCCGGCGGACAAAATGGTAACCCTGGCAGTAAATTTTACGACAATTTTATTGATACCTGGGCAGCAGGTAATTACTATCCTTTATGGATAATGACTGCTGCTGAAACCAGCGACCCAAAAGTAAAATGGAAGATGAGCTTTTCAAAAGGGTAACTGCAATATGCATGACGCGAGACGCTCGACGCAAAACGACAAACCTCTAAACTTCAAAACACAACCAAATGAAATTCATAGTATCCCTGATACTCACCGGTTTACTTGCCTTTGCATTGGGAGGCTACCTCGATTGGTGGAGTGTGGCTATTGCAGGCTTTGTGGTGGCTGCACTGATACCACAAAAACCACTCCTCGCCTGGCTTAGCGGATTCTTAGGTTTGTTTCTTTTGTGGGGAGGATTAAGCTATATTATTAATGACAAAAATGACGGTGTGTTCGCTTCGAAGATCGCGACGGTTCTCCCTCTCGGCGGCAGTGCATTGATGTTGATGTTCGTAACAGCGTTGGTTGGTGCCCTTGTCGCGGGCTTCGGTGCATTGAGCGGCAGTTATTTGAGACAGAAGAAATAACCTGAAATTCCTGGTTCAATGCCAGGTTCTGACTTAGCCGGCACAATCAACATTTTTGTGCAAACTCAAAATCCGAAATCACAAATCCGAAATCATAAATCCCCCGCTATCTTCGCCGCCGAAAAATAACCGATAGCATTTGGAACAAAAGATCAGGGTAGGGGCAGTAAGTTATCTGAATACAAAGCCATTATTGTATGGCATCAGCCGCAGCCATACCCTTATGCAGCAAATAGAACTCACAGAAGATTATCCCGCAAAAGTAGCACGGCAATTAATAGACGGTACAATAGATGTAGGACTGGTGCCGGTTGCCATTATTCCTAAATTAAAGGAGCATTTTATCATCAGCGATTATTGTATCGGCACAATGGGCGAAGTGGCTTCGGTCTGTTTGTTTAGCGATGTGCCACTGGAAGCCGTTACCCATGTGTTGCTCGATTACCAGAGCCGTACTTCAGTAGCGCTTACCAAGTTATTGCTGAAGAACTATTGGAAGATCAATCCTGTGCTGGAAGATGCCCAAACCGATTTCCGGAACAGTATCCATGGCACTACCGCTGGTCTCGTTATTGGTGACCGCGCTTTTGCGCAACGCCTGCAGTCAAAATACATTTACGATCTTGGCCTTGCATGGAAAGCATATACAGGCTTGCCTTTTGTATTTGCCGCCTGGATAGCCAACAAACCGCTTCCCGACGACTTTATTGACTTGTTCAATAACGCCAATGCGGAAGGGCTGCGAAACCTGGATGAAGTAATTGCCCCACTCAGTTCACCTGACTATGATCTGAAAAAGTATTATACCAAAAATATCAGCTACAACCTGGACGAGAAAAAAAGAGAAGGGATGAAGCGGTTTTTATCGGAGATTTAGAGGCAGGGGAAGGAACGAGGTATAAGGTATAGGGTATAAGGTTCAGGACACAAGGGAGGGGGCGAGTGGCCGGGATTTTACCTATATTTTAATTTTCTGGTTGGCCCAACTCATACATCATAAATCCGAAATCATAAATCATAAATCATACATCACAAATCATAAATCCGAAATCATAAATCATGACGATTATCGAACAACTCAACGAAACCCTGGCCAGTATCAGCAGCCGTTTTCCTTATAAACCAGAGATTGGCATCGTGTTGGGCAGCGGCCTTGGAAACCTCGGGAAAGAAATATCGGTGGAGTGTGAGATCGATTATGAAGATATTCCGCATTTCCCGGTAAGTACCGTTGAAGGTCATCATGGAAAACTGATATTTGGTAGACTCAACGGCAAGCTGGTGGTATGCATGGCCGGTCGTTTTCATTTTTACGAAGGCTATTCGCCTGCCGAAGTGGCCTACCCGATCAGGGTAATGAAATGGCTTGGTATTCAAACATTGCTTATTAGTAATGCAGCCGGTGGTATGAACCCGGGCTTTAAAGTAGGCGACCTGATGATCATCGTAGACCATATCAGTTTTTTTGCCCACAACCCTTTGCTGGGGCCGAATATTGCCGAACTCGGGCCGCGTTTTCCCGACATGAGCGAGCCATATAGTAAAGAACTGGTAGCCAAAGCAAAAGTTATTGCCGCTGCTAATAATATAGAAGTAAAAGAAGGTGTTTACTGCGGTGTTACCGGCCCTACTTTTGAAACAAGGGCTGAATACAAACTGCTGAAAGTTATTGGCGGAGATGCTGTGGGCATGAGCACGGTTCAGGAAGTGGTGGCCGCCCGTCATATGGGCATCCCTGTTTTTGCCATGAGTGTGATTACCGATATTGGCATCCGAGAAGAAGAAAATACCATTACCCATGCCGAAGTGCTGGAAGCCGCCAGCGCCGCCGAACCTAAGTTATCCCTGATCTTTAAAGAATTAGTGGGTGTAGTTGACTAGAGATTAGGTGATTTGGGATTAGTTGTTCATCCATTTGACCATTTGCATATTTGCATATTTGCTCATTTGCTCATTCACCCAGTCCCACACTTTCACATTTTCATATTTCCACATTCTCAGTTGCTTTCATTTTCTTTGCCACATGCCTTTGGTACGCATTCTATTTTTTTCTCTGTTGGTAGTTTTATGTAGTTCTGTGTATGCGCAGGAAGGCGCTACAGGTACCGGTTCAATGCGAACCCAGGGAGGCGTAGGTAACAATGGCCGCCCAATGGGGCCGAACAGCCGTACCAGTGGCGGCGATAGTCTTACCCACCGAACGGGACTTGAAGACAGTATCACCATTTCATACCGTTATTTTGACAGTAGCCGGAGCCGCCAGCTGGATTCCAATGTGCTCAACCTCGTGAAGCGCATTCCTGTTCCATTCGATCACCTGTTTTTGGGAAATCTCGGTTCGGCCACCAGGCCCATATTGTTTAGCCCCAGGATGACAGCCGGGTTTGACCCAGGGTTTCATGCATACGATGTGTACCAATATAAACTGGAAGACACGAAGTTTTTCCAGGCCACCAGGCCTTATTCAGAACTTGGATATATTATAGGTGGCCGTGCGGAACAAACCATCTCGGTATTGTACACCCAAAACATAAAACCCACCTGGAACGCGACATTCGATTTCCGCTTTCAAACCTCTCCCGGTGCGCTGAAAAACCTGCAGAATAACAATAGGGGCCTGCGTTTATCCACTTCATTCAAAACCAAGAAACTACGCTACAGTGGTTTTTTGGTATGGTATAGCAATAAGGTTTCGGCTGGCGAAAGCGGGGGTATTTTAGGTAATGCATATATGGATGATGTGCGATACAGTGACCGTTTTTTGATTCCCACCAAACTGGGCGGTGACGGCCAGTTCAACTCTAACTTTTTTTCCAGCACAGATGTAACCGGCGCATTCTATAAAAACTCAACATTTTATGTGCGCCACCAGTACGATTTTGGTCAGAAAGATTCTATAGTGACCGATTCAACGGTCATTAAATTGTTTTACCCGCGTATCCGGATACAGCATAATTTTTGGGTAGGCAATAGCCAACACTCGTTCCGGGACGCCTCTTCGGTTGATTCTGTCAGGAAATATTATGGTTACACATCCCTTTCGGCGAATATCCTTTTTAAAGATGTGTGGAAGGAGATAAAAAATGAGTTTGCATTGATCCTTTTTCCCGAAAAGCAAAACCAGAACCAGTTTTTAAAACTAGGTGCCGCCTACCAAATACTAACTGGCACGCTGGATAATACAACCCTCAGTCTTAACAACCTGTATTTGCTGGGCGAATACAGGAACCGTACACGAAATAAGAAATGGGATATCAATGCAAACGGGCAGCTGTTTGTTACGGGTTTCAATGCCGGCGACTATACAGCTCAAATTCAATTGCAGGCATTTCTTGGGAAGCGGTTTGGCGATTTGGTGCTGGGCTTTCAAAACACCAATCATTCACCGTCTTTTGTCTATGATAACCGGAGCAGCTTCCCCTTGCTGCCGTCCAATGCGTCTTTTAATAAAGAGAATATCACCCATTTATTTGCGTCGGTACATGAAACCAAACTTAATATTGGGCTTAGCGGACATTATTACCTGGTGGCCAATTATCTTTATTTCGATAGTTTTTACCATGCCTCGCAGGCAAGTGGCATAACCAGTGTGCTGCAGATAAGCGCCGAAAAAAAGTTTAAACTCACCAGGCGCTGGAACCTCTATTCTGAATTTCATTTTCAGCAGCCCACAGGCAATACCATAAACCTGCCTGCACTATATACCAGGCAACGACTGGTATTCGAAGGAACTTTCTTTAAAAACCTGGATGCTGCTGCCGGTTTAGATCTTCGTTACTTTTCTCCATTTAAAGCCGATAACTATTCACCTTTGACGCAACAGTTTTTTTTGCAGGAAACTACAACGCTCCGAAACCGGCCCGATATCGCAGCATTCTTCCATTTTCGCATCAAGAGCTTTAATTGTTTTATCCGGGCAGAGAATCTTGGTACCCTTAGCTTTTCTCCGGGTTTTGGTTTCCTTAATAACAATTTTGCCGCGCCACTTTACCCCACTCCCGGGTTCTTTTTACGATTTGGGTTTAAATGGGGTTTTGTGAATTAATGGATCAGTATCAACCACACATGAAAGAAAAAATAAAAAAATACTGGTTCCTTATCACGCTTATTATTGTCGCTTTCATCACCGTCCTCATTAACCAGTTTCCCCGGTTTATTGAACAATATTATTCAACAGGCTTGTATCCTTATATCAGCCGGGCCTCCAGGTTTTTATTGGGCTGGATTCCTTTTAGCGTAGGTGACCTATTGTATGGCGCTGCCATCATCTGGATCATTATCAGGGTGGTCAATTTTATTAAAAGATGGAGAAAAAAACAGCTCAACCGTCGCATCGTATTGTATTACGGCCGAAGGGTAGTACAAACCGCATTGTTGATCTATATCAGCTTTAACTGGCTTTGGGGCTTTAATTATAACCGGCTCGGAAGTGCTTACCAGATGCAGTTAAAATTTGAGCGGTACTCCAACGACGAACTCATCCGCCTGACAGATTCCATTGTGAGCAGGCTTAATATCGTAATGCAGGAGCCTTCAGCGGCCATGGTTTTCGGCCATTCCAAAGAACTGGCATCCCTAAGCGCCCAGGCATTTAAAAACACGATAGGTTCATTCCCATTTGTAGCATACAAAAATGCCAGCGTAAAGCCGGGGATGCTATACCAGCTTGGTAATTATATTGGTTTCCTGGGATACCTGAACCCATTTACCGGCGAAGCACAACTTAACACTACCATACCCGCGATTTTGTTGCCTTATGTATGTTGCCATGAAATGGCCCATCAATTAGGCTATGCCAGCGAAAGTGAAGCTAATTTTATTGGCTACCTGGCTTGCAAAGAAAGTAGCGAAGCAGCATTCCGCTACAGCGTTTATTTCGACCTGTTTTCCTATACGATCGGCGATCTTTACTACCGGGATTCAACTGCGGCGAAAGACAGGATGAAGTCCCTGCCACAAAAAGTTAAGGAGGACCGGAAGCAGGTACGGGCTTTCTTTACCAGGAAAAAGAATCCGTTTAGCCCGGCAATTGATTGGGTGTACGACAAATATTTAAAACTAAACAGCCAGCCCAAAGGCAAGGAAAGCTACAATGAAGTAGTTGGCTGGCTGATAGCCTACGCCAAACGGTATGGCTGGGACAGGATATAATATCAGGAAATCAAGTTCAAAGAATCGGCCCCAGGTATCCAATACTGCAAATTTTTCAGCCATGAGCTGTAACACTTGGTACGCAAGGGCCGTCCATGTGTCATCGAATTGTAACGTTTTTAATCCCAGATTTTAATTGGAATAGAATTTAACCAGACATCAAGCTATGTTACCGTTTATGTTATCATCATGTACTATGCAAAACAAAGTACCAATCTTTGAGTTGTAATAAAACAAGCACAATACCAAACAATTTAAAATACCTTTTATGAAAAAGATGATCAAAATGATAACTGCCCTTGGCCTGATGCTGTTTTCGGCTGGCAGTTTTGCCCAAACCAAAAACGGTAAGGTTTCCGGTAATGTAGGAAATGCCACAAAACCTTTGGAAGCTGCTACTGTATCAGTTTTAAACGCTAAAGACAGCAGCCTTGTAAAAATGGCGGTGACAGATAAAACCGGGCATTTTGAGATTGAAAATTTGGCCCCCGGTAAATACCTCGTATCAGTAAGTTCTATATCCTACCAAAAGTCATTTAGTAACGTTTTTGAAGTAGGTGCCGAAAAACCGTCAATAGAAATCCCGGCTTTCACACTAACCGAAGCCGGCAAAGAGTTAAAAGGGGTTACCGTAACCGTTAAGAAACCCTTTGTAGAACAAAAACTCGACCGTACCATCGTAAACGTAGATGCTGTGGCCAGCAATACCGGCCTCACCGTTTTGGAAGTATTGGAAAAGTCACCCGGAATTTTAGTGGACAAAGACGGTAACATCAGCCTTAAAGGAAAATCCGGGGTAATGATTTTGATCGATGGAAAACCTTCTTACCTCGGTGGACAAGACCTGGCAAACCTGCTAAAAAGCATGCCCAGCAGCCAGTTGGAGCAATTAGAAATAATGACCAATCCACCCGCTAAATACGATGCTGCAGGTAATAGTGGTATCATTAACCTTAAAACCAAAAAGAACAAAGTAAAAGGGTATAACGGAAGTGTTACAGTAGGTGCTGGCCAGGGATTTTATCCAAAAACCAATAATTCTATAAACATGAATTACCGTAATGGCAAATGGAATGTGTTTGGTAACTACGGCTACAATTTCAACAAAGGATTCCAGAACATCACACTTACCAGGAATTTCAGGGATGTCAACACGCTTAAACTTTTAAGTGTGTTCGATCAGAAATCACTTCAGATACGCGAGTACGAGTTTCAATCTTTAAAAGTTGGGGCCGATTTTTACGCCAGTAAGAAAACAACACTTGGTTTTGTACTGAATGGTTTTACCAACCCGGGCACGGAAAACAGCGAAAACAATACCTATATTTTTAACAGCACAGGTAGCCTGGACACAAGAAATGCGGGTGTAAACAAAGTAAAGCGTAAAATGAGCAATGGAGCTGCCAATGTTAACCTTCGTCATGAGTTTGATTCTTTAGGTACAGAACTTACGGCAGATGCAGACTATGTGGGTTATACCACCGTTAATAACCAAATGTTCAACAACTATTTCTATGACAAAAATGATCAGAAAAAGCAGCCTGATGAATTGTTGAAAAGCAGTCTGCCACAGGATATTAAGATATTCAGTGCCAAGGTAGATTTCACAAAGCCCATCAACAAGACCACGAAGTTCGAAGCAGGCCTGAAAACAAGTTTTGTTACTACGGATAATGATGCCCTTTATCAAAACTGGGCCAACAACGAATGGCAAACTGACCTGGGCCGTACCAACCATTTCATTTACAAGGAGAATATTAATGCTGCATATGTAAACGCCAGTAAAGAACTCAGTAAAAAATGGAGTGCGCAATTGGGTTTAAGGCTTGAAAACACGATAGCAAAAGGTAACCAGGTAACCAGTGGTACTACTTTTGACCGCAACTACACACAGTTGTTCCCTACTGCCTATATCGGATTTAATGCAAACGAAAAAAACCAGTTTGTGTTGAATTATGGCCGCCGGATAGAACGTCCCGATTATGAAGATCTTAACCCATTCTACAATTTCCTGGATAAATATACCTACCAGGTTGGCAACCCTTACCTCAAGCCACAGTTTACCAATGGCGTCGAGTTAACCCATACTTACGGTGGCTTTCTTACAACGACCCTGAACTACAGCTATACCAAAGACATTATGACCGAGGTAATAGAGCAGATAGACAGCACCAACACCACTTTTGTTAAGCAAAGCAATATCGCAACGCAAAAAAATATTGGTCTTAGCATCAACGCCGGCATTCCTATCGCCAAATGGTGGAGGACCAATATCTATACCAACGTTTACCACAACCAATACACAGGTATCGTAAACAATGGATACATAACAGTAAATGCTGCCACCTGGATGATCAATATGAACAACCAGTTTACTTTTAAAAATGGTTGGGGTGCTGATATGAGCGGAAACTATCAGACAGGAAGCGTAAGGGGCGTACTTGCATCAATGCCAATGGGTGTTGTTAGCTTTGGAATAAGTAAGACGGTACTTAAAAAGATGGGTACTGTTAAGATCGGTATCAGGGATCCATTTTATATCCAACAGTTTCATGGCTATAGCAAATACCAGAACGTGGATATCGACTTTAGAAGCAGAAGAGATAGCCGTGTATTGAACTTCAGCTTTACGTATCGCTTTGGCAAGCCCATCAAAGGAATTAAACAAAGGAAAACCGGTGGGGCAGGAGATGAGCAAAACCGCGTAAAAAGCGGTGGATAACTGAAACCAGCTGCCCGCAAATGAAATACGCATTCAAAAGACCTGGTAACAAAAAAAAAACCGCCATCCCGGCGGTTTTTTTTTGTTATCAACCATTCGCGGGAAGGTCAGTTTCTATGTTTTGGCTACAATAAAAATTGTTTAAGCTTTAGAATTGGATTGCTCCACGGTCTAAACATGGCAGAAAAAAGGTCGCTAGGCATTCGATCTGGATATGCTTTTAGGCAGTCAGCGATCGTTTTTAATATTAAAAATTACGACAGAAATTATGTTTAAATTATTTCTCGATTATCCAGGAATATTGGCCGTTTTAATACAATACTATATTTTTTATCATAGTGGACTCTATTTTTTCAATTTTTTGGCTTACAAATGCCCGGATATATGCTATTTTGAATTTTTTTTTCAAATCTCAAAAACAACACTTGTGCCAGAAAAACCTATAAAAAAATGTTAAGGCGTATTGTTTTTTTTCGTTTATTTGGCAACAGATTCAAAACTAACTTATTCATGATATTCACCTCCAGCGAAAAACCGTTGATGCTTTCGCTTTTAAGTGTAAAATTTAACCTGCTGTACTATTATGGCGGGATTGATGCCTGGAATAAATAATGCCGGCCGTTTTCTCAACTACCTGATTTGCAACCCTGTTTTCATCCATTTTCTTTTTCCTCAATTTTAATTGCTATCAATTCTGAATCTTAAATGATTTTGAATGAAATAGAATGTTTTTTGATTTTAAGCCTTTCCTGTCACACACACTGAAAATTCAAACCTTATTCATTTATAACCAATCGAAATCTCTGTCCATTTATGAAGCAGAAATTATTCTTGTTGTTGTCCTTACTGATGATCACCAGCGGTCTTTATCGTTTGAATGCCCAGGTAGATATCACCATTGGTACAGGAACGGTGGGAAATACGGGTACCACCTATCCTTGTCCGCTACAGGATTATTTTGAAGGGAGCAAGATGCAGTACCTGTGGCGTGCCAGTGAACTTACAGCCGCTGGTATGGCACCGGGTACTATCTCGGCCATCAGGTTCAATGCGGTCAACATGAATACTTATGCCGGCGAAATACAATTATTCGAGGTTAAAATCGGTGGTTCCGCTGTTGCAAGCCTTGGAACGACTTCCTGGGAGCCGGTTGCTTCTACGGTTTTTGGGCCAGCAGATTTCACGGTTGTGTCAGGGGTCAATACTATCACCTTTACCACGCCATTCTTTTGGAACGGCACAGACAATATCATCATCGAGATTTGCAATGGTTTGCCGGCAAACATCTCAGACGGAATTATACACTATACGCAAAACCCAACAATTCCATGGACAACGGGATTAAGCTTTAATGGTTCACATACTTACCGGGCTGATAACCTGGGTAATTTATGTGCTACCGCAACTACAACAGAGAACGGAACAGCCACTACAAGACCCAATATTGTTTTTGCATGGACCAGTGCTATAGCGTGCTCAGGTACTCCAAATGCTGGTACAGCAGTATCTACCATTACCAATATCACCTGCCCAGGTACCCCTTTTACATTGAGTCTTAGTGGGGCTACAGTAGCATCGGGACTTTCTTACCAGTGGCAATCAGCCCCTGCCGCTGCCGGCCCATGGACAGACATTATCGGCGCGACTACTTCCACCTACAATACGACACAAACAGAAACCTCTAAATATTACAGGTGCATCCTGAAATGCGGCGTTAACCAGGCAACTTCCGGTTCAGTACAGGTTACTTCTACCGCTGTAACTACTTACCTGATGCTGCCTGTAAATGAAAGCTTTGAGAACACCTGGATCAACGGCTGCGATACACGTGATATACCAAACACGAGTTGGAAAAACACACCGGCCACCGGAAATAATTCATGGAGAAGGTTTGATGATGCCCTTGGCGGGGCCTGGGTAAACCCAAATCTTGGTATATATGCTCCAACAGGTTCGGTCGGGGTTAATTCTGCCCGCTGGCATTCATACCAGGCAGCATCCGGTACATCGGGTAACCTCGATATGTATGTAAACTGTAACACAGCAGTTGCCACGAAAAGGATGTTTTTTGATTATATCAATACATCCGGTACCGATACTTTAAGCATCCTGATATCTACCAACGGAGGTACCAGTTTCACAAGGCTGGATAGTGTTGGCCAGGCAGCAGCCTGGAGGACAAAAACCATAGTCTTTACCAGTTCTTCGGCCACTACCATCATCAGGTTCCGGGCAACCGGTGATTTTGGAACTACAGATATCGGTATTGATAATCTAAAAGTCACAGAGTTTGGCCCTTGTGCCGGAGCACCTGTTGGCGGCACCACCACTTCGTCCGCGTCTCCGGTTTGTGTTGGAGTGCCTTTTACATTAGATGTAACAGGGTCTTCGGATGCTGCCGGGCTTACTTATCAATGGCAATCTTCCCCTGACAATGTCACGTGGACGAATATTGCAGGTGCAACAGGCCCCACGCATATCCGGACACAAACTGCGCCTACCTATTATCGCCGCACGGTGATTTGTAACAACGTAGGCGGAACGTCGACGAATTCCGTTGAGATCCTGGTAGGCCTGACCGGGCCCCAATACACTGTTCTGCCTTACAATGAAAGCTTTGAAACAACCTGGATCAATTCCTGCGATATCAGGGAAATACCAAATATGTTCTGGAAGAATACGCCTGTAACAGGAAATACTTCGTGGAGACGTGAAGATGATCCGGCAGGAGGGGCATGGGGTAATCCTGGTCTTGGTGCTTACACACCACCGGCATCTATTGGCCTGCATTCAGCACGCTTCCACAGTTACCAGGCTTCATCGGGTACTTCCGGTACTTTCGATCTGTATTTGAATTGTAACAGCGCTTCTGGTATCAAGAGATTGATTTTCGACTATATTAATACCAGTGGTGGCGATTCATTAACGGTTCAGGTGTCCCTCGATGGAGGTGTAACTTTTACCCGTTTGGATAGTGCCGGTATTGCCGCAGCCTGGAGAACAAAGACCATTATTTTCAACAGCCTGTCTGCAACCACCATCATCAGGTTCAAAGCAACTTCCGATTTTGGTGTCACTGATATTGGTATCGACAACTTGACAATTTCAGATTTTGCGCCTTGTGCAGGTACACCAACAGGTGGAACAACTGCCAGTTCTGTATCTGGTATTGTTTGCCTGGCAACACCATTTACACTTACTGTAACCGGTTCCACCGATGCCAGCGGCCTTAATTACCAATGGCAGTCTTCCCCGGACAATACCACGTGGACGAATATTGCAGGCGCTACTGGTCCCAATTATACTGGTACACAGAATGTAAGCACTTATTACAGGAGGTTAACCATTTGCTCCAATGGTGGTGCGTCTTCAGGCTCAACTGGCATTCAGCTTGTTAGCCCGGCCGCTGTTTCCGGCACATTTACCATTAACAGTGCTGGTCTTAATACACTGCCCAATTTCTTAACCTTTGCGGACGCTTATAACTTTATAAAATGCGGTATTAACGGTCCGGTTGTGTTTAACGTTATGAACGGTCTTACCGGTAATTACAACGAGCAATTGATCATGACTTTTGTTCCGGGTTCGTCGCCTGTTAACACGGTAACCTTTAAAGGTAATGGCGCTGCTTCCATAGGTTTTGCATCTAACAACACAAACGAACGCGCTGTTATTAAATTGGTGGGCGCTGAATACATCATTTTCGATAGCCTTGTGATCAATGCCAATACCGGAACCTATGGTTACGGTGTGCAGTTGATGAACAATGCAGATTCGAACATTGTGAGAAACTGTATAATTAACAGCTCTAAAACAGATGCCACTCAAAATTTTGGTGGAGTTGTGATCAACGGTATCGCCACCAGCATCACTACTACGAATGTAAATGCCTTAAATGATTATAATATCATTTCCGGCAATACGATTACAGGTGGTTTTGCAGGGGTCGCCATTGTGGCTACAGTGGCCGGCGCCAATGGTAACAATAAAATACTTAACAATAAGATTCTTGATTTTTACCAATACGGGGTTTATGTGGCCGGCAGCTATTTTACCACTATTGAAGGCGATTCTTTGGCAAGGCCAACCCGCACCACCCCAAGTACTTTTGATGGTATTTATTTTACAACTGTAAGCACAGATGCTGTCGTTTCTAAAAATAAAATCACCAATCCGTTTGGTGGAGGCCCTACAAGCACCAGTGCTTTCAATGGTATTAATTTTAATGCCTGCGATGCCACTTCGGCCAGCCCGAATATCGTAAGCAATAACCTTATTTACAATATCAATGGTGTCGGTGCCTTAACAGGTTTATCGAATACCGGATCTGATAACGTGTACTACCTGCATAACACGGTGTCGCTGGATAATACTGCTTCTACTTCTACAAACACAACCAGGGGCTTCTTCCAAACAACATTGGCCGGTGGTATTTTTGTATTTGATAATATTATTTCCATCAGCCAGGGTGGCACGGGTGCCAAGCATTGTATTTACCTGGCTACCAATACCACCGGTATTTTGGCCAATTACAATGACTATGTAATCAATGCAGCCGCGGGAAGTAATTCCATCGGATTCTTTAACGCGAACCAGGCTACATTGCCTTTGTGGCAGGCAGCCACCGGCAAGGACGCCAATTCTGTTTCAAGATTGCCTTTCTACAATAACCCGGCAACAGGCGACTATGCGCCTACCAACGGTGGTATAGACAACCTCGGTACTTATGTAGATATAACAACTGATATCCGTAACCTTACCCGTAATGCGGTAACACCGGATATGGGTGCTTATGAATTTACAGCCCCGGGCTGTACGCTTCCTGTGGTGGCTGGTAACAGTATGTTTAACGATACTACTGTTTGCCAGAATGTTCCTGTATTATTAAATCTTACCATCGGAGCATGGGGTTCGGCCCAAAGTTTCCAATGGCAGTCTTCACCCAATATCGGTGGACCCTTTACGCCTGTGGGCGGTGCGAGGGCTTATCCTGATACAACCATCATTTCCACTGTATCATTATACTATCGCTGTGCAGTTACCTGCGGTGGCTCCACAGAATTCTCCAACCCAATTTTGTTACAGGTAAGCCCGGCATTACCATCCGATATTTATACTATTAACCCGGTGGGTGGAACAACCTATCCGCTTACAGGTAAAAATTTCGCCAGTTTTAATGCTGCCAAAGCGGCCATGAATTGCGGTATCATTGGTGGACCGGTGGTATTTAACGTGGTTCCAAACTCAGGTCCTTATAATGAGCAGTTAATCCTGGATAGTATCGCCGGCACATCTGCTACGAATACTATTACTTTCAATGGAAATGGCAATACGATCTCTTTTGCTTCGGCCAATGCCAACCAAAGGGCTGTTATTAAACTAAATGGTGCTGACTATATCATTTTCGACAGCCTGACCATCAATGCCGCAAGTGGCACTTATGGCTATGGTGTACAACTGATCAACAGGGCAGATTCCAACATATTCCGCAAGTGCAGGATTCTCAGTTCTACTACAGCGACCTCTACCAACTTTGCAGGTGTGGTGATCAACTCCACCGATGCAGGACCAGTGGTGACCGGTAGCACCCTCTGCGATGCGAATATTTTTGACAGGGATACGATTGTAGGTGGTTACTATGGTGTAACACTTGTAGGTATCGCTGGTTTGCCTGTTACAGAAAATAAGTTTACCAATAACACCATCCGCGATTTTTATTCTACAGGTTTCTATGTAGCGGCCAGTACCAATACGCTGATTGAAGGAAACGTGTTCACCAGGCCAACCACCACCATTGCCGCTAACCCGGTTTATGGGGTGTATGTAACTGCTGTGTTAAGCAACGGGCTTAAGGTTTCAAAAAACAGGTTCACCAAGTTCTTTGGCGGTGCCCCAACAAGTAATATTCCATTCTATGGTGTGTACCATAACGCGGTTGATGCTGCAGCGGGTTCTGAAAATATCATCTCCAATAACCTGTTCTTCGACCTGGATGGTAATGGTTCCCTGAATCCACTTTACAATACCGGTTCCAATAATGTGCGGTATTATCACAATACCATTTCCATGGATAACACAACGAGTACTTCCACGGCAGTTGCGCAAGGCTTCTACCAGACAGTACTTGCCACTGGTATAGAATTTAAGAACAATATTATATCTGTGAGAAGAGGTGGTGCCGGTACAAAACATGCCATCTATTTTGCTACCAATACCAGCGAAATTGAGAGCAACTACAACGATTTTTACCTAAAAGCCGGTGGAACGAATAACCATGTTGGGTATTTTACTGCCAACCGTACAACATTAGCTGACTGGCGGGCTGCCAGCTTACAGGATGCCACATCCATGAGCATTGATCCTACCTATATTAGCCCTGCCACCGGCAACTACGCACCGGGATTATTACCACTGGATAATAAGGGTACGCCACTTGGCATACTTTCGGATATATTGAATGCACCACGTAGCGGCACCACGCCGGATATAGGTGCCTATGAATTTGCACCGCCATTATGTACGTCTCCACCAATTGCCGGTACAGCAACCGTAACGCCATCTTCCGGCATTTGCCTGGAAGCCCCCATTAAATTGACATTAACCGGCAACTCGCCTATCGGTACTTTACAATTCCAATGGCAGAGTGGCCCGACGGCTACAGGTCCATGGACCAACCTAAGTCCCGTTCAATACACGCCCGAGTACGATACGGTAACAACGGTGAACACCTTTTATCGTGCTGCAGTTAGCTGTAATACTGAAACTGTGTACTCGAATGTGGTGTCGGTAACGCTTAATTCAACACCAATGGCGGGTGTGTACACGATCGATCCATTGGGCAGTGGTACCAGGAACTTTACAAATTTCCAAACCGCTGTTACAGCTATGGCCTGCGGTATTGCAGATAAAATAATCTTTAATGTAGCCCCAGGTGTATATACAGAGCAAATCAGGATTCCTTATGTGCCAGGAACATCAACAGTGAAAACTGTGACGTTCCAGAAAGATCCGCTCGCGGCCGGAACTGCAACATTAACTACAGCAGCAACCCCTGCACTCAACTATACATTGAGACTGGACAGCGCCAGCAATTTTATTATCAGGGACCTTACCATAACAGGAACGAACGTTGCTGCGGGAAGGGTTATAGATTTTGTAAATTCAGCATACAACGACACGATCGTTAACTGTAATATCGTGGCGCCGGTAACTACATCTGCTGCAAATACAGCAGTAGGTATTTATGCTGCAGCATTCAGAGGAAGGAATATTTCGATCAAGGGTAATAATATCACCAACGGTGCCAATGCGATTTATTTCGCAGGTACTTCGGCTACAGTATTGGCCAACCCGGTTACCATCGATAGCAACACCGTTTCTGCTTCTTACTCACATGGTATCTACACCCAGTTTACCAACAGGGCCAGGATAAGAGGCAACACCGTGAACCTGGGTACACCCCAGGCAACCAATAGCGCCGGCTTCTACCTGGATTATATTGACAGCGCTTTCAGGCTTACCGGCAACAGGGTCAATATCAACAATAACACTTCAGGTGCTTACGGTATAGATATCCGCAATTCACGTTCAACTTTTGCTGATTCTTCCATCATCGCCAGCAATAAAGTAATTGCCGATATTGGTAATACCGGTGCGTTGTATGGCATCAGTATCACGCAGTCAAGAGGTATCAATATACTCAACAATGTGATTAGCCTTAACAGCAACGGGGTCGCAGCCAGCATTTATGGTTTGTATCATCTTACCAATACCGATGCTATTAATTATTACAACAATAGTGTCAACATCAGGGGAGCCGCGCCAACAGGTTATGCAGGCTATTTCAGCCAGGCAGTAAAAGCCAACTTCAATGTTAAAAACAATGTGTTCTCAAACCCGGGTGGTGGAAAAGCATTGTTTGTAAGTAACCCGTCTAATTTCTCGGCGGATTATAACATGCTGCATTCAACCGGTGCAATACTGGCTCAAACATCAACTGGTACCACTACCACTTTTGCTGACTTTAAGGCCTGGACAAATGCCTGGAATTGGGATCGTTATTCCATATCCTATCCTCCGGCATTCGTAAGCAGTACAGATCTTAGCCCGGATATTACACTGCCGGCTTCATGGGCGATGCATGGCAGGGGTACACAGATCAAATACAATACCTACGATTTTAATAACAAATACCGGCCGGATTCACTTACAGCAGGCGTGCCTGACCTGGGTGCCTATGAATTCTTCCCAAGTGCCCTGCCAACTGTAATGCTGGCCACACCAGCCGTACCTGCACCGAATGTTACTCAAACATTCTCTTACGGAACTGATACCGTAATGAGGATCACATGGGGCGCCACTGCACCGCCAAGCCTTGAAGTAAGAAGGTTCTCCGGTGTGGTTCCATCTGGTTTATTGCCAGGTACAGATTCCATGTACTTCTACACCAAAGTAGATATTCCGGGAGGTGCCAATTATCCTTTTGCGGCCAAATTGTATTATATCAATCCGTGGCAGGGTTCCATACCATCTCAAAACCAGATCGGTATGGGTAGAACTACTCCATCAAACGCCTGGGTAGTGGGTAGCAATAGCAAAATAAATGTTGCTAAAAAAGAGATTAGCCAGGATGCCATCGTGTTCCTTGACAGGTTTACTGGTCTGCTCAATCCTTTTGCGCAACTGGAAAATGAAGACAGCAGCTCTAACCGTGGTAAGGATTTCTGGGTAGGTTATCAAAGGAGTAATGGATTTGATGGTAATACACAGGATATGGTGCTTTATATGGGATCTGCCACACAGGATGCGCATGTGACCGTGACCATAGAAGGTACTGCCGGAGTGCCATGGGTAAGAAACTACCTCGTACCAGCTGGTACGGCACTGTCCAGCGAGATTATGCCCAAGACTGGTGCTGATGATGCCCGTTTGGTGAATGAAGGTGCGTATGCCAAGAAAGGGATCCATATAGTGAGTGATGTTCCGATTGTTGCTTACGCGCATATTTATGAGTCAGCCAACTCGGGCGCTACCATGCTGATGCCAACATCAGTTTGGGGTTATGAGTACTACACGCTGAGTTCCAGGCAGAATTACACCAGTACCTCTTATTCAGCTTTCCATATTGTGGCAAAAGATGACAGTACATGGATCGAAGTAAATCCTTCGAACCTGACACGCGGAGGATGGGTACCAGGCGGTGGAACGCAGCCAAATGGCAACTACCTGGTCAAGTTGAATAAAGGCGACGCCTTCCAGGTATTAGGTGCCAATCAGAGCGGTAGTGAAGGTTTTGACCTTACCGGATCTTATATTAAATCAATATCCAATGGCCAGGGCATCTGCCATCCGATAGCTGTTTTTGCAGGAAGCACCCGCACTTATGTAGCTTGTAACGGTGGTACCGGTGGTAGTGGGGGAGACTTGATCATTCAGCAAATATTCCCTTACCAGGCATGGGGTAATAAATACCTGACTGCACCAACAAGCAATGCTACCGGACCGAATGCTACCAGCAATATGACCAACCCTTATCGTGTGCTGGTGAAGGATCCAACAACTATCGTAACAAGAAATGGCGTTGTGCTGACGGGTCTTATCAATGGACGTTACTACCAGTTCGATAGCAATACCGCTGACTATATTGAGAGCAATAAACCAATTTTACTTGCACAGTATATGTCATCCAGCGGATCTGTTTGCGCCAATTTCGGAGCCGACGGTGATCCTGAAATGTTCTACATCAGCCCGATTCAACAGGCGATCAAGAGCACGCAATTCTACCTGAACAACCTCACCGCGATAGATGAAAACTTTATCACGCTGGTAATACCAACAGAAGGATTGGCTTCGCTGAAAATTGATGGTATCGGTTTTGGTTCAATACCTGCTGTTGACAAATATTCCTATGATCATCCAAACCTGGCCGGCTACACCGTTGTTACGAAGAGGTGGGTTCCAGCTACAAGTACTTCCGGTACGGTAGAAAGTGATCACGCATTTACCGGAATAGTTTACGGTGAAGGATCCGTAGAGAGTTATGGTTATAACCTGGGTACATTGGTTAAAAACCTCAACAATTCAAGTTCTGTAAATAATGACCTGAACATAGGGCCAAATGCAACGGGCTATACTTGTAAGGGTTCACCGTTCAAGTTGAAAGTATTGTTGCCAATTGCACCGGATTCTATCTTCTGGCAGATCAGTGCGCTTGCGCCACGTATTTCGCCTGCTGCCAACGTTATGCAGCGGAACCCTGTAGCGGTTGATACCACGCAGATCAATGGTATAGACTACTATGGTTATGTACTCAACATTTCGTTTACCATGGATACTGCAGGCATCTTCTCTGTGCCGATCCAGTTCTGGTCTCCTGTGATAGAAAAATGCGATAAGAAACAAGACGGTAAAGTATTTATACAGGTACTACCGGCACCGGCCACAGACTTTAGGATCACATTCCCGAATGCCAGCCTAAATGGATGTGAAGGCGATGCAGTGAATTTTGTTGGGGACCTGATCACTCAAAATGGTATCGCACTGAATCAATGGCAGTGGAGGTTTACCAACGGCGTAAGCACCACTACACCAACTGGCCAGGTACAGTCATTTACATACCCTAACCCGGGCGTATTTGATGTAAGCCTGCGCGGTATAACTGCCGACGGATGTATCTCTGATACTATTAAGAAAGTAACGATCAATGCGAAACCGGTTGTAACTATTGCGGCAGACAGTATTGGTATTTGCCCTGCCGCCAGTGTCACCTTCACCGTGTCTAACCCGGTTGCGGGAACGGTATACAGGTGGTACAGTGCACCAACCGGAGGAACACTCTTGTTTACCGGAACAAGCTATACACCAACAGGTGTTACGCCGCCGGTTAGCTATTATGTGGAAGGGACTTCAGCAGCTGGATGTGTGAGCCTGTTAAGGAAGAAAGTAACCGCTTACCTATTGCCGTTGCTCACAGCACCAGTAGTAACTCAAACAGCCTCAACAGCAAATACAGTGACCTTTACATGGACGGCTGTAACGGGGGCCATCAGCTACGAAGTTTCAGTAAACGCGGGTCCATTTGCCGCTCCTAGCGGACCTGGTCTTACGCATACCGTTACTGGTTTAGGAACACTTTCTTCAACCGCCATTGTTGTAAGAGCCAATGGGGCAAATAGTTGCCAAAGCAGTTTGTCTGCAAGCATTAGCGGATGTACCAACTCTTCTGCCCAGGTTGTGCCGGATTCACTGGCTGTTTGTAGAGATTCAAGTGTAACGTTTACCGTAACACCGGTTGAGCCGGGCATTACATATTCATGGTATAGTGCAGCAACAGGTGGCACAGCATTGTTTACAGGATCTAGCTACACAGTGCCAGGTATTACTGCAACTACTGCCTTCTTTGTTCAACAAACAAGAACCACAAGCGGTTGTACCAGTACACAACGCAAGAGGGTAGTGGTTACTGTATTGACCCAATTGTTGCCAACATCTGTTACAGTAGACCAGGATTCCATCACGGTTAATTCGCTTCGGTTCAGATGGTCAGCTGTCACTGGTGCAGCCACTTACCAGGTTTCAGTTGGCGGTGGGCCGTGGATCACACCAAGCAGCGGACCAACCGGGCTAACCCATACTGTTACAGGCTTACGTCCTTTAGACACGGTGAGTGTACGAGTGAGAGCAATAGGAATTATTACTTGTCAAACAAGTACCTCACAGGCAGTTTCTGGCAGAACAAGACCAGACCAGATATATATACCAAATACATTTAGCCCGAACGGTGATGGATTAAATGATGTATTGGCTGTGTACAGTTACGTTATTAAGAACCTGGTATTTACAGTGTATAACCAATGGGGTGAAAAACTAGTGGAGTCTTATGTACAAAATCCTGTTTGGGATGGTATGTATAAAGGCAAGAAACAACCAATGGGAGTGTACATCTACGTATGCAGGATTACCCTGCTGGACGGAACAGTGCAGACACGTAAAGGCTCTATTAATTTGGTGAGATAATTGCAGCAGAAACGGGAAGGGCTTTTGGAAGCTTCCCGTTTCTCTCTTTTTTTGTACCTTTTGAGTGTACCGGTTTTGTGAGACAATTCAGTATGGCTGCAGATGTTGGAGGAAAGATGTTGGCACCTCCGGCAATTTTTTAAACAGTGAACCCGATCCTTAAAACAGAAAATAATAAAATGCACCTTCTAATTTTAATTGCATAAAATGAGATGTAAAATTATTCTATCGTTCACCCTGCTGCTGCTTTCGGTTCATTGTTTTGCCCAGAATTTTTCCAATAAAGGGAAAGAGTTTTGGGTAGGTTATGGCCATCACCAATATATGGAAGGAAGTTGCGATGGTAATTCCGCAGCGCCCAACGATATGAATATGGTGCTGTACCTGAGCGCTGAGGAACCCGCCATTGTAACTGTGACGATTGATAGCGCCAAGGTTTTTGGAAATGAGTGGAAGCGGACCTATATCATTCCCGCATACACTGTAATTTCTACAGAAAATCTACCTAAAGGTTCGCAGGATGCCGGCCCGAGCGGCAGCGATCCAAGTTTTGATGCGAGGCTTTTCGACTACGCTCCACCACTCGGTTCAGGCGGTGAAAACCTCTGGCGCCGCAAGGGAATTCATATTACAAGTAATGTTCCTATAGTGGCCTACGCACATATATATGGAGGCGTTTCTTCCGGTGCTACCATGCTGATGCCGGTAAATACCTGGGGCTATTCCTATACATCTGTGAATAGCGAACAACGTGATGCAGACAGGTCCTATTCGTGGATGTATGTAATTGCCAAAGAAGACAATACCCTGGTTCAGATAACACCATCGGCCAATTCCCGCAAGGGTAAACCGGCTGGTGTGCCATTTAATGTACTGATACAGAAAGGACAGATCTACCAGTTGGTAGGCGAAAGTGTTTGTTCTACGGGTAACGGTCCGGAGCTGACCGGTACCACTGTGAAATCATTGGTTGGGCCAGATGGTAAATGTCACCCTGTAGCCGTTTTTGGCGGCAGCAGCCGTACCGGTGGCGAAACCCTTACCTGTGGTACAGGCTCAGGAAGAGACAATGATATGCAACAGCTCTTTCCGGAGCATGCATGGGGTAAACGCTATGCAACAACTCCTTTTTCAAAATCGTCCGGGAGTACTTTGCAAGCTAACCAACTTCAGACAAGTGTATATAAAGTAATTATAAAAGAACCGGGGACGATTGTACGAAGAAATGGCACCCAGCTTACAGGTTTAATTGGCGGCAAATACTATAAGTTTTCCAGCAATACAGCAGACTATATTGTTGCAGACAAGCCAATCATGGTAGCACAGTTTATGAGCGGAACCAGTGCATGTAATGGTGGTAGTGGCGACCCTGAAATGATCACACTGAGCCCGATAGAACAGGCCATAAAACAGATAGGTTTTTACCGGAATACGAAAGAGGCCATCCAGGCAAATTATTTAACGCTGACGGTACCAACACCGGGTGTATCGTCATTACGAATAGATAATTCACCCACCTTTAGCCATACCTACCCTCATCCAAATCTCCCGGGTTATACCGTAGTGATAAAAGGATGGGCAGCTGCACAATCGCAGGTCCTGGTGCGATGTGATTCCGGTTTTACCGCTATCACCTATGGGCTCGGGGGCGCAGAAAGTTATGGATACAATGCCGGTACCTATATTAACAATCTGAGTGCCATCGGTGCCATCCACAACACATTTGATACCACCAATACCACCAATAGCTTTACGTGTACCAAGACACCCGTGGAACTTTCTGTGTTAATGGCTTATAAACCTTTGCAGATGGAATGGTTACTGAGCAGGCTCTCTTCTGTGCTTACGCCAAGTACCAATATCATCACCAACCCACCGGTGATCATTGATTCACCGTTGGTAAATGGTATTAAATATTATAAGTATACATTACCAGGCGATTTCTCTTTTAGCGATACTGGAACCTTTAAAGTACCGATAGTTTGCACATCCCCAACTATTGATAATTGTACTCAAACAGATACCGTGTATTATGATATTACGGTAAAAGGGAAGCCAGTGGCCGATTTTACCTACACCCATTCAGGATGCTATACTGACACCGTATTTTTTGCAGGTAGCGGAACGGCGGGTAACTATACCATCAACCGGTGGCGCTGGGATTTCCCTGCGAACAGTAAGGATAGTATACAAAATCCAAAAAGGGTATTGCCTGTAGGAACACACAGCGTGAAATTGCTGGTGATTTCGAAAGAAGGCTGCGTAGGCGACACCACCAGGCAGATCACTATTAACCCGCCACCTGCAACTGATTTTACTGCAACCCCGGGAGCCATCTGTGAACCTTCAGTTTATAATTTTACTTCTGCCACAACTCCTGGTACGGGCGTGTCGTTTTATTGGGATTTTGGCAATGGCAATACCAGCAGCGGTGCCACCAATACTGCTTCTGCAAACTATGGCAGTTACGGAACCTATACAGTAAAGCATGTGGCCAGGACCATCGGACAATGCCCAACAGATACAGTAAGAAAAACGGTGACCATTTTTGCCAAACCAAGAGTCAATTTTAGTTACCCTGTAGGCTGCCTTGCTTTGGATGGAACGGCACAATTCACTGATGCTACTATCATTCCTGATGGCCAAACATTGACCTATGCCTGGGAGTTTGATGATCCAAATTTCACCACAGGAAATCCGAATACTTCTACCGCACAAAATCCTACCCATAAATACACTGCGTTTGGTACTTATGACATTAAACTTACCGTTACTACGAACAACGGTTGTAGCAAAGACACCACCATTACAACCACTTTCGCCGTAAGGCCGATACTGGCTTTTGCGCCATTGACAAGTGTTTGCGTCAGCGCACCTGTTATGTCAATTGCTACGGGCTCCTCTGTCAACGGTGTTCCGGGTACAGCTTTTTATAGAGGCCCGGGTACTGATTCTGCTGGTAATTTTAATCCTTCAATAGCCGGGGCGGGGGTAAAAACTATCTGGTATGTATTTACCAGTACGGGCGGATGTAAGGATTCCCTTTCGCAAACCATAAGGGTACATCCGAAACCTTCGGCTGCATTTGCCCTAAGTGATACCAGTTTCTGCCGTAACAGTGCTACCACAATAACCGATAATTCTACCATTGGGTCCGGTAATATTCGTCTCTGGAAATGGACATTCGGTGATGGCACATTTGCCGACAATACAACAGGTGCTCCATTTACAAAGAGTTATGCTACGGCTAATAATTTCACGATCCGGCTGGTTACCATATCTGACAGCAGTTGTGTAAGTGATACAGTAAGCAGGTTGGCGAAAGTGAACCAGATGCCGATATCTAATTTCAGTTTTACACATACTGGTTGCAGTCGCGATACAGTTTCTTTTACTGCCCTGGTGCCCAACAATTTGTACATCGTAAGTAAATGGAAATGGCAGTTCTCAAATGGCGACACTTCTATCCTGCGGGATCCCAGGATGGTTTTTGCCGCAGGTGCCCATACTGCAAGACTTACCATTACTACCACAGACGGCTGTAGCGACGATACAATAATGAGCTTTACCGTAGTGCCACCTCCCGTTGCCGGCTTTACAGCGTCTCCGCTTTCACAGTGTGAACCGGGAACTGTAAATCTTTCTGATGCCTCTACTTATACCGGCACCGGTACTATTGTTTCCTCCTATTGGGATTTTGGCAATAACCAGACAGTGACCAATGCCAATAATAACGCAGTGTCTGCACTATATCCCGGATACGGAAATTACACGGTGAAACACGTGGTTAAGATTTCTGATCTCTGTATCAGCGATACTGCCCGAAGGTCTGTAACGGTTTTTGCTAAACCAAGGGTTAAGTTTGGTTATCCTGTGGGTTGTTTGCCAGTGGATAACACTGCCAGATTCTCTGACAGCACTTTTATACCAGATGGACAGGCAGTGACTTACGATTGGAATTTTGGGGATAGTGCTGCAACGGCCGGCAACCCGAATACTTCTACAGCCAGGAACCCGACTCATATTTATGTAAATTATGGTACGTACAAGATTAAATTAACCGTAACCACCGCAAACGGTTGCAGCAGCGACACGACTATTTCTGCCACATTTGCTGTACGTCCGCTCCTGGCTTTTGCACCGATAAGCAGCATTTGTGTTAATGGCGGAACGATATCTGTAGCCAACGGAACTGTTACCAATGGTGTACCCGGAACAGGTATTTACCGGGGCCCTGGCACAGATGCTGCGGGCAACTTTAATGCGGCAATTGCGGGAACCGGTACCAAAACGATCTGGTATGTATTTACCAGCACCGGCAATTGTACCGATTCTGTTTCGCAAACCATTACGGTGAACGCTAAACCGGTGGCAGATATCACAATATCAAGAAATAGTTTTTGCCTGGATGCCGCTACTGTGTTGACCGGAAGTTCAGTGCTCAGCTCAGGAACCACCACCTCTTACAGATGGGATTTTGGAGATGCAACGACAGCTAACAATCCTACCAATGCACCGATCACCAAATCCTATACCGCAGTTGGCCCTTACACGGTGAAACTGGTTACTGTTTCCGATAACAATTGCGCAAGTGACACGGTTTCAAAAACCCTCGTCGTTAACGCGCTTCCGGTCGCGGACTTTAGTTTGCCTGCTAACATCTGTATGCCGGCAGGTAAAGCACAGTTTACCAATATGTCGTCCCTGCCGGGTGGTACATCTTCGCCTGGATTGACCTATAACTGGAACTTTGGTGATGGTAGCGCTCCATCCACAGCCAATGATCCGCTGCACATTTATAGCGCAACAGGTTCTTATGGTGTACGGCTTACTGTTACAACGGCTAGCGGTTGTGTTAAGGACTCACTGAAAACATTGTCTTCATTCTTCGATCAACCAATTGCCTCATTTGCTGTGACTCCAGACACGCTTTGCCAGGGAACACCAAACATGTTTACAGATTTAAGTACGGCGCCTAATAGCACTATCAATTCCTGGAACTGGTCATTTGGCGATGGGACGGTATCTGCACAAGCCACCCCGCTGAAGCAATTCAACCAGCCTGGTAACTACAATATTAAATTAGTAGTGACCAATACACAGGGTTGCGCTTCCGATACCTTTAGCAGGGCGGTGACGGTGTACCTGCAACCCGTCATAAATGCCGGGCCTTCATTCACAGTTCCATCAGGACAGACGGTGATTTTCGCACCGATATCCAACGATACCACCAATCTGAGGTTCCTTTGGACACCGTCGTTTGATTTTAATAATGCCACTTCACTCCGGCAGTCGCTAATAGCGCTCCGCGACCAGGTATATTATCTTACGGCTATTGGCGACGGCAACTGTACTGCAACCGATTCGCTGCTGGTAAAAGTGCTGAAACCACTGAAAATTCCGAATGCATTTTCACCCAATGGTGACAATATTAATGACCGCTGGGATATACCAAATCTCGCGGACTATCCAGGTGCCAGGGTCACTATTTTTAACCGGTATGGCAGCCCGGTATATACCGTGACCGGTTATTCGAAATCGTGGGATGGTACTATCAACGGGAAGGCATTGCCTGTAGGTGTGTATTACTATATCATCGACCCTAAGAATGGATTTAATCCCGTAACAGGTTCGGTAACCATACTGCGGTAAGGAGAGATAGAAAGGAAACTGAAATAAAAACTACTAAAACAACAACTGCAAATGAGACGTTTTCTTAAGGTTTGTTTTTTACTATGTGTATTGAGTACCAGCTTTAAGGCAGGTGCCCAGGTAGATCCGCATTTTTCCCAGTATTATGTGTATCCATCGTGGTTGAACCCAGCGCTTACGGGTGCCTTCGATGGCAGTTATCGTGTGGCGGCTATTTACCGGAGCCAATGGGGCAGTATTACGAGTCCGTTTTCTACCCCGGGTATTGCAGCAGATTTTAATACCGGTAAGGGTATGAATTTGGGCGCGTCTGTACTAAACCAAAAAGCAGGCGATGGTGGCTACAATTACATGACGGCCTATGCATCGGCAGCATTTACAGGCGTACGGTTTGGAACCGACGGACACCAACACCTGCTGTTTGGTATGCAGGCTGGTTTTATTAACCGCCGCTTCGACAGGAATAAATTGACATTTGGCGACCAGTGGAACCCCATCACAGGGTACAATCCAACTAACCAAAGCCTGGACCAGGTAACCAAGCCTACCGCAACCTCCTTTGATGCCGGTGCAGGTGTGATGTACTATGATGGCAGACCCAACAGGAGATCTAACTTTTATGGTGGCTTTTCAGCATCACATATTACCAGGCCAAAAGATTTGTTTAGTGCCAATGGCAACGATAAACTGCCTATCCGCTGGACGATGCATGCAGGTATGCGGATCAAAGCCGGTGACGGTTTCAGCATCACGCCCAATGCCCTTTACCTGCGCCAGGGTAATGCCCAGGAAACCATGTTGGGGGTTTATGGCCAGTTCAGGGCTGCCAGCGATCTTGATTTGCTGATTGGTGCCAATTATCGTTTTGATGACGCATTTTCACCATACTTCGGATTCAACTATAAAAACTTAATGTTGGGTGTCAGCTACGACGTCAATACTTCGGATCTTGGTAAAGTGGTGAACGGTGCCAACTCCTTCGAAATATCCCTGACGATTACCGGTAAGAAAAAGGCCAATATGCCGGAAGAGAATTTCTTCTGTCCAAGACTTTGACGATTGTGCAGTTAATGGTCATTAGGTCAATGGTCAATAGGAGAGCAGGTCTATCTAAAACATTACAATCCACCTTCATCCATACATTTTTTTTGAATGAAAAAACTAATTGAAATTTCTTACCGCAGCATGCTGTTTTCCGTGGCTGCAACTGTGTTGGCAGTTTCAGCATTTGCGCAGTCAACAGCTGATTACCTGAAAGCTGCCGAAAGCTATTTTGCCAAAGGCGATTACTATTCGGCTGCCATGTATTACGAGCGTTTTCTTACCGGTAAACCGGGCAACAATACCTCCGGTTTCAATCCTTATGTGGTGCAACAGGTAAGCAGTAAAACGGTTGCCGCCAATCCCGCCAGTCGTAAACAGGTTATTTACAAATTGGCCGAAAGTTACCGGATGATAAAATATTATGCCAAAGCAGAGCCATTGTACCTGGAGGCCATGCCGATGAGTGCCGAATTTCCCCTTGCAGGTTATTGGTATGCCAAAAGCCTGAAGGCAAATGATAAATCTGCCGAAGCTGAAGTGGCGTTTAATGAATTCTTAAAAAATTATACTACTGAGGATGAGTATTCAAGAGACGTAAAAAAAGAATTGGGCAATATCCAATTTGCAAAAGCAGAATTAAAGAAAAAAGATCTCTACAAATTCAAAGTCAATAAAATGGATGGCGCGGTGAACCAAACCGGTGCCAGCTATGCTTCCACTTTTTTGAATAATGGCTCGGTGGTTTTTACAACTACAAGGCCTGACACGGGAGCAGTGGTTGCAAAAGGAAATCCCTACACCAATAAGCTGGTTAAAGCTTCTGCTGAAGGCAATTCATTTACCAGCCAGCAAAAAATAGAATTGGTGAAAGATGCTGATTGGGAGCAGGGAGTGGCATCTTTTTCTCCTGATGGAAACAAGATGTTTATTACAAGATGGACTACGCAAAATGGCAAAAAAGTATCTGCCCTTTTTCAATCAGATATGACCATGACTGGCTGGAGTGCACCAACCAAACTCGGAGAGAATGTAAATGCAACAGGATCCGGAACACAGCAGCCTTTTGTAACAACCGATGGTAAAATGCTCATATTTTCTAGTGATCGCTCGGGAGGACTTGGCAAATTTGATCTATGGTCAATTCCACTGGATGCTGCTTTTAATCCGTCAGGTGCTGCCACCAACCTGGGAAGCGCTATTAATACCGCCGATGATGATGAGGCTGCATTTTACCACCAGCCATCACAGACACTCATATTCGCCAGCAATGGCCGGACCGGAATGGGAGGTTTAGACCTGTATTATTCAAAAGGAAATTTCACCAGCTGGGATACTCCAAAAAATATGGGCTACCCGGTAAACTCTGTAAAAGACGATATCTATTACAATACAAACGATAAAAAGAATCCGTGGAATAATGCCTACCTCAGCAGTGACCGTAATTCCCCCTGCTGCCTGGAGTTGTTTACGTTCACTAAGATCAGGAACAAGAAAGTGGTCTCCGGCCGTGTATTGGATTGCGATGCCAACACGCCTATAGCAGGTGCAATTGTGAGCGCTAAGGATATAAATGGACGGACTGTATTTACAAAAACTACTGACGCAAGTGGTAAATACGAAATGGTAATGGACGACTACCAGGACCTGGGTTTCAATGCAACGGGTGATGGCTATAACAGCAAAGCGTTCAACTTTAATTCACCCAATGACATCAACGATGATATAGACACAGTGGCCAACCCGGATCTTTGCCTGAGCAAGCCACCTAAGCCTCCGGTAATTATAGATACACCGATAGCCGTAAATGTGCCGATCGTTCTCGACAACGTGTTGTATGAATTTAATAAATATGTACTGGCACCGTCTTCTTATCCTTCGCTGGATAAACTGGTAAAACTGATGCAGGACAACCCAGGTATGGCCATTGAGTTAAGTTCACACACAGATAATATCGGTTCTGATAAATATAACCAAACACTCTCCGAGAAACGTGCAGCTTCCTGTGTACAATACCTTATTTCCAAAGGCATTGAAAAATCAAGGATCGAGACTAAAGGCTATGGAGAAAGCAAGCCGGTAGCACCGAACTCGATCAGGGGCAAGGACAATCCTGCCGGTCGTAAGCAGAACCGTCGTACAGAATTTAAGATTTTACATTATTAAAAATACCTACGAGGGATGACCATTGGGCTGCTCAGAAATGGGCAGCCTTTTTTTAATATTGTGCACACACTGTTCACTATACACATTCAATCCGCGGCTTCAAAACGACAACTTACAAATGGAAATTCGCCTATTGGTTTTACGGACAGGAGACATGCGAACGAAGGCTTGCGGATTTTTATACCTGGGTAGGGTTGACTTTCGATTACCATAGCCATGGGAATTCACCGTTGCATTATTCAGCGACAATCGGGCAAACGATCCTGGAGATTTATCCGCTGGCAAAAACCCAAACCGAAACTGACAAAAATTTACGTTTAGGTTTTAGTATTGACAATTTTGATGGCATTGTGCTGCAACTAAAAGAATTAGGCGTGAAATTTTCGATGGAGCCGGCACAGACTGAGTTTGGGTTTATGGCAATTATTTCCGACCCTGATGGCCGGAAGATTGAGATTTATAAAAAGTAGTGAAGGCATGATGCTGTTTGCGACACGTATCCATTTAATAAGTTTTTTTAACTAGAGCGCAAATCAATTGCCACTATGAATTTTTCACCCGAAGCTTCTATTGAGATTCTTGAAAACACACCGGGCGTCCTCATTGCCCTGTTACAAAATGTATCGGCCGAATGGGTATCAAATAATGAAGGTGGTGACACCTGGACTGTTTATGATATTATCGGTCACCTTATTCACGGCGAGAAAACAGATTGGATTCCCAGGATGGAAATGATTCTCTCAGATAAACCGGAGAAAACATTTGAGCCTTTTGACCGGTTTGCACAGTTTGAAGCGAGTAAAGGAAAATCGCTGGCAACATTGTTAGCTGAATTTAAAAAGCTGCGCCAGGAAAATATCGAATGCCTGAGATCAAAAAAACTCACTACCAGCGACCTGGAGTTGACGGGCATTCACCCCGCATTTGGAGAGGTAACCTTATCTCAGTTGCTATCAACTTGGACTGTTCATGATCTGAATCATATTGCACAAATTTCACGGGTAATGGCCAAACAATATAAAACTGAAGTGGGGCCCTGGGTTGCTTACTTAGGCATATTGAAATGATGCTTTGGGTCTGAATTCCCTGGTATCCTATATTAAAAGAAAATGCACCCAGTTGCTATTTTCAGCGTCTGGGTGCACATCTATAAAAATTCAAAAACTGTTATCGTACTTCTTTCAATTCAATGGTCCAACCCAGGTCCATGCGAATAATGAGCGGGTTGCTGGAGGAGTTGTGCACCCATATTTCTTTCGGTCCGCTACCGTCCTTTTTGTTATTGATCAGGAATGCTTCAACGCCCACCATTTCGCCTTTAAAATTGATCGTATGCTCAATGGCATCTTCTTCCGGCCTGTAAAAAAGCTCGGGAGCGGAATTGTCCATTGTCATCATGGTTTGGCGCTTCGGCATATCGTCGTAAAAAGCATCGTAGCAAAGCCAGATGGTGCTGGCATCGGTAAGATTTAATTCGCCGCCACTAAATTGGTTCACATATCTCCTGGAAGAATGGAATGCGGCCGGCGAAATTTTTACCCGGCCTGTTTTGCTGGCGGGTGCGGTCATTTCGTAGCTAAAGTCAATCCCCTTATCATAATCGAAACCGTTGATCGCAACAATAAAATCGTATTCCCTGCCATAGGCATTTACATGGTACACCAATTTGTCGCCCTTTTTAAGGTCGTAGGTAAATGTGGCGTCATCTTTAAAAATACTCAAACTCAGGTTCAATGTTTTGGCGGCGCCCAATGCCATTTTTTTTGTCTTCTTTACTTTGCTGGTTTTCTTTTTAGTGATCACTTTTGCCTTCGGCTTTGGTTTTTGGGCAAAAGTGCTCCCTGTCAATATCATCCCAAAAGCAAAAAGGGCTATAAGAATTTTTTTCATGCTTAAATTTTTTTCCAAATTAAAGGTTTTAGTTTTCCCTTAACGATTGGAAGGGGAATAAATTTTTTGCCGTTTCAAAATAAAAACACCATTAACTACCCTGTTAATGGCTGTGTCAATGGAACAACATGCCCGGGCTATCTCTTGTTTTTCGCCGCCGTCTGCTTGCATCATGGCTTATAATTCGTTGCCGAAACCTGCATGTGAGTGCCGGATCCAAGGAATAGTAATACGCCGGCGCCATACGGAAGTCCCGCCCCTAATTTCAGCAGCAGTATTCGAAGCGGTGGCATTTAATCCGTTGGATAAAAGGGAAAATGTTAGGAAGAGAATTCGGGCACGATCATGCTTTTTAATCCGAAATTTTTAAAAATCAGCTGAGCCTGCGGCTCTCCAAATTAATATTGAGAGATCTAGCAAGGATTAAAACCCGTTGTTGCAATATGTACCAATCCTACAGTTTTACATTGGTGAATATTGAAATGTTCAAAAGGTTCTTCTGAATAGTCACGATGAACACGCGGAGCAAGGTGGCAGACGTCATATTTTCATAA
The DNA here is from genome assembly GCA_040386335.1 of Bacteroidota bacterium. Taxonomy (GTDB): domain Bacteria; phylum Bacteroidota; class Bacteroidia; order Chitinophagales; family Chitinophagaceae; genus JAZKFT01. The sequence goes on from JAZKFT010000008.1 coordinate 136,649, forward strand.
ATTAAAATACACTAAAAACATAGCAGGATTTTTAGTAAATAGTAACATCTTTGGTAGCAAACTCTCATCTAACAATGAAAAAAACAATTATCGTTCCTTTACTTTTCATAGCCATCAACTCTATTTCCCAGCAATTCTATTTTCCAAAATCATATTATGCAGACAGTACTGCTTTGGCGGCGAATGTACCTGCTCTGGCAAGGCAATTGATGGTCAAATACCAGGACTCCGATAGAATAAATTATTTAGATTTTTTGTTGCGGTTGCAAATGATAGCCGGGCAATACAATGCCGCCAACAGCACTCTTGATTCATTGAGAGAACTGATAAAGCCTTCGAACCCGGCTTACCAAACTGTTGGTAATCAATTTGAAGCATTTAATAAAAGCAAGATGATGATGGCTCAAAGTAATATCTCTTTCAATGCAGCATTCAGCGTGGTTTATGACAGCATCTACCGTGCGTTTAACGAGAACAATAAAAATATTGCTGAAAGGTATTTTACCAATAACGCCGCAGACCTGCAAACAACCCTCAACGGATTTTTACAAAAGCTGCCCCTTGTAGATAGTATTGGCTTAGACGATGCCAAATACCTCTGCCGCACATATAATTCTTTAGTTGTTTATCGCCATGTTATGCCGCCGGTAAAATCATATATTCTTGCTTACGAACGAAGCAAATACATCATCCAGGATAGTGTGATTATCACAACTAAAGACGGTGCAACTATTGCAGCTACTATTATTCGCAGAAAAGATTTGCCAGCTAAGTTACCCTGCATATTTGTTTTCAACATTTACAACGGTTCCGGAGATAGGATCAGAGCCAAAGAGATAGCAAATCGTGGGTATGTTGGCATTATCGCTAATACAAGGGGCAAGTACCTCAGTAAACAGACTATTGAGCCATTTGAGCAGGATGCCAGCGATTCCTATGACGTGATCAACTGGGTAAGCCAACAACCGTGGAGCAATGGGAAAGTAGGGATGATGGGCGGCAGTTACCTCGGATTCAGCCAGTGGGCTGCAACTAAAAAATTACACCCTGCACTCAAAACCATCATCCCGCAGGTGGCCGTTGGTCCTGGTATTGATTACCCCAACCATAATGGTGTGTTCATGGGCTATATGCTTCGCTGGATACATTATGTTACCAACAGCAAACAAACCGACCTGGTAGAATTTAACAATGTAAAAAAATGGAACAAGCTGTACACAAGCTGGTACTCCAGTGGAAAAGCATTCAATAGTTTAGACAGTACGGAAGGCAGGCCCAATAACATTTTTCAACGATGGCTGGAACATCCCGGTTACGATAGTTATTGGCAAAAGATGGTACCTTATCAAAAAGAATTTGCCAATATCAACATCCCAATACTCACAACTACCGGTTATTTTGATGATGACCAGCGGGGTGCTTTTTATTATTTTGATCAGCATCATTTGTATAATAAAGAGGCAAACCATTACATGTTGATTGGACCTTACAGTCATGGTGGAGCCCAGGGTACGCCAGCTGCTTCTCTAAGAGGTTACAAGATTGACCCGGTGGCAAACACCAGCATTACATCACTTGCCTATCAATGGTTTGATTATGTGCTACAAGACAGTGCCAGGCCAGTTATTTTACGGGATAAAATAAATTACCAGGTAATGGGCTCTAACAGTTGGAAACATGCACCCACGCTTGCTTCAATGAATAATGATACCCTTAATTTTTACCTAAGCAATACAAGGGTGGCTCAACATTATAAGTTGCAAAGAAGCCAGCCAAATGCCAATGAATTTATTAAACAGGAAGTTGATTTAAAAGATCGTAGCGATAGCAATCATATCAGCTTTGGTGACCCTGACATAATTGACAGCAGCCTTAATGTAAGCAACGGACTGTCATTTACCAGCGAACCCTTTACCAAAGCTTTTGAAATCAATGGATCTTTTATTGGGAGTCTGCAGGCAAGCATTAATAAAAAGGACATGGATATTGCCATCAATTTGTATGAGCGTATGCCCGATGGAAAGTATTTCGCACTTGGCTACACGCTCTTCAGAGCTAGTTATGCGGACAATCGTAGCCAACGAACTTTGTTGCAACCTAATGTAAAGACTGTTATACCTATAACCAATACGTATTTTACCAGCAAACGAATTCAGCCGGGCAGCAGGTTGATAGTTGTATTGGGTATCAATAAAAATAGCCTTTGGCAAATAAATTACGGCACTGGTAAAGATGTAAGTAAAGAAACTGTGGCAGATGCAACAGTTCCGCTGCTAATTAAATGGTACTGCAATAGTGTAATTAAAGTACCAGTTCGTTTGTAAATAGTATTGTCAAAACAAGTAAAAATTCAAAAGTCCGGTAGGCTAAAACATCAAAAGCATTTGATGATTTGGATTGGAGTGCGTTTCCGATATTATGAAGTCATGGCTTCCAATGATAACAAACCCATTTTTCTGATAAAACCTTATAGCTCTCTGGTTTTCCTTCCACACAAATAACCAGATCCCCATTTGATTGTTTTGCTTCGAAAGTGCGATGTTGAATTGAAAAAGTTCCTGGCCTAATTTCAGGTCGTAGAATTCCTTTAGTAAATAGATTCGTTCCAGTTTCGCTATATTTTTTATTTGTCCATCAGGGTATGGAACATCCAGAATAATTTTAGAGTAACCAGCGGGGCGATTGTTATAATACAAGACGTGGTAGATGTTGTTTTTAGCCCTCAATTCTTGTTCAAAGGTTTCTTTATTATAGTTTTTTGCCATATACGAATCGATATCTTCCGGGCTGGCACTGTGTCCATGCTATTCCATGAAACTGAGTCTTGCTGTTTGGGAAAGTAATGGGGCATCTTTTTCGGCGGCTATAACTATTGAAGTCATTTCCTTTTTGTTTGGTGCTGAAAAAACTAAAGTATAATAAAAACGGGTTCAAAATCCAGCAGGTTGTGAGCTGAAACCGCGCTACAGACAACCTTCATCAAAGTTTGTGTTTCTTCTTTTTTCGCGGTCGCTGACGGTACCTGTCAATCAAAAGAAAAATAGCAATAACCAACATTCCTGTAAAAATTGCCGGAAGCGGTAGATTTAGTCCCCCTGGTACAAAAAGAATCATAGGCTTTGGTAAATGAAAGTTTAATGATCTTCAATATTTGCAGGCATTTTCAACTAACTACATCTTTCTGATCCCAGGCACAAAAAAATCAAAGGCACTTTCCCCTATCACCAGTTGTGCTCCTGGTCCTTGTTGGTTCTTTCCAGCGGCTTTGGCGGATTTGTTTTCCAGTTCCTGTCATATCTCACAAAGAATGCCAGCCAACCGGTACGGGATATCCGCATTAGGTAAGGTTGCAACAGTGCCAGAAAAATGGCGTTGAACGGAAGCCAGTACAAAACCCGGTTGTCGTCAACGGAAATACCTACCAATAACCACCAGGCAACAAATGTTGCCACGCTTAGCGCAACTGTCAACGCGTAGCTGATAAAACCGGAGCCATAATAAAAGCCGACTTCTATTTTAAATGGCTGCTCACAAACCGGGCAGGTGTCATGCATCTTCATGGTGTTTTTCAGGTGCCATGGATTGCTGTCCCGGAACATATCACCTTTCCGGCATCTCGGGCATTTGCAGGTAAGAAGGGTTAGTACACCGGGTGTGTGTTCTTGTAACATTGCAATGGATTCCATATTGTTATTTTTTAATGATCTTCTTTCTAAAGGCATCCGGTGTCACCCCTTCATACTTCTTGAAAAATTTGGAGAAATAGGAATTGTCTGCAAAGTCAAGTGCCGCGGCTATTTCCGAAACGGTCATGGCAGCGTTCACCAATAAGCGTTTAGCTTCGAGTAAAATGCGGTCCCTTATCAGTTCGCCGGCCGACCGGCCGGTGGCCTCCCTGGTCAATGCATTCAGGTGGTTGGGGGTTACGTATAACATAGCTGCATAATCTTTCGGCAGCTTTTTTTCTCTATAATGCTGGTCAATGAGTTTTTGAAAATTTCGCAGCAGCAGGGAATTATAACTGGTCTGTGGTTTGGCGGTTGTTGAAATGTTATAGCGGCTTACGAGTATCAATAATTGAAGCAGCGCCGTTCTTGCAAAATCATCCTTGAGTGCTTCCCGTGAGTTGCCTTCACGAACAATGGTTTCCAAAATTTCTTCTATCTGCTGCCGGCCCTCTACGGGTATGGTAACGACCTGTTCACTGGCGACTCCTGAAAAGATTTGAAACTGGTCCAGCCATCTTGGGTTCGCCACCAATGCATGGATATACTGTTCTGAAAAATTGACAATATAGCCATCAGGCTTCGCGACAAAATCCCAGCTATGTACCTGCCCCGGAATCATAAAATAGATCTGCCCTGCTTCTACCGGAAAATGGACAAAATCAATAGAATGGTCACCGGAACCTTTGGAGAAATATACCAGGTGATAAAACGAGTGTTTATGCGGGAACTGCAAATTAGGATGCACATCCTGGTAATGTGAAAAATGATCTGCCACAAAATCTTTGGGGGCAAGCGCTACACCTGTCAGGGTGTTGATGCTGTAAGTAGGCAGAACGGACTTTGACATCTTTTTATTTCTGGTGCAAAACTACCATGATGGCACCAGTAACCGGGGTAGTTTTTGGGGGTTTCATGGTAGTTTTTACTGATTCTGTCTCTTCACTTCAACTTATCATAACCCGTAACTAATTTCACCCACCGGCACTTCAAAATCTTCATCAAAAAATTCAAAATGAACCTTGTCGCCAATCTTTTCAATCACATTTTGTTCTTTAATTACATCCATAAACGACTCATAGCAGTAAAGGGCCTCCTTTAGTTTTTCAATTTCATCGGGTGTTAATCGTACGACACAATCAATAAACTTTGTTTTAGAGGTATTCACATTCGACATGCCACCTTTTCTGTCATCATCTCCATCGGGATTTGCCAATGTAAAAAATGCCAGCCGTTTGAGATAGCTGTATTCCTCTTTTTCTTTTAGTTCACAGAATAACCGCTTTATAATCGCGTGGCATGCTAAATGATCATGATGCCCGCTGATACCATGGATCGGGTAGGTGACAATGATGTTTGGTTGAATTCTATCGATATAGTCCTTTACCAGGTTTTCAAATACCCGCGGATCCTCATGCGCCATGCCGCCGTCTACGTAATCTAAAACAGCCATGGAAGTCAGCCCAAGCAGTGCTTCCACTTTCAGCATTTCCTTATACCGCACTTCACCCATTTCTTCGATGGATAAATTGAATTTAAACCGCATTTTTGTGGCGCCACCTTTTGTAAGTGTTAGCAGGTGCACTTCTTCTCCATTTTGTATTTGCCGGTACATAACAGGAGCCGGCCCAAAAGATTCATCATCGGGGTGTGGGAAAATGTAAAGGGTTTTCATAAGGTTGTTCTTTTAAGATTGTCTGATCATTCAAATATAGTTCCATCCTGCGGGCTTCAAAATCTGTTATAAAATCTACTACAGCATTAATTAACCCTGATGGCCACGCTTCCGCGGGGTTAGGGTTGGACATCAACTCTTGGTTTCAGCAACCAGCAGCAGGAATGCGCAAACGTTTGAATCGATTTCCGATGAAGCACCGGCTTACTTTGAGAACCGAAACCAGGAAATTCGCCGGGACGGAAGCCATAAGCTGTAAGCTGAACGAGTCGAAATACATTGCAAAGCATCTAACCTGCAATATTACCGGCTAACGATTTGTCCGCCTGACGTGTGCCAGGCATTGACCAAAAGACAGTTCCTTCGTCATACCGGTAAGCACGCGGATTTACATAACCAGAACCTATCTATGAAACATTCATTAAACAAACTGGCAATTAGCTTTCTACTATTTTTTTTATTATGTCAAAACCTGCATGCACAACCATTTCCGGGCGTGCAGGCATTAACTGTACGTATTGCTCCATGGACGAAAAACAAAATCGTCTTTCGGCCCATGCCTTCTACTGGTAAAGACAGGTTTGAATTACAGACACAAAAGAATCAACTGCATATTTCAGCCACATCTGCGTCTGCAGCAGCAATGGGTTTTAATTATTATCTCAATCACTATTGCCACCAAAGTGTGGGACATGGAGCCAATAATTTATCGCCGCTTGCGGTAATGCCTGTGGTGAAAGATAAATTATCGGTTGAAACGCCTTTTCAATTTCGCTATGCGCTCAACTATTGCACGTACAATTATTCCATGAGTTTTTACCAGTGGAAAGACTGGGAGAAAGAACTTGACTGGATGGCCCTGCATGGCGTGAACCTGATGCTGGCTATTAATGGCACTGAAATAATCTGGCAGAAGACATTACAGCAATTTGGCTTTACTGATGAAGAAATTAAGGCTTTCATTCCGGGCCCTGCATACACAGCCTGGTGGCTCATGGGCAATCTCCAGGGCTGGGGCGGACCAGTTACCGATGATATGATTACCCGCCAGATGCAATTGCAAAAACAGATGCTGGCAAGAATGAAGGAATTAGGTATTGAGCCCGTCCTGCAAGGTTTTTACGGCATGGTACCTACTGCGCTGCAACAAAAATTTCCTTCAGCAAAAATAATTGATCAAGGCAAATGGGCCGGTGGTTTTCAACGGCCTGCATTTCTTTCGCCGCAGGATAGTTTGTTTGCGAAAATGGCGGGTGTATATTATCAGCATATAAAAAACATGTATGGCGATTGCAGATTTTTTGGCGGCGATCCTTTTCATGAAGGCGGCAGCAGGGCAGGTGTTGATGTGGCTGCATCAGCAAAAAACATCCAGTGGCACATGCAAAAGCACTTTGCCAACAGCACCTGGGTACTCCAGGGTTGGGGTGGCAATCCACGCAAAGAATTATTGGATAGCCTTCGGAAAGAAAAAACACTGGTGATTGATTTGTTTGGAGAAAATCAGAATAACTGGGAGAAAACAAATGCGTTTTACCAAACACCCTGGATATGGAGCAGCGTAAATAATTTTGGTGAAAAGCCCGGCCTCTATGGCAAACTGCAACGCATCGTGGAAGAGCCTTTTCGTGCGTTGCAAACACCGCAAGGGCAATACATGAAAGGCATTGGCATTATTCCTGAAGGTATTTTAAACAATCCCTTACTGTACGATATTTCATTAAACAGTGCATGGGGCACTCAACCAAACACAGATAGCCTGTTACATGATTATTGTCATTACCGTTACGGCAAAAACAATCCTGCGCTGTATGAAGCGCTGTTACTATTAAAACAAACCGTTTACACATCACATAGTGCCTACCAGGAAGGATGTACCGAATCTTTGTTTGCAGCAAGGCCGGCGAAAGAAATCAAATCGGTATCGAGCTGGGGCACCCGAAAATTATTTTATGATCCACGTTTACTCGAAGAGGCATTAAGCAGCTTTATCCAGGCATCAGTGCCGTTCGTAAAGAGTGAAACTTTTCAGTATGATATTACAGACATTGCCCGCCAGGTTCTGGCCAACCGCGGACAAATGGCTTATGACTCAGCCATGAAATATTTTAAGCTGAAAGCTGTAGATCAATACAGCCAGTATAAAAATAAATTTCTGCATTTGCTACAAATGCAGGAGCAATTATTGGCCACTAACAAAAATTTCCTGTTGGGTACCTGGCTGACGCAGGCAAAAGCTTTTGGTAAAACGGCTTCTGAAAAGCAATTGTGCGAAAAAAATGCAAGAACACAAATCACCACATGGGGCCCGGACGATAATCCTGCTACCAATTTGCACGAATATGCACACAAAGAGTGGAGCGGCCTGCTAAACGATTTGTATTTGCCAAGATGGAAAATATTTTTTGAACAATTGGATGCAGAATTAAATGGCAAACAACCAGCCGCCATCGACTTTTTTGAAATGGAATTGAGCTGGGCAAAAAAACAAAACTTATATCCGACATCACCCAAAGGCAATTACATGGAATTGATAAAAAATGTGAAAGCTTATTGCGCGGAAAATTAAACTGGTTGAACGACAAAAGAAACCTGTAACCAGCCGGATTTCATTTGCCCTTAATTTCTGCGGTGTGAATTGCGCCATTTAGTTTATGACCGGGGTTCCGCATTCCTGGACAACTCCAGCAACCATAGGTAGGAAATTGCGCAACCGGTTGAATCGGTTTCTCATGAATTCCGGGCTTAATTTCAGTTTTGAAAGCTGGAAAAATGCGTTGGAATGTAGGCCATGTGTAGCCGGGTGAAACAATGGGATGAAATTGCCAGGCGACGAACCAGCAACATTAATCGGGTGACGATTGCTCACAAAGCTCTGCAAGAACATTGAACAAAAGACACGTCATTTATCTACCCAATAGCACACGTTTTCATAAATACCAGGGCACCGCTGAATCCTGTTTATTTTTATAATCAGCGCTTTTAACACCAATTGTCAGTCATTATGAAATATTATATGGTACCAGTCTGCAGGTTCTTATGTTTTCTGCTTTGTATGTCGGGCATTTTTGATGCTGCTGCACAAGGGCAAGGAGGTGAAATGGATAAGCCACAAGCAGATTTGCCTGTGATAACCAGTGTAACGAAAATTAATCCCACTACTGTAGAGCTGAAGTTCTCGAACCAGCAGCACCTATTGTTTGATTTCTACAGCGATCATATCTTCCGCATGCTGTATGATAGCGCCGGCAACAGTTTCAGAGATCCGCTGGCATCACCTCCTGCAAAAATATTGGTGGATAATCCCCGTAAACCAGTTCCTGGAATTAAGGTAGCTGATGTGCAAAATAAGGTAACCATCAGTACCGGGAAAATAACGGTCGATTTTGACAAAACTTCTTTCCGCATGGTGGTGCGTAACCAGGCAAACAAAGAAGTGTTAGCACTAAATAATTCCATGCTGCTCACCAAAGGAAAGACAACCTTAAGACTGAAAGAGCAACCTCAGGAATATTTTTACGGTGGTGGTGTACAAAACGGAAGATTTTCTCACAAAGGGAAGATCATTGCCATTGAAAATCAAAATAGCTGGACGGATGGGGGAGTAGCTTCTCCGACTCCATTCTATTGGTCTACGAATGGGTATGGCTTTATGTGGCACACGTTTAAAAAAGGAAAATATGATTTCGGTGTAAAGGAAAAAGGGACTGTAAGTCTATCGCATGAAACAGATTATACGGACGTATTTTTTATGGTAAGCGACAAGCCGGCATCCTTACTGACTGATTTTTACCAGCTAACCGGTAACCCTATACTGTTACCCAAGTTTGGTTTTTATGAAGGTCATTTGAACGCCTATAATCGCGACTACTGGAAAACAGATACCGCCGGTATTTCATTTGAAGACAATAAGCGATATAAAGAGAGTCAGAAAGATAATGGCGGCACCAAGGAGTCGCTGAATGGAGAGAAAAATAATTACCAGTTTTCCGCACGTGCTGTGATAGACCGGTATAAAGCCAACGATATGCCATTTGGCTGGATACTCCCCAACGATGGCTATGGAGCCGGATACGGACAAACAAGCACACTTGATAGCAACATCCTCAATCTTAAAGCCTTTGGCGACTATGCGAGAAAACAAGGTGTACAGATCGGCCTGTGGACACAATCAGACCTGCATCCTATAGACAGCATCAGTGCGTTACTGCAACGCGATATCGCAAAGGAAGTAGGTGTAGCCGGTGTTCGGGTATTGAAAACCGATGTGGCCTGGGTAGGCAGGGGTTATTCATTTGGCCTGAATGGAGTGGCAGATGCAGCGCATATTATGCCGCAATACGGTAACCAGGCCCGCCCTTTTATTATTTCCCTCGACGGCTGGGCTGGCACACAGCGCTATGCAAGTGTTTGGAGCGGCGACCAGACCGGTGGCCAATGGGAATATATCCGTTTCCATATTCCCACTTATATTGGATCAGGCCTATCAGGGCAGCCGAATATCACCTCCGATATGGATGGCATTTTCGGCGGCAAAAATCCGGCGATCAACACCCGGGATTTTCAATGGAAAACATTTACCCCCATGCAGCTGAACATGGATGGCTGGGGTTCGAATGAAAAATACCCACATGCGCTGGGTGAGCCTGTCAGCTCGATCAACCGGACGTATTTGAAATTAAAATCATCGCTTATGCCTTATGCGTATAGCATTGCAAAAGAGGCGGTGAACGGTTTGCCCATGATGCGGGCGATGTTCCTGAATGATCCGAATAGCTACACCCTTGGTAAGTCCACGCAATACCAATTCATGTATGGCCCGTCATTTTTGGTGGCACCAGTGTACAAAGCCACCCAATCAGATAAAGATGGAAATGATGTTCGCGATGGCATCTATTTACCCAAAGGTACCTGGATCGACTACTTCTCCGGTCACCGTTATGAGGGCAATCGCATTATCAACAATTTTAATGCACCCATCTGGAAATTACCGGTGTTTGTAAAAAACGGTGCTATCATTCCAATGGCTAATGCCAATAATAATGTTACAGAAATAAACAAAGGCTTGAGAATATACGAGCTGTACCCGGCGGGTAAAACGTCATTTACGGAGTATGATGATGAAGGATTTACAGAAGCCTATAAAAACGGCCAGGGAACCACAACCCTCATAGAATCCCTGGCAGAAAACAATAAGGCTACCATTACAGTTTACCCAACAAAAGGCAAATTCAATGGCTTCGTAAAAAATAAGGCTACGGAATTTCGCATCAATCTAAGCCAGCAACCAACCAGTGTAGCTGTGCTTTTGGGCGGAAAGCCGGTGACACTTAGAAAAGTTGCATCCAAAGCTGATTTCTCATCCGGCAACAATATTTATTTCTATGACGCAACTCCCAACCTGAACGAATTTGCAACAAAGGGCAGTGCTTTTGAAAAAGTAGTCATCACTAAAAACCCACAGTTGCTGGTAAAAGTTGGCGCAGCTGATATTACCGTTAATGCGGTGAAGCTTTCTATAAATGGCTTCCGCTTTGACACTCCGGATGCGTTGTTGAAAACCTCAGGCGCCCTGGTAGCTCCAGTACAAGCTGGCGTATTGGATTCCAACGCAACAGCCTATACGCTGAAACCCACCTGGAGCAAAGTTGCCAATGCGGATTTTTATGAAATGGAATTTGGAGGCCAGGTTTACAGTACTATTACCGGTACTGGCTTATTATTTGAAGACCTGGTACCTGAAACAAATTACAGTTTTAAACTGCGTTCGGTAAATAAAGCAGGCAAGTCGGCCTGGACCCAGGTTTCAGCCAAAACAAAAATAAACCCGCTGGAATTTGCCATAAAAAACATTTCAGCCCAGTCTACTGCGCCTTCACAGGACGGATCTGAAATTTCTAACCTCTTCGACTTTGACGAAAACAGCATGTGGCATACAAAATATGGAACAAAGGCGCCACCATTTGAATTTGTAATGGATTTACGATCCACCAACCAACTGGAAAAAATTCAATATTTACCCCGCAGCAGGGGCAACGGCATCTTATTAAAAGGAACTATTTCTTACAGCCTTGACAATATAACCTGGAGCAATGCCAATCCTTTCGAATGGGCCAAAAACGGCGATACAAAAGAGGTTATTTTCCCGGGCCATCCATCTGTACGATATATAAAGATTGGCGTAACAGAAGCAGTTGGAGACTTTGGGTCAGGAAGGGAATTGTATGTGTTCAAGGTTCCCGGAACTGCCAGCATTATCCCCGGTGATATCAATAACGACAACAAAATTGACAATAACGACCTCGTGTCTTACATAAATTACACAGGATTAAGAAAAGGTGATGGCGACTTTGATGGCTATGTGAGCAAAGGGGATGTAAATAGCAATGGGCTGATAGATGCCTATGATATCTCTACGGTAGCAACCCGTCTGGATGGGGGAGCAGGATCAGGAAGAAGCGCTGCTTTATCCGGCAGCCTGGAAATCAGCACAGGTAAAAACAAGTATGAAAAAGATGAAACGATTGAACTAAAAGTAAAAGGGGTCAACCTGAAATCGGTAAACGCCCTCAGTTTTGCTTTACCATATAGTGCCCAGGATTTTGAGTTTGTTGGCGTCATACCAGTTAACATGGGAAGCATGCAAAACATGACCAACGACCGCCTGCACAGCAATGGAAACAAAGCGCTGTATCCCACCTTCGTAAATGTTGGAGATGAGCAGCTATTGTCTGGAACGAAGGAGCTGTTTATCATAAAACTGAAAGCAAAGCGTGCCCTGGATTTTAATTTAAAATTGATTGATGGATTGCTGGTTGACAGGCTGTTGAATACTGTGACTTTCTAATTAATTACAGGCATTAAGTAGGGTAGGCGCCGGACTCCAGTCCGGTGCCGCCGCGTTACTTTTCTACGAAAATCAGCCACTAAGCTACTGTCGGGTATGATGGGAAATGCTGCACTTTTTTCAACAGTATTATATGCAAAAAAAGTAACGGACCGGCACCGGACAGAGTCCGCTACTGTTCGAAACATCTAACCGTATCGCTTATCAAACATGTAAGATCTGTCAATTTCGGTCCAGAGGACCATCCTGTTTATAGAAACGTAACATTTTTAATGACCATAGACTCCATAGGAGTCGCCTAAAATCACAGGAGGCTCCTAACGGAGCCTTTGAACTCCAGAGGTTTTAAATAACTATAAACAGGAAGCTCCTGCCGGAGCTAGTTTTAAGTAGCGATATTTTTGCACTCAGGAAGGTTTCGAACAGTAGTGGACAGAGTCCTACTACCAGGCAACTGGTCCCATTTTCCACACTCCGCCCCGATAAAAAAGCCATGGAAATTGAAATATTTCCGGGATAAAAAATTGAACCACATCATCAATTTACTACCACAGCACGAAGGTGAACCCTGGCAAAAAGTAACCAAATCCACCAATTCATTACCCAAATCCCACACTTCATTCTTTCCGTGATTTTTTGTCTTTGCCGGGCGCAATAATCTTGTGTCCTAAAATTTAAAAATCATGAATAAGATTATTTTGGTAGCCACGTTAAGCATATGCGGCTTCCTGTGTGCTTGCAAAAAAGACAAGACAACAACTCCCGATCCTTATGGCAATGGCCCCAAAACAGAAGTGCCGGCTTCTATGCAAGGCAACTGGATGTACGGCTTTTTTTCCATGACCGAATACTGGTCAAAAAATCCGTCCGAATATATCGGGAATGGATTTGAACTAGCGATCGCATTTAAATTTAATGCAAACGGCACTTACGAACAGTATTTCACATCGCGGACCGTAACAGGTGGTATCAGTACGTATCATCAATCCCTGAGCAAGGGCACCGTGGAAATAAATACCAGCACAAAAACCATCATAACCCACGCCAACACTGCCCATTATAAACAGACAAAAAACGGGCAAACCATGGAAGATCGGGACCTGGCTGATAGTGAGATCACCAAAACAACTACCTACACTTTTACCGAAGGCACAGAACCCAATGGCACAAAGGCCATTTATTTGAAAATGAATGGAACTGGGAATGCGCTGGGGTTTCTTCAGAAATTTTGATGATCAAAATGAATTTCGGGCAGGCTTACAGTCAGGGGCGGACACATAGGTCCGCCCCTCGTGATTCACAATTGACGATGGTTTGAAAATATCGGTGATAGGGGTGGACCTGGGTGCTAAACCTTGAATTGGATGATTCTATGATTGATCAAAATGAATTTCGTGCGGGCTTACAGTCAGGGGCTGACACACAGGTCCGCCCCTACGTGATTCACAATTGAAGAAATCGGGTGGAAGCCTGTGCATGTATTGTTGCGAAAAACCATTTATCGTATCCCTTTTTGTAATTGATTCACCGTTTGCTGTAATTGTATAACCTGTTTTTCCAGCGCTTCATTTTTGCCAGATAATTCCTGCATTGCTTTAATCATAACAGAGATCAATTCAACATAATTAACGGCTTTACTGGTTATCTTTTCGGTGGCAATGGGTGCATTAACAACGACTTTCGCACCGGGTCCAACCGAATCCAATGGCATCTTTCCCAATACAGGTCCGTCGTAGGCCATTTCTTTAACCAGCCCGGGTAGTACTTGTTCTACCTCCTGGGCAATCAATCCAAAATGCTTTCCCGATGGCAAATTCATTTTTTCAAACTGTCCTTCTTTTACAAATTCGTAGGTTTTTGGTTTGAGCTGGCCAATTATTTTTAAAGCGCCGTCAAGGTCTTCAATATTTTTTTTAAAATTCCGGTCGCTACCGGCATATACCCCATAAGCGTAAACATTCCCGTTAAAAATCGCAGCCCAGTTCTTATCTGTGCGTTTGGTACCAGCTATTATCCCGGTAGCATTATCGGAATAAAAATTCCCGCCGTTTCCCGTTCCGGTAATCGCATTTCCAACCACAGCGGTGCCATCACTGGTTGAGCCATATGCGCCGATATACGAGCCATTTGCGGAGATTCCATAAGTCCCTCCCTGGGCCGCCATACCATAAGATGATGCGATTCCATAGACTCCCAGGTAACCGGAATTACCATACACCCCATAATTGCTGCCTGAAGTTCCATACACTCCATAAGTACTCCCCGAGCCGTAAATACCATAGTTCCCGTTGCCATAAACCCCATGCGAACTCCCGGAGCCATATACTCCGTATCCACCCGATCCGTATACGCCGTAAGTAGATCCGGATCCATAAACGCCCAGGTAAGTACTTGACCCCCACACACCATAAGAATTACCGCCCGTGCTGTTGCCATAGATGGCAAGACCTTCGGCTACCACATGAAGCCTGTAGGAAGGAGTATTCGTTCCGATGCCAACTTTTTGTGCTGCCGGATACTGCATGTAAAAAAAGCTGAAGCAGAATGTTGCGGTTTGAATGAATAAAAGTCTGTGTTTCATAATCACCAATTTATCGGTTATTAAAAATCAAAGAAGCGTTTATTGAAATATCTGCATGCAGAGGGGAAGCAAGCATATACAATGAAAATGAGTCACTTAATTTATAATTGATCGGGATTGCGGCTGCGATTTTTACAGCCATGTGGATTTATGCCTTTCTTCCCGGATATTTCCTTACTGAATCTGGAGTTGCCTGATGACTACTTGCTGAGTTTGTAAGGGTCAAATATTATGCCATGGTTTCACACAAAAACATGCATTTCTCGGGAAAAATGTACTGGAAATTGGAGGTGGTAACTTTATAAAAACCGGCTTCTGTACCCACAAGAATGGCACCTGGTTCTACACTACCTGGCTGCAAACCGACCCCCTTTTTTTAAAAGAGCCGCTCCACTCAATAGCCGCTATATTTACAGATACGGCAGCAAATGCCAATAACCTATGACAACGACTGCTACACTACTTACCGGGGAACGACACACTTTAGCCGGCGTTCCGGCAAAAATGCCATTGCAAACCGGTTTGTATGCGTTCGTTCGTTGCAAGTTGTTTCAAAAAGCCCTGGTTGTTTTACTCACAATTGGTACAGCCCTGCCGGCATCAGCACAAACAATAACCTGGGCCGGTACAACCAGCACCAACTGGGCTACCGCCACCAATTGGGATGGTGGCATAGTGCCCGCTGCACTCAATGATGTAGTGATACCTAACGTCACCAATAAACCTGTTATTAATGGCGGTACGGCTGCGCTGGCCAAATCGTTAGAAGTGCAGACCAGTGGGTCACTCACCATTCAAAATACAGCCAGCCTTACTATAAATGGCTCAAAAACCGTAGGAGCGTTCACCACTGCTTTTTTCAATGATGGCACAGTAACCAACAGCGGCCAGTTAATAATCGGTAATCTATCGTCTTCAGGTACTCACGGTCTTGTAAACCAAAACCTGTTTGCCAACAATACTGGTGGTGAAATAAATATTGGCAGTTCATCAAACTACGCTTTATATAACACTGTCGGCACGTTTACAAATGCGGCCAACATCATTATTGGTGCTACTATTAATGCAGGATTGTATGGCCTGTTTAACAACGGCACTTTTAATAATTCCGGCGGTGAGCTCAAAATTGGGCGTACCTCTATCACCGGGTTATACAACAACGGTGGCACGTTTACCAACGCGGCAAAAATTACCATGGGTGCCACCGATGCACTGGGCGGCACCGGAATTAACAACAGTGGCAGTTTTAGCAATACCTCCGGAGAGATCAGCATTGACCGTACGTTCAATAATGGTTTGCGAAATAGTGCCGGCACTTTCACCAATGCAGCCACTATCACCATCGGCGCTATTGCCAGTGTGGGAAGCTTTGGCGTTTCGAACGAAGCCGTTTTTAATAATAATAGCGGCGGAGTCATTAAGATTGATCGTTCAACCATTGTCGGTTTGTCTGCCACCGCGGTAAGCACATTTACCAACACAGGTGCTATCACCATCGGCGCAAATGCAATTGTGGGTACGCATGGTTTACAAAGCGCAGGCATCTTCAATAATAACAGTGGCGCCGTCCGGATAGATCGGGCTACTTATGGTTTATCTACTACCAACGGCACTTTCACCAATGCAGCCAGCATTGTTATTGGTGCAAACGCAGTTATTGCCTCATATGGTCTTCAAAACAACAATGCCACTTTTAATAACAACACCGGCGGTGTGATACGGATTGACAGCTGTTCAGGCAATGCCGGTCTGCATAACAATAGCGGCACCTTCAACAATGCAGCCAGCATTATTATTGGAGCGAATACCAGGGTTGGACCGTATGGTCTCCAGAATACCAGCATTTTTAACAACACCAGCAGCGGCGACATAAGGATCGATCGTTCAACGGGCGATGGACTGCGGGCTGGCGGTACCAGTTTTACCAATTCAGGCCATATTGCAATCGGTGCTAACGCCAGTGTAGGATTTATCGCTCTTAATAATGTGGCCGGGACTTTCACTAACAGTGGCGGCGAGATTGGCATTGATAACGCCTCCAACTCGGGCCTGACTTGCGGCGGTGGTATCTTTAACAATGCAGCCAAAATCGTTATTGGGGTGCATGGGAGTGTAGGTAACGGCCTGAACAACACCGCCACTTTTACTAACAATGCTGGTGGTGACATTAGTGTAAATAATACAACAAGTTTTGGTTTAGTAAATAATCCTGGCGGTGTGTTTACGAACCTTGCCCGGATTACTATGGGAGCCATTTCCCCCGTGCAAACAAGGGCAGTCAGGAATTTCGGCACCTTTGCTAATACCGGCTGTGGTGCCGTATTAAGAATAGTTTCCAGCAATGCTTTTGAAGGAGGTGCGTCCTCCAGTAATTCCGGCTCCATCATAAAAAATTCATTTTCCTCCAGTGACCTTGGAACTAATTCAGGCATTGTGCAAAGCCTCAATGGTGGCACCTTTACGATTACCACCAACACCGGTACACTTACCACCACTCCTGGAACACTGTGGACAGGTTGCGCCAGCACAGACTGGAATCTTGCAACCAATTGGAACGGTGTCAGTCTGCCAACAGCTTTGAACGATGTCGTCATTCTGAATGTCGCCAATAAACCTGTTATCGTAGCCCCTTTACATGCCGTGGCAAAATCTGTAAAAGTGTTGGCCAATGCGACGCTCACCATTCAAAATGGTGCGGGTCTTGCAGCAACCGGGTTGTAGATTGTTGTTGGCGGTACCAACATCTTGCTATTTAAACGAACCGACCATGCGCTGTTAGGCGCTCTGTCCGGTGCCGGTCCGTTACTTTTTTTCGCATGTATTACTGTTGCAAAAAGTGCAGCATTTCCCATCATACCCGACTGTAGCTTAGTGGCTGATATTCTTAGAAAAGTAACGCGGCGGCACCGGACAGAGTACGGCGCCTATTGTAAAGCCCATCACAGATTTTTATCGCAATTAAATCCCCATTTTTGTTGTGATTTCAATTTAAATGCCTCCTATGCCCAAAATACACCATGCCCTTGTTTTTATGATGCTGGTAACAGCCTGTACCGAACCACAGCCACCTAAAGAGACAGAAACAGTAGCCCCAAAGAAAATGACCGTTGAAAATCTGCTGCAAAAACAGGTGTTGCTTACAAATCACGCTGTGTTCACAAAAGATCGTGAACTGAATGGTGCCAGTGCTTTCCTGGTTCGGTACAAGGATTCTGTATACGCCGTTACGGCAAAACATCTGCTGGGCCCTGATGGAGGCGTGGAGCCTGCAGTATCGCTTATCCAACTATATGGCGACGTGAAATCCTGGAAACTGTACCCGCGACAGCCGGTGAACCCGGCCACCGATACCGTTACTGTGAATGCCGCCCGTCTTGATTACTCGGAGATGCCGCGTAGCAGTGATGCTGTGATATTAAGTACGGTGGATTTCAAGAGTGGCATTGAACCATTGGTGCCCAACTTTGCCACCCCAGCGGAAGGTGACACCATGTACTTAATCGGCTGCCCCTACAGCGACAAGGAATGCCGGCAGAATAGCTATAAAATGACGTTCAAGTCTCAGGACAAGGGGATGGTTTTATGCCAGATCTTTTCTGAAGTGGACCTCCGCGGCTTTAGCGGTGCGCCCATTGTGAATACCAGCGGTGAAGTAGTAGCCATCGTTTATGGCAGCGGCGATGCCGAAGGTGCACATTATGTGTATGCAACGCCGATTGGGGATGTGAGGAAGGTGAGAGTGGTGAAGTAGCTTTTCAGGAAAATCTACCTTACTTAGTTCCCGGAGACTGCTAGGGAGTTTGTAGAAGTAGTCGAAACTAAACTCGTAATTCTCCATGCCTTCTGAACAGATAAACGCTGCCATGCTTTCCACCCGCGCTTTTATCCATAATTTGTCTTTGTCGATGGCCAACTGGCGAATATCGGAGCTGAGCATGTGTCGTGGGCAAAGCTGGCCTCATTTCCGGCTGTTATTATCGAAGCGGAGTATGGGTCGTGTAGACACCATAGCCGTCAACCTTAGGGTTATAGAGTCGCAGGCTCGGTCCATTTTGCAGCAAAGGATTTTAGTCCGTTGATGCGCATAGCATCAACAAGCCATGGTGCTGTAGACCCGGCCGGTTGCAGGTAGTCCAAGGGACTTAAATTCGTTGTTACAATACCCAACCGAGCCTCCGGCTCTGCCTACATGCTTAAGGTGTCGACAATTGCGGGGCATAACCCATAAAAACTGATAAACCAATCAACTCATCAACTAATCAACCAACCCCTTTCCCATCACATGATCTACCATCAGAAATCCCTGGCCTATATCAAAGTCCATATCTTCTAAAACGGTAAAGCCCTGGCGCAAATAAAAGTCTTTGGCGTTATTGGCCCGGTTCACACTAAGTATTAATTGCACAGCACCCGCCGTTTTTGCAATGGTTTCTACTTCCCGTAACAGTCTTTTTCCAGCACCGCTTTTTTGGATGATGGGCAACACATAAAGCTTATGCAGTTTGTAAGTGAGAGGTTCTTTTTTTATCTCGCCAAAACCGGTAAATGCAATGGGTTTTTCATCTTGATAAGCAATGATAAACTGCTGGCCGCCGGCTTGCATTTGTTCCAGCAGCACGGTTTCGCTGTACATCATGTTCAACATGTATTCAATCTGCTTTGCCGAAATAATATCGCCGTAAGTTGCCGGCCAAGTGGCCATTGCAATATTGCGGATTACAGGAATGTCTGAGGCTGTTGCCTGAACTAATCTAAGTGTATTTGTCATTAAATGTATTAGCCTGGAATGGGCGCATTCCGGTCTTTTGGAAAAAGTTGTTTGCTGATTTTACGGTGTTTGCGAATAGCAATAAAAGCGAGGATATAACCCAGTACGGCTGTACCGAGGGCACCGCCAATTAATGCGCCATCGTAATCCCCACCCGCCAATTCGTTCGATTCCCGCAGAAACAAAGCAGCATCGTAAGTGCCGTGTAGCAATATTCCGCAGAAGAGACCGATACAGATATATAGAAATTTATTTTTAGGCTTGAACTTCGCCAGGCCCATAAAGTACCCCACAATCACACCCCAGCAGGCGTGGCCCGGTACTGCCAGGAACATCCTTAAAACACCTACCTGCATACCAGTTTCAGGGTTAGCAAAAACATATAGTACATTTTCGATAGTGGCAAAACCCATGGCCACCATTACCATATACACAATGCCATCAAGTGGTTCGTTAAAGTCTTTTTTGGGATAGGCATACACCCTACACATAAAGAATTTACAAAGTTCCTCCACAACAGCGGCCATAATAAAGGCTGTGAACAATTTATCACCGATGGAACCAGGTACTGTCATTTCTGTTTGTATCGGCGCAAGGCCTTTATCTATCAGCACCGCCATTACAGCGGATGCAATACCAAGGATAAAGCAAATAAACAGGTGCCGCAATGGCTCGCGGTCGTGGCGGTCACGCCAATAGATATAGAGGATAATAGCAACACCGGGTGCTAATGCAATAGCGAGGAGGGAGGGCCACATAGCGTTAAAATTTTAGCCAAAATAGGCAAAAGCTTTTGGCTGTGCAAACGGGGTTGGTGAATGGCGGAATTGGATTGATAAAAGAAGCTAATGGGTTTATATCAGGAATGGGCTTTGGGGAAATCTATCGAAAATGTCATTACCATCTGACGCTTCTTCGTTACTCCCAATACACGGGTTACAGGGTTTTCATCATCCAGATACCACAACCATGATGGCCACTATTACCCATTGGGCCGGGCAGGTTTACAAACCCAAATTTTTTATACATGGGTATGGCAATCGTAAGCTCCGGCATAGTTTCCAGGTACACGTTATTAAAGCCATTATCAGCAGCTGCCTGCAGGCAATGCTGCATCAGCATTTTGCCAAGGCCAAGTCCACGTGCCTGTGGGCCGAGATACATTTTTACCAGTTCACAGGTGTCAGACGGTAATCCATCGGTAGGGTAAATACCAGCCCCACCTGCCACTTCGCCATCTACTTCCGCCACATGGTAGGCGGATCGTGGTTTTGCAAACACTCCACTTAAATGGTCAGTACTGCTATCGAAATATACCGTCCCAGGGTGGTTGGCGCCAAATTCCTCCAGCGTACGGCGAATAATGTTGGCCAGCAGCGGATCGTCGGCCGGTTGAATAAATCGAATATTAACTGAAGGCATAAGCAAAGAAAATAAAAAGGGTTGAACAATATCCCGGGATTTGCGCATTAAAAAACGCCCGATGCTCACTGCACCCGGCGTTTAAAACTTTTCAAAAAGTCCTTGAACCTTGATTCCTGAACCTTGAATCTTTAATTCAAATGTTGCTCGATCTTTTTTACAAAATTGCTTTTAGGTTGCGCACCTACCAGTTTATCTACAACCTGGCCATTCTTAATAAAGAGGATTGCAGGTATTGAAGTAATGCCATAGTTCATGCTTACTTCCGGATTGTGGTCCACGTTTACTTTACCTACATTTATCTTGCCTGCATATTCTTTGCTCAGGTCTTCAATTACCGGGCCTATTGCACGGCAGGGACCGCACCATTCCGCCCAAAAGTCAACAACGGTAAGTTTATCGCTG
The DNA here is from genome assembly GCA_040386335.1 of Bacteroidota bacterium. Classification (GTDB taxonomy): domain Bacteria; phylum Bacteroidota; class Bacteroidia; order Chitinophagales; family Chitinophagaceae; genus JAZKFT01. The sequence continues at coordinate 158,072 of JAZKFT010000008.1, forward strand.
TCAAGCACATCTGCTTTAAAGTTTGTGTCTGTGAATTCTAATGCCATAATGTTTGATTTTAAGTAAGTTGAACAATTATTGAACCAAAGTTATAGGGTGAAAAGATGGCATGATGTACTGGCAGACCAAATTTTCGGAAACAAGACAACAAAAATAACCGCCTGATGTTGCAAACCAAGTATCAGTTATCCACTATTGCAGGTGTTTTTTAACTTTTTGAAATTGTTCTGGCTGAAAAAAGCATATGACAATTGGTCAATGTTGTCTTAAAGTGTTCATTATGAGTTCTTTCCGGCGTTTCGAAATTGACAGTTGCTTTCCGTCGCTCATTTGTACCATCCCTTCGCGATCTACCCGTGTTACGTATTTTGCATTTACCAGGTAAGATTTGTGAATACGCAAAAAGCCATGATCGGCCAAAAGGTCTTCATAATCGCCCAGGGTTTTTGAAACCAGCATCGGTTTATGTTTAGCGAAAACAAAACGGGTATAATTATTCTCACCTTCACAATAAAGTATTTCCAGGGGTTCGTAAAAAAACACGCCTTCGCTGGTGGATAGCGCCAGCTTGAAATCTTTAGGATCTTTTTGTTGCAAATTGGTCAGCAGGTTCGAAACAAGCAATTGCGGATTTTGATTTTGTTTTTTGATGATGTGCCGGTTCACTGCATTCTGCAGGTCCAGCACGTCAATAGGTTTTAGCAGGTAGTCAAGCGCACTAAACCTTATCGCTTTAATGGCATACTGATCGTAGGCTGTTGTAAAAATGACATCGAAATGGTTTTCACTGGCCATGTTTAGAAAGTCAAAACCACTTAAGTTGGGCATCTCTATATCCAGCATTACCAGGGTGGGGTTAAAAACCTTCAACAACTCCAACGCGTCTTTTGGGTTATCACAAAACCTGATTTCAGTTGCCGTGGCAATATGTTTTTCAATCAGTATTTTCAAAATGCTGCCAGCCGCGACTTCATCGTCTACAATTAAGATTTTTACCATGTCATTTATATTTTTCGTTCTTTGTTATATCACCTTTCTCAGATGGATTCCAAATTTGCAGGGAAGGATAGAATTACGATGGTTCCAGTCGCAACCCCTGCGGCGTCTTTTTTGTCTGTTATCTCCAGGTGTATGTCGGCCTGTAGCTGCTGGCTGAGTACATGCAGCCGCTGACTAAGCATAATGGTAGCTTTGGAAACATACTGGCTACTGCCAATCTTTTTTTGTTTTATGATACCTGCTTCTTCACGACCGATTCCATTGTCTTCAATGGTGGTAAATATCAACCCGTCTTTTTCCTGGTAGGTGACTGTGAGGGTTTTATCGCCTTCCTTACTTCTGAGGCCGTGCCAGATGGCATTCTCTACGATAGGTTGTGTTATCAGCGATGGAATCACTACTTCATCGGTGTCTATTGCCGGTTCAATATTTATGCTGTACGAAAAAGATTTATTAAACCTGAGGGATTCCAGCGAAAGATATAATTGCAGCATCTCTATTTCCCTGCTCAGTGGTATCAACTCCTTTTCTGAATTGTTTAGTACCATTCGCTGGAGTTTGGAAAATTTGCTCAGGTATTCGTATGCAGCATCCACCTTATTGGTAAGGATACATTCCTGAATGGCATTGAGGCTATTAAAAATAAAATGAGGGTTCATCTGGCTGCGCAATGCTTCCAGCTTGGCTTTCGACAGCTGCTCATTCATGCTGTACATTTCAATTTTTGTTTGCTGAAGCGACTGCTCAGCTTCTATCGATTTTATCTTGGTGCTCACCAGCGTGGCAATGGTAGTAAGGAGTTGCAAATGCTCGGGGGTGTAAAAGTTTTTTTCCGGATGTTCGCTATCGATAACACCAATCAGCTCATTGTTGTAAATCAGCGGAACGGTTATTTCACTCAACCTCACCAGGTCGTCGGGCCGGTAACGACTGTCGGCCGATGTGTCAGCAATTACTACCGGCTCTTTGCTTTGCATAACATGACCAACCACACCCTGGCCCGGCAGCACTTCAAAAAGGTGTTCAGTAAAATCTTCAACCGAATTTTTAGGGCCAATACCCGCCTTCTGTACCATTTTTGTTTTGGCAGCATTCCACAGGTATATCATGCAGTCAACAAATCCCAACCTGCCTATCAGGTTTTTTGAAACGTCCCACAGCACATCTTCAATGGTATTTTTATCGATCAGTGAAGAAGAAAAGTAATTGACAATTTGCTCCAGTTTCAGTTTGCTTTTGTATTGTTCGGCATTTAATTGCTGGAGTTTTAGCTTTTCTTCTTCAATAGCTTTAATGTTGTTTTCCCGCCATTTAATAAAGAGATAAATTAGAATTGCCATCCCGGTAGATACAAGCAAAATAAACCACCATGTTTTCCAGAATGGGGGTTTGATGGTAAACGGAATAGCGAGTTCAGTTTTTACTGGGTTTCCATACACGTTTGTAGCCTTTACTCTTAAAATATACTTACCGGGCTGTAGGGAATTAAATGTAATTTCTGAACGGTTCCCCAAATCTACCCATGCCTTATCCAGGCCCTGTAACAGGTAAGCATATTTTACTTTTCCAGGCTCAGCAAATTCCAATAATCCAAACCGGAAATAAATTCTGTTTTGGTCGAAAGAAAGATGCTGAAGTGTATTGAATGACGTATCAATACTGTTGCCACTAACCTGCACCTCGTTCAGCTGGAGGATTCTTTCTTCGATACGTTGTTTTAAAAAACCATCAGGGTTAATGTTTACCAGTTTTCCTCCGAAAAGAAAATAGATGTGCCCGTCCTTCGCTTCAAGGCTGCTACCGAAATAATTACTCAGCTTGTCAGGCGATTCGGGGAACACATTCAGGAAGGTATTGTTTTGCGGATCGTACAGATTGACGCCGCCCATGGAGCCCACCCATAACCGTTTTTTAGCATCCAGGCAAAGCGTAAAACTAAAATCGTGCAGCAATCCGTTGGCAGTGGTGTAAATGAAAGGCTCCTGCTTTTTTAGATCATACCTGATAAGACCGTTTTGTGATGTGATCCAGATGTTCCCATTTCCGTCATCTGCTATTTCTCTTGTATTTACATAAGCAAAACCTGCTGCCTGTAGCTTTTTATACAATGAAATGGTATCCATCGCAAGTGTCTCCAGGTTGCGCTTTACCAGGTCTCCGCTACCAAGCAAGAAATAAAAATACTGGCGGTCTCCGGAAATACAGGCCTGGCTTGAGAAGCCGGTACTTTTTATTTTTTCGAGGCTATCGGTGCCGTTGTAGTAATAGATAAAACCATTGTTTTTCTTAAAATAAATGGCGTTTTCGTTATACCTGTAAGCCCATGCTACATACGGCGCTTCCCTGGCAAGTAATTTATAGGCATTCTTTCTTGGCGCATTTAATACAATATTATGTGATGTTGTGTCGGCCGGTAGAAGGGTGCTTTTGCTGCTGATATACAATTGATCCTTTTCACCGGTAAATACATATCCAAAGCCCCGCACATAACTGCTGTTGGCAGGGAAATACCGGTTGGTGCCACTGAATACATTGTATTGAAACAACCCGCCCGACAGGAATGGCGCATAAATATTACCCTTGTCATCCTGCGATATCAATGCTGCCGGAAAATTGATATTGATGAATTCTTTTTTATCACTCAGGTATTTTTGCTGTACAATGCTGTCGTAATAATTAATAATAAAAGCCCCATTATTTGTGTTTACCCACATTCTTTTCAGGTAGTCTTCGCAAAGCGAATAAACATAATCTGATTGTATGGGGCTGTTGATGTCAGTATAACGGATCGGGGAGAATTGGTGTGTCGTATTGTCGAAATGAAGTAAGCCCCCATATCGGAAACCAATCCAGACATTTCCCTTATAATCTGTAGCCAAAGAGTAACAGCAGGACCATGCGTTTTTGGGGAAAACAAACCGGAAAGAATCCATTTTATCTGTAACGATATTGTATTTAATGAGTACAGAATGGTTGAAAATAAAGTAGAGGTTTTGGGCGGAATCTGTGGTTAGTTCACTTTGTACAGCGTATTTATTATTTTCATTCAAGTTAAATATTGCCTTATGCTGCGGGTTGTTGAATTGGTGAAAAAACTGGCGGCTTTTGAAATCGTAAAATATCAGGTAGCCTGTGGCATATAACCAAATGCCGTCTTTTGTTTTTACCGAGCCTTTATAAAGTAATCTGCAATCGGGCATGCCTTTACCTGAGTGTTCATTGTTTAATACCATCGAATATTTGCCCGTTATGTAGTTCACAATAAATATCCCAACCTCGGTGGATACCCATATATTATCCTTATCGTCCTGGAAAATACATATGATGTATCCGATCCTGTCGTCATCTGCATTTTCCGGCTTTAGTTTATAATGCTGTATAATCCCTGTTTTGGGGTTGAGCTTATCAAGCCCGCCCGTGGTTCCGGCCCATATGAACCCTAACCTGTCTTCGAAAACCGCGTGCATTTCTTTACTGCTAAGCGAATTGGAATCCTTCCCTGATTTATTGTACACTTTTATAGAAGTGCCCTCATTTTTCTGAAGCCCGTTATAACTACCGGACCACATATTGTTTTGCCGGTCTTTTATTAAAATGGTCAACTGGTTTGTTGCCAGGCCCTGGCCGGTGGTTATATGATAGCTCGTTTGCGCATTGATAAAAGTTATAGCCAGCAGCTGTACGACTATCAACAAGATATAACGGGTTCTGGCGATACAAATAATTTAGCGATAAAACTAATCAATAAACCCCCGCCACCGGTTTCGTTCCCTCATTGGCTTTTCCCGTTGCCTAATTCTCATGCCCTTGGTTATCGTTTTTTCTCCCATTACATCAATGACTGGTCCGCATCCTAGCCAACCCAATGCATTGCCTATTTGGTGCTGATGGTCCCAATTGCTATAGGGTAGGTTTACAAAATAATTACAATAAAGCATGCCCGAATTATCCAATACCATCATTGCCAAAACAGAAGAGCTGGAAGAAGAATTAAGGAACACAGGTTTATGGCAAAGAGAGATGCCGGCATGGGTTCATGGCTTTGACGAAAGCACCGGCATCAGCGCCAGCAGTTTTGCCCAATGGCTACAGTTTGTTTTTGTACCCAATCATTTGAAAAAGAACAAAGCCCTGCCGGCAACAGAGAAACATTTCATAGTGCCTCATGCCTTAAAATATTTTGGTGATGACGTAAACAGGGGCAAGCTCCTGCAAATATTGATAGAACTGGATTCCTTACTATAAATCAAAACAGCACAAACACATAATACTCTTATCCTATAAATTTTTCTAAATGAAAAAAATCTTTCTTTCGATCGTTTCCACCCTGGCCTGTTGGCACATGGCATATACTCAAAGCGTCGGCATCGGCACTGCTACCCCGGATGTGTCTGCGGTATTAGATTTGACTGCTACAAATAAGGGGTTGTTGATTCCCCGTATGACAGCCCAGCAAAAAGGGCTGATTCCTACACCCAAAGCCGGTTTGCTGGTATACCAGGTAGATGGGGTCAGCGGTCTTTACCTGTACAACGGAAGCAACTGGATAAGTACAATTGCTGCTGCCGGTGCCGGATGGTCGGTTGGCGGTAATGCAGGTACAGACCCTTTCTCCAATTTTATTGGTACCACCGATTCCAAGCCGCTGGTATTTCGGGTGGAAAATGCCTATGCTGGCAGGATCGGTAGCGATGGTATAGTCGCTTTGGGCCGTGGTGCTGCGAATAGTTTCTCTGATTCTTCTATTGTTGCCATCGGTGATAAAGCTTTGTATTTTAATGGAACTGGCATCAACCAGAATGACCAGGCAAAACAAAATACAGCGATAGGTGCAAAATCATTGCATAAAAATACTACTGGTAGCAGCAATACAGCTTCAGGGTATCAATCCGGTTATTCCAATACCATTGGATATGGAATGACAGCCATTGGCACACATGCGCTGTATTTTAATACCACCGGCAACTCCAATACAGCTGTTGGCTCGCGGTCTTTATATAAGAATACTATTGGCAGTTATAATACAGCCTCCGGCGTATTTGCCCTATATGACAACACAGAAGGAAACTACAATACGGCCACAGGATACCAAACATTAACCAACAATACAGATGGTCATAATAATACCGCCCATGGTTTCGAAGCGCTGAATAATAATTCAACCGGGGTTTATAATACCGCCATGGGAAGCGATGCGCTTTTTCATAGTCAATCAGGCGATGGTAATACTGCTACCGGGCATCGATCGCTCTACATGAATACAACCGGGTATGGAAATGTGGCCGACGGAGTAAGGGCACTATACGGCAATATTAACGGTACATACAATGTTGCAGCCGGCTATGAAGCACTTTCAGACAATACCTCAGGTAGTGAGAACACAGCGAATGGCTACCGGGCTTTAACGAGCAATACAAGCGGCTATAGCAATGTTGCCGTAGGCACCAGCGCCTTATATCAAAACGTTAAGCAGTTCAATAATGTGGCGATCGGCGATTCAGCCCTAATGAACAACGGATTGAATGTAACGAATCAATATTACGCTATAGAAAATACAGCAGTTGGTTCCAAAGCGATGTACAGCAACATTTCAGGTTCTGACAATACTGCCCTCGGCTGTTTTGGTTTAACCGATAACATTACAGGACATAATAATAATGCTATCGGTTTCAATGCCATGCATGGCAATCAATACGGTAATTACAATAATGCCTTTGGTAACAACTCTATGGGCAACAATATCAGCGGTATAGCCAATGTAGCTATCGGTTCCGGAACTATGTTTACCAACACAACCGGCGACTTTAATACTGCACTCGGCTATACAGCGAATGTAGGTAGCACCAGCCTCGACAATGCCACGGCAATCGGTGCCTTTTCCAAAGTGGGATGTAGTAATTGTATGGTGTTGGGTTCAATCAATGGTGTTAACAACGCTACGGCCGACACAAGGGTGGCCATTGGAACCCAAACCCCACAGGCTATGTTCCACATTAAGCAATATGCCGAAGCTTATCCCATCAATGGTCCGGGCTTAAGGATGGAAAGAAAAACGAATACCAACCATTGGGAGCTTGGCATCGATAACGGCGATGACTTTGACTTTAACTACAATGGCGCATCCAAAGCTTATATCAGGGAGACAGACGGTAAGTATATCGAAGTGTCTGATATACGTATGAAGAAAAATATCCTGCCGGTAGGATCGGTGCTTCCTGGCATCATGCAACTGCAAGCCAAAACCTACCATTATAAAGACAATACCGCAAATGCGCCACTGGCTTATGGATTCATTGCACAGGAAGTAGAGCAGGTGTTTCCTGATTTTGTAGACACAAAAGGTCCGGATAAAATGAAGGCTATTGCCTACCAGAATTTTAATGTGGTAGCCATTAAGGCGATACAGGAACAACAAGTTATTATAGAAAATCAAAATGCCAGGATCCGTGACCTGGAAGCAAAAATGGATCAACTTCTAAAAGCAGTAAAATAATTACCCACAATGAATACCAAACTCATGAAAAAAATATTTTTCTCCATCGCGCTGCTGGAAATTAAATTAAATGAGGTATTGGCAGCAAAGGAAAATATGATGAAACAGGACCTTTCAATGCGCAAATGACTTATTGAACAATAGAAAAAAAACATAAAATGAAAAAAGTACCATTTATTATACTCGTTGTATTGCTGGTAAATACCATCCATGCCCAAAATGTCGGCATTGGTACAACCTCGCCGCATGTAAGTGCTATACTGGATATTACCGCAAATAACAGGGGCTTACTGATTCCAAGGGTGGCCTTGACAGATTTGAACGATGCTGTAACGATTCCGTCACCAGCAGCATCGCTGTTAGTTTATAATACCGCTACAGCAGGCAGTGGAAGATTTGCTGTAAGCCCGGGATATTATTACTGGAATGCTGTGTCGCTGGCATGGATTCCATTTGCGTTAGCGGACAATAGCCTTAAAGCCAGCTGGCTGCTGGGCGGAAATATTGCTACCTCCACCATCAATAATTTTATTGGTACGACCGATAATCAGTCATTGCTTTTTAAAATAAACAATGCAAACGCAGGTTACCTGGGTACTGCCGGGAATACTTACTGGGGCCTGAATAGCGGCAATATAAACAGCAGTGGTGTAAGTAATGTAGCTATTGGCAACTATGCCTTGTTTCAAAATACCAATCGCTCGAACCTTGTAGCCGTAGGCGATTCAGCGCTGTTAAATAACGGAACCGGTGCAAGTACAGCTACACAAGCTGTGAAAAATACAGCGATTGGTTCCAAGGCATTGTATAAAAATAATGTGGGCAGCTATAATACGGCGGTAGGCTATAATGCCCTGCTTGAAAATACAGGAGGTACTCAAAATACCGCGACAGGTGTTGATGTCTTGCATTTTAATACAACAGGCTTGCTAAATACTGGAACAGGAATAAATACGCTATTTCTGAATACTGCCGGCTCATTTAATGCAGCAGCCGGGGCAAACAGTTTGGTAAATAATACCACTGGAAATAATAATACATCCAATGGTTACAATGCCCTGTTCAGCAATAGTACGGGTTACAGTAATGTAGCTGTAGGTAGCCATGCGTTGCGGTTAAATACATACGGGTATAACCTGGTAGCTGTTGGCGATTCCGCGCTTTTTAGTAATACAAATGGACAAGGCAATACTGCCATTGGGTCGAAAGCACTTTTTTCAAATCTTTCCGGTCATTCAAATACAGCTCACGGGTTTCAATCGCTTTACTCAAATACAGCAAGTGGTAATACAGCTACCGGCTATAGAGCCTTATATGCAAATAGTACTGGCTATGAGAATACTGCTTTTGGCCTTAATACTCTTATGTCAAATACAGAGGGGATTCTTAATACAGGTTTCGGATCGCATTCGCTCATCTCGAATACTACCGGAGATTATAACACAGCCTTTGGTTTCCAGTCTCTTGCTTCAAATAACGGCAGCCGCAACACAGCTTATGGCACTTCAACATTGGTGTTAAATGGAACGGGAGATGACAATACGGCAATGGGTTTTAACGCACTGTTTTATAATTCCACCGGATACAATAATGTGGCTGTTGGAACAAGGGCATTATATACGAATACGGGTGGGATACATTCAGTAGCCGTGGGGTATGCAGCGCTGGCGAACAGCACAGGGTCAAAAAACGTTGCTATGGGCTACCATTCATTATTTGGCAACACTACAGGCGTTGGAAATACGGCCATTGGAGATGAATCATTGCAGATAAATACTACAGGTGGCCAGAACACAGCAATAGGGTATGGTGCCACGGTAAGTGAAAGTGGTAAGACTAACGCAACCGCCATTGGCGCATTTGCCCGTGCAGACTGTAGTAATTGTATGGTATTGGGATCGGTAGAGGATGTAAACGGGGCCTCTTCCAATGTTAATGTGGGTATTGGCACGAACATCCCGCAAGCAAAATTACAGGTGGCTACCGGTGGGCTGCCCGGGAGCATATTGCTCGGTGCAAATAAGTATTCAGGGGGATATACCAATTTGGAAATGGGGATTTCTGCAGCAAGTAATGGATATAGCTACATACAATCTACCCAGGCGTCCGGCTCGTCCTGGGGTGGCCTGGCCCTCAACCCGGCTGGCGGCAATGTAGGCTTGGGTATTAATACTGCACTTGCCACATTACACATCAAACAACGTACAGAAACCTATCCTGTAAATGGCGGCGGGTTAAGATTGGAAAGAGCAACTAATGCCAACCATTGGGAAATCGGAACTGATTTTGGAAATGATCTTGACTTAGCATTCAATGGTGTGATCAAGGGATATTTCAGGGAAACCGATGGTGTATACGTAGACGTGTCAGACATACGTATGAAAAAGGATATTGAGAATATTGAGCAGGTATTACCTGTTTTGATGCTGCTACAAGCCAAAACCTATCGCTACAAGGATAACGTTGCGGGCGCCCGTCTTTCTTATGGGTTTATTGCCCAGGATGTAGAAAAATTATTCCCGGCTTTTGTAGATACGAAAGGGACCGATGGATTAAAAGCGATCGCCTATCAAAACTTTAGCGTCGTTACCATCAAGGCCATCCAGGAGCAGCAGGTAATCATTGAGTCTTTGCAAAAGCAGGCTGAAGCTGCCAAAGCAGGAAATTCAATTGAAAGTGAAAAGCAACAAACTGAAATTGATTCATTGAAAGCGCAGGTAAAGGCAATCCTGGCTGAACTGGATAATTTGAAAAAATAAGAACGTTTAAGCGAATATTATAAAGCATTAAAAAATAGGGAGGACTGGATTTGGTAATCAAAATCATCTTCCCGCACATAAAAAATAAAAAATGAAAACCAACAGTATCAACCTCGTCAGGAGCAGCTGGGCAATCGTAGCCACCATGGATCCCGTAATCGTAGGAGAAATTTTCTACTACGAACTCTTTGAAATAATGCCCGAAGTAAAACCAATGTTTAGCCGTAGCACCATGCCTGAACAATCCAGGAAGCTGCTCAGCATGCTATCTTATATTATTTCCAAACTGGATAAGCTGGAAGATATAATGGGCGAAGTTAAGAAATTGGCGCAGCGACACGTGCAGTATGGCGTCAAAGCTGCGCACTATGATGCAGTAGGGGAGGCCCTGATCCGTACGCTGGCTAAGGGCCTGGGGGATCAGTGGAATGAACCATTAAAAGCTGCCTGGATCGAAGTCTATACATTGTTGTCAGGTGCCATGATGGATGCTGACGAACAGAATAATGTAATGGCAGCCTAAGACTAAAGCGCTGACCGTTTACCTGCTTCAAACCTGATATTGGCGTTCCTGGTAACATGGGTTAATAATACTTATAAACCAACCGGGGCAAAAAAAAGTGTAGTTCAAAACTGACGTTTTCAACTACACTTTTTATCATGCTCATCTTCCGGAATTCCAAAAGGTTAATAAGCTAAGCTTTTTACGTTCCTTAAAATGCTGTATAAGTAAACTTCTGTCCACCCACCGAAGCTTCAGCCATTAAGCCACCTCTTGTTTGAGTAAAGATCAATACACCATCTGAGTATTTGGCATTTGCAGAAGCGCCGGCATTAACAGCCACTGCTGACATTTGGCCACTCATCTCCAGGTTGCCTTCTTTAAATCTTTGTAGTGCATCCCTGGTTTCAAAAAAGATCACTTCACGGTAAGCCTGGCCACCTGCCTGCGCACCTACAGTTATCTGTACCATTTTTGCCCAACCTACCGGGTTGCCACTTTCATACAATGTTCCTTTTCCACCTGCACCACCAACACCAAGGCCACCTTTACCGATATTCGGGAAAATGACATAGCCATAAGCTGTTCTGAAAAGGTTGGCCAAACCGGCATCACCTTTAATAAGCGCAGATTTAGCTTTTTGGGCATCCATCAGCATTTTCTCTTTTGAATCTTTTCCCGCTATTGCCGGAAGACTTAAGGCCGCGGACAGCAATACTGCCATACCCATCATACCATACTTTTTCATAAAAATGTTTTTTCGTTTTACAATGTGTTTACCGGGGTAAACGGTTCTTTCTTACGACGACGTTTAAACAAATTGTTTGCCACAGCGGGTTACAGGCTGGGAAGGACGCTTTAGGGTAGCAATACTGGGTAGAATTTTACACATGCAGGGAAAAGGACACCTTGAAGCCCTGTTTTCGCCCCGAAGAGAATATTACGGCCGGTGCCACCCTGATAGTGGCGGCAGGAAAAAGCCCGTGATCAACGGCTCTAACGATTACCTGGTCATATCTAAAAACTAAAATACTTAGTTTATTTGATCGTTTTTAAAACCAACTTTTGTACATTCGGCTCCTAAAAACTTAATTTATGAAACGAATTGCTATTGTCTTCTGTGCCACCGCTTTTCTTTTTTCCTGCGACAGCGGGCAAACCAGTGGCTCTAAAACCGATTCAACATCATCTACTACAACCGTTACAGGTTCTGATTCCAAAGAAAAATCAGAAGAATGGGTGCCTGTGGATTCTGCCGCCATGATGAAAGGCTGGGAGCTGGCCGCAACGCCTGGTGCCCCACATGCCATTCTTGCAAAATTTGATGGCGACTGGGTAGGTGAAACCACCATGTGGATGGCCCCCGATGCGCCGCCAATGAAAAGCCCGGGTAGTTGCAACAACAAAATGGTGATGGGCGGCCGGTACCAGGAGTCAACATTCAAAGGCGATATGATGGGTATGCCTTTTGAAGGAAAGAGTACAACCGGATATGACAATGTAAAAAAAGTGTATGTAAGTACCTGGATCGATAATATGGGAACCGGCATTATGACAATGGAAGGCACCTGGGATGAAGCAACGAAAACCCTGGCACAAAGTGGTAAAATGATATGCCCTGCCAACGGTAAAGAATGCAACACCCGCCAAACAATAAAAATGGTGGACGATAAAACGCAGATCATGGAAATGTGGGGACCTGATATGAAAACGGGAAAAGAGTACAAGAACATGGAAATAAAATTCACTAAAAAAGGTTGACCTTTTTTAACAAGTTGAAAAAAACGGGCTGTCTCAAAGCAAATGAGATAGCCCGTTTCATTTTACAGACTGTGGTGAAGGAAATAAGAACTCAAGATCTCTCAATAACCACGCAAATAGACCGGAGCTTTCTCGCTGTCTCCATGAACATTTCCGAATTAATCCCCCCAATTCAAACCCACAAATTGCCATCTCCCATCGTCCAACTATATTTGCGCCCTTATGAAGATGACGAACATCAGGAACTTTTGCATTATTGCACATATCGACCACGGAAAAAGCACGCTGGCCGACCGTTTACTGGAATTTACCCATACTATTACCGACCGTGAAATGCAGGCCCAGGTGCTGGACGATATGGACCTGGAACGTGAAAAGGGAATTACCATAAAGAGCCATGCTATCCAGATTGACTATGCGGTAGGCAAGGAAAAGTACACCTTGAACCTAATCGATACACCCGGCCACGTGGATTTTAGCTATGAAGTGAGCCGTGCCCTTGCTGCCTGCGAAGGTGCCCTGCTACTGGTGGATGCCAGCCAGGGAATCCAGGCCCAAACCATTTCCAACCTCTACCTGGCCATAGAAAATAACCTGGAGATCATCCCGGTTATCAATAAGATTGACATGGAAGGTGCCATGATAGAAGAAGTTCAGGACCAGATTATTGAATTAATTGGTTGCAAGAAGGAAGATATACTATTGGCCAGCGGTAAGAGTGGCATTGGCATACAGGAAATCCTGGATGCCGTTATTGAGAGGATCCCGGCGCCGGTTGGCAGCCCGGATGCACCCCTGCAAGCGCTGATCTTCGACAGTGTTTTCAATAGTTTCCGCGGTATCATTGTTTATTACCGCATATTAAATGGCGTTCTTAAAAAAGGGGACAAAGTAAAGTTTGTAAGTACCGAATCGTTTTATAATGCAGAAGAAGTCGGCATCCTTAAATTAAAGATGACCGCAAAGGATGAAGTGCGATGCGGTGATGTGGGCTATATTATTACCGGTATTAAAAATGCCAAGGAAGTAAGGGTGGGGGACACCCTTACGCTGGCCAATAACCAGGGAGAAATGATCAAGGGTTTTGAAGAAGTGAAACCCATGGTATTTGCAGGCATCTTCCCTGTTGAAACGGATGATTTCGCAGAGCTCCGTGATTGCATGGAGAAATTGCAGCTTAACGATGCTTCGCTCACTTTTGAACTGGAAACCAGCCAGGCACTGGGTTTTGGGTTCCGTTGTGGTTTCCTCGGCATGCTTCACATGGAAATTATACAGGAGCGGCTGGAAAGGGAATTTAACCAAACCGTGATCACTACGGTTCCCAATGTTAGCTTTATAGCGCATACCACCCGGGGCGAAACCATCATTGTAAATAACCCCAGCGAAATGCCCGATACGGTAAAGCTGGAAAGCATTGAAGAGCCTTTTATCAAAGCCCAGATTATTACCAAGCCTGAATATATCGGGAATATTATGACGCTTTGCATTAGTAAGCGGGGCATGTTGCTCAACCAACATTATCTTACGCCTACCCGTGTAGAACTCAACTTCGAAATGCCGCTCACGGAGATTGTATTCGACTTTTATGACAAACTCAAAAGTCAGACCCGTGGTTATGCATCATTCGACTATCACCCAAGTGACTATAAGCCAAGTGACATCGTTCGCATGGATATACTACTTAACGGCGAACCATTGGATGCCTTGAGTGCCTTGATACACCGGGCTCGCAGCCACGAATTTGGTCGCAAACTCTGCGAAAAATTAAAAGATTTGTTGCCCAAGCAGCAGTTCCTTATAGCCATACAGGCAGCCATTGGTGCCAAAATAGTGGCCCGTGAAAATGTGAGTGCCATGCGCAAAGATGTAACAGCCAAATGCTATGGCGGAGACATCAGCCGTAAACGAAAACTCCTGGAAAAACAGAAAGAGGGTAAAAAAAGGATGCGCCAGATAGGAAACGTGGAAGTACCGCAGGAAGCATTTTTAGCGGTGTTGAAGCTGGATGATTGATGAGGTTAATGTGAAAATGTGGAAAATGTGGAAATGTGGAAATGATCCAGATATTCGTGACCACATAATAATAGGAACTCCTCGCAGGTAGACAGCTGTGAGGAGTTTTTTTATTGGCCGGAACATTTAGTGCATTGAGATAAGTTTATCCTTTGAATCGCATTTTTCTGACGACTTAGCACCTACTTTAACGAGGCGAAAAGTCTCCAAATTATCCTGGGTACCGCTAACGGTCAGGCGTACGGAAGCATATAAATGTTTATCGGTGATCTCCAGCATCTCCCAATTATAGGTAGTACCCGTTACTGTCAATTCAAGACCATTTTGCTCAGTTGAGGTAAAACTCCAGTAACATGGATATGTTTCTTTGAATTGGTTAACATGTTCCCCGGTTCCATCCTCATAAAAGGTAAACCTTAAATTATCGTAGTCGATATTGGTTGAATTGGATTTGCCCCGTTCGTATTCTGAGTATTTTCCAAGGATAACATGATGTAATTTTTCGACCTCCCAAACACCGGAGATGGAATTTTCAGAACTGTCTATTTGGGCTTTAACGGTTATGTTTTTTGAAGTTGGGTCGATATTTTCAGGCGAATGAGATTTGACTACCAGGAAAGATGATGTGACGATGAGTATTAAAAAAGAAATGATCTTCATTTGAATATTTTTTAAGAAGCTATTCTACACTGGCAAAAGGAATTCTCCTGTGATATTTTATTTCTATCATAAATATAATCCAGGTGCCCCAAAAAGATTTAATAAAAGTGTTGATCCTTGCAACTGCCGGAATCGGTAGTGGCCTTTGGAGTATATAGACTGTCTTTCTTCGTTTTTTTGACTGAATTGGTGTCCACAAAACTTATCCCACCCACCATTTCATAAACCTCTTTTTCCATAACGGGCACAGTTTCTAATACCATAGCTCCCAGTATAGGTGGCACTATTTCCGGGTCCCCTTCCGAAATCCCTGTTACGGTTTCATAAATAGAATCTATTAAGGCAGGGGCTCCATTAGTTGTTTCAAAATTCACAGTTACCGAATCCATTTTTTCATGCACTGGCTTCATTATCATTCCAACAGTCATTGTAGCAAATTCTTCTTCCATCTTTCCTTTTTCGTTCTTCGCAGCAGCCACCGTAGTTACATCGCAACCAAAAAGCATGGTGCCGAAGGCGAGCATTACCACGGCCATAAACTTTTTCCAGGCGGCAATTTTAGAATAGAAGATCGTGTTGGGGATACTGATACGAATCCTGTGTAGCTGCGTATTATTGAATTTACCGCATAGCCTTTCGCCGGTACTGTTTAGCAGGTAAAGCTGCACCTCCTCATCCGTCAACTTTGTAAAATCTACTACCTCTTTGGCACAGGCACTACAGAATGCGCCACGGGTTGTGGGTGTCATAGCATTCCAGTCTTCATGGCAGGGTTTGGGGATTTTAATCTCGAGCATGGTAAAAAATTTGCCCTCAGATGCAGGCTCCGGCTAAAGTCCATATGGTGCTTTGGAGCCAAACTATTGCACCGCAAACCAATCCAGTTGTAGTTGTTGACTCCAAAAGCCGTTGGTATCAGTACGTTGTATATTGAACACTACCGTTGTGTTGGTTAATGAGCGGATGGATACTGAAAAAGTATCACCAAAGTTTGTTGCCGGTTGGTTCCTGGCTGTAGCAAATACTTTGGGGAGTGCGGTGAATTCTTCAGGGAAAGTGATAGTGGCGGTTATTGTGCTACTTGCGCTCGGACCCACAGAATAGGTTCCGTGTTGCATTTTTTCAAAAATTGATCCCCCATCCAATTGCAGTGATTTTGTTTGGAAGCTTCCATTTACTTCAAGCCGGTTACTGGGATTCGTAGTGCCAATCCCAAGCAGGCCTGAAGTTGTCAGTTGCATTCTTATACTACCGCCAGCAGTAAAAGACAGGCCATTACCAATCCCGGGTGCATTGACACGTATGGACTGGATGCCTTCTGCGCCGCTCCCAAAGTAGAGCTGTGGTCCATTGAAGGCCCCTGTATTTAAATCCATCGGGTCTATGCGGATAGTTCCGCCACCACTAATTGTCAGGCGCTTGGTACTATCGGTGTAAAAATCCAGCGAACGGAACTGTCTATTGTTTGTTCTAAAGGAACCAATCGCTTCACCACTGCTGCTTCCGAAACTGATGACATTAATCAAACTGTCAAAGTCTGTGTTGTCATTATCCTGGTCAATAACGAGACCTTTAGCAACGCTTAGCTGTTGCTGTGGAAGTACGGTGCCAATACCAATATTGCCATCGGCCGCTACCGTCAGGCGCGGAAGGTTAAATGTTGTGAGATGCACCTTACCTGTATTGTTACCGGAAAAAGTACCAAAGTCTACATCTTCCGGGTTACCGGCATATGAACCGATATAACCCCGGTTTACTAATTTTTCGGATAAAGTGATGAACATGCTGTTACCACCAGTAAACCTGGCCACATTGAGGGATAAGGTGTCCAGAACATCGAGCCGTAGCTGGGGAGAGGTTCTTCCGATGCCCACATTTTGAGCAGTGGAAAATGAGCACCAGGTAAAGGCTGTGACAGTTAGAATTAATATTTTCATTGAAAATAGTTTTTACCAAAATAAGCGTTGAAAGCCAGGATTCCAAAGTGTTCACATACTGAAACTTTACCTGCTATAGTCGTTGCTGCCTCCACTTTATCGAAGGCCAGGCAAAGGCACAGGAAGACTGTCTGACAAAAGCAATAATTTCACCGCATAAATTATATGGTTTGAGTACCTCTGTTTTTCTAATAACACCTCCGTTCACCCAGTTAAATACGCCGTATCCCGCTACGGCCTACCTGAAAGGTTTTCTAAACACCAGGGGCATCTCTTCTTTCCAGTCCGATCTGGGTATAGAAGTAACGTTGAAGCTGTTTTCAAAACAGGGGTTAACCGATTTGTTTTCAAAAGCAATCGTCACTGAAGCCAGCAGTGCAAACGTGCAGCGCATATTCGCGCTGAGAGGAGACTATATCCAAACAATCGATGATGCCATTCAATTTCTACAAGGTAAAAAGCCAACCCTGGCACATCTTATTTGCAAGCGGGATTTTTTACCCGAAGCTTCCCGTTTTGCCCAAACAGATGATTTAGCGTGGGCCTTCGGTACGATGGGCATCCAGGATAAGGCCAAGCATTTGGCCACTATGTACCTTGAGGACCTGAGCGATTTTATTGTTGAAAGCCTCGATCCTCATTTTGGTGTTAGCCGATATGCCGAGAGGCTGGCCCGCTCGGCCAATAGTTTCGATGAATTATATGAAAGTTTACAACAGCCTTATAGTTTTATCGATGAAATATTGATAGCATTATTGGAGGAAAAGATGGCAGCCATCAGCCCCAAACTGGTAGCAATTTCGGTTCCCTTTCCTGGGAATTTGTACAGCTCGTTACGCTGCGGGCAATGGGTCAAAAGCCATCATCCCCAAGTGAAAGTGGCCATGGGTGGCGGTTTTGCCAATACCGAATTACGTGGCCTCAGCGACCCGAGGGTGTTTGAATTCTTTGATTTTATTACGCTGGATGATGGCGAAGCGCCTATCGAAAATCTTATAGGATACATTGAAGGCAATAAAAACAGCAACGAATTAAAGCGGACTTTTTTGCTGGCCGATGAAAAAGTGGTGTACTTCAATAATGCCTCCTGCAAAGACTACAAGCAAGGTGAAGTAGGCACTCCGGATTACAGCGATTTTATGCTGACCGAATATATTTCAGCCATTGAAGTGGTGAACCCGATGCACCGCCTTTGGAGTGACGGCCGATGGAATAAACTCACCATGGCGCATGGGTGCTATTGGGGCAAATGCACTTTTTGCGATATCAGTCTTGACTATATCAAAATCTATGAGCCAATTGCAGCACAATTACTCTGCGACCGGATGGAGGAAATGATGGCCCAAACAGGCGAAAACGGTTTTCATTTTGTGGATGAAGCGGCACCGCCTGCATTGATGAGGGCGCTAAGCCTGGAGATCATTAAACGCAAACTGGTAGTCAGTTGGTGGACCAATATCCGCTTTGAAAAGAGTTTTACAAAAGACCTTTGTTTATTGCTGAAAGCCGCTGGCTGCATCGCTGTCAGTGGCGGCCTGGAAGTAGCCAGCGACCGGCTGCTGGAACTGATACAAAAAGGCATTACCGTGGCACAGGTAGCAAGGGTAAACCGTCATTTTACTGAAGCGGGAATTATGGTACATGCTTATCTCATGTATGGCTTCCCTACACAAACGGCGCAGGAAACCATTGACTCTCTTGAGATGGTGCGGCAGATGTTCCAGGCCGGCATCCTCCAATCAGGTTTCTGGCACCAGTTTGCCATGACAGCCCATAGCCCGGTGGGTCTTAATCCCGAAAAATTTGGGGTTAAAAGTATTATCAACGGTACACCCACATTTGCCAATAACGATGTGGTACACGAAGACCCAACAGGCGCGGATCACGATACATTCAGTTTTGGCCTCAAGAAATCGCTGTTCAATTTTATGAATGGTATCGGCTTCGAAGAGCACCTGAACAGCTGGTTTGATTTTAAAGTACCCAAAACCAAAGTGGATCCGGGATATATCGTAAATGCCTTGGGGGAAGATGAATTGAATACCACGAAACCCAGTTCTAAAGTGGTTTGGCTGGGCCATCAACCCGTGGTAGAATATTTCACCAAAAGCAAAAAAGGCAATACCTGGCAAATGGCCTCTATTAGTATTGAAAGCCGGAAGGAAAGCTTTAATATAAAAGTGGATGAAGCACAGGGGCGCTGGCTGGTGGAAATGCTTGAAAAAATATCGGTGAATAATCCAAAAACCTACACATTGCAGGAAGTGAAAGAATCCTATGAAAATGCTGACCTGGAAGACTTTGAATTGTTCTGGGATAATAAGCCGGTGAGTACGATGAGTAAAGTTGGGTTGCTGGTGTTGTAAAAAGCCAAAAAGGAGCCGTCATTGCGAGGGTTCTCCGCTTGGGCGGAGCAGGCTTTGCCCGTGGCAATCCCCGACTATTCATTAACCTAATTGTATCCGAATGCAAACCATCTTAACAAATAGCGGGGGATTGCCACGTCGGGCAAGAACCCTCCTCGCAATGACTGCCTGCACTTGTGTCCTCCGCTGGCGGAGGTGGCCGGTTCTTGCCGGCCGGAGGTGGCTACATCATAAACCCTCCCTTTCAATCGTTATTTTAGTGCCGATTATCGAAATGTGCATCTGATCAAAACTATTATACTAACTGCTTGTTGCCTTTTTGCTGTTGCAGCAATGGCACAACAAAAGAATTTGTCGAATATCCGGCAGAAGAAAATTGCCGTACAATTGAGGCCGATTCCTTTTGATACCCTGAGTATCGTACCCAATTCCTTTATTATCAAAGGGTTTAGCAAAGAACAATACCTGCTGAATGAAGCCGACGCCAAACTTCAATGGAAGGAACTGCCCAAAACAGATAGTGTAGAAATCAGTTACCGGGTATTTCCATTTCAGTTAAGCACGGTGAGCCGCAGGTATTTGTATGACTCCATTGCAGACAAGATCAGTGCTGATCCGTTTGTGTTTAACCGGAATAACCGCAAAGCAGCCGACAACAAATTGATGGATTTTGGCAGTCTTACGTATAGCGGTAGTCTCGGTCGTTCCCTCAGTTTTGGAAATTCACAAGATGCGGTGGTTAATTCCAGTTTTAACTTGCAGCTTAATGGCATGTTGGGCGACAGTATCCAGATTGCCGCGGCCATCACCGATAACAATATCCCTATTCAGCCGGACGGTACCACACAACAATTAAACGAATTCGACCGCATTTTTTTACAGTTTAAAAAACGAACATGGCAGGTGGACCTGGGGGATATTGACCTGCGGCAAAGCAACTTTTACTTTCTTAATTTTTACAAACGCTTACAAGGGATCTCATTTCAAACGGAAAACAAGATCAGTAAAAATATCACCAACAAATTAACGGCTACCGGGGCCATTGCGAAGGGGAAATTTACCAGGAACATATTCCAGGGATTGGAAGGCAACCAGGGCCCGTACCGGCTTACCGGCGCGAACAACGAATTGTTTTTTGTAGTGCTTGCGGGCACAGAAAGGGTTTTTATCGACGGGGTGGTGATGCAGCGCGGTGAGGACCAGGATTATGTGATCAATTATAACACTGCCGAGGTAACATTTACCCCCAAACAAATGATCACCAAAGACAAACGGATACAGGTAGAATTCGAATATGCCGACCGCAATTACCTGAACTACCTGGTATATGCAGGCAATGAAGTGCAGTTGGGAAAAAAACTGAAAATATCCATCGGTGCATATTCCAATTCCGACTCAAAAAATTCTCCCATCAACCAAACACTTGAAAAGGAGCACAAACAATTCCTCAGCCAGGTGGGCGACAGTATCCAGAATGCATTTTACCCGACTGCTTACCTGGATACGTTTGCTGTTGGAAAGGTATTGTATATAAAAAAGGACAGCATCGTAAACGGAACATCGTATCCAATTTTTATGTACCAGGCCACCCCAACAAATGAAATGTTTGGTTTGTCGTTCACCGATATCGGCCAGGGGAAGGGGAACTATATCCCGGCTTTTAATGCGGCCAACGGCAAAGTGTATATGTGGGTAGCGCCTTTAAATGGCATACCACAGGGCAACTACGAACCTGTAAGTTTACTGGTGACGCCCAAGAAGCAGCAGGTGGCAACAATTAGAACAGAGTATAAACTAACTGATAACGCGCTAGCCTTTATGGAAGCGGCTTTCAGCAAAAGGGACCTGAACAGTTTTTCATCAAAAGACAAGGGAGACGATGTGGGGTCGGCCTTTAAGATCGGCGTAACCGATAACAGGGCAGTTACCATTGCGAAGAAGAAACTGGAACTCAGTTCCTCTCTTGGTTACGAATACGTAAATGAAAAATTCAGGCCTTTGGAGCGTCTGCGGTCGGTGGAGTTTCTTCGCGACTGGGGCCTTCCTTTTAACCTGGCCAATATGGTAACCGAACAACTGCCCACACTCGGTTTTCAATTAAAAGATGCCAGCGCAAATAATGTGCAGTACAATTACCAGGGTTATATCCGCAGCGATGGATATAAAGCGCACAGGCAGTTGATCAATAATTATTTTAATTACAAAGGCTGGCAACTAAATGATGCGGTGATGTACACGTCCATCACCGGCAGCAACTTTGCCGGTTATCTTTTACGGCCATCCATCCGGCTGGAAAAACTGTTGAAAAATGTTGGAAATTACCAGGTTGGCGGCTCGTTTTATATGGACCACAACCAACTGCGCTTTAAACAATCTGACTCTTTAAGCCTCAACAGTTTCTCATTTTCCGACTGGAGTGCTTTCATCAAAAGCAACCAGGCGAAAGATAACCGCTGGTCGTTAAATTATACATCCAGGATTAACCGGCTGCCAGTAAGTAAAGAATTCGAAACTGCTGATCAAAGTCACAATTACACCGGGCTCCTCGAGCTGCTAAAAAATAACCATCATCAATTCAGGCTCAATGCCACATACAGGATCTTAAAGATTAGAAACCAGTCGATTACCACCCAGAAGCCCGAAGATAATTTGCTTGGTCGTGCTGAGTATATTACCAATATTCTGAAAGGAATGATTTCTGCGAACCTGCTGTACGAACTCGGGGCAGGGCAGGAGCAACGGCGCGATTTTAGTTATGTAGAAGTGCCTGCAGGGCAAGGCGAATTTACCTGGATAGACTATAATAACGACGGCATTCAGCAACTCAATGAATTTGAAACGGCATTGTTCCAGGACCAGGCAAAATTTATCAGGGTGTTTACGCCCACCAACCAATTCATAAAGGCGGCTTATAACACCTTCAACTATTCGCTCACCATTTCGCCACGAAATATGCTCAACAAACCAGGGCTGAGCCGAATGGGAAAAATGTTGTCGAGGATCATTTTTCAAAGCAGTTTACAAACCAGCCGCAAGGCAATCAGCAATAGTAAGTTCCAGGTAGATCCGTTTAAAGGTTCGGTATCCGACACGAACCTCATATCTCTTGTCAACACCT
Organism: Bacteroidota bacterium; assembly: GCA_040386335.1. Classification (GTDB taxonomy): domain Bacteria; phylum Bacteroidota; class Bacteroidia; order Chitinophagales; family Chitinophagaceae; genus JAZKFT01. Next base: position 180,683 of record JAZKFT010000008.1, read on the forward strand.
TTGCCAACACGCTTTCCTATAACCGGTCCAGCACTGTTTGGGGCTTTGATGTCAACCAGAACTTCAATACCAGCAAAGCCATTCTCACCTATGGCTTTGAAACCCGGAAATACAGGGACTGGGCTGGCCGTATACGCTGGAATATTGGCCGGAAATTTACCATCGAAATGTTGGAAAGGCTCAACAGGCAGGAGCTTGTAGTACCCAACCCAAAATTTGACAACAGGAACTATCTCATTAAAACGGTGTCGGTAGAGCCTAAACTCACGTTTACTTCAGGAACCGTTTTTCGTATGGCTGCCAGCCTTCGCAGCGACTGGAAAAAGGGGAGTAGTAGTATTGGCAACGAACCATGTACCATTCAATCCGTAAATCTTGAAAGCAAGTATAATGTGTTGCAAAGTGCGGTGATCAATGCCAAACTCACTTTTAGCAATATAGATTACAACGGACCTACCAACAGCACAGTTGCTTTCATTATCCTCGACGGCCTGCAACCCGGAAGAAATATTTTATGGAGTGCTGATTTTACGAAACGCCTTGCCAACAGCCTGGAATTAAATTTTCAGTATGAAGGAAGAAAGCCTGGTTCTGGGAATACGGTTCATATAGGCCGGGCATCGTTGAGGGCGCTTTTTTAGAAAGCAAGTAGTAAATAGCAAGTGGTAAGGAAGTAGTGAGTAGCAAGTGGCAGAGTGACAAGTAAAACGTAGAAAGTATGACGTATGAAGTAGCAGCTCTCAATTCACTATTTGCCAATCGACTTACGAAGTAGCAACTCGCAGTTCCCTACTTGCTACTTCCTACTAACTACTTGCTACTTTTTCACCCCCCGTGCATTACTTTTCAAAACAGGTTTTGGTTTCAATCATTATCTTCAAATATCGAAACCGAAATGAAGTGAACCACGAGATTCAGCCAAAGGAAATATCTGCATTGTTTACGCTACTGGACGACCCTGATGAAGAGGTATTTAGTACCGTGGAAAACCGGCTCATTAGCTTCGGTACGGGTATTATTCCTAACCTCGAGCATTTGTGGGAGCAGAGCATCAGCGAAGATGTGCAGGAACGGATTGAACTCATCATCCATAAGCTGCACTATAAAGACCTTACCAACGAATTTATTAACTGGAAAAACGGGGACGCCGAGCTGCTTTTTGGCGCTTTGCTGGTAGCCAAATATCAATTCCCGGAGATGGTGGCAGCTACACCGTTGCAGGAGATCGAGAAAATGCGACGAAACGTATGGATAGAGCTCAACAGTTACCTAACCCCGCTGGAACAGGTTAAAGTGCTGGAAAGCATTTTGTATAATTACTACAAATTAAAAGGCGGCGAAATTGCCTACCTGCGGCCCAACGAATTCATGATCCATAAACTGCTGGAGAGCAAAAAAGGCAATGCGATCACCACAGGCATTTTATACATGGTGCTTTGCGAAATGCTGGATATCCCTGTTAAGGTCATCAATATCCCCCAACAGTTTATCCTGGCGTATTTCCGGCCACAGGTTACCAGCTGGGGAAGTGAAGGACACCAGTTTGATGAACAAATCAAGTTTTATATAGACCCCAGCAGTGGCGCCGCTTATTCACACCAGGATATTGAAACTTACTTTAGCCGGATACATGTAAAACCAGTGGCTTCTTACTTCAAACCAATGGATAACAAGCAGATCATTTGCCTGCTGCTACAGGAATTTGCCCGGTGTTTTGACGATTTACAGCATGAATATAAAAGAGACGAATTACAGGAGTTGATCAGGATCATTGGCAGATAGCGTATTTTCCATAGCTTAAATCGTCAGTAGGGGGCATAAAGTCAAAGGTCAATGTGTTACGAAGCATAAGGCTAAGGTTAATCAATGTCTTATTGACCCAATGACAAATGACCCGACGTATAAAGGATTCCCGTAAAGCCGCGTTAAAAGTAGTAATAACGGGCTGCTTCTCTAATCATCCTTCCTTAATATTACACGCCAAAAAAAACAACTTGATTCGTACATTATTGATTCAAACATTTATAGCTGCAATTCTTAGCTTTTGCTGTATCAATACTGTGTCGGCGCAGGTCCAGGTAAAGGGCACTGTTTACGATGTTACGCAGCGGATTCCTCTTGAAGGGGTAAGTGTTTTAAGTGCTACCGGCAGGGGTACCTCAACCGATTCCAACGGTCATTACAGTATCATGCTTCCTTCGAATGACTCCATTTATTTTTCCTATATCGGCAAGCCCACCAAACCAGTGGCTGTAAAAGACATTAATCAGCCCTGGGACTTTAATATGAGCCTTCATGTTACCAGCGGCCTTTTACCCACGGTAATTGTGCGACCCAAAAGCTACCGTCTCGATTCCATGCAAAACCGGGCCGATTATGCCAAAATATTCAACTTTCAAAAACCCAATCCGCTGAATTCGATCAATACAGGCACCAGTGGGGTAGTGGGGATGGATCCCAACGAGATCATCAATATGTTCCGGTTTAAGCGAAACCGGAGGATACAGGCGTTCCAGACCCGGCTGCTCCAGCAGGAACAGGACAAATACATTGACCATCGCTACAATAAAAAAATCGTAAAAAAACTTACCGGCCTTCAAGGCGAGGATCTCGATAAATTTATGGTTCGCTACCGCCCCGATTATTATTTTGTTCAGGCTTGCAACGACCTGGAATTGTACCAATATATATGGCAGGCCGGGAAGCAGTATCTGGCTATTAGCAAAAGGGGAAATTAGTGAAAGCTTAAGTTTCGATTACTTATGAGACTGCTGAATTGATTTCCAATTGCTTAATGAAAATTTACATTGATTTACTTGTTTTGCATCCCCCTTTTTAGCACCACCTTCTACGAGAACAACGATGAAAAGGAAGTCTATTTTTTTAATGCTGGCAATTTTGATGATTAGCGGCCTAACGCATTTTTATTTAATGCCTTACTCCCAAAAGACGGCAAATAGCCATATGAATAGCGGGCCTTTTTTTGCGACAATTTATTTCGGTCTTTCGGCCATCACTTTGATACCAGGTATTAATACTTTAATAAAGAAGAAGAATAGCACTAGTTCTTTGCTTCTCATTTTACTTGTTGGAACGTTTATCTTTTGGGGTTACAAACTGCATTCGTTAGACTGTCTTGTATGTATAAACAGTGGTTAATACAAGAATTGAGAAAATTGTTTGGGGTCCGAGTAAAATCGGAGGTCCTGCGGCCTGCACACAAAGGCCATGGCAGAGAAAACTCGCCTAACAAACTTTACAAATGGAGACTCGTGGCGGATGGAAATTTTGTAACTACTTGCAATGTTGTTAATCAAACATTGCTTTTTTTAAAACTTCATCCATATCATTGTCGTTTTGCTCGGTTTGGCCATCCCATCGTCCAATAATAGCGCCATTTTTATCAATCAAAATTTTTGTCGGAATTGAGTTTACACTAAACTTATAATTTAAATTGCTCGTATCAGTTTCAGATTTGGCTCCCCTTAAAACATGTACCCATTTTAGTTTATCCTTTATTATTGCCCGCTTCCATGCCTCTTGACTTTTTTCATCACTGCTGATCCCAATAATCACCAGGCCCTTGTTCTTATAGACTTTATACAAATTAACCAAATGAGGGTTGCCGGCTCTACAGGGTACACACCAGCTAGCCCAGAAATCCAACAACACATACTTACCACGATAATCTGAAAGTCTTAGCGGTTTGCCCTTTACATCATTTGTATAAAAGTCGACAGCCAACTTGCCGGCAGTATTGGCTGATTTCTGTCTTAGTACTGTTGCCAGTTGCTTCCCAAAAAGGCTGTTCTTCAGCTTTTCATCCATGCTACTGTAAAATCTTTTCAAGGTGTCAATTGGTAACCTGTAATATGATTGTAATAGATAGCCACTTATAAACGACGATGGGTTTCTATTAATAAATAACAGATCCTCTTTCTGCTGTTCTTCATAAAATGGTAGTAGTCGTTTTCTCAAAGAATCCCGTTTTGCAAGTTCCGATGCAATTTGCAGATCTTCAAGTACACTTTTATAGTGCTGCGTAATAGCAGATTTTCGTTTCATTAAACTGTCATAATCCAATTGCGTTTGAGAGCCATCGAACCGAATAACTTCAAATGGCTCTCTATTTAAGCTGGCCTCCATCTCCGTGGGTTCCAGAAAAACAGTTACTGTTTTCAGGTCAATCACCCTGCTATTGTCACATCTGATAAATGCAATTGTCGGACTATTGATTTTGCCGGTAAATTCGAATTGACCATTTATCACCTCGCAACTGTCAGTAACTCCAATATCTGAGATGTAAGAATAGTAAGACACATATATTACCATAGGCTCAGTCGTCACTATACTACCTTTCAGGTGAAAAACATCCTTCGACTTTTGACCGTAGCAATAATTACATGCAATTGCAATTAATATATTCAATGTAAACCGCATCATAGATAAATTTTAGTCGTACAATAATGAAATTATTCTTTTCCAACCGTCCGTGCAATGTATTTGCAGATAGTTAGTTTAGGAACCCTTTTTTCTTTTCATGGCTTTGATACCTATTCGCATGGCTTTTTTCCTTCCGCCACGAGTGCCCATCAGCTTCTCAGGCGAGGTCTCTGCCCTGCCATGTGTGTGGACTGCAGGACCGCCGCATTTTAATCGGAAACCCCCACTTACGGTATTAACGGATTCCAGTAATTGTACATTACAATCCGGCAGTAGCTTGCTGTGTGGCAAACCACACCATCGGTTATTTTCAGCGCCCATTAGTACTTTAACGGCATTTCCTTCCGCCACGAGTTGCCGCCCATCAGCTTCTCAGGCGAGGTCTCTGCCCTGGCCATGTGTGTGGGCTGCAGGACCGCCGCATTTTAATCGGAAACCCCCACTTACGGTATTAACGGATTCCAGTAATTGTACACTACAATCCGGCAGTAGCTTGCTGTGCGGCAAAACCACACCATCAGTTTTTTTCAGCGACCATTAGTACGTTAACGGCATTAAAGGTTTCTTTCAAATTGAAATGCCCGACTAATTGATACATAAAAATATGCTGAAAAAAGTAACGGGTAGGTACAGGACAGAGTCCTGCACCTACGTGGGGGGAAAGCCATTGAATAATTCATCATGTACGTTATTTTCAAAGCAGCCTTTGGGGCAGGCGAGTAATACGCAATAACCCATCCTCAATGTTCAACTTTTCAATAAGTTTTCCAAAAAAAGATCCCTGCTACTTTAACGTAACAGGGATCTTTTTTATAAACTAAGTTAATTACTATGGAATCACATTCATCACCACCCGGCGGTTTTGCGCCCGGCCGGCGGCTGTTTTATTAGAGGCGATCGGGTTTTGAACACCAAAGCCTTTTGCTGATAATCTTTCTTTGCTGATGCCGTTTTTTACAAAATAATTCAGTACCGCTTTGGCCCGGTTCTGGCTCAATACCAGGTTGGTTTTAGCTGCTCCGGTGTTATCAGTGTAACCTGCTATTTCCAACTTTACTGTTGGATTTTCATTTAAAAGGTCTACCACTTCCTGTAAGGCGACAAACGATTTTTTAAGTAAAGTGGCTTTGCCGGTTTCGAAGAAAATGTTTTTAGCAGCGGTATTTACCTCCTGCTTCATTTCTTCGGTTACAAAAACAGCTTTTGGCTCTTCTTTTATAGGGCAACCTTCATTGGAGAGAGGACCGGCTATCGTAGGGCATTTGTCTTTTTCATCGTTTAGGCCATCGCCATCAGTATCAGGTATGGGGCAACCTTCGAAACGGGCCATGCCTGGTTGATTGGGGCATTTATCTTCATCGTCTTTAATGCCATCTTTATCAGTATCCGGGACCGGGCAACCAAAATATTTGGCAACACCAGCCACCGTCGGACACTTATCATTATCATCTGTAATGCCATCACCATCCTTGTCTTCAACTTCAGCAACAACTGTGGGGGGCGTCACTACAACCGGAACAACAGGTAATGGTTTCTCAATTACTATTTTTTTTTTGGAGACAGTGTAGTGCCGAAACCAATGGTGTAGGTAAAATGGTAATTGGCCTCTTGTGTTACCGGCAGGCGGTATTGCGCATTGGTAAGGAAATAGACGTCTTCCATAAGTCTTACCTGGAGGCCTACACCCACCGGAATATATGAACCCCAAACGCTGGCATATTTTGAAACGCCAATACCGGCTGACAAATAAGGTACAACACAATGCTTGTCGGTTAACAGTTTGATATTAGCCATAACATCGGTTTCCAGCAACAAAGCGTCATTATTGTACGAAGCCCTGTCGCGGAATGGATATTTTACAAATGCGCCATTCATAGAAGCCATCAGATCGATATGGCTGGTAAGTCCTTTTAAATAACTCAGACCAAAGCCAATGTTCATCCCTTTCAGCTTACTCCACTTTTTATCCCTCAATACTGCACTCAATGAAGTAGAACGAATAGCCGTGGCGGTCTTGAAATCGAATGTGGCAAGGTTTACAATCAGCGTGGGTCTTTTTTTATAGTCATTATCCTGGGCATTTGCCGATAAGAGGCCGATGGCCAGTAATGAACATAAAAATTTCTTCATAACGTTTTGGGTTTTATTAGGGGCAAATGTACGGTTGGGGTTCAATTATGGACAATTTATTTAAACACATGTTAGTTATCGTGTGCACAAGCTACTTTGGATGTTTACTGCCCAGCCGCTCCACGCTTACCCTGGAAAGGCCTGAGCCTAAAATGCCGATCTGTTTTGCAGCTGCGCGGGTCAGGTCCACTATGCGTTTCATACGCGGACTCATGCGGTCGTTTACCTTAACCACCACGCTCTTGCCATTTTTTACGTTGGTAACCTTTAGCCAGGTACCCATTTTGTATTGATTGCTGGCACAGGTGAGTTTTTTTTGGCTGAAGATCTCGCCGCTGGCAGTTCGCCGTCCATTGAAGTTGTCGCTGTACCAACTGGCAATTCCGGTATTTAATTTAAGGGGTTCTTTCTTCTTTTGGGCCGGGGCAAAAAACTGTACAAATAGAAATAATATCAAAAAGCAACATCGCTTAAGTGTACCTGTTGAAAAAAATGAACGTAGTTTTATCGGCATGGCAGCAATTAAATACGCGGACAAAATAGAAAAAATCTTTTTAGGGCTGGGAATTTTATTGTCGGGTATATATGCCTGTGCTCCTAAACCGAATGCGATTCCTAAAAATGAGTATGGTCTCCAGGTGGTGGAGAAAAAGGGAACTTACAAACAAATAGTGCGGGCGGATGAAAGCCATCGGATGGTTGCTCTCGACCCCATATTAAGCCCGTTGTCTACCGCATTTTACTATGCCACTCCCGATAATTTTACAAATGAGGTTTTGTATAAAAAGCCGGCCGCCTACCTGCGGCTGGAAGCAGCTACTGCTTTAAAAAAAGTGCAGGACAGTCTTCGTAGTATTGGTTACGATATTAAGATTTTCGACGGCTACCGGCCCTACAGTGTTACCCGAAAAATGTGGAAAATAGTTCCAGACGACCGCTACGCTGCCAACCCGGCCAATGGAAGCGGCCACAATCGTGGCGTAGCTGTAGACCTTACCCTGATCGATCTGAAAACAGGTAAAGAGCTCCAAATGCCCACGCCGTTTGATAGTTTTAGCGATACCAGCCATCACGATTTTATGCAACTGCCGCCGGAAATACTCCGCAACAGGGCACTGCTGAAAAAGGTGATGGAGCAATATGGGTTTTTGGCCCTTAGCACAGAATGGTGGCATTACAGCCTTCCCCAGCCAAAACGCTATGAATTGCTGGATCTCAGTTTTCAAAAAATGCGGAAACTGGTGCGGTAGCAGTTACTACCCACACCTGGCGAAAGCATGAATGGTGGTCATTAGGTCATTGGTCAATAAGTCATTGATTCACACGTATATTGACCATTTTATCTAAATCACAAATGACCTAATGACAATTGACTAATGACTATTTCACCCCTTGCAAAGCATAGGTGTCATCGGTAATATTCTTTATCCAGCTGTTCCTTGAATTCAGGATGTCGTTTTACAAATGCCGCTACGTAGGGGCAATATATCATTACAAGCTTGTGGTGTTCCTTCGCATATTGAAAAGCGTATGTAGCCAACGCTGATGCCACACCTTTCCCTTCCATACTATCGGGTACCAGGGTATGCATAAAGGCAATATCTTTTTTATAGAAGCGGTATTCCAGGAATGCCACCTCGCCGCCTTCATGAATTTCAAAATGCATTTCCTTTTCGTTGTGGGTGATTTGGTATGGGTCAGGCATTTTACATTTTGATTTTGTTTGCTATAGGTCGATAATAAATGAATATCATTTGAAAATAATTTCCGGGGAGCGGCCATTCAGGCGCCGGGCTCCTGCCCGGTGCCGTTGTGTTACTTTTCTTGCGGCATTTTAAACTGACAATTACTTAAGAATCTCCAATTCCAACAAACCTTTTACACCAGTCTAACATTCACTGGCCCTCAAATCAGGCAACCTGTCGCCAATTAGGATTTTGTACGCTTGAAAATAAGAATTAGTAGGAATACAACTAATAGAATTAAACTGCTTAAACCAAAAGACCAATTTGTTGAAGAAGGAATTTTATGACCACTGGCATTTGCAGCAAACCATGAAAACAAGTCTGCAAATAATGCAATTAGGATTATGACCTTTAAACAAAAACTCAAAATGCGCATAAAATCTAATTTACATTTTTATGTAACCCTGGCAGCCGGAAAGCTTATTTTGGGGAAGGGTATTAAGAAATTCGAAGCCGGCAATATCCATCAGGTTTGTTGCGTGGGCAAGAAAAGTAACGCGCCGGCACCGGGCAGGAGCCCGGCGCCTAATTCAAGTACTACTTAAAAATAATTTCTGAGCAGCGACGCTGGTACATGGACTTTTTACCGGCTGGTTCTTTTATGTCCGTTGCCACAAAACCTGAACGATGCACGTCATCAAACACAATAGCTGTACGGTAGTCTTTTTTTGCACAGGATAAATTCACGTTGGAGAACTGTATGTCCCGGGCGTGCCTAATAAAAATGCCCCAGGCGGGGAGTTCATGAAATGTTGAAAAATCCGGGTACGCTGCTGGTTTTTCGGGGATACTGTCCAAAGCATCCAGTGATACTTTTGCAAACATGGGATTGCCAGCGCCCGGATGTTTTATTTCAATATTACGCATCGTAACATTCGTGACCAATGCCCCGAGCAGTCCGGCAATAATTATCGCCGGGGAAATATTCCGGGGCATGTCTTCAATTGGTCCTTCATAATCGTAGCCCGCATCTGCTTTGCTGGCTGCAATTTCGAGAGATACATGGTTGATGGTGATATTTTCTAAACGAGATTTTTTCCCGCTAATGCGCTCACCTATCCGTAAAAAAATCCCATGGCCGGTATTTAAAACCAACAAGCTGTCTACCTGTACGTTTTCAAGAAAGCCGCCATCCACAGCTTCCAGGGCAATGGCGGAGCGATACGTATCAAACACCTTATTGTTGATGATCCGGATATTGCGGAAACCGCCCAGCGAAGCAGTTCCAAATTTAATGGCATTGGCGCTGGAACGAATGGTGCAATTCCTGATGATGATATTTTGACAGACCATTTTTGGGTCATGCGATTTCAGGCAGATACCATCGTCGGCCGCATCTATATATGAATTGGTGATGGCTACACTGTCACAATCCACGATGTCAATCCCGTCGTTATTCCAGAAAGCCCGGCTATCGATGGTAATACTATCAGCCCGGAGATTTTTACATTGATCATAGGTCTGCACCCATGCGGCAGCATTACGAATGGTGACACCTTTAATTAATATGTTTTCGCAGGAACGAAAATAAATGAGCATGGGCCTGATCTCCACTTCAGGCCTGTCGTTGCGGAAAGCATCTTTTATCAATCCTTTGTGCACCATCGCTGCCACATTCCTGGCTACCTGCCTGCCCTGGCCGTCGATAACACCCTTTCCGGTAATACCAATATTCTGCTGATCATGTGCCAGGATGAACGCTGTAAATCCTTTCCTGTCGTAATCCGGCGGATTGAGGGTGCCCAGCAATACGGCGCCCTCCAGCAAGTGCAATGTTACATTTGATTTAAGGTGAATAGAACCGGAGAGATACCTGCCTACGTCAAACACCAATCTGCCACCACCTTGCTTTTGTACATAGTCAATGGCAAACTGTATCGATCGGGTATTCAGCGTAGCGCCATCAGAATAAATGCCAAATAAGGAAGCAGGATAATCCTTTGCAAAACCTTGAATGGAGCACACACACAGCAAAGCGGCAATGAAATATTTTCTTATTGGCAAAAGCATGTTGTAGTTTTTTAATAGATAGTAACAGGTCCTGCTATACCCATTGACTGAATTGGCTGAATGGTCCTGCCTTCGTTTGTCCAGTATTGGGCTATACGGTTATCGGTAAGGCTTTTCATGTAATTGCCCATGGTGGTTACTATCCGGATCTCAATCGTATTATTCCCGGGCTTTATTAATTTTTCAATCTGGCAGATCCGCCGGCCGTACCACATCCTGCCTGCAGTTTCTCCGTTGATATATACTTCTGAAACGCCAAAGGTTTTACCCAGGTTCAGCCATTCAATTTTCGTTTCATTATTCACAATAAAATTAGTCGAGTAAATAATGGTGCCGCAAAAACTGACCCATTCCGGTAATTCTTTCATGTCTTTCAATATCTCCATTTCTTTTTTGATAACAGCGCCATTAATATGCTTTCCTGTTACCAACCAGGGGCCCGTCAATGGCATTGCATTTTTGTCACCTGTTTTTACTGGTTTGAATAACGGGCCCTTTTTTTCTTTGTCAAAAACGAGCAGTTTTAAATCGGCGGGTCCCATGTCGAGAACTATTTTATTGCCGGCCGTGTTTATTTGATAACGTTCACCGTTCTCTGCATTCCATATCCATGCCTGTTTCCCGGACATGATAGTGGGGGAGAGAGCAATCGTTATATCATAGGCGACACTGGTGTTTGAATTAATGAACAGGATCATTTCTGTATCCTTTGCCTGGTATCTTATTTGTGTGATGAATGGATTGGGCGAATCAATGCTTACATAGGGTGTGATACCATAGTTTTCCTGTACGCCCCGATACCAGCCATTAAAATTTGTATCAGGCTTCTTTAAAAAAATAAACCGATTGGTATAGCTCTTCATCTTATTTACCCAGCCCTGGACTTCGCTATCCCGTTGCTCATGATCATGCCAGCCCGATGCTTTTGCAGGATAAGCTTCAATGCAAAAAATCCGGCCTCCCGATGCCACAAAATCAAATAGCTTTTTTGCAGTGACGGGCTCCATGCTTTCTACCTGGGTGAGAAAGATCGTATGGTATTTCCTTGGACCATAATTCAGATAGCCATTTTGAATCTCAGCATCCTTTATCACCTGTTCCGAAATATAATCGCAGGCACTGCCATTTTGATGAATGGACTCCCATATAAATGACTGCCAGGTGGGATGCGCTACCGCAGGAAAGGGTTCATTCTGTGCACCCCATATGCTCCATAAGTCTGCAACTGCGGGCAGAACAGCAATATCCGCAAACATGGTGGCTTGCTGCAATACAGCGCTCAAGCGGGCTTTATATTGCGTGAAAAATTTGAAGTAAGGCCACCATGGATTTCTTTCATTGATAAATGTTCCGTAGATCACCCAGCCAGGGAATGGAGCAGTTGGCGGCGAATAATTAAAGCCATGAAAAACAGGATGGGTAACACCGGAAATAATACTCTGATCACCGGCTACTTTCATCAGCTCCAGGCTCTCGTTAAACACCTGGTGGATATTCGTCAGCTCTTCACAACTCACCAGTTTTTTCCCTTTTAAATGCGCCGCCGACGATACATATTTATTGATCATGGTGTAGGCCCGGCCAATGCGATAATCTGTTTCACTCATTTCGAGGCCCAGCCCGGGCCTGATCCAGGTTTCGCATTCGGGTATGTCCACATCAAAACTACCTTCCAGGGGGAAATAGCTTCTCCCGTAGGCCTGCACCCGGGATTGCACTTTCGTTTCTTTACACCAGTTGAGAAACGTATCGACAAATCTTTCTTTGATCAGCTCTGTTTTGGTCAGCTCAAAATCGTACCGCATGCGTTGTATCATTTCTTTGAAAGCCGGGCCATGTTCCGCCCCATGATCGTAGACCCAGGTATTTCCCATGCCTGCGATCTTGTAGAGCAGGAATGGCAACCAGGGCACGAGATCGTAACCCCTTCGTTTTTGAAATTCAGCCGCCATATCCGTACACCAGTTGGCCCCTTCCAGTTCGAGACTGTCGGAGAAGAAAGCGCGGATATGGGTTGATAGTGATCCTGATTTTTCCTGGATCGTCCGGGACATTTTTTCCAGGTATTTCTTCACTGCCGCTTTATCAAAATGGTTGAGCACCGGGCCTGTTGCCCCGGGTGCACCCTGGATCACTTCCATAAAGCCATGGATCTTCACCAATGCATACAGAATATGCTTCCCGGCGGGAATTTTATACTTTATGACCCCTGTTGGAATTTGCCCTGACAGGTCAATTGCGTCTGCAATCCCGTTAATGGTTGATGGAACCAATGTAACAGAAAGCATCTCCATTTGCCGCCCGGCGAAAGGCGAACTAATGCCGGGGTCTGCTTCTTTGAATAGTTCAAACAGCGACACTTCATAGTCGAGCGGACCCTCCAACTTTTTGGTGCCGATAACCACCACTTGGGAACGCTCTTCTCCTTGTAACCACTCAGCACCCAGTGGCCAGCCAGAACCAACAATCAGGTCGCAGGTCATATCCAGCGATTTTGCTTCTGCAAATGCAAACTCCAGTAATTCGATCCACTCCGGACTTAACCATTGGAGGGAAGCCTTGCCAAGGTCGTTCGTTCTCCCGGGAAATTTGATCGGGTTGATTTCCACACCGCCAATGCCGGCTTCTTTCAGCAGGCGGAGTTCTCTTGCCAGTTCGGCCTTTTCTATTTTATCACCATTCCACCACCAGCGTACAAATGGGCGATAGATCGAAGGCGGATTTTTAAAAATATCGTACAATCCAGCCGCCGGATTGGGGCTTCCCGGCGCCGGCAGGAACTTTCTAAAACTATAGCCAGTTGTTATAAGCGATCCCTGGATAAGAAAACTGCGTCTTTTCAAAAGCGGTTTATTTTAAAGTAAGTAGGGGGGAGCAAGTAGTGAGAAGTAAGTAGCAAGTAGTGAGTGGCGGATGGCGTCCATATCTTTGTAGCATTACATGCCTGGTAAACCGATTGTGCAATGTTGATTGTGAGGTGTCTGCATTCAGGTAACCAACTTACGACGGACTCCTAGCCACTCCCTAATCACTACTACCTAATATAGGTATCGTTTTTCCAGCAGCGATTTCATCCAGCAAATCAGCCTCCATTGCTCTTCAGCCGCTGTGCCTTTACGATTAGCAAAAACCATGTAGGGCGGCGGCCCAAATTCGGGTGTAATAGTACAGGAAGCCGCACCTTCATTCAGTCTTGCCTGGATGCATTGATCCCAAATTTCCAGGTGTGCTTCCAGCGCCTCTGCATATTCAGGTGCAGCAGGCTCCCAAACCTGTGGTCCCTCACTATGTCCAACCCTTGCGTGGATATGCCGCGTATTTTGAACGGCTTTTTTAACCGCAGCCTGCTGATCTGCCAGGTAACTTTCGGAAACACAAAACCAATGAGAAACATCCAAAGTCAGTAAGACATCCGGGTGTTTTTCCAACACGGGAAGCACCACATGGGCGGCATAAGCCCATTTGTTACGATGGGTTTCCTGGTAAATCGGAATATTGGTTTCCCTGCTTACTTCGTTGCAACAAGCCAGGCAAGCTTCAATTTGCTCAGTGGTGTAATATTCCCTTCCCGTTTGGGCAGTGATATGCAATGGTCCACATTCATCAATACGAATGGCGGATAGTTCCAGCAGCTGTGTTTTGAGAACGGCCAGGTATTCTTCAAAATCATCATAATGCTTCAATACTGCCATTACGATGCAAAATTCAAGCTGGTGCTTTTGCAAGAGCCTGAGGACTTCATTATAATCCGTTTTTTCAGCGAATGGAAACCATTCAATGCCTGTAAAACCGGCAGCTTTAACATCAGCCAGAAATTGATCCCAGGGAATAGCATTAAATCCCCACCGGGGGCAAAAGAAATTTATTTTCATACAGTTACGCTGGCTGGTGTATGAAATATGAGTGGGTTATGTTCATCGTTATTCAACGGGTCGCCAACTTTTAAATGCTGCAAATAGGCATCTGGTAAAATATTGGGTTCCCCGTTAAAGACATTTCCATCGGGCATATAGGCACAGGTCATAGCACGGCGAAATCCGCTGGTCATATTTGCATTGGCACCATGTACGGTTAGTCCGTTATGAAAAGAACAACTGCCGGCTTTCATAGGTGCAGCCACAGGCGTTGCTTTCAGTAATCCGGGATAAATGTCAAAAACACCATCCATATTTTTACCGATCGTTATTTTATCAAAACTGGTTTGCTTGTGCGATCCCGGGATAAAAAACAGGCAACCATTTTCTAATGTGGCATTATCCAATGCCACCCAGATGGAGATAGCATTACGGTCAGAAAAAGACCAGAAAGGTGTATCGAGATGCCAGGCTGTCGGATTGGCCCAAGGTCTTTTGATCAGCGCCTGGTCGTGCCAGATCCTGATGCCGTCGACGCCGGCTAACTGTGCTGCCATTTTACCGATGCGATCATCCAGCATGATTTCTTTTACCTGTTCATTGGTCTGCCAGAGATTGAGTAGCTGGTCAAATACCTTCCCAAAATAATCTGCATCCTCATTGATACCGTCTGCCTCACCAATTTTGATGTCTTTGCCGGGAATTTTAATCCCGGCCCGTTCTTTTACGGCATTATCAACCGCATTGCGCCAATGCTCCAGTTCATCGGGGTTAAGAAAATCGTCGATGACTACAAAGCCATTTTCCTGGTACGATTGAATTTGCGCATCGTTAAGCTGATGTTTCATATGGAAGCCGGTTAGGTATGTAAGATATATTTTTTATGAGAAAAGTCCGGTCTTTAAGCCCAGGGTAAAGCAAGGTGGGACCGGGCAATCCCTTTTCCCGGTAAGTGGGGAAGAATTTTCCGTATTCAGGGCGTTTTTTTCTGGAAAAAAAACCGAAAAAATGCAAATTTCAGTTGGAAAAAGATATGGCACCATTTTTTAAAGGGGGTGGTAAATTAAACCATTCATTAAAATTAAAAACTACTTGTCATGAACTTCAAAACAGTTTTAAAATCAGCTTTTTTATTGCCGGTAACCATCATTAGCCTATCGGCATGTAACGAGACCACAACCACTGAAACCAATAAAGATTCGCTCGATGTTAACGTAACCAGGGAAACCACTCCTCCTGTTGTCACTACTGAGCCTAAGGCGGACGTGTACATTACCGAAAAGCCCACCGATAAAGACGCAACATTTTTGCGCGACGCCTATGCCGGCGGGTTAATTGAAATCCAGGCTGCAAAGGACGCCCAAACCCGGGCAACAACCGATCATGTTAAAGAGTTGGCAAACATGATTTTATCAGAACACCAGGCCGCGAATAATAAAATCAAAGCCATGGCTACCGCAAAACAAGTTACACTTGACGACAACCTTACTGAGAAACAAAGGAAGGATCTCGAGAAATTGGCAAATGAGAAGAAGTACGAAAAGCAATTTGCGGACGCAATGATGAAAGATCATAAAAAAGCCGTTGATCTTTTTGAAAAATTTGCTGTAGAAGCAACAGATGCCGATATCAAAGCCTTTGCTACAGCCACTTTGCCAGCGTTGCGTAAACACATGGATATGGCAACTGCCAGTAAAGACAAAATAAAAGATATGTAACCTTCGTTCGGTTGTGACTGTTAATAAAATGGTGAGCCATGCTGGTATAAAATCCGGCTTTGGTTCACCATTTTATTTTTTAGGAAAGCTCTGTGTCAGTTGGTCTATCCTGGTGGTAATCATTTTTTTGTCGGCCTTTGTCCGGGCCAGCGCCAGGGATTTTTGCAGGTGCTTTAAGGCTGTGGAATTGTCAAAGTCTGTATATAGATGTGCGAGCAAAGAGAAGTACAGATGGTTGTCTGTAAGCTGAAGCTTTTCGGCTTCGGCTATGGCTTCCCCGCGGCTGTTGGCTTTGCTCAGCGCATAAGTCCGGTTCAGGGCGGCGATGGGGGAGTACTCTACCTGCAACAACTTATTATAGAGCTGCAGGATATTCTCCCATTTTTCTTTTGTGTCTTCCTTGCAAGTGTGCCAGTAGGCAATAGCGGCTTCAAGGTGGTATTTGGTGAGCTGTCTGCCCTGCGAAGCGAGGTTTAAATAATATTCGCCTTTGGCGATCAGTTCCATGTTCCAAAGGCTTTCGTCCTGTGCTTCGTAGAGCACAGTATCACCGTCAGAGTCGGTGCGGGCATCAAAACGCGACGAGTGAAAGCACATCAGTGATAGCAGTGCATTTGCCGCGGGGGTATTGGTGTTTTCATTTTCCAGCAGCATCAGGTTTAGGCGCATGGCTTCAACGCAAAGTTCTTTCCGAAGGGTGGTGTTTTGCGAAGCGGAATAATAACCTTCGCTAAAAAGCAGGTATAATGTAGTTAGCACCGCTTCCAGCCTGCCCGATATGACAGCAGGTGCGGGGAGCTCAATCTGTATTTTTTCAGCCTTTAGTTTTTCTTTGGCCCTTACCAGCCGTTTATATACTGTGTCCTTATTGGTTAGAAAAGCATCTGCTATCTCTTCTGCACCAAACCCGCATAAAATACTGAGACAGAGGCTGATCTGTGATTCAGCAGAGATGGCGGGATGACAGATGGCAAACATCATTTGCAACTGGCTGTCATTAATATTCTCTTTAGACAGATCAATTTCAGGTTCAGGTGCAGTAAGATCTGAAGGCCTAAGTGCTGAGGCTACTTTGCCGGTAAATAATTTTTGACGTCTTAAAAAGTCGATGGCTTTGTTTTTGGAAACCCTGTAAAGCCAGGCTGTGGGATTTGGCGGCAAGCCTTTTAATCCCCAGGTTTCAGCTGCCTGCAGAAAGGTATCGCTTACAATGTCTTCTGCAGTTTCAATATGTTCTATGCCAAACAGCTTGCAAAGCACCGCAGTTATTTTGGTGTATTCTGTCCTGAATAAATGGGGTAATAGTTGCGTTTCTTCCATGGGTGTAAATATAAACAAGAAGGATAGGAGCGCAGCCTGCCCTGACCTTTTCGGGGGATGGTCCCGGAAGTACCGATTAACACGGAATAAAATAATTGAATGCATCCTTCCAAACCCATTGCTACCAATGTGTGACAAAACTCTTGTGACAATTTAAATTGTCACAAGAGTTTTGTCACAAGAATTTTTTGAACACCTGATTTGGAATTCACCCAATGGCCGATAGAGCGGATAAGAATCAGCAGGCAGCATTTTTTCTGTTTTCCAAGCTGTTATCCTCCAGGTGGAAAACTACATCGGTATAATCTCACGCACCTCTACACTGCCTCCGACAAATAGGATGGGGCAACCTTTGGAAAGTTCCGTCGCTTCTTCCAGTGAATCAGCCTTAATAATGGTATAGCCGCCAACAGCTTCTTTGGTTTCTACATACGGGCCATCGGTAACCAGGCTACCCGGTTTTAGCACCTTGCCAGCTGACTGTAAACGGTTACCAGCAGTAACCAGTTTGTTTTGCGCAGCAATGCTGCCGATCCAATCCTGCCAGGGTTTCATCATCGCTTGTATTTGTTCAGGGCTCATCGGAAGGCTTTCCCCGGCCGGTTCCTGGCGGAAGATCAATAGGAATTCGTTCATAAACGGTTTGGTGGGTTTTTGAATTAATTATTGGAATGTAATGCCACGGTGTTTCCTTCCGTATCGGTGAAGAATGCCATATGCCCGATCTCATCGCTGATCTTTGTTTTGGGCATCAATACCGCACCGCCCGCTGCAGCTACTTTGGAAAGGGCGCCGTTCAGATCGGGATTTCCGTTCAGGTAAATTTTAGCCCCGTCGGCATTGGGTTTGTGCATAGGCCCCTGCACCAGGCTTCCTGAGACTTTACCATTCAAATTTTCCCAGGGGAAAAAGGCCATCTGCATACCCATCATTTCCTGCTGTTCCATTTGAATGGTAAAAATGGTTTCGTAAAATGTTTTGGCCCGGCTGATGTCTGCTGCGGGAATCTCAAACCAGTTGAGAGCGTTTTCTTGTGTTGTCATCTTGTGGTGTTTTTTTATTTAATAATTAAAATACACCTGCACAACGAACCACATTTGTAAGATTGGACAAAACCGGAAAACTATTTTTTAATGACCCGGGCCGGGAATGGCTATCACCAGAATTTTTACGGTAACATGTAATTGGCCAAGGTGGCGCATAGTATGTTCTGCGCCGTGCACCAATAAACCGATAACCGTTGAGGGCAGTTGCTTTCGGCCCACGCCCCTGAAATCCGTCAGCGTACTTTCGGTGGTTTGCTGCAACTGCAGCAATGCAATATCCACCTGCCTGTTAAACCTGTCTTGTAAATCGTGCACTGAAAGAGCGGGGTTGGGGTGCACATCTTCCGTATGAAGGGCGTCCATTTGATCTTCGTTTAATGCCTCGCCCCGGGCATATGTAAATACCCTGTCAATCACCCCGCTGAGGTGCTGCAAATGAAAGCCTGGCGACGCTAACCCTGCAGGCTTTTTCCACAATAAGGCATCCGGAAAATCAACCAGCAAGGCAGCTAATTCTTCCCTTGCCTGCAATAATGCATGGGCCACGGGTTGCAATAGTGGCGGTATATTGGGCAAAGGCCCGCGTTGCCAAACTTCCAGGGCCGGTACTGTTGGTTCCATATTTTATGTTTTACAGGATTGCAAATTACAAGTATCGGTGTTGATTTATCGTTTCCAGCCCAACCCGATTTCTAACCTTTTAACAAACATTCCATTGTTCAAAACACGGGCCACCTATTTTTGCCGAAACTTTTTAAAACATGAATTTTTTCAAACGCATTGTGCTGGTACCACTGTTGTTGGTATATGTGCTTGTTAGCAACGCCCAGTTAAATCTTAACGAGCCTATGCCGGTCGACCC
The DNA here is from genome assembly GCA_040386335.1 of Bacteroidota bacterium. Taxonomy (GTDB): domain Bacteria; phylum Bacteroidota; class Bacteroidia; order Chitinophagales; family Chitinophagaceae; genus JAZKFT01. The sequence goes on from JAZKFT010000008.1 coordinate 199,811, forward strand.
GAAGGTGAAAATCGGGAAGTTATCCAATGGACTTACCTACTATATCCGGCAAAATAAAAAGCCCGAACAAAAAGTGGAACTCCGCCTGGTAGTAAATACCGGTTCTATTATGGAAGACGACGACCAGCAAGGCCTGGCACATATGGCCGAGCACATGGCTTTTAACGGTACCAAAAATTTTAAAAAGAATGATATCGTTTCTTTTTTGCAAAAGATAGGTGTGGGCTTTGGCGCTGACCTGAATGCCTATACCAGTTTTGACGAAACAGTGTACATTCTCCCCATCCCCACCGATAAGCCCGATAATCTTGAAAAAGGTTTCCAGGTATTGGAAGACTGGGCGCACCAGGTGTCGTACCTCGATGAAGATATCGAAGGCGAACGTGCGATCATACTGGAAGAAAGCCGCCTCGGTAAAGGTGCGCAAGACAGGATGTTTAAAAAACTATACCCCAAGCTTTTTGCTGGCAGCAAATATGCCAACAGGCTGCCGATCGGTATTGATAGCATCATCAAGGGCTTTAAACCGGATGCCATCCGCCGCTTTTACAGGGACTGGTACCGCCCGGACCTGATGGCAGTTATGGTAGTTGGTGATATAGACCCGGCCAAAGCTGAGGAAATGGTAAAAAAGCATTTTGCTGGCCTTACAAATCCTGCGACAGAGCGGCCACGCGATTTTGTGAAAATTCCGCCGTATGCCACCACAGATGCGATCATTGTAACAGATAAGGAAGCCACGCAAAATGTCATGTTTTTGCAAAATAGCCCCCGCTTATCAACTCCGTCTACCACTATTGGAGGGTATAAAAAAGACATCGTTAAGAATATTTTTGTAGCAGTTGCCAACCAACGTTTGCAGGAACTTACCCAAAAAGAAAATCCGCCATTTGTATTTGCCGGTGTAGATTTTGGCGAGTTTGTACGTGGGCACGAATCTTTTGGTGCTACCGTAGCAAGCGGCACTGGCGATCCTAAAAAATCACTGGCGGCTGCATTGGAAGAAGTAGAACGTATCAAACGTTTTGGTGTAACGCAGAGTGAACTGGACAGGGCCAAGAAATCGGTGATGGCCAATATGGAGAGTGCATTTAAAGAGAAAGACAAAACCGAATCAGGCGTTTACGTAGAAGAATACATCCGCAATTTTCTTTCACAGGAAGCGATGCCCGGCATCACCAAAGAGTTTGAATACTATAATGCATTGATACCAGCTATTACCCTGCAGGAAGTGAACGCCGTTGCGAACGATCTGCAAACCGATTCTCACTATATGCTGGCTTTAACCGGATCAGAAAAATCGGCTGCCAGTTTCCCCAGCGCATCAGATTTATTGGCTACGGTAACGACTGTGGTCAATAATAAGGATATCAAAGCCTATGAAGAAAAAGCAATAGCATCTTCTCTTTTAGACAAATTACCAAAGCCGGGTAAAGTGGTAAAAGAAACTGTGAACGCCGCTTTGAAAACCAAAACCTGGACGCTTAGCAACGGAGTTGAGGTGACCATTAAGAAAACAGATTTTAAAAATGACGAAATTTTATTGGGTGCAAGACGTGCAGGCGGATTGGGTAACTATGGCCTGGCCGATAAATACAACGCACAATACGCATCTACAGTAGTGGCCACAATGGGCTATGGTAATTTCAGCCCTACTGATCTTCAAAAAGTATTGGCAGGAAAAGTAGCCAGTGTTACCGCTAATATGGGTCCCAATTCGGACAATTTCAGTGGCAGCAGCAGTGTGAAGGATGCTGAAACCATGTTCCAGCTTTTATACCTGAATGCTACTGCACCCCGCCTCGATACGGCTTTATACAAATCGCTGGCACAAAGAGCCAGGGCGCAAATGGCCTTTATGATGGCGAACCCGCAAACAGCATTTACCGATACGCTCAACAAAGTTCTGTACGACCGTAACCCCATGGCTCCGGAAGTGCCAAGGCCTGAGATCTTTGATAAAATAAACGTGAACAGGGCGCTGGCTATTTTCAAAGAGCGTTTTGGCGACATGACCGGTATGCATTTTGCCATCGTAGGCAATTACGACGAAAAGGCTTTGAAAAAGCTGGTTGAAACCTATGTAGCCAGCCTGCCGGCAAGTGGTAAAAAATTCACCTGGAAAGACAATGGCGTTCGCCCGGTAAAAGGGAAAGTGAACCTGAACTTTAATAAGGGTGAAGCAGATAAAAGCCAGATCGTATCGATACATACCGGTGAGCTTCCATATAGCGAAGACATGGAATTAAAAGCAGACGCCATCAGCGAAATTCTCAACATCCGTATTATTGAAGAGTTGCGTGAAAAGATCCAGGGCATATACGGTGGCGGTATGAGTGGCACACTGCGTAAGATTCCTTACCCAAGCTATACATTCCGTATTACCCTGCCTACCGGTCCGGAAAAAATTGACACATTGCTATACGCGATGAATGCAGAGATCGCCGCCATAAAAAAAGATGGTCCTTCAAAAGAAAACCTGGATAAGGTGAAACAACAATGGCTTGAGCAGAATAAAGAAGCCATGAAGCAAAATGGCACCTGGCTGAATGAAATACTGGAAGTGAAATTCCCGGGCACCGACGTGAAGCGTTTCCTGGAATACGAGAAATATGTAAATGCCCTGACGCCAAAACAGGTACAGGATGCAGCCAATGTTTTGCTCAATGGTAAGAATGTGGTCACTGCCGTTCTTCGCCCGGACGCGAAAGCAAACAATGCCAACACAAGCACTACGCCCACCAAGGCAGCTCCTAAATTAATCGGTGACCGCAAGGTGGATGTTCAGAAACTGCTGGAATTGCCGGATGCTGCATTTACTGTTGATGTGTACGATAATGGCGATATAGACGGCGACATCATCACCCTCTATTATAATGGTCAGCAGGTACTCAGCAAGCAGCCGCTTACTGATAAACCGGTGAGCATTAAACTGATGATAGACGATAAAAAGGACAAGAACGAACTGGTAATGTTTGCCGATAACCTTGGCAGCACGCCGCCCAACACAGCCCTGGCCATTATCACCAGCGGTGGACAGCGCTTTGAAGTACGCATCAGCAGCGACACCACGCAGAGCGGTTCTATTCAGTTGAAAGTGAAGAAATAGGGGTTAGGGATTGGGGATTGGGGATTAGGGCTTAGGTCGGATCAGGATTACTATGGAACATTTGAAGCAGTAAAAAATATTCACAACCAATCCCTAACCCCCAATCCCTAATCCCTAAACGGAACATTTGCAGCGGTAAAAAATATTCACAACCAATCCCTAACCCCCAATCCCTAATCCCTAAACGGAACATTTGCAGCGGTAAAAAATATTCACAACCAATCCCTAACCCCCAATCCCTAATCCCTAAACGGAACATTTGCAGCGGTAAAAAATATTCACAACCAATCCCTAATCCCCAATCTCTAATCCCTAAATTGCATCACTAAACTTTTTATACTATGGCAACATACAATGATTTAGAAACCGATAAGTACTACCTCATTAAAGAGCAGGAGGATGATGAGGTGGACCTGATTTATGTATTGATGGAGACCGCCAATACCGTTTTTTTAGAAGTAGAAGATGGTGATGATACGCTGGTTTGGAAAAAGAAATCAGCGTCCATTTTCGAAATTGTGGATGAACTTACGGAAGACCAGGCTGAGCTGTACGAAAGCATTGCCTACGACGATGAAGATGATGACGACGACCTTTGGGATGAAGACGATGAGGATAATGGTGTGATACCCATTCACAACTGAAATTAATAATAAACCCCGCCCTTTTTGGCGGGGTTTTCTTTTGGTCATTAGGTCAATAGGTCATTGAGTCATTGGGTCAATAACTCACTGAGTGATTACTGACCAATGACTCAATGACTTATTGACCCATTTTCAGTGCGATACATTGTGATGTTTTAGCGTGTCAGGCATTATTCTGTTTGATCCGTCCTTTCTTTTAAAAATAGGGACATCAACACCAGTGCGGCTCCTGCCGCTATTACCAGGTAAATACCAATGCCGGCAGATGATTCAAAAGAAAGCCCACCATTTTCCTGCGGGTTTGTAATCGCTTTTTGTTTAACATCAAGGTAAGTGTGAACGCCGATGACGGCCGTTAGTATGCCCAGGACCAGGAGTATCCATCGTCTCGATGGGTTTAAGGGCGAGGCTCTTTTGCCTGTAAAACTAATGGCGGCGGCTATCGCAAATAGTACCAGCGAAATCCAGCCCACGCCCATGGTGCCTAATATGCTCTCAGTTATTTGTGTGCCTGCGTGGCTTTCGGATACAACTCCCAGGACCGAAATTTTTTCCCACGGTAAAAAGGTGGCGATGATACCAAGGTCGGATGCGGCTAAGTAAAGAAACCTGGTGCGGTGCATATCGGTATAGATTTAAAAGAAGAATTGATGGTGTAAAATAAGTAACTGCAATGAATATCGTTGCGTCCTTCTCCGTGCACGCAGTCATGTATAAAAAAGAAACGCAACCTGGTTCAGGTTGCGTTCTTATAAAACCAACAATCAGAAATTGAAGTATTGGGTAGGTTGGGAAGGGTTTAGGGTCTTATATCAGGCATATTCTATTATTTAGAAGCTGGCCAGGTACCACTTGCCATCTTTCTTCACCATGTTGAGTGTTTCTTCTTTAGTACCATCCGCACCAAAGAGAATTTTAACCTCGGCTTTGTCGCCATCAACGGTGGGTTCACCATTCACTTTTCCCGTGCTGAAATACTCGACATAGCTTTTCTGAAATTCCTTGTCTTTGGCTACTTCACAAACTTTTTTACTGTCGCCATCGGTATCCACGGCAGCATTGCATAAAGATTCAAGTGCGGCAAATTCACCGCTCTTTGCACTGCTGAACATGATTTCGGCCACGCCCTGTGGCGTTGTTTGATCACCTGAGGATTTGCCCTTGCAGCTTGCAAAGAAAATTAGCGCTGCCGCTGTGTAAATGAGTGTTTTTTTCATGGTCGCATTTTTGAGGTTGAGTATTTTTAGTTTTGATGCAGTAAAACTAATATTTCAATCTTTCCCAAACAATAGGGCTTTAGTAACGGCCGGAACGGCTTTAAATGCGGCAGATAAGCTGAAATCGGGATCGGCCTGCAAAACAGGGGTTCAAGAATGGCGATCGTTATACCTGGGAACAGGTCACCTAAAATTTGGCCATTACGAAAATATTTTCATCTTTGCAGCCTTCAAACGAAAGAATATGAAAGTCTAACTGCTGTCAGCCCTACTTTACTGCAAGGCAGCTTCTCTTACAAATATTTACCAGGTGGTGCAGCCACCGGGGTACTTTTTTTCAATTTTCATATTCCATACCCATGTTAAATAAAACGGTGCACCGCAATCAATTTTTGTGGTTCATTTCCTTAATAAAACAATCCTTTAGCGGCGCCCATTACGATTACACACAAGGCAGTCTCCGCAGCGCTATTTTACTCCTGGCTGTACCCATGATATTGGAACTTAGCCTGGAAAGTGTATTTGCTTTAGTTGATATCTTTTTTGTAAGTAAGCTGGGCGAGAACGCCATCGCAACAGTAGGTCTTACCGAATCCGTAATTACCCTTGTGTATTCCGTGGCTATTGGTCTTAGTACCGCTGCCACTGCACTGGTGGCCCGGCGCATTGGTGAAAAAAATCCTGAAGAAGCTGCCCACGCAGGCGTGCAATCGATATTGGTCTGTATGATTGCTACTGTGTTTATCAGTGCGGCGGGTATTGTGTTTGCTCCCGATATCCTGGGTCTCATGGGTGCCAGCACCGAAGTGGTAAAAGAAGGAGCGGGGTTTACCCGTATCATGTTTGGTGGCAGCGTGGTGATCATGTTGCTTTTTCTGATCAATGGCATTTTTCGCGGAGCGGGTAATGCAGCTATTGCCATGAAGAGTTTGTGGCTGGCCAGTTTAATCAACATTTTTCTTTGTCCTGCACTAATCAATGGGTGGGGGCCGTTGCCGGAACTGGGTTTGGAGGGAGCAGCGATTGCCACTACAATCGGTCGTGGCGCCGGAGTACTGTATCAGTGTTATCACTTGTTTAATGGTAAAGGGATCATCAAAATAGACATTAGCCATTTCAAATGGAACGGTACGGTCGTTAAATCGCTGGTGGGCATTGCCTGGCCCGCAACCTTGCAATTTCTTATTGCATCGGGCAGCTGGATACTGCTGGCAAGATTGGTAGCAGAAACAGGTGGTACCGAAGCTTCGGCGGGTTATCAAATAGCCATTCGCAATGTGGTGTTTTTTATTTTACCGGCGTGGGGATTAAGTAATGCTGCAGCTACATTGGTAGGACAAAACCTGGGTGCTAATGAACCTTTACGGGCAGAGCGAAGCGTTATGCTTGCAACAAAATACAATGCCATTGCCATGGGTTTTGTAAGCCTGCTGTTTATATTTTTTTCGGCGCCAATTGTCGGATTTTTTACGCATGATCCTGAGGTGAAAGCTATTGGCGCGCAGGCATTGCAGATAGTTGGCACAGGGTATATTTTTTACGGCATTTCCCTGGTGATGATAGCGGCCTTGAATGGTGCCGGAGATACCAAAACGCCTACCATCATTAATTTTGCAGGCTTCTGGTTATTCCAGGTGCCATTGGCTTACCTGTTGGCAAAGAGTTTCAATATGGGACCAACCGGCGCTTTTATTGCCATCCCCGCCGCTGAAACGGCTATTGCCATTACCGCTTTTATTGTGTTTAAAAAAGGGAAGTGGAAGAAGGTGGTGGTATAACGGATTTATGATTTATGATTTCGGATTTATGATTTGTTCCCAGGGAAGGTTAGAATAAACCATTCGTAAGGTTTGGCGGCATAAAAATGGGGCGGCTTCCTTTTGGAAACAGCCCCATTTTATTTAAAAAATTTTTGTCCCTTATCTGCTTATTACTGCCGTGTACTGTCGATGACAGCCGGTACCGGAACGGCTACGCCATCCTTTTTCATTTGCGCCGCTTTCTTCAAATCATTTTTCTTTTTTAATGCTTCTGCCTTTTTTAAATCCGCTTGTTTTTTTGCTTCTGCTTTTTCCTTTTTCTTAAAAAAGCCTTTCAGCAAAAAATTATTTTTAGCTGCTTCCATATTCTCACTTAATCCCTTGGTGCCAGTCTTTAGATTGGTCATGGTAGAATCAAGTTCTTTACTAAATTTTTCGTCGTTCATCAATTTCGACAAGGCGCCTTTTCCACTATTCATTTTTGTGGTAAAGCTGGCAAATTCGTTGGAACTTTTTTGCAGGTTCATCAACGTACTCTTAAGGCTGCCGGATAATTCATTGTCGCCAATGAGTTTAGATAAAAAACCATCGCCGTTATTAAGCTTATAACTTAGCGAAGCCAGTTCGGTAGTGATAAAACCTGCGTTGTCAACGGTTGTCTTTACACTAGCCATGATGTCTTCCATTTCCACTGCGCTACGGGAAATTATGTTACTATTATCGCTTACCGGTGATTTAGTAATCGTTCCGGGGGAAATCGTCAGGACTTTATCTCCCATTAAACCATCTGAACCGATGCTCGCAGCGGCATCTGTTTTAATGAACTTCTGCACATCTTTTTTGATGACCATGGTGACCATGACAGATGTATCTGTTATCAATGCAATATCATCAACCGTACCTACATTAATACCTGAGAAGCGTACATTATTACCCACTTTCAGACCACTTACTGTTTTAAACTGAGATCTTAGCTGAAAGGTGGAGCCAAACAAATTTTTCTGCTTGCCAATAAAATAAATGGCACCGGCGAACAATACCAGGCCTATTATCACAAACATTCCCAATTTCCATTTAAAACCCGATTCCTGCTTCATATAGTTAGCTTTTTTACTGAACAATTAAATAAAAAATGACCGCACCCATTCGTCATCGCTTTTTTCCAAATCCTCATAAGTTCCTTCTGCATGGATGATGCCGTCTTTTAAAATCACCAACCGGTCGCCTGTAAGCTTAGCACAGGCCATGTCGTGGGTTATAATAATAGAAGTTGTCTTATTTTTTTTCTGAATGGCTAATATCAGTTCGCTTATTTCTCTGGAAGTGATCGTATCCAACCCGGTAGTGGGTTCGTCATACAGGATAATTTCAGGATTAAGGATGAGGGTACGGGCAAGCCCAACCCTTTTACGCATGCCACCAGACAATTCAGAAGGCATTTTGTCGATAGCCTCCGCAAGGCCGACATTTTCCAAAGTCTCCACAATTTTCGTATCAGCATCCTTTTGTGAAATGTCCCTGGAGTGCCGTCTTAGCGGAAACGCCAGGTTCTCCTTCACTGTCATGGAGTCGTACAAGGCAGCATTCTGAAAAAGGAAACCGATCTTTAATCTGACCGTATTCAGATCATTACCATTTAGTGTAGTAATATCTTCACCAAAAACTTTTATTTCTCCTTCGTCTGCGATTACCAGCCCCACCAGGCACTTAATTAGTATCGATTTTCCCGACCCTGACTTGCCCAACACCACCAGGTTTTCACCTTTGTTTACAATAAAATCGACTCCTTTTAATACATGGTTATCCTTGCCAAAAGATTTACGCAAACCTTTAATGCTGATCTCCGGTTCTGTATCAGCACCGGCAACGGGAGCAATCGCAATTGTTTCTTCCTTTGTCATTTATTTTTTATATAAACAGATCAGTTATTTGCACTGCGAACGCATCAATTATAAAAATGGTCAATGATGCAGCCACTACCGCCGAGTTAGCTGCCTTCCCAACACTTTCTGTGCCGTTAGCGGCAGTGTAACCTTTATAGCATCCAATCATTCCAATAAAAAATCCGAAGAAAAATGTTTTGATGGTGGCTGGTACAATATCTATAAAGTCCAGTGATTCAAGAACCTGGTTCATGTACCTGAAAAAGCTAACATCACCGTTGATGTTAATACCCATGAACCCGCCGAGTATCCCAATTGCGTCTGCAAATATTACCAGTAGTGGTATCATCAGTGTTGTAGCAAGGATCCGTGTCACCACCAGGTATTTATAAGGATTGATTGCCGAGACTTCCATTGCATCTATTTGCTCGGTTACCTTCATTGATCCAAGCTCAGCACCAATGCCGGATGCGATTTTGCCGGCACATATCAATGCAGTAATTACCGGGGCAATTTCTCTTATTAAAGAAAGGGCCACCATGCCAGGCAACCACGATTCTGCACCAAATTCGGCCAATGTAGGCCGTGTTTGAATAGTGAGAACCAGGCCCATAATAAAACCCGTAATACCCACCAATGGCAACGACTTGTATCCGATGCTGTAGCACTGCCTGATAAATTCTTTTAATTCAAAAGGGGGACTCACCAGCTCCTTAAAAAACCTTGCTCCAAACAGCGTCGTGTTCCCGGCATCGTTAAAAATGTTCTTTAGATAAGCAACCAAAATGTTTTGCTTTAAAAATTTCCGTTTATGAATTTGCACTTCCTGAATGACGACAAGCTTCAAACGCTGCCTGTAATGGCAGCTTGTATAAAACACACAAAGAAAAAGCGGTGCGAAAGTGTACCGCTTTTTCTTTATATGTTATCGCACTAGGAAGCCATTGTAGGCGGCTCTGTAGTGGGTGTTTCGGGATCAATTTCTACTTCTGGCGGAGCATCGTCACCACCTGGTGTTGAAGCTGGTACGTCCTTGTCGTTTTCGTAGTCGTCATCTCCCTTACCGTAATCATTTCCTTGTTCATTTACTACATCTTCACCTTGTTCATTCACAATAGATGGTGCTTCTGTTTCGTCCGCACCACCGGGTTGTGACTGATTTTGAGCGTCACTGTTTTGAAAATGTCCCTGTTGATTCTGATCGTTTAAAAGTTCGTCTGTGGCATTTGTTGTTGTGTCCATGGCATTGCTTTTTAATCGTTGGGTAAAATAATTTCCATTGATTAGCCATGAATTCTATGCCAGAATTTTATCAATAGGAGTTGTTAACCAATTAGATATAGTAGCGTATGAATGAGCAAATTGTTCCTCATTTCGGGTAACAAAAAACATCCTGTTGTCAGAATGAGCGTAGCTATTGCTTGAAACAGTTTATGAACCGGGAGTGAAGCTCATTTACAGTTATGCTAAAAAAATGGACGCAACCAGATGATTAGAAATGGCATTTAGACGACAGCAGACTGCTACTTGTTTTTTAAGGCAGACTCAAGAAATTGTTTCACAGTATTCATGAGTTCTTTATCATCATAGGCCGCACCGCCATGTCCGGCACCCGGGATAATTTCGAGTTGCACGGCGACCTTATTTTTCTTGCAGGCTGCCAATAATTCCAGCGATTGATTAATCGGCACCTGGATATCCTGGTCGCCGTGAACAATCAATATTGGAGGGTCGCTGCTATCTACATGGTAGACCGGGCTCGCTTTCCGGGCTAATTCCGGAACTTCTTCAACTGGTTTGCCAAGTAACAATTTCAGGGAAGGAACCCTCACACCCAGGCCATGAGGGGTGGATTGGTTTAAGATTGTCAAAAAGTTAGAAGGTCCGAAAAAGTCGAGAATTACCTGTACCGAAGAACTCTCATTGGTATGAGCCCCAATATTTCCTTCCAATTCCAAATTGTTATTGGTGAGCCCTGCCAATGCAGCTAAATGACCTCCTGCTGATGAGCCCCAGATAATGATCTTGTCTGATCTGTAACCATATTTTTTTGCATTGGCCCTTAAAAAGCGGATGGCTGCCTTAATATCATGAATAGGTGCTGGAAAAATGGCTTCTTCACTTAACCGGTAGTTAATGCTGGCAAGCGCATATTCATGTGGCAGCATGCCCGTCGGCGGAGATTTTTTAGAGCCCGAACGCCAGGCCCCGCCGTGGATCCAAACAATCAGGTAAGGCTCCTTTTTACCGGCGGGCATGTACAGATCAAGCAGCAGGCTTTTGCCGGGGATGGTCGCATACACAATATTCTTAGTGGTATCGGTTTGGGCATGCAGGCACGAAAAGCAACCGCAGGTGAGTAGCAATAACAGGTATCGGATCGCGGTTTTCAAATAGAAGTTCTTTACAGCTAAAGTAATGAAGGGTAGTAAGAACAACCTCTTTTTTAATCAGGGGTTTTGTTTGCAGTTCGCGGCCTGGATGGTTCGAATTGCTTCAATGGCGCTGCCTGTCCGGCTTTTATCATCCTACTTACGCGGTACACGAGGTACACGCCGATAATGGTAAGCCCTGTTATGATATATCCCAATGTATCATAATGTTCCAGCGGGCTGTATTTTGTTTTTTGAACCACTACCATGCCACCTACAGCAGCTGCAACACCGCCGGCCATTTGCTGTAAGGAGGCATTAATACTCATGAATGCACCCCTGTCCTGCAGTTTTGGTAAGGCGGAGGTCAATGCCATTGCCGGCACCATCCTGCTCATGATGCCTGCCATAAAAAATACATTCAACACTAATACCACCCAAAATGGTACCGGGGTCAGGTGCGTGTATATCAATACCATCACAATCATCCAGGCGGACGCAATTGCGAAAATGGTAAACTTGTCAATCTTGTCGCTCAGCTTACCGATAAAGGGCATAATGATGATTGCCGCCACACCCGACACCATAAATAATACGGGCAATTGTTGGGTCGTAACATGAAGATTGTTGATGGAAAAGGCGCTGCCCCAGGGCATCATCATAAAGCCACCAAGCGAAAGAAATGCCGTGGCAAGAAAGCCTATCCGGTAATTGCGTTGTGCAATGGTATGCCAGAGGTGCATAAATGCATTCCGATCGGTTTGTACAGCCAGGTGCGTGGTGATCGGTTCCATTTTATACATGATGATCAGCCATATAATTGTTGCCAGGCCAACGATCATTAAAAACGGCGACTGCCAACCCAGGCTATTGGCGAGGAACAAACTAATAGGGATACCCAATACCTGGCTGGCACCAAATCCCATTTGCATGAAACCCATTACACGCCCCCGTTTTTCAATGGGAAAGAGATCTGCAACTATCGCCATGGATATGGAACCTATAACGCCACCAAACAGGCCGGTAACAATCCTGGCAACCATCAACATAAAATAAGATGTAGAGATGCCACACAGCAGCGTGCCTGCAATAAAGCCTATGTAAAAAAACAAGAGCAGTTTTTTCCGGTCAAACCTGTCCGCAAACCCTGCGGTAAGCAGGCCCGAAATACCAGCGCTGAAAGCATAGGCCGACACGGCAAAACCGAATTGACGGGTAGTTAGCTCCATAGACTTCATCAGCATATCGCCCAGCGGCGACATCACCATAAAATCCAAAACCACGGTAAATTGTGTGAGGGCCAGCAAAACAATAACCAACACCTGGTAGGGTGAAAATTTGTTATTAATGGCTTGATTGGGTAGTGACATGAGGGATTTTGGAAAATAATTTTTTGAGAGGTCTCAGGAAGCAACAGAACAAAAAAGGCAGCCATTTTTTGCGTAGCGATGGGCTAGGGGTACGCTAATTTTAAAGGTCAAATACGATTTCTTTCACGCCATCCTCTGGTGGTCCGTATCTTAGTGTCACTTTAGCACCTTTCATAAAAGGTGTCAGTTTTAGAACTGGTTTAATGGCATTAAATATATTTTCTGCATCAGGCCCATACATGTACAAATTTCCGTCGCTGTTATCAATAGCAATGTCATTCCCGTCATATTCACCCAATTGGGTTTCTTCAAATACTTTTTCCAATTGATCTTCGAGTATAAATAAAGAATCAAGTCCTTGAATACCGTAATTAAATTTTACGATTACTGCTTGTTCAATATTCATCTTATATGAAGTTTTGGTTTCCTTTGAAATACTATTCTTCGACGTGCTATTTGAACATGAAATAAAAATCACAAAGGGAAGTAAAAATGTAATCTGCAAAATATGTATTGCATATAATTCAGTTCAAATTAATTGCCCTAAAACCCTACTTTGTAAAGGTTCAGAATTTTTTGCACAAAGAATTCTCTCATCACTCTTCATGAATTATTCCATGCCGTTACTGCTATCTCGGCACCTCTATTCCCTGTATCATCTTCGCTACCAGCTCATCCGGTGTAGCGCCTTCCATTTCTTTTTCCGGTGTAAGAATAATGCGGTGGCGGAGTACATGCGGGGTAACCTCAAGGATATCTTCAGGGATCACAAAATCACGGCCGCGAACGGCTGCCATGGCTTTTGAAGCCTTTAAGATATTCAGCGATGCCCGCGGCGATGCGCCAAGGTACAGCGATGGATTATTTCGGGTAGCATTTACCAGCCTGGCTATGTATTCAATCAGTTTGGGTTCTACGACGAGGCTTTTTACAATGGCCCTGTAGTTTTCCAGGTCGCTGGCGTGTAAAACGGGTTCAATTTTACGAAGCAGTTCTGCAGCGGTTTCATGTTGCTGCATATCCAATATCTGTATTTCCTCTTCCAGCGTAGGATACCCGATATCCAGCTTAAACAAAAAGCGGTCAAGTTGGGCTTCAGGCAGGCGGTAAGTGCCTTCCTGTTCAATTGGGTTTTGTGTAGCCAGCACTATAAATGGGGGAGGGAGGGTATAGGTAATACCGTCTACCGTTACCTGGCGTTCTTCCATTACCTCGAACAATGCGGCCTGGGTTTTAGCAGGCGCACGATTGATCTCGTCTATAAGTACAATATTGCTAAAGATGGGGCCGCTCTTAAATTGGAAAGAGGTTTCCCTGGGATTAAATACAGATGTTCCCACCACATCGCTGGGCATCAGGTCGGGCGTAAACTGGATACGGCTAAAATTTACATGGATGCTCTTGGCCAGCAGTTTTGCTGTTAGGGTTTTGGCGATACCCGGCACACCTTCTATTAAGATATGCCCATCGCTCAACAGGCCTGCAATAATAAGGTCCACCATTTTTGCCTGGCCCACCACTATTTTGCCAATGCTGCCGCGAATGTTCATCACCGCATTACTCAGTTGTGTGAGGTCTGTTCTCTGTTGAAAAATATCATCCATAGGGATTTATGATTTGTGATTTATGTTAAAAGGTATAAGGTGTAAGGTGTAAGGTGTAGGGTGTATGATTTAAGGTTACTGACTAATTCATTCCCGACATATTACTTTCTTTTTTGACTTCATTCCTGGTGCCTGGTCCTGATGCTTGTTTCCGGCTACTGCTTCTTGCTTCTCCCTACTTACTACTTGCTTCTCCACACTTCCTACTTGCTTCTCCCTACCTACCACTTACAAATTGATTAATCTGCCCATTAAGATCCAGCAGCATATAATCGCTTATGGTTTCTTCGTTTTGTATCTGGTCAATCGTTCTTAGAAGCATCTGTGTTTTGTCAAGCGGCACACCACTTTTGGCGGTGAGCAACTGGGCAAATTCATGGTTGAGGGTTCCGGTTCCAATGTAATACTTACTGCGTACCTGGTCCAGGAAATAGGTGATCATTTTTGTAGCCACATTCTTATTATCTTTTTTGAGTAAGTAAAGCCTGGCTACTGTTTCGCCAAATTCTATGCTGCTGTTCACATTGGGTTTTACTACAGGTACCATTCTTTGCCGCCTGATGAGGGCCATAATGATCAACAACAAACTACCAAAGATGGTAAGCCAGAATGCCCATCTCAACGCATCGTGTTTCATCAGTTCCTGGAACGATGAAAAGTTTCCATCCCTTTTGCCATCCACTTTGTTATAGTAAGTGTCCCAGGTAATATCTGTGGCCGATTCCGGCACATAACTCAGTAACTGCAAAAGGTATTTGTAGTTGTTATTGGTCAGCAAAAAATAGTTCGTAAATGCCGTGGCATTGGTGACAGCAATGATCCGGCCGCTGCCATATTTAAAGACCACCGCACCGGGGCCCTGGTTATGAGCCCGGACTATCTGTTGTGATGGGAAACTGGTTTGCCTCTTCATCATGCCATCCAGCGGATAAAAGAAAAAACTGTATTTGGAGGTGTCAAAACTGACACTGTCAGTTAGGTTGAGACCTGTTTGCTCCATTTCAACATCATAACCGTTCTGGATTCTCCAGGCTGTAGCATTAATGGTTTGCAAATGGAATTTTTCAAGGAATGTATGATCAAATTGGTTCGATACTACGAACAACGTATTGCCATGACTTACATAATCTGTCATCGCTTCCACATCCTCATCGTTGGGGTAAAACTGTTTGCTGATGATGGCATAGATATTCTTACTCCGGGTATAGTCGTACTCAGTGAATTTTTTAAAATAACCGGCAAATGGTTTGTTGTTCTTTGCCATATTAAAATCCGGAAAACTCATCTCAATTAAGTGATAGGCCACATATAGGCCCAATGGATTTTTGTCGGTAATAGAAAAAGTAGGCTTCATTGACGGACCATACTTCCCGTTGCCTTCGCTGCTGCCACCGCAAGCCGTTAGCAAAGTTATTATCAGCATCAGCGGGGCCCATTGATTCAATATCTTTTTGTTCAATCTCATATTTCTTTTAAAAACTGCTGATGCTCTTTTTGAATGGTTTCAAATTGTTGCTGGTTTACGGCGAACTCACCAAACCAGACATACTCGTATTGCAGGCAGAGCCTTGCAAAACTGTTGGCATAGGGCTTTCCATGTATCTCGGAAGCGTACTGGTAGTTCGTTTTGTCGGTGCTTAGTTTAAGGATGCCCCTTTCGCCTAACCTGCCAATCGTTTTTAGAAACTGGTACCGGGTGGCCAGGCGGTAATTGCCGTTACGAATGGATCTTTGCAACAATCCCTCCAGGTCATTTTCAGGCACCTCATCATCCGTAGCCACTTTAGGTAATTCCAGGCTTTTATTGGTAGTAAAGATCCCTCCATCTCCCTTGAATAATTTAAACAATACAAATACCACCACTGCTATGGCAATACCCCAGAACAGAATTTTTACGATATCCGAATTCCAGAATGAAGGCGAATAATCTACCCGCTCCTGTTCAACCGGCTTTCGCTTACGGGCTTCCTGTTCTGCCCGCAGCATACTATCCAGGTATGACATGTAGGCAAATCCTTTGTCCTTTTTTATGCTCATGATGGAATCGTTCGACACCTGCCTGAGTATGGGCACAATTTCTTCACCCGATTCGGTGGTTTCTTCATCATATTCCTCATCTTCCTCCAACGGCGGTGACACATAAGTTGTATCGGATTCCAGGGTATCAACAACTATTGTGGTGTCGTTATAGTTCTGGCATAAAGCATTGTTTGCTGGCAGGCACAGGGCTGTTAGCAACATCAAAACTATAATGCCGGTAATTTTTCTCATGGTTTATGCGGTCATCAGTTGAGGAACAGGATCAGGTTCAAAAGCAGCCTGTTTTTTGGCTACTTTATATGGGTAGATAGCAAAATACCAGATGATGCTACCCAGCATCCCGATCAATAAAATGGCACCCAGCCAAACGGGGATGCTTGCATTATTGGTGTTATCAAACGCATTACTCATCAGGTAAGTAATATACGATTCGATAAAGGCCGCCAGTACGATCAGTGGCATTAACCCCAACATCAGTTTGATAGAATCTTTGGCATGTATCTTAAACGATTCCTTGCGGCTGTACGTGCCGGGAAACATCATGCCTTTGGCCAAAATAAAGCCCGCTACTCCGGATAACACCATACACGAGATCTCTATGCTGCCATGCATCCAGATCACCATCACACTTTTCCAGCCCAGGCCTTTGAAAAAAAACATTGATTGGAAAGTACCTATCAGTAACCCATCCTTAAAAACCCAGTATAAGCTACCCAGGCCAAACACGATGCCGCTGGTGTATTGGAGAAAAAAGACCAGCATATTGTTGAGCATAATGGTGCCAAACATGCTGAATTTATCGCCATCCCGGTACACGCCAAACGGGTCCCCTTTGTTAATATTCTCTTCCGTCATCTCTACATAGCCATCACTTAAAAAGCCACTCACAAATTTATAATCCTGCGTGCTGCTCCATACGGCAAGACCTACGAATAACATAAACAGGCCAAAAGTAAAATAGAGGACTTTCCGGTGATTGTACATCACCATCGGCAATTCCGTTTTCCAAAAAGTACCAAGCCTGCTGTATTTCTCTTTCTTGTTCTGGTAAATTTTTTGATAGGTTCCTGCTGCTATGCCGTTGATCCATTTGGTCACTTTGCTTTGCGGATAAAAAGTTTTGGCATAGGCCAGGTCGTCGAGAATGGTGATAAAACGCTCCGCCTGTTCATCCGGGTCATCTGTAGGCAGGTGTTGGTGTTCCTGCCATTTTTCTGCATTTTTTTTAATAAACAGGGCTTCCCTCATCGAGCTTCTTAAATTTTGTGGGAAGATAACGGAAAATGAGATTGAGGATTTTTTTTGGTTGGGAGAGAGGCGGGCATTAACAGTACTGCTACGATATTTGTGCTCGTTTTCATGGTGCATCGCGCTGCAGTTAAATTAAATTTGCCTGTAAACCCTGGCAGCCTTAATTTCGCCGACTATTTTAAAACATGCCTGGTTAAAAGTCAGGCTGCAAAAACTCCGATAATGAAACAAGATCTGCATCCAAAGACATACCGACTGGTAGTTTTTAAGGACATGAGTAACGGTACTGCCTTTTTAAGCAAGAGCACTGCCAACACAAGAGAAACGATTCAATGGGAAGACGGCAACGAATACCCACTGGTAAAATTAGAGGTATCTAATACTTCGCATCCTTTTTACACCGGCAAGAACATCCTGATGGATACTGCAGGCCGTATTGACAAGTTCAACAAGCGCTACGCAAAAAAAGCTTAATTGCTTTTGCATCATAAAGCCCTCAATTGGTTCGCCGGTTGAGGGCTTTTCTATTGGGGATTGTTGCCTTTTGCGTTGAAGAAAGTAAAAAAATATTCAATAAACAACGCTCAATTTTCAACGCTCAATGAAAAATGCACCTGGCTCCACGTTTTTTGAAAATTGGAAATTGTTTGTTGTTTTACTTGCCCCGCTTATTCCGCGATTGTTTATTCCCTGGTTGTGTCTCAGTTTGAATTTCCATTTTCGTCCTTTTTCATGATAATGCCTGCGTTTCATTTTATAATGGAAGCCAGGTTCAGGTTGTGACAATCACTTTGTGACAATTTAAAATGTCACGATAATTTTGTCACAATTCTTCCAGGCCGACTGGCTGGCAAATAAAAATGGTACCGAAACTTCAAACTGATATACGACTTATTCCCTTCTTCGAACGGCATTCTGCTTCAACCACTTAAATTTGCGCCACAATGACCATCATTCTTTTCGATACGCCGCAAAGCAGGTCTGCGCTTTATCCATTTACACCCACCCGATCCGTTGCCTACATCAGGCACGGCATTTTAACCATTAAAGAAAAATGGGAGCAAATGACCGGTTTGCCGGTTTTTGTAATCACAGAGGAATATTTGAACGAAAAGATACCATCAGATGACACTTATGTGTATGTAGATGCTACCGTTATTCCTTTGGGGGCATTTGTAACATCAGCCATTGGGATGGCTCTTGATACTGCATTGATTTATAACGGACAACTCGCTTCGCTAAAAACAAGTTTGAAGTTGAGTTACCCGATCATGGCGGAACCAGGCATTCAATCAATAGAAATAGCAGCTCCGGGTTCCATCGCATTTCCCTGGCAATTATTCCAAACCAATGAACAGGCTATCCGCACCGATTTTGAGCTGCTAACAAAAGATCGTAACTACCAACCAATTGATGCCAGCAACGTTATTATTGGGAAAGGAAACCTGTTTATTGAAAAAGGTGCCGTGATACGCGCATGCATCATTAACGTAGAAGAAGGGCCGGTGTATATTGGTAAAAATGCGCTGGTGATGGAAGGCACAACGATCCGCGGCCCGGTGGCTATTGGCGAAAATGCGGTGGTAAAAATGGGAGCAAAACTGTATTCCGGCACCAGCATCGGTCCTGGCTGTACTGCAGGAGGTGAGATAAAAAACAGTATCCTGATGGGGTACAGTAATAAAGCACACGATGGCTACCTTGGCGATTCGGTAATAGGGGAGTGGTGCAACCTGGGTGCCGGAACCACTAACAGTAATGTAAAGAACACAGCCGGAGAGGTAAAAATGTGGAGCAATGCCGAAGCCGAATTTGTACCCGTTGGCATTAAAGCCGGGCTGTTGATGGGCGATTACAGCCGCAGTGCCATTAACAGTTCATTTAATACCGGAACGGTTGTAGGAACCTGCTGCAATGTTTTTCATACCGGATTTCCTCCCAAACATATCCCTGCATTTAGCTGGGGAATTGAAACCTACGAGCTCGAAAAAGCAATTGGAGATATTGGGCGGTGGATGAAATTAAAGGGAAAGGAGATGGGAGAGAAGGAGAAGGTGATCATCAGGCACATCAATACGAAACAGGATTAACCTGGTTTAATCCGGCTAATCCGCAGTAATCATGGTTCAGACAAAAAGCAACAAATGACAACAAACACAATAAAAAATTACCTCTCTCTCATAAAATTCAGCCATACCATTTTCGCCATGCCCTTTGCGGTGATTGGGTTTTGTTTGGGGGTGTTTTCGTACACCAAGCTTCTCGGCATTTTCACTACTGGAGAGTTTGTTTCATCGAATTTGCGCATTGATGGGCCTTCTGGTCAATTAATACTTGATTCACCGGACTGGAGCAGTGGCATTCCTTATGGTCAACTTTTACGTGTTTTCCTCCTCGTCATCGCCTGCATGATCTTTGCCCGATCCGCGGCTATGGCTTTTAACCGCTGGGCCGATGCTACCTGGGATGCCAAAAACCCGCGCACTGCCATCAGGGAAATACCAAAGGGAATCATCACTTCCAAAAATGCATTAGCCTTCGTTATCATTAATTGCGTGCTGTTTATCATCGCCACTTTTTTCATCAACCGGCTTTGTTTCTTTTTATCACCAGTGGCTTTGCTGGTGGTTTTGGGCTATAGCTATACTAAAAGATTTACCGCCTGGTGCCATTTGGTGCTGGGTGTTGGCTTATCATTGGCGCCAATTGGTGCCTACCTGGCAGTTACCGGGGCCTTTGCATTATTGCCCATATTATTTTCGTTTGCGGTGGTATTCTGGGTGAGTGGTTTTGATATCATCTACGCTTTGCAAGACGAAGAGTTCGATCGTGGTGAAGGCCTCAATTCCATCCCCGCTGCATTGGGCAAACCAAAGGCATTGCACGTTTCAGAAGCCCTGCATTTACTAAGTGCTGCCTGCGTACTCATCGCTGGCTGGTATGGGCATTTTGGCTGGTTGTATTGGGCGGGGGCAGCAGTGTTCACCGGCATGTTATTCTACCAGCATTCCGTGGTGAAACCCAACGACCTCCGTCGCGTAAACCTCGCCTTTATGACCGCCAACGGTATTGCCAGCGTCGTCTTTGCCGTATTTGTGATCGCAGATTTGTTTCTAAATTATAGCGTCACCCCGTAGGGGCGGACCTATGTGTCCGCCCTGAATTTGATGAATGCCTGATTTTTCATGGCATGTGTCTCGTCCATTATAGAATTTATTGGTGTCCACGCGTAGGGGCGGACCTATGTGTCCGCCCTGAATTTGATGCATGCCTGATTTTTCACGGCATGTGTCTTCCCGTATAGATTTTATTGGTGTCCACGCGTAGGGGCGGACCTGTGTGTCCGCCCTGAATTTGATGCATGCCTGATTTTTGGATTGCATTTTTCAACCGTTTACAGATGATGTGGGCTTTGTATCCTTTAGACCGCAATTTGGCTATGCCAGACATTTTCATGTGCGGATGGTGGGCAGGCATATAGATAGGTTCATGTACTAAGGTCAGGGCAGACACATAGGTCTGCCCCTACGGAGAATTTCCTATAAAATGGCCGGTTCCGGTATTTGTGGGGTCAATTTTATTGCAAAAGAATCACCTGCATTTAAATTAATTTGCCAGATGAAAAATATACTGGCACTCCTGCTATTACCCGTTTTTTCTTTTGCCCAAAACTTTACAAAATCTGACATAGCACGCTGCGAAGCAACGGCTAAAAATGTAACCATTATCCGCGACAATTGGGGTATTCCGCATATCTACGGCAACACCGATGCAGATGCTGTCTTTGGCCTGCTTTACGCCCAATGTGAAGACGATTTTAAAAGGGTGGAAATGAATTACATCGTAAAACTGGGGCGGCTTGCCGAACTTAATGGGGAGAAGGATTTGTATAACGACCTGTTGATAAGACTGTTGATCGATACCTCGGAGGCCAAAGCAGACTACAACAAGGCAGAGCCCTGGTTAAAGCAATTATTAAATGCTTATGCAGATGGCATCAACTATTATCTCTATAAAAATCCACAGGTAAAGCCAGCCATGCTTACCAGCTTTAAGCCCTGGTACCCGCTGCTATGGACCGATGGCAGTATCGGCGCTATTAATACTGCCGATGTTACCACACAGGACCTGGAGCATTTTTATGGTGGCAAAAGTTCAGAGACAGCAATTATCCCAACAGATATCGACCATCAAACCGGCTCCAATGGATTTGCTTTAGGTCCTTCAAAAACAGCTTCGGGTAATGCCATTTTGTATATCAATCCACATGTAACATTTTATTTCCGTCCCGAGGTTCATGTAACCAGCAACCAGGGTTTAAATGCGTATGGTGCGGTTACCTGGGGACAGTTTTTTGTATACCAGGGGTTTAACGAACACTGCGGCTGGATGCATACCAGTAACAATGTGGATGTAGCCGATATGTATGCAGAAAAGATCGTGACAAAAAACGGGAAATTTTTCTATGAATACGAGGGGCAATTAAAAGCGGTTAAAGAAAAAACAATTAAAATCCGTTATACCATCGGTGAATTGCCGGCGACAAAAACAATCAAAGCTTATTATACGCATCACGGCCCTGTGATGGCCAAAAGAGATGGCCAATGGATCAGCCTGAGATCTTATAACCGGTCGTTGGTAAGCCTGGTGCAAAGCTGGAAACGTACCAAGGCAAAAGGTTTTGAAGACTATAAAAAAGTTATGGATTTGAAGGCCAACACATCGAACAATACCGTGTTTGCAGATGATAAAGGCAATATTGCCTACTGGCATGGAAATTACGTACCCATTCGCGATAAAACCATTGACTGGAGCAAAGCTGTAGATGGTTCGGTTGCCCGGACGGAGTGGAAAGGTTTGCATCGGGTGGATGAAACCGTGCATGTCTACAATCCAATAAATGGCTGGCTGCAAAACTGTAACTCAACACCTTTTACCGTGTCGGGAACCAATAGTCCAAAAAAGAGCGACTACCCTGCTTATATGGCACCTGATGGCGAAAATTTCAGGGGCATCAACGCCGTAAGACTTTTGGAAAAAGGCAGCGGCTACTCCATTGATAAAGTAATTGCCGATGGCTATGATACCTATTTGTCAGCCTTTCAAATACTGGTGCCAGCCCTGTTAGCGTCATTTGAAAAAAACGTAGGGCCAAAGGATTCGGTATATATGGGTTTAAAGGAAATAGTGGATGTTTTAAAACAGTGGGATTACCGCAGCGGTGAAGCGAGCATCGCTACCACCCTGGCAGTGGAATGGGCCTATGTGCTGAGCCCCGCTATTCAAAAAGTGTATATAAACCCCGGGGAAAAAGACCAGGTACAACAAACCCGACAATTTGCCGCAACTGCTTCAGTGGCAGCATTATTGCAGCCTATGCTGGAAGTAAAAAAGGAATTGATCAGGAAGTTTGGTAAATGGCAAATGCCCTGGGGAGAAGTGAATCGTTTTCAACGGATCAGCGGTGATGTACAGGATCGTTTTGATGACCGGCAGCCCAGCTTACCAGTAGGTTTCACATCGGCATCCTGGGGCCAGTTGCCTTCATATAACAGCCGCAATTATGCCAATACTGTTAATCGGTATGGCGTAAGCGGCAACAGCTTTGTATGCGCCGTTGAGTTTGGTAAAAAGATTCAGGCAAAATCCCTGTTGGCAGGGGGACAGAACAGCGATCCGGCCTCAAAACATTTTAAAGACCAGGCAGAGATGTACACCCGCGGTCAGTTTAAGGATGTGTTGTTTTACAAGGAAGATGTATTGAAACATGTAGAAAGAAAATACCATCCGGGATTGTAGGAACATGCCCTATAGGAACATGCCTCGGGGCGCGTTCCTACAGGGCGATTCCCGGAAAAATAATGAACGAATAAATATATGGTGACGCTCCCCGGCCTTTTGGCCATGTTAATTTTGGTAATAGCTGCCTGCACCAGCATTCGTAAAAGGCCGGCGCTAAAAACCGGCGATATATGTACCATCGAAGAAAGCAATGGCTGGTTTGGCGTAGTAAAAGTGCTGAAGATAGATACCGACCGGATCCATGTAAAAATGTACCAGGATAAATTCTATTCACGACCTGAGATGATAGATCCAGCCTCACTTTCGATGGGTGATATTGCCTATGATGAAAGTGGCATTACCATGGCCCACCTGCCATACCAGAAGCCAGAATTCAATGCATTAAAGCCTGAGGTAGAAGCTAATGAGATAGTGCAGCCTGAAGAATTGGACGCATATAGGGTTTGGAAAAGGCAGTGATCAAAGGGATTGGCGGGCAATCGTTATTTTCCATTAATCCGATCCACCAATGCGACTGCTACATCCTCTTGCAGGAACTTGTTTTTATCACCTATAAATTCCTTTAGTTCAGCAGTGTATCCTGGAAGTGCATGAGCAAGGCTTTTTGTTTTCAGGGTGATATATCTTATTTTGTTATTCTTCACATCATACAAATACCAATCGGTTTTCTTCTTGTACACTTGTTCGTATGCTGAATTATAGCGGAAATTTTCACCTTCAAAAACAGACCAGTATTTCAGTAGCTGGAAATTGTCACCGCTGGAAATAACCTGGAAAAATGATTTACCAGATAGTTGCCCGATGGCAGGATAGCCATTGCGGAAATGGTAGGTATTTGTAGTGCCGTCTTTATTATCATACAAGGAAAATTCTGTTACCGGCTGAACAAAAAAATTGGGCTTCCCATTGTTTGAAAAGTAAATTTCATTCTTTATCCAGTCGAACCGCAAAAGGCTGTCGCGGAAATAGAAACCATTGTCGAAAAACACCATACCATTCACCCATGATGCAATGAAAAATGGGGCATCGGTACTGTAGGCTACGTTCTTCCAATTTACCTTGCTGATATTTACCAGGTCAGGTTGAATCACGCCTCTGCCATCAAATTTTGGTGGTTCTGCGTCCACTACATTTCCATGGGCATTTTGCTGGCCATTGGCTTTTAAAACTAAGAGCAGGATCAGGAACTGGATCAGCAATAATTTGCGCGGAGAGCAATCAATCGTTTTCATGGTTTTCAACTTTATTAAGTAAGAAAACAACAATGCAGGCTTTTTAGCAATCGGCTTTTAAAAGCGTCTGTGAAGCTACTCATCATTTAGGATAAAATGGAAGATTTTGAGCACTAAAATGGATGCGATCATGGGCTAAAAATAATTTTCGCTTAACCACCTCCGTTAGGCAAGAACCTGCCACCTCCGCCAGCGGAGGACAATGTGCGGGCAGCCTGATTAATTCACTGCAGTTTCATTCTTGGAGATGCAATACAAAAAAAATCCCGTCCCTGAAAACAGGAACGGGATTTTGTATTTGTAGCATGTGGGCAACTGCAAACTGCCAACTGACCCACTGCCAACTGAAATTAATATCCACCCATGCCGCCCATATCAGGAGCGCCATGTGCATGCGGGGCTTCTTTAGCAGGCTTGTCGGCTATTACACACTCGGTAGTGAGCAACATACCAGCAATAGAAGCGGCATTTTCCAAAGCTACACGGGTAACTTTTGTAGGATCGATGACACCAGCTTTCAACAGGTTCTCGTACACTTCAGTACGGGCGTTGAAACCGAAATCAGCTTTTCCTTCGCGGATCTTCTGAACCACTACTGAACCTTCGATACCGCAGTTGGCAACAATCTGGCGAAGTGGCTCTTCCAAAGCACGGCGAACAATGGCAATTCCAGTTGTTTCGTCAGCATTGGCACCTTTAAATTTATCCAAAGCCTCTACTGCACGGATGTAGGCAACTCCACCACCGGGAACGATACCTTCTTCAACAGCAGCACGGGTAGCGTGTAATGCATCATCTACACGGTCTTTCTTTTCTTTCATTTCTACTTCGGTAGCAGCACCCACATACAAAACAGCAACACCACCACTCAACTTAGCCAAACGCTCCTGTAATTTCTCACGGTCATAATCGCTGGTAGTGTTCTCTACCTGTGATTTGATCTGGTTAACACGCGCCTGGATATCAGCTTTTTTGCCTTTACCACCTACGATGGTTGTATTGTCTTTATCGATTGTGATAGAGGTAGCTTGTCCTAAATAAGTAAGGTCAGCGTTGTCTAATTTGAAACCTTGTTCTTCGCTTACTACAATACCTGAAGTAAGAATTGCAAGGTCAGTCAGCATTTCTTTACGACGGTCACCAAAGCCCGGAGCTTTAACAGCAGCCACTTTAATCGTGCCACGTAATTTGTTCACCACCAATGTAGCCAATGCTTCACCTTCCAGGTCTTCAGCAATGATCACTAATGGACGGCCAGTCTGAGCTACTTTCTCAAGAATGTGCAGGATATCTTTCATAGCGCTGATCTTCTTGTCGTAGATCAGGATATAAGGATTGTCCAGTTCAACACTCATTTTTTCGCTGTTGGTAACGAAGTAAGGGCTTACATAACCACGGTCGAATTGCATACCTTCTACTACGTCAACTGTAGTATCGGTACCTTTTGCTTCTTCCACGGTGATCACACCTTCTTTACCTACTTTCTGCATGGCTTCTGCGATCAGCTTACCGATAGCGCTGTCGCTGTTGGCACTGATTGTAGCTACCTGCTCGATCTTCTTGCTGTCGTTACCAACAGTTTGAGACTGGCTTTTCAGGTTCTCAACAATTTTTGTAACGGCTTTGTCGATACCGCGTTTCAGGTCCATTGGGTTTGCACCTGCAGCTACCATTTTCAGGCCTTCGCCAATGATGCTCTGAGCCAGAACGGTGGCAGTAGTAGTACCATCACCAGCGATATCAGCTGTTTTGGAAGCTACTTCTTTCACCATCTGGGCACCCATGTTTTCAATTGGGTCTTCCAGTTCAATTTCTTTGGCTACAGTTACACCATCTTTAGTGATCTGCGGCGCACCAAATTTCTTCTCAATTACCACGTTACGGCCTTTTGGTCCGAGGGTAACTTTTACTGCATTGCTTAATGTGTCAACACCCTTCTTCATTCTGTTGCGGGCGTCGATGTCGAAAAATATTTGTTTTGACATACTATTTTAATTTGTAAATGTGAAAATGTGGAAAATGTGGAAATGTGAAAATGGGCCCCCATCTTTTGGGTATTGATTTTCAAATTTCCTTTGGAGGCCGGCTTTTTGAGCCACTATTGGACAACATTGGCGACGCTCCGTTCAACTGATTGCTTCTATTGGGCTTTTGTCGGCAGGGTCAGTTACTATAAACTAATCACTAATCCCTGGTTCCTGATCCCTAATCCCTAATCCCCAATCCCTAATTACACAATCGCAAGGATATCGCTCTCCCTCATGATCAGGTACTCAAGACCTTCAAGGGTGATTTCAGTTCCGGCATATTTGCCATATAAAACGGTGTCGCCTGTTTTTACAGTTACGGGTTCGTCTTTTTTGCCAGGGCCTGCGGCAATTACTACGCCACGTTGTGGTTTTTCTTTAGCAGTATCGGGGATGATGATACCGCCGGCACTTTTCTCTTCAGCAGCTGCTGGCTTTACAATTACCCTGTCATGCAGCGGGGTAATGCTTGGTTTTGTGGTCGCTTTCGCCATGGTTGTTATGTTTTTGATTTTTAGATAAAATGGTTTCATCGCCCCTTACACGAACATTGTGCCAATAATGGCAGGCGGGCAAAGATGGCAGGTTAATATGAAGAGTTTACAGTTTGGCTCCTGCACCTGGCCCGTAAAGCGACCGAAACTGGCCGATGCACAAAACTCACGGGTAATTTTGTCAGTTGGTATTTCGGTCTGGCTATTTAAGAATGGAGCGTTGTCTGTTGGCTTATTTGGATTCAGTAACAGTATGGTCGCCATTTGGTGTGCTATAAAGCCCATCCAAATTTACCCCAGATGAGGTATTGCATCAGGGGCTTTTTGTCTCAATCTTGCAGGTAGAAATCTCATGTTAGCTTTCGTCACTCGTCAATATGAGTAGAGCTTTTTAAATTATCATTCATAAAACTCACTTAAAACAAATCGCCATGAAAAACACACAAAGATTATTGTACAGCCTGCCCCTGATTGCCACCTTCCTTTTGTTTGGCTGCAAAAAAGAAATTGGTGAGCAGGTTTCGCCAAATGTCGAAAATGAGCAGGCCGCATCGAACATTGCAGAGAATGCGCAGGGCTGCCGGACAACAAGCTATCTCTATTCCGATGCCGCGAACGACTATTCCCAGGCAGATTATTATTCGTACCAAAATGGCTTAGCTGATGAATGGACGGCCTCATATGGTTATCGCTATAAATTGGAATACGATGCAAAAGGGAAAATGAAATATGCCCGGGCTTATGCCGGTGACGACCTGATCAGTACTATTGAGTTCGTACGTCAAAAAAATAATATCGTGAAGGAAATATGGTATACAGGCAATACCACAACAGTAGAGGACGAGGTGACACATGTTTACAATATTAAAAACCAGCTTATTCACAGTTCAAGTGCGGCTTACGATTATGCTGTAACAAATGCGTACAACAATGACGGCGATCTTAAAAGCTGGCATTATTTCGTGGGGGGGCTTCCTGCACAAAAAGCAGAATATACTTACAAGGATAAATTTAAAAATCCATTGACTGGCTGCCCTGGGATTGAATACAATTTTCCATATGCCAATGCAGCATTCGGTACCGGCAAGCATTGGTACTCCAGTGAAAAGATTACCCTTTATGATGAATTGGGCAATGAATCCGTCTTATACGCGCAAAACCCAACCCTTACCACTGCACAGCTGGGTGGCCAGAATTATCCGGAACTGGTTACTTATACAGATGATAGCAACGGTGGTGTTATCACCAACGCATTTACCTATGAAAACTGTCCGGGCGGGATAAATGATCATGTCAGTGGGGGAACCGCTTCAGTACCTAAAACCCACAGAGACGCAGGTGGTAAAAATATATCAACCAAAAGTTACAGGCCATTGATGCACGGCTTAAGCACCCGGGACATTCAGAAATTAATGGAGGCACGAAAAGCCTATAAGGCCAGGTAAAGCGTGGTGCATAGCGTACACAGGTTTCTTTCCCATCTCATCATCCCTTCACGCCATAAAAGCTGTTCCGCCACGGAGCAGCTTTTTTAATAAGTCATTACCATCTTAAGTGCAAGCATCATGAAATGAAAGAAGCCATCCCCACAAAACGGAGATGGCCTCTTCTTTATAAAGCAAATAGGTATTACTGAACTACGATCTTGCCTGATGACACCATTGCATCATCACTGGCAATGCTATAAAAATAAACACCCTTTGCTTCTAATGGCAACGACAAGCTTTGGCTGCCATTACGTAATGAGTGAATGTACACCTGCCTGCCGCTGGCATCTGCAACTTTTAACTGACCCTTTGCGCCGGTAAAGTTTACCTGTACTGCCGCGCCTTTGGTAATAAGTGTAGGGTATAAGGAGCCAATTATAGATTTATCGTTTTGTAACAACACAATACCGGTGTAGAAGACCCTTCCGGTATTCTCTGTAATTTTTATACGGTAGTAATTGTTACCAGCAAAAGGCGATGCATCGGTAAAATCAAATGGCGATGCACACTGGTTTTGATTCGCATTGATGGCGCCAATTCCGGCAAAACTGCTGCCGTCTGCGCTGCGTTCTATTTCGAAGCGGGCCGATGCATTATTGCAGCTTACTTTCCAGTTCAGGAAGTTTGCATTTCCCTGTTTATTATCGGTAAAATATTCCAGGTTAACAGGCAGCGCAAACGGACTCGTCTGCACGAAAAATCCACTGAAACCGGCAACGTTTATGGTTACTTCCCAACGGCTGCTGGCGGCATTCCAAACAATGTCGGCATCGTTTGGATCCAGTACTTGCGGTGTTCCGGTATAGCTAGCCGGCAAGCCCGATCCGTCCCCACTATTGCCCGGATATTTGCTCACCCTTAAGTTCGCTTTTCCTGCTGCATCGCCAGCGTTGGCGGGTATGTTGAGTAAGCTGCCGGGGGCATTGTTAAAAGCCGTGAACTCCGGCTGCGTAAAATATAATGTGACCCTGGCGGTAGCATTAGCCGTATTCGTAACAGGGGTCAACTGGTAATGTCTTGATACAAACGGGTCTCCACCATGGGTGGGCACACCAGCTTCCAGCCAAACACGTGCGGCTACCGTTCCTGTAACCTGTGAGGCAATTTCACCGTTGGGTACCAACTGCGCTATCAACTGGCAATTTGAATTGATAAACTGGTAGCTGGTGTTGATGTTCCTGGTATCGGTAGAATTGAGTGTTGCAATATTGCCAGCCAGTTGTGCATTATTATAAACGACTGGCCGTATCCTGTAATCTACAATAGCGGGGGTCCAGGTAGAACCATCATCCGTAGACGATGTAGAACGGTTATCTACCGCCACATTATCCGACCGTAAACTCCATGCACTGCCTGCGCCGGGAACGAGCACCACGAAATAATCGGTGGCAGTTGTAATGGAAACATTGAGGCTGCTGAGGTCCACATAATTCCAGGAATATTTGGAAATATGAGACGGGGTAACAGCATAACTCCCTAACAATGTGCCAGGTACGCCTGCATTATTAGTTCTTACTTCTACATTTAAAGTTGTAAAAGTGTTGGTAGTACTCGTATGGAAAAATACTCCCCCCATTTTCCCGGTTATATCCGCTGTAAACCTTACTGCAAGCCTGTTATTGGTAAAAGAATTTCCGGTACCTGTGGTAGCACTCGTAAATGAGTTATCGTATTGATAGGTTTTTCTTTCGGCAGGGCCGCAATTAAAATAGGACAACATGGCTTTGTAAATGTCCAGTTTTCCATAACCCCAGGTATAATTGGGTGTTGCTCCTGGTAATTCGGTCATTGCGTCTTTGGTCGTGTTATTTCTCAGCAGGTTTTTTATCTCGGCCGCCGTAGCTGTTGGATTTGCCTGTAACAAAAGGGCAACACTACCGGCCACACCCGGGGCTGCCATACTGGTTCCCTGGTTTTTTTGATAAAGACCTATTTCAATAATATTACTGTTGGTTGCAGACAAGGGAGGGGTAATATCCGATGATAAAACAGAAATAACAGCCTGTCCGGTGGCCGCGATGTCTGGTTTTTGCACATTATCTCTTCTTGGCCCAATTGCGCTAAAGGTGGAGATATTGTCCTGGGTGGTGGAACCTGTATAAATATATGCTCCCGGAGCAGCATTTGAATACCCTGCCACCCTTCCCACATAAGAGGCTGCCGTAATAGCCGATGTAGCTGTACCTGGTGATCCAACCAACATATTATTATCACCTCCCACTATGGCCGTATTTGCAAAAGTGGTGTTCTTATATGTCATCCACCCATCGATCGTTAAGGCATTTGAGGTATTATTGGAAATTGTCAATGTCCAGTTCCCCACCGGGTTGGAGCCAGCCACTGTTCTCGCAATATATACAGTTACCACCCTGTCACCGCTACCTGCATCAATCAGGTTATCAAGGTCAACGTTGAAATTTCCACCCATTATAGGGGCGTCTGATAAGGCCTGGCCGGCAGTGGCTGAAACTGAGGTAGCATCAGGTGCAGTAATTGTTGCAGTAACTGCACTGTTATCGTTTGCGAAATAATTAAATCTGAAAACATCCGAATTGGTGCCTGATGGTACAGTAAAAGATACGGAGCCACTTGCGTTAGGGGCGACGTTCAGCCGGTGATGACCCAATGTGCCATTGTCGTTACCGGCAGAAATAACTACTACCCGGCCGGGGCCGGAGGCAGTAAAATTATCTATTGCTACCTCTGTGTTGCGGGTGCCGTCGTGTGCACCTGTCTGGCTGCCGATGCTCATATTCAAAACAACTGGTTTATTTAGGCTTGTAGCTAAAGCCTGGAGGTAAGCAAGTGCATTTAACTGGTTGGTGGCAGTGAAAGAACCATCACCGCCTTTAATAAACACGATATCTGCTTCAGGCGCCATACCGGCATATTTTTTAGACGCAAGAGCTGATCCGTTTCCGGCTACCGTGCCGGAAGTGTGGGAACCGTGGCCATTGATATCTTTTTCCCGGACAAAACCGGCCGGCGTACCGTCCAATTCGTCATTGATCTGTGCCTGGGTATATTCTACACCATAGTTAAAACCGGCTGGCGGTGTTTCCGCACCGGTTGCAGTAAGCGTTTGGTCCCAGATGCGCAGGATGCGGCTCTTGGTCTGATCAACTGGATCCCTGTAATCCGGATGGTCCCAATCGATGCCTGAATCAAAAATAGCAGCGATAACTCCCTTGCCTTTGTAAGGCGTGTTGTTTACACGCCCCGCGTATAATAGCGAGGCACCGGTGACACCACCCGCAACGTCATTATGAAGCCCGTCCAAAGTCGGTGCCTCTATATAAGTTACATGTTCCCAGCCAGCCATTTGGGTAATTTGTTCCAGTGTAACCCAGGCGGTAACAAATTTTGGCCATGCTGCCTGTACTATAATATTGCTATCCTTTAAAGCGGTAGCGTCTTTTGTATACACAACACACTCATATCTTTTTTCAGGTGTGGTTTTTCCTGGCAAAAACCCGATGTAGGCTCAATTCTGTACAAAACAGGAAATCCATTCAAAGCCTCGGCAGAGAGGTCGCTTTTGTGATCCAGTATAAAACGAAATGCCGGATCAATTTTATAACTAAAGGCACTTTGCTGTGCGAATGACGGCAGGAAAGAACAAATCAATATGACTGTTGCAAGAGCCCGTTTCGCTTGCTTTCCACCAAACAAAATCTTGCGCAGGTAGAAGTTTTTCTTCATAAGAAATAGTTTTTTGGTTAAATAAAATTAGAAAAGCAGCTGCCTTTTTAATGACATCTGCTTCTGGTAGCCGTAAAAGTACCGATAATTATTATTGACAAAATGCCGGTACCCGGTAATTTTTTATCGCTTTGTGCCTGGCGCCAGGATATTTACATAGTAGTTTGTTCATGGTAATTTTTGCTGATTATCCTCAACTCTTCATTCCCAACCCTATCTTTGCCGCCCAACAAAAGAGTTCTTACGCAGCATCATGATCAGCAGAAGAAATATCCGGGTAAAAGTAATGCAGGCATTATATGCCATCCGTGCCGAAGAAGGCAAAGCATTGGTAATGGGCGATGCCAAACGCCTGCTCACAAAACACTTTGACCAAACCATTTCCCTTTTTACCTGGCTTATTTATGTGATCGTAGAAACAGCCCGTTATGCTGAAACCGACGCTCACCTGAAGGCCTCCAAACACAGGCCTACAGCAGAGGATCTGAATGTTCCCACCAAAATTGCCGGCAACGAATTACTCTGGAAAATGAGGGAATCCCCTTTTTATAAGGAAGCAGTAGCCGAGTACAAACCAAGACTGGATGATAACGACGATTGGATAAAAAAGCTTTACACACAGCTTTTGGAAAGCACGCCCTATGCGGTGTATAATACCGAACAGGGCAGGGATAAAAAAAGTGAAAGGGAAATACTGGAATATATTTTTACCGACCTGATGCTGGCCAATGAAAGTTTCACAGATAGCGCTGAATACCAATACAATAACTGGGACGACGACGCTGATATGCTGCGATTGCTGGTGATGCATTTTTTACAAAAGCCCAACAGCTTTAAGGTAGACGATATGATCAGCAGGGAGAAAAGGGAATTTGCCAGGTTGCTGTTGGAAACGACTGAGGAACGCAAGGAACAACTGGCAGAACTGATCAAACCAAAATTACGCAACTGGGATGCCGACCGTATTGCGCTGCTGGATATGATCCTGATGGAAATGGGTACCGCAGAATTTCTCTATTTCGAAACCATACCGCCAAAAGTTACGATCAACGAATACATTGATCTTGCGAAAGCCTATAGTACCCCACAAAGCGGCCAGTTTGTCAATGGTATCCTTGACAATATCCGCAAAGACCTGGAGGCAAATAACCAGCTTAACAAAGTGGCTTACAAAAAAGCCTGATGAATCCTTTACATTCGCCAATAAATTTTAAAAAAAAGATGTCGATCCGACCATTTTTCGTATTGCTTTTCGTTGCTGCAACACTTGTTTCCTGCATCAACAACGATGTTAAGGCGGGGGATAAAACAGCCAATGCCGAGGCAGAAAAGGCCATGAGTGATAGTGCCAATTTTACGACCATTCAATGGATTGATTCCGTAAAAAATTACGGTAAAATACAGGAAGGCCCCAAACTGGATATCCTTTACAGATTTAAGAATACCGGCAATAAACCCCTGATCATAGCCGCCGTAAAACCAGGTTGTGGCTGCACCGTAGCCGATAAGCCCACCAAACCCATTATGCCGGGTGAAGAAGGAGAAATTAAGGCCCAGTTTGAAAGCAAGGGGCATCCTGGTATGAATAATAAAAGCATTACCGTTCAGGCCAATACCAAGCCCATACAGAGTTTTGAGTTAAGGTTTAGTGTAGATGTGGAGAAGAAAGGGTAGGAGGAATGGGCAATAAGCAATAGGCAAAGAATAATATTTGAGGCAATTGGCAAAGGCCAGTAGAAAGGACGTAAAAATAATTCACATGCCTGGTGATGGACAAATGCTGATGTGGAGGAATCCAGAGTTTGGATTTGTACAAAAGCACCGTCCCTCTCCGCGAGGAGAGGGAAAGAGGGTGAGGCCAAAGCCCGGCGTTTAGCCTAATGCGTCCGGCATAACAATTCAATCAATTTTAAATCAATAATCAACATGTTACAAGCAGTATTACTTTTTCAAGCCGCCCCTACGCCGGGTGGTGGAATGGGTACATTTTTATTAATGGGAGGAATGATCGTTGTCTTTTATTTTTTCATGATACGCCCACAGGCCAAGAAAGCAAAAGATGCCAAATTGTTCCAGAGCAATATGGGTAAAGGTGATAAGATCGTTACCATTGCGGGGATTCACGGCACTGTTAATAAAATAAACGACGACGGAACCATACAGCTGGAAATCAGCCCTGGCAGCTATCTCAAATTAGAAAAAAGTGCTATCAGCCTGGAGTGGACCAAGGCATTGAATAAGCCGGTTACTGCCACCGTTGTAAAATAAACGTACTTTTTTATTCTAAAATACCAAAGCTCTTACCACCGGTTTGCTTTGGTATTTTTGTTTATAGCAGGCAGGTTTTTAAAGTCGCGGCCACCAATATGTTTTTCCACGTCAAAAAAATCCGGCTTTGGCACAAATATTACATTTATATCCGTTTTTATGCTGAAAATTGGTTTAACAGGTGGGATCGGCAGCGGCAAGAGTACGGTGGCCCGGGTGTTTGAAACACTCGGCATTCCTGTTTACTATGCAGATGACGCTGCCAAAAAACTAATGAACACACATGAAGGCCTCAGGGAAAAACTGGTAGCGGCTTTTGGTGAAGAAACGTATACCGGCGGCCAGCTGAACAAGCCGTTTTTATCATCGAGGGTTTTCAATAATAGTGAACAATTAGAAAAACTGAATGCCATTGTTCATCCCATCGTTATCCAGGATGGCATCGACTGGATGGAACGGCAAACCACGCCCTATGCCATTAAAGAAGCTGCCATTTTTTTTGAAAGCGGCTCCGCTGCCGGCCTGGATAAGATCATCGGTGTGTATGCCCCACAATCATTACGCATACACCGTGTGATGCAGCGGGATGGCATCAGCCGTGCGGATGTGCTGGCCCGGATGCAAAAACAGATGAACGAAGAAATTAAAATGAAACTTTGCGACTTTGTGATCACCAACGACGAACAGCAAATGGTGCTGCCTCAGGTATTGGAATTACATAAACGATTTATGCTAAACGCTGAAAGCTAAACGCAAGACGCTGGATGCAGGAGGCTGAACTAAACTACTGAACCTCCAAAACCTGAACACTAAACTTCTCAACACTCCGCCATATGACAACGATCCCCGTAATCCCTTCCCTGGACCTTCAACGCAGCACTGAATTCTACCAGCAACATTTTGATTGCAAGGCAGAATGGTTTGATGAATACGTGGTACTATACAACGACGACCATTTCAGGTTGCATTTGTGGAAATGCAACGATCATTATCTATGCATCAACAGTGGCTTTTACATGCGGGTAAAAGATGTGGAAGCCATGTATGCCAAACTCAATATCCCCGGTGTCATTCATCCCAATGGCGCTTTGGAAACCAAACCATGGGGCATGAAGGAATTTGCCATCACCGACCCCGATGGCACGTTAATCCGCATTGGGCAGCTTCAATAAACTGAGACCAGTTAACCGGTTGTTCGGTTGAATACCAGGCCCTGGGTCTGCATGAATGATTAAAAGCCAGGTAATTTTTTGCAAACAAAACTCCGAATTGTTTTGCCAGCTGCCAACTGCATAACTGCCAACTTAAAACTACCTTCTCTTCCACCATTTCTTTTTCCTTTCTTCCTTTTCTTCCACAGTCATCTTGCATTTGATCTGTGCATCCAGAACGGCTATCAATGCCATGTTTACAACACTCCTGATACTGCTGCCAAGCTGTAATACATGCACCGGCTTTTTAATGCCCAGCAGGATAGGTCCGATGGCATCTGCACCACCTATTTCACGAAGCAGGTTATAAGCTATGTTACCAGCTGCCAGGTTGGGGAAAATGAGCGTGTTTACCTCCTGGTCTATCAGTTCGCTAAATGGATAATTCTCTTTTAGCATCTCGTTGTTAAAAGCCATATTTCCCTGTATCTCACCATCGATGATCATGCTGGGGTCGCGTTCTTTAACAATGCGGCGGGCATCGGCCATCAGTTTGGCCTCGGCACTATTGCTGCTTCCAAAATTGGAATAACTAAGCATTGCCACCCGTGGCCGAATATTAAATTGCTTTACTTCTTTGGCTACCAGCATGGTAATATCAGCCAGCTCTTCGGCCGTCGGGTTGAAATTTACCGTGGTATCTGCAAGGAAAAGGGGGCCCCGCTTGGTGATAAGGATGTACATACCGGCAATCCTCTTAACACCTTCCTCGGTGCCAATTATCTGAAGGGCTGGCCGTATCAGCGCTGCATAATCTTTGCTTGGACCAGCCAGCATACCATCCGCTTCACCATTTTCCACCATCATGCAGCCGAAGTACATCCGGTCTTTCATCATCTTGATCGCTTCATAATGGTTGACACCTTTGCGCCCACGTTTAGCAAAAAACTGTTCTCCGAATTCGCGGCGTTTTTCCTCGTTGCCATCGGTTTTCGGGTCTACGATGGTAATGCCTTCCAGGTCTATTCCATTAGCTTCTGCAATCCGCCTGATCTTAAGTTCTTCACCCAATAATATTGGATAACAGATCCCTTCATCCTCACAGATCTGGGCTGCTTTCAGCATTTTCACATTGTCTCCTTCAGGGAAAATAATATGGCGTGGATCCTTCCTGGCCTTAGTACTAATGACACGCAGCAGCTGGTTGTCCAGGCCCAGGCGTTTATTGAGACTTAAAACATAGTTATCCCAATTGGTAATAGGGCTCCTGGCAACACCGCTTTCAATAGCTGCTTTCGCTACAGCCGGTGCTACCGTAGATAAAAGTCTCGGGTCCAATGGTTTTGGGATAATATAATTCGGGCCAAAAAGGATGCTTTTTTCATTATATGCCAGCGTAACTATTTCTGGTACGGGGGTCTTGGCCAGGTCGGCCAAAGCCTTAACCGCAGCAAGTTTCATGGCTTCATTTATCTGGGTTGCCCTTACATCCAGTGCTCCGCGGAAGATGTAGGGAAAGCCCAGTACGTTGTTCACCATATTCGGGAAATCGCTCCGGCCCGTGGCCATAATGATGTCTTTTCGAACCGCCGTTGCAGCATCATAGGTTATTTCCGGATCGGGGTTGGCCATAGCAAAAACGATAGGGTTTTTGGGCATGCTTTTCACCATTTCGGGTGTTACCACGTTGCCCACGCTAAGGCCCAGGAAAACATCTGCATCCTTCATGGCATCCGCCAGGTTCATTTCCTTCTTTTTGGCATCTACCGAAAATTTCATCCGGTTTTCATCGAGGTCAGTTCTTTCCCGGTGCAGCACGCCGTTGATATCAAACATTATAAAGTTCTCGTATTTTGCACCCAGTGCCGCGTATAACCGGGCACAGGCCATTGCAGCAGCCCCTGCACCATTTACTACGATCTTAATTTTCTCTATTTTTTTCTTCTGTAATTCCAAAGCATTGAGCAACGCCGCGCTGCTGATAATGGCGGTTCCGTGCTGATCGTCGTGCATAACCGGGATGTTCATCTGTTCCTTTAACTGCTGTTCTATATAAAAACATTCAGGCGCCTTAATGTCTTCCAGGTTAATGCCACCAAAGGTTGGTTCCAGCGACTTTACAATCTGTACAAATTTTTCCGGATCTTTTTCATTGATCTCGATATCGAATACATCAATATCGGCGAAGATCTTAAAAAGCACCGCCTTTCCTTCCATTACAGGTTTGCCAGCGGCGGCGCCAATATCGCCCAGGCCCAACACAGCTGTTCCATTACTGATAACGCCTACCAGGTTGCCTTTTGCAGTGTATTTATAAACAGCTTCGGGATCGTTCACTATTTCCAGGCAGGGAACAGCCACGCCGGGACTATATGCAAGGCTGAGGTCTCGTTGGGTTTTTGCTTCCTTGGTCGGCACTACTTCTATTTTGCCCGGCCGGCCTTTGCTATGATATTCCAGAGCCTGCTGTTTCTGCAGGTCTTTCATTTTTTCTTTCGACATAAGGGGACAAACGTACGGATTAAGTGGAAAAACGTTTAAAAAGGCTGCTACCGAAAACTGGTGTTACTTAAAAAAATTACCGGCCACACCCGTGAGGCCAGTTTAACGATTTTTATTCTCAGGTACTTGCTCCATGGTTAAGGAGATAATATTTTGATAAACCACTTTTAGCGGACCATTTGTAAAACAGCCATTTTAAAAGTGTGTGTTTTTGACATGGTAATTTTTACACCAATTATTCTGTCTGAAAAAAGATCATTGTTCCATCTCTTTTCATTTATGCAATCTGGATGCTTTTTAATCTTAGTGCCCGTTGTTCCCCAAAATTTACTAAAATGATACGCCTGTTTTTCCTCAGTCTTTGCCTCATATATACCATGCCATCCTGCGTGGAAGTGTCCGCAGCCAAACCAGAATTTTTAAGTGCCATACCTGTTTTGATGGTAAAAACCGACACTGCGTCGAGGGCTTTACAAATTTCAAAATTGAACATCGATTTGAAAGTGACAGGTAATATTGCCACCACAACTTTCGACATCAGTTTCTACAACCCGGCCGACAAAATACTGGAAGGTGAATTTGATTTTCCATTAGCCGATGGCCAGAATATTTGCCGTTACGCATTGGATATAAATGGTATATTAAGGGAAGGGGTAGTGGTAGAAAAAGCCACAGCAAGAGTGGCTTTTGAGAACATAATCCGCAAGGGCATTGACCCCGGCCTGGTGGAAAAGACAAGAGGCAATAATTTTCGTACCCGCATTTATCCGATACCTGCCAGGGGCTACAAACGAGTGGTGATAGGCATTGAGCAAACATTGGCGTCTGTAAAAGAAGGCCTGGTGTATAGGCTGCCATTGGCTGCTGACCAGCCAATGAAAGAATTTGGCATTACTGCTGCGGTCTATAAAACTAGCCAGGCACCCGCTTTGCAAGGCAATACTTTACAAGGATTTAATTTTGAGAAAAATATAAAAGGATGGGAAGCAAAATTTGCCGCAACTAATTTTACGGCAGCCCATACAGTCGAATTTTTGATTCCCGAAACGGAAGCGCAGGTATATACAGAAACCTATGAAGGCAATACTTATTTCTATGGCCATGCCGCAGTGGCAGGGGAGTACCGCGATAAGCCCAATCCTGCATCCATTATTTTATTATGGGATATTTCTGCGTCGGCAGGTACACGAAATATAAAAAAGGAAATCAGCCTGCTGGAGGCGTATTTTGATCGCATAAAAAATGTCAGCGTGACCCTCGTTCCGTTCAATATCACCATGTTACCGAATGAACCTTTTGCCATAAAGAGCGGTGATGCAGGCCCCCTGCTACGCCGGCTGCAATCTTTCAGTTTTGATGGAGGGACCCAATTTGGCGCCATTGATCTGAAGCAGTTTAGCGGTGAAGAAATATTGCTGTTTACCGATGGCCTTTCCACATTTGGAAAACGGGATATCCTTCTTTCGAATACGCCGGTTTCGGTTATCAATTCCTCTTCCAGCACTGATTATTCGTTCCTGAAATTTATTGCACACCAAACAAACGGCCATTTTATTAATTTAAACGATACTGAACCAATGGCTGCATTGGAAAACATGGCGAAGCTTCCATATCGGTTTGTTAATGCAACTTACAACGACGGGGAGATAGCAGAGTTTTTTACCCAGACCCAAACTCAATTGCAGAATGGTTTTTCATTTGCGGGTATTCTAAAAAAGGGGACTGCTTCTATAACGCTCAACTTTGGATATGGGAATAAAGTCACCAGCAGTAAAACCATCTCCATTAATAGTGACGACGATCAAACTGACAATATCAAACGGATTTGGGCCAGCACCAAAGTGGCTCATCTGGACCTCGAATATGAAAAAAACAAAGAAGCCATCACAGAACTCGGCAAGCAGTTTTCAATCGTTACCCAAAACACTTCGTTGCTGGTGTTGGATAGGGTAGAAGACTATGTAGAGTACGAGATAACACCTCCGGCGGAGCTTCAAAAAGAATACTTCGCGCTGCTGAAAGAAAAGCAGCAAATGAAAACAGATGAAAAAAAAGAAGCTTATGATCAGGCGCTGAGTGCCATGCGTGAGATTAAGAATTGGTACGGGCAAAGTGTAAGGTTGCTAAAAAGAAATAAACTCAATGAACAAATTGATTACAGCGATATGGCATTCAGCAATGGACGGGCAGAAAATGTCCCGGCTCCACATCCCAATTTGCGAAGAGAAAATGTGACGACTGACTCAGCTGTTTCCTCCGGCTCAACTCATACGGCAGCCACACCGTTTCTTTCCGTTGAAAATGAAGGGGCATCCAAAATGGAAGATCAGAACAAAGCCAAAGAAAGCAATTCTGAAGTAAGCCTCGAAATGGCAAAAATTGCTGAGCCTCCAAAAATAGAAATGCAAAAATTCAGCCCGCCGGTAATTGTAAAAGATGAAGAAGTAAAAGAAGATGAAAGTCCGGCGGCAGTATCACCCCAAATTCAACTGAGCGAATGGGCATCTGAAGCAACATATTTAAAAGAATTAGGAAAAGTAGCAGTATCGGATCAACCCAAAAAGTACCTGTCGCTTAAAAAAGACTATCTCAAACAACCTTCATTTTTTGTAGATGTTGCCCGTTTCTTTTACGAGAAGAGCAATAAGACCATGGCACTACAGGTACTGAGTAATATTGCCGAGATGAAACTTGAAAACCCTGAACTACTACGGGTACTGGCCAACCAACTCATCGAATTTGGAGAAACTGAATTGGCCATCGAAACTTTTAAGGAAGTGCTGAATATCCGCGTAGAAGAGCCTCAAAGCTATCGCGACCTGGCACTGGCCTATATCGAAACCGGCAAGTATCAACTGGCTGTAGATTTATTGTACCAGGTTGTAACCGGCACCTGGGATGAAAGATTTGGAGGCATAAAATCCATCGCCCTTAATGAAATGAATGCAGTTATCAGTGGCCATGCCAAAGAAGTAAATATCGCCGGAATTGATAAACAATTTATCCAGTCGATGCCCATGGATGTGCGTATTGTAATTGGATGGAGCAGTAACGACAGCGATATAGACCTATGGGTTACCGATCCTGCCAAAGAAAAATGTTCGTACGAAAATACCACCACCAGTGGCGGGGGAATCATTTCGGGCGATGTAACGCAGGGCTATGGTCCCGAAGAATTTTGTGTGCGCAAAGCCCGAAATGGTAACTATGAAGTAGATGTAAACTTATATGGTGATACCCGGCAAACCCTGGGTGGTCCCATTACCATTAAAGCTGAACTCTTCACCAATTTCGGCAGAACCAACCAGCAACGTAAAGTGATCAATTGCCGGGTGGTATCTGACAAAGAACTGATACAGGTTGGGGTTTTACATTTCGGAATGTGATTTACATTAATATCAGCTTGCAAATCTTACAGTTGCATATTTTCTTTTCCGAGTGCTTCTATTTCCTTTGTTGACCAAACCCTTAAGATTTCAGAAATTCAGCTTCCAGACCTGGTTGGAAAGTGTACCATTTACCATTCCTCCTGCAACATAAATGATGTTGTTTACTGCTATAATAGCTGCACTCGTAATGTTTACAGGCATTACGCCTATTGACCAGGAATTGGTTGTGAGGTCGTAAATGTCAAATCTGGTTTGATTGGCTCCAAAGTAAATAAGCTTGTTATCTTTCCTGATAGCAATTACCTGGGTTCTTGGCTCAGACAAACAATCAAAACTTGTTGTATTGTTCGCCAGGTTTCTTATCTCCACTGAATTGGTACCTTCCCAATTATTGCTAGCCTGATCCCAAACATAGCCGCCACCCCAGTAAATTTTATTATTAGCACTTATGGCACCCATTTCACCTCTTATTCTGCTTAATGTATCATTGGTCCAGGTGTTGGTAATGGCATCATAAATGTCTATTTGTTTTGAAAGATTTCCACCACTGACTGTATAGAGGCCGACGGATCCTCCGCCAAAATATATTTTATTCCCAGCCACAGCCGGTTGCATAATATGCCGTGCTTCGCTTAGCATTGTGGTTGACCATGTGTTGGTTCCTGCATCATATATATCATTTACCCGTTGGATATAATCGTCATCACCTCCTGCAAAAACCACCTTGTTACTTGCAGAAGAACCAACAGGGCATCTTGCGCTGCTTAATTGTGCGGAGCTCCATGTATTGCTGGATACATCATAAATATCTATGGCAGAAGTCCGGGTGTTGTTCCAGTTGGTAGTGTAGCAACCATTAGTTAATGGATTGATTAAGGGAACAACACCACCGGCAAAGAATATTTTATTACCCAACACAGCTGTGCCGGCAGATGATCTTGCAGTTGGCAACTGGGTTATACTCCAGGTGCCACTTGTAATATCATAAATATCCACCCTGTTAGTGATACAATTTTGTGACGTTATGCTATTTGCCCCGCCTGCAAATAAAATTTTATTTCCTGCCGCTGCCACTGCAAACCCAGGCCTTGTTTCGGATAGTGAGCCAATTGAAGTGAGCTGTGCCGGCACTAAAGGGCGGTTCATCAGTGATACCGAATTTACGAACACGGTATCCATTCCTGTAGCGCCCATATTATCGGTAACTTTTAAAATAAATTCATAAACACCCATGTTAAGGTTACTCACCTGTGTAATGGCAGCCGCAGGATTTATAATAGTTCCGGGCCCTGTCCACAAATAAGACACAATGGTTCCATCCGGGTCAACTGAAGCCGTTCCGTTCAAACTAAAGGATGACGGATTGATGCTACAGGTTTGCAGATCATAATTAACTGAAATGTCAGACCCAGCATGGGCTACGGGCGGCAGGTTTGAAGTATTACTGCTAACCGTAACCTGGATCGTGTCTTTCGAAAATAGTCCGGCTGCGTCTGTTACTTTCAATTCAAACAAATAAACACCTGGTGCAAGATTCGTAACCGGTGTTTGCGAAATATTGGCGTCGGCAATATTGTACGATAATGGCCCCGAAATTTTTGCCCATGTATAACTGCTTATGTTATTATCCGGGTCTGAAGAGCCGCTGCCATCAAGTGTTACAGTATTGGCCGGTAAAACGATTGTAGTATCCCTGCCTGCGTTTGCTATTGGTGGCCGGTTGGTAGTGCCTGCGGGATACACGGTCACCTGCACCGTATCTTTAGCCGAGAGACCGCCTTTGTCGGTTACGGTTAGTTGAAACAGGTACACTGCTTTTACCAATTTATTTACGATGGTTTTTGCAGATAAAGAACTGCTGATATTCAACGTATCTGGGCCTGCTATTTTTACCCATTTAAAACCAACTATCCCATCATCGGGGTCTGTAGATCTACTGCCATCAAGCTTTATACTGTCGGCAGGCAATATGATGCTGGTATCTTTTCCGGCATTGGCAACAGGAGGCTTATTGGACTCCCGGCAGTTTTCGCAGGAATATTCTTTTTTGCAGGAAACATACAAGAGCGTACATGAAAGCAGCAGGAAGGTGGTATATTTTAATAGCTGTCGCATGACTGAAAGTTTTGAATGAAAAGCAAGCATGTCAACTTTTAGATCCAGGTTCAAAGGAGTATGTATCCATGGATGATAAAAACAAGGTAAAAAATAAAAGGCCCTTATGCAAGCACTGTTCCACCAATCAAATGCATACCGCAGGGGAGTGTAACGGTGTCAGGAATAATTTCCAGGTTGTTCACTATACTGGCTCCATGGCTTCGAAATCTTCGCAGGAATATTACTGACACTGATTAATTATTCTGCTAAAAAGTGCATTCATATCAACAGCATCATTCCATCCCGGGGGCTTTTTGCCAGATGAATAACCTTTATTCTTCAAATCAGATAAATATTGATTATTGAGATACCGGGTGTCGAAATTTCCTAACCCGGAGTAAAAT
Source organism: Bacteroidota bacterium (assembly GCA_040386335.1). Classification (GTDB taxonomy): domain Bacteria; phylum Bacteroidota; class Bacteroidia; order Chitinophagales; family Chitinophagaceae; genus JAZKFT01. Next base: position 243,616 of record JAZKFT010000008.1, read on the forward strand.
TTTTGAAAAAGATTGGCCGGATCCAGGGCAAAATCGCCCCGGTGCGAATCCGTATCTTTTCCATCCCATTTCCAGGGAGCGTCTGCTCCATCTATACTGCACCAGGCTGTACCACCGCCACCATCACCACATCCCCCGGTTCCGTCTCCTTTAAAGCTTCCAAAGCCTACAAAAACGGATGCGTTTTCCCGTGGCACTCCAATGTCCGATAGCTGGTGTGCCCATAACCCTCCCGGAGCAAAAATGTCTACCAATTTATATAAAACACGACGATCATTTCCAGAGGTGGGAACCTGGGCCGTGGTCCTGGATGGATAATAGATGATCCCATCTTCTCCCTCTTTCCCGCTAAAATCTCCTATATGGGGATATGCTTTAAGACCATGGCCCTTGGCTTCCTGGGAAGTCAGGGGATGAGCCGATCCTTCAAATTCTGAAGCACGAAGTGTACCATCAATACCTTCCCCGCCATTTGATAGCGGACTGCTACGGGGTGTAAAAGAATATAGATCCCAGTGAGCAATGGTAATGGCTCCTTCCATCTTTCCATATGGTGTCCCATCTTTCCGGATCATTTGGATGATCCCTTCCAGGTCATTCTCATGTTCCGAAGTTGCATACTCATCCCAATCGCGGGGATGATAAAATGCATAAAGAATATACCAGTGGGTGCAGGTTTCAACGATCGAATAATATACAGTAGCAGCAAGCGGAGCATTATTTATATTATCCCAGTTGTCAATCGTATTCCAATTATTGTCATAATTCACACTGGTGATATAATCTGCTTTGGGATTACTGTTATCCGTATCCTGGTAATGGATCGGCGCATAATGAAAAGCCAGTTCGGGATAGTTATTAAGTGCAGCTGCATTGACTAAGGAATAAGACCAGTCACTCCATCCACCATTGGGCAATAGTTGCCATTTCTTCCATTCAGCATCATCCGTTGCCAGGGAAAATATTTCCATCCGGCCATCGGCATTCTTGCCTACGACAAAATCCAGGATCTGTCTTCCACCGAGCGAAGCCCATTCGCCCCATCCACCGGATGGCGTTTGTTGCCATTTATGCCAGATCGCATTATCGCCGCCCAAAGCAAATAGTTCGAGTCGTCCATCTGCATTCGATGACACAAATAATTTTTTAAGGCCATTTCCTCCCAGGGAGGCCCATTGACTCCATCCTCCATTGGGAGCCACCTGCCATGTATGCCAGATGCCATTGTCGCCGCCAATAGCAAATAGCTCAAGTCTTTTATCTGCATTGGTGGACACATAGAATTTTTTGAGCCCTGTTCCGCCTAAAGATGCCCATTCACCCCATCCTCCATTAGGTGTTTGCTGCCATTTGTGCCATATGCGCTGGTCAGCTCCCAGGGCTGCTAATTCCAGCCGGCCGTCTGCATTTTTTGATACAAATATTTGTTTAAGATTCGTTCCCCCGAGTGAAGCCCATTCACCCCATCCGCCATTGGGAGCCGACTGCCATTTATGCCAGACCGCATTGTCCCCGCCCAGTACAAACAATTCCAGCCTGCCGTCGGCATTTTTCATCGCAAATAATTGTTTCAGGTTAGATCCGCCCAGTGAAGCCCAATCACCCCATCCACCATTTGGGGCGACCTGCTTTTTGTGCGTTATGGCCCCATCGCCCCCAAGAGCAAACAGAACAAGACTGCCATCACTATTATTTTCTGCAAAAATGGATTGGATAAACTTTCCTCCAAGCGAATACCAGTCACTCCATCCGTTATTTGGTTTTTTTTGGTATTTATGAAATACTTCACCGGCATTGTCCAGCAGGTAAACTTCCAACCTTCCATCTGCATTGCTGGCATGCAGGATTTGCTTATACTTCTGGCCTGATACTGCAGCGCTAAGTACCAATAAATGCAGTAAAATGGATACGAGTAAAATGAATTGCTTTTTCATAAAGAATAATTTAAATGTGTGTGTATAAGTACCATTTTGTGACCGGTAACCAATAATGGATTGGCTGCCTTTCTGATTTATTAAAACTAACACTGGTACAAACCGTTGCGACAAATAACTCTACGAATCAGCCATAAAAATCTATGAACATTGCGGTAGGCCGTGCAATGCTATTACCTGCTAACTAATGTATCGGTACCCGCTTGTTCCAGATTCAGGGCAGCAGTGATCGTTGGATAGTCACCCGGAATGGTGATAATACCGGAAACCTGGGCTATTGATTTTTCTGATGCAAAAGCCGTTACCACTGTAAACAAAATACCGGAGACAAATTTCAATGTCGGTTTCATGTTTTTTGTTTTAGTGATAACAGGAACTAATGTTTGCTGTTTGGTTTCACCCTTGGGCTGCAAATGCTTTCAGCAATTTGTTGAACCCCGGTCAATTATCAAATGAGTACTCACACCCTTTTTGTACAGGCACCGTTGTGTGCAATAAAAAATATTGGATAACCAGCCTCTATTGAATTGTTAAGGCTGCTACTGGTCTTCATAACCATATGCTGAAAACTCCTGTCTTTGCCGAACAAAGACAGGAGCAGTTGAATATTACTTATGAAAGACTTTATTACTCTTTTTTAAACTTTACTGTGCTTAAAACATTCTGTGCAATTTTTTTGCCTTGTACCCGGCTTTTATCTTGTGTAGCCTGGTAGTGAAGCCCGCCAAATACCCGGCTGTTCGACATTTCAATACTCATCTCTTCCCAGGAGTTATAACTGCGGGCAGGAAAACCGAGATAATCGTAGGTATGCAGGGTGATTTGAAAATTATCGCCAAACATATTAGCAAGCATAGTCGTAGCCGCTGAATTGATGGTGGCATGGCCCGAAGGAAACTCAGGATGGTTGGGTACAGCAATAAATGTAGTCCAGAGAGAGTCAATGTATTTTTTGATGTAGGTAACCGGGCGCACCAGGTTAAATATGTATTTATCGGTGAAACATATAATGGTTGCGTCGCTTTGAGCGATCCCGATTTTTGCATAGGCCAGTGCAGCTACATCAAGCATAGGTTTTGCTTTGCTGAGTGTCTGAGATAAAATGGAAACAAAATTTCCCCCGGGAGAATAGCCCGGCACGTCACGGTGGTAAATAGTAGCAGCTTGTTGATCGGGTGTTGCATTATTCCTCTTGTCATAAGCATCTTTTGCCATATTCCAAAAATCGGATCCCATGACAGTGGAGTAGGTTGGCGGTGGCGGTAGTGTAGTACCATTAGCTACACCAGGCACCAGGAGCCTGCGCTGCCATGCATATGGATTAACAATAGCGGCTGGTGGCGGAGACGTTGGAACCCAATACCAGGGAGTAGCAGGTGTGGGAAGTGGGGGAACATAAGGCAGATTTACATTTGCAGAACCATCGGTAGCAGCCCATGCAAAAACCCTTGTGGACACTTCTTTTCCAAAAGTGACGGAGCGTTGTATTGTTGCAGCATCCACTTCTCCCGCATAGATTGCCTGGAGGGCATTTTCAAGACTATCCATTTTTGTTTTGTTCGCAGTCGCTGTTGTTGGAAAAAGTTTCCGGTTCATATCAGCAAGCGCTGCATTGGCACAGGCTGCCCAATGATATGCTTTGCCCGGCTCAGTTGCCGGCATCACAGGAAAATCGGTGAGCTGACCATGTAGGGTTTGATAAGCAGGCATGCCCGGTACAACGGATTCGTAAACTGCGATACCGCAATAGGACTGGCACCTGTCAGTAGCCTGGCTACCTGTACCGGCCGGCAACGGAACTTTCAGCATATCCAGCTGCATATTGATCCATTGGATAACGACATCCGAAGAATAGGTTTTTGTTTGTTTTAAGTGGCCACTCTCAGCGTTGCCGTTGTTTGGTACTGATGGAGTTTCCTGCTGTGCAGGATAATCTTTTATTTCTTTTTTGCAGGAAATAAAAACAAAAAGCGAAAGGCTTAACACAAAAAGCCTTTTAACGGCGATGTTGGTTAACGAGTTCATTTTTTTAAATTTTTGAGTGAGAAATGTGGTTTGATTCTTATGGTTTTCATGACATTTATTGTCGGAATAAATTCATGGCATTAGTGACTGCTGTCTCTGCAGGCAGGCAGGCTATTACCACTATGGTGGAGTACTCAGATACAGGTTGAAGCGGAATTACAGTCACTTTATTTGTATCATCTTCCAGGAATGCCGAAAGGGTGTGCTTTATTTAAACTCGCACCGGTTAACTATAACCCTGGCATTCATTTTTACAATAAAGATTTAGATGTCCCTGAAACCCCTGACAACAGTGTTATGGCAGATCTATGGAGGGTGACCTAATTCCAGCGCACAACGTTCGGGTATCATTGCATTTCGAGCCTCTTCCGTTACCTGTTGTTTATATCTTAATTCGCTGGAATTGGGGCTTAATTTGCCTCCAATAGAAATTATGGAGCCGCTACCTTCAGCACCAATGTGAATTCCGGTGTGACCAGAATAAAAGATCTCTTTATTGCTAATTGGGTGCATGAGCTTTATTTTTTACCACGCTTGTGGTGAACGCTTGACTGAGCTGACCCCGATTCAACCTTTACTAAAATAATAACTTAATCAGGTTGGTATAAGTGCCATTTTGTAAGCAGTAACAATTGACGGGTAACCTGCCCTTATTATTTATTGAAACTAACGTCGGTACAAACTCTTGAAGACAATAACTCTATGAACCTGCCATAAAAATCTATCAACGTAGCCCGCGACGGCGCCACGCTTAGTATTGCTACTGATATCTAAGGCAGCACTTGGATTTGGGCTGCTGGTGCCAATGCCAACATTTTGTGAAGAAGCAGAAAAAGTGTAACCCAGAACGGTCGCTAAAAAAAGTATTTTTTTCATAGCATTTATTTTTTACCTATAAATTACTGGCATTGATAAAGTAAATATTGACACCGGCAATGGCCATAAAAACGGTTAGAAAGAGATTTTTCCCTGGTAGAAATCTTAAGGGCCATTAATGGATTGGTGCATTAATTTATTGCGGACCGATAGCAATGATCTTGACGCTAAAGTTGGGCGACCAGGTAACGGCACGGGGATTATTTACAAACAAAGTGCCGCTGAGAATGGTAACATTAGCAACGCTCATCACCACTTCTGCAAAGCCGCCGCCAGCTGTAATATTGCCTACATACACATCTGGAATACCACTGAATGGTTCGGGGAAAAAGAAAGGAACGCTGTAAGTATTGTTGGAAAAAATGGTCGCATTTACAGTGGCAACGACCACCAGTTTTTTTTGCTGGGTCCCGTCACTGCTCCTGATGAGGCCTTTCCCGTTTTTTACGGTAATATTTCCATGTGTATTAACTAAAGTGACTTCCGTATTTCCCAATTGTATGGCATTGGATTCGGTAGCGATGGCGCCGGAACCAATGGCTGTCGCGTTTGATAAGCCACCGTAATTTACATCGGCATAGTATCCGATGGCCGTATTGTATTGCCCGCTGGTGTTATTGAATAATGCATTAGTGCCATATGCGGTATTGCCCCAGCCAACACCATTGCTTGCCAGGGCTCCTGCGCCGGTAGCTGTGTTCAGGAAGCCTGTGGTATTGTTGTACAGTGCCTGGTCGCCAACTGCCGTGTTATTTCCGCCGGTGTTGTTTTTATATAGAGCGCCTCTTCCCACTGCAGTGTTAAAAGATCCTTTGGTGTTTTTGGATAATGTTTTTGAACCCAACGCAGTATTGGCGATAGCTTCTTCCGGTAAGGTCGCACCGCTGCCGTTGGCAAACAAAGCCGAATCTCCAACAGCCACCAGGTTACTGCGATCGGTATTTGTAAATAAAGCACCAAAGCCAACAGCGGTATTTGATGAACCTGTGGTGTTATTAAACATAGCAGCAACCCCGGTTACCGTATTCATATTACCCATCGTATTGGCCTGCAGCGCATTTAGACCCGTACCTGTATTGTACTCGCCTGAAGTATTATTGTAAAGTGAATAAGCACCGGTGCCGGTGTTGGAAATGCCGGTGGTATTCTTAAATAAAGCAGCAAATCCAGAGGCCGTATTGGCGGCTCCTGATAAATTGGAATACAATGAAAAAGTTCCTATGGCAGTATTGTCATAGCCGCTTGTATCAAAAAACATTGATTGATGACCGATAGCAGTATTCCGGTACCCGTTTATGTTGTTGGATAAAGACTGCATACCAACAGCCGTATTCTGAACGCCCGAGACATTTCTCCGAAGGGCACCTGAACCAATGCCGGTGTTCTGAAAACCGTTCTTATTACTATTTAGCGCCTTAAATCCAAAACCGGTGTTATTCGTTCCGCTAGTGACCGAATCCAGTGTTCTGAAACCAATGGAAGTGTTGAGTGAGATGGTATCAATGATACCGGATTTGATATTATTTACTTTAAAAACAAGCGGCTTTAAATCGGTGGTGCCAATAAAATTGGTTGAGGGACTTGTACCTGCATTACCAGTAAGCTGCCACCCACTTTTTGCTATAATCGTTTGCCAGTCGGGTGCTAAATCAGTGCCCATATTCACCATCAACTGATTCTTTACAGAATCGTAAACCAACAGCCCTTTTGCCGGGCTGCCGATCGTTGGGATTGCAGCGGTTGCCATTCTTGGAACCAACAGTCCTTTCGAATCACTGCTTATATCCAGCATCGCAGATGCATTGGCAGAACTACCGGTATTGTTAATGGCTACAGTTTGTGCCGTGGCCACTTTCAGCATGCAGAGCATGACAACCATAAGATGTATTTTTTTCATAGCTGCTTGTTTTTAAATTGGGGAATAAACCTGGGAGGTTACATGATGTTTTACCGATCCTGGTTCAGTTAAACGGGCTTTGTTTTTCAGCGAATTGCTCTGGTCCAAAGTCATATCTAGTTATTGCCCATGATTACAATTTTTACCTGGAAATTCAAATCAGCAGGACTGAATGTGGGGGATATATGGTAAACATTCAGACTGTAATCAGTGCCAACGAAGGGGGGTGGAGTTGGAGCAGAAGTGATGTACATGCTGATGCCTGCCGGGCCTGTACCACCCTGGAGGATTTGCCCCACATACAATACAGGATCTGATACTGCTATTGGAATAGTGATGGGGAACTTTAAAACTGAGTATATAGGAATTGTTCCGGTTACAGTTACCGTAGTTGTTTGTATCATTTTCTGTGTGCTGTTGTCGCTTTTTACTATTCCCTTCCCGTTTTTTACATAGATATCACCTGCCGTTTTTACGCTATTCACAAAGCTATTACCCAACTGTATCGTATGGGAGGCAGTAACTATTGCATTGGCTCCAATGGCAGTTGCATTGGTAAGGTTATCACCGGATACATCGGCAAAAAATCCCAGCGCCGTATTATTACTTCCTGTTTTATTTGAAAACAAGGCATGTTGTCCAATCCCGGTATTGGCACTTCCCGTGTTTGTTAAACCTAAAGCAGCCTGGCCAATGGCTGTATTGGACCCGCCGCCCGTATTTGCCTTAAGTGCTGTATGGCCTACTGCTGTATTCTCAGTGCCGTTACTGTTCGTGTACATCGCCTCGTATCCAATAGCGGTATTGGAAGCAGCTGTTGTGCTCAGGTACAGCGCAAAAGCGCCATTGGCTGTATTATTGCTGCCGGAAGTGTTGTTCTGCAGCGCCTGGCTGCCGGTTGCTGTATTGTTAATGCCGGTGGTATTAAAGAACATTGTATTGTAACCAAGAGCCGTATTATAACTGCCAGTGTTGTTATAGAGTGCGTATTTACCAAATGCTGCATTGTAACTGCCGGCTTGATTGGAAAAAAGGGCTCCATACCCGTTAGCCGTATTTTCATGCCCGCCAATATTGTTATAAAGCGTGTTCGTTCCATATGCAGAATTGAAATTCCCTACTGTATTTGCAGCTAGTGAATTCAACCCTGTAGCTACGTTTCCTGTGCCGAAAGTATTAGCGTTAAGTGCGTAGGTACCTATAGCGGTATTATTTTCTGCTGTATTAACCAGCAGGGCATAAGCACCAACTGCTGTGTTTCTGCCTCCCTCCATATTCGCTTTTAGGGAATTGTACCCAATAGCAGTGTTATAAAAGCCAGTCGTGTTTGCAAGTAACGCCTCGTAGCCGAAAGAAGTATTATTAATTCCCGAGTAATCAATCCAGCCTGACTTCTTGTTATTTACTTTAAAAGCCAGTGGCTGAGCATCGGTAGTGCCTATAGAATTTATAGCGGGGTTGGTGCCGGCATTGCCTGTCAGCAGCCATCCATTGCTACTAGCTATCTGGGTCCAGGAACCGCTATGAAACCAAAAACTACTGGTTGTGGTATCAAAGAGAATCAATCCTTTGGCGGGGTTAACAATAGCTGCCCGGCTTGCAGTGGAAGTACGGGGCACCAGCAAACCTTTATTACTCGCGTTTATATCAAGGATGGCACTGGAATGGGGTAAGCTGGTACCAATGCTTACACTTTGTGCACTTAGCATGTGGAGATTTATTGCCAGCAAAGGCAAGCATAGCGCTAATTGACTTTTTTTCATGATTTGTTATTTGTGTGATGATTTTAAAACGAGATGCTAACCTGTGTTCAGAGAATTTATTCCACATTTAAAAAGTGTAGTTCACCCTTGCCGGCATTTTTTCCTGTAGCGCCAATTACCACGTTAAACCCGCTTATCCCTACACTCCAGCCAAATAGACCTCCAGTCTCCCCGCTATTGTCATCCACCCTTCTTACAAAAAGCCATGAAGTACCATTTCGTTTATACAGGCAGGCATTGCCCTGGTCAAGGTTGCCCGGTGAATCGTACGACCAGGCGCCAACTATGGCATAGTCACCGCTAATATGTACACCAGATCCGAAGCGGTCATTTAAGGTGTTATTGTTTGAACTGAAAAGGGTGGCCTGGGGGCTTTGACCCGTACTCCATCCGGCACCGCCATAAAAAATATAAGCAGAACCGGTAACCCCGGATTCGTAGATGGGTACAAGCTCGTAAGGAGCGCCCACAATAGCATAATCACCACTAATACTAACGCTGGATCCAAACCAGCGGTTGGGACTTAAAAGCCCTTTGAGTTTGGCAAGATTTGGCCAGTTACCACCCACCCGGCCATACACATAAGCAGCACCCTGGTTGCTGTATTCCGCATCGTCCGCTGGTGCTCCAATAATGGCATAGTCACCACTGATGCTTACGGCTTTTCCAAAAATATCACCAATAGCGCCATCTGGTGCCAACAACCTGGCCTGGTGTGCCTGGCCGGTGATCCACCCGGTATTACGGAAAAATATATAGGCGCTTCCCTGGTTCGCATTGCCGGAAACTGTTTGATAGGGAGCACCAACGATCGCATAATTGCCGCTAATACTTACACTATGACCAAAATGGTCGCCTGGTGCTCCATCATTGGCCGATAGCTTTGCCGTTTCCGTCCAGTTGGTACCGCTCCGGGAAAAAACATAGGCCTTACCATTACTGCTGTTGCCTGCACCTACGATCACTTCATTTCCACTAATGCCCACACTCACTCCAAAGCAATTGCCGGTAAAACCATCGCTGGCTATAAGTTTTGCCTGCTGTTGCCAAACACCGGCGTTACGGAAAAAGATATATGCTGCTCCCACAGCATTGGCATTCGGCTGTAGCCCAACAACGGCATAGTCGCCACTTATGCCAACACTATGTCCAAGATAGTTGCCGGTGACTGCATCGCTGGCCTGCCGTGTAACAGGAGGAACCAGGTTTTCATTGGCACTAAACAGCATCGGCACCCATTTGGTACCATCGTATAAATAGATGGCACTTTTGTCGATATCGAATACCATTAACCCTTGCGCGGGTGTAGCAATGGTTTTTCTTTGCGCCGTGGTCATACGGGGCATCAGCATTCCCTTATTGTCGCTGTTCATATCTAAAATGGCGCTTGGGTTAGGACTGGTTGTACCAATGCCAATTCGTTGGCACAGGCAGAAAAATGGCATCATGGATAAAAGCAGCAGGGGTAGCAATTGTTTCATTTTTGATTTTTTTTTTGGTTATAGGTTTTTTTTGAAATGAAGTGCCCGGCTTCCAGTATTCACCGGTGCACATTGCCAGTTGTTAGTAATGGCTAAGTACACCCGTTGTAGTCCTGGGTATAGGAAACAGAATGATCTTTACATGTTACCTATTCCTTGCCCGTTATTTTTCTTTCGTTTAGAAAAGGTCTTTTTCATTTCTCCTTTTCCGGAACAGCGTCCGGATTTCCGGCCAGCAAACTGCTACGATAGTGATGGCACAAACGGAAAGGATGCCAAGGATAAATGCCATCGGGTCTTTCTTTTAAATTTAAACAGGGGAGTACACAGTTTTTACCGCCGTTTATTGAGCTGCGGAAAAAGGAGAATGAGGTGCAATGATAGTTTAGCTGTATTAGCCGTATCTGGTGTATTAATCGCTAAACCCTGCCTTAATGCGGATAATAACCCTGGTGCCAGTGGCAACACCATTTTCTTCCAGGTCAATAAAACTAACCGGGTCTACACCAGGGGATTGATTAAAGTCGGCAAGCTTTTGCCGTGTGATTTTTATGGCTTTTGACAGGTGTCCTTCGGGGAACGCTTTGTAAGATTCGGCTGCCTTTTTACGGCCAATCCCATTATCTGTTATTTCACAAATAAGCCATTCTTGCTGCTCCATTATCGTAACGGTAATACTTTTTTCACCTTCCTTCAGACTTAACCCATGCCACAAGGCATTTTCTACAAATGGCTGAAGGATCAATGGTGGTATTTTTATATCAGATGACAGCATTTTTTCATCTACCTGTTCCTTATAATCAATATCCAGGTTCATCCGTAGTTTTTCCAGGTCTACATACAATTGGAGTGAATACAACTCCTTGTCCAGCGAGATGAGGTTTGCATCGGCATTTTCGAGAACCTGCCGTAGCAGCTTTGCAAACTTGCTGATATAGTGACTGGCTAATGCACTTTGATTATTCATAATCAGGGATTGGATAGAATTCAGGGCATTATGAATAAAGTGTGGATTCATCTGGGCTTTAAGCGCCCTCATTTCCAGTTCTCGCAACTGGTTTTCTATTTGTGTTTTTGTTCTGATTTGCTTCAGCCTGTACCTGAATATAAAAATGATGACCGCCGAAGCCGCCAAAATAAATGCCAGCCTGAACCACCAGGTTTCCCAGAATGGTTTTTTTATGATAAATGAAAAGCTGGCAGGGCTGCTCCACGCAAAGCCCCTGATATGCGACCTTACTTCGAACCGGTATTTACCAGGTGCGAGTTGATAAAACGAAACAGTCGTGTTCGGAGTCGGGCTGCTCCAGGCAGTATCGGCTGGTACCAGGCGGTAGGTATATTCCGGTTGTGAGTTGGATATGAATTGCAACGCATTAAAACCAATACTTAGCGTATTTTGATCATGTTTCAAAACAGGATTTACCGGCAGCCTCCGATAGCTTTCAACATCGTCTGTTAATAGCGACCAATTAGTAGGCCTGTCGAAGAGGAGCACTTTTTCAATAACGGTATTTGTATTCTGCGGCGGCACCCTTGCTTTTTTTGAATCGAATACGAGTAGCTTATTTCGGATACTCATCCACATGTTTCCATTGTCATCCATGCGAAGCCTGGCAAATGATAATAGGGGAGATGTACCAGGTTCATTGATCTCAAAATGGTGATGTATCCATTGTTGTTGCGGGTCTTTTTGCAATACGGTAACGCCCTTGGTAGTAGCCAGCCATAATTTTTCTTCTTTATCGAGCGACAGCGACAAAATATAATTTACAGGAAAGCCATCTTTTTCAGTGATGCTATCCATAAGGCGGGGTGCGTCATTATTTTGCCACAGGTATTTATAAATGCCTTTACCCCTGTAAGCTGCCCAAAGCATCGTTTCATTTTTTTTGCCCGGGACTTTGTTTTGAATCGATAGACTTAAGTCAACTGAAGTGCCAAGGGCATACACCGCTTTATTTGGGGTGATACGATACAAGCCATCTTCCAGTGTTTGCACCAGCATAGCACCACTTTCCTGATCTATGTGAATGATATACGGAAGCGGAATAAATTGCCTATTGTTACTACTAAAAAATGTGTCTAAGTGATATTCATTTCCATATAATAATACAGAGTCACCACAAACAAATAGCTGTTTTAATTTTTGATTATAGACCGGCGCACGAAATGTATTGTTCGGGGGCCCTACAATGGAGGTCATGTTAGTTAAAGTCACATCATCCAGCCTGTATAAAAACCCATTGCGGGTAGTGAACCACATTCTTTTCCCATCATCAAAACAATGAAAATCAATAAAATCATTTGACTCAAGTAATTCCTTTACAGCTATGATTTGCGGAGAGCCGCCAGTCGGTATACCGGGTTTTATAATGAGCAGTTTCCCGTTTTCACCAGATACAACCATCGAACCGGATGGAGTAATAATATGGTTCCTGATATTACGAAACGATTCAAAGCCAGGTGGAGCAATTGCGCTATAAGGAGACGGTGAAACCTTTAATAGCCCCTGGAACCCGGCAACCCATATGTTCTTGTCCCTGTCTTCAAGAAAGTAGGAAACCATGTTAAATGAAAGTGGCAAATGCAGGTAAATGATTTTATCTCCGTCCGGTATGGCTGCCAACACTCCATCCTCACGTGTTCCAAACCAGAAGCGGTTACTGCTATCCGCGTAGGAGCAATAGATATATTTTTTTTTGAGTGTGTCTTCAAAACGTTGCACCCATTTGTCCTGCTTTAGATACATAAGCCCTTTGTAAGTGCTGATGTATACGGTGTCATTTTTCAGCCACAGGCTATTATAGTAGGCACGGTTGGTATTTTCCGAAAGAAGCACCTTCCAGCTGCCGTTTGGTTCCAGCCTAATCAATTTGTTGTTGCTGTAGTTGATATAAGTACCCTTACTGGTGCTGATGATTTTGCTGATACTTTTATTATCATAACCCGGGTATAATTTTATTTTGATCCAGGTGCTGTCCTTTAATTCATAAAGGCCTCTATCAGTGGTAACCCATAATTTTCCCGGCCCCGGTTCAAGAAACCCGCTTACAAAGGTTATATCCTGTTTATCGTTAACGGGGTAGGTATAGCAACTGTCACCTTTTAATTCTGCAACGCCTTTCCTGGTGCCGATCCACAACCGATGGTTCCGGTCTTCATAAATCACATCTACATATAAAGATGGCAACCCTTGCCTTAATCCAAAATTCAAAAAACGCTTACCGTCGAACCGGTTGAGACCATTAGCTGTTCCTACCCACAGGTAACCATAGCTGTCCTGGTAAATGCGAAAAATATAATTGTCGCTAAGTCCATCGGCGGTTGTATACAGCCTCGTTGTAAAAGATTGCTGGTAGGCAGTTAAGACCTGTAACAATAAAACAGGGATTAGCAGTTTATATTTTACAATGGCCTTTAGCAGCATCAGGGTTTGAGTATTTTCAGAAATGCTTCTTTGTGACTGCGCGATACTTCAATCTCTTCATCGTTATTCATAACGACCACACCGCCGTCGCCCCTTTTATACATTTTTATATGCGACAGGTTCACAAGGTAAGAGCGGTGGATGCGAAAGAAATGATGGTCTGAGAGGAGTTCGCTATAATAACCCAGTGTATAGCTTGACAATATTTTCTGATGATTCCCAAAATGAAACTCGGTATAGTTACTTACCGCATGGCAATACAAAATGTCCTGGATAGCAACCAGCAGAAACCCTTCTGTAGTTGGGATCGTTAGCTTTTCAGGTATTTTATGCGTCGATTTTAGTTGTTTCAAAAATTCAATTTGTTCAACGGCTGGTTGCTGGTGGCTTTGTATTCTCAAAATGGCTTTTTCAGTAGCAGTCTTAAATTCCTCTGCGTCCAGGGGTTTCAGCAGGTAGTCCATGGCACTGTAGCGAAATGCCTTGACCGCAAATTCGCTATGAGCCGTTGTAAAGATGATGCCAAAGTTTACCGGGCCGGTTTTATCTAACAGGTCAAACCCTGTCTCACCGCGCATTTGCACGTCCAGGAAAACTAAATCGGGATGAAAAATGTCAATTTTATCAAGAGCACCAGCTACATTTTCTGCTTCTTCGGCTATCAGTTCTGGAAAATGATCTGCCAACAGTTTCCTGATAAGGAAACGGCTCTGTATTTCATCGTCTACAATCAAGACCCTTGTAGTATGCTTCATATTTTTCAAAAGTTGGTCCTGGATGGAAAACCCGGTTTCTGGAAGGTAAAAAGAAGAAACAGTAACTAAAGTACTCATTAATAAAAAGGAAGCAAAGGTTGCAGTCCCAAACCCGGAAATAATAATCCGGCTACAAACCGGCATCTTGCTTACTGCGCTGGTTAAATTGCAGTAGTCGTCTTATTTGTCCTCTTCCCGACAATTATTCAAAAAAGCAAACAGCAATATTTGCATTCAAAAATTCTAACAGATGAAAAAAATATTTCTTGTAGCAATTTGCAGCATTGGTTTCGCGCTTTCCCATGCCCAGAACACTATTTATCCTGAAGGGTTAAAAGTGGGGGATAAGGCACCAGCCATTGTGGGAAAAGACAACAGCGGCAAAACTTTCAACCTAAACCAGCAATTAAAAAAAGGTGCGGTTGTGGTAATATTTTATCGTGGCCAATGGTGCCCGTTTTGTAATAAGGAGTTGAGTTATTTAAATGATTCTTTAGCCATGATAGCAGGTAAAGGTGCATCAGTAGTGGCCATTTCACCCGAAACCATGCAGAATGTAGAAAAGACCGTTACGAAAACGAAGGCCGCATTCCCCATCATCAGCGATAGCAGCATGACGATCATGAAAGCCTGGAATGTGAATTTTGCAGTAGATGACAATACGCAGACGCGGTATAAAAAATTCGGTCTTGACTTTATGGAAGTCAATGGAAACAATGGTGCCAACCTCCCTGTTCCTGCTACTTATATCATCGGGAAGGATGGGAACATTAAATATGTCTTCTTCAATCCCGATTACAAAAAAAGAGCTTCAGTGAAGGACATACTGGAGCATTTGTAAAAATAAGAGCAGCATGGCCATATTAAAAAAGCCAGGCTGCAACCACATCGCCCACCATTACTGCCTGGTGTTTAAGGGCGCCTTGCATAATCTCATTTCATCGGAGAAGCCAAAGATTTCGGAGCTCAGGTATTTTCCCATTTCAACATCGGTTCTGGGTTGATTTCTTTCAAAGTATAGATTATTTAATCAGGAAAAGAATTTCTAACCACTGGCAGAAGCGAGACGATTAGGGTGAATTTGGTTACATGACTAACAGCTATCGTTGCCACCGTTGGGTTGTATTGGTCCTGGAAAAGACAAAGGCCACCCCTAAATGGAGTGGCCTTGTCAATAAAAATAGTACTATTAAAACGTTGGATCAGCCGGAGTATTTGGGTTATTATCTCTTTCCCTGAAAGGATAGGGGAGCAGGTTGCGACGTTTCTCGCTGTCGGGACGGCCAAAGCGACGCATGTCTTCCAGTTTTAAGCCACTCATAAAAAGTTCTATACAACGATTGCGGTAGATCTGTACCAACAGATCGGCCTGATTTAACTGAGCAGGCAAAGCTGGTAATTGTGCACCCACACCGTACAGATCAGATGTTTTAGTAAGGATACTGTTTACAAGGGCCTGAGCACCGGGAAGATCTGGTGTTGCCTGCCTGGCCAAACACTCTGCTTTTATCAAGGTTATTTCGCCGGGAAGGTAAATAGGGTATTGTGTTGTGGTAGCAGCAGCAAAACCCAAAATACGGAATCGGCTGCCCCCGGTAGTTGAAATGCGTGTATAAAACTGAACCCTTCTGTCTGCAAGGTCAGGCCGTAAAGCGCCTAACAAACCCAGCGTAGAATCGATCGGCTCGTACACATTATCTGTCGCAGTTGCTGTTTCGAAAATGGGGTTTACGCTGGTGGCATCAAAGTTATAGTAGGACTTTACCGTAGTGGAAACAAGGTTGGCTGCAGCGAGGGCTTTGGTGTAATCACCTGTGAATAAAGCATAGCGGGCTTTAAGTGCCAATAAAGTGTTTACAATATCTACACCAACGGGTATATTAATCGTAAAAGAGGCACTGATCGGGTTCGCGGAAATAGCAGTCAGTGCTTCATCTATCAGTGCAATCGCTTTTGTAAAACCTTCTGCCCTTGCAACAAAACTTACATTAGAGCCAATACCTGCAGGAATTTTTTCCCAAAACATAGCCAGGTCCCCTAGGGCCAGTGCTTTAAAAATGGTAGAGTAACCTATTAAACCACTGGCATAATTTTTATCAGCTAAACCTTTGGCTGCTGCAATCACATTGTCGGCATCATAAATTATTTTATTACTACTAGTCCACAACCCGGCCATAATGGTATTGGTACCATCCACAGCTCCGCCGCCTCTTTCCAACTGGTCTTCGGCAGTGTTACCCCGGTTGATAATAATAAACTGGTTTGTCAGGAAGCCATCAGCCGTAACCTTGTTGTACAGTGAGCTGGCCCGGCCCAGGGTATAAACTCTTTGTAAGCCAACAGCTACGCCATTTATTCCCCTGATGGTCGTAAACACATTTTCTTCGATAGCCCGGCCCGGATCAGTAAAATTTTTCTTGCAGGCAGTTAAACTGATTATGAGTAACAATGCAGCTGTCTTTGATATTATATGTATTCGTTTCATGTTGATGTTGTTTTGTAGTGGTTAAAACTTAGCTGAAACCCCAATGCTGAACGTACGTGGAATAGGCACTGCCCCAAAATCGATACCACGAAGAATGGTGCTCTGACCGGCTGCGTTTACCTCCGGATCGAATCCATTATAGTTATCCCAGCTTACCAGGTTACGGCCAGCCAGGCTTACAGTAAGATTGCTGAAAGGTCTCAGTTTACCAAAATCGTAGCTCAGTGAAAGTTCCCGGAGCTTGGTATAAGAACCGTCGGAAACACGCCATTGCTCAATGGCATAAATGCCTGAAATATAACCACGGGGAATAAGTCCTTTATGTTCTTGTTCGGCTATATCGCCATTGCCCACACCCTGGCGGGTACGGAAGTCGGCATTGAATACATCGCCACCCTTCACAGCATCCAATTGTACCCTTAACGACAGTCCTTTGTAGTTAAAAGTATTGATAAGGCTGGTAGTATAGTCAGGATTGGGATCGCCGATGATTCTACGCAGTGTAGTGCCGGTTGGCAATCCGGTTGTTGTATTTCGGCCTGGAGTATAAACCAGTACACTGTTCTGCGTGCCTAATTCTTGCGTAGGTATGCCCAGTGTGTTTTTCAGGTAATTACCACTGGCATCCAGTGCAAAGAAAGTTCCATAAAAAACACCGATCGGCTGGCCTTCAATAATAGCCACTGGTGCCCCAGCATTGGTGCTTAATAGTGTAAGTGCCTGGCCTATTTTAGTTGCCTTATTACGATTGCGGCTAAAAATGCCGGTGATATCCCAGCTGAAGTCTTTACCCTTCAACGGGGTGGCGTTTAATACCATTTCAAAACCTTTATTTTCCAATGAACCAAAATTATCCAGTAAAGAACTGAAACCCGTGGTAGGTGCTACCTGGCGTTCAATAAGCAGATCGTCCACCTTTTTGATGTAATAATTGAAGGTAAAATTCACACGATTTTTCAGGAAACCCAGGTCTAAACCAAATTCTGTTTCCTGCTGGCGTTCTGGCTTCACTTTAGTATTGGCACGGCCTGTGCTGGAAAATAGTGCTGTACGGCTCAGGTAAGAATTGGTGGAGTAAGCATTAAAACGATCGTAGGCCCTGATACCGGTAAGATTGCCACTTTCGCCGTAGGCAACCCGGATTTTAGCCAGGTCCCACCATTTGCTGATACCCAGTTTACTCCAGTAATCAGCGCTGGATGGCACATACGAACCGCTCGCTTTTGTATATACCTGGTTGCGTTCGTCCTCGCCAAAAACCGACGAACCGTCTACACGAACAGCCCCGGTAATAAAAATTTGATTGCGCCATTTAAAGTTCTGTTGCAGGTAATACCCGGATACCGATAATTCGCTGCGACTGTCTGAACCGGGAATAAAAGTGCTGGCACCATTTACAGTTTCTACTGCTGGTGCAAGGCCACGTCCATGTGCCAGGATATACTTATTTTTCTCGTATTGGGTGCTATAGCCTACCTGGGTAGTTGAGGTGAGACCATCCGTAATATCTACCTGATATGTACCATTTATTTCATGATTGATCTGGAAGAAATTATTGCTGGCTGCGCTTGCATACCCGTTTTGAGTGGCGTCCAGGGTAGCGCCGCCTCCCCAAAAAGCAGGGCTGGCATTGTAAGGGTAAAATGGTATAAAAGTTGTTCCGTTCTGTGAATAATTATCAATACCCATCGTGTAATCAATCGTAAAGCCTTTGAATGGTTTTAATTTTAAACCCAAATTACCAAGTACCCTGTTGGTCTCATTGCGTTGTTTAAAATCTTCAATAATTGATACGGGGTTAATACGGCCCCTTTCGCCAACCGCCATTAAATTTCCGAAAGCATCCCTCTGTTGAATATTATGAAAATTGCCGAGAATGGTGATACTATTCATTGGCGAAAAGAAAGAATTGCCATCGGGCTTTTCGTTGGCACCACTACTTACATAGTTTAAACCAGCCGTCATGGTAGCCCATTTGTTAATGGTCTGATCGAGGTTCACCCGCAAGCTGAAACGGTTATAATCGGTATTTTTTATGATCCCTTCGTTAAAGAAGTAAGATGCCGAAGCGAAATATTTTGTCTTGTCGTTACCGCCCCGAATGCTGAGGTTGTTATCGGTACCATTTGCATCCCTGAAAATATAATCCCAATAATTATAGCGGGTAACGGCTGTTGTGTTGGTAGGAAGTGCGGCAGGACTTCCAACGGTAGATATAATATCCTGTGTCAGCGCTGTTGGGCCGTCTGTGGGGCCACCAAACTTGGTAGGGGCCATGTTGATCGGTACCTGCTTCCGTAATGAACTCATCATGTAACTGGTGGAAAAACTTACCACGGGCGCACCACTGGCACCGCGTTTTGTAAAAATCTGTACCACACCGGCATTGGCCCTGGAGCCATAGATAGCGGCTGCTGCAGCTCCGTTCAGAACTTCCACTCTTTCAATGTCTGCCGGGTTAATATCGCTCATCCGGCTTTGGCCAACATTGCCAATAAATTTATCACCGTCGTATCCACTTTGGGTATTGGTAACGCGATTGGTGGCATTATTAACGATCACACCATCTACAATATAAAGTGGTTCCGATGATCCATTAATAGAACTGATGCCACGCAAACGCACTGACATCCCTCCAGACGGGTCACCGCTGTTCTGGCTTATCTGTGCGCCGGCCGCTTTACCCTGCAAGGATTGTAAGGCACTGCCTGGTATGCCTTTATTTAGCTGATCGGCCTTTATTGATGTAATAAAACTGCCCAATTGCCTCCTGGTGGTTCCTGCCGTAGTTCCGGTTACAATGACCTCATCCAGGCCTGCAGCATCGCTGGCAAGCGATACGCTTATCGTAGCATCCGCACCACTTACTGTAAAGGCTTTTTCAGCGGTTTTAAAACCTACGCTCGTAACAACTAAAACATAATCTTTTTTGGCCAGGTTGGCACGGAAGTTAAAGGATCCATCCACATCTGTGGCAGTACCTTCGTTGGTTCCCTTTACGGTAACAGATGCACCGGGTACACCAGTTCCTTTGTCGTCGGTCACTCTACCTTTTACAGTAACCTGTGCTCCCACAAAACCCGAAAGGAGCAACCCGACGAAAAGAACGCAGAACATCTTCCACGGCCTTTTGATCGCAAGATTTTTCATAAGCAATTGTTTTTTATTAGTGTAAATGAAATAAAATCCTGCAAAAAAACGCAGGTACTATATTTTTCTCAAATGTGCGAAAAATGATTGTAAAACGAAAGTCTTAATTTACACACGGTGTGAATTGATGATGCGGATAATTTCACCAATGACAAATACAATTGCATAAAGGCTGCAAAAAGATGCAACAATTTATTTAACGTAAACAGAGGTGTTTGGCGTGGAAGAAAGCATTTCTGAAAACACTATTTCGCTGGAGATATTGGCACAGTTACGGGTTTTATATACCCGCTGCTGGCCAAAAATGTAGTGATGTCCACAAGCGTTTTAATGCCATTGGCTATTTTGTCTATCCGATCCGTGAACCTGTTGAGTTCATCTTTTCGCTCTCTCATTTTGGCGGTCACAGAATTCAGCTTGACCACAGATTTATTCAGGTCCTTGATCACAATGCGGTCCAGGTCAAGATCGATCCTGTTTTTCGCCAGCAACATTTCATTAATGGTAGCATTGAAAAAATTTAGCCCCCCATTTGTTCTAAGCGAATCATAGTTAACGGTAACCCGCATATTTGAGATCACCTGGTCAATGGAGTCTTTGACTTCTGTTGCTTTTGCCTGTGCTTCATTATATTGTGCGGCGCCAGAAATACCAGGTTCTGAACGAGAAGAGGAATCGGACGACGTCTCTTTTTTATCCGATGCAGTTTTACTCCGGCTGCTGTCTTTATTGGAACAACCAACAGCGGGCAGGATGAATACGATCAGGATGGAGATTGAAATAATATGGTTTTTCATGCTCAGTTTTATTTTTTATTGGTTAGGGCCAGGTAGGCTTTTTTCAGTTCATGGGCTGATACAACCAGGTTCTTATTTTCTGTTATCCATTCTTCGCTTGTAAGTTTTACTTCATAGGCATTTTTGAGTCGCGTAATACTTTTGCGGATACTTTCAATAGCAGCCACATTTTGTTTAAACACCTGTTCTATCTGTTGGTGGCGCCGGATCATGTCCAGGTACAAGGGATTGTAGTTCGCATAAAATAAATAAGGCTGGTTGATGGATGGGTTTTTGGCACTTCGTATCGTTTCCAGGAAACCGGTATAGGCATCATTGATATCGTTTGGCAACCTGTCGATATCCTGTTTAATGCGTGGTGCAAAGAGGGTGTTGTAGTTATCGCATATATCCATAATAGCACTATAGCCTGAATCAATGGATTCCTTCAAAAACATTTTCTGCATTTTTTTGAGTTGAAAATCGCCTGCTGCCACGACTATTCTCGACACAAAATTTCCCAGAGAAAGCGGCAATGGTTTCCGGCAAAAGCGGTTGTATTTTTTCACCACGGAATCCATGCTGCACTGAAGATCGCCTGCTTCTTTTTTTAGATTTTTAAAATCATCTTCGCTGGTAAGCGCCAGCAACAGGGTGGAATAGGTGGACAATACACCGTACAGGGAAGAATAACCAATAGCATTGCTTTCACTTTCTGTTTTTTGCTGATAATTCTCATTTAATGATTCTATCAGGTAGGCCGGGCTGTCAACGGTAGCTATTGAAAGTTGTACAACGTCGTACTTCAGCTCCCACATGTTCTTGTATACTGCCGTAGTATTGGCGGCAATGTCTTTGGTAGCTGATGCAAAACTTTTTACCGCTCCAATATTTATTTTTTGAGTGCCGCAGGAGGTCAGCACCAGCAGGGTGGCGAAAAAAAAGGGTGTTCGCATATGTGTTTTAAGGGTGCTGAAAGATAGCAGCATTTTTTCTACCCTTTATACCCTTCGTCTGGTATTTTTTTAATTTTCAAAACGAATGTTCATAGCTTAGCCGCAAAATTTTTTATGAAGAAAATTGTGTTGTATTCGTTGGTTTTATTGATGGGCTCCTCCTGCAACCAGGCAGCAAACGATAATACGAATGAAAAGGCCGATACATTAAATAAGGTAACGGAAAACCCGCAGCTGGATACGACAGCGTCTAAGCCAGCCGTGGCTGCCAGCTGGAAAGGAATTCTGAAAATAACGGATGCAGGTTTTGCCGAAAAAATAGCTGCAACACCCGGTCTTACCGTCGTTGATTTCAGTGCGGAATGGTGTGGCCCATGTAAGCAATTGCATCCAATATTAGAGTCCCTTGCAAAACAAATGGAAGGCAAAGTAAATTTTGCCAATGTGGATGTGGACGAAAGTCCAAATATTGCTACCGAACTGGCAATTTCCAGTATTCCGCTGCTGGTGTTTTATAAGGACGGGAAAATAGTGGACAAAACAGTGGGCCTTTTGCCTGAAGCAGATATCAAAGCCAAGATCAACGAACACCTTTAAAATGAGTGTTTTTATCACATCCTTAAACTCTGGCAGCAACGGAAATTGCTATTACGTTGGCAACCAAAACGAGGCTGTTCTGGTGGATGCAGGTCTTTCGTGCAAGGAGATTGAAACACGGATGGGACGCCTGGGTTTATCCATGCAAAAAGTGAAAGCCGTTTTTGTTTCGCATGAACATACGGACCATATTAAGGGTATTGAGGTACTATCGAGAAAATACCAATTGCCGGTTTACGTAACTGAAGCTACCAGGCGACAGGGGAGGATTAAACTCGAAAAGGATCTTTCAAAAACCTTTTCGGCTGCCGAACCTATTTTGGTAGGCTCCCTTTGTGTGACTGCTTTTACAAAGCTGCATGATGCAGCTGACCCGTATAGTTTTATTGTAAATTGTAACAATATCACCATCGGCGTTTTTACAGATATCGGGACCCCATGCCAACAGCTGATCCACTATTTTAAACAATGCCATGCGGCATTTTTAGAGGCTAATTATGATGATGACATGCTGGATAATGGAGGCTATCCTTATTTTTTAAAAACACGCATCAGGGGTGGCCATGGCCATCTTAGCAATAAGCAGGCCCTGGAACTTTTTACGTCACACAGGGCTCCGTTTTTAAGTCACCTTATTTTATCCCATCTCTCAAAAAATAATAATTGCCCGAACCTGGTTGGCGATTTATTTAGCCAACATGCCAATGGTGTAAAAACCATCGTTGCCTCCAGGTACCAGGAAACGGAGCTTTACCAAATTGACATTCAGCCGGGCGTTGAATCGATCATTTATCCTGCCGATCGTGCTAAGCAGCTGGCGTTTTCTTTTGTGTAATCTCAACGTGACTGGCCTTTTTAATTAAAATGCAAGCCCTAACGCAATGCCAGCAGACAGCTTAAAGTTAGCGCTGAAATTATCGCCAATTTTCACCGGCTGAAAATCTAATTGAATCGGCCGTACTACGAGGCGTTTGTTGATTTTGATGTCTACACCAGCTCCTATTTCTCCGCCAAAGCCTTTCTCGGAATAGCTACTCATAGATCCGTATTTCGATTTTATGGTCGCCAGGCCTGCAAGTAAACGGGCAAACACATGTACTTTATCGCCCAAAAGGTATTGCTGGAAAGGACTGAATGTGGCACCGATCAGGAGTAAAAACCTGGTATAGTTCATATTGTTTTTTGCACCGAAATACATACTGGCACATAAAATAGCTCCAAGCTGCCTGTTGAAGAAACGGGTATAAGCTACTGTCGGGCCATACATATAAAAAGCTGGTTTTGCATCTTCCCGGAGTAGGGAAACACCCCCGAAAGCCTGGTTGTAGGCAATGTCTGTTGTTGTTGGCTCGTCGTACGAAATATTACTGCTGTCCTGGTTTTTGCTGTTACAGCAGCTGGCAGTAACCCGGTAATTTGGCCGCTCGGCACGAAGCGTAACACGAAGCACTTTCTTTTTAAAGATCCAGCCTTTCTCTATCACCTCAGCTTTATCTACAACCAGGTCCATAGTCCCATGAGCATTCCATTCACCTAAAAATGGGCCGGCCGTACCAGGTGAACAAGCCACTTTGCAATGGCAATTGCCGTCTGCACTAAATATAAACCTGGCAATCGTTTTGACTGCATCATCACCAACACCTTCCATTGACATATGAATATTAGCCTGGCAATCAGTAGTGGCAGGATGGCATTCCCAGGTGGCGGTTCCTGGAAATATTTCACTTTTTACCTTATCCCAAACCTGTTTGTAAAAAAGCTTGGTAAGATTGGTCAATACATCTCCCGCTTCACCATCCGGAATATCCGTTACTTTTTTTAGTTTATTTACCATAGCGTCGCCTACCAGCTTTCCAAAACCATATTTGACCAGGTCGCCCTCCAACGATTCCGGCGAATCAGCGGATATGGCCTTGGCCGTGAGATCTGCGATGTCCAGTATCGTTCCTGTAACCTTGCCCACGGGAAGCAGTTTCAGTAATTTGAATTCAAATTTTATGGCTTCTCTTAACGCATTTCGTATTTGACAGTTGGTGATCAGCACCCGGAGATGCTTTAATGCCGTAAGACCGCATTCATCAGTGGTGCTACCTTCTATGGTACAGTTGCCGGGTTTTAGTGAACATTGGGTAGGCAAATCTAACCAGAGTTTTTCAATCATGTCAGGCATCCTTGGCCCGGCGATTTCTACATCCATATCTTCCTGCGAAAGGATACTGGTCGCAGTAAGAAATGAAAAGATCAAAACACAGAAAAGTCGTTTGCAGCACAATGCAATGCGTTTCATAATTGGATTTTTGGCGGGTACGGAAATGGGGGAGGGATTATGCCAGGGGCGGGGAAGGGATTGGGCAAACCAGTATAATAGTAAAAAAAATAAACTGAATTTGCAATAGCGTAGGTGCAGCTTTTTTTTGGAAATTTATCCATCCCGGGCCACCATTCGAATTGCGCTTATAGCAAAGCTTTCCCGAAGTTTATGTTGTAACTCAAGTCAACCACATGATTGCCATCCATTCATCCAATGTTACCACCATGGCAAATAATATGGACAATTGAAGACGCCAAATCAATGCTGGACCGCCAGAGCGTTGCCTATAATTTGGAGGAAGATGACTAGTCCGGAATATATGCTCATTTTAAAGACCCATATGGAACAACCTTGTATTTTGTAGAGCCCATGTGGGAATAATAATGATATTGTTATTCAAGTCTATTTTTTAACCAGCCTGCCGGATTGATAGCTACCATTCTTGTCTTTGGCCTGGTGGTTTTCTGTTTCTTCAAAGCTGGCAATATCTGCTCCTTCCACAATGCCGTCTTCGTAGTATACATGGCTTTTGTCTTTGGCATAAAATCTTTTAAGTCCGGTGAATGTAGCCAGGTCTGCATCAGTCATTTTTATCCATTTGGTTTCCCTTCCCAGCGACAAAACCCAAATCGCATTTTTGTCTTTAAAATGAAATTCCGTTTCCCTTTTAAAACTGGCTCCGTCTGCACCTTGCAGTGGCCGGTCGTGTATATATACATTGGTGCGGTCGTAGGTAAGGTAGTTGCCGTTAAACATGGGTAAAAATGCAAATGTGGCTGCATCAGCACTATCTAAGACACGATCACCTGAATATACTTTCTGCCTGTCACGGGCATACATCACACCATTGGCACTTACAATTCCAGGTTGATTTTCTGGGTTAGGCACGATCTTGAAATTGGGGCCATCGTTACTTATGGTTTCCGTATCATAATAGCCATTGCTCTTATCTTTTGAAAATGCGCCACCGAGCCATTCAAAGGTTGCAGGATTGGCCCCGTTAATAATTTCAGACCTGCAATACACATGCATTTTATCCTTTGCATAATTATTGTCTATTATCTCGAAGCTTTTGGGATCTGCACCTTCAAGTACATGCCCTGTGGCTGGAAACCCTGAATAATAAAGGATTTTTCCCTTCTCAATATTATAACCAGTCCTCCACCCACCGGAGAAAGAGCAGCCATTTAAAAGAAGAGCAGCTAACATTACAACGGGCAAAATAGTCTTTGAAAACATCGTTTTTATATTGAGAGTGACAGAACTAAAACATGAAAGTAATAATGGCAGCATCGCATAAAACGACTGATTTGTAAGAGGCGGTTTCCAGTTTAAATTTGGGAGGCAGGATGTCTGTAACAGGTTTTGGCCATTTATACCATACGCATACTCAGTTAACTTGCAACTTGTTGCGTTTGCCATCTACAACTATGTGTTGTACGAAAAAGGCTATTTCTTTCTTATGATTTTATTTATACTTTTAGTTTGTACTTAAAATTTAACGCTCATGAAAAGAATATCCGTCTGGGCAGGCAGGCATGTAAAACTATCCAGGGTCTTGTTGGTTTTACTGCATTTATGGCTGATTGTGGCAGCGACGCTCATTAGCAATTGGCTGGGGCAAAACAACATCCGCTTAAGTGCACAGTGGTTTTTCTTGCCCATTGCGGCGTGTCTTTTATTGACAATGGCCATGGAGGTTTTTAAATACCGTCTGTTGCGTAAAACAAGCCGCTTTGTATTAAGTAAATCAAAGTTTGGATTGATCGCAATTTGTAGTTTCCTTTTTATCGTAAGCTTGTTTCATGCCGATTCTTTACCAGCCTATAATAACTATACTGTGCTGCATAGCGCATCAGTAAAGTCTGAGGCAAAAAAAGAAAAGCCTGTATTTGAAGATTATGCCGACAAGGATGATTTCTATGCGGACCTAAGGGATTATTATGGTTCCCAGTCTAAAAAGGAATTGAAGAAAGAATTGAAAATGCAGTTCAAAGAATTCGGCAGGGAGGGCAATGGAAATGCCGGCATCATCATTTTAATTATACTTGGCGCCCTGGTAGCTTTGTACGGCATTGCGGCGTTGGCCTGCAGCATTGCCTGTGGCGGCTCTGAAGCCCTCGCAGTTATTGTTGCATTTCTCGGTATTGGGGGCGTTATTTGGCTGGCGATATACCTGATTAGGAAAAACGGGCGAAAGCGAACTAAAACGGAGACGGGGGAGTAAGGCCCTTTGCATGTTTGAATTATGCGCAAAGGGTGCTGTATTTATTGTTTTAGCATATTTAAAAAGTATTTCTTCTTAATTCCCGCATTAACATTTATGGGGGGACTAAATGGTCCCTCGAACATGTCATAAAAGAAATAAACAGCGGAATCGTTAAATGCGAAATTTGGGTCTAAAAAAACACGGCCATCATAAATCCATTTTTCCCAACCAAAAGATTTGTGCATAATATAATTCCAGAATAAGGAATCACTTTTTTTGTCAAGCTTGAAGTATTCTCTGAATCTAATTTCGGTGTTGGTATTTAAATCGAAATTGATGGTAATGTACTTGAAGAAATGCCGCATTCTTCCATCTTGCCAAAGAGCACTTTCAAAAGAATAGCTGATTTTATCTTTTGTTTTGTACAGAGCAAGCGGGGTGATAGTTAGACTTTCGTAAGGTTTCGTTGGCCGTTGTTTTGTTGTATCGGTAAAGTCTGGCTCATTTCCATTGAGATATTTCACTTCTTCTTTAACGAAATTGGTTAGAATAGCAAATGCGGCAGGAAATTTACTTTCGAATTCTTTTGGGAAAACTAATTCTGTATAAGTTTTCCCGTTATTGCTAGTTTTCTTGACTGTATCCAACAATATGCTCTTTGGAAGGGTGCGATGTTGTAGATATTCGACCGCGAACGTGTCATTTAAAATTGGTAAAGAATCTACACGAAGGGTTTGGGATTTGTCCGCTGTATCCTTACATGCAAAGAAGAGGAAGAGCAATAGGTAAGGAAATAATAGTGTTTTCATTTTTGTATTTGGCTAAAATTAGCTCACTAATCAAGGAACAAATCATCACACGTATATCACCCTCTCTGATGCCAGCGACACAAATACATCATCTCCTTTATTTGCATTGCATTCCATCGTTTTTATCAAAATCGGGTTGCCTCCCAACAACACTTCCACCTCATAGTAGCTGCCAAAAAAAATGACATTATTTACAATACCTTTTAATGTATTGTCTCTTTCCGTGGTCAGTTTAAAATACTCCGGCCTTATCAGCATATTCTTACCATTTACTTTTATCCCCGGCAGGTCACAAAGTACTTCGGCCAAAGAAAGATTTACCTCATTGTATTTTCCAAAAAGCCCGGCCACATATTCATTTGCCGGACGGTTGTAGATAAATGTTGGTGTTCCCCGCTGAACGATTTTCCCGTTTCTCATCACCAGTATTTCATCTGCCCACGAAACCGTATCTAACGGATCATGAGATACCAGTATGCACGAAATATTCAGCTTTTCACCAATGCTGCGGATCACGGTTTTAAGAACCGTTTTATGGATCATGTCCAGGTTCGAAAAGGGCTCATCCAGCAACAAAAGGTGTGGTGATGAAACGAGCAGCCTGGCCAGCGCTACCCGCTGCTTTTCCCCGCCGGAAAGTTGATCTGTTCTGCGGTGCAAAAGGTGGGTGATATGACAGGTATCATACAGGGCTTTGGTGGCTCCGTCTGCTGCCGCCTCATCATCCGAAAGGATATTATTGTAGATCAAAACCTGCTCCACGGTCAAATTATTGGGCAGGTCAAATTGCTGGCTCAGATAGGCAATACCTTTATGTCCAGGTATCAGTTTTTCATCTGGTACTTTTTTCACCCGCTCAGTTTCAAACCAAACAGCTCCATCGTCTGGCGAAGCCAGCCCAGCTATTATTTTCAACAAGGTGCTTTTGCCGGAACCTGTTTCGCCAGCAATGGCTATTTTTTGTAACGGTTGCTGTTTAAAATGAATGTCTTGCAGCACAAAACCATCCAGCCCTTTTTTACAAACGCCGGCTACTTCTAATAAACTCATAATGATAAAAAGGGTGAGCCCCGAAAGTAGGATTTCAATAGCCTCACCATTGCGGCAACGCTAAGTTTTTCGGAATAATTCTTTTAGACAGGTCAGGGAAGGTCAAAATCAACAACCCTTCTCAGGAATTTTTTATCCCTGATGATCCAGGTAACCTCGTACTTATCGCTTGCGTCGCGGTTTACGAGGTGGATATACATGGTTACTTTATCGGGCGAATAATACACCCCGCTAAGTGTACGCTCGGTACCGGCTTTATCTTTAAAGACAAAGCGGGGATTGTAAATATCCTTGAAGGCTGTTTCCGGCACCCTGATTGTGTCCTTATCCAGGATCAACATGACAGATGCAATGGTGGTATTGGGTAAATGGCCGTAGTCACCAAAAAACGGTTTTCCATCAATTTTCTGCAACTGTGTTTTTTTCTCGTCTGCGTAATACAGTTTGTGCTTAGAGGGCTCAAAAGTTCCGGTAGTGATCAGCACCTGGGTAGTACCTTCCTGGAATTTCATCACATTTCCCTTAAAACCAACTACGGGTACACCGCGTAATGGTTCCTTTCCGATGCTCTCATCTACCCCACCGTATGCAAAAGCACCCATATCTCTCCGGATATCCTTATCGGGAATCTTGGAAAAAGATTCCCATTTTTTACGAAAATCAGGGGCCTCATCCTGGGCATTGGCTATAAAACAAAGGCTCACAAGTGATAATAAAATAGGTATACGCATCTACAAGATTATTTTAAAATATCCATTTGCTAAGCATAGAAAAGCATAAAAATATGCAATGATTTTTCGATGCCGGAACAGCGCCGCAGTTTTCAATGTCCGTTTGCCTGGGGTAAAACCATATCCCGTCATTCATTCTGTTCAGTACCAGGCAAAATGGCTTGCGATTACCATCTGAATTTTCAGATGCACCTGCAATCCGCACAAAAATTCCACAGCCCGATTAAGTTTTCAACACGGGCCTGAATTGTAGCCGTTTTTACGTTAGGTTTGTCGTCCTACTAAACTTTCCGAAAAGTGCGTTTAAAAAGTCTCGAGATTAAAGGATTTAAAAGCTTTGCTGATAAAACCATCATCAATTTTGACGAGGGAATTACCGGCATTATTGGCCCCAACGGTTGTGGTAAAAGCAATATTATCGATAGCATCCGCTGGGTGATCGGCGAACAAAAGATCAGCAACCTGCGGAGTGAAAACCTGGATAGCCTTGTATTTAATGGCAGCAAAAACCGCAGTGCCAGCGGAATGGCTGAAGTGAGTCTCACCTTCGAAAATACCCGTAACCTGCTGCCCACTGAGTTTACCACTGTTACCATTACCCGCCGTTTCTACAAAAACGGTGACAGCGAATACCGTCTTAACGATGTACAGTGTCGCATGAAGGACATCCACAACCTGTTTATGGATACCGGTATCAGTACTGATAGCTACGCCATTATTGAGCTGGGTATGGTGGATGACATTATCAAAGACAAAGAAAATAGCCGCCGGCGCATGCTGGAACAGGCCGCTGGAATCACCATTTACAAAACAAGAAAGAAAGAGGCCAAACTAAAACTTGACGCCACCGAACAGGATCTGGCACGTATAGAGGATTTGCTTTTTGAGATCAATAACCAGCTAAAAGCCCTTGAAAACCAGGCAAAAAAGGCTGAAAAGTACCACGAGATAAAAAAGGAGTACAGGATCGTTTCCATAGAATTGGCAAAAGCTGCTCTCGAAGGTTTTAATATACAATATCGCGATCTCAACGAACAACAGCATACCGAAACCGACAGACGCATTGAAATGGAAGCGGTTATTGCTACTGATGAAGCGGCCGTAGAAGCAGAAAAGGTTGGTTTTATAGAAAAGGAAAAAGCACTGCAGGCAATGCAGCATGCTTTCAATGAGCTTACCCAGAACCTGCGCACGAAGGAAGGGGAGAAGAACCTTGCCCAACAACGCCTCCAGCACCTTACAGAGAAGGAGGGGAGTTTGAAAGTATTTTTACAGAAAAGTGAAGGGCACCTTACCGCTATTGCTGAAAATCTGACCCATATCACTGAACAGATCGGCGTTGAAAAGACAACCCTGGCCGGTTTGCAACAACAGCTGGATGATGTTAAAAAAGCGCTGGACGAAAAAAGGAACGTATTTGACGAGAAACGTAAAGAACTGGATGGCAGCCGTGGCGAATTACAGGGCATTCAGCGAAACCAGTTTGATGCCGAAAAGCAGGTAGCCGTTGCCGATGCCAGCATCATGAACCTGAACCGGAGCATTATCCAACTTCAGGACGAACAGGAACAACGCCGTGACGACCTCCAGCGCCTGCAACGCGAAAAAGAAGACAGGGAACGTGAACTGGAAGACAAAAAGAAATTTTTGCAGGAATTGCAAAGCCAGCATCAGCAAACGAAAGAACAAATACTGGCTGGCCAGGGCGAAATGGAAACCTTACGTAGCCGGCTGGTCGACGAGAACCGTAAACTGGATGCCCGGCGAAATGAGTATGACTTGCTGAAAAGCCTGATAGACAGCATGGAAGGGTATCCCGAAAGTGTAAAGTTTCTTCACAAAAATCGCAACTGGAACCACGAAGCGCCGATACTCAGCGACATCATCTACGTAAAAGAACAATACCGTACAGCTGTTGAAAATGTGCTGGAACCTTACCTGAGTTACTATGTTGCCAGCGATTTGTCAGAAGGTCTTGCGGCTGTAAACCTGCTGGAAGCTAATCAAAAGGGCAAGGCTAATTTCTTTTTACTGGATAAAATAAATGCATTTGTAGAAGCAGACAACCGGAAGGCTCAAGCAAATCACGGGCTCTTTTTACCGGGAGCCAAGCCGGCAATGGAAGTAATAGAAGTGGAGCCACGTTATCGCAACCTGGCTATGCACTTGCTTGGCAACGTATTTATTGCGGAAGATGAATCGGTACTGGAAAAGAGCGGCGATCATGTGATATTGGAAAAAACCGGCAAGTACGTAAAGGGGAAATATTCGTTGACCGGCGGTAGTATTGGTCTTTTTGAAGGAAAGAAAATCGGGCGTGCAAAAAACCTGGAAAAATTACTCAAGGAAATTAATGCTCAGGATATCATAGTTGACGAACTGAAGCAAAATATCAGCCGCAAACATGCCGAGGTGTTAGGTTTCAATGAGCAGCTAAAGGAAAATGTGATCCGGCAAACTGAGCAGGAGATATTGCAATTGACCAATAATGTTTTTGCTGCCCAAAACAAAATGGAGAACCTGCTGGCATCACAAGCAAATGCCGCAGCAAAATTGGCGGGCTTCGAAGACCAGTTAATTGAACAAACCGACGGTATCTCCCATACCAGGGAAACATTGCAAAACCTGATTGAGCAGTTACAGGAAGCACAAGCAGCCATACAAACAAAAGAAGATTATTACAAGTTGGCCGAAGCCGAGTACCAACAGGCGAGCGGACTTTATAATGAAAACAACCTGAACGCCACCAGGCAACAGAGTAAGATCAGTGGCCTGCAGCAGGAACTTGATTTTAAGACCCAGCAATCTGGCGATTTGCAACGACAGATAACCGATAGCAGGACCCAATTGGATCAGGCAAGCCTGCAAATGGTTGAGAATGCAGAGCTGCTGTCGGCTGCCGAAAAATTGTTGGTAACATTACTCCATCAGAAAGAAACAGATGAGCGGCTGCTAAACGAAACCGATGCAGCCTATTATAACCAGCGGAATGCAATTGCAGAAAAAGAAAGCGAACTAAGGCACAAGCAAAAGAGCAAGGAAATGATCGACCATTTGCTCAACGAAATAAAAGATAAACTCAACGATTTAAAACTACAGCTTGCCGGTACCAAAGAGCGGCTGGACGTTGAGTTCAGGATAAATATTGATGATATTATAGACGAAGCAAGGGAAAATGATACCCCGGTAGAAGAGCTCCAGGCCAGCGTGGACCGTATGAAAAAACGCCTGGAAAACCTCGGTGAGGTAAACCCAACGGCCATTGAAGCCTATACGGAGATGAAAAAGCGTTACGAGTTCATCCTGGAGCAAAAGAATGACCTGGTTACCGCAAAAGAGAGCCTGATGCAAACCATCCAGGAAGTGGAAGCTACCGCAAATCAGCAGTTCCTTGACACTTTCAACAAAGTGCGTGACAATTTTCAAAAAGTTTTTAAAGCATTATTTACAGATGAAGACACTGCAGATATGGTGCTTGTTGATCCTGAAAACCTTGCAGAGACGGGCATTGATATTTTGGCAAAGCCGAAGGGCAAACGTCCTGCCAGCATTAGCCAGTTAAGCGGAGGTGAAAAAACATTGACTGCCACAGCGCTGTTGTTTGCCATCTACCTGATTAAACCTGCTCCATTCTGTATCCTGGATGAAGTAGATGCTCCGCTTGATGATGCGAACGTCGGCAAGTTCACAAACATGATCAAACAGTTTAGCGAGAACAGCCAGTTCATTATCGTAACACATAACAAACAAACCATGGGCGCAGTAGATGTCATTTATGGTGTTACCATGCAGGAAGCTGGTGTGAGTAAATTGGTGCCGGTCGATTTTAGAAGTTTGAATTAAATACGCCCCAATTTGGGGCATACAATATATAAAATAGCCTTTAATGCCTTGTGTATCAGCTAGCCAGAAGATGGCATAGAATATGGTGATGGATACGTGTAAGATTAGTGTGAGTGATTATGTACAACTTTTTAATTATTCATTCACTTTATAAACACAAACATCATGAGCGGAGAAGGTTTAATCATTGCGTTGATTTTAGGTGCCGTGGCCGGATGGCTGGGCAGCGTTTTATACAAGGGCAGCGGCCTTGGGTTACTTGGTAATATCGTCGTAGGTATTCTTGGCGGTTGGTTGGGGTACTGGCTGTTTCCGAAACTCGGAATTCACTTGGGTACAGGCACAGTTGGTTATTTAATTACTGCAGGTTTGGGTGCATTAATTTTGCTGGCATTAATAAATTTGATTTTTCGAGGCCGGTAACTGGCCGAACCTGGCTGACTAGCCAACCGGAAGGCCATGCAATATCTATCTAACAAAAAACACCGGAATATCACCCGGTGTTTTTTTATAAAACTATTTGCCGTAAAAAATCCTCTGATCTCATTACCTGCATTTCCGAAAAATAAAAATCCTCAACATCTTCGGATACGATAAAAGTGCAGCCCGCATGTAGCGCCGCGTAGTATTCAAGTCCATCTTCAAAATCCAATACTTTTTTATTGGCAGCAGCTGCTACTACTTCTGCCCGGCCGCAATCTGCAATCATAAGTTTTTCTGCAAGTAATGTCAACAGTTTTTTTGCTTCGACCGTGCCTCTCTTTTTTTCTGCAAAATAGAAAGCGATCGCCAGGCAGGTAGCGGAAGTATATACTTTGAATTTTTTATTGTCGGCAAGACTCATCACCCTTGCAGCGTAGGGAAAAACAGGGTATTCCCTTTTTATAACTGACACCAGTACGTTGGCATCAAGAAAGATTTTTTTCATTTGCGGCTCTCAAAAAATTCATCTTTCAAATCTTTGCGGCTGTTTCTTTTTGTATTGTAAACAGCTCCTTCTTCAGCCACCAAATTATTTACCCAATCGGAAATAGGCAAATCTTCGAGCGTTTTGTAGCCGCCGCTTGTAACCTTGTGCAACAGTATTTCTGTGAGCCTGCTAAGGCTGATGCCATTTTTATAAGCAAACTCTTTGGCCGTTTCTATTACATCCTGGTTAAAGCTCATTGTTATCTTCGCATCCATACTTTTAATTTATACCACAAAAATAAAATTTCTATACGTACAAAACACACTTTTGCAAAATAATATAGCCAACCTATGATACGTACCATCTTTCTATTGATCGCCTCCAACATTTTTATGACTTACGCATGGTATTATCACCTGAAAGAAAAGGGCTGGCCTTTGTGGAAAGCAATTGCCTTCAGTTGGGGTTTGGCTTTGTTTGAATATTGCCTGATGGTGCCCGCAAACAGGATTGGCTACAGCAGCGGCATTTCTGCCTTTCAACTAAAAATTATACAGGAAGTCATTACGCTGGTGATTTTTTCAGTATTTGCTATCCTGGTGCTCAAGGAAGAATTTCGCTGGAATTATGTGATCAGTTTCGGTTTTATACTGGGAGCAGTATATTTCGCTTTCAAAAAATAGGGGAACGGAAACTTTGGCTTTCATTTTCCACCAAAAACGGTCTAAAAAGTAAGGGGCCGCCCACTCCGTGAACGACCCCTTTTTTACCCTGCTGCTTACGGTAAATACAGACTTAAGAGGATAAGGCTGGTTTAAGCGTTGCCTGAAATATTTTTTTGCTGGAAATTATTTTAGAGAAGCTGATCACTCACCTATTCACTCATTCCTTCATTCCTTAATTCTCTCATTGATTAAAATCACTCTACATATCTCCCGATTCTTCCTCCGCCACCTGCTAAAAAAATGGAGTTACCGGTTTTGGCTTTTTGCACCACGTGAAACTGGATATCAGAAATATGCTTCCAGGCTTTTGGCCCCCTAAAGGAAATATCAGTACCCGCCAAACCTGTAGCTATAAGGTTAATATTGTCTTTCCAAATAACACAACTTTTATAACCCGCCGGCGGTTCAGCGGGCGATTGCCACCGTCGACCCGCGTCCATTGAATAGGCGCTATTGTACATTTCCATCTTGTAGTCTTTGAAATCCCCTCCTACAACAACGTATTTTTTGCCATTTACTGCCCAGCTATTGGCACCGGTACTTTCCAACTCGTGGTTAATTTCCAAAGCTATTTTTGCACTGGGCTTTGTACGGCCATTGCCCATAAGGTATAAAATAGACATAGCCCCACCACTCACAAAACCGTACTCAAAACGGGTATCATCCACAAACTGCAGGTTGGTGCCACTACTGGCAAAACAGGCTTCCCCGCTGTCAGCCGTGGGTCTGAAAGGAGGTGGTATTTCCTGCCAGCTGTCACCACCGTCATTTGTTTCCAGTAACCAAAAACGAAGATTAATAGGATCGCCTACACATACGCCACGCTTGTCGTTTTTAAAGCACATGGCATCAAGAAAAATACCATGAAGATGTCTTTCATAAACAGTTTTCCAGGTAACACCTCCATCTGTTGTCTTGATAATAAAGGCAGGGCTGTCTATAGCCATGGCCACAGCCGTGTTTGCGTCAAAAGCTTCGATATCACGAAAATCTCTTTTTTCAAAGCCAGCCGGGTGCATCCAGGTAAATGTTCGCCCGCCATCTATACTCTTGCCAATAGTGCCCTTACTGCCGCTCACCCAAAGCACATTGTCGTTTACCACACTTAATCCCCGAAATGATACCGTTGACTGCGAACTGTCAACAAAAAGTATCTTCTGTGCGAATAGAGTAGGGGCGGAGATTAAAAGAATACTAATCCAGATAACTGAAATCCTTTTTTTCATCATTCTGATATGCCAGGTTATTAAATAAAAAGATGACCATGTACATTCAAACTTGAATCCAAAAAATACAAATCCCCGGCACGATATTCATCATTGGCTAAATCATTTTTAATCCATAATGACCAATGGTGGTATATAATGCACAACGGATTACTACGCCAAGACAACACCAGGCAAGCATTTTCTTTAGGGGTACATTAAAGCCTACGCCCACACCGATACTTATGGGAGCACCAACAATGATAGTTCCTAATAGCCCCAGGCCAATTACGCCAAACTTATCCCATATCTTATAAACTACTCCTGTCTTCGGTTTCTCAGGTTTGGTTTTATTCTTGTAAAAAAGTTTTCGCAGATAATCACCAAGAAAAGTAGCAACGTATACTCCGGCAATACCACCTGCTACACTGGCAAAGAAGATATTAACCGGCGACATTTTGAAAGCAAATCCGGCAGGTATTGCCGCATAGATTTCAAAAGTTGCCAGTCCGGCTACGGTAAAAAATTTCAGGAACATATACAGATTTTTTTGGCTGCTGGCGGCAAATGTAATCATCCTCAACAGTGTGAAACATTAAGGTTTTCACATTGTTTTAGTCTTTATTGGTTGCCTGTTCTTCCTATCGATAAAAAATCCGCTAATTTATTTCGTCATCATCATCACTACGCCTCCGCTCCGGCTTTTTTTCTTCTTTTGTAATAATGCCTTTAAGCGCCTGTATATCTTTTAGTGGAGCAACATAAAGGCTACGACCATGCGTTCCTAATACGATCTCATTATCACGTTGTTGTATGGCAATATCATGTACAGGGATGGAATAGGGGATACCCTTCGTCCAGGCCATCCATGTGTTGCCTGCATCTATGCTTACATATAAGCCTCCGTCAGTACCGGCATAAAGGATACTATCGCTTTTTGGATCTTCTTTAATCACATTAATGGATTCTTGCGGCAGGTCTTTTCCAATCTGTTTCCAGGTGGTCCCAAAATCATCGCTCACAAAAAGATAAGGAGCAAAATGGTCGTTCCGAAGCCCATTGAGGGAAACATATACCCGGCCCTCTTTAAATGCACCAGGCGTAACCCGGCTTACATACAGTCCCTGGGGTATCTTAGGTAAAACCACATTTATTTTCGTCCAGGTATAACCCCCGTCCTTACTTACATGGATATTTCCATCGTCGGTACCCAGGTAAAGCAAGCCAAATTTCATAGGCGATTCCGCTATAGTGGTAGCAGTTCCAAATGGTACATCTCCTTCTTTTTTACCGTTGGTGAGATCGCCGCTAAGTGTCTGCATATTTGTGCCTTTATTTAGGCTGCGGTGAAACCTGTTCGTAGCGTAATAAAGTACATCCTGGTTGTGCTTGCTTAAAACTATTGGTGTTTGCCAGTTAAACCGGAAAGACTCTTCACCTAAATCGTTGCGTGGGTAGATACCTAAATAGCCACCCGTATCAACATGGGTGCGACCGTAAAATCCAAATTGGCTTCCGCTGTATGT
The DNA here is from genome assembly GCA_040386335.1 of Bacteroidota bacterium. Lineage (GTDB taxonomy): Bacteria > Bacteroidota > Bacteroidia > Chitinophagales > Chitinophagaceae > JAZKFT01. The sequence continues at coordinate 281,060 of JAZKFT010000008.1, forward strand.
CGTACGGTTGTCGCGGGTGTCGACCTGCACCTGCATACCGTCGCCGCCACCAAGGCTTTTATAAGCCATCGTGTCACCGTTCGTTCCATCGTTAACTCTTTGTCTTGCAGTATTTCCTACCCAAACACCATTGTCCTGCAGGCCACCGTATACCCGGTAGGGTTTGGCATTATCGGTAGTAATAGCATAAAACTGGCCTACGGCAGGAGTATTTGCCTTAAACCAATGAGCCCCATTGTCATAGGTAATATTTACACCTCCGTCGTTTCCGATTATGAAATGACTATCCTTGTTCGGATTTATCCAACAAACATGGTGGTCGGCATGGGTATTGTTTTTGCCGATGCTTTTAAAGGTGCGGCCGCTGTCTGTACTTAAATCTATTGTAAAGCCTGCAATGACCAATTTTCCATCATTTACCGGGCTTATGAATATGCGGCCAAAATAATAGCCATAGGTATTAAACATGGGTAAAGGCTTCTTATTCATTTTCTTCCAGCTCTTGCCTGCATCATCGCTACGGTACACTTCAGCACCGATAATGGGTGTATTAAAAAGTGCTTCATTGGCATCAAACAAATAATCAAAAATAGCAGTTGGCTTTACCTTGCCTGTGGCTACCAATTCCTTTACCCTGGCTGCTGAATATTTAGGAGTCATTTGATTTTTCTTCAAAAAAGTATCCAGCCTCTTGCTGTCAAGATCAGCAAATTGTTCCCGGGTTAGTTTTTCAAAATCCCTCAAAACATACGTAGTAGAATCCACTTTTTTAGCTCCCGTGTCGGGAAGATGATCCTGGTTGTCCAAAACAGCATACACAACATTTGGATTTTGATAGCTAACAACCATTCCAATACGCCCCGTGCCACTGGTTTGCGGAAATCCGCTGTTGCCGCCTGTTACAAGGGCCCAGCTGTTGCCACCGTCTGTACTTTTGTAGATACCACTGGTTTTTCCGCTTTCTTCAAAGTTCCAGGCGCTTCGGGTTTTGTACCACATGGCCACATATAGTTCATCGGGGTTTTTGGGGTTAATATCCATCTCAACAGCACCGGTTTTTTCATCCACAAACAAGGTTTGCTTCCATGTTTTACCACCATCTGAGGTTTTATAAACCCCGCGTTCTTTGTTGGGTGAATACAGGTGGCCAAGCGATGCCACCCAAACCTTGTTGGGATCGGTGGGGTGCACAATTATCTCGCCTATATGGTGGGTTTCGGGAAGTCCCAGGTAGTCCCAGCTTTTGCCGTTATTGGTACTTTTATAAACGCCGACACCGCTGTACGATGAGCGGCTGCTATTGGCCTCGCCCGTTCCGAGCCAAATGGTCTTGGTTGGCCAATGAACGGCCACATCTCCAAGGCCGATTACGTTTGCGCTATCAAAAATGGGAACAAAACTCTGGCCATTATTTACAGTGTACCATAAACCGCCGGTAGCATAAGCCACGTAAAATTCAGTAGGATCAGCGGGATTGACATCCACATCCACCACCCGGCCACTCATGGCCGAAGGGCCAATATTCTTAAAAGTGGTTTTAAAACTGGTAGCGGCGGCCATTTGCTTCTTTTTCTCGAAACTTTTTAACCTTTCATCGGCTGTGGTTGGCTTAATTTGTGCTGTTGCAGCAATTTGTATCCCAGTTAAGAGCAACAAATAAGCTGCCCTTTTCGTTAGTTTTGTCATCATTATCACAATAGGTTTAAACTATGAGGCTCCAAAATACTTCTATCCGCAACATTGGCCAACTGCTGTTAATCCTTTTTACAGGAATGGTATTTACTGCAGATATACAAGCCCAATGTAAAACAAGCAAACTAAGCGATAAAGGCGAAACGCTCAATTGCATTGACATGAAGAACCGGAAACAGGGAAAATGGGTTGAAAGAACGAATCCGTTGCGCGGAAACCCGGGCTTTGAAGAGGAAGGTGTGTATTTGAATGATAGGAGGGAAGGACTTTGGAAAAAATTCAATCTGCAGGGAGATATTCTTTCTATGCAAAATTATAAGTGGGGCCTGCAGAATGGGATTAGCCAGTATTTTACGGTTGATGGACTGGAACGTGAGGAAAGCTGGAAAGCTTTGGATCCGGATAAGGAATACGATACCATAGAAGTTCCTGATTTATACCGGGATGGCGTATATAAATCAGTGGTGGTAAAAAATGAAGGATATTCGCTCAAACACGGTAAATGGACATACTACGATCCGCGTACAGGTTTCATTCTGAAAACAGAATCTTACATACGGGATAGTTCAGAAAATCCATTAGCTGTATTTGGGATAAAAAAGAAGCAGCCGTTAAGCGATACCGCCGCAGCTTCCCTAAAGAAAAAAGCGCTTGCAGCAAAAACAAGTGAAATATTGGATTGGGAAAAAAAGAATGCAGGAAAAAAGAAAGTAACGGTGAGAGATGGAAGTACAGGATATTGATTGATGACAGGTTGATTGGGAAGGAAAGCAGGCAACAAGGGTAATGCGTTTTGAACTGCCGCAAAATGGGTAAGAGTGTGGTTTAAACTCCTTACTTTGTTGAACGTCTTTCACCCTTAATACCTGCTGCATGAAAAAGATTTTCCTTGCAATTTCTACTTTTATTTCTTTCAATGGTTATACGCAATCAGATTCAATCCCTCTTACAAAAATTGCAATAGATACAACTGCGCTACTTGATTCCATGGAACTGGACCTGGCTTTACTCAGAACGTTAATGACTGAAAATACCAGCTATTTCGATATAAATGTAAATCTTGGCAACCAGGTATTTAGCAGGAACAACTTTTCCCTCAACTCTCAACAGACGACCGAAAATACGTTAAGCCTGAAACCGGGCGCTGGTTACTATCACAAAAGCGGCTTGAGTTTAAGTGGTATGGCATACCTGAACCTAAGCCATACCGCTGGCGGGTTTTACCAATATTCAATTACACCGGGATTCGCTTATGCTGGTAAAGGCAAGGTTGCGGCAGGCATTTCGTATACCCACTATTTTACCATGGCAAAGGATACATTGCCAGATTTTGCCACTCCATATGATAATGAATTCTATGGATATATATACCTGGCAAAAGGTGCAATACAACCCGGAATTGTCTTAGGTTATGCCACTGGTACGTTCACCAGCATTTTCCGTGGAAAAGTGCAGGGACCACTTGGCGGCCTGGTTTTTGTGGTAGATTCTCAAAAAACAAAGCGGTCTGATTTTTCTGTTTCGGGCAGTCTTCAGCACGACTTCGAATGGTACGATGTACTGAGCAAAAAAGATGGCCTGTCTTTTACGCCGGTTCTCATGTTGAATGCAGGTAGCAGCACGACCAAAGTATTAGCTCATAGCAATAAACTGGTAAATAATATTATTGCCAGAAGGCCTAATAACAGGTTCAGGATTCAGAATGCAGGATTTGAGATTTATTCGGTTGGATTATCTCTAAACGTTATGTATGAAGTAGGCAAATTTTATCTGCAACCACAAGGATATTTCGACTACTATTTACAAGATTCAGACAAAAAGTTAACAGGTTTGTTTTCGATAACTGCCGGCATTAATTTATAGACAACAAACTTTTAACGAATGCCTTGTAACGGAGTCGAAAAAAAATACGTTTATGAAAAAAATATTTCCTTTATGAAAAAAATCATCATCGTCGCATTACTTGCAACTACCGCTCATTTTTCGAATGCACAGTTCATTAAAATTGGACCCAAAGCAGGCGTAAACCTTACAAAGGTCAGTGGCCAATCTTTTAAAGATGAATTCAACCTGGGATATTATGCCGGCGCATTTATCGAACTTAATCTTGGTCAAAAATGGTACCTGCAGCCAGAAGTATTGTTCAACGAAAATTCGATTCGCCGCACCAATGATTTTGCTGCGCTATACAACACGTTGCTCAAAACCGATTCGTTAAAGAATATCAAGCTTAAGTATTTATCTATACCATTAGTTCTGGGATACAAGATTGCCAATGTGCTTTCCCTTGAAGCCGGAGCACAGTATGGTATTAAGATGAATGAGCACGAGACCCTCCTGCAAAATGGAAAGGATGCATTCAAATCCGGAGATTTTTCAATGCTTGCTGGTGTTCAAATAAGAGTCAGTAAATTTCGGGTGCATGCCAGGTATGCCATTGGGCTTAATAGCATCAACGACATAGATAACCGCGATGAATGGAAAAACCAGACGATACAGGCAGGCGTTGGGTTCGTCTTCTAAAATTTCCAAAAATAGAACCCTTAACCGGACCGTTCTTAGTAATAGGCACATCAAACAAAATAACCTCATTGGCATTTCCAATGAGGTTATTTTATGCAGGTTATTTTCCGCCTTTTAATTCGTCCTGTAATGTTTTAAGCTCGTCCCATTTTCCAGCAGCAGCTAATTTAGCTTGCTTGGGCCAGGTAGCAGGATCATGCATAGCAAATTTACTACCAGCAGCATCAAGAATAGCTTTCAGTTTTTTCGCAGTTGCCTTCGAAAGTGACAGGAAAGACGTGATACCATCAGCGATCAATAATTCAGCAATTTTTTTACCTACACCTTCGATTTTCGTTAAATCGTCAGCAACGGGTTCAGCAGCTACAACTGGCTCGGCAGTTTTAACGGCTTTAGCCTTTACAGCTTTAGGCGCTTTGGCAGGGGCAGGAGCTGCAACTTCTTCTGCAACCGCTACGGCTACTTCTTCAACATCGGCAGGAATAGTGATAACGCAATTTTCTACTTGTAGTCCTTCTACATGTACAAAACTTTCTGCATTATGATCGTTTACCCAACGGCCATCATTCAATAGAAAGCGGTACTGATAAGTTTGGCCAGCTTCCAGGGAAACGACCGCTTTCAGGGAACCATCTTTTTGTTTTTTAAGGTCAACACCCTGTGTGTAATCCCAGTTATTGAAATCGCCTAACAAGATACCGGCAGTAGCTTCCGCAACAATTTCAGCAGGAAGAGTAAAGGTTATTTTTTTTGACATTAGTTTTTTTGTTGGTTTAGTAAAAAGTTGAACAGTAGCTAACTGTTTCAACGGATGCTCGGAAAATATTTTCTTTCAAACCTATAATACAATTCCGGTGAAAAAGTAACCCAATTTCGATCTGTCATTAAAAGAGGGGTGTGGATAATCATGTGTATGCATCTGTGAAAACTTGTAACTGTTTTTTATAATCTGTAGCAGCTAGCGGCAGAATTATCCTAACGCCAGCATCACTAACCAGAAGTGAAAATATACACAAACAAAACTGATACTTAACATAATATTAATTATAGCACATAAAAGTCAGTTCACAATAGCAGATCTCTTTTCGAAAGCAATTGTACTAACTTCATCCATTGTCAACCTTTCTGTAAAATAAATACCCAATGAAAACATTCAGCAGCCTAATTGACGGTATAAATTATTATAAGTCCCTCGGCTATGTGACTGATTATAATCTTGCTTTCGACCAACTAATATGCACCGAAAATCTGATCCGGCTACATCCCCAGGATTTTGAGATTATTGAAGCTATACGATTCGATAAAAATACGGACCCTGGTGAGGAATCGATCTTATACGTTGTGCAGGGAAAGGATGGAAATCATAAAGGCACGATCGTGTCAGCATTCGGTACCTATGCAGATGATATTTCAAAAGAATTGCTTGACAAACTTGCATTTCATCAACCATAGAAACCATAGCACTTGAAAGTAATAACCCGAACAATCTGGATGCTGTCGTTGGTGAGTCTCTTTACAGATATGGCCAGTGAAATGCTTTACCCGGTTATGCCCGTTTTTTTGAAAAGCATCGGTTTTTCTATTGTTCTTATCGGAATTCTTGAAGGGCTTGCCGAGGCCATCGCAGGATTGTCCAAGGCTTGGTTTGGAAATATGAGCGACCGAACGGGCCGCCGTTTGCCCTTTGTTCAATTGGGTTATGGCCTCAGCGCCATTAGTAAACCGATGATGGCCTTGTTTGTTTATCCTGCCTGGATATTTACAACCCGTACGATCGACCGGCTTGGAAAAGGGATAAGAACCGGTGCGAGGGATGCCATGCTCAGTGATGAAGCAACCACTTCCACTAAGGCCAGGGTATTTGGGTTTCACCGGAGCATGGATACTTTGGGTGCAGTATTTGGGCCGGCCATTGCATTGCTATGGTTGTATTACCGCCCGGGGGACTACAGGAATTTATTTCTTTTGGCATTTATCCCAGGGGTACTTGCCATAGTGGCTACAATAATAATTAAAGAGAAAACAGCCACAAAGCAAGCGAACCTTAAACCTAAACCGGTAAGTTTTTTTGTTTTTGCAAGCTTTTGGAAACAAAGTTCCGTGCAATTCAGGCAGCTCGTTACCGGCCTTTTACTATTTGCATTATGCAATAGCAGCGATGTGTTTCTGCTGTTGCAAGCAAAATCAGCTGGACTTGATGATACCCATATTATTGGCATCTATATTTTCTACAACCTGGTATATGCGCTGGCTGCATTTCCTTTAGGAGTTTTGGCCGACAGAGTTGGTATGAAAAAAATATTACTTTCCGGGTTTCTCCTATTTGCAGCTATCTATTTAGGCTTTGCCGCAGCTACCACCTGGATACATTTTTTAGTATTGTTCCTGTTTTATGGATTGTATGCAGCAGCTACCGATGGCATTAGCAAGGCATGGATAACGAATATTGTTTCCAAAGATGAAACTGCAACTGCTATTGGAACTTATACTGGTTTTCAAAGTATTGCAGCACTTATCGCAAGTTCTTTTGCAGGTATTTTATGGTACCGGTTTGGCGCTGCCGCCACTTTTATACTGACCGCTGCTGTTGCGATTCTGGCCGTGCTATATCTTGTTACGTGCAAAGAATCATTTGCAAAACCTTACGAAGGATAAGCGTTATTTTCTATTGATATACCGACATAAAAAAAGATCGTCCCTTGTGATAAAGAGACGATCTTTTTTGTCAAAAAAAACCTTTTTAAGGCAAATCTACCTATTTGATACTGCTATAAATATCACTCCATTTCTTTTCCATGGCAGCAAATTTTGCAGAGTCTGCAGGCTTGCTTTTTGCAGTAGCACTTTTCTTTTCAGCATATAGATCTATTAGGTAACTCACAGAATTCTTGTAAGCCTGTTTTTCTATGCTAATAAGTGATCCTGCCTTTTTTGCATAAGATTCAGCAGCCTTTTCATAGGCCGCAATGGCCTGATCGGCATAACCGTCATATTCTTTATAAAGTACATCGCGTTTTGCAACAGAGTCTTTAGGTGGCGGCGGAAGTTTACCGTTTTTATCGGGTTTAGCTGCTCTGTTAAGTTGCTTTATAGCATCGTTGATGACATTGATATTTTTGTTAACAGCAACCCCCTTGTTGATAAAGTGGTTACCAATATTGGAGTAAGACAGACCTGCTTTTTCGGGTTTTGCTTCCGCTGCTTTTGTAAAGGCTTCCACCATTTTCGCTTCTAACGGAGTAAGGTCTCCAGGCGGAATATCCTTATCCTCTTTTGGATACAATTTCGCAAAAAGCTCCTCTCCCTCTCTCATATTTAAATAGTAAACATCTTTTGAATTAGCATAGTCTTCTTCTACTGCAGGAAAATACTTGCTGTCGGGATAATGTTGTTTACCAAGGGCAATATATTTGGCAAAATTGGCATCATCCTTTTTATTCATGTAGTAATTTGTAAGGTATTGATACAGGAATTCATAGTCCTTCCCCGCAACACCTGCATCTGCTAACCTGGTGAAATACTTAAATGCCCCAACATCGCCTGCATCGGTTTTCAAATTCTGTGCACTGGCTCCGGCATATAAAATGGACGTAGTATCCATTTTAGTGGTAATGATCTTGGTAGCGATAAGAAAGTCGGCATAATCAACAGAAGCCACAAAGTTTGCAAAGGCGTCTTGCCAGTTTTTTGAGTTAAAGCCTTCCACACCTTTCTTAAAAGAAGCGGTATACAGGTTAATAGGCCCGTTTGTATAGTTATTGTCTTTCATCAGCTCAAACTTGGGATCTATTTCTTTATACTTGTTAAAAGCTGTGACAGCCTCGGCACGCAAAGCTTCGGCCTGTTCTCTAGAATTAGCCGAATCATTTGCCAAAGAGCTATAAATATTTGCTTTAAGAGCCCATGTTTCTGGTTTTTTTGCCAGTTTTTCAGCAGTTACAGCTTTGTCTATGGCAGTTTTTGCAGCTTTGAACTGGCGCAAAAGCACCTGGTTCCTTATGGTTTCAATGTCCTGGGCTTTTACCGTGGCTAATGAAAATATACCAAATAACCCGGCAAGCAACAATCTCTTCATCTTGATTTGTTTTTGTTTGTTATGTAATTAGTTATCAGTTTCTTCGGATTCCGCGTCGTCAACATTTTCCGTGTCGTCTTTGCCACTATCTCCGTTACTTTCCTTAACACCATCCACTGGCACTACAGTTTCGATATTACTTGTTTCATCACCAGTCTCCGCTGCATCTGCGACCTCCTCATCTTCTTCTATTTTCTGAATTTTGGTAATTGCGGCTATCTCGTCTGTATCATCCAACCGTATCAGTTTAACACCCTGTGTGGCCCTGCCAGCTTCACGAATGCTCGATGTGGCAGTGCGGATGGTAATGCCCGATTTGCACGTAATTATCAGATCATCAGTCTCTTCTACTTCCAATATACCCACCAGTGGTCCCGTTTTTTCAGTTACACTGATCGTTTTGACGCCTTTGCCACCGCGGTTTGTTACACGATAATCGTTTATTGACGTTTTCTTACCATATCCTTTTTCGCTTACAACCAATACCGTTTTTGTTTCGAGGTCAGCCTTATTTACACAAATCATGCCGACAACTTCGTCCTTGGTGTCATCCACTTCTATTCCTCCTACGCCAATAGCACCACGACCCGTAGACCTTACTTTTACTTCGGGGAAACGGATGGCACGGCCACTTTTTACCGCCATCATTACTTCGCTTTCACCATCAGTTAACTTTGCTTCCAGCAATTGATCGCCTTCCACAATCGTAATCGCATTTACACCAGTAGCTCTTGGACGGCTAAAATCTTTTAACGAAGTTTTCTTAATAGTTCCCTGCTTAGTACAAAGTACGATGTAATGACTGTTTACATACTCTTCATCCTCGAAATTAGGAACATCAATAATTGCACGAACTTTATCGTCCTGCGGAATCTGCATCATATTTTGGATGGCACGACCTTTACCGCTCTTCTCGCCTTCAGGTATTTCATACACTTTCAGCCAAAAACAACGGCCCTTTTCAGTAAAAAACATCAGCGTGTGATGGGTGCTGGCAACAAACAGGTGCTCAACAAAATCTTCCTCCCTGGTTTTGCTGCCAATTGCACCGCGACCACCCCGGCGCTGCTGCCGGTAGTCGGTGGCAGATGTGCGCTTAATGTACCCCAGGTGCGAAACCGTAATTACCACATCTTCCTTTTCGATCAGGTCTTCTATACGCATTTCATCTGCCAGGTACTGAATCTCTGTGCGGCGTGGATCGGCAAATTTTGTTTTTACTTCTACCAGTTCTTCTGTAATAATCTTAAACCTCAGGCCTTCATCCGCCAACACAGATTTCAGGTATTCAATGGTCTTCATCAACTCGTCATGTTCAGCTTTGATCTTATCCCTCTCCATTCCGGTGAGTCTTTGCAAACGCAATTCCAACACAGCCTTTGCCTGTATTTCACTCATTCCGAAATTGCTCATCAACCCTTCCTGGGCTTCGTTTGGCGTGGCTGAATTACGTATCAGTCTTATAACCTCGTCCAGGTGGTCAAGCGCTATGAGGTAGCCATCCAGGATATGGATTCTTTCTTCAGCTTTCCGCAATTCAAATTTTGTGCGCCTCACTACAACTTCGTGCCGGAACTCTATAAATTCAACTATCAGGTCTTTCAGGTTCAATGTCTTGGGCCTACCCCTTACGATAGCCACATTGTTAATACCATAGGACGTTTGCAGTTCGGTATGCTTGTAAAGCAGGTTGATGATCAATTGGGGAACAGCGTCTTTCTTGAGATCGATTACCAGGCGGGTACCTTCCTTCAGGTTACTTTCATTATTGACGTTACTTACCCCCTCGATCACCTTATCATTTACCAGCACGCCAATTTTATTCACCAGTTCATCACGGTTGATCTGGTACGGCACTTCGTGAATAATAATTTTGTCCCGTCCTTTTGCATCGGTCTCTACGGTTGCTTTTCCGCGAAGCACTACCCTACCCCTGCCGGTAAGTAATCCTTCCTTTATTCCTTCAAAACCAAAAATGACCCCGGCAGTCGGGAAATCGGGTCCTTTAACGTATTTGATCAATTCCTCGCAGGTAATGTCTTTGTTTTCGATATAGGCCACACAGCCATCGATCACTTCGCCCAGGTTATGCGGCATCATATTAGTGGCCATGCCCACGGCAATACCCGATGAACCATTTACCAGGAGCTGCGGTATGCGGGTTGGCAACACTGATGGCTCTTCCAGGCTATCATCAAAATTGAGTTGAAAATCGACCGTATCCTTGTCGATATCTTCCAGCATTGCTTCCGCAATTTTTTGAAGACGTGCTTCCGTATAACGCATGGCTGCCGGTGGATCCCCATCCTGGTTACCGAAGTTACCCTGGCCATCAATGAGCATGTAACGCATACTCCAATCCTGGGCCATACGCACCATGGTATCGTAAATAGACTTGTCACCATGCGGGTGATATTTACCCATCACCTCCCCCACTATACGGGCACTCTTCTTGTGGGGTTTATTAAAGCTCATACCCAATTCGTTCATGGCGTGCAGTACACGGCGGTGTACGGGCTTAAAACCATCCCTTACATCGGGCAGGGCACGGCCTACAATAACGCTCATCGAATAATCGATATAAGCGGTTTTCATTTGTTCCTCAATATTCACCTGAATAATGCGGTTGTTGTCGTTTGTTTGCTCTGGCAATTGTTGTTCGTCCATAGGTTAATTAATCCCAAAATACACCGCTAAAATACGGGGCAAGACAGGGATCGCAAATGTAACGTTTTGAGGGTAGAGAAACTGCATTTTTACGATTAAAAAATGCATTATGTGCAATTGTGGAAAACCTGTTTGAAAAGCTTATTGGGCGCGGTGTTTGGCCAGTTCCTGTTAATTAAAATTGCAGGGATTTTGCCCGTTTTTTTAACCAGATCTGCAATTTGGTTATCATCAGGTCAAATTACCAGGTCAGGCCTTGAAGTTTTTTTAGAAGAAATTGAAAATATATAGGCAACGGTTCACATTTATCAGAGCAACCGTTGCAAAAAAAGGTTCCTGTGTTTACCAGGGCCTGATGCGTTTATTTTAGTTATACTTTAGCAATATTAAACCTCCCGGAAAAAATATACCCCTCAGTTTGTTGGTGCTTTGTTTTTTTACAAGCAAGGCGCAACAAATGTATCCTACTGTTAAAGACAGTTTATTGCAACTGCTTCAAACACATGTTACAAGTGACAGTACCAGGGTCAACATTCTCAATCAGCTATCAACCGGCTATATCCAAACAAATATTGACTCTGCAACCCATTTTGCCGAACAGGCAATTGCTTTATCAAAACAAATAAAATTCCAGCCGGGCGAGGCTGTGGGCAACATGAAGCTATCAGCCTGTTACCGTAACAAGGCCGATTATAGCACGGCTCTTGAATACGGCATTAGCAGTTTAAAATTGTTTGAAGCCATGGATATGCGACGGGACGCCGCAAAATGCCACCTGGAACTGGCTCAGGTTTACAAAGACATGGGCGGGCAACAGTTTACAATAGAGTTTGTTTTAAAAGGATTAGAGGAAAGCAAAACAGGATATTCCATCTATGAGTCGCTGAAAGACAGTGGCAATATGGCTTTAAGCTTAAATGTAAGTGGTATCATTTACAGGGATTGGGGCAAAAAAGAAAAAAAATACTACGATACGGCATTTGCCTGCTATCATAAAGCTTTGAAACTAATTGAACAATCGGGCAAGGGGAAGGAGAATTTAGGCCGGCTTTATAACAACATCAGCCAGGTGTACAGTGAACATAAAAAAGATTACGAAACTGCTCTGAGTTATTTGTTTAAGGCGGTGGCTTTTAATGTGCAAAAGAGGAATACCAACAGCCTATCTTTTAATTACGGTAATATCAGTGATGTTTACAGAAAGCTGGGCAATAAAAAAGGAGCCATTGACTATGCATTAAAAATGGTAACCATTGCCACGCAACTGGCAGCACCATACAGGCTTGCCAATGCCTACAATCAGTTGCACAAGGTGTATAAAGATGACTATCAACCGGACTCGGCACTGAAGTACTACAAGCTGTACGATATGCTGGACGACTCGCTGACGAATATTTCCAAATCGGCGCAGATAGCCGAAATGCAGACGAAATACGAGACAGAAAAAAAACAAGTGGAGATTGTTCGACTTGGTACCGAGAGCATGGGTAAAAGCAAACGCATCGGCATATTGCTGGCCGCCATGGCGGGCCTGCTTTCGTTAATTGGATTGATGCTATGGCTCTACCGCAGGATAAAAAAACAGAAAGAGCTTATTAGCCAGCAAAGCCACAAACTGGAACTGATGATGAAAGAATTGCACCACCGGGTAAAAAATAATCTCCAGATAGTTAGCAGCCTGTTAAGCCTCCAGGCGTATAAAATGCATGATGATGAAGCCATAGCAGCGGTAAATGAGAGCCGCCAGCGGGTGGAAGCTATGGGCCTTATCCACCAGCGGCTGTATAAAACAGATAACCTCACCTCGGTTAATCTGAAAGAGTATATTACCGATTTGTTGGAAATGCTGATGCAATCCTATGGTTACCGTCATGATAATTTTGACCTGAAGATAAAAGTGGAGCAGGAATTGCTCGATGTAGATAAAGCCCTGCCGATGGGTCTTATTATCAACGAAGTGGTGACGAATGCTTTTAAATACGCGTATAAAGATATTGATCACCCATCGCTCATCATATCATTCATCCATGAGAATGACAATATAAAACTTTCAATACAGGATAATGGGAAAGGACTGGATGAAAAGACCTGGCAGAAAAAAGGCGGTTCATTCGGCAAACAACTGGTGGCAACACTGTGCAAACAAATAAGGGCCGGACAAATATTGGATACGACCGCAGGCACCAGATTTACATTTACGATACCAGCAACCAGCAAAGTAGCCTGATTCTAATTATCCGGGAGCAGGCGCAGTTATTAAACCAGATCCGGCAACTTGTATTGATTTGAATTTATGAGCCCCGATACCTGAAACTTAAAAAAACATGCAAGTAAGCATACTCATTGTAGAAGACGAAGGCATTGTAGCAATGAACCTCTCTGCAGGCCTGGAACACGACGGCTATCATGTAGTGGGCATAGCAGATAATGCAGCAGAGGCAGTTGATCTTTTTAAAGAACACGAAGTGGACATTGTGCTGATGGACATTAATATTATCGGAGATAAAGATGGTATTACAACAGCAGCCGAACTCATGAAGATAAAACAGGTACCTGTAATTTTCCTTACCGCTTTCACCGATGCGGATACTGTGAGCAGGGTAAAACTGCTGCAACCGGCTGCCTTCCTCACCAAGCCTTACAATATTAATAATGTTCGGATAGCCATAGATTTGGCGCTAAACAATTTTGCTATCGCCAAAGAACATCAGTCCGGTGCCCGGGTGTTTCCCATTGAAGAAAAAAATAAACCCCCAAAGGAAACAGCCGCAGATAAAGAAACCATCCTGCAGCTGAACGATCACATTTTTGTAAAAAACAATTACCAGTTTGTAAAAATCAAACTCAGCGATATTCTTTACGCCGAAGCAGACAATAATTATTGCAATATTACCACGGGGGAAAAGAAGTTCTCTCTGAGGTTATCCCTCAATAGTTTATTGGAGAAAATCCATTTTAAAAAACTAATCCGCATCCACCGGTCATTCGCAGTGAATATAGATGCTATCAGCAGTTTTAATGATCATGATGTGATGATTGAAAAACACGAACTTCCCATTGGCCGCAACTACAAGGAGGATTTTCTAAAGCAGTTTGATTTCAATTAACACGGTTTTCTTTCACATACAAAACCGGTTGTATACATACAAAGGTAGGAGTCTGGGTTACGTCTATAAAAGCTACGACTTTGATTTGGCCGGCCACGACCGGGGAATTCTACCTATAACCTGCCCACCAGGCACTACATTATTGAGTGGCGGTGGTGGACACCGCGATAACAATAGTGCTGCCAGGGATATTGTTGTAAACTACACCGGGCCTAGCCCTTCAATGCCTACAACAGTCTGGCTGGTGCAATGCGAAAATACCAGTTCGTCAACCCGCGTAGTACGTGTCTATTGTACTTGCGCAAGAATAAATTAAGTGTATGTCACGAATTTTGGCAATCAAAAAGCCACTACTCAATCATCGTTCCATATGCCCTTTCCCCATAATATTGATAGCTTTTCGAGTCTTGCTTTGTTCCACATAGAATGGAGTGAATAAACCCGTTTCGCTCTACCTGAACAGTATGGAATATCTTTCTGTCGGGATTAGTTTTGAAAAAGAATTGAATGTTGGATTTGGAATTTTTATATACGATCAAACTGTCATCCTGCACTTTTTCGAATGAAAAAAAAGCAGACAGATCCTTCATCATAAGTTTACTGCGATACCATGTGCCCCCGGTGGCCGATACAAATGGTTTACCGTCCAGTAAGGCAATACTGTCATTATACGCAAATACGCTGAGAGTAGCATCATTATGGCTAAGCCAGTTCTTTAGTTTTGGCAGGTGCGATGAATCGTAGCCATAGTCACTATCTAAAAAACTGATACGCTTTACAAAAGAAGGGATAGCATTTAAGCTTTGTAAATAACCGAAAATAAAACTTCCCCCACCGCTGTGTCCGTTGAGATACAGCGACTTTTTGTTGGAAGGGACAACCGACATGAGGGTGTCTATAATAAATGGGATTCGTGAGGTGTAGTCGGAATGAATTTTTTTAAACTGTGGCCAGCTTTTGTACTTATTCTCAAGATAGGCCACCACAATATTTTGCCTGCCCAACGACTGCCGAATAAATTTTGTTTGTGCCCTGATATGTTGGATATCGTAATGCCAGTCATCACCAGGCTGTACCCGTTTACCCATGGTTTGGGCGGTAGTATTTCCGTTTGGCAGGGCATAAATGATCAATAGGGTTTTATACTTTTTGACCATCTTAGGCATATCCACAGTAACGGTAACGTCGTCACCGATGGAGAAAGACCAGGTCGTGTCTTTTTCGTGCGCGGAAGCAGCAACTCCCAAAAAGCCGGTTGCCAACAAAAAAAAGGAACGAAAAATGAAAACCATGTAAATGCTTTGGCTAAAAGTAGGCTATTGCTCTTGCAGCAAAGCGATACAAGCCTTTAAACTTTCTTTCCAGGGTCTTAACGGGATATTAAAAGTGGTAACAAATTTACTCTTATCCATTAGCGAAAACATGGGGCGTTTGGCAGGAGTCGGATAAGCAGTTGTTGGAATCGGATTAACGGCGCAACTGTTGCCGGTCATTTCTTTTATTGTCGTTGCAAAATCGTACCAGCTTATGTCTGCTTCGTTGCTAAAATGATAAATACCAGGATACCAAACACCACAAAGCCGGTAGTTGGCAATGATCTTAAGTATAACGTCAGCCAGATCCCGTGCATAGGTTGGGGAGCCTACCTGGTCACTTACAACGTTAAGAACGTCTCTTTCGCTCATCAGGCGCATCATCGTTTTTACAAAGTTGTTGCCAAAAGACGAATAGACCCAGGAAGTGCGGATCACCAATGCTTCGGATTCATGTTTGATGGCCAACTCCTCTCCTTCCAGTTTGGTGCTGCCATATACGCTTTGAGGGTTCGTGCTGTCGTCTTCTGTGTAGGCGTGTTTTTTAGTTCCGTCAAAAACGTAATCAGTACTGATATGCACGAGTTTTGCACCATGCTTCTGGCAGGCTTTGGCAAGATAGCCAACCGCGGTTGCGTTGATAAGCCGGCATAAGTCACCGTTTTCCTCTGCATTATCAACTGCTGTATAGGCGGCACAATTAATACAGAACTCGGGCTTCCATTTCTCAAATTCGGCGTCTACAGCCGCTTCATCGGTTATTGAAAGTTCTTCTATATCGGTAAAATAAAAACTGAACTGTGGATAGGCTGGTGCTAACAATTGCAGCTCGTTTCCAAGCTGGCCTTTGGCGCCCGTAACAAGAATAACAGACATAGCGCTTTGATTTATGATTTATGATTTCGGATTTATGATCTATGATTTTTCTGCTCCGCGGCAAAGGGTCGTTCTATAAACTTACAAACTCCAATATGCCCTTCCGGAAATCTTATGCCTGTATGCTCCTTTTAAATCGGCCACCATGGCGTATGGTTTGGTGATGCTTTCAAAATAGGCATTGTCGAGCCCGGCATAATCTTTATGGCTCACTGCAACCACCACTGCATCATAATCATTTGCCGGGGCGGATGTTAAGCCAAAGCCATACTCATGGTGTAGTTCATCGGTATCTGCATAAGGATCTACAATATCTACATTAATGCTGTAAGATTCGAGTTCTTTCACCACATCTGCCACTTTGCTGTTTCGGATATCGCTAACATTTTCTTTAAAAGTTGCACCCATTACCAGGACTTTGCTCTGCTTCACATTGCCGTTGTTCTCTATAATGTGCTGCAGCACTTTTTTGGCCACATAGGCCGCCATGCCATCATTGGTGCTGCGGCCACTCAAAATTACTTTTGAATCATAGCCAAGCTCGGCAGCTTTGTAAGTTAGATAATATGGATCTACACCAATACAATGGCCTCCGACCAGCCCCGGAAAAAATTTAAGGAAATTCCATTTTGTTCCGGCTGCCTCCAAAACTTCATAAGTATTAATGCCCATCATATCGAAGATGATCGACAATTCATTCATCAGGGCAATATTGAGATCGCGTTGGGTATTCTCAATGATCTTTGCGGCTTCAGCTACTTTGATAGAGGAAGCCCGGTGAACGCCAGCGCTAACTACCAGTTCGTACACTTTGGCAATAATATCAAGGCTTTCCGCATCGCAGCCACTTACGACTTTCACCACATTCTGCAGTGTATGCTCCTTGTCCCCCGGGTTAATCCGCTCGGGCGAATAACCCAACTTAAAATCAGTGCACATTTTCAGGCCACTGATTTTTTCAACGATTGGTAAACAGTCTTCCTCTGTACAACCTGGGTAAACGGTTGACTCAAAAACCACATAATCGCCGGCCTTGATGGCTTTTCCAATTGTGGTGGACGCGCCTTTTACAGCGCGTAAATCGGGAACATTATGCTCGTCAACCGGTGTGGGCACAGCCACTATAAAAAACCTGGCCTCACGGAGATCATCGATGTTATTGGTAAAACTGATATCGCATCCGTCAAATGCAGATGATTCCAGTTCGTTACTGGGATCGATATGGTTCTGCATTTGTCCAATACGCTTTTCATTAATATCGAAACCGATAACGCTGATTTTTTTGGCAAATTCCAATGCTATCGGTAAACCAACATATCCAAGGCCGATAACGGCCAGTTTTGTCTTTTTGTCTAAAAGGTCCTGGTAAACGTTCATTTGTTATTTGTTTTCTCTCCCTGACCGGGCCACCAGCCTGGGATTTTTAATGTTTTTATATTAGTAAATCAATGGAAGGCTACCATAGACTACATCTCAAGCTTTAAACTATGCCCGTCTACGAAATGCCCCTTTGAACTGGTTATTTTTATTTTTTGATCCGCCGTGTAACCAAGTGTTTCACCACTTTTTAGCGTAATGTCATTTTCAACAACATAAGATGTAATGTTTGTTAAGAAATCGATGATTTCTTCCAAACCCAGTGAAGAGTTAACGATTTCCATCTCCTGCTTTACGAAATTCGTAAGTCCGTAAGTGTAAGCGCTATTTGTTTTTCCAGACTTTCGAATTCCAAAATAAA